>CAVQYI010000029.1:0-36907 GCA_963718135.1 uncultured Pseudomonadota bacterium | reverse complement strand
GCGAAAAGCGTCATGCCCTCCGTGAACTCCCGCGTCTGCGTGAGCCGGATCGGATCCGCCTTTCCCGAAAGTGGCAGCGCCCAGAGGTCCCCGCGGGGTCCGTCGGTGGCACTCGCATAAAGCGCATAGCGGCCGTCGGCGGAAATGTCGTCGATGCCCTTGTCATGCTTGTCGAGCAGCAACGTTTCTTCCGGCCCGCCGTCGGCGGAACGGCGGTAGAGGTCGTAGAACCCGAGGTGATCCGACTGGTATGCCACCTGACGGTTGTCGGGCAACCACCGCGGGCGGAACTCGTCCGTGCGATCCGACGTCAAACGCGAGGCCTGGCCTCGCGCGGCGTCCAGCACCCACACGTCCAGGTTCTGTCCCCGCGCGGCGTGGCCCGTCGACCGCAACCCGCCGGCCGTCGGGAGAGATGTCGAGGTCCCCGTAGTCGCCGACGGCGCCGAGCGTGCCGAGCTCGGCGCCCTTCCGGTCCACCCACACGAGCTTCTTTTCGTGGACCCAGCGGCCGTAGACCAGCGCGCGACCGGCCGAGACGGAGGCCTGCAGGCCGCCGACATTGGTGAAGAAGGACACGTCTCCGGCCACGGAGATCGGCTCCCCTTCGGGTTCGAGGCGACCGGGATCTAACCGCTGCGCGAGCAGCGTGCCCTCCCGCGCGAACAGGAGGTAGCCCGGGCGCGCGCCGCGGCGAGTCCCTCGCGCGCGTCGCCGAGCCTGAAGCCCAGGAACTCCAGGGCCAGCGACGCATCGAAGCTGGGACCTGCGAGCCGCAACCAATTGTTGAGCGCGTGCTTCGTCCAGCGCACCGCCGTTGCGCTGCCGGCGGCGAGTTCGCGCGCGACCTGCGAATGCCGTCGACATCACTTCGCCATCGGGCACGCAGAGCGCGACGAGACCGATGCGCTCGGCTTCCCGCGCCGGACAGCGGCTGGTTCGTCAGCAGGTGATAGCGAGCCTTCGCGAGGCCGCACAGCAGCGGCCAGATGATGACCGCGTGATCGCCGGCCGCGACGCCGAGACGCGTGTGGCCGTCGAGGATCCGCGCATCGTCGGCCGCGATCGCCACGTCGGCGAGCAAGGCGACGGCGAGTCCCGCACCGACCGCCGTGCCGCGAATGGCCGAGACGACCGGCTTGGAGCAATTGATCAGGTTGTAGACGAGATCGCGCGCCTCCTTCCAGACGCGCAGCAGCGTCGCCTCGTCCGCGATCATGCGCTCGATCATGTCGAAGTCGCCGCCGGACGAGAAATTGGCGCCGGCCCCGCGCACCAGCACGACGCGCACCGCGTCGTCGACGTCGATCTCGCGCCAGACCTGCGCGAGGTCGCGGTGCATGGCTTCGCTCGCGGCGTTCGCGCGGCGCGCATTCGCGATGATCAACTCGAGCAAGCCAGGCTCCGGGGCGAGGAACCGAGGCTCGGGAACCGTGCCGCGTAGCGGGCGAGGTCGACGTGCGCGGTCATGTTGCTTGCGGAGTCCGGTACGGCGTGGACGCTCACCATCGTCAGGACCTGGTAAGACGCGACGGTCTCGCCGTGCTGATTGGTGATCTCGGTATCCCAGGCGACCTCGCCCCAGCCTTTGTCGGCGCGCAGGCTCTTGTCCGCGCAGGTCAGCCGCACCTTGATGCGATCGCCCGGCTTCACGGGCTTCACGAAGCGCAGCTCATTGAGGCCGTAGTTGCCGAGCACCGGGCCGTAGTCCGGATCGACGAACAGCCCGGCGGCGGCCGAAATCAGGAAATAGCCGTGGGCGACGCGGCCGCCGAACAGCGGATTGCGCGCCGCCTCGGTATCGCTCATGTGCGCATAGAACGTATCGCCGGTGAGCGCCGCAAACCGCTCGATGTCCTCGACCGTCACCACGCGCTCGCCCGGAGTTCAGCGTGTCGCCCGAGTTCGAGATCGTTGAACGGCATGCGAAACGGGTGCATGCCCGGATCGCGCAGGCGGCTGCCGCGCACCCAGCGACCGCCGGCCGCGGTCAGCGTATCGGGGGATCCTTGCACGGCCGTACGCTGCATGTAGTGCAGCACGCCGCGGATGCCGCCCATCTCCTCGCCGCCGCCGGCGCGACCCGGCCCGCCGTGCACGAGCGGGGCGAGCGGCGAGCCGTGGCCCGTCGACTCCTTCGCGCAATGGCGATTCACGACGAGGACGCGGCCATGGTACGGCGCAAGACCGCGGACGAACCGGCCGGCGAGATCGTCGTCGGCCGTGAACACGGAGGCGACGAGACTTCCTCGCGCTGCGCCGCGCGAGCGCGATCGCATCGGCGGCGTCGCGGTACGGCGCCACGGTCGCGACGGGGCCGAAGGCTTCCACGTCGTGCAGCGCCCGCGCCGTCCGCGGCTCCCGGCACAGCAGCAGCAGCGGCGGTACGAACGCGCCGCGTTGCCGATCGCCGCCCTCGACGTCGAACGCCTCCGGATCGCCGACGACGAGTTCGGCCTCGCGGCGCAGCTCGGCGATGCGCGCGAGTACTTCGACGCGCTGCTCCAGGCTGGCCAGCGGCCCCATGCCGACGCCCTGCAGGCGCGGATCGCCGACGCACGACCTTGCCGAGCGCGGACCGCAGCGCCGCGACGACGTCGCCCGCCGCCGCCGCCGGCACCAGCGCCTTGCGGATCGCCGTGCATTTCTGTCCCGCCTTGACGGTCATCTCGCGCGCGACCTCGTTCACGAACAGGTCGAACTCCGCCGTGCCGGGCAGCGCATCCGGCGCGAGAATGCTCGAGTTCAGCGAATCGGTCTCCGCGATGAACGGCACCGAGTGCCGCATGACGTTCGGATGCGCACGCAGTCGCGCCGCGGTGTGCCGCCGAGCCGGTGAACGAAACGATGTCCTGGCAATTCAGGTGATCGAACAGGTCCCCAAGACTGCCGCAGACGAGCTGCAGCGCGCCGGCGGGCAAGATGCCGGACTCGACGATGCGGCGCACCGCGAGTTCGGTCAGATACGCCGTTGCGGTCGCCGGCTTGACGATCGCCGGCACGCCGGCGAGCAGCGCCGGTGCGAGCTTCTCCAACATTCCCCACACCGGAAAATTGAACGCGTTGATGTGGACGGCCGCACCCTCCGCGCGACACATACAAATGCCGGCCGACGAACGTGCCGGCCTTGGAGAGGCTCTCGACCGCGCCGTCGAGATACACGTGCGCATTCGGCAGTTCGCGGCTCGCCTTGCTCGCGAACGAGAACACCGTGCCGATGCCGCCGTCGATATCGATCCACGAGTCACCCCTGGTGGCGCCGGTTCGGTAGGAGAGCGCGTAAAGCTCCTCCTTGCATGCCGCGAGACGCTTCGCCAGCGCCTTCAACAGGCCCGCGCGCTCGTGAAACGTCAGCGCCCGCAGCGCCGGACCGCCGACCTCGCGCGCATGATCGAGCGCCGCCGCGAAGTCGATGCCCGCGGACGACGCCTCGGCGATGACCTCGCCGGTGGTCGCATCGCGCATGACGACGCCCCGGTCGTCGGCCGCTCCGCCAGGCCCCGCCGATGTAGCTCTGCAATTGCATGGTCACTCCGAATTGGCGGTGCGCCGCGGTCTGCCAAGCCGCGAACGTCTCGCCGCCGCGCCGCGAGGTCGAGGAGCAGAGGCGCCGGCGTCCAATCGCGCGCGCCGTGCGCGTCCGCGAATTGGCGAATTCCCGCGAGCACGGCCGCCGGGCCCATCGTATCCGCATGGAACATCGGGCCGCCGCGATACCGCGGGAAGCCGTAGCCGTTGCACCAGATGACGTCGATGTCCGCCGGCGAGTCCGCGATGCCCTCGCCGAGGATGCGCGCCCCTTCGTTGATGAGCGCGCACAGGCAGCGCTCGCGGATCTCGGCGTCGCTGATCTCGCGCCGCGCGATCCCCAGCCGCGCCGACTCGGCGACGATCAACGCCTCGACCTCGGCATCGCGCACGCGGGCGGCGCGACCCGCGCGGATAGGCAAACGCACCGCGCCCCGTCTTCTGTCCGAGGCGGCCGGCCTCCACGAGCAGGTCCGCGACGCGGTAATAGCGCGGGTCGGCGGGCAAATCCTTGCGTCCTCGGCGTACGCGATACCCGACGTCGAGCCCCGCGAGATCGCCGACGGCATTCGGGCCCATCGCCATGCCGAATTCCTCGAGCGCCTTGTCCACCTGCGAAGGCGTCGCGCCCTCGAGCAGCAGATATTGATTCTCGCGGCCGTACGCGTACAGCATGCGGTTGCCGACGAAGCCGAAACAGTTGCCGACGACGATGCCGAGCTTGCCGATGCGGCGCGCAAGATCCCCGGTCGTCGCGATCACATCGGCGGCGGTCGCGCGCCCGCGGACGATCTCGACGAGTCGCATGACGTTCGCGGGACTGAAGAAATGCATGCCGATGACATCCCGCGGACGACCCGCGGCGGCGGCGATCGCATCGACGTCGAGCGTCGATGTGTTCGACGCCAATACCGCGTCCGCTTTGCAGACCCGGCTCAAGGACGCGAACAGGCTGCGCTTGATCTCCAAGTCCTCGTACACCGCCTCGATGACGAAATCCGCGGCGGCCAGCGCGTCGACTTCGCCGCCGGCGCGAACCCGGTCGATCGCGGCCGCGGCGTCCGCCGGCGCCAGGCGACCCTTCGCGACCGCGGCCTCGAGCGTCGTGCGTATGCGCTCGAGACCCGCGGCCAGAGCCGCGGCATTCGTGTCGACGAGCGTGACGCCGAAGCCCGCCGTCGCGACGCTGATCGCGATGCCGGACCCCATTGTCCCTGCGCCCAATATGCCGACCGTGTTCACGGCGCGCACCGGCGCCGTCGGGCGGCCGGTGCGCTCGGCGAAGAACAAGTGGCGCAGCGCCCGTGAGACGGTCGACTGCCGGCACTCCTCGAACCGCTTGCGCGACAGCGCGAGTCCCGCCTCGAACGGCTCGCTGACGGCGGCGGCAACGCATTCGATGATGGCCTCGCGCGAATCGACGCCCGGAAAGCGGCGCGCCGCGAGACTGCGTTGCTCGTTGATGAACTCGGGCGGCGGCATGCCATGTTCGACGCCGCGGTCGCGCAGCCGGCGCGGGCCGGCGCCCTTCGCAATGAGTTCGCGCGCGTAGGCGAGCGCATTCTCGCGCAAGTCGGCGCCCTCGCTGACGCGATCGACGATTCCAAGCGCCGCAGCGCGTTCGCACGATATCGGTTCGCCGTCGAGCATGATACGTAGTGCCTCGGCCGCGCCGACGAGCCGCGGCAGGCGCTGGGTCCCTCCCGACCCTGGCAGCAAGCCGAGGCGGATCTCCGGCATGCCCAGCGAGGTGCTTTTCTCGGCGATCCGATAATGACAGGCGAGTGCGAGCTCGAAGCCGCCGCCCAGGGCGGACCCGTGCAACGCGGCGACCACCGGCTTGCCGCAGGACTCGATGCGCAGCAGGACGTCGTTCAAGAGCGGGGCGCGCGCGGCGGCATCGAATTCGCGGATGTCGGCGCCGGCGACGAAGTGCCGGCCCGCGCCGCGAATGACGATCGCGGAGGTGCCGGAGTCGCGGTCGGCAGCCTCGATCGCGTCGCGCAGCGCGCCACGCACCGCATAGGACAAGGCATTGACGGGCGGATGCGCGATCGTGAGCACGCCGATATCGCCGCACCGCTCGGCCTTGACCAAGGTTTCGTTCACGCGCGTGCTCCGTCCGGCGTGCGCAGGCGCGCGCAGCGTCCACGAAAATGGGCGATCGCCTCTCCGGCGGCATTGGTGACGGCCACGTCGTAGATTCCATGGCGTCCGGCTGCGCCACGTCTCGGCAGCGGTCGCGACGAGGCGCGCGCCGCCCGGCGCCGGCGCGAGGAATTCGATGTTGGCGCCGGCCGCGACCATCGCCTCGCCGTACGAGTTGCACGCGAACGCAAAAGCGCTGTCGGCGAACGCGAACAGGACGCCCCCATGACAGATGCCGTGTCCGTTCAGCATGTCGGCCCGCACCGTCATCGCGATTCGCACGCGGCCCGGCGCGATGTCGAGCAACTCGACGCCGAGCGCCTGCACCGCGCGGTCGCCGGCGTACAAGGATTGCACCGCCGCGCGCGCGCGCGCGGCGGCCTCGGCGGACGGAACGGAGGATGCGTCGGCCACGCTCAGCGTCCCTGAAAGCGCGGCGTGCGCTTTTCGCCGAAAGCGCGAACGCCCTCGGCGTAGTCGGCCGAGCGCCCCAACTCGCGCTGCGCATCGCGTTCCACATCGAGCTGCTCGGCGAGCGAGCGCCGCCAGCCGCCGCGAATCGCCGCCTTGGTCGCGGCGAGCCCGCGCGTCGGCGCGGCCGCCAACTGCTGCGGCGAGCGCGGCGACGGCCGCTTCGAATTCTGCGTCGTCGACGCAGCTCCAGATCATGCCCCAGGCCGCCGCCTGTTCCGCCGGCAAGCTTCTGGCCGAGCAGCGTCAAGCCGAGGGCTCGCGCGTTGCCGACGAGCCGCGGCAGCGTCCACGTCCCCCCGGAGTCCGGGACGAGCCCGAGCTTCGAAAACGCCTGCACGAAGCTCGCGGAGCGCGCGGCGACGACCAGGTCGCAGGCAAGCGCGATGTTGGCGCCGGCGCCCGCCGCGACCCCGTTGACGGCCGCGATCACCGGCATCGGCAAGTCCTGCAACGCGAGCACCAGCGGCTTGTAGTACCGCTCGATCGAATCGCCGAGGTCGACCGGCTCGCCGCCGGGCGCCACGGCCCGGTCGCCGAGATCCTGGCCCGCGCAAAATCCGCGTCCGGCGCCGCCGAGGACCAATACGCGAGCCCCCATCGTGCCGAGCGCCGCGAGCGCGTGGCGTACCTCGGCGTGCATCGTCGTGTTGAAGCTGTTGAGCTTGTCCGGCCGATTGAGCGTCAGGCGCGCGATGCCCCCGTCGAGGCTGAACAGAATGGTTTCGTATGACATGCTCGTCCCTCGCGAACCTTGGCCGGCGCGCCTATTTTTCGTCGTAACTCAGCTCGAGCGTCGGGCCCGTGGGCCGCGCCTGGCAGCAGAGCACGAAGCCGGCGTCGACTTCCCACGGCGCCAGCGCGATATTGTGCGCCATCTGCGCGCCGCCCTTGACGATGCGCGCGCGGCAAGTCGCGCAGATGCCGGCGCGGCAGGAGAACGGCAATTGGAGGCCGGCTCGTTCCGCCGCCTCGAGCACCGACGCATCGCGCCGCGCCATCGGAAAGCTGCGGCGTCTGCCGTCCATGACGACCGAGATCGTCGCGAGGAGATCCTCGGCGGCCGGCGCAGCCGGCGCGCCGCGCGCCTGCGCGCGTGCCGCTTGCGCCTCGCCGGTCGCGAAGCGCTCCACGCGAATCACCGCGGCGCCGTTCAGGCTCTGCAAGGCATCGCGGACCTCATCGACCATCGTGCCCGGTCCGCAGATGAAATATTCATCGGCCGTGCCGATATCGTCGATGTTGGCCGCGAGTTCACGCACCTTGCCGGCACCGATGCGGCCGTTGAGCAGCGCCGCGGGCTGCGGCTCGCGGCTCATGACGAAATGTACAGCGAAGCGGTCGAGATAGCGGTTCTTGAGCGCGAGAATCTCTTCGATGAACATCGTACGCGCGATGCTGCGGTTGCCGTAGATCAAGCATGAACCGGCTGAGCGGTTCCCGCGCGAGTATGTCCGTCGCGAGCGACAACACCGGCGTGATGCCGCTGCCGGCGGCGAACGCGACGTAGGATCGCGTGCGCGCAGGGTCGAGGCTCGTGCGGAACCGGCCGAGCGGACGGCCCACCTCGAGCAGGTCGCCGGCCTGCAACGCCTGTGCGAGATCACGCGACACGCGGCCGCTCGGCTGTACGCGCACGCCGAGGCGCAGCACCGCGCCGCCCGGCGCCGCCACGATCGAATAGGTTCGTCTGTTCCTCGCGCCCGTCGACGATGCGCCGAATCGGCACGTACTGTCCGGCGGCGAATTTGAATTGATCGCGCAGGGCGTCCGCGACCGCGAGCGTCAGGCTGACCGCATCCTCGGCGATGCGCTCGACCGCAATGACCTTCAGCGCGTGGAATGTCGGCATACGCGGTCCGTCAAATGCACTTGAAAACTTCGAACGGTTCCAGGCAGTCGGAACACCGGTGCAGAGGCCTTGCACGGCGTCGAACCGAAATGACTGACGCAGGCCGTGTCGCACCGAACGGCAGCGCGGACACGCGACCGGCGCATCGTCGCGCAGGCCATTGGCGCGCGGCGCAAGCCACGCTCCGCGGCGGCACGATGCCATAGGCGGCGAGCTTGGCCCGGCCCTCGGCAGTGATCCAATCGCTCGTCCATGCCGGCGCGAGCACGGCGTCACGACGATGCTCCCCGTATCGGCCTTGCCGAGCGCCTGTTCCGCCGCGCGCCGAATGACGTCGGTCGCCGGACATCCGCGTGTAGGTCGGCGACAAGCCGCACGTGCAGTGCATCGTCGGCTTGGATCTCGACGCCGCGGACCAAGCCTAAGTCGACGATGCTGAGCGCGGGTATCTCCGGATCCTCGACCGCGGCCAGCGCGCGCCACGCCGCCGCCTTGCGCGCATCCGTCCCTGCACGGATGCACTCACCACTGCACGCCCGGGTAGGCTCGCTGCAGGTACTGCATCTCGGCGAGCAGGTATCCCAGGTGCTCGCTGTGCTCGCCGCGCTTGCCGAGCCACGTGTACGGACGGTCCGCGCGGGCGCTCGAGCGTCGCCTCGCCGAGCAGCGCACGTCGATGCGCGCCGACCAGCCCGGCCTCGACGGCGGCGAGCGGCGGTGCGATGCCGTCGTCGGCCATCGCCCGATCCACCTCGTCCTCGGCGAACAACTCGACCGTGTACGGCCACAGCCGGTCGAGCGCCGCCTGCGCGCGCGCGTGGCTCTCGGCGGTGCCGTCGCCGAGGCGCACGAGCCAGCCGCCGCTGTAGCGCAAGTGGTAGCGGGTTTCCTTCAGCGTCTTCGCCGCGATCGCCGCCAGGCGCGCGTCGGCCGACGACTGTCAGGCGTTCGTACAGCTCCAATTGAAACGCATCGATCAACACCTGCCGCACGATGGTGCTGGCCGAAGTCCCCGTTCGGCTGCTCCGCGAGGACCGGGTTCAGGTAGTCGCCGTGTTCGCGCAACAACGCGAGCTCGTCCTCGCCGCGGCCGCGACCCTCGACCTCGCCGGCGTAGGTGAGCAGCAGCCGCGCCTGACCGATCAGGTCGAGCGCGATATTCGCGAGCCCCAAGTCCTCCTCGATCGCCGGCGCGTGCCCGACCCATTCGCCCAGGCGTTGTCCGAGCACCAGGCTCGTGTCCGCCGAGCCGCAGCAGATAGCGCAGCAAGGCCGGGCCGTCCGCACCGGCGGCGCCGCGCTCACAAGGTCTTGACCTCGTCGGGAATGTCGTAGAAGGTCGGATGGCGATAGATCTTGTCGCGCGCCGGCTCGAACAGCGATTCGGCGTCCGCGGGATCCGAAGCCGTGATGTCCGACGAGCGCACGACCCAGAGGCTCACGCCCTCCTCGCGCCGCGTGTACAGATCGCGCGCGTGCTCGAGCGCCATCGCGGCGTCCGCCGCGTGCAGGCTGCCGACGTGCTTGTGGTCGAGACCGCCGCGGGCGCGCACGAAGACTTCGTACAGCGGCCAATCTGTCGATTATGTTGCATGCGTCGATCCTCCGTCAAGCCGCACGGCTCGCGCCGCGCGCGCGCTGCTTCTCGGCGTGGGCGCTCGCGGCCTCCCGCACCCAGGCGCCTTCGGCGTGCGCGCTGCGCCGCGCGGCGAGCCGCTCGCGCGTTGCACGGACCGTTGCCCTTGAGCACCTGATCGAACTCGCGCCAGTCGATCGGGCCGAAGTCGTACCGCTCGCGCGCCGCATTCCAGCGCAGCTCCGGATCCGGAACCGTGAGCCCGAGGTAGTCGCGCCTGCGGCACCGTGAAGTCGACGAATTTCTGCCGCAGTTCGTCGTTCGAGAAGCGCTTGATCTTCCAGCGCATCGACTGCGCGCTGTGCATCGAGTCCGCATCCGGCGGCCCGAACATCATCAGCGCCGGCCACCACCAGCGATCGAGCGCCTCCTGCGCCATGCGCCGCTGCGCGGCGCTGCCCTGCGACAGGCGCAGCATGATGTCGTAGCCCTGGCGCTGGTGGAAGCTCTCCTCGCGGCAGACGCGCACCATCGCGCGCGCGTAGGGACCGTAGGAACAGCGGCACAGCGGGATCTGGTTCATGATCGCCGCGCCGTCGACGAGCCAGCCGATCGCGCCGACGTCGGCCCAGGTGGGCGTCGGGTAGTTGAAGATGCTCGAGTACTTCGCCTTGCCCGACAGCAACTGTTCGATCAACTGATCGCGGCTGACGCCCAGCGTCTCGGCGGCGCTGTAGAGATAGGCGCCGTGGCCGCCCTCGTCCTGCACCTTCGCGATGAGTATCGCCTTGCGCTGCAAGCGTCGGCGCGCGCGTGATCCAATTGCCTTCCGGCAGCATGCCGACGATTTCGGAATGCGCGTGCTGGGATATCTGCCGGATCAGCGTGCTGCGGTAGCGTTCGGGCATCCAGTCCTTGGGCTCGATCTTTTCCTCCGCATCCACCCGGCGTTGAAAGCGCTCGAGCAGCGCGGCATCATCGCTCGCGCCCGCGGAATCCATGCGGGTGTCCGCGCCCGACCCATCGAGTCCTTGCGTATACATGCCTTGCCCCCGTCGCCGCTGAAATGATCGTGACACAGAAAATCGCTCGATCTCAAACGAATTTGTGTCATATCGATCGTCTGCACATTACAATGGCCGGCCATGCCCAACGACCTCCGCCCGGCCGCCGGCCGGCTCGTGACGCGCTTTCGCCGCCAGCGGCCGCTGCGCGGCGGCTCCCTGATCGTGACGATCTTCGGCGACTCGATCTTGCCGCGGGGCGGCGTGATCGCGCTGCGCAACCTGATCAGCCTCGCGCGCCCGTTCGGCCTGAACGAGCGCCTCGTGCGCACCGCGGCGGCGCGCTTGGTCCATGACGGCTGGCTCGAAGCCCGGCGCGCCGGCAAGATGAGCGAGTACCGATTGAGCAGCGGCGGCCGCGCGCGATTCGCCGAGGCCACGCTGCGCATCTACGCAGGACCTGATGCCGCCTGGAGCGGCCGCTGGACCTTGGTCGTGCTGCCCGCCGCGGGCGGCGCGGCACGCCAAGGGCTGCGCGAGGACCTGCGCTGGCGTGGATTCGGCGAGATCGCCGCAGGCGTGTTCGCCCATCCGCAGCCGCAATCCGCCGGCCTGCCGCCGCAGGCGCTCGTGTTCGGCGCGAAGCTCGGCGCCGAGGATCAGAACGAATGGCTCGTGCGCCGCGGCTGGGACCTCGCGGAGCTCGGCAAGCGCTATGAACGCTTTGTCGCGCGCTTCGAGGACTGCCGCAACGCATTGAAGGGCCGCGGCCGCATCGACCCAGAGGCGGCCTACGTCGTGCGCACGCTGCTGATTCACGAGTACCGGCGCCTGCATTTGCGCGATCCTCTGCTGCCGCGCGGGCTCCTGCCCGACGCCTGGCCGGGAGCCCGCGCTGCCTCGCTGTGCCGCGCGATCTACCGGCGCGTGTTCGCACCTTCGGAGGCGTATTTGTCGACCGTCGCCGCGCGCTTGGACGGCCCGATGCCGCCGGTCGACGGGTCCGTGATGGAGCGTTTCGGCGGACTGCGCTGAAAAATTTCGGCCGTTGCGCTAAGTCTGCAAATGGCCGAGCGGGATGCGGGTCGACCGCTTCACGGTGGCGAGCACGACGCTCGACTGCAAATCCCGCAAATTCGGGATTCGCAGCAGCTTCTTCAGCACCACGGTGCTCAGCGACTCCAGGTCCCGGGCGTAGACCTGCAGGATGAAGTCGTAGCTTCCGGTCATCGCGTAGCAATTGGTCACTTCGTCGAGCAAGGCGATCTCGCGCTCGAAACACGCGACGGTTTCGTCGGTGTGCTCGATCAATTTGACCTGCACGATCGCCTGCACGGCGAGACCGACGCGGCTCGGATTCAACGTCGCCTGATAGCCCTCGATGATGCCGCCGGACTCCAGCGCCTTGATGCGGCGCGCACACGGGGTCGGCGACAAGCCGATCGTGTCGGCCAGCTCGACGACCGCCAAGCGCCCCTCGCGCTGCAGTTCCGACAGAATTCGCGCATCGAACCGATCGAGGTCCATAAACCCGCTCCTTCCAGCGTCCAATTAGCGAATATCGCTAATTATTATGCCTGTATTCGCATCTTTTGGCGATTCTTGTTCGCACGGCCGAGCTAATCTCCAGGCTATCGACCCGAACGAGGTGCGAAGCGGATGGCGGCAAATCCCGAGGCATTGCGGCAGGCGCCCGAGCCGCCCGAGCCCGTCTCGATCGACTGGCGCGCGCTCGTGCACCAAGTCGCCCTGTCGCGCGCGCTCGATGACCTGGAGGAGTCGACGCTGCTGCCGGCGCGCAAAGTGCTCTATCAATTTTCGGCGCGTGGCCACGACGTGACCCAGGCGCTGCTCGCGATGCAGCTCACCGGCGCGCGCGATGCGGTCGGCGCCTACTATCGATCGCGGCCGCTATTGCTCGGCTTGGGATTGACGGTCGACGAAGCGCTCGCCTCGACGATGATGCGCGTCGGCGGCATGAGCGAAGGCCGGGACATCGGCGTCGTATTCAATTTGCCGCGGCGGCAGGGCGCCTGCGTCTTGCCGGCCTGCGGCGGCGTCGGCGCGCAATACACCCCGGCGGTCGGCTGGGCCCAGGCGCTTTGCTACCGCCGCGACGTACTCGGCGATGCCGAGGCCGCGGGAAGCATAGCGGTCGCGCACGGCGGCGATGCCTCGACCGCGACCAATGGATTCTGGGCGGCGCTCAATATCGCGACCACCGAGCGCTTGCCGATCCTGTTCTACATCGAGGACAACGGCTACGGCATATCCGTGCCGACGCATCAACAGACCCCCGGTGGCAACATCGCGCGCAATCTCGCGGCGTTTCGCGACCTCGTCGTGCTGGATGGAGACGGCGCGGATCCGCTCGCGGCCGCATCCCTGATCGCAAGGGCGATTCGCGGCCGTGCGCGCGGGCAATGGCCCCGCGCTGTTGCGACTCACGGTACCGCGCCTGTCCGGCCATTCGGGACAGGACACCCAGACTTACAAGGCCGCCGACGCCATCGAGGCCGAACAATCGCGCGATCCTTGGCTGAAGTTGCGCGCGCAGCTCGTGCCGCGGATTCTTGCGGCCGCCGAGTGGGACGCCGAGGTCGGCCGAGCGCAGGCCGCGGTCGCCGCAGCGCTGGCGCGCATCGAGCAGCGGCCGGCGCCGGACCCTGCGCGCGTGCGGCGTTACGTCTTCGCCGAAACCACGGCCGACGGCGCGCCCGATCTGCAGGCGCAAGGCGGAATCTGGGCCGACGGCGCGACGGTGCCGCGGGGCTCCGACGAACCGCAGCGGCACGGACCGCGCATCAACATGGTCACCGCGGTGCGCCGCACGCTGGAGCATGAACTCGAAGTGAACCCGCGCGTACTCGTGTTCGGCGAGGACGTCGGCCGCAAAGGCGGCGTGCACGCGGCCACACTGGGGTTGCAGGAAAAATTCGGCCGCGCGCGGGTCTTCGACACCAGCCTTTCCGAGGAAGGCATCATCGGCCGCGCCGTCGGCATGGCGGCCGCCGGACTCATGCCCGTACCGGAGATCCAGTTCCGCAAGTATGCGGATCCGGCGGCGGAGCAGCTCAACGACTGCGGCACGATGCGCTGGCGCACCGCCAATCGCTTCGCCGCGCCGATGGTGGTGCGCATTCCCGGCGGGTTCTTCAAATGCGGCGATCCGTGGCACAGCCAGTCGAACGAGGTGCAGTGGCTGCACGGCATCGGCTGGAGGTTGGCGATGCCCTCGAACGCCGAGGATGCGGTCGGCCTGCTGCGCAGTGCGCTGCGCGGCAACGACCCGACGATCTTCTTCGAGCACCGCGCGCTGCTCGACGGCGCCTGGGCGCGGCGGCCCTACCCGGGCGATGAATTCGTCGTGCCCTTCGGCAAGGCGAGCCTGCTCCGCACCGGAACTGCGCTCACGGTGGTCAGCTGGGGCGCGATGGTGGAGCGCTGCGAGCTCGCATTGCAGCGCACCGGCATTTCCGCCGATCTCCTCGACCTGCGCACGCTCTGCCCCTGGGATCGCGAGGCGACGCTCGCCTCGGTGCGCAAGACCGGGCGCTGCCTGATCGTGCACGAGGACAACCTCACGGCGGGCTTCGGCGCCGAGATTGCCGCCGTTCTCGCGAAGGAGGCGTTTTTCGACCTCGACGCGCCCATCGAGCGCCTCGCCGTACCCGACGTGCCGAGTCCGCACAGTCCGGTGCTGCTCGACGCGGTGCTGCCGACCGTCGAGGCGATCGGCCGGGCGCTCTCGAACCTCGCCGCCGTCTGAGCATGAGCGACTTGATGGATGTCGTCGCGCCCGCCAACGACGAGGGCACCAAAGCCACCGTATTGAAGTGGTGCAAGACGGTCGGCGAGATCGTCGCCAAGGACGAACCGCTGCTCGAACTCGAGACCGACAAGGTGACGGTGGAAATACCGTCGCCGGCGAGCGGCAAACTCACCGAGATTCTCAGGCAAGCCGGCGACGAGGTGCGGCCCGGCGAGATGCTCGCGCGGCTGAATACTGCGAATGCGGACGCGGGCGCAGCCCCTGCGCGTCCGGCGCCGCCGCCCGAGCGCCTCAGTCCATCGGTGCGGCGGCTGCTCGCCGAACACGCACTCGATCCGGGCGCGATCGCGGGCAGCGGACGCGACGGGCGCGTGACCGCCGCGGACGTCGTTCGCCATGTCGATTCGCAACGGCGCGCCGACGCCTCCACGCGGATTGCGCATACGCCCATGCGCAAAAGGATCGCCGCGCACATGGCGGCAAGCGTGCTCGCCGCACCGCACGTCACCACCCTGTTCGAGGCTGACCTGACGCGGGTACTCGCGCATCGCGCGCGCCATGCCGCGGAATTCGAGCGCCGAGGAGTGCACCTCACGCTTACGGCGTATTTCATCGCCGCCTGCGCGCGTGCGCTCGCGATGCATCGGGAGGTGAACGCGACGTTTCACGAAGACGCGCTCGAACTGCACGCCGACGCCAACATTGGGATCGGCACGGCCCTGGGCAGCGACGGTTTGATCGTGCCGGTCATTCACCGCGCGCAGGACCTGAGCTTGTTCGATCTGGCGCGCCGCCTCGGCGAACTCGTGGCGGCGGCACGCGCCGGCAAGCTCGCGCCCGCGGACGTGCGCGGCGGCACCTTCACGATCTCGAACCATGGCGTCGGCGGCAGTCTGCTGGCCGCGCCGATCGTCATCAATCAACCGCAGGTCGCCATTCTGGGCGTCGGCAAGGTCGAGCGCCGCGTCTGCGTCCTCCCGCTCGACGGCGCCGAGGCGATCGGCGTGCGCTCGATGTGCTATCTGACGCTCACGATCGATCATCGCGCGCTCGACGCCTTCCAAGCCAATGCGTTTCTGACGGCCGCGGTTGCCGCGCTCGGCGAGTGGCCGGCGGATTGAACGCGAGGCCCTGAGCGAGGATCGCCGCCGCGCGCCGGAGGGTATAATGCCGCCCTCCATGGCATCACCACCTGAAACGGCGCGGATGCAATCCGTCAACCTGAATCGCTTCGACCGCGCGGTCGCGCGCCTGCTCTTGGCGGCCGCGGCCGTATGCAGCGCATGCGCCGCGGCGAGCGCGGCGGCGCAACCCGGGGAGTGGCCGGCGACCGGCGGCGGCGGCGCCGGCGCCTACTACTCGCCTCTCGCGAAGATCAATGACCGCAACGCCGGTCAATTGGGTTTCGCCTGGGACTATGCGCTGCCGACGAACCGCGGCCTCGAAGCAACGCCGATCGTCGTCGGCGGAACGCTGTACACGTCGGGCAATTGGGGCAAGGTATACGCTTTGGATGCGGCCACCGGCCGCGAGCTCTGGGTTTACGATCCCGGTGTCGATGGGCAATGGGGCCGCTATGCCTGCTGCGACGTCGTGAATCGCGGCGTCGCGGTCTCGCGCGGCATCGTCTACGTCGGCTCCCTCGACGGCTACCTCCACGCGCTCGACGCGGCGACGGGGCGGCTCCTGTGGAAAGCCGACACGCTTCCCGGTCGCGCGGCAGGCGACTTCCATTATTTCATCAGCGGAGCGCCGCTGATCGCCGGCGACGTCGTCGTCATCGGCAACGGCGGCGCCGATTTCAAGGGCGGCCGCGGCTCGATCTCGGCCTACGATCTCAAGACCGGCCGGTTTCGTTGGCGTTTTTTCACGGTGCCGCGCGACCCTAAGCTGGGTCCGCAGGATCAACCGCAGCTTGCACGCGCGATCAAGACCTGGGACCCGCGCTACGACTGGGCGACCGGCGGCGGCGGGTCCGTCTGGGACGGTCTTTCCTACGATCCGACGCTCGGCTTGATCTATTTCGGCACGGCGAATCCGTCGCCCTATGTGATCTCCAAGAACGCGCCCGACGGCGACGAGCTTTACGCCGCGTCGATACTCGCGGTGCACGCGGCTGACGGCACCCTCGCCTGGTATTACCAGGAGGTGCCGGGCGACGGTTGGGACTACGACGCCACGCAGAAAATGGTGCTGACCGATATGAAGATCGCCGGCCGGCGGCGCAAGGTGTTGATGCAGGCGGCGAAGAACGGATTCTTCTATGTGCTCGATCGGCAGCAGCGGCGAACTGTTGTCGGCGCGCCCGTACACGTTCGTGAATTGGGCGCAGGGGATCGACCCGAAGACGCATCGTCCGATCCGAAATCCCGACGCCGACTACACCCGGACCCCCAGATTGGTATACCCGGCGATGACCGGCGCCCATAGCTGGCAGCCGATGTCCTTCAGCGCTGCGACCGGGCTCGTATACATCCCGGTCATCGATGCGCCGATGGTCTACATCGGCACGGCACAGCGGCGCGCCGGCCTCATCGAGGGCAACTTCGAGGTCGCGGGCGTGCTGCCGGAAGACTACGACCCAGAAGGCCTCTCGAGCCTGTTCGGCACCCTACCGCCGCTCGCCCAGCTCGAACGGCAGGCCGGCCGGAGCGCGCACTCGCGCGGCGTGCTGCGCGCGTACGATCCTAAGAGCGGCCGCGTCGTCTGGGAACAGCGGGGCAAGAACATCTGGGACGGCGGCGTACTGTCCACGGCTGGGAATCTCGTCGTGCGCGGCGATGTGACCGGCCACCTGAATGTCTACGCCGCCGACAGCGGCAAGCTGCTGAAGCGGATCGCCGTCGGCACCGCGATCATGGCGGCGCCGATGACCTACAGCGTCCATGGGCAGCAGTATGTCGCCGTCATGGCGGGCTACGGCGGCGGCACCTTGGCGATGCCATTTCCGCGCGATAGCGCGCCGCGCCTCCATGGCAACGCGGGCCGCATTGTCGCGTTCAAACTCGGCGGCGGCACCGTGCCGCTGCCCGCGGCCGCCGTCGACGCGCCGTTCCCGCAGCCGGCGCGGCGCGAAGGCACCGCGCGGGAAATCGCGGCTGGCGCGACCTTGTACAACCGCTACTGCGCACGCTGCCACGTGTTCGGCCGGGGCCTGCTGCCGGACCTGCGCCGCATGTCGGCGGCCACGCATGCACTCTTCTTCGAGATCGTGCTGAATGGCGCCTATCGCGGCAAAGGCATGGCGCGCTGGGATGACGTGCTGTCGCCTGCGGATGCCGCGGCGATTCGCGCCTATCTCGTCGACGAAGCCTGGAACGCATACGCACCGGCCGCTGCCCACGCAGCGGCGCCGGTCGCGCAGTGACATCGCACGAGGCGAAGGGTCCGTCAGCCGCGACGCGGGTCGCGCAGGAACGGCACGAGGAAATCGAAGTAGGCGCGCTGGTCGTCGTACATCGCCATGTGGCTGCCGCGCTCGCACAACGCGAAGCGGGAGCCGGGAATCAGCGTCGCCATGCGCCGTATTTGCGCGGGCGACATTTCGTCGTGGCGCGCCGCGATCAGGAGCGTGGGCACTGAAATCTCCGGCAGTCTCGCCCAGATATCCCAGGCCTTGAAATTGCCGGTGATGTTGAATTCGTCTGGACCCTGCATCGTGTTGTAGATCTTGGCGTTCATGGTGCGAAACGTTCTCGACACGGGTTCCGGCCAGGGATTCAAGCGGCAAACGTGGCGCTGGTACACCTCCGCCATCAGCACGTGCTGATATTCCGGCGCATCGTAATCACCGGCGGCGCGGTGCTTGGCGATGATTTGCTGCGCGGCCCGCGGCAACTCTCCCACCAGCGTGTCGGCGTGCTCGACATACGCAGCGACGCTCGCGGTCATGTTCGATATGACGAGGCCGGCCAGATGCTGCGGATATTTCAGCGCATACTCCATGCCGAGCATGCCGCCCCAGGAATGCCCGTAGAGAATGAACCGGTCGAGGTCGAGCGCGCGGCGGACCTGCTCGACCTCTTCGCGGTAGCGCTCGATCGTCCACAGCGATGCGTCATCCGGCGCATCGGAGAAGCCGCAGCCGAGCTGATCGTAATACCAATACTGGATACCTTGCCGCGGCAGGAAATCTTCGAAGCACTCGAGATAGAAGTGATTGAAGCCGGGCCCGCCGTGCAGGGTCAGCACCGGCGTGCCGCCGGTGCCGACTTGCTTCACCCAGATATCGTATTTGCCGTCGATGCGCACCGTGCGCGCACCGCCGGTGCACACGCCGTCCGCCCGCGCCGCCGGTACGGCGGCCCCGCAAGGTCGCACCGCCGGCGCCGCGGCCGCCCGCTCGGCGAGCAGCGCGCCGCCGCCGGCGGCCAGCAAATTGCGTCTCGTCAGAACGATGCGCGTACCTCCAAGCCGATGGTGCGCGGCTGATTGATCATGAGCCGCGGACGCCCGGGGACCTCCGCCGCGAGCGAGCGGTTGTCGCCGAGGTTCGCGATCTCATTGGCGAGATTCTTGCCGACGAGCGCGTATTCCATCTTGCCGTGCCTGAGCGAGAAGCGCGCGTCGATGAGCCGGTACGAGCCGCGCTCGCGCGGATTGGCCGGATCGTTGTTGCCGCTGAAGCTGCGGCCGATGTAGGAATAGTCGACGCCGCTCACCAGGCTCCAAGCGCTCGTGAGCTGCGTCGTGTACTGCACCGAGCCGTTGCCGGTCCAATCCGGCACCTGATAGACGGGCGAACCAACCTGCTGCGGCGAGGTCGCGCTCGCCTCGGTGATTTTCGCATTCTGGTAGCCGAAGCCGAGCGACACCATGAGCGGCTCGATCGGACGCGCGTGCAACTCCAACTCGCCGCCCTTGCTCTCGGCCGCGCCGGCATTCGCCTTGAATTGGAAGCCGCAGGACAGAAGGATGTCCTGCTGGATATTGCTCCATTTGATATAGAACACCGCCGCATTGACCGTCAAGCGGTTATCCAGCCACGCGGTCTTCGTGCCGAATTCATAGTTCCAGAGCGAGTCCGAGCGGTAGCTGCGTGTCTGGCTGATCGACAGATTCGGATCCACTTGATGCAGCGCCGCGACACAGTCCGTTCCGGTATTCGGCGTCCCCGGCGGCACGGTCGGCACGAGTCCGCCCGGCCGGAATCCTTTGGCGACGTTGACGTAGACCATGTGATCCGGCGTCAGATGGTAATCCGCCTCGAACTTCGGATTGACGCCGCTTTCGGTCGTCGTCGCGAACGGACTGATGAGCGCCGGCCCGCCGCCGATCGCGAGCCCCTCCTCATACCCTTGCGAGGTGGTCTTGTCCTTGTACCAGCGCAGGCCGGCGGTCAGCTTGAGCGCATCGACGGGCTTGTACGACACTTCGCCGAACAGTGCCGACTCCTTCACGTCCGTGCGGAAATCCTGCGCGAAAATCAGATTCGGGTAGTCGGGGTTGTTCTGCCCGCCGAGCGTCGCATCGAGATTCGGCACCTCGGCCGGCAGATAGTGGCCCGCAAACGGCACGCGGCCGTGAAAGTCCGAATAGAACAGGCCGGTGACGAATTGCACCGGGCCTTGCAAGTCGGACACGAAGCGCACCTCTTGCACGAAGCTCTGGTATTTCTTCTCCTCGCTGATCGGGCCCGGCTGCGGCGTTCCGCCGAAGAAGGACGTGATCGCGGCGTAGACGAAATCGCCCTCGTCTTCGGTTTCGAATACCTTGCGGTCGAAATACGCGCTCGAGGAAACGAGCTCGCCGATATCGGTCTTCCAATGCGCCGCGAGCGAGTACAAGCCCCAGGTATCGTTGCCGCCTTCCGGCACGTTGAACCAGTGTGCCTGCGTGAAGTCGGTCGGATGCATCGCCGTCGGCAATGTGTAGGGGCCCGACGGCACCGGGTAGCCGATGCCGTTGCCCGGCATCGACAGGTAGTCGGCGAGCGGCAGCCCGTTGTAGGTCGCCTTCTGCAGCATGACGCGCGGAGTGACCGTGAGCGCATCGTTGAACTTGATCGTGAGGCTCGCGGCGCCGCCATAGGTATCGATCGCGGCGATGTTGTTGAGCGTCGTGATGCCGGTCGTGGCGAGCGGCGTGCAGGTCAAGGCCATCGCCGCCGCGGGGTCGGTGCAGAAGCTGCGCTTGAAGTAGCCGGCCTCCTGGTCGTAGAAGCCGCTCAGCCGCAGCGCGACCTTGTCCTGGATCAGCGGGATGTTGACGACGCCGTCGCCGGTCCAGTTCGGTTGATTGGTATGGTCGGTCGAGGAGATGCCGCCGTGCACCGTCGCCTGGAAATCGTTGAGGTTCGGCGCCTTGGTGATGATGCGCACGGTGCCGCCCATCGAGCCCGCACCGTACAAGGTGCCTTGCGGCCCGCGCAGCACTTCGATGTGATCGACGTCGAGAACCCGCGGGTCGAGCGAGTCCGGCAGCGGCGTGTCGTCGATGTAGAAGCCGGTCACGTTGTTGCCGGAGATGCCGCGGATCGACACCGTACGCGCGGTGCCTATGCCGTCCCCGGTCGGCGCGAACG
This sequence comes from uncultured Pseudomonadota bacterium, assembly GCA_963718135.1. Lineage (GTDB taxonomy): Bacteria > Pseudomonadota > Gammaproteobacteria > Steroidobacterales > Steroidobacteraceae > Bog-1198. The sequence continues at coordinate 16,033 of CAVQYI010000029.1, read as the reverse complement.
CGAGGTTCGGCACCTTGGTCGCGTAATCAAAGAACGTGTTGATCGACTGTTGGCGCAGCGCGGCGCCGGCGAACGTCGTCATCGACAGCGGCACGTCCTGCACGTTCTCGGCGCGCTTCTGCGCCGTGACCGTGATCTCCTGCAGCTCGGTCGCCGTGTTGGCCGGTTCGGCGGCAAACGCCTGCACCGGCACCGCGGCGGCGGCAATGCCGACGCACGCGAAGCATGTCTTCAATACGCCCATGATTTTCTCCCAACGAAACGATGATCCCTGAATCTTTTTTCCGCTACCGCGGCCGATGCCTGGCGGCCGCCACCCGCAGCAGGCGCGCCCTCGCCCGGCTCACGTCGGCGAGCGGATGGGCGCGCGAGCGCCCGACCTCGGCGGCAGTATAATCGACAAAATCCCGCGGAACGGCCGCATCGCTCAAGTTCCGCACCATCCAATTGAGCAGCGCCGCGGTATCCGCATCGGAGAGCGGCGATTGCGCGACTCCGGGCACGCGGATGACGTAACTCCGCCCTGGCGGCGACTCGGAGAACAGCAGCAGCGTGCGGCGGATCGACGGCACCCGCCCGTGCTGGCCGGAGCCGTCGGCGAGATGGCAACCCATGCAATTCAGCTGGTAATCAACCGGCGGGCTGTAGGCGAGCGCGGCGTTCGCGGCCGCCGTCGACAGCCCGATGATCGCGATCGCCGCCCGCATGCGCATTGCCGCTAGCCGACCGCCCCGACGATGCGCGCGGTCGAGCAATGATAAGGAATGTTGGCCTTCGCATTGCCGGAACACCAGTTGTAGTCGTTCGAACGGCCCGGCTGGAACAACGTCGAGTCGCCTTCGTTGCGATTGCAGAAACATCGGCCGCAGGAACTCTTGCCGCAGCAGTCGTTGTACGAAATGACGTAATCCTTGCCGTCGCCCGGATTGTGGCAGGTGCCTATCCAGGTGACCGGAGACATGTCGGTTCCGGGCGGACACATCGACTGCGATCCGCCGCAACAACTGCAAAGATAGCCGTCGATCGCGCAGTGCCGCCAATAATCGCAGGACGACGGGTCGTCGGCATGCGGCTTCGGCGGCGCGCCTGCGCGCTTCACCTCGGCGCCGCGCGCGACGGGGAGCAGCGGAACCGCGCCGGCGCCGAGCAGCAATGACCCCAAGCCCCCGAGTACGCTGCGCCGCGTGGTGCGCCGCGCAAGCGCACGGGCCGAATTTTCAGCAAGCGCATCCAACCATTTCATGGCTCATCCCTCATCGAATTTGCGGCGGGTCGCTCAAGCCGCTTCATGTTTGGCGGCCGCTTCGAAATAATCCTGGATAGAGGCGAAACCGAGGCGCTTCGCCTCGAACAGGCTTTCCAGATGCTCGCGAGAATTGACGATTCCGCGCGCGCGCAAGACACCTTGCGAGTCGATCAACGCGGCGAACGGCAGCCGGCTGACCTGATAGGCGATGCCGAGCGGCGCGGACACGATATACGGGAATTCCGCGAGGCGCTGAACGCGCACGAACTCCCGCTGAGCCGCGATCTCGCCGTCACTTGCGAGCACGATGTCGAGCCAGGCCCGTTCCGCCACCAGGCTCGATTTCAGGATCGGCAGCAAGGCCTTGCACACGGGGCAGGTCGGCGAGACGAACACCAGCAAGATCGCGCGCTCGTCCGCGCGTGCGGCGCCAAGGGTCAGGCCGTGGCCGTCGAGATCCTGCACGTCGATGCGCGGCGCCGATTCACCGACTTTGAGTCCATTCGCGAGCATCAGAGCGCCCGCCGGCGCAATGCGCTCATGCAGCACGCCGAGTTGACGCACGACGGCGAGCAGCGCGAGCGACAGCGCGACGACGACGAGCCAAAGCGTCACGTTCGACACGGCAAGCGCGGTCACGGCGTACCTCGCATCGCGATACCACGCATCAGCGAGAGCCTTCGGCATGATCTCACCGAGCAGCCGGTCGACCGCCATATAGAGCATCGCGATCGCGGCCAATCCGCCGACCACGGTCAGTAGGTCGGCCAGGCCGACGGTGCGCTGCGACCACGGCAATGCGGCGAGGCCGAGTGCGGTGGCCAGCAACATATTGCGCCACACCATCCAAGCGGCGATCGGCCGGCGCTTGCGGTAGCTCCCGCAGCCGCAATCCAAATCGCGCCGGCCGCGAGCGAGATTCAGCGCTATTCCCGCGCCATAGGCGAGCAACAGACCGGTGGCTGCGAGCGGAGCCGCACGATGGTTCCGCTCCGCCGCCAGGCCGATCGCGATCGCGAGCTCGGCGCAGGGGATCAGCCACGCCACGCGCCGCGCCGCTGCCTGCGGCAGCACGCGATAACCGACCAACACCTCGGTGAAGGCCGCGAGGTCGTGCAATTTGTGCACGCCCGCGCTCGCGAACAACAGCGCGCCGCCCTGCACGATCAGATGGCCGATTGCCGGATCCAACAAGGCGGCGTACCTACGGTGTGACCAACAAAGTCGGCGTCGTGCCGACCTCGGCGACGGAACGCAGCAGCTTGCCGCTCGCTGCGTCGTAAATGTCGAGCCCCGGGCTGTCGACGAAAATACTATAAAGCAGCGGCCGCGGCCCGGCGGACAGCTGGATCGAACTCGCGAGCTTCTTCAGCACTATCTGTTGCACGCGCCGCCCGCTCGTCAAATCGTAGACCCAAACGTCCTTCCCGGGATCCTTGTGAGTCGCGAGGCCGCCGCGATGCATGATCGCGTACAACCGCGACTGCGCGGCGTCCACCGCGAGTTCCTGCAAGCCCCCCGGCCGCCAGCCTTCCCGGCGTTCCTCCGCCGTCGTCAGCCACCATGCGGATCCGAGCGCTGCCCGGCTCGGTCCCGCCTCGAGAGGATGGATGCGCCCGTCGAACGACACGAAATACCACGTGTTGCCGACCCGCACGGCCTTTTCCGTGACCGGATCGGCCCCCATCGGCAGCAGCGGCTGTGTGCGTTTCTGCCGCGCGCCGCCGCGATCGTCGAGATTCACGAGCAACAGCGCGCCGTCGCCGCAGACCGAGAAAAACGACCGCGGCCCGGTCGGATACGCGAGCGCGCATCCCGGGGTTGCGATTTCGCGCACGAACTTGCGCGTCTTCATATCGACGACCGTGATGCTCTGCGCCGGCGTGAAGTTGTAGATCATGAGGAACCGACCGTCGTCCGTCAGCACTTCGTCCGCCATCATGGGCATGTTCGACGCGCGCTTCGGCGGTATGCGAATCTCGCCGCGCACCTGCAGCGTGCCGGCGTCGTACAGCGTCACGACGTCCGTGCGCTTGCCGCGGGTTCCTCGCGAGAAGTAGGTCTCCGGCGAATAGATCAGCTTGCCGTCGCCGGACAGGAGGAGATGGGTGAAGCTATAGCCCGTGCTCAGCGTTCCCAGGTAGCGGCCGGTATCGCCGTCGATCAGATAAGCCATGCCGTCGGCCATGTGCGGAAACACGAAATCGTTGACCCACACCCAGTGCTTCGAAGCCGGCACGGGCAGCGTCGCCATCGTGGGTCCGTGGCCGACATCGGACGGCAACACGGCCAGCGCGGGCCCGCACAGCCCCGCCGCCATCATGGCCGCGGCGGCGAAAGTTCGGCACGCATGCGTGATGTCGGTCGGCTGAAGACGCTTCCGCATTTCGATTTCCGTGGCAACGCGCCGGATTTCGATCGGCGTCGCTGCCGGCTCCCGGCAAATTTCGAGTCTACAATTGCGGCCCCGGAATAACCAGTGCCGACGGCGGCCGAGCGCGGTGTTGATATACACTGTCGCCCGCACCCGCATCAGTGTCAAAGAATTCGGACGCACAGGCCATGCCGCATTCGCGAAGCCACTCCGCCGCGCTGGAACCGATCGAGACCGCGAGCCGCGACGAACTGCAGTCGCTGCAAATCGACCGTCTGCGGTGGTCGCTGCACCATGCCTACGATCATGTCGATCACTATCGACAGGCCTTCGATGACGCCGGCGTGCATCCCAACGATTTGAGGAATCTGTCGGATCTCGCCGGATTCCCGCTGATGGGCAAGAGCGATCTGCGCGACCATTATCCGTTCGGATTGTTCGCCGTACCCCGCGAACGGGTCGCGCGCATCCATGCGTCGAGCGGAACGACCGGCAAGCCGACGGTAGTCGGCTACACGGCGCGCGATCTCGACGTATGGTCGGGGCTCGTGGCCCGCTCGATTCACGCGGCGGGCGGACGAGCGGGCGACGTGGTCCATATCGCGTACGGCTACGGCTTGTTCACGGGCGGACTCGGCGCTCATTACGGCGCGGAACGCCTCGGCTGCACGGTGATCCCGATGTCGGGCGGTCAAACCGAGCGGCAGGTACAGCTGATCGACGATTTCAAGCCGCGCATCATCATGGTCACGCCCTCGTACATGCTGGTGCTGATCGAGGAGATGGTCAGGCAGGGATTCGACCCGCGGCGCAGCTCGCTGCGGATCGGCATCTTCGGCGCCGAGCCCTGGACCAACGCCATGCGCGACGAGATAGAGTCCGCCGCGGCTATCGATGCGCTCGATATTTACGGGCTGTCGGAAGTCATGGGACCCGGCGTCGCGAGCGAATGCATCGAAAGCAAAGACGGCCCCGTCATTTGGGAAGACCACTTCTATCCAGAGATCATCGACCCCGACACCGGACGGGTACTCCCTGACGGCGAATTGGGAGAACTGGTGTTCACGTCGCTGACCAAGGAAGCGCTGCCCGTCATCCGCTATCGCACGCGCGATCTTACGCGCCTGCTGCCGCCGACCGCACGCGCGATGCGCCGGCTCGACAAGATCACCGGCCGCACCGACGACATGCTGATCATCCGCGGCGTGAATCTCTTTCCGACGCAAGTCGAGGAGCTGATCCTGCGGATGCCGCAACTGACGCCGCAGTACCAGCTCGTGGTCAGCCGCGAAGCGCATCTGGACGCGCTCGAGGTGCAGGTCGAAGTTCGCGCCGACGCCTGGCCGCAACTGTCGGCCGACGGACGGTTGGCGCTCGCAAGGGAATTGCAGCATCACATCAAGTCGTACATCGGCGTCAGCGCCGCGGTCGTTCCGCTCGAGCCCAACGCCATCGAACGCACCGCCGGCAAGGCGCGCCGTGTCGTCGACAAGAGAAAATCGACACATGGCGGTCAGTGAAGAATTTCTGCAGTTCGTGCTGGAACAGCTCGCGGGTCTCGGCCAGGTGCGCACGCGCCGCATGTTCAGCGGCGTCGGTCTCTACTGCGGCGAGGTGTTCTTCGGCTTGATCGCGGGCGACGTCTTGTATTTCAAGGTCGACGACACCAACCGCGGCGATTACGAAAAGCACGGCACGACCCCATTCCGGCCCTATCACGACAAGCCCGAAACCAGCATGTCCTACTACGCGGTGCCTGCCGATGCGCTCGAGGATGCGGAAGAATGCGTGCTCTGGGCGCGGCGCGCGATCGCGATCGCTTCCTCGGCTGCGCCTCGCCGCCAACGCAAGGGCAAGGGCAAGCGAGCCAATTGACCATTGCGGTCATGTCGCTCGAGCGTCCGCGGCGTATCGAACGAAGTCGATCCGGCCCGGACGACGGCGACGCGGCGTTTCGACATGACGAGCCTCAGCAGCGTTCGGGAGTGGTGGCGGCCATGGGACGAGTACGGACGGCGAAATAATACGCCGGACTCACGACGAGCAGTCCGACGATCCACGACAGATCGATGCCGCCCATCGCGCGCGCGATCGGTCCGGTGTAGAGATCGGTGGCGACGAACGGCACCTGTACGAGGATTCCCAGCGCGTAACAGACGATTGCCGCGACGTTGTACCTGCCGTAGATGCCGCCGTCGGCCGCAAAGAACGAAGGGATGTGGTAATCGCCGAAACGGATCAGGTAGTAATCGACCAGGTTCACCGCGGTCCAAGGCACCATGACATAGAGGAGAAGTTCGTTGAAGCGGTTATAGAGCGGCAGGAAATTCGACGCGCCGACCACACCCATCAGCAGCGCGGCGAAGAAGATGCCCGTGGAGATCAACACCCGCGCGCGTGCGGTCGCGCACCACCCGGTCGCAAAGGTTTGAGCCAGCGTGATCACCGCGAGCGCGCCGCCGTAAAAGCAAATGGCTCCCGCGACGGCGACGCCGGGGGCGAATAGGAGCACGATCGCGGTACTCGCGGGGCCCGTGAGCCGCGAGATCGCGTTGACGACATCGCCGTCGACGACCGCCGGCCCGATCAGCGCGCCGAGAATCATCGGCAGGACCGCCCCCAGGGTGGTGCCCCAATAACAGGACCAGAAGGCCTGGCGCGGACCGGTATCGGGCGGCAGGTAACGCGAATAGTCGGAGACATAGGGAGCGTACGACAGTTGCCACAGCGCGGCGATCGAGACCATGCCGAAGAAGCCGACGGTCGAAAACGCCCCCCGGGTCACGAACGTCGCCGGCACGGGATTGACGAACAGGATCCAGACGTAGCAGAGCAATACGGCGCCGCCGGAGACATAGGTCATCAAGCGCGTGCCGAGGTGGATCACATCATGGCCGTAGATCGTCACCACGAGACAGATCAAGCCGATCGCCACGATGCAAGTGCGCACGCTCACCCCGGGCATTATCGCGTGCAGCGATTGTCCGCCCGTCACCAAGGCCGTCGCCGCGTATCCCACGTACATGAAAATGACGAGCGCGACGACGAACACGGCGCCGATCGCCCCGAACTGGCCACGGCTTTGCACCATCTGCGGCACGCCGAGCCTTGGGCCCTGCGCGGCATGCAAGGCCATGAAGATCGTGCCGACGAGGTTGCCGACGATTATCGCGAGGGTACCCGCAAGGAAGGACTGGCCGAAGATCGTCGTCGCGAGCGCGCCGGTGACGACGGTCAGCACGTTCATGTTGGCGCCGAACCAAAGCGTGAACAGGTGCCGCGCCTTGCCGTGCCTCTGGTCGAGCGGAATCTGGTAGATCGTGTGCTGTTCGATGCGCGGCGACCGACTCTCGCCGCGCGGCGCGGGCGAACTCATGGCGGTGGAATTCGGAACAGGTTTTCGGGCGTTCGCATAGCGGGGAGAGTCGGCCTCGTTCAGCGGCGAGCAATATGATGGTCACGAAAACACAATTGGAATCGCTCCGCAAGACGCCGCGGCGCCCGCGCCCGCATCCGGGGATGACGGCCCACCCGGTCGCGCGCATTATTGCTATTCCAATGGCCATAACCACCGTCGGATCGACCCAATGCACGAGATGACCAGCGCCTTTCCGGATTTCGGCCTCACTCCCGAACAGCGCCGCGACGCGGTGTTCGGCCATCGCTACGAACGCCCGGGCATGGACGGCGAACGCGGCGAGATCTGGTGCTACACGGACGCGCTCGCCTACCCGCCGCGCGCCACCGTGCGCCTGCACGTCAGTTCGAGCGTCGCGCGCTATCGACTCGCGATAGTGCGCGACGGCGCGACCACCCTGCCGGTGCTGGAACGCGAAGTCACCGGGGCTCGCTGGCAGGAGACGCCCGATCAATGTTCGGTCATCGGCTGCGGTTGGGAATCATCGCTCGAGTTTCGCGTCGGCGAGGACTGGCCCTCGGGCGCCTACCGCATCACCTTGATGGCGGACGGCCGCGACGGCACGCCGATCCGCTCGCATCACCTGTTCATCGTTCGGCCGCTCGCCGGCCCGAAGCCGAATCGCGTTCTCCAGATCGCGGCGACGGGAACGTGGACCGCGTATAACACCTGGGGCGGATCGAACCATTACCAGGGAATCACGGGACCGGGGCGCAATCAATACGCGCCGACGGTCAGTATCGAACGCCCGTGGTGCCGCGGCTTCGTTGTCCTGCCGGACGGCGCGCCGCGAGTGCCGCTGGAGATCTCCACACCGCCCGGCGCAACGCCGCGCTACCCGCACATGGAGTGGGCGTACGCCACCGGCCATTCCAACAAGTACGCCTCGTCGGGCTGGGCGAGTTACGACAGGCACTTCTTCCACTGGGCCGAGCGAGCGGGCTTTGCCGTGGATTTGGCGAGCCAGCACGAACTGCAGTTCACTCCGGAAGTTCTCGACGGCTACGACTGCGTCGTCTGCGTTGGGCACGACGAATACTGGACTTGGGAGATGCGCGACGCGATCGACGCCTACGTCGAGCGCGGCGGACACGTCGCGAGGTTTGCCGGCAATTTCATGTGGCAGACGCGCTTGGAACGCGGCGGCCAATCGCAGGTTTGCTACAAGTATCGCGCACGCGCCGAGGATCCGATCTACAAGTCCGCCGACCCATCGCGCACTTCCGGTTCGTGGGAAGCGCGCGAGATCGGACGACCGGGGGCTCTGACCTTCGGTCTCAACGCGACCAACGGGCTCTACGCCGGCTGGGGCGGCTGCGCGCCGCGCGGCGTCCGCGGCTTTCCCGTCTACCGGCCCGAACATTGGGCGTTCGCCGGCACCGGCATCTACTACGGCGATCTGCTCGGCGCCGACGGACATGCGTTCGGCTACGAGGTCGACGGGCTTGATTATGTGATCCGCGGCGGCCTGCCCGAGCCGAGCGGAGCGGGCGGCGCGCCGGCGGGACTGCAGATCCTCGCGCTCGGCATGTCGTCGCTGAAGGAGGAGCGCATCGACGTCGGCCTCGATGATCGATTTCTCTCCGATGAGGACGCCAAATTCGTCGCCGAGACGCTGGTCGGAGACGGCGGCGACGCCGCGGTCGAGCGCGTCAAGCGCGGCGCCGGCATGATCGTCAACTTCGCTCGCGGCAAGGGCGAGGTGTTTCACGCGGGCAGCTGCGAATGGGTGGCGGCGCTCTCGCGGCGCGATGCGATGGTCGAACTCGTCACCGCGAACGTGCTCGGCCGCTACCTCGGACGTTGATCGGGAAACCGGCGCGACGCGGGAGCGACGCGACCCGGCACATCAAGGGTCGATTGCTCCCGCGCCGTTGAGCCCGCGAGGTTTACAGGCGCATGTGCACGCCGACGAAGTAAGACCGGCCGATCGCGTCGAAGACGCTGGGATCGGTGTTGGTCTGTGAACTCGACACGTACACGAGGTCCTTGTCCATCAGGTTGGTGATGCCGGCCCGCAATTGCCAGGTCTTGTTGATGTCGAATGTCCCGAACAAATCGAAGAGATTGTACGCACCGACGCCGACGCCCGGCTTGGACGGCGTCGTGACCGCCGTGACATCCTCCATCGCCGACTGGGAGCGCCAGCGCAGAGCGACGGATGCGCGCTGGTTGCGGTAGCCGAAGGTCGTCAAGCCCTTCCACTTCGGATAGCTCGCGCCGATCGTGTTCGTACCGCCGTAATTCTGGAATGGCGATCCGGGCACCGTCTGAACCGCGAAGTCCGGCGAATAGCCGATGCCGCTGTTGACGAAGATGTCGCCCTTCGCCCGGCTTATTCCCATGTCGGCCAGCGCAGCGCTCCAGGCCACTTGGATATCGACGCCGTCGGTCTTCAGGCCGCCGAGGTTCAGATACGGGGTGTTGATGACCGACAAGAGGCCGCTGCTGTCACGCTGGAGCAGTGCGCAGAAGGGATTGCTCGTCGAATAGGTAGGATTCGAGCCGTCCAAGTTGTAGCACTTGCTGAGCGCGGTCAAACCCGGCACGACCGAAATGACATGGTCGATCTTGATGTCGTAGTAATCGACCGACAGCGATAAATTGCTGAGCAGCGGCTCGGCCGAGTGCGACGTCCAGGATACGCCGAAGTTGTAAGTGTCCGCGGTTTCCGGCACGAGCGCCGGATTGCCTTGCACCAAGCCCGCCGTGGCGGTCGTCGGGAATTGATAGCTGTCGATGATCGAGGCCGGTATGCCCTGCGCGAGGCACAGCGCCCGCACGCTCGCGCCGTTCGCCCCGGTTCGCGCGGACGAGCGCACATCGCAGGGATCGCCGATCGCGGCGGGCGGCGTGCCGAACGCGACCTGCGTACCGCTCGCGGCGGCAAACAGTTCGCCGATATTCGGTGCGCGCACCGCGCGCTGATAGCCGCCGCGCACCAATAGGCTGCTGATCGGCGACCATTTCAGGTCGCCCTCGTAACTGTCGACGCCGCCGGACGTCGTGTAGTTGGAATGGCGAAATGCCGCGCCGAGGCTGAGCTTCTTCGCGAACGGCGCGTCGCTCAACAAGGGGATGTCGATTTGGGCGGCGGCTTCGTCGACCCCGATCGCGCCTTGGGACGGTTGGGAGGCGATGACGGCTTCGATGTTCTGGCTCGCCAGCTGCGAATCCGGGCTGTAGGTATAGCTGTTGCGCCGGTGGTCGGCGAGGATCGCGAGAACCACATCGCCCGCGGGCAGCGTGAACAAAGAACCCTGGACGACGCCTTGAATGTCGAGTTGCGTGATCGACTCGCTGCTCTTCGCGGTCGTCGTCATGTACGACTGGCAAGCCTGCGAAATGTTCGTGCTGTTCACGATGCCGAACGGATTGAAGCCGCCGGCGCAGATCGAGTTGCCGCCGTCCGGCGCATTCAACAGGTTCTGAACCTGGCTCTTCAACACCGCATTGTAGTTCGACTGCAAGTGGTCGGTCGTGTCATAGGCGGCGTAGATGTCCCAGGTCCAATTCTTGACGGGAAGATTGCCGCGCAGGCCGCCGAGGAACTGGGATGTCGTGTAGCGTTCGTCCCAAGCCTTGTTCGGGATGCCGACATAGCGCGCGTTCCAGCCGAACGCCGCCGTGGGGTTCGGCCGCGACGCGAGTAGTGTGCGCAGATCCGCGGGAATGAACGGATTGGTGACCGGGATCGTGGTCAATGCGCCGAATTGGGTCAGGCTGTGTCCGCTGCTGGTATAGACATTCGAGTCGACGTAGAGGAACTGGCCGTAGGCGGTGACCGAGGGCGTCAACTCGTAGTCCACCTTGTGAAAATCGATTTCCGGTCGAGCGGATTGATGATGACCGTTTGCGGGCCCACCGGCATGCGCACATTGCCGCCGAGCAGCGTGTAATCGCCGGTCGTCGGCCCAAGATAATTTTTCGCCCCCGTCTGCGTGAACAGCGTGCCGTTGTCGTTGAAGCCGAGATTCAACGTGTTCGAGACCGGCGTCGCGACCCCGTAGCTCGCGAACAAATTGTTGACGGCCGTTTGGTTCGGCAAATTCGTCGGCGACGGCACGAACGTGCCTTGGCCGATATAGCCGGACGGCGTCACGAAATCGTAGAAGAGGTCGGCTCGAGCCCGACAGTCCCTGCTCGATGGGTGTGCCGCCGACACGAGGAGGTGGCCGCGGTCGTCGGCGAAGCCCGTACCGAACGCGGTCGAGACCGTACATCTGCCGCGTCACTCTTCATCGAGTTGCCGTATTGGACGTCGGCGCGATGCCCTCGAAATCCGCACCGTCCGTGAAGTTCACGACGCCGGACATCGCGTCCGAACCGTATACCGCCGATGCACCGCCCGTGATCGTATCCACGCCGGAGAGGATCGAGTCCGGAATGAAGTTCACATCGACGTCGCCGCTAAATGTCGGCACGCGGCAGTCGGCGACCGTCGAGAAGCACGAGATTGCGGTTCGTGCCGAGGCCATGCAGATTGATCGTGGCATGACCGCCGGTACCCTGGCCGCCCGTCGCGCGTTGCCGCGACGGGGAAAATGCGGCAGCTGGTTCAGCGCGTCGATCCACGTCACGACGCCGGTCTCCTTGATCGTCGTCGCGCCGACCGAAACGATCGGGCTCGACCGCCGTGTGGTTGGGGTCGGTGATCAGCGAACCCGTGACGACAATCGCCGCGAGCGCATCGCCCGAACCCGCGGTCGATGCGTCCGCGCCGAACGCGGCGGCGGAAACGTTGATGATGTAATTACTACGGGAAATACCGTTAACGAATTGTGCAAAACATTACAAAGTAGCGGTATTGATAAAATCGATGTTTGGTGTTGTGCTAGGAGTAGAGATGGAGGATAGGATTGCCTGCCATTTATATGGATATGTTTTTTTCCTTAAACCCAGTACGACAATATAGTTTTATTAATGGTAGATTAATTTCTCGAATTAATGCACGGGTCGGTTTGTTAAAAAGTATTTTTTCTAGATTCTCTATAGAGATGCCTATTTTTTTAGCTAATTCTTCTTTGGTATATTTAGGGCGTCTTATTTCGGAGTTCTCTTAGTCTTGTGCGTTCTATTCGTTCAAGCGTCAAAAACTTGTATAACATTTTACGAATAGTATCTATGCGCAAATATAGGTGTCTGTTGGTTTTTGTTTTTAATGGCTTACAAGCGTCAGTTGCAATTTTACAAGCAGTACAATTTAAAGGTTCTTGAGAATAATTTGTGTTTATGGCTGGGTTAACTGGTATCATTTGTATCTCCAATTGTTTTTTTTGGCAAAATTTAAAATTTTTTAATCCATAGAGAGTCCAAAGACTTTTAAAGTGACATTGTTTGCGTATAAAACGGCACTTATTTCAATTACTATTATCCTAATCTTAAACACTTTCGCTACGGTTCCAACTCCCGGATTTAGGATAATTGCTTGAGAGACTAAATTAAATACTCGATTATTACTGTATTGTTGGCGTTTAACTTGGTGTTTTATTGTGATAACATATGAAAAAAATGAGGAAATTGGAACCATTAGAAATAAAAATGCTTCTCAAATTACAGGAAAAAACCTCGTTGAGTAAAACTGCATTTAATAAGTGTTTTTGGTATGTAGACAAAAATGAGCGGAAATTAGCTACAAATAAGTTAATAATAGAACATTTTATTGTATTTAATCAAATACCTAAACCAAAAGTAAGAAAAACGCCAACTTATTATTTTCTCACAGAAAAAGGTGAGTCTTGGATAGATAATTATCTAAAAAATATACCATAATCTCTACCTTACGATTGATACAGGCAGTTTTAATAAAATTTAGGCAGGTAATACAAATTGCATGTTTGCTTCTTTAACATGGCTTAAAAAAACTTCCACCGCTTCTAATTTATTTGTGCATCCCATTTTTAATTTTATAGAATCTACTGTTTGTCGTACTGTAGATTCATTAATTTTTAAATCTCTAGCAACCATTTTCACATTGTTATGTAGCGTTAAAAACATAATGACATCGGTTTCTCTTGGAGTAATCTTGGAGCCAGTTTCTAAGTTTTCGAACTTTTCTAAATGATAATGTCGTAAAAATTTTTCATGTGATATCTTATCTGATTTATAAATTATCTTATACATTCTACGAACAACAAAGGGTTGGTCATAGAACCAGAATCCATAGATAATGTTAATAAAAAAATGATTTCCCCGTCAGGATTAATGAGTGGTATTTTGTTTAAAATTAATTTGGCTACCTTGCCATTGGCGTCAATAAAAGGCTCGCCATTTATATTGATCATGGGGTTTTTTTTATAGTAAGCTTCTTCATCAACCTCATGTATCTGATTATTATATTTTTTAGGAAGATTAAGAACGTCTACGGTTTTACCAGCCACTTCTTTAATCGATGTAACCCCCTAACACTCTCATGCTCTTGGGGCTAAGTGCAATATATTCAAATTTGTTGTTCTTTAGATTTGCGTGCTCAAATAAAGCATTCACGATTTGTCGTAAAATCGGTTCTGTAAAACGCTCGCTATGAAAATTTTTAACTAAAGAGGTAAGAGAGTTGCTAAATGCGCCGAATATTGTACGAGCATCCCACCCGCTAATGATCGCATTATTACAATGTTGCTCTTCTCCCTTAATAATACAACCAACCATGATATAACAACGATCAAAATAAATAATATCCCAATGAATTATATTTTTTATTTCTTGATATGCGCCTTTTTTACAGTCCTAAATCCTATATCATGTTCTCCCGCTTTTCCTTGCGGACTTACACTGCCACACTCAGTAATCCCATTTATCCTGCAAAAATCAATCCATGATAATTTTTCATAGTCATTATTCTTACCGCTATCACACAATAAGCTACAAGCTTCTTTATTAATTTCAATTATCTTATAGGCATCGTCAATAACGATAATAGGTTTAAAATTTTCACTATTATATTCAACAAGATTTTGTAAGAGAGAATGCGTTTTCTTGTTTTTTAACAGAAATATTCATAGTCTATCGCTAAGTAAAAATCTTAACCCTTGGTTAAACTTATCCTAATCACAGATGTTAATTTTCTAACTTTTTTCAGACGAAGAAGAGGCGTATATAATACAACCGCCAAGCATACCACTATTAATAGCACTTACCATGCCACCATACCTCTTTTTTGCTTTTTCATAATATCTCCTGCCCAAATTCTTTTATTGTGGCACTTCTTTTTTTATCTAATTTGTGCAAAAATTTTTCATACCACCTTTTAAATTCATTGCTAACGTTAATTATATTGCGATCATCTACATGCCATCCGGCTTTTTTTAACATGGTTTTAAACTGGCCACGATTATTGATGTTAAAATATGTTTTTCATTTTCGGTTTTATTTAGCGGATTGTCCAGTAAAGTTAAACTTTCATATTCAAAAATAATAAGTTTCGAATTATCATGCGCGACCGTTCTTAATGCTGCTATAGCTTTGCTTTGTTTTGGAAATACACACAGCGAGTGAAATAAAACAATAATATCGAATTTTTGTTCATTAAGAACCGCTTTAAGTTCTTTTTCACTGCAAGCATCACATACATAAAATTTTACTTCTGGGTATTTGCTTTTAGAATATTGAATAGATTCTTTTTCAATATCAATACCAGTCACTGTGCCCCAGCCATGTTTTTGAATAAAATTTGCTGTTCCACCCCTACCACTACCAACATCTAGTATGTTACTTTTCTTATTTTTCGCCAGTTTTGAAAAAACTTTCTTTATAGCTTCCTCTTCTCCTGCGTGCGCATAATCTCCGCAGCCGATGACAAATAACCGCTTACCTTCGAACCATCTTAATGCCCCACCAGATTCTTTGTTAAACACATATACCTCTATAATTTAACTAGTATTTAAATTTAAATAAATCCAATTTGATTATTACTGGCAATATTATTATACAGATAAAAACCAACAGAAAAGCTGGCAGCAAATTATTTTCGAATTTGTATGTGAGATAGCTGCACAATGTCGGAATTCCACCTCCAAAAATTGCCGTAGGGAGTGTAAATCCTATACTAACACCGCTACATCTATTAGCGGGCTTAAAATTGCTAGCTAAAACATTTATAATTACCCCATAAATGCCACTCAATGATAAGGCAAAAATAATGTAACTTACCAATATAAATTCAATTCTTTTTGTTTGTAACAATAGAAATAAAGGAATGGTCACAATTGATATGGATATTATGCTAACTAAGACCATTAGCTTGTGTTTTTTGCTGGTAAAGTATCCAAAAATAAGCATAAAAACGATCAACAGGGTCATGCCTATAGTATTAGCTGCAAAAGCGACATCTTTATCAATTGATAAAAAGATACTCAAATATTGAGGCAGCCAAACAAATAACAAATAAAACGCAGATTGAATAAATGCATATAATGTCATAATACTAAGCAATGGTTTTAAATCATTCAAGTGTTGTTCATAAAACCATGTTTTCCAAGATAAGTTTCTGTTAACTCTATTTGACAACATTTTAAAATCTTCTGTTTCTTCGATGTTTCTCCTTATATATAAAATTAAAAACAGTACAATAAAACTAACTAGAAAAGGAATCCGCCATGCGTATAAAATGATTTCTTTAGACTGAAAAAATAATATATTACAAAGGCTACTGTGGAACCAAGCAATGCTCCAAACATTGAGCTTGCAGAGACCAGACTGCAAAAAAAATTTCTTTTGTTTAATGGGGATATTTCATAAACATAACATGCTGTAATAGGTAATTCTCCTCCTGCTGCAAAACCTTGTATCAATCTAAGTATGATGATAAACCAAACAGTAATCGCATTTGTGTTGTTAGTTGGTAATAATCCCATAATAACGGTAGGAGTAGCCATCAACATTAAACTCCATCTAGGATCTTTTTTTCTCCCATACTGGTCTCCAAAGTATTCCCAAAAAAAGCTGCCTATAGGTCTCACCAGATAACTGGCCGTAAACAATAAAAAAGTTTTAATTA
>CAVQYI010000028.1:0-212932 GCA_963718135.1 uncultured Pseudomonadota bacterium | reverse complement strand
CGTCATCCTTCGCGCGCGGAGCACCGCTGGTCCCTGTGGGGCCGCGATGGTCTTCAACCCCTACGCTGGTTCAACGCGCGGAAACACGCCTGCAGCGCCTCGTCCGCATAGCCGTCGTACATCCAGTTGTGCAGGTTGCGGACAGTGACGACGAGATCGGGCGGATCCCGGCGGCGCGATGTCGTAGTGTCCCTTGCCGAGCGTCGTCTCATGCAGCGTGCCCAAGCGATCCTTTGGCCGCCAGCGCGTGCGCCAGTGCGCGATGCCGCGATCTTCCTCCGGGTTCCCCGGCGGCGGCAGTGCGACGTAGACGGCCGTGGTCCCTGAGAAGGGCCCGAGGATCTCCGTCCAGTAGCCGCCGCCCGGCCACAATTCGACGACCGTCATCGAGGGCTCGAGGCCGGAACGTCAACTCTTCGGCCGGGTGGCGCGCGGCGTCGCGTGCGCGAAACGGCGGCGGTTCGCGCCGGGCTTGCGACCGCATCGATGAGGGCCGGATCCGGCGCGGAACCCGCGGAGTACGCGGGCGCCATGAGGGTGAACGCGAAAAGTGCAGCGATGAGCTTGAGCACCATGATTAAAGCGTCCTTTGATTTGAAGTTTGCGGCGAGTATCCCAGAACCGACGCGCGGCGTCATCCCGAGCGGCGGCGGCGGGATTTCAGAGCGCCTTGACGAGCACGCAAATCCCAAAGCGCCGCCGTGAGAGCGAGCGGCATGACCACGCTGCCGAGCATGAGGAAGCGCAGCCCGCTGACCTGCAGGCCCTCCGCGCAGCGCGAGCAGCCATAGTATGGTCGCGAGCGAACCGGTGACCGAGAGGTTCGGCCCGAGATCGACGCCGACGAGCAGCGCGCCGGTCGAAGCACGCGCCGACAAATGTGCCGAGCTCGCCAAGTGACCCGCGGCGAGACCAAGCGGCAGATTGTTGACGAGACTCCCGCACGCGAGCGCCGCGATCGCGCCGACCGCGAATGCGGTTCCGTCGGCGCGGCGTGCGCGCTCGCGGCAGATAGCGGTCAGCGGCGCGAGGACGCCGGTGCCGTCTCGACCTCCCTTACGAGCACGAAGAGCCCCTGCGACCAGCGGCAGCACGCTCCAGGAAACCCCCTTGAACACCACCGCCAGGAAGCGGCGCGATGCACGAGCATGACGGCGATCCAGGCCACGGCGCCGGCGAGAAACGTCGGCAGACCGAGCGCGCCGCCGAGTGCGGACGACGCCGACAACAGCACGGCGGTCGCGGCGATGCCGCCCGCGGCGACGCGACCGCCCGTTGTAGCGGCGGCACGGCGACGTCGTCGCGCGATCGTGCCCGCCAATTGCGCGCGCTGCGTGAACCGCAGCAGAAAGTACGTTGCGACGATCGACGCCAACGAGGGAATCGCGAATTGCGCGAGCCAATGCATGAGCGGCGGCAGCGATGCACCGTAGACGACGAGATTGGCGGGGTTCGAAATCGGCAGCACGAAACTCGCGGCGTTCGCGATGAATGCGCAGATGAACAAGTAGGGCAGCGGCGGCGCTCCTGGTCGCCGCGTACCGCCGGAAGCTACACGACCGCGGTCGCGTCGTTCGACAGGAATACGGTGACGAGGACTCCGACCGCATAGATCAATAAACAGCGGGACGTGGATCCGCGCGGCGCCGCGCACCGCGTAAGCGGCGAGCCAATCGAAGAGTCCCTCGCGCCGCGCGGCAGCTTCCGCCAGCACCATCATGCCGGTCAAGAATAGGTAGACATCGTGCGCCGCGCGGCACCGAACGCATCGGCGGCCACACCGAGCGAGAACAGCACCAGCGCAGTCGCGCCAGCACTGCCCAGACCGCCTCGGATACACGCGCGGGACGCACGATGACGCCGAGGATCGCGATGCCGGCGATCAGCCAGGTGGCGATGTGGTCGGAGGATGCCGGGATCGACTTCACGAAGGGGCCTTATAGAGAACGGGCGCCGACGCGCCCCGCGAGCGCAAGCTTAGCCGATGCGCCAGCACAGAAGCAGTTTGTGCATTCGCAGCCAGTTGCCGCCAAGAAGTGCGGCGAGGTCGTCGTCGGCGTAGCCGCGCGGCGACCGGTCGGCGAGCTTGGGAATCTTCTCCGGCGCCATCATCGCGATTCCGGCGCCATACCCGTCCGCGGGCGGGTAGAGGTCGGGATGCGCGACGACGTACGCGTCCAGTTCGGCACGATCGTAGATGTAGTCGTGGCTGAGCCCGACATGGAGGATGCCGACCAGGTTCGCGACGTGGTCGATGTGGCGCGTGAGGGCGTCGATCGACGCGTCGTCGCGGCCGAGGAAGATGCCGATGCCGTTGATGCCGACGACGCCGCCGGTCGCGGCGCACCGGCGGATCGCCTCGTCCTCGATGTTGCGCCGGTGGCGCCAGCAGGCCGCCGGGTTCGCACAATAAATCGCAGGATGGGTCGCGCGTTCGAGCGCGTCGAGCGCCGTGCGACTTCCCCGTGTGCCAGGCAAACGACGATGCCGGCGCGTTCCGCCGCAACGACCTCTGCGCCGAGCGGGCGCCTACCCGCCGTCGTCGTCCTGGCAGCCGCCGCCAGTAGTTTCGGTTGTACGCGATCGACATCCAAAACGGGACGGCTGAGGGCTTTGAGTTCGAGCAGCCGCTCAGGGTCCGTGCCCAGGCAATCCCCGCCTTCGTCTTGAAGACGATGCCGAGCCGTCCGGTCGTGCGCGCAGCGTCGATGTCCGCGACCGACACACGAGCGCATACTCATCGCCGTGCGCGGTGGAACCACGTGCGGAACGCGCGCAGCACGCGCAGCGTCTCGTCGAATTCGACGGCGCCGAAGCCGGCATTGATCGACACCACCGATACCGCACGCCGGTGCCGCCGACGCTGCGGCAAGAAGCTAGATCGTCGGGACGCAGCGGCAGGCATACATGGTTGTCCCACAGAATCGTCGCGCCGCTCAAGCCGGCAACCGGGCGGCTGGATCCGACGCGGTGTCAGTCAAGGACGGCGGCATCGGCCGTTCGGCGATCAAGGCAACCGTCAATGCCGCGAGAGCGGGTGCGGTCTGTATGCCGAGCCTCCTTGCTCCCGCGAGCCAGAAAAATCCAGGCGCATCGCGGTCAAAGTGCGATCGGAGAGCGGTCGGCGGCGAATGTTCGAGGCCCGCCCAGGATTGGATAACACGCGAAGCGGCGATCCGGGTTGCCGTTTCGATGCGGTCGATCGTGACCGCGACGCTGAGATCGTCCGCTTGGAACTTCGAAGGTGGGCTGGCGTTTCATCGGCCGGCGACAACAGCAGAGAGCCCGCAGCGGGGGTGGAGACCATTGTTCCGAGGCATCGATGACGCAAGGCCAGTCCGCGGCCTGCCATTGTTCCGCCGAGACGCAAAGGCCGTGCGGATCTTCGGCGCGAGACCCACGGGGGCGAGCGGCCGCGAGCTGCATGCGCCGGCCGCGTTGACGACGACGCGTGCGTGGATGCGGTTGGAATCCGCTACGATGTGCCACTCGCCCGAGTCCCGCGAGGCGGAGCGGCCTCCGCATTTCTCAACATGACCGTCGCGGGGAGCGTAGCAGTCGCGTGTAATGATCGACGACGGTAGCCACGTCGATATCGCGTGCGTCGGGATCCAGGAGCGCGCCGGAGAGGGTCTTGGCGCGCAGCGCGGGCACAGGCGCAGCGCCTCGCCCGCGTCCAATAGCCTCGCGTTCGGTGAGGCGTCGGCTAGTGCGGTTTGCAGCCCGAGAAGCTCCGCTTCTTGTGACGCGCGCGTGCCGACGAACAGGATGCCGCGTGCGCTCGTGAAGGGCTGCGCCGCGCGGTCGGCGGTGTAGAACGCGCGGCTTGCGCGGGTCAGGGCCCGGACCGGCACGTTGCCGTACGATTCGGCGAATAGCGCCGCCGATGGCCCGGTCGAATGAGAGCGAGCTGCGGCTCGCGCTCGACGAGCACGACGCGCATGAACGCCGCGAGACCGGCGGCCGCCGACATCCGAAGGCCGCCGCCGCAGACGTCGAATCGATCGGACACGGCGGCGCGTTACGTCGGTGCCGATCGCGGCACGACCTCAGAGCTTCCAGGACACGTTGAGGCCGCAGGCTTGCGGCGCGCCGTAGGAGCTGGAGCCTACGCTCGAAAACATCCGCCTGAGTCTCTACAGCCGGTCGAACAAGTTCTTGCTCCAGAGCCAGACGCGCAGCTATTTGTTGTTGTGTGAGTCCGAGCTCGGCGTTGCCGATGAAGTACCCGCCTCGAGAGCTTGCGGCGGATCGCCGACGACGTCAAATGCGAGATTGCCCTGATAGTTGCCGGACAAGGACGTCCGCGCGCAGCGCATTGCCGACCGGCCACTGGAAGCGCGCCGATCCGTTCACGGTGAGCTTCGAGCTTCGGCAGGACACTGCCGGTCCTCACGCCGTCGACGATGGATTGGACGATGCGCGTGTGCAGCGAGCGAGCGCCGAAGCGCAGGTCGAGTCCGGGAGCCGCGCGCCACCAGGCATCGGCCTCGAGTCCCGTACGCGGGCATTACGACATTCGCGGACGCCGAGCAGTACGCCGACGGGTGAATTGACAGAATACTGAGCGTCGTGGTACTGTAGTCGAAGGCCGCCGCGTTCAACTGCATCGTATTGTTCAACAGACGCGTAGCTCCAGACGTGACACCGGTCTCGTCCCTGGAAGGGCTTGAGCGCGTCTGGATCGAGCTCAGCTGGCCCTGGAATCCCGCGGCTGATGTTGCCGTAGATCAGGGAGTGCTGTGCCGCCGACCTTGTAGTCGAGGCCGATCTTTCCGGAGAGTTCTGCGCGCCATAGGTCGTCGTCGGCGGAATACGTCTGCGCCAACCTGTTTGAATCAGGAAGGTTGTCGCCTGATCGAACTTCTTGTCGTTCGTGTAGCGCACGCCGCTGACTAGGGTCCAGGAGGGCGCGAAGGTCCACTCGGAGTGCAGATAGGCCGCCTCCGATTCGGTGCGCTGGCGATATTGATCGCCGATCGTCTGGAAGTTCGCCAAGCCGAGCAACTTGAAGAGATCCGTGGCGGCGTAGGCATCGTGATCCTTGACAAGGTCCTGGGAGTAGAACAGCCCGCCGATCAGCACGAGTTGCGGGCGAGGTACATGTCCGCGCGCAGCTCCTGCGAATACTGGTCGATGTGGTTCTCGAACGTGCCGTCGAGCTGCTCAACGCCGTGCCGTCCCGATCCTCGACGTGCTTGCGCGTGAAGTGCTCGAACGCGCTTATCGAGGTCAGCGTGAGTCGTTTCGACGGCGTCCAGTCGGCGGTCAGCGAGGTGCCGACCGATACCAGGTTCATGTGCGGGTGATTCGAAGCGCCGGACACGTAGGGTTCGTTTGCGTATTGGCCGCCGAGCGTCGTCGTCACGTTGTCGACCTTGACGGGCCGCGTCGCGCTGCAATCCGTGCACCAGGATTCCGGCTGGCAGACCAATTACATCACCGGCCGAAAGGTCGGCAAGATCGATCGCACGGCGGCGCGCGTGCAGCTCGACTGGAAGCCGAACGACGCACTGAATTTCCTCTGGAACATCCACGGCGGCTACGACGGCTCCGACGTCCAACTCATCAAGGTCGACAACGTGACGACGACGCTCGGCGGCCAATACGCAAACGAACCCTACGTGTCCGGCGCTTCGAATCACCCGCACATGAACCTGGTATCGGTCGGCACCTCGCTGACCGCCGACTGGACGCCGTCGAAACGACTCACGCTGACCTCGATAAGCGCGTTCGAGCACTTCACGCGCAAGCACGTCGAGGATCGGGACGGCACGGCGTTGCAGCAGCTCGACGGCACGTTCGAGAACCACATCGACCAGTATTCGCAGGAGCTGCGCGCGACCTACCTCGGCCCGCAACTCGTGCTGATCGGCGGGCTGTTCTACTCCCAGGACCTTGTCAAGGATCACGATGCCTACGCCGCCACGGATCTCTTGAGCCTGCTCGGCTTGGCGAACTTCCAGACGATCGGCAATCAATATCGCCAGCGCACCGAATCGGAGGCGGCCTATCTGCACTCCGAGTGGACCTTCGCGCCCTCCTGGACCCTAGTCAGCGGCGTGCGCTACACGAACGACCACAAGAAGTTCGATCAGGCGACGACCTTCCTGATTTCGAACGGGTTCAGCGCAGACGTATTCCCGCCGACGACGAACACCTATGGCGCGCAGAACGTCTCCGGAAAGATCGGCCTCGACTACAAGGTCGCGCAGCACTCCCTGATCTACGGCAACATCAGCCGCGGATTCAAGTCCGGGGGCTTCCAGGGCCAGCTGAGTTTCGATCCGAGCGCGCTCAAGCCCTTCAGGGACGAGACCGTGCTGGCGTACGAGCTCGGATTCAAGACGCGTCTGTTGAACAATACGATGCAGTTGAACGCGGCGGCCTTCGACTACGAGTACCACGACGCTCAGTTCTACGGACCGCTGTTCAATTCACCCGTCGGCGTACTGTTCGGCATCACGAATGTCGGTAATGCCCGCGTACAGGGACTCGAGGCCGATGCCTGGTGGCGCGCGGCTCCCGGACTCGACCTGCGCTTCGGCGTCGGCTCGCTGCACACGCGCATCGTCAAATCCATCGTCGACGGCGTGAGGACCGGCAGTGTCCTGCCGAACTCGCCGAAGCTCACCGTGAACGGATCGGCACGCTACCAGTGGCCGGTCGGCAATGCGCTGCGCGCGGACGTCACCTTGTCCGGCAACTATCAGGGCAATCTCGCATTTGACGTCGTCCGCAATCCGCCGCAAGCTCTCGAGGGCGGTTACTTCATCGGCAACGCCGAGCTCGGACTCGGCACGAACGACGATCACTGGCGCGTCTGGCTCTGGAGCAAGAACTTGTTCGACCGGCTGTATGAGACTCAGGCGATGTTCTCGAGCGTAGGCTGGGGCTATTCGTACGGCGCGCCGCGGACCTACGGCCTCAACGTGTCCTGGAAGCTCTGAGGTCGTGCCGCGATCGGCACCGACGTAACGCGCCGCCGTGTCCGATCGATTCGACGTCTGCGTCATTGGCGGCGGCCTTGCCGGATTGTCGGCGGCCGCCGGTCTTGCGGCGTTCATGCGCGTCGTCCTCGTCGAGCGCGAGCCGCAGCTCGGCTATCATTCGACCGGGCGATCGGCGGCGCTATTCGCCGAATCGTACGGCAACGTGCCGGTTCGGGCCCTGACGCGCGCAAGCCGCGCGTTCTACACCGCCGACCGCGAGACGCAGCCCTTCACGAGCGCACGCGGCGTCCTGTTCGTCGGCACGCACGCACAAGAAGCGGAGCTTCTCGCGCTGCAAGCCGCACTAGCCGACGCCTCACCGAACGCGCGGCTGTTGGACGGCGCGCGAGGCGCTTCGCTTTTGCCCCGCGCTGCGCGCCAAGACCCTCTCCGGCGCGCTCCTGGATCCCGACGCACGCGATATCGACGTGGCCGCCGTCGTCGATCATTTCACCCGGCTGCTACGCTCGCGCGACGGGGTCATCTTGAGAAATGCGGAGGTCCGTTCCGTCCACCGCGGGACTCGGGCGAATGGCACATCGAGCGGATTCCGACCGCATCCACGCACGCATCGTCGTCAACGCGGCCGGTGCCTGGGCCGATGAACTCGCGCGGCTCGCCGATGTCGCCCCCGTGGGTCTCGCGCCGAAGATCCGCACGGCCGTTTGCGTCTCGGCGGAACAATTGGCAGGCCGCGGACTGGCCTTGCGTCATTGATGCCTCGGAACAATGGTATTTCCGTCCCACGGCGGGCTCATTGCTGCTGTCGCCGGCCGATGAAACGCCAAGCCCACCTTGCGATGTCCAGCCGGACGATCTCAGCGTCGCGGTCACGATCGACCGCATCGAAACGGCGACTCGCATCGCCGTTTCGCGTGTCATCCAATCCTGGGCCGGCTTGCGGACATTCGCCGCCGACCGCTCGCCGATCGCCGGCTTCGACCGCGATGCGCCGGGATTTTTCTGGCTCGCGGGACAAGGAGGCTACGGCATACAGACCGCCCCCGCCCTCGCGGAATTGGCCGTCGCCTTGATTGCCGAACGGCCGATGCCGCCGTCCTTGATCGATGCCGGCGTCGATCCGGCCGCACTGCACCCCGCCCGGTTGCCGTTCAGCGGCGCAACGACTCACGGGCTCCTGTGGGACAACCATGTATGCCTGCCGCTGCGTCCCGACGATCCTAGCTTCTTGCCGCAGCTCGCGCGGCACCGGCGTGCGGGAGTATCGGTGGTGTCGATCAATGCCGGCTTCGGCGCCGTCGAATTCGACGAGACGCTGCGCGTGCTGCGCGCGTTCCGCACGTGGTTCGCCGCGCACGGCGATGAGTATGCGCTCGTGCATTCGGTCGCGGACATCGACGCTGCGCGCACGACCGGACGGCTCGGCATCGTCTTCGACATCGAAGGCGGGGATTGCCTGGGCACGGACCCTGAGCGGCTGCTCGAACTCGAAGCCCTCGGCGTCCGTTGGATGTCGATCGCGTACAACCGAAACAATCTGCTCGGCGGCGGCTGCCAGGACGACGACGGCGGGTTCGACACCGCTCGGCGCAGAGGTCGTTGCGGCGATGGAACGCGCCGGCATCGTCGTTTGCCTGAGTCACACGGGAATGCGCACGGCGCTCGACGCGCTCGAACGCGCGACCCATCCTGCGATTTATTCGCACTCGAACCCGGCGGCCTGCTGGCGCCACCGGCGCAACATCGAGGACGAGGCGATCCGCCGGTGCGCCGCGACCGGCGGCGTCGTCGGCATCAACGGCATCGGCATCTTCCTCGGCCGCAACGACGCGTCGATCGACGCCCTCACGCGCCACATCGACCACGTCGCGAACCTGGTCGGCATCCTCCATGTCGGGCTCGGCCTCGACTACATCTACGATCGTGCCGAACTGGACGCGTACGTCGTCGCGCATCCCGACCTCTACCCGCCCGCGGACGGGTATGGCGCCGGAATCGCGATGATGGCGCCGGAGAAGATTCCCGAGCTCGCCGACCGGCTGCTCGCGCGCGGCTACGCCGACGACGACCTCGCCGCACTTCTTGGCGGCAACTGGCTGCGAATCGCGAACCTGTGCTGGCGCGGACGATCGGCTAAGCTCCTGCGCTCGCGGGCGCGTCGCGCCCGTCTCCAAAAGGCCCCTTCGTGAAGTCGATTCCGGCAATCCTCCGGCCACTATCGCCACCTGGCTGATCGCGGGCCTCGCGATCCTCGGCGTCATCGTGCGTCCCGCGCGCGTATCCGAGGCCGTCTGGGCGGTGCTCGGCGCGAGCGCGCTCGTCCTGTTCTCGCTCGAGTCGGTCGCCGATGCGTTCGCCGCGGTCCGCGCGGGCACCGACGTCTACCTGTTCCTGACCGGCATGATGGTGCTCGCGGAGCTCGCGCGGCGCGAGGGGCTCTTCGATTGGCTCGCCGCGTACGCGGTGCGCGGCGCGCGCGGGTCCGCGTCCCGGCTGTTTCTATTGATCTATGCGGTCGGAATCCTCGTCACCGTATTCCTGTCGAACGACGCGACCGCCGTCGTGCTCACTCCGGCGGTGTACGCGGCGGCCAGGGATGCCGGCGCGCCGCCGCTGCCCTACTTGTTCATCTGCGCATTCATCGCGAACGCCGCGAGTTTCGTGCTGCCGATTTCGAACCCCGCGAATCTCGTCGTCTACGGTGCGTCGCTGCCGCCGCTCATGCATTGGCTCGCGCAATTCGCGATTCCCTCGGTGGCGTCGATCGTCGCAACGTACTTTCTGCTGCGGTTCACGCAGCGCGCGCAATTGGCGGGCACGATCGCGCGCGACGTCGCCGTGCCGCCGCTGACGGCGGGCGGTCGCGTCGCCGCGGGCGGCATCGCCGCGACCGCCGTTCTTTTGTCGGCGTCGTCCGCACTCGGCGGCGCGCTCGGCCTGCCGACGTTTCTCGCCGGCGCCGTGGCCTGGATCGCCGTCATGCTCGTGCATCGCGCCGCACCCTGGGCGGTCTTCAAGCGGGTTTCCTGGAGCGTGCTGCCGCTGGTCGCCGGACTGTTCGTGCTCGTCAAGGGAGTCGACGGCACCGGCGTCCTTGCACCGCTGAGCCGCTATCTGACCGCGGGCGCGCACGCCGCGCCGAACGGCACCGCATTCGCGGTCGGCGCGATCGCGGCGCTCGCGTGCAATCTCGTCAACAATCTGCCGCTTGGTCTCGCCGCGGGCCACTTGGCGAGCGCGGCGCATTTGTCGGCGCACCTGACCGGCGCGCTGCTCGTCGGCGTCGATCTCGGGCCGAACCTCTCGGTCACCGGTTCGCTCGCGACCATACTATGGCTGCTCGCGCTGCGCCGCGAGGGCCTGCAGGTCAGCGGGCTGCGCTTCCTCATGCTCGGCTGCGTGGTCATGCCGCTCGCGCTCACGGCGGCGCTATTGGGTTTCGTGCTCGTCAAGGCGCTCTGAAATCCCGCCGCCGCCCGCTCGGGATGACGCCGCGCGTCGATTTTGGGATACTCGCCGCAAACTTCAAATCAAAGGACGCTTTAATCATGGTGCTCAAGCTCATCGCTGCACTTTTCGCGTTCACCCTCATGGCGCCCGCGTACTCCGCGGGTTCCGCGCCGGATCCGGCCCTCATCGATGCGGTCGCAAGCCCGGCGCGAACCGCCGCGTTTCGCGCACGCGACGCCGCGCGCCACCCGGCCGAAGAGTTGACGTTCTTCGGCCTCGAGCCCTCGATGACGGTCGTCGAATTGTGGCCGGGCGGCGGCTACTGGACGGAGATCCTCGGGCCCTACCTCAGGGACCACGGCCGCTACTACGTCGCACTGCCGCCGCCGGGGAACCCGGAGGAAGATCGCGGCATCGCGCACTGGCGCACGCGCATGGCGGCCGAAAAGGATCGCTTGGGCACGCTGCACGAGACGACGCTCGGCAAGGGACACTACGACATCGCGCCGCCGGGATCCGCCGATCTCGTCGTCACGTTCCGCAACCTGCACAACTGGATGTACGACGGCTATGCGGACGAGGCGCTGCAGGCGTGTTTCCGCGCGTTGAAGCCCGGCGGGATCTTGGGGGTTGAAGACCATCGCGGCCCCACGGACCGGCCGCAGGATCCGCGCGCGAAGGATGGTTATGTCCGCCAAGACCACGCGATCGCGCTCGCGAAGAAGGCCGGCTTCGCATTCCTCGGATCTTCGGAGATCGACGCGAATCCGCGCGACACCAAGAATTGGGTGGACGGCGTCTGGACATTGCCGCCGACGCTGTCGCAAGGCGCGAAGGACCGGGCGCGCTACCTCGCGGTCGGCGAGGCCGACAACTTCGTCCTCAAATTCCGCAAGCCGCTTCATTGAGGAGAGGCTCCATGGCATACGCTCATCGCGAACTACGCCCGGGCGCACGCGCCGCGCGCCTTTTGCTGCCGCTCGCCTTGCTCGCACTCGCGGGTCCCATGTCGGGCTGCGGCCGCTCCCCGACCGGCGACGGCACCGATCGCGTCAACGGCTCGATCCATGTCGCCGCCGGCATGCCCTCGTCCGCCGCGGCGACCGTCAACGGCTCCATCGTCGCGGATGACAATGCGGTGCTCAAGAGTGCGCGCACCGTCAACGGCGGCATCAGCATCGGCGCGAATGCGCGCGCCGAGTCCCTGACCACAGTCAACGGCCCGGTCACGCTCAAGCCCGGAGCGCACGTGTCGGGCGCCGTCACCGTCGTCAACGGCAGCGTGAGCTTGAGCCGAAGGCGCCGAGGTGTCGGCAACGGTGACGAACGTGAGCGGCAAGATCGCACTGAACGGCGCGCATGTCGCCGGCGGCATCGTGACGGTGAATGCGGACATCTCGGTCCTCGGGAATTCCCGCGTCGAAGGCGGAATCACGGTCAAGAAGCCATCCGGGCTCTTCTTCCACGTGAGCGACGCGGTGCCGCAGATCATCATCGGTCCCGGCGCCATCGTTCAGGGGAACCTGCGCTTCGAGCACAAGGTCGCGCTGTACGTCAGCGACCACGCCACGGTCGGGCCCGTCATCGGCGCGACGGCGATCCCGTTTTCCGGTCCCACACCGCCCGCGCCGACGCCGTGAGGCCGACGCCTCAAGGCAGGGGCCGCGCGAAGATCGCCTCGATGCCCGCGGCGCCGACCTCGGCGTCCTCGTTCGATTTGACGCCCGATACCCCGACGGCACCGATGCATTGCCCGTCGGCGATGATCGGCACGCCGCCTTCGAGCGCGACCACCTCCGGCAGGCCGAGGAACGCCAAGCGGCCGTTCTTCACGCTGTCGTCGTAGTGCTTCGATTCGCGCCGCGACAGCGCCGCGGTGCGTGCCTTGTGCTGCGCGATTGCGGCCGACATCGGCGACGCATCGGTCATGCGCAAGAATCCGAGCAGATGCGCGCCGTCGTCGACGATCGCGATCGACACGCAAAAGCCGCGCTGGAGCGCATGCTCCTCGGCCGCCGCGAGCGCCGCCTTCACATCCTGCGCATCGAGCGCAAAGCGAGATTTCAAGATCATTCTCCTCGGAAATGTTGACTTTTCTTCACATGATGCAACGAATCGATTCAATTGACAGTAATTCGCAACACGTCTATATTTTTTTTCAATTTCAAGGGACTTCCCCTTATCCCAGCCGCAACCGCCTCGAATGCAATCCCGCCCGGAGCGCCAGGCCGGGAATGTTCGTGATTTTGCCGGATCGGAGCCGAACGATCGATGTGGATTGTAAGAATTGCGCTGCATCGCCCGTACACGTTCATCATGCTGGCGTTGTTGATCGTGCTCACGGGCGTTTATGCCTTTCTGAACACGGCGACCGACATATTTCCGAACATCAAGCTCCCGGTCGCCGCGGTCTTCTGGCATTACAACGGCCTCCTGCCGCAGGAAATGGCGGACCGAATCGTCCTGTTCTCCGAGCGCGTCGCGCAAACCGTCGTCAACGACGTCGAGCACACGGAATCGCAATCGGTCAACGGCATGTCCGTCGTGAAATATTACTTCCAGCCGAACGCCGACCCGGATCTTTCCTATTCGCAGATCGTCGCCGTCTCGCAGACCCAACTCTTCTTCGCTCCGCCGGGCACGACGTCGCCATTCATACTCGCGTACAACGCATCGACGGTGCCCATCCTGCAGCTCGCGCTGTCCAGCGACACGCTGCCGGAATCGAAGATCTACGATCTCGGCAATTTCATCCTGCGAACGCAACTGGCGACCGTCGCCGGCGCGTCCATTCCGTTCCCGTTCGGCGGCAAACAGCGCCTCGTGTCCGTCGACCTCGACCCGGGGGCGCTGCGCGCCCGCGGCCTGTCGCCGACCGACGTCGTCGCGGCGATCGGCCAGCAAAATCTCATCCTGCCGGCCGGAACCGAGAAGATGGGGTCGCTCGAGTATTACATCCACTTGAACTCGAGCCCGAACAGGCTCGAGGCCCTGAACGATCTGCCGATCCGCGCGCGCAACGGCGTGGTCACCTACGTCCGCGACGTCGCCCACGTGCGCGACGGCTATTCGCCGCAGACCAACATCGTGCGCTTGAACGGCCAGCGCGCGGTCCTGATGAGCGTGCTGAAGACCGGCAACGCGTCGACGATCGACATCATCAACGGCATCAATGCCAAGCTGAAGTCGGTGCGCGCGTCGCTGCCGCCCGATCTGCACATCAAGGCCTTGAGTGATCAGTCGATCTTCGTGCGCGCGGCCATCTCCGGCGTCATACGCGAAGCGGCGATCGCGGCCGCCCTGACGGGACTGCTGATTCTCCTGTTCCTCGGCAGCTGGCGCAGCACGCTGATCATCACGATCTCGATTCCGCTGTCCATCCTGGCGTCGATTGCCTGTCTGTCGGCGCTCGGCCAGACGATCAACATCATGACCTTGGGCGGCCTCGCGCTCGCGGTCGGCATCCTGGTCGACGACGCCACCGTGACGATCGAGAACATCAACTGGCATCTGGAGCAAGGCAAGGAAGTGGAAGCCGCGATCCTCGATGGCGCACGCCAGATCGCTCTGCCCGCCCTGGTGTCGACCCTGTCCATTTGCATCGTGTTCCTGCCGATGTTCATGCTCGTGGGAATTGCCAAATACCTGTTCATCCCCTTGGCCGAAGCGGTCGTATTCGCGATGCTCGCGTCGTACGTGCTGTCGCGAACCCTCGTGCCGACCCTGGCCAAATTTTGGCTGCGCGCCCACGATCACCACGCGCACGCGGCGCCGCGCCACGCGCTGGCGCGCCTGCAGGCGCGCTTCGAGCGCGGCTTCGAGAGGATGCGGGAGAAATACCGCCTCCTGCTCAATGAGGCCTTGCACAGCGGCCCTCGCTTCGCCGCCGTTTTCCTGCTCGCGATGGCGGCGAGCGCGCTGCTCGCGTTCCCGCTGGGGCCCTTGCCGGGACTCGGCCAGGACTTCTTCCCGAGCGTCGACTCCGGCCAGATCAAGCTCCATTTGCGCGCACGCACCGGTACGCGCATCGAGGAAACGGCGGCGCTGTGCGACCGGGTCGAGGCGACGATCCGCAAGGTGATCCCAGCGAACGAGATCAGCAACATCGTCGACAATATCGGCCTGCCGTATAGCGGCATCAACCTGGCCTACAGCACGTCGGCGCCGGTCGGTCCCGGGGATGCCGACATTTTCATCAACCTGACGCGGCATCACGCGCCGAGCGCGAAGTACGTGAGCGTGCTGCGCGCCGAGCTCGCGGCGGCCTACCCGTCGACGACGTTTGCGTTCCTGCCGGCCGACATGATCAGTCAAATCTTGAATTTCGGCCTGCCGTCGCCGATCGACGTGCAGATCGTCGGCTTCAACGTGCAAGCGAACCGCGAGTTCGCCGATCACCTGCTGCAAGAATTGCGCAAGGTGCCGGGCGCCGTGGACCTGCGCATCCAACAGCCCGGAGACTACCCGCAGATCGAGGTCGACGTCGACCGCACGAAGGCGCAACTGCTCGGCCTCACGGAGCAGGATGTCGCCCGCAACATGCTGATCTCCTTGTCCGGCAGTTCCCAGACCGCGCCGACGTTCTGGACGGATTCCCGCACCGGCACGCAATATCAAGTTTCGACGCAGACTCCGCAATATCGATTGCAGAGCTTGAACGACCTCGCCAATACGCCGCTCACACCGGCCGCGGGCGGCGCGGCGCAGCTGTTGTCGGCCGTCGCCAAGTTTCACCGTACTGTCGGTCCCGCGGTCGTCAGTCATTACAACGCGACCCCCGCGATCGACATCTTCGGCTCCGTGCAAGGGACCGACCTAGGGTTCGTTTCGACGCGCATCGACCAGATCATCGCCGCGGCCAAGAAGAACCTGCCGAAGGGTTCGCACATCATGCTGCGCGGCCAAACCCAGACGATGAAGGCCTCGTTCAACGGCCTGCTGATCGGCCTGCTCGCCGCGATCGTTCTCGTCTACATGCTGATCGTCGTGAACTTCCAGTCCTTGCTCGACCCGTTCATCATCATCACCGCCTTGCCCGCCGCGCTCGCCGGCATCGTCTGGATGCTGTTCCTCACGCACACGACGGTGACCGTGCCGGCGCTGACCGGCGCGATCATGTGCATGGGGGTCGCGACCGCGAACAGCGTGCTCGTAGTCAGCTTCGCGCGCGAGCGCATGGACGCGGGCGACGATGCGTTCCAGGCCGCGCTCGCGGCAGGCTTCACGCGCTTGCGACCGGTGCTGATGACCGCGCTCGCGATGATCATCGGCATGATCCCGATGGCGCTCGGTCTCGGCGACGGCGGCGAACAAAACGCACCGCTCGGCCGTGCGGTCATCGGCGGCCTGATTTTTGCGACCGTCGCGACGCTCTTTTTCGTGCCGACCGTGTTTTCGATCATTCACGGCCGCATCTCGCCGATCGCGCCTCTGCCCGCGGAGACCCCCAATGCCTGAGCCATCGTCCCATGCACCCGACGAAAGAATGGCGCGCCGGATTCGGAAATATTCGCTGACCCTGCTGCTCGTCGCCTTGACCCTCGCGGTCTGGGGGATCACGGCCCGCGTCGCGGCACGCAACGCGCTCGGCAAGAAAACCGCGGCGGACTCCGTCGTCGCCGTGGTGACCGTTCGCCCGACGGCAAGCCCGGTCGGCGAGGATCTCGTGTTGCCGGGCAGCGTACGCGCGTACACGGAGGCGCCGATCTACGCGCGCACGAGCGGTTACCTCAAGGCATGGCACGTCGATATCGGCACGCCGGTTCACAAGGGCCAATTGCTCGCCGAGATCGAGACGCCGGAAGTCGACCAGCAACTGGCGCAGGCGCTCGCGCAGCTTGCGAGCGCGCGCGCCGACCTCAGCCTCGCGGTCAGCACGAACGCACGCTGGCGGAAGCTGCTCGCGACCGATTCCGTATCGAAGCAGGACGCCGACCAAAAGGCGGCGGACGCCGCCGCCAAGAAGGCGGCCGCCGACTCGGCGGCCGCGAACGTCGCGCGGCTGCGCGAACTCGAGTCGTTCAAGCGCGTGGTCGCGCCGTTCGACGGCGTCGTAACCGCGCGCAACACCGACGTCGGCGCGCTGATCAATGCGGGCGAAACCGCGGGCAACGAACTCTTCCGCATCGCCGATACGCGCAAGCTGCGCATCTACGTCGAAGTGCCGGAGGCCTATGCGTCCGCGACCAAGCCGGGCGTGCCCGCGGCGCTGCATTTCGCCGAGCATCCCGGAAAATCCTACGAAGCGAGGACCGTGCGCACTGCCGGCGCGCTCGACCCCAACTCGCGCACCCTGCAGGTCGAACTGCAACTCGACAACGCCGAACACGCGATTCTCCCCGGCGCCTATACCGAAGTGCATTTCAAGCTGAAGGGCGATTCCAAGGCGCTGCGCCTGCCGGCGAACACCGTGTTGTTTCGCGCGGCCGGCCTGCAGGTGGCGACCGTCGACCATGATGATCGCATCCGCCTGAAGAGCATCGTCATGGGCCGCGATTTCGGCAGCACGATCGAGGTACTTTCGGGGATCGACGCCGGCGACGTCGTCGTGCTGAACCCACCCGACTCCAGCGTCGACGGCGAGCGCGTGCGCATCGCGCCGAATCCGCGGTCATGAAGCGCGCCGGCACGGCCGCGGCAACCCTGCTCGCGGGCGCTTTGAGCGCCTGCTCGCTCGCACCGCGCTACCACGTGCCGGCGACCGCCGCGCCTGCCGCGGCCTACCGTGAAATCGGCGACTGGAAGCCGGCAGAGCCCGGGGCGGGCGTCGATCGCGGGCCTTGGTGGACCCGCTTCGGGGATCCGTCGCTCGACCGGCTCGAGAGCCGGATCGCCTCCGCGAATCAGGACCTCAAAGCCGCGGTCGCGCGGCTCGACCAAGCCCGGGCGGCAACGCGGATCGCGCGCGCAGGCCTGTTCCCGCGGCTCGGGGGCGCCGCATCGGCGACGCGCTCGCGCGTATCGGCGAATTCCCCGCGCTTCCCGGCCGGTGCGCGGCCGGTCGGCAACAACTTCGACTTGGAAGGCGACTTTTCCTACGAGATCGACGTGTTCGGCCGCGTGCGCAACAACCTCGCCGCCGCGCGTGCGACCGAGCGCGCGAGCGCCGCGGATCTCTCGACCATGGACTTGCTCGTGCACGCGGAATTGGCGATCGATTACTTCACGCTGCGCAGTGCGGATGCGCAAGCCGCGCTGCTCGACAAGACCGTCGGCGATTACGCCAAGGCGCTCGAGCTCACGCGGCGTCTGCACGACGGCGGCGCCGCGCCGGCGACGGACGTGGCCCAGGCCGAGGCGCAGCTCGCGACGGCGCGCACCAACGCCGCCGAGGTCCACCTGCAGCGCGCGCAAATCGAGCATGCGATCGCGGCGCTCGTCGGCGAGAATCCATCCGCCTTCCACATCGCGCCGAATCCACTCGCGCTCGACGAGACGCCGCCGCCGGTCGACCCGGGACTGCCGTCGTCGCTGCTCGAGCGGCGCCCGGATATCGCCGCCGCCGAACGCCGTGTCGCCGCGGCCAACGCCGAGATCGGCATCGCGCGTGCGGCCTATTTTCCAGTTTTCAACCTCGCCGCGGCCGCCGGCCTCGACAGCACCGCCGCGTCCACCTGGCTCAGCGCGCCGAGCCGGATGTGGTCATTGGGTGCCGCGGGCGCATTGACGGTGTTCGACGGGGGCCTGCGCCGCGCGCAAACCGCGCGCGCGCGCGCGGTCTACGACGAACTCGTCGCGGACTACCGCAACACCGTGATCAATGCCTACCGGGACGTCGAGGACAGCCTCGCCGCGCTCGCGGAGTTGCAGCATGAGTCGGCGAGCGAGGCGGCCGCGGTGGCGGCGACGGCGCAGGCCTTGCGCCAGGCCGAGTACCGCTATCAGGCGGGCGCCGCGACCTACCTCGAGGTGTCGGTCACGCAGACGGCCGCACTGCAGGCGCGAATCGCCGCGGTCGCGATCGAATCCCGGCGGCTGGCCGCGACGGTGCGCCTGATCGAAGCGCTCGGCGGCGATTGGCGCACTCCGCCGCCGGCTCAGTGAGACGGGCCGCCGCGCGTGCCGAACGGCGGCTTCGTCAGCCAGACGAACGGGATCAGCAGAATGTAGAGCAGCGCGATCGCGCGGAAGACGTCGTTGACGCCCAAGGTCATCGCTTGTTGAGTGACGATCCGGTCGACGTATTGAAGCGCATGCGCGCCGTTGAGGCCGATCGCTTCGAGGCCGCCGCGGTAGCTCGTCCACCCGGCGGACGAGTCGGCGACATGTTCACTCAATACCGCGTGGTGATAGTCGATGCGCCGGTTCCACAGCCAGACGGTGACCGAGGTCGAGATGCTGCCCATGATCGTGCGCACGAAGTTGCTCAAGCCGGACGCCGACGCCAGGTCGTCCGAGCGCACGCCCGACATCAGGATCTGGTTCAGCGGCAGGAAGAACAACGTCAAGCCCAGGCCCTGCACGAATCGCGGCAGCGCGAATTGGCCGAACGACGCCTCTTGATTCAGCGCGACGTCCAACAGATGCTGAAGGCGAAGACGCAGAACGCGAACGTCGCGGCCAGGCGCAGATTGATGCGGTGCATGTTGCGCCCGATGATCGGCGCGCAGACGAGCGCCAAGAGGCCGACGGGCGCCATCGCGAATCCGGCCCAGGTCGCCGTGTAGCCGAGCGTCGTCTGCAGCCACAGCGGAAAGACGACGTTGACGCCCGTGAACGCGAAGTAGGCCACGGCGATCGCGATGGTGCCGATGCGGAAATTGCGCCGCTGAAACAGGTGCAGGTCGACGACGGGATGCCGATCCGTCAGCTCCCACGGAATCAGGAACGCGAGACTCACGACGGCGATGACCGCCGCGGCGACGATCATCGGGGAATGGAACCAGTCCTTGTCGTTGCCGTTGTCGAGCATGAACTGCAGGCTGCCGACGCCGACGACGAGCAGCACGAGGCCGACGACGTCGATCGGCAGCTTCACCTGCTTCGATTCGCGACGTGCGCAGCAGCGTCCAGCAGGATATCGCCGAAAACGCGCCGACCGGCACGTTGATGTAGAACAGCCACGGCCACGAAAAGTTGTCGGTGATCCAGCCGCCGATGATCGGCCCGAAGATCGGCGCGACGATGACGACCATGGCCCACAGCCCGAGCGCCAGGCCGCGCCGCTGCATCGGGTAGTTGCGCAGCAGCAGCGCCTGCGCCACCGACATCATCGGCCCGGACACGAAGCCCTGGATCAGGCGCGCGGCGATCAGCATCGGCATGCTGGTCGCGAGGCCGCACACGCGCCGAGAACACCATGAACAGCAGCTATCGAGCCGACGAACGTGCGGACCTCGCCGAAGCGCCGCCCGATCCAGC
Organism: uncultured Pseudomonadota bacterium; assembly: GCA_963718135.1. GTDB lineage: Bacteria > Pseudomonadota > Gammaproteobacteria > Steroidobacterales > Steroidobacteraceae > Bog-1198. The sequence goes on along the minus strand of CAVQYI010000028.1, from coordinate 193,169 downwards.
CGGTCAGCGGCTGCACGACCGCGGCCGCGAGCATGTACGAGCTGATCGCCCAGGTGCCTTCGGACGGGCTGACGCCGAGGCTGCCCGCGATGGACGGCACCGAGACGTTGACGATCGTCATGTCGAGGATTTCCATGAACGACGCGCGCGATCGCGACCGTCAGCAACAGCGAGGGTCGCGCCGTGCAGCGGCGGATATTCGTCGCTCGCCTCGCGGCTGCCGCCGGCTCGGCCATCGGATCGGCCCCTTATCGCTGGGCGCCGAGGTTGCGCGTGATGATCGCGTCCGCCGCGGCGTTCGCCTTGGCGAGATCCGTGGCGTAGACGCTCGGTGTCGCCCGCGCACTGATCGACACGTCGGGCGCGCAGCACCGGGCCGCTGCGGATCGTGCGTGTCGACCGTCACCGTCGGTCGACAGGCCGATGCGCAGCGGATGCTGCGCGAGATCCTCTGGCGTCGAGCGCGATGCGCACGGGCACGCGCTGCACGACCTTGATCCAGTTGCCGGACGCGTTCTGCGCCGGCAGCAGCGAGAACGCGGCGCCGGTACCGGCGGACATGCCGATGCACGCTGGCCGTGGAATATCACCGCCCGCCGTAGAGGTCGCTCTCGCACCTCCGCGGGCTGGCCGATGCGCAGGTCGCGCAGCTGGCCTTCCTTGAAGTTCGCGTCGACCCACAGGTCGTGCAACGGAATCACCGTCATCAGCGCCTGGCCCGGCTGCGATGTGCTGGCCGAGCTGCACGCTGCGCTGGGCGACGTAGCCCGTCACCGGCGCGACGACCGCGTTGCGCTGCGCGGTGATCCACGCGTCGCGGTACGCCGCCTTCGCGACGCAGCACGGCGGGATTCTCCTCGCACGTCCGTTCCGTCGACGAGCGCGTGCGCGGCGCTGCGCTGGCGCTGCGCCTGCGTCAGCGCATCGCGCGCGAGCTCGACGGTCTCCTCGGCGTGGCGCAATTCTTCGGGCGCGATCGCCTGTCGCGCGAGCAGCGGCTCGCGCCGCTCGAGGTCTCGCCTCGCGCGCGCGCGAGCTCCAACTTGCGCGTCCCGCACGGCCGCGTCGTACTGGTCCGCCGTGCGACTGCTGCTGGCGAACCTGCCGCACCGTCTGCGCGAGCGAGCTCGCGGCCCGGCTCAAACTGGCTCCGCATCGGCCGGATCGAGCCGCACGAGCACCTGGCCCGCCTTGACCAGCTGCGTGTCGTCGGCGAGCGACGGCGACGACGGTGCCGGCCACCTGCGCCGAGACCACGACCTGGTTGCCGGTGACGTAGGCGTCGTCGGTCCGTTCGCGCTTCGACAGCACGAAGTACCAGAACAACACCCAGATCAGGCCGACCCCGATGAATGCGAGCGCGATCAGGGTCATGATTTTGCGTCGCTTGCCGTTCGGCGGCGTCGCGGCTGCGGTTTCGGTGGTGGCGTTCATGGTGTTGGCTTCGTGGAATTCGAATGGATTTCTGCGACGCGTTGCGGGTTGCCGTAGCCACCGCCGAGCGCGCGCTGCAGGCCGATGTCGGCGATCAGTGCGGCCGCATCGAGCTGGATCATCGCGTCTTGTTCGTCGATCAGCGCGAGCGCGGCGGCAAGCTGCGATGCGCTCGTCCGTGATTCCCTGGCGCACTTGCGCCGAGGCGCTGTCCCGCACCTCGCGCGCGGCGTCGACCTGGATCGTCCTCTGCGCGCGCTCGCGCGGCCGCTTGTTCGCGCGCGAGCCGCCTGCGTCGCCACGTCGCGCGCAGCGTCGACGACGGTCTGGTCGTATTGCGCGATCGCCGCCCGCACCGACGCGCGGCTCGCGGCGTACCGGGAGCGCAGCAGTCCGGCGTCGAACACCGGCAGGTGGAGCGCGACGCTCGCCTGCGGCACGCGGCTGCCGTACTCCAGCAGCTTGCCGAAATCGATGCTCGACAGGCCGGCGAGCGCGTTGACGCTGATGTCGGGGAAGAATGCCGCGCGCGCGGATTCGGAAGTCTTTTGCGCGGCCTCGACGCGCCAGCGGCTCGCGGTGATGTCGGCGGCGCCGCGAGATCAAGTCGATCGTGACGTCGTCCGGCAGCGCCGCGGAGACCGCGGGCAGCGGCCTGCGGTGCAGCGGCGGCAGGTCCGCCGTCGATCGGCCGACGAGCGCGGCGATCGCGACGACGCGCATTTTCGCCGATCCCTCGAGGCTCGCGATCGCCTCGCGCGCGGCCGCGACCGCGGAGTCGCTGCGCGGAACGCGCGTCCGCGGGATCGAGTCCCGCGTCCACGCGCGCGTGCGCGATCGCGGCGGCGCGTTCGACCGCGTCGCAAGCGGCGGTGCGCGAGCGCCAGGCGATTCTCATCCGCCTGCCAGCCGAAATACGCATTGGCGACGGAACTCGCCAAGGCCGACGCGGCGGCGGCGCGTTCCGCCTCGGCCGCCTGCGCCTCGTCGAGCGCCGCTTCGACGGTCGCGCGCTGCTTGCCCCACCAATCGAAGGTGTAGCTCGCCTGCAGGCCGAGGTCGGCTTGGTTGTACCAGTGGAAGCCGAGCAGCTTCGGCGGAAACAAGCCGTTGTCGCTCAAGCGCTGGCGCTCGGCGGAGCCGCGCAGGTCGACGTGCGCGCCGGACGCGGCGCCGGCGAGGCGCACCGCCTCGCGCGCGCTGTCGAAACGCGCGTGCGCGGTCGCGAGCGACGGCGCCGACTCGAGCGCCGCGTCGATCAGCCGGTCGAGCGTCGGATCGCGATACCGGCGCCACCAGTCCGACGTCGGCCAGGCGCCGCCGTTGTGCGTGAAATCGCCGAGCGGCGCCTTGTCGGGCAGCACGACCGGAGCGGGCTTCGACGGCATTCCGGCGCAGCCCGCGAGGATGGCCGCGAGAGCGCACAACGTGAGGTGAACCGGCTTCACGCCGGTCGCCTCCGCGTCGCCGTCGGACAATTGTTCGTTGACCCGGGCCTCCAAGCGCTTGAGCAACGCCAATCAACTGCTGTTGGTCGTCCGCCGAGTGGCCGCGGTAGATATCGCGCAGCGGGCCGAAGATCGTCGGCAGCAGGTTGCGGACCAAGTCTTCACCGGTCTCCGTGATGCGTAGAACCATGCGGCGCCGGTCCTCGGCGCAGGCGCCGCGCGTGATCAGGTCGCGGCGCACGAGCGCATCGCTGATGCGCGACATATTGGCCGGACTCTGCGAGGTGCGACGCACAAAGCTCGCTCGGATGAGCGATGCCCTCGGGCTGGGAAAACAAGGCCGTCAACACGCGGAACTCCCCTTCGCCGAGCCCGAACGGACGGATCTCATGTTCGAGCAGGAGATCGAACTCGTGCGCGAGCAGCAGGACCAGGCGCAGGATCAACACTTCGTTGATCGGCAAATCCGGCAACCGGGCTCTGAGCCGCTCGAGGCTCGCCTCGATCAAATGAATCCGCTGCTGCACGATTTCCATTGTGTCCTAATATTTCATTAGGATATATTCTATCGATAGATAATCTACGTTGCAAACAACCATCCCGGCCCGAAAGCTCGCAATTGGCGTGTTTCACCAACGAATAGCGACTAGGATTTCGACAGCCATGAGCGAATCACCGATCTGGCGCCGTCACGGGCAGCGCCGTGCATGGGCGTTGACGGCTTGCGCAGCCGCCGCGCTCGTCTCAGCCTGCGCCGTGGGGCCTCGATACCGGGCGCCTGCGGCGCCCGCCTCGACCTCGTATGTGCGCGGCGGCCTGCCCGCACGCACCGCATCCAGCGAACATGCGGGCGGCGAGTCGCAGCGCTTCGTGCCCGGCCTCGACATACCCGGGGACTGGTGGACCCTGTTTCGCTCGAAGGAATTGAACCTCCTGATCGATCGCGCGCTCGCGAACAACCCCACGCTCGAGGCCGCGCAGGCGGCCTTGCGTAGCGCCCAAGAGAACGTCGCGGCCGGACGCGGTGCGTATTTCCCGTCCGTTTCCGGATCGCTCGGAGCCCAGCGCCAGCGGGCATCGGGCGCGGCGTTCGGCAGTCCGCGCGCGTTCATTTACACCTTGAACAGCGCCTCGGTGAACGTCGGCTACACGCTCGATGCGTTCGGCGGGGTACGGCGGCAGGTCGAGGCGCTGCGCGCGCAGGCCGAGTACCAGCAATTCGCGCTCGAAGCGAGCTACCTGAGCTTGACGGCGAACATCGTCACCGCCGCCGTGACCGAAGCGTCCCTGAAGGACCAGATCGCCGCGACACGGCGGATCGCCGCGGCCCAGCGTGACCAGTTGGACATCGTCAAGCGGCGCGTCGCCGCGGGCGGCGCTTCGCGCGCCGACCTCATGCAACAGCAAGCCGCGCTCGCGAGCACGCTCGCCGTGCTGCCGCAGCTCGGACATGCGCTCGCGTGTGGAGCACAATCGTCTCGCGACCTACGTCGGCGCGCTGCCGGAGGATTATTCGGGCGCCGATTTCAGCTTGGATTCGCTGACGCTGCCGAAGGACTTGCCCGTGAGCCTGCCGTCGAAGCTCGTCGAACAGAGACCCGACGTGCAGGCCTACGCGGCGCTGCTGCACGCGGCAACCGCCGAGGTCGGCGTCGCCACCGCGGACATGCTGCCGCAGATCACCTTGTCGGGAAATTATGGCGGACAGGCGGTCAAATTCGCGGACTTGTTCTCGCCGGCCTCGACGGTTTGGAGCATCGCGGCATCATTGACACAGCCGCTGTTCAAAGGCGGCGAGCTGCTGCACAAGCGCCGCGCCGCCATCGCCGCCGCCGAGGAAGCGGCCGCGAACTACCGCGCGACCGTGCTGACCGCGTTTCAAGACGTCTCGAACACGCTGCAGGCGCTCGAGGCCGACGGGCGCAGCTTCGCGGCCTATGCGTCCGCCGCCGACGCCGCCGAGGCCAGCCGCGATCTGGTGCAGACGCAGTACAAGAGCGGCGCGGCGAGCTATGTACAACTCTTGACCGCGGAACAGAACTACGAGAGCGCAGCGGTCGCGCTCGTGAAAGCCCGGGCCCAGCGCTACGCCGACACGGCCGCGCTGTTCCAGGCGCTCGGCGGCGGCTGGTGGCACCGCACGGACGCACAAACTGAATTCCACACCTTGCTGCAAGGGGCATTTGTGAGCGATATCGAATTGAAGGGCGATGACGACGGCAAGGCGACCGCCCCGCGCAAAGCGTTGATCAAACCTTTGATCATCGTCCTGGTCGCGACAGCCGTCATTCTGGGCGGCATCTTCGGCTTCCAGTTGTTCATGGGCCGGATGATCGGCAAATACATGGCGAAGGCCGCGAGCGCGCCGCAGACGGTGTCGACGTACGTCGCCAAGAGCCTGCCGTGGCAGAGTTCGACGCACGCGGTCGGCAACGTGCGCGCGCTGCAAGGCGCGGATCTCGGGGCGCAGATCGCCGGCGTCGTCGACGCGATCCACTTCAAGTCCGGCGACCGCGTGCCCGCCGGCGCGGTGCTGGTCAAGCTCAGGCTCAACGACGATCCGGCGAAACTCGCCGTGCTGCGCGCGCAGGCCGCGCTCGCGGCGGTGACCTACCGGCGCGACCAGGAGCAACTCCAGGCGCAGGCGATCAGCCAGGCGGTCGTCGACGCGGACCGCGCGAACCTCGAGTCCGCGCGCGCCCAGGTCGCGGCGCAACGCGCGCTGATCGACGAGAAAATCATTCGCGCGCCGTTCGCAGGCCGCCTCGGCATCCGCCAGGTCGACCTGGGTCAATACCTCGCGGCCGGCGCGACCGTCGTCACGCTGCAGGCGCTCGATCCGATTCTCGTCGATTTCTACGTCCCGCAACAGGCGCTTGCCGTGCTCAAGAACGGCCAGCGTGTCGACGCGACCGTCGATACCTATCACGGCGCGACGTTTCACGGCGCGATCGTCGCGATCAATTCCAAGGTCGACAACGCGAGCCGCAACGTCCTCGTGCGCGCATCCTTCCGCAACGAAGGCAACCGTCTCGTGCCCGGCATGTTCGCCGACGTGACCATCGACGAGGGTGCGGCGCGCGGCCTCGTCACCGTGCCGCAGGCGGCGATCACGTACAACCCTTACGGCGACACCGTGTTCGTCGTGGAGCGCGCCGGCGCCGACGCCAAAGGGGAAGCGAAGCTGGTCGCGCGCCAGCGGTTCGTGAAGCTGGGGCCGACGCGCGGCGACCAGGTGGCCGTGATCGACGGCCTCGCCGCGGGCGAAACCGTGGTCAGCGGCGGACAGATGAAGCTGCGCAACGACAGCCCCGTGGTCGTCAACAACGCGGTATTGCCGGGCGATTCGGCGGCGCCCACGCCGCCGAACGAGTAGATACGAGAGGCGCTGCGTGAACTTCACCGACATCTTCATACGCCGCCCGGTGCTCGCGAGCGTCGTCAGCCTCGTGATCCTCGTCGTCGGCCTGCGCAGCTTCAGCTCGCTGCAGGTTCTCGCGTACCCGAAGACCGAGAACGGCATCGTGACGATCTCGACGGTCTATCCGGGCGCCGACCCGGACTCGATCGCCGGATTCATCACCACGCCGCTCGAGGCGGCCGTCGCGCAGGCGAACGGCATCGACTACATGACCTCGACGAGCCAGAGCGGCATCAGCACGATCACCGTGACGTTGCGCCAGAATTACGACACGTCGAAGGCGGCCGCCGAGATCAACATCAAGGTGAACTCGGTCCTGAACGAGCTGCCGACCGGCTCGCAGCTGCCGTCGATCACCGTGTCGGTCGGCCAGACGACCGACTCGATGTACATCGGCTTTTCCAGCAAGAAGCTCGAACGCAACCAGATCACGGACTATCTGCAGCGCGTCGTCCAGCCGCAACTGCAGGCGGTACCCGGCGTGCAGACGGCCGAAATCCTCGGCGCCCAATATTTCTCGCTGCGCGCCTGGCTCGATCCGCAGAAGCTCGCGGCGTACGGCCTCACGGCGAGCGACGTGTCGAAGGCGCTCGCCGCCAACGACTATATTTCGGCCGTCGGCAGCACGAAGGGGCCGACCGTCCAGGTCACGCTGACGTCGACGACGAACCTGCACAGCCTCGAGGAATTCCGCAACCTGATCGTCAAGGAAGTCGACGGCGCGAACGTGCGCCTGAAGGACGTCGCCACGGTCTCGCTCGGCGCCGACAGCTACGAGTCGCGGATCGCGTTCGACGGCGTCGGCGGCGTGTTCATCGGCATCCAGGTGGCGCCGAGCGCGAACCTGCTGACCGTCATCAACGGCGTCAAGAAGGTGTTCCCGCAGATCCTCGAGCAGCTGCCGCGGGGTTTGACCGGCGGCATCGTCTACGATGCGACCAATTTCGTGAACAGCTCGATCCACGAAGTCGCGAACACGCTGATCGAAGCGCTCATCATCGTCGTCCTCGTGATCTTCGCGTTCCTGGGGTCGCCGCGCTCGGTCGTGATCCCGATCGTCGCGATCCCCTTGTCGCTCGTCGGCACGCTCGCGATCATGCTGGCGCTCGGCTTCTCGATCAACCTGTTGACGCTGCTCGCCTTGGTGCTCGCGATCGGATTGGTCGTCGACGACGCGATCATCGTCGTCGAGAACGTGAACCGCCACCTCGAGGGCGGAATGTCGGCTCTCGCGGCCGCGAGCCTCGCCGCGCGCGAGCTCGCCGGTCCGATCGTCGCGATGACGGTCGTGCTGCTCGCGGTGTTCGTGCCGATCGGCTTCCAGGGCGGCTTGACCGGAGCGCTGTTCGTCGAGTTCGCGTTCACCCTTGCGGGCGCCGTGACGGTATCCGCGGTCATCGCGCTGACGCTCTCGCCGATGATGTGTTCGCGCCTGCTCAAAGCGCACCGCGCCGGCGACGAGAACTGGGAATCGCGTCTCGTGCATTTCATCGACCTGCGCTTCGACCGCCTGCGGCGTTGGTATCAGAACAAGCTCGAACGCAGCCTGCGCTACACCCCCGTGACCGGCATCGTCGTCGTCATCGTCCTCGGCAGCATCTATTTCCTCACGACGCACTCGAAATCCGAGCTTGCGCCGCAGGAAGACCAGGGCTTCGTCCTCCTGTCGGCGACCTCCGCGCCGAACGCGACGCTCGGAGCGAAGGTCGATTACTTCGAGCAGATATACAAGCTCGCGACCCCGATCGCGAAGCCCCGCCACGTGTTCCACGTCGATTCGCCGGGCCGGTCGCTCACGGGCCTCGTGCTGCCGCCGCGCAACGAGCGCGAACTCGGCGCGACCGAGATCCAGCGCGCGGTCCAGGAGAAGGTGAATGCGGTCGCCGGCCAGCGCATCGTCGCGTTCCAGCCCCCGTCCCTGCCCGGCGCGTTCGGCTTGCCGATGCAATTCGTGATCAAGACGACCGATTCGCCGCTGCGGCTCAATGCGGTCTCGCGCACGTTCCTCGACGACGCGCTGAAGAGCGGCCGGTTCATGTTCCTCGACACCGACCTCAAGTACGACCTGCCGCAGTCGGTCATCGAGATCGACCGCGCGAAGGCCGCGCAGCTGGGCCTGACGATGAGCGAGATCGGCGCGAGCCTGAGCTCGATGCTCGGCGGCGGCTACGTGAACTATTTCAGCATGAACACCCGCTCGTACAAGGTCATTCCTCAGGTCGAGCGCGCCTCGCGCTTGAACGTCGATCAATTGCTGAACTACCCGATCGCGACGATCGGCGGAGTTTCCGTTCCCCTGTCGACGATCGCGACGATCCGCACCGAAACGATCCCCGAGACACTGGATCATTTCCAGCAGCAGAACTCCGCGACGATCTCCGGCGTCATGGCGCCCGGCGTCTCGCTCGACGACGCGCTCAAATATCTCCAGGACCTCGCCGCCCGCGACCTGCCGCAGGGCTACGCGGTCGACTACGCCGGACAGGCGCGGCAGTTCGTCGCGGAGTCGAGCGGCATGCTCGCGACCTTCGGCTTCGCGATCATCATCGTGTTCCTCGCGCTCGCCGCGTTGTTCGAGAGCTTCCGCGACCCGCTCGTGATCCTGATCTCCGTGCCCCTGTCGATCGCCGGGGCACTGATCTTCATCGCGCTCGGGGTCGGCGGCGCCACCTTGAACATCTACACGGAAGTCGGCCTCGTGACGCTCATGGGCCTCATCAGCAAGCACGGCATCCTGATCGTCGAGGTCGCGAACGAGGAACAGGAGCGCGGCAAGTCCAAATACGCAGCGATCGTCTCGGCATCCTGCACGCGCTTGCGCCCGATCCTGATGACGACCGCGGCGATGGTGCTCGGCGTCGTGCCCCTCGTGTTCGCGAGCGGCGCCGGCGCCGCGTCGCGCTTCGCGATCGGCCTCGTGATCTCGACCGGCCTCGCGATCGGCACGATGTTCACGCTGTTCGTCGTGCCGGGCGTGTACCTCATGATCGGCGCGGATCGCTTCCGGCTGCCGGCGGCCGAAGCAGCGCCCGCCGCCGCGAGCCACTGAAAGACTCGACTTTCAATTAGTTACAGATAACATTTAATGTAATAGATAATAAAAGTGCGGGTTCCCGCGCCTTGCGGCCCCGCGATCTCCCCGACGAGCCCGCCACGGCGGCGTGTCGGGACTCCCTCAGGCCGCTCGAACCAGCCCGGAACCCTGCGCAAATCTGCGCAAAAAAGCGCGTTGCGTTTTGTTAATTGTCTTGTATATTCCAATTCTAGCGTCTTGATTTATCACGGCTCCCGCGTTAAAGGCATCCTCGAAACCACTTTAAGATTCAAGTGCTTCGGGGTAGTGAGGCATTCATGATCAATGCTTGGGACAGCTTTCACCATGCAGCCCTCGAACTGGTGCGCTCGACACCCATCAAGCAACGCCTGATATGCGCCTACCGCGAACATCTAGCCGCGGTGCGCGAGGAACAATTGCCCGGAGAAATTCGCGCGCCGTTTTGTCAGGTCGTGCGTACCTTGAGCGGCGTGCGGCCGCTGCGCGGAGAGGATGCGGTTGCCGCCTCGGTGCGCAAGATGTCGAACCGCGATGCCGACGATTGTGCGGCGCTGATCGTGGAAATGTTCGGTTTGATGTGCCGCGCACAGGCCGCGACGCGCCCTCAAGGCGCGGCGGTCAAGCTGCACAGCGTCGCCACGGATGATACCGGCGAGTTCGAAATTCCCGCCTTGCTCGCGAATCACTAAAAAAACGTCAGTCCAGCTTGAATTCGATCGTATCCCAACGCGTCGTGTCCTCGTGACGCGCCTGGCGCCGTAGGGCGTCGATCAGGTCCCGCTCGTTCCACGCACTGATCTCGTCCGCAAGATCCTTGATCGCCTGCGGAATCGGCTCGCTCGAACCGAAGTTCTCCATCGCGACGATCGGACGGTCGGCGGATTTCGCGAAATTCATCTCGAACAGCACGAGTTCCGGCTCCGCACGGAATACCGCGGGCAGGACGATCACGACTTCGCACGGCGCGATCTGGCGGCGCAGCTCTTCGCGCTGGCTCTCGGGGCCGATCGGCCGCTTGGCGTGGGGCTCGCCGGTACTCCGGTAATAAAAAGTGCCCGGCGCCTCGAGGTATTCGAATACCCGGCTGTAATCGTCGTTCTCCCGCCAGTTGTGGGTGACGAAGAGCCGGATCGGGTTCGTGGGTGTCGACATGGCGTTTCTGAGTTTATCGCGACGATCGTCATGCGCAAGACGGCGCTCGTCGATACAATGGTGCGCGTGCGCTTGCTGATTTACAACATTCGGTATGCGACCGGAATCGGCCCGGCGTTTCACATTCCGGTGCCCGGCGCCGGCTACCTGCGCTCCAGCCGCCACGTCCTGAGCCAGATCACCGAGTTCATCAAGAGCCAGGATCCGGACGTCGTCGGCCTCATCGAGGTCGACACCGGCTCGATCCGCACGGGCATGGTGAACCAGGCGGAGTTCGTCGCGCGCTCCCTCGGGCATTATTCGACCTACGAGTGCAAGTACGGCGTCAGTTCGGTCAATCAGCTGGTGCCGATCGTGCGCAAACAATCGAACGCGTTCTTGGCCGCGCCCCGGGTCCGCGGCGAGCGATTCCATTATTTCGAGACCGGCATCAAGCGGCTCATCATCGAGCTTGAACTCGACGACCTCGCGATCTTCCTCGTGCATCTGTCGCTGAAATTTCGCCATCGCCAATACCAGCTCCACCATCTGTACGATCTGGTCCGCAAGTCGCACAAGCCGGTCATCGTCGCCGGGGATTTCAACACCTACTGGGGGGACCACGAGCTGTATCTGTTCACTCAAGCGGCGAAATTGCGCAACGCGAACGTGCGCGGCCTCCCCTCTTACCCGAGCCGCAGCCCGAGGAAGGAGCTCGATTTCATCCTGCACAGCGACGAAATCGAAATCACGCGCTTCGACATTCCGAACATCCGGCTTTCCGACCATCTGCCGCTGATTTGCGATTTCACCGTTCGCGCGCAAGCGCGGCAGGCAGCCTGATGAGCGGCACAAGCTATTGGACCCTGGAATACGGCGACGACGGCATCGCGCTGCTTTCCTTCGATGCCCCGGGCGCCGCGGTCAACGTCCTGTCGCGCGCCGCGATCCAGGAACTCGGCGCGCGCATCGCCGAGATCGCCGCCCGAGCCGCCGAAGGGACTGATCCTGCGCTCGGCCAAGAAGAGCGGATTCGTCGCCGGCGCCGACATCAAGGAATTCACGACGATACGCAGTCCCGCCGAGGGGCTCGAATTGGTTCGCGCGGGCCAGGCGGTGCTGCAGCAGCTCGAGGATCTGGCCATTCCGAGCGTCGCCGCGATCCAAGGATTCGCGCTCGGCGGCGGGCTCGAACTCGCCTTGGCCTGCAGCTACCGGATCGGCGCCGCCGACGGCAAGCTCGCGCTGGGGCTGCCGGAGGTCCAGCTCGGCATACATCCGGGGTTCGGCGGGACGGTGCGCGCGGTGCGTCTGATCGGCGTGCGTCCGGCGATGGAATTGATGCTGCAGGGAAAGCCGTTCAACGCCGATCGCGCGCTCGCGACCGGTCTCGTCGACGCCCTGGTGCCGCCGGCCGAACTCCTGGAGCGCGCCAAGGCGCTGCTCGCCGCCGCGCCGCCGCGCAAGAGCGCGCCCGTCGTCGAAAAGCTGCTCAACCTCGCGCCGGTTCGCCCGTTCGTCGCCAGACAATTGGACGCCGCCCTGCGCAAGCGCGTGCTGCCCGATCAATATCCGGCGCCCTACGCGATCGTCGACCTTTGGCGCCGCCACGGCGCGGCCGGCGACGCGAGCTACCTCGCCGAAGCGCAATCGATCGGCGAACTCTTGTGCTCGCCCTCGTCGCGCAATCTCGTGCGCGTGTTCCTGCTGCAGGACCGGCTCAAGGGCCTGGGCGGCAAGACCAAGATCGATTTCAAGCGCGTGCACGTGATCGGCGCCGGCGTGATGGGCGGCGACATCGCGGCCTGGTCCACCTTGCGCGGCATGACGGTGACGCTGCAGGACCGCAGCGAGGAACTGGTGAAGCCCGCGCTCGCGCGCGCCAAGGCGCTGTTCGAGAAGCGCTTGAAGGACGGCCAAGCCGTGGCCGAGGCGTGCGCGCGCCTGTCGATGGACGTGGGCGGCAGCGGCGTCCCGGACGCGGACGTCGTCATCGAGGCCATCTACGAGAATCTCGACGCCAAGCGCGCGCTATATGCCGAGCTCGAGCCGCGACTGAAGCCCGGCGCGCTGTTCGCGACGAATACGTCGAGCATCACGCTGGAGAAGCTCTGCGCGAATCTCGCGGATCCCGGCCGGCTCGTCGGCATCCATTTCTTCAATCCCGTCCCGCAGATGCAACTGGTCGAAGTCGTCACGGGCTCGGCGACGCGCGCCGATGTCGTCGCCGGCGCGATCGCCTTCACGCGCAGGCTCGACAAGCTGCCGCTGCCCTGCAAGAGCGCGCCCGGATTCGTCGTCAATCGCATTCTCCTGCCGTACATCAACGAGGCGATCTTCGCCTACGAAGACGGCATACCCGCCGCGGCGATCGACGCCGCGGGCAAGCGTTTCGGCATGCCGATGGGGCCGATCGAGCTCGCCGACGTCGTCGGCCTCGACGTGGCGCTGCACGTCGGCCGCGTGCTCGCGGACGCGTTCGGGCGGCGCGTACCGGAAGTGCTCGTACGTCTCGTCGACGAGAAGAAATTCGGCCGCAAGAACGGTCAAGGCTTCTACACCTGGCGGGACGGCAAGCCGTTGCGCCCCGCGGGCGCGCCGCTCGCGATCCCGGCGGACCTCGAGGATCGGCTGATCCTGCCGATGGTGAACGAGGCGGCGGCCGTGCTGCGGGAAGGCATCGTCGAGGACGCCGATCTGCTCGACGGCGGTGCGATCTTCGCAACCGGCTTCGCGCCGTTTCGCGGTGGGCCGATGCAATACGCCAAAGATCGTGGCATTGCGGAGGTGCGCCGGCGCCTGGGCGAACTCGCGGAGCGCTACGGGGACCGATTCCGGCCGGATCCGGGCTGGTCGGATCAGCCGTTGTGACCCACTGCCCAGTCTGGTCCGATGCTACATATGGTAGGATTTGCGCACAAAATCATGCGCTTGAATTAAACCCCGGCGGCGGCCAGCTCGATGGATGAACGACCGATCGATTTTGCATTGCTCAAGAGCTTCTCGCCCCTCGACGGATTGAAGGCGGAGAACCTGCACGCGCTCGCGCGCAAGACCCAGGTGAAGACCCTCGACGCCGGCCGCCTGCTGTTCAAGGAAGGCGACACCGACAAGCGCACGTTTTATCTGGTCGCGGGCACGGTCGAGTACCGCGCGGACGACCGCGTGATCGGCCAGGTGCGCGCCGGCAGCCCCGAAGCGCGCGCGGGCCTCGCACCGGGCCTGCCGCGAAAGTTCACCGCGCGCGCCGCGACCGACGTCGAATACATCATGATCGACAGCGACCTGCTCGACGTGCTGTTGACCTGGGACCAGACCGGTCAGTACGAAGTCGCCGAGCTGAACGGCGACAGCATCGGCATCGAAGGCGATTGGATGACGACGCTGTTGCAGACCAAGGCGTTCCATCGGATCCCGCCGGCGAACATCCAGGCGATATTCATGCGCATGCAGCGCATCAACTACCGCGCCGGCGACGTCGTCATCAAGCAAGGGACCGAAGGCGACTTTTTCTACGTCGTCATCGCCGGCAAGTGCACCGTCACGCGCGAGACGCCGCTGAACAAGGAAGGCATCAAGCTCGCCGAACTCGGTCCCGGCGACAGTTTCGGCGAAGAGGCGCTGATCGCGGAAGCCAAGCGCAACGCGACGGTCGTCATGACGACGGACGGCACGCTGATGCGGCTCGGCAAGCAGGATTTCCAGACGCTGCTGAACGAGCCTTTGCTGCAGTGGGTCGAATACGAACAGGCCGCCGAGATCGTCGCGCGCGGCGGCAAATGGCTCGACGTGCGCCTGCCGAGCGAATTCCAGAACTTCCGCATCGACGACGCGGTGAACATCCCGCTGTATTTCATCCGCCTGAAGCTCAATGCGCTCGACAAGAAGACGCAGTACGTCGTTTGCTGCGACACCGGACGCCGCAGCTCCGCGGCCGCCTTCATCCTGTGCGAGCGCGGCTACGACGCGTACGTGCTGAAGGGTGGCCTCGCCGGCACCGAGGCCGCGCGCACGCGCCGCCCCTAGAGCCCGTCGACGGTCACATCGTGTGGGTCGGCTTGTCGCCGCCCAGGGCGCCGGCGAGGTAATTCTCGATTTTCTTCTGCGTGTTGCCGCGGTCCTGATCGCTGAACTGCACGCCGATCCCGGCGGTGCGCTTGCCCTGGGCGCCCTTCGGCGTCATCCAAATCACGCGGCCCGCGACCGGCAGCTTCTCTTCCTCGCCCATGAGGTTCAAGAGCATGAAAACCTCGTCGCCGAGCCGGTAGTTGCTGTTCGTCGGGATGAACAAACCGCCGTTCTTGACGAACGGCATGTACGCCAGGTACAGCGCGCTCTTGTCCTTGATCGTGAGCGTCAACAGACCGGGTTTGTTGCTTGGACTACGCACGCGGCAATCTCACAAAATACGTCATTTCGCCAGTACGCGCCGTCCGCCGAGCAGCAGGGCTTCGAGCGCAAGTTGTTGATTCATGCTCGTCGTGGACGCGAGCCGCCTGAATTCACGGGCGGCATCGAGCCAAGCGAACAGGCCTCGTATCTTGGGCTTAAGTAAAGCGCCAGGCAAGCGGACTGGTTCCGCAGTTTCGAACGAACGCGGGGCGCCAATGCCGGCAACTATGCGCGCTGTGATCCAGTTCTCAAGCCACCCGACCCGCAGCACGGGGTCGCCCTTCGTCCAGCGCTCCGCGAGCAGCGTGACATCGACCGCGCCGGCCGCCAACTGCCGCAAGTCCTCGCGCATTTCCTCGTCGAGCCGCTCGAGGCTCCGCGCCCGCCACCTTGGCCGCCGCGAGCGGCGCCCCACCCGCAAGCTCGAGCGCGGCGTCGAAATCCCGGGCGCTGCCGGTCTCGGCCGCGAGCCACGCGCGCGCGGCCTCGCGCGCGGGCGGGCGCAGCACGAGCCGCAGACAGCGGCTCATGATCGTCGCCGGCAGTCGGTGGCTGCGGGCGGCCGTCAGAATCAGCATCGTATCCTCGGTGGGTTCCTCGAGCGTCTTCAGGAACGCATTCGCGCCGCTCGCATTGAGCGTCTCCGCTCCTTCGATGAGGCCCACCTTGTACCCGCCGCGGTAGCTCTTGTTCTCGAGCGTCCGCATCAAATCGCGGATCTGGTCGACCTTGATCTGCTTCGCATCCTCCTCGATGCGCACGACATGCGCGTCCGGATGACTGTCGGCGCGCAGCAAGGCGCACGATGCGCAAGCACCGCAGGGCCGCCGCTGCGTCGATTCGCATAGCGCAAACGCGATCGTCCAGGCCGCCAGGTGCTCGGCGCCGAGGCCCGGTGCGCTCAAGATCAAGAGCGAATGCGGCAGGCGGTCGGCGGCGGCGGCGCGCCGGACTCTGTCCGTCGCCTCGCCGAGCCACGGCAGCGCCTCGGCCCTCAGGAAATCCACGATTTCTCCTGCAGCGCGGCCAGGATCGTCCGCGCAACCGCGTCCGCATCGCGAGTCGCGTCGACGACGACGATCCGCCGCGGCTCGGCCGTCGCGCGCGCAAGGTACGCCCGGCGCACGCGTTCGAAGAATTCCGCGCGCTCCGCCTCGAAACGGTCCGCGCCGGCGCCGCGCCGGTGCACGCGCTGCATCGCTTGCGCGACCGGCATGTCGAGCAGGAACGTGAGGTCAGGGCGGCGCGTGCCCTGCACGTAATTTTCGAGCATCGCCACGGCCTGCGTTCCCAAGTCGCGCCCCGCTCCCTGGTAGGCATAGCTCGCGTCGGTGAACCGGTCGCAGAGGACCCACTGGCCGCGGCGCAGACCGGGCTCGATGAGATTCGCCAGGTGCACGGCGCGCGCGGCGAACATCAGCAGCAGCTCGGCCGACGGCGGCACCAGCTCTTCGTGCGCCTCGAGCACGAGCGCGCGGATTCTTTCGGCGAGCGGCGTGCCGCCGGGCTCGCGCGTGACGCAAAGTTCGATGCCGCGCGCGCGCAGCGTGGCCGCGAGCTTCTCCACCTGCGTCGACTTGCCGACGCCCTCGATTCCCTCGATCGTGAGGAAACGTGCCGTGCCCGCAGTCATTTCACGGCGCCTGTGCGCGCCTTTTCGCGCATCCGGGAGAGATAGCGTTCGACAGCCGCATTTTGTTCCTCCAAAGTCGCCGAGAACACGTGGCTGCCGTCGCCCTTGCCGGACGCGACGAAGTAGAGCGCATCGGTTTTCTCCGGGTGCGCCGTCGCGCGAATCGCGGCGGCGCCCGCGAGCGCGATCGGCGTCGGCGGCAATCCGGCGCGAGTATAAGTGTTGTACGGCCCGTCGGTGCGCAAGTCGACCGTGTGCAGACTGCCGTCATAACGGTCTCCGAGCCCGTAGATGATCGTCGGATCCGCCTGCAGGCGCATGCCGATTTGCAGGCGGTGCAGATAGAGCCCCGCTATTTTTCGGCGTTCCTCGGGCAGGGCCGACTCCTTTTCGACGATCGACGCGACGCGCAACAGCTCTTGCGCGCTGTGCAACGGAAGATCCGGATCGCGATTATTCCATGCCGCGTCGAGTTCGCGCACGAGCGCGCGATGGGCGAGATCGAGCAGCTCGACGTCGCTCGTGCCGCTCGGGAACTTATAGGTCTCCGGCAGGAACTCGCCCTCGGGGTCCAAACCCGGCGAGCCGAATTTCGCCATCAAATCGCGCGGCGCGGGCGGCAACGTCGACACGACATGCGGGTCGCGGCGCAGGGCCGCGAGCAGGTCCCGAACGCGCCAACCATCGACGATCGTGAATGCGTGCAACAACACCGCGCCCCGGACCATGCGCTCGAGCAGGCGGCGCGGAGTGTCTCCGGGCCGAATCTCGTATTCCCCCGCGCGCACCGCGGAGGCCTCGCCCTGCAAGCGCGCGTACAGCACCCAGGCGTGCGGCCGCGGCAGCAGGCCGCGCGCGGACAGGTCCGCCGCCAGGCGCGCGAGACTCATGCCGGGGGCTACGCGGTAGACGACGCTCGCCGTGACCGGCAACGGCCGATCGAGGCTCTGGACGCCGCGCCAAACGATCGTGGCCGCCGCCGCGACCAGCACGAGGAAGACGGTGAGAGCCGGGATCCAGACGCGGCGCTTCAAAGCGACTCCAAGCGCGCGCGCAGTGCGAGCGCCGCGTCGAAGCGGCTTGGCCGGATGCGGTTCGCGCCGTGCCGGATCTCGCCGACCGGCATGACGCCGGCGACGGCATTGCTCATGAACACCTCGTCCGCCGCGCTCAAATCATCGAAGCTCACGCTTCTCATGCTCGGACGCAAGCCGGCACCGTCGGCCTGTTCCAGTATCCAGCGGCGCATCACGCCGGCAACGCCGCACCGATCGACGGGCGGCGTCACCAAGCGCGCCCCCCGCCGCAGGAACAGGTTCGACATGGTGCCGCAGACCACGTTGTCGTCCGTATCCTGCATCAGCCCCTCGCCGATGCGTGCATCGCGCCATTCGGAGCGCGCTAGAACCTGTTCCAGCCGGTTCAAGGTCTTGAGGCCCGCCAGGCCGCGATTCATGCCGAGGCGGGTTCGGCAGACCTTGAGCTTGAGCGGCTCGAGCGTCGCGGCCGCCGCGTGCGGCGGCAATGCGCCGAGCGCGAGGATCCGCGTGCAGCGTTCGCTCCCCGACGGCCGGTAGCCGCGCGTCCCGACCCCGCGGGTGACGATCAATTTGAGCACGCCTTGCTCGCGCATCGCCGCCGCCCGCGCAATCTCGCGGCGCAACGCCCTGCGCTCGGGCGGCTCGATCCCCAAACGGCCGCAGCCCTCGTACAGGCGGTCCAGGTGGTAATCGAGCAAGCGCGCCTCACGGCCGCGCACCCGCATGGTCTCGAACAAGCCGTCGCCGTATTGCAGGCCGCGATCAAGATAATCGATGTGGCGGCCGCGCCGGCCGTTGATCCACGCGCTCATGCGCAAGTCTCCACGGCGCGCAGCAATCCCTTCGCCTTGGCGCGCGTTTCCTCGAGCTCGAACGCCGGCTCCGAATCCGCGACGATCCCCGCGCCGGCGCGAAAGCTGAGCCTGCGCGCGGTCGCGGTCATCGTGCGGATCAGAATGTTGAAGTCGCAGCTGCCGTCGCGATTCACGTAGCCGATCGAGCCGGTGTAGGCGCCCCGACCTTCCCCCTCGAGTTCGGCGATGATTTGCATGCAGCGTACTTTAGGGCATCCCGTGATGGTGCCGCCGGGGAACACCGCGCGGATGGCGTCGACCGGAGTGACGCCCTCGCGCAGGCGTCCGGTGACGTTCGAGACGATGTGATGCACGTGCGCATAGGTCTCGACCGTCATGTATTCGTCGACGCGGACCGTGCCGCCGCGGCACACGCGGCCGAGATCGTTGCGCTCCAGATCGATCAGCATCACATGCTCGGCGCGCTCCTTCTCGTTCTCCAGCAAGCCGCGAATCAGCGCCGCATCCTCCTCGGGGTTGCGGCCGCGCGGCCGCGTCCCCGCGATCGGCCGCGTTGCGATCGCGTCGCCGTGAATCGAGAGCAATCGTTCGGGGGAGGAACTGATCACGGCGAAATCGCCATGCCGCAGCAAGGCAGCGAACGGACTCGGATTGGCGGCGCGCAGTCCCGCGTACAGCGCGACCGGGTCGATCGGCTGCGCGCACTCGCCCCACCATCTGCGCGACAGGTTCGCCTGATACACCTCGCCGGCCGCGATGTAGTCGAGCGCACGCCTGACGGCGTGCAAGAACCGCTCGGCGGGCTCCTCGTGGATCGTCACCGCGACGCGCGCGGGCGGCGGGCCCGCGCCGAGATCGCGCGGCGTCGGCGACGAATCGATCGAGCAGGCCTTCGTAGCCGGCCTCCGCGACGAGCCACGCCCGCCCCTGCGTTCTATCCCGGATCCAGGCGGCGGGCGCCCGCACGGCCAAGGCGGTGATCGGCTCCGCCGCGGCGGGCAGGCGCAGCCGCGGCTCGATTTCGGCGGCGATTTCATAGCCCAGGTAGACGAACCAGCCGCCGGTGAACGGCAGGGATGCCGGATCGCCCGGCGTGAGGGCCAAGTCCCGCCACCAATGTTCGAACGCATCGAGAAAGCCGCGGCCGGCCGCGGCGCCGGGGCCCGTCAGCGACGCGTCGTGCGTCGAGCACCAAGGACTCGCCGGCGGCGATCGGCAGGATGTCGAACCGGCTGCCCGCGCCCGCGCGCGCGGCTACGGCGCCGCTCTCGAGGATTCCCGGATAACGCTCCGGAAACCGGGCGACCAGGCCCAACGGCTCAAAGTCGGCGGAAAATGAGCGAACCGTTGGTGCCACCGAAGCCGAACGAATTAGACAAGGCCAGGTCGAGGGGCATGCGCCGCGCCTCGTTCGGAACGTAATCCAGGTCGCAGCCTTCGCCGGGCTCATGCAAGTTGATCGTCGGCGGCGCGATCTGGTCGCGCAGCGCGAGCACGGTGAATATCGCTTCGACCGCCCCCGCGGCGCCGAGCAAATGTCCCGTCATGGATTTGGTCGAGCTGACCACGAGGCGATCGGCGGCTGCGCCGAACGCGCGGCGGATCGCGGTCGTTTCCGCGCGATCGCCGAGTTCGGTCGACGTCGCGTGCGCGTTGATGTACTGAACCTGGTCCGGATTCGCGCCGGCATCGCCGAGCGCCTTGACCATCGCCTTGCGGGCGCCCTCGCCGTTTTCCGGCGGTGTCGTCACATGGAAGGCATCGCCGCTCATGCCGAAGCCCGTGACCTCGGCGTAAATCTTCGCGCCGCGCGCCTTCGCCTGCTCGTACTCTTCGAGCACCATCGCGCCGGCGCCGTCGCCCATGACGAATCCGTCCCGGTCCTTGTCCCACGGACGGCTGGCGCCGGTCGGGTCGTCGTTGCGATGCGACAAGGCCTGGGCCTGGACGAAGCCGCTGACGCCGGTCGGACAGGTCGCCATTTCCGAGCCGCCCGCGAGCATCACGTCCGCTTCGCCGTATTGAATCAGGCGCATTGCGAGGCCGATTGCGTGCGTCGACGTCGTGCACGCGGTCGCGACCGCGAGGTTCGGCCCCGTCAAGTTGAACGCCATCGACAAATGGCCGCTGACCAGGTTGATGATGCTGCCGGGAATGAAGAACGGCGACACCTTCTTCGGCGAGTGCGTCTCCAGGAACTTGCTGTAGGTCTGTTCGATCGACTCGAGCCCGCCCATGCCGGAGCCCATCAAGACGCCGGCACGGTCGCTCGTCGCCTCGGTCACGGTCAGCCCGCAATCGCGCATCGCCTGCATGCCCGCGACGACGCCGTATTGCATGAACGCGTCCATGCGGCGCGCCTCTTTGGCGCTGAGGAACGGGCCGAGGTCCAGAGTTCCTGATCTCGCCGCCGAAGTGCACCGGGAACCCCGTGGTGTCGAATCGCGTCACCGGCGCAATGCCGCTGCGCCCGGCGACGATCGACGCCCACGCGCTCGCGATGTCGTTGCCGACCGGCGATACGATTCCCAATCCGGTCACGACGACGCGGCGTTTGCTCAAGTTCAGGCCTTGCTCTTGTGGGAATTGATGTAATCGATGGCTTGCTGCACCGTGGTGATCTTCTCGGCGTCCTCGTCCGGAATCTCGGTCTCGAACTCTTCCTCGAGCGCCATCACCAACTCCACCGTATCCAGCGAGTCGGCCCCCAGATCGTCGACGAACGAGGCGTCATTGGTCACTTCTTCTTCCTTGACGCCCAATTGCTCGGCCACGATCTTCTTAACTTGCTGCTCGACAGTACTCATCGTTATGGTGTCCTCTCGGAATTTCTTTGATACGCGCCGCCATCGAAGCGGCCCACTCGGCCGGCCCTAAGGTACAGGCAGGGCGCGTATTTTATGTGAACGCAACCCCGGCGGCTACTTGATCGCTGCCTCGAGTCCGGGTTTGCCGCCGATTCCTTGACAAAGCCGGGAGAATTTGGGCCTTTTTTTGCGGCCTCAGGGCATGTGCATGCCGCCGTTCACGTTCAGGGTTTCACCGGTGATGTAGGCCCCGTCCGCGGACGCGAGAAACGCGACGGCGGCGGCGATGTCCTCCGGCCGGCCGAGCCGGCCCAAGGGTATCTGGTCGTTCAACGCGGCGCGCTGCGCCTCGGGAAGCGCGCGCGTCATGTCGGTGTCGATGAAGCCGGGGGCGACCACGTTCGCGGTGATGCCGCGCGAGCCCACCTCGCGCGCGATCGACTTCGTGAAGCCGATGATGCCGGCCTTGGCCGCCGCGTAGTTCGTCTGCCCGGCGTTGCCGGTCAGCCCGACGACCGAGCCGATGCTGATGATGCGCCCCTTGCGCGCCTTCATCATGCCGCGCAGCACCGCCTTGGAAAGGCGATACACCGACGAGAGGTTCGTCTGGAGCACCGCATCCCAGTCCTCCGGCTTCATGCGCAGGAGCAAGGTGTCGCGCGTGATGCCGGCGTTGTTGCAGAGAATCGTCACCGGCCCGTCCTTCGCCTCGATGTCGGCGAGCAGCGCGTCGATCGAGTCCTGCTTCGCGACGTCGAGCACCGCGCCGCGGCCGCCGTGCGCTTTCAGCCGCTCGCCGATATTCTGCGCGCCGCCCTCGGTGGTCGCGGTGCCGATCACGACCGCCCCGTCGCCCGCCAAACGCAGCGCAATCGCCGCGCCGATGCCGCGCGACGCGCCCGTGACCAGCGCAATTTCCCCTTTCAACATGGTTGCGGTTCCTTATGCGGCGTTTGCCGCGTGCAGCGCCTCGTCGAGCGCTTTCGGGTCTTCCAATGCCGACATCGCCAGATCCCTGTTCTTGTCGATCCGGCGATTCAGGCTCGTGAGCACCTTGCCCGGTCCGCATTCGATGATCCGCGTCGCTCCGGCCGAGATCATCGTGCGCACCGTCGCCGCCCAGTAGACCGGCGTGTGCAATTGTTTGACGAGCCCGTCGCGGATCTCGTCGGGCCGGGAATGCGTCCTCACGTCGACGCCGTAGACGGCCATGTTGCCGGTGTACGCGACCGCGATCCCGGCGAGGCGTTCGCCGAGGCGCTGGGCCGCCGGGTACATCAGCGAGCTGTGCGCGGGGACGCTGATCGGCAGGAGCACGGCCCGCTTCGCGCCGCGCGCGGTCGCCTGCTCGATCGCGCGGGCGACCGCGCCCGCGCGGCCCGCGATCACCACCTGGCCGGGCGCGTTGAAATTCACCGCCTCGACGACCTCGCCCTGCGCGGCCTCGCTGCACGCCGCCTCGACGTCGCTGTCCTCGAGGCCGAGTATCGCCGCCATCGCGCCCTCGCCCTGCGGCACGGCGGCCTGCATCACCTGCGCGCGGAAGCGCACCAGATCCACCGCGGCCCGAAAGTCGAGGCTGCCGGCGGCGACCAGCGCCGAGAACTCGCCGAGGCTGTGCCCGGCCATCATCCGCGGCGCGCGGCCCGCCCTGCTGGCCCCACAGGCGGTACGTGGCGACCGCGGCGGTGAGCATCGCGGGCTGGGTGCATTCGGTCGCGTTGAGCGTCTCGGAGGGTCCGTCCCGGACGACCGCCCAGAGATCGTACCCCAGCACCGCCGAGGCCTCCGCGAAGGTCTGCTCGACGAGCGGGTAGCGCTCGGCGAGCGCGCGCATCATGCCGACGGATTGGGACCCTTGCCCCGGGAAGACGAATGCGATCGACATGCGTAGCGCCTCTAGGATCGTTCGAGCCGGCGGATTATAGCCGTCCGCAGGCACAGTGCAGCGCCGAGCACCAAACCGGCCGC
The DNA here is from genome assembly GCA_963718135.1 of uncultured Pseudomonadota bacterium. Lineage (GTDB taxonomy): Bacteria > Pseudomonadota > Gammaproteobacteria > Steroidobacterales > Steroidobacteraceae > Bog-1198. The sequence continues at coordinate 170,022 of CAVQYI010000028.1, read as the reverse complement.
CGCGCCGTAGAGGTGCGCGTCGACGACGATCCACGCCGCGCCGGTTCCCGCCGCCTGGGCGTACTGTTCGTGGCCGATCTTGACGATCAGGCCGGCGAGCAGTATCCACCGGTCCCAGCTGCGGTTGAACACGTGCCGCGCCGTGCCGGCGGCCATCACCGTGTGCAGGACCCCGGATGCGCCCACGTACCAAGGAACCTGCGGACTCAGCCACCAGAGGCCGGAACTGATCGCCAGAGCCCCGCCGAGCACGATGATGGTCCATTCGATCGCGTCGTAATCGGCCGCGAACAGCGCCCAGACGAGCACGAGCCCCAATTCGTTCAATATCAGGTGGTGCCAGCCGAGATGCACCGCATGCCCGCTGAGGAGCCGCCACCATTCGCCCGCGGCGATCGCCGCGCGGTCGTAACGCAGCCCGAGCGTGACCCTGTCGCCAAGCGCCAACAGGATGTCGAGCGCGACGACGATCAGAAGCAACCAAATCCAGCGGCCGCGATCCCACTGCAGCGCCGAGAACGACTTCGGCGCCGAATTTCGGCCTGCTGCGCGGCATCGGCTGCGCCCTTTTTGGTATCATTCCACGAGGCTCCGAGGACACTCTATGCGCATTCGCAATCGCGGTTTCACCTTGATCGAGATCATGGTCGTCGTCGTCATCCTCGCGGTGCTCGGCGCGCTGGTCGTGCCGCGGATCCTCGAGAACGTCGACAAGGCGCGCGTCACCCGCGCGCAGAGCGACATCCGGGCGATCGAGACCGCGCTCGACCTGTACCGGCTCGATAATTTCAAATACCCGACGAGCGAACAAGGCCTCGGGGCGCTCGTCAAGAAGCCGGCGGACCCCTCGCTCACGAATTATCGCACCGGCGGCTATCTCAAGGCGGTTCCCAAGGACCCCTGGGGCAACCTCTACCTGTATACGAGTCCGGGCGCCGACGGCCGGGACTATGACATCGTCTACTTACGGCCGCGACGGCAAGCCCGGCGGCGAAGGCTACGACGCGGACATCAGTTCCTCATCGCTCGACCAAAATTAGCGACGGAGCGCGGCGTTGCCGCAGCATGCGCAACAAAGGCTTCACCCTCGTCGAGATTCTCGTGGTCGTCGTCATCATGGCGATCGTGATTTCGATCGCCGTGCTGTCGATCGGCGTGACCGGACGCGACACGCAACTCGACCAGGAGAGCCGGCGCATCGTCGGCTTGATGGGACTGCTGCATGACCGCGCCCTGCTCGAAGGCCGCGATTTCGGCCTCCTGGTCGAACCGCATGGCTACGAATTCTTCGCCTACGACAACTTCCGCGAACGATGGCGGCCGTTCCGCGACGACAGCGAATTCCGCCGCCGCGAATTGCCGCAGGGCATGAGCTTCGCACTCAACCTCGACGCGCGCGACGTCGTCCTGAAGCCGCCCGACCCGAATCCCGCACCGGACGCACGGGTCGCCGCGGCGGCGCCCCAGGTGGCGATCGCCGCGAGCGGCGACGGCACGCCGTTTCGCCTGACGCTGCTGCGCGACTCGACGCAGGCGAAAGCCGTGATCGTCGGCGACGCGATGGGCAAGACGACGCTCGAGGGAGCCGCGCCGCCGGAGAAGAAATCATGACCCGCAGGCTCGACGGCGGGTTCACGCTCGTGGAGGTCCTGGTCGCCCTGATGATCGTCGCGATCGGCCTCGCGGCGCTGATGACGACGGTCAGCGGCGCGGCCAACGCCAGCGGCTATCTGCGCGACAAGGCGCTCGCGCAATGGATCGCGATGAATCGCATCGCCGAAGTGCGCCTGAACTTGCAGAAATTCGGCCAGAACTCGGACAAGGGCGAGGTGGATTATGCGGGCCGCCATTGGCATTACGACACGCGCTACTACGACACCAGTTTTCCGTCGATGCGTCGAATCGTCGTGCGCGTGTGGGCCGGGAAGCCCGATGAAAAGGGCAGTCCGCTCGCGCAGGCGACCGGCTTTCTCGGCACCGCACTGACGACGCCGGGCGGCTCGAACGTCGATTGGACGCAAGGCAGCGTGCCCTCGCCCACGACGCAACCGGCGACGGCGTCTGCCGGGCGGTGCGGGCGCGGCCCAGGCGCCGACCGTCGTGACGCCGCCGACGCCATGAGCTTGCGCGCTCGACCGCCGCGCAGGCCCGCGACGCGCGGCTTCACGCTGATCGAAATCCTGGTCGCGATGCTGATCCTCGGGATCATGTCGGGCCTCGCCTACGGCACCTACCGCGAGGCGCGCATTTCGGCGGAGCGCGCGCACGAGTCGCTCGAGCGCACGCGCGAAATCGAATTCGGCATGCGCACGATCGTGCAGGACTTCGCCGAACTCGCGCCGCGCCCGATCCGCGATCCGATCGGCCAGACGCGCGAGGCGTGCCTGGTCGCCGGCGTCGGCACGCAGAACCTCGTCGATCTGACCCGCGCGGGCTGGTCGAACACCGCGGGATTACAGCGCAGCACGCTGCAGCGCGTATCCTATCAACTCGTCGGCACGGTCCTGAAGCGCAGCTACCAGACGGTGCTGGACCCGACATCGAACGATCACCGATCGTCGAGGACGTACTGACCGGCGTGACCCGCGTGCAGGTGAATTATCTCGACGCGAACCAGAACTGGACGAGTCAGTGGCCGCCCGCCGGCCTGCCGATGCCGGAGCGGCTATGGACGCGGCCGGTCGCCGTCGAGATCATCGTCGATTTCAAGGATTGGGGACCGCGTGCGGCGCCTCGTCGAGGTCGCCGGGTGAAGGCGCTGCGGAGCGCGCGGCGCGAGCGAGGGGTCGCCCTGATCATCGCGCTCGTGATCGTCGCGCTCGCGACCATGCTCGCGTGGAAAGTCGGGTTCGACGGCTACCTCGAGCGGCGCCGCACGCTCGCGATCCTCGCGATCGAACAGGCCGAGCAATTCGGCTTCGGCGCCGAAGCGCTCGCGGCCGACGTGCTCTCGCGGCAACTGCAACAAACGCCAGCAAGTCAATATGACCCAGGCCTGGGCGCAGCCGACGCAGCCCTTCCCGATCACCTCGCCGGACGATCCGGACGGTCCGCCGATCGGCATGCTGCAAGGCCGGATCGAGGACATGCAGGGGCGGTTCAACCTGAACAATCTCGGTCATCTGCTGCCCGACGGCACGCAGGACCCGCAGCCGCTCGACGCAATTCCGGCGCTCTGCTGATCGTCGTGCACCTCGAGCCGAAGTGGGCCGCAAATCGCACGCGACTGGATCGACGCCAACAACATTCCCGGCGATCCGGACGGCGCCGAGGACGACATTTATACGCGCCAGACGCCGCCGTATCTGACCGGCAACTGGCCGATGACCAGCCCGACCGAATTGATGGTCATGCCGGGATTCGGCCGCGAGCGCTACCTGCAAATCGCGCCGTACGTGACCGCCCTGCCGACCGCGATCGCGAAAATCAACATTTGCACGGCGCCCGCGCTCGTGCTCGAGAGCCTCGCGCCCAATCTGAGCGGCGAGTACTCCGGCAACCCGGACGCGCTCGTCACGGGACGAAAGACCGGGTGCTTCCCGGATCTGAACACATTCAAGGCGATCGTCGGGCCCGCCGAATTGCCCGCGATCCAGAATGCCTTCACCGACACGAGCAGTTATTTTCGCCTGACGACGCGCGTAACGCTTGGCACTACGGAATTCACCTTGTACAGTCTTTTGCTGCGCGGCGGCGGCGGCAAGATCACGCCCTTGCTGCGCAGCTTCGGGACACTATAAGCACCATGGCCCAGACACTGATTCTCCGTATCCCCGCCGCCGGCCAAACCACGGCCGCATGGCTCGGCGTGGACGGAGCCGGCGCGCCGCTCGGCGAGACCCGGCACGGGCCGCTCGCCGAGGCCGCCGCGGCCGCACGGGGCGCGAGAGTCGTCGTGCTCGCGCCGGCGACGCAGATCTTGCTCGCGGCGCCGGAGCTGCCGCCCGGCAGCGGCGCGAAGCTCGCGCGCGCGGTGCCCTTCGCGCTCGAGGAACATCTGACGGAGGACATCGAGCGTCTGTTCTTCGCGGTCGGGCGGCGCAATGCGCGCGGCGCCACGCCCGTCGCCGTCGTCGCCCGCGAGACGATGCGGGGATGGCTCGCCGAGCTCGAATCGGCCGGCATCGAACCGGCGGCGCTATATGCGGACATTTCGCTCCTGCCGGACAATCCGGGTCAAACGGTTATTTGGTTCGAACGGGAGCGGCTCGCCGTGCGCCGCCCTGGCGCGCTGCCGTTCGCGGTCGAAGTCGCACCGATCGCCGATGCGCTCGCGATCGCCGGCGTGATCGCCGATCCCGAATCCGAGGATGCCGATACCAAGGTGCTGGAAAACGCGATCCTGTACGTCACGCGCGAAGACTGGGTCCGTGTACAGGAAGAATTCGAGGTCCTGATCGAGAAATTCGAGACCCTGCGGATCCAGATTCTCGCGGACGGCCCACTCACCTTGCTCGCACGCACTCTCGGCGCCGGCGACGCGGTGAATCTGCTGCAAGGCGAGTTCGCGCGCGCAACCGAGTACGGCAGCCGCTTGCGCGAATGGCGGGTCGCGGCGTTCCTCGCGCTCGGGCTGCTCGGCGCGCACGTCGCCGTGCAGGCGATCGAGATCCGCCGCGCGCATCAACAGACGGCGAAGCTCGACGAGCAAATCGCGCAAGTGTTCGCCTCCGCGATGCCGGGCGTGCCGATGCAGGATCCCCGCCGCCAGATGCAGTCACGCTTGCAGCTCATTCACCAGTCGGGTGCCGGACCACAGCTGTTTTTACACATGATGCAGGCGGTGACCCGCGCCGCCACGCAGGTGCCGCTGACCGGCATCGATGCCGTGAGCTTTCACGAACAGACGCTCGAAATGAAAGTGACCGCCGCGCAAGTCGACGTGCTCTCGGGCCTGTCGCAGGCGCTCGCCAAGCAGGGGTTCACGGCGGCCATCCAGTCCTCGACGCCGATCGCGGCCGGCGTCGAAGCCCATCTGCAAATCCGCCCCGCGCCGGCCGGTGGCAGATGAACAAGCTCAGCCTGTGGTTTGCGGGACTTGAGGAGCGCGAAAAGCGCGTCGTCGTCGTCGGTGCGGCCGCGCTCGCGATATTGCTGCTCGTCGGCGGCGTGCTGCTGCCGCTGCACACGGCGCTCGCGAACGCGGAGCGCCGCGGCGACAGGGCGCGCGCGGACCTCACGTGGATGCGACTCAATGCACCGGAGATACGCTCGGGCGCCTTGCAGATGACGCAACAAACCGGCGAGCCTCCCGTGGTGCTCGTCGATCGCACCGCGCGCGAGGCCGGGCTCGCGGGCGCGATTCGCGGAACTCAGCCGAGCGGCAACGCCGGGGTGCGCGTGCAGTTGGAGGCCGCGCCGTTCGACACGATGATCAATTGGCTCGGCGGGCTCGATCGGCGCTACGGCCTCGCGGTCGAATCGATCACGATCGATCGTGCGGCCAAGACCGGAACCGTCAATGCCAACGTCACGTTCACCCAGCCGCAGCGCTAAATCCCCCCCACCGGCTCGCCGTCGCCCCTATTGGCCGCTGATCCCGATCGGCATCCTGATAGCCGCCGTTGCCATCGTCGCCGCGCTGCCGGCGTCGGTGATCACCCGCGTCCTGCCTCGCGACGTGCGCGCCGGGGAGCTTTCCGGCACCGTCTGGCATGGCGTTGCCGGCAAGCTCGTGGTCGACGGCCTCGACGCCGGCGCGCTCGAATGGCGCCTGCATCCACTCGGGCTGCTGCACGGTGCCCTCGACCTCGACGCGCACTGGGTCAAACTCGGCATGCGCATCGATGCGGTGGCGAGCATCGGCCGCGCGGGCTTGACCGCGAGCGCCGTTCGCGGCGGCGGGCCCGTGGCCGACCTTCGAAGCCTCGGCGTCCCGCGCGCTTGGCGCGGCACGGCGGATATCGCATTGTCGAAACTGACGACGGATTTTTCGCGCATCGGCACGATCGTCGGCGACGCGAAATTCGCCGATGTCGCGTCGGATGAAATCGCCGGCGGGGCGGATTTGGGCGGTTATCTCGTGCGCTTCGGCGGAGCCGCCGGCGCGCTCACCGCAATGATCGAGGACACCGGCGGCCCGCTGCGCGTGCGCGCGACGGTGTCGATCGACCAGGCGAGGCGCCGCGGACTATTGTCCGGTACGCTCGCCGCACGTCCGGACGCGCCGCAAGGTGTGCAGGCGGCGGTCGACGATATCGCGCGGGTGCGCGGCCGCGATGCGCAAGGCAGCGTACCCGTCGACGTGGAATTCACCTTCTAGGGCGCGTATTCCCACTCGCGCCATCCGCCGAGCAGCGGAAAATAGAGTCCCAGCCGAATCGGCCGGGCGTCGATCATCCGCATCAAGGCCGCATAGCGCTCGAACTGCGCCGCGTAGCGGTCGCGCTCGCGGTCGAGAAAGTCATCCAGTCCCCCGCCTTCGTGGGCACTCGCCTTGTAATCGATGATCCAGCGCACGTCCGCCGCGTCGACGAACGTGCGGTCGAGAATCGTGTTCAGGAACTCGCCGTCGACGACGCCGCTCAATGCATATTCGACGTGCGCATCCGCATGTCGTCGATCGAGGATCCAGCGGCCGCGCCGGTCCGCGAGCGTCCGCGCCAGCGCCGTCTCGGCACGCGCGGCCGCCGCATCGATCTGCGCGGGCGGCACGCCCGCCTCCGCCAGCCGTCGTGCGATCGCGGGCCGCAGTTCGCCGACATGGTCCTTGTCCCAGCCATCCAGCCCCTCGCGCCCGATCTGTTGCAGGACCCGGTGGACCACCGTGCCCACGTGCCGCGTGACCTCGCGGACCCACGCAAATTCGACCGCGCCGCGATTTCCTCTCGCGCCGGCGGCCGCGTCGGCCCGCTCCCAGGCCGCAGGCGCCGGTACGGCCGGCAAGCGCCAGTCGAGCGGCAGGCGGCTGAGCGCCATACTTGCCGGGCCCTTCGATTCCGCGCCGGCGGTGGCGTCCCCGCGCCGCCGTCCACGAGATCCACACCGGCCGCCGCAAGGTCCAAGGCGCTCGCGAATCGCGGCTGCGCGATGCTCCAGAGATGATGCAGCAGCGAGCGCGAGGACGGCGGCGCCGGTTCGCGAGCGGCATCCTTCTCGCGCACGCTCGCGTGGCCGAGCAGATGCAGCCGATCGATCGCGCGCGTCGCGGCGACGTACAGCACGCGCCCGTCCTCGTAACGGCCCTTCGTGCCGATCGAATCGCGTCAGATAATCGAAGATCGGTTCCGACTCGCATCCGCTCTCGCGGATCGGCGCGAGCAAGAGATCCGCATCGCGCGCACGCGGGTTCGGCCGCTCGGCCCAGGCGAGCAGCTTCGGATCGTCGGCTCGAGCCTGCCGCCCGAGGCCCGGGACGATCACCGTATGGAACTCGAGTCCCTTGGCCTTGTGGATGGTCATCAACTGCAGCCTCGGTGGCGCCTCGAGGTCGGGCTGCGCGAACAGTTCGTCCACACGCTCCGCCAATTCACCGAACCGCGTGAGATCGCCCCCGGCCTCGGTTCCTTCGAGCAGATCGAGATAAGCGAGCGCATCGGCGAGATCCGTCGGGCTCGCGACGCAGGCCGGACCCCCGAGCGCGATCCACGCGCCTTCGACGAGCCGGCGCAGGGGCCGCCGCCGCAGGAGCGCGATGGAATCCGTCATGGACGGTCCGTACGCGTTCGAGCCGCGCCCGCCCGTCCGCCGTCAGGCCGGCGACGTGCGCGGTACCCTCGCATCGATTCCCACAGCACCGCGTTCCGATCGCCGCCCGCGAGCGCATCGAGATCCGCCAGTGTCGAGCCCGCACCACGGCGCGCGCAGCACCGCGAGCCAGCACAGGCGGTCGGCCGGATGAATCGAGCGCGCGCGTCAATGCCAACAGGTCCTGCACGACGCTGCGGTGCCCCAGCGTTTCGATCTCGACGGCGCGAAAGCGCAAGCCTGCGCGCCGCAGTCGCGGCGCGATGTCGCAACAGATGACTGCGCGAGCGGACCAGGACCGCGATGGTCTGCTGCGACGCATCCGCGAGCGCCTGCCGCACGAGCGCGGCGACCTGCTCGGCCTCGCGGTCGTCGTCCCGCCCCAGCATCGGATGCAACATCACGGCCGGCGTCGGCGCGCGCCGCGTGGCGCGCGATCGCGGCGCGAGTAGGTGACCGCGCCGGCCGCGATGTCCTCCTGCGCCGGAAACACTCGCGCGAACGCCTCGTTCACCCAATCCACGATTCCCTTCTGGGAACGGAAATTGACCGTGAGGCTGCAGCGGCTCGCAGCGAGACGTTGCTCATGCCCTGGCGCCAGGCGCGCAGGAACAGGCCGACCTCGGCCTGGCGGAAGCGGTAGATCGACTGCATCGGATCACCGACGACGAACAGCGTGCGCCCATCGCCCGGCGTCCAGCCCGCCGTGAGCAGGTCGAGGAGCTCGTATTGGCTCTGCGAGGTATCCTGGAATTCGTCGATCAACAGATGCCGGATCCGGTAGTCGAGCGTCAACGCAAGATCCGTCGGCTCGTCGCGCGTTCCGAGCGAGCGCAGCGCGCTCCAGGTCACCTGCGTGAAATCCACCTCGCCGCGACTCTGGAACACCACCCAGAGCTCCGCGACCGCGAGCGGCAGCAGCCGGTACAGCGCCTCCACGACCTCCCAGCTGGCCGTCCTCGTACCGCGCCGGCGGCAGGTCCGCCAACCCGGCCAGTGGCGACTTGCAGATCGCTGCGGACGGCGAGCTTGCCGACGAGATGCGCTGAAGCGTTCTTTCGCATTCCTTGAAGTGCGCCTTATCCGCGGCGTCCGTGCGTCTCGCTCGGCGCCGGAAAGCCGATGCTCGCATTGGCGGCCTTGCGCCAATCGTCGCTCTGCGTGAGCAAGCAGACATCCGAGCCCGCGCCACTGCGCCAGATCATCCGCCTTTCTCCCGGAAGCTCCGTCATGTCGAGACAGGCGAGAATCGGCGACGACGGGTCCGCGGCGCGCAGGTTCTCCGCGGCGAACCGCGCGAGCGCCGTCAACTCGGGCGCATCGTCCGGCGGCACCGCCGCATGCAGGACGTGCGAGCGCATCCTCGATCACGAGCTGCGAGTGCGGCCTCGAGCTGCCTGCCGCTGCGGCGGTTGATCGCCGCTGCCGAGGTGGCGCATCCATTGGTCGCGCCGTGCGAGCATGTCGGCGATCAGCCCCTCGACCTTGGGCAGATCGTTGTCGAGGTGCCGCAAGAGCCGCTCGATCGCCGGGCTCACCGCGGCGTCCGACTCGATCCGCGCGATCAACTCGCGCGCCGCCTCGCGGTACAGTGCCGTCGGCATCCGTCGACGACCGCCGGAGAGCGCGCCGAGGCGCGAGAGCGTGCGGCATCTGCCGCGTCAGCGCCGCGCAGAACGAGTCGATGGTGCTCACGCGCAGCCGCTCGGGAGCTCGCGTTCAGGTTCCACCCGAGCTCCGCATCGCGCGCGAGCGCCGCCCGCGCGAGATCCCAGGTCGCGGCCTCATTGGCGGTCTCCGGGCGCGGCCCCGGCCTTTCGAGCGCCCCGAGAACGCGATTGCGCATTTCGCTGGCCGCCTTGCGCGTGAACGTGATCGCGACGATCTCTTCCGGGTGATCCACGCACGCAAGCAGCCGCAGGTAGCGCTGCGTGAGCAGCTCGGTCTTGCCGGAGCCCGCGGGCGCCTGGACGATGAACGACCGATCCGGCGTGAGCGCCCGCGCGCGCTGGGCGGCGTCGGCGATCGCGCGTCTCGTCGCTCATGCCTCGTCCCACGAATCGACGGGCGCGGCCTCGTCGAGCCTCCCGGATCCGGCACAGAGGCCCCAGGTCGCAATACTGGCAGGTCTCGCGCGCCGATCCTTCGGCGCGACCCGCGCATCGCCCGCGCGAAACGCCTCGCCCAGCGCCTCGATCACGCGGCGCCACTCGGCGAGCAATCGCTCCCACGATCCGATGCGCCGCCGCGTCCTTCATGGCGGCGACCGGCTCGACGCCGGGCGCCATCGCCGGCCTCGGCCGCAATGCCCGGAAAGCGTGCGTCGCCCTTTCGGATCTGCGCGAACGCGACCGCCGCGACATCGCTCTCGGCGAGCGCATAGAGCGGCAGCTGCGGCTCGTCCGGGCGGTCGCCGAACCATTGGCTGAGTTTCGGGATCCCGGTCTTGTAATCGATCACCATGCGCGAGCCGTCCGCGAGCCGCGTCGACCGGTCCGGCACGATCGTCATCGCAAGACCGCCAAAACTGGCCGTCCGCCCCTGTTCCGGCAAGAGCACGGTGAACGGCGCGCGCCGCTTCTCGATCTGCAGCCAGTCGAGCGCACGAGCGTTCGAGCCGCTGGCGCTCGAGCGCCGCGAAGCGCGCCGTGAACGTCTGCGGCTTCCTGCGCGCCATGTCCGCAACGGCGGCGCGACGGCGTCGCGAACCGCGGCATGCCGCCTGTCCTGCCGGCCAAGCGCACAGATTCGCTGCGATCCGATCGCGCGCCAGACCCCGTCCATCGCAGCGTGCAGGAGAATGCCGCGTCCGAGCGCATCGAGCCCGGGCTCCGGCTCATCGAGCGCATCGCGCCGCCAGACGCGCGAGCGCGAACGCGCGGAACGGGCACGCGGCCTGATCCTTGAACACGCCGGTCCCGCGGCGTACGTCGCTGCCGACGGCAAGCGGCGGCGCGCGCTCGTCCACGAGACTTTGCAGCGGTGGGCGCGCCGCGAAGATCAGCGGATGCAGCGGGCCGGAACGCCGGCCGCCGCGGTATCCTCGGCCGGCATTGCGCGATGAACGGGCTCGGGCGCAGATCGTCGTCGCCGCTGCGTCGCGGATGGCTCACGATGATTTCCGGTGCGCAGGAAAGAAGTCCGGCGCTCAACCGGCTCGCGAACTCGAATTCCCGGGCGGCGGACGCGTGCGGCAGCGCATGCCGGCGCTGCAGCTCGATGGCGATGAACGGATTCGGGCGCGGGCTCGCGGGCCAGGCCGCGTCGTGAAGTCCCGTAATCCACAGGCAATCGAACTCGAGACCCGCGGCCTCGAGCAATCCCATGACCTGAACCGGAACCTCGGGCGATTTTGGTTGAAAGATGCGCTCCGCGGCCATGCGCGCAAGCGACCGAAGCGCGGCGGCGTAGTCCATCCGACCCGTGATCTCATCGAGCGACGACAGCATGGCAAGAAGCTCCCGCCACGCGTCCACCGTCTGATATTCGTCGCTGTCGAGAGATCGGTCGCCCGGCCAGCCGAGCGCCATGAGGCCGCGCGCAACCGCCTCCGCCCAAGCGCTCGGCAGCTGCAGCGTCGGCGCGCCATCCTGCAGCCTGCGCCACTCCTCGAGCCGCGCCGCGAGCAACGGCGCGCCGTGCGCGCGCCATTGGCCGTCCGCGTCCTTGTCCTGCGCCAGCCGCAGCAACTCGCTGAACCGCACCACGGGTTCGCCACGGCGGCAGACGACGTCGAGCAGCGCGCGCCGAGACCGCTCGACGGCGGCGCCGCCGAGAAACGGCGAGCGCAGCAGAGCGCCAAGGTCCTCGCTGGATATCCTGCCCAAGCCGAGTTCGAGCACCATGCAGCGCGGTGTGGACGAGGGGAAATTGTGCGAGCGGCCGGCCGAGCGAGAGATTGAACGGGCGAACCGTGTCCGGCGACCCGGGTAGCACGGCCCCCGCCGCAAACGCGTCATCGAGAATTCTCACCACTTGCGGGCGCAGCGTTCCGAGGTCCGGCACGACGATCCCGATGCGCCGCGCGCCCGCGTCGAGCCGTGCGCGCGCCCATCGAGCCGCGGTGGCGATCTCCTCGAGCGGTCCCGGAAGCTCGTGGCGCACGAGCTTGGCATTCGGTACGGGATTGGCCCCGATCACGTCCACCACGCTGCCGCGCCGGCGCATGGTCTCGATCAGCCGCTGCTGCTGGGGCGTGAGTTCGTCGAACCCGAACAGCAGCTGCCGCGCCGGCGCCGGCAAGTCTCCGCGCTCGAACGCCTCGCCGAGCGCGTCCGCGAGCCGCGCGCGGTCGCGCCAACCTCGGCGGCGGCATTGCCCGTCGAACTCCCGTGCCCAGGCGGCGAACGCCTCGCCATCCGCGTTCGGCGCGCCGCTCGTCGCCGGCGAAATGCCGTATTCCCGGCAGAGCCGCCATGCCTGCGCGGCCATTCGCGCGACGGCGCGCGGCTGAAAGAGTCCATCGCCGAATTTCGAGTCGACGATGACCGCTTCCCACAGCGCGGCTTCCTGCACCACGGTGAGCAGCCGGCCCGGGGCCGGGCCGGGCCGCGCCGGCATCGACAACGCGAGTTCGTTCCAGCACGACTCGAGCCACGCGCTCCAGGTGAAAATACCCGGGCTCGCCCAGGCCCGCTGCTCCGTCCTGCGCCATGCGCTGCGCATAGGCCATTTGCTGGGCCCGCGCCTGACGCGCGCTGGCGGTCAGCAAAACCGCCCCGGATTTCAAGGCCGTGAAGAGGGTGTCGAGCATGGCGTGCCGGTTCGGCGCGAACCGCGCTCGCCGCGCGGCGGGTCCGCTCAGCGCGTTCGCAGCTTGCCCACCGGCGCGACGACTTGCAGCGCCGGCGCGGCGGTCGCGCGGCTGTCGAGCAATTCCTCGATGCGCCCGAAAACGGTCGACAGCACCTCGGCCTCGGGCAAATTCGTGATGCGGAAGAAATTGCGCTCCGCGAAATTGAAGCTCACGCCCGGCGCGACCAGCACGTGCTTGCTCTCCAACAGATCGAGCGCGAAGCTCTGGTCGTCGAACGACGGCAGACTGTCGCCGCGCACCTCGACGAAGGCGTACAGCGCGCCCATCGGCCGCACGAGCCTGAGATATTTGCTGCCCGCGGCGCCGTCGATGATCGCGCGGCGCGATTCGTAGAGACGGCCGCCCGGCCGGATCAATTCGCGAATGCTCTGGTATCCGCCCAAGGCGGTCTGCACCGCCCACTGCCCCGCGACGTTGCTGCAGAGTCGCAGCGACGACAGCAGCTCGAGCGCGCTCAAGTATTCGCCGGCGTTCTTGGTGTCGCCGGAGAACGACGCCCAGCCGACCCGATAGCCGCAGGCCCGATAGACCTTCGACAGCCCGCTCATGGTGCAGCAAAGCGTGTCGTGCACGAGCGTCGCCATCGGCACGAACTGCGCGCCGTCGTAGACGATCTGGTCGTAGATCTCGTCGGCCAGCACGACCAGCCTGTGCCTCTCGGCGATGCGCGCGATCGCCGCGAGCGTCTCGCGTGGATACACCGCGCCCGTCGGATTGTTCGGATTGACGATCACGATCGCGCGCGTGCGCGCGCCGATCAGGGACTCCATCTCGTCGGGATCCGGCACGAAGCCGTTCTCCGGCGCGCAGCGATAATGAACCGCACGTCCCGAATTCAAGTTCACCGCCGCGGTCCACAGCGGATAGTCCGGACTCGGGACCAGGACCTCGTCTCCCGGATTCAGCAGCGCGCGCAAGGCGAGGTCGATCAGTTCGCTGACGCCGTTGCCGATGAACACCTCGTCCACCGTGACGCCGGGCACGCCGCGCTCTTGCTGCTGCATGACGACCGCTTCACGTGCCGGAAAAATCCCCTTCTGGTGAACGTACCCTTCGCTGTGGCGAAGGTTCTCGATCATCGCGAGCCGCATCGTCTCCGGGGTGCGGAAACCGAACGCGTACGGGTTGCCGATGTTCAAGCTGATGATGTCGTGCCCGAGGCGCTCGAGTTCGAGCGCGCGGCGCGCGAGCTTGCCGCGAATTTCGTATCGGACGGTCGCCAGGCCATCGCTCGGGCGGACGTGCTTGTTCTGGGTCATCCGCGAAGAATAGCTCAAAAGCACGTCATTTTGGCGCCGCGAAATGACAGGAAACCAGGTGGTCGACGGCCACCGGCGCAAGGCGCGGAGCCCGCTCGGCGCAGACCGGCGCCGCATACGCGCAGCGGCCGCGAAAGGCGCAGCCCGACGACGCGCCGGCGCCGGGCGCCGGCTCATCGTCGGCGGTCCCGAAGGCGATGCGCGCGGGCGCTTCGTCCGGGCTGTGCGCCGCGGCGATCAGTTCGCGGGTGTAGGGATGCAGCGGCGCGGCGAACAACGCGTCGCGAGGCGCCGCCTCGACCAGGCGGCCGCGGTACATCACGAGGACGCGCCGGCTGACCTGCCGCACGACCGCCAGATTGTGGCTGATGAACAGCATCGCCATGCCGGTATCCCGCTGTAGGTCCTGCAGCAGATTCACGATCTGCCCCTGGATCGACACGTCGAGCGAGCTCACCGCCTCGTCGCAGATCAATAACTTCGGACCCGACATCATGGCGCGCGCGATGGCGATGCGCTGGCATTGGCCGCCGCTGAACTCGTGCGGATAGCTCCCCGCCATGCGCGGCGACAGGCCGACGCGCTCGAGCATTCGGCCGATTCTCGCAGCCCGCTCCCGCGCGCCGACCGCCGGCTCGAAGATCGCGAGCGGTTCGGCCGAGAATGTCGCCGACTTTCATGCGCGGATCGAGACTCGACGGGGCGTCCTGGAACACGATCTGCAGGTCGCGGCGCCGCCGGCGCAGCGCCGCGCCGCGCAAGGCCAACAGATCCTCGCCGTCCGACGACACCCGACCGCGCACCGCGGGCACGAGCTTGAGAATCGCGCGTGCCAGCGTCGACTTGCCGGAACCGGATTCCCCGACCAACCCCAAGGTCTCGCCGGCGTGCAAATCGAAACTCACGTCCGCCACCGCGACGAATCGCTTGCGCCGGCCGAAGCCGCGGCCGGCGTCGAACTCGACGCGCAGATCCTCGACTTGCAGCAGCGGCGCGCTCATCGCGGCAACGGCAGATGGCAGGCGGCCACGGTCGATCCCTCGAGCGGCCGCAGCGGCGGCGCTTCGCGGGCGCAGCGCTCCGTCGCGAACGCGCACCGCGGCGCGAACGCGCAGCCGTCGATGCGCTGCGCCGGATTCGGCGGCTGACCCGGCAAGGTCTCGAGCCTCGGCGGAACCGGCCCGGATAGGCGCGGCACGCAGTTCATCAGCGCGGCGGTATAGGGGTGCCGCGGATGCGCGAACAGGTCGGCCGCGGACGCCGATTCGACGATGCGGCCCGCATACATCACGTAGACGCGGTCGGCGAGGCCCGCGACCACGGACAGGTCATGGCTCACGAGAACGATGCTCGTGCGAAGCGTGCGCCGCATCTCGCGCAACGTTGCGATCACCTGCGCCTGAATGGTCGCATCGAGCGCCGTCGTCGGTTCGTCGGCGAGGACGACGTCCGGTTCGCACAACAGGCTCATGCCGATCATCACGCGCTGGCGCATGCCGCCGGACAACTCATGCGGATACTGCCGCATGCGCCGCGCGGCGTCCGGCACCCGTACGCGCCGCAGCATCGCGAGCGCCGCGGCTTCGGCGTCGCGCCAGCCCAGCTTCCGGTGTTCGACGAGCACCTCGGCCATCTGCGTCCCGATTCGAAGGTGCGGCGTCAGCGACGATTGCGGGTCCTGAAATATCATCGCGAGCTGCGCGCCGCGCACCGCGTTCCATTGCGCACGCGGCGCCGCGAGAAGATCCCGGCCGCCGAAGCGGACGCTGCCGTCGACGCGGGCGTTCGCCGGCAGCAACCCCATGATGGCGAGGCAGAGCTGCGTCTTGCCGCAGCCGGACTCGCCGACGACGGCCACGCACTCGCCCGCCGCCACGTCGAGCGAAACCTGCCGGACCGCCGCGATTTGCACGTCGCCGACGCGAAACGCGACGCTCAAGTTCTCGACGTTGAGTATCGGGCTCAACGTTCAGTTCCTCTTGACGTCCAGCGCGTCGCGCAAGGCGTCGCCGAGCACGTTGAACGAGATCAGCAATACCGCGAGCACGGCGCCCGGCACGAGCAGCATCCACGGCGCCGACTCCATTTCCGCGGCTCCCTGGGCGATCAGGGTCCCGAGGCTCGCGCGCGGCTCCTGCACGCCGAGCCCGAGAAAGCTCAGAAAGCTCTCGAACAGGATGATCTGCGGCACGGTGAGCGTCGCGTACACGATCACCGGGCCGATGACGTTCGGCACGATGTGCCGGAAGATGATGCGCGCGGGACCCGCCCCCGCGGCGATCGCGGCTTCGATGAACTCGCGGCCCCGGAGGACCATCGCCTGGCCGCGGACGATGCGCGCCATGTTGAGCCAGCTGACCGCGCCGATCGCGAAGAACAGGAGAAAGATGTTCCGGCCGAATACGACGGTCAGAAAGATCACGAAGAAGATCAGCGGCAGCCCGCTCAATATCTCGATGACGCGCATCATCACGTGATCGATTCGTCCGCCGACGAACCCGGCGACCGCGCCGTAGACGATGCCCACGGCGAGGCTGACGGCGGTCGCGATCGCACCGATCGCGAGCGACAGGCGCGTCCCCTGCAGCGTGCGCACGAACAAGTCCCGGCCCAGGCGGTCCGTGCCGAACCAATGTGCGTGGCGCAGGCCCGGGGGCATCGCGATGTTCGCCCAGTCGAGCGTGTCGTAGCGGTTCGGATTGACGTACGGCCCGACGATCGCGAGTGCGATCAACGCGAGGATCACGCCGAGCGCGATCAGCGCCGCCCGGTTCGCGAGCAGGCGGCGGCCGGCGGAACGATCGCAATCCATGATCGTTCATGCCTCGAGCCTGACGCGCGGATCGAGAATCGCGATCAGGAGGTCGGCGACGAGTCCCATGAAGATCAGCAGGCTGGAATAGACGATCACCATGCCGAGCACCAAGGTGTAATCCCGGTTGAGCGCGCCCTGTACCAAATAACGGCCGATTCCGGGCAACCCGGCGATCGTCTCGACCACGAGGGAACCGGTCATGACCATCGCGACGGCCGGCGCCATGTAGCTCGCGACCGGCACGAGCGCCGGACGCAGCGCATGCCGCAGGACGACCGTGCCGAGCGGCAGACCCTTCGCAGTCGCCGTGCGAATGTACGCGCTGCCCAGGACCTCGAGCATGCTGCCGCGCGTGAGCCGCGCGATGTAGGCGAGCGGCGGCAGGCTGAGCGTGACGACCGGCAGGACGAGATCGGCGATCGATCCCTCGTCCCAGCCGGCGACCGGCAGCCAATGAAGGTAAATGCCGAAGAACAGTCCGAGCGCCGGCAACAGCACGAACGACGGTATCGCGATTCCGATGGCGGCGATCGCCATGGAGACATGGTCGGCGGCGCGGCCGCGGCGAAGCGCGGCGAACGTGCCGATCGCCACCCCGGCGACGAGCGCGATCGAGATCGCGATCGCCCCCAGGGTGAAGCTGACCGGCAGGCCTTGCGCGATCAACTCGGTCACCGTGAAATCCTTGTAACGGAACGAGGGCCCGAAATCGAAATGCGCGAGGCCCCGCAGGTAGCGCGTGTATTGGACCCAAACGGGCTTGTCCAATCCGTAGGCCGCGTTCAGGTTGGCGACGACGTCCGCGGGAAGCGTCTGTTCCTGATCGAAGGGCCCGCCGGGCGCGGCGCGCACCAGAAAGAAAGTGATCGTGATGATCGCGAACAGCGTGGGGACGGCACCGCACAAACGGCCGAGAACATAGCGGATCGTGTGCATGTTCGCGCAGAGTGTAGCGACTGACCGCATGGTGGACAAGGCATCCGACGATCCTTAAACTGTCGCGCCGAATGCAGCGCCAATTGCCCTCATCCCCCTAGCTCCCAAGGCCCGATGGATTCGACACGTCCCATTCGCGCGCTCATGCGCGGTCTCGACGCGCTCTGCGCGCTCAATGCGCGCGACGGCGCGACCGTCGCCGACGTGGTCCACGATATCCGTTTGCCCCGCACGACCGTGTACCGCGTCTTGGAGACGCTCGGCGAAGCCGGCTACGTCTATCGGGATCCGCGCGACGACCGCTATCGTTTGACGCGCTTCGTGCGGGCTTTGAGCGACGGATTCGACGAAGACGCCTGGATCGCGCGAATCGCGCTCCCCCGGGTCGGCGCATTGAGCCGCAGCCTCGGCTGGCCGGTCGCGATCGCGACGCCGTCCGGCGCCCGGATGCTCCTGCGCGAAAGCTCGGACCGCCGCGCCGCGTTGCGCGTGCCGCTCGCGACGAGCGCGGCCGGCCTTGCGTATCTTGCGTACACGCCGTCCGCGCAGCGCGAAGCGCTGGTCGGCGCGCTCGGCCGCGGCGCGCCTTCACCGCAGCGCGCGCCGGCGGACTTCGATCGCCTGTTGGACGACGTGCGGGCGCAAGGCTTTGCGAGCTCGCCCGCCGCGGCGAGCCGCCGCGCCATCGGCGGACGAAACCGACCTGAGCGTCGCCGTATCGGTCGGCGACCGCGCCCTGGCCGCGGTCAACGTGCGCTTCGGCGCGCGGTCGGTCGCCGCCCGCGTCCGCGGCCGGGCTCTTTCTGGCAAAATTGCGGGTATGCGCGCAAGAGATTCGCGATGAATTCGTACAGGAGTTGAAATGAAGAAGATCATGGTATGCATCAAGCGCGTCGTCGATTACAACGTGCGCGTGCGCGTCAAGCCTGACAACAGCGGCGTGATGCTCGACGGCGTGAAGATGAGCGTCAATCCGTTCGACGAGATCGCGCTGGAAGAGGCCTTGCGCATCAAGGAGCGCGGCGCGAACGTCGAGATCGTCGCGGTCAGCATCGGCGTCGCCGACACGCAACAACAGCTGCGCACCGCGCTCGCGATGGGCGCCGACCGCGCGATCCTCGTGCAAACCGACGCGGCCGTGGAACCGCTGACCGCGGCGCAAACGTTCCTGGCGTTGGCGCAGAAGGAAAATCCCGACCTGATTCTGCTCGGCAAGCAGGCGATCGACGACGATGCGAACCAGACCGGGCAGATGCTCGCCGCGCTGTGGGACCGGCCCCAGGCGACCTACGCCTCCAAGCTCGCGATCGCGGACGGCAAGGCGACCGTCACGCGCGAGGTCGACGCCGGATTGGAAACGATCGAGGTCGACCTGCCCGCCGTCGTGACGGTCGACTTGCGGCTCAACGAACCGCGGTACGTGAAGCTGCCCGACATCATGAAGGCGAAGAAGAAGCCTCTGGACGTGACGTCGCTGGAGAGCCTCGGCGTCTCGGCCGCCAACTGGCTGAAGGCCGTCAAGACCGAGCCGCCCGCTCAACGGCAAAAAGGAATCATGGTGAAAGATGTCGCCGAACTCGTCGACGTCCTGAAGAAGAAGGGGTTGATCTAATGTCGAAGGTACTCATTCTCGGCGAGCACGACGGCAAGACCTTGAATCCGGCGACGCACAAGTGCGTCACTTGCGCCACGGGAATCGCCGGCGCGGACATCACGGTGGTCCTGCTCGGCGCCGACACCGCCGCGGTCGCCGCCCAGGCCGCCGCGATTCAGGGCGTCAACAAGGTCCTGCGGGTCGACCGGCCCGAAAACGCGCACCCGCTCGCGGCGACGTTCGCGCCGCAGATTGCCGCGCTCGCCGCCGATTTCACGCACGTCTTCGGCCCATCGACCAGCTACGGCAAGGATCTGACGCCGCGCGTCGCGGCGCTGCTCGGCGTCCCGCAGGTCAGCGACTTGATGGCGGTGGAAGGCGCGTATCGCTTTCGCCGGCCGATCTACGCCGGCAACGCGATCGTGACGGTCGAGGCGGACTCCGCGCGCAAGCTGGTCGCGACCGTGCGCGTCGCCTCGTTCGAGGCGGCCGGGGCCGGCGGCGCGGCGGCGATCGAGAGCAGGACGCTCGGCGTCGCCCTGCCGACCCACACGCGCTATCTCGAGTCCCGCTCCGGTTCGACGGACCGTCCGGACCTGCAGACGGCCGCACGCGTCGTCTCCGGCGGCCGCGCGCTCGGCAGCGCGGAAAACTTCAAACTGCTGTTCGATCTCGCGGACAAGATCGGCGCCGCCGTCGGCGCGTCCCGCGCGGCGGTCGACGCCGGCTATGCGCGCAACGAGATGCAGGTCGGCCAGACCGGCAAGATCATCTCGCCGGAGATGTACATCGCGATCGGCATTTCGGGTGCGATTCAACACCTCACCGGGATCAAGGATGCCCGCACGATCGTCGCGATCAACAAGGACGGCGAAGCGCCGATCTTCGAAGTGGCGGACGTCGGCCTGATCGGCGACCTGTTCCAGGTCGTGCCGGAACTCTCGCGCCTCGTCGGGACATGACGCCCCGCTAGATTCGCACGCTATCCGCACAGGCCGAGGCGGCCGCATCGATCGCCTCGGCCGCGACGGCCGCATGCTCCGGCCGGAAGGTGAGCGGCGGGCGCAGCTTCAACACATTGCCTCCGGGCCCCTCGAGGCCCGACAGCACGCCGTGGCGTGCGGCCATGAGGTTCAGTATCCGCTGCGCGCGCCGCTTCGCGGGTATCCCGTCGGCTTCGAGGACTTCGAGGCCGAGCAGCAAGCCGGCGCCGCGGACGCCGCCGAGGCAGGCGTGGCGGGCGGCCACGGCCTCGAGATGTCCGCGGAAAACCGCGCCCGTGGCGCCGGCGTTTTCCAGCAGCCGCTCACGCTCCAACACGTCGATCACCGCGAGCCCGGCCGCCGCCGCGACCGCGTTGCCGCCGAAGGTCGAGAAGAAGCCGCACTTGCCCAGGAAGTCCTCGAGCAGCGGCCTGCTGGTGACGACGACGCCGAGCGGGAAGCCGTTGCCGACCGGCTTGCCGAGCGTGACGATGTCCGGCACGAGCCCGCGCCGGTCGAAGCCCCAGAAGTGCGAGCCCGAGCGACCCAGACCGTATTGCACCTCGTCGCCGACGATCAGCGCGCCGGCGGCGCGGACGCGCGCCGCGATCGTGCGCAGCCACGCGGGCGGCGGGTCGGCGATGCCGTTGCTCGTGAACGCGGAATCGAAAAAGAACGCGGCCGGCGCGAGTCCGCGCGCGCCGAGCGCGGCAATCGCCTTGTCCGCGTCCCGCACTGCCTCGGCGAGCGCCGGCGGCGGCACCTCGTCGCGGGCCCGCAAGTCGAGCGGCGGCGCCGCCAAAATCTCCACGCGCGGATCCGGCGCACCACCGGTCGCCGGCGTCAGCGCCGAGACGGCATCGGTGATGCCGTGATAGGCATGCTCCATCACGAGCGCACCGCGACGCGCGGTCGCGGACTGCGCGATGCGCCAGGCAACATCGTTGGCTTCGCTGCCGGAATTCACGAACAGACAGGCGTCGAGGCCGGCCGGCATCCGCGAGGTCAATTGTTCCGCGTAATCCAAGACGGTCTCGTGCAAATACCGCGTGTTGGTCGCGAGCAGCGCCGACTGAGCGCGGATCGCCTCGACCACCGCGGGGTGGGCATGCCCGACGTGCGCGACATTGTTGTAGACGTCGAGATAGCGGCGGCCGTCGGCGCCATAGAGCCAAACGTCCTCGCCGCGCACGAGGTGCAGCGGCTCCTCGTAGAACAGTTCCGCGCGCGCACCCATCAGGCGCGACCGCCGGTGTCTGATCCCGGCGGCCGCGGGGACCGTGCCCGCCGCATGGTGCCATTGCTCCGACAGCGCGGCGCGCCCCAGACCCTCGAACCGGTCGAGCGAATCGCCGGCGCGGGCCGCGGCCTCTTCGATCGCCGGCGCGCCCGGCGGGTCGTGACGGCACCGCCAGGCGTGCACCAGAATCGTGGTCGCGTGGCGCGCGGCAATGACGTCGAACACCGCGTCGACTTCCACGGCTTGCAGCTTTTGGACTTGGGCGTAGCCTTGCAGCAGGGCGGCGACCTCCGCGAGCGGCGCCACCCCCTCCGTCAGGACTTCCGACATCGCAACCGCCGCCTCGAACATCAGCGGCGCGCGAATCATGTCGCCGAAATCGACGATGCCCGTGATCGTCGAGCCGGAGTCGTCCACCAGCACGTTGTTCGCATGGCAGTCGCCGTGGATCGCCTGCGCGCGCAGGCGATCCAAACCCGGCAGCCCTGCGGTAAACGCCGCGACGGCCGCGGCAACATGCCGGCGCGTGCGCGCGCTCTCGATATGGTCCGTGAAATGCGCGAGTTCCGGCAGGAGCCGTACGTCCCATGCGAGGCGCTGTTCGAGCACGGGATCGAAGAATCCTTCGAGCGCGCGGTCCAACTTCCCGAGGACCGCGCCGAGCGCGGGCAGGAGCTCATCGCGCTGTGGCACCGCCGGCAGGTGTCTTCCCGGAAGATGGGTCAGGAGCAGGGTCTTGTGCGGCCGCCCGTCCGGGGCGGACGAGCCGAAATCCGCGCCCGCGGCCGTGCTGACGATCCGCGGCACCGGCAACGAAGGGTCCGCGACCTGCAGGTGGCGCAGCACACGCACCTGTCCCAAGGCCGCGGCGGCGTCATCCGTATCGATGAACTTGAGGACGAACAGCGGGCCGCCCTCGGCGCGCAACAAGAAATTGCGATCCCGCTCGCCGCCGAGCGGCAGCGCTTCGCCGTCGAGCCCGTAGACATCCCGGCCGACCCGCATCGCCTCGGCGGCCGTGACGGCGGACCGCGTGGTCCGCAGCGCGCGCAGCTCGATGTGCGCGGCTCTACAGTTGGGCGAGGACGAAATCCGCCGCCGACACCTTGAATTCCCCGGGCTTCTCGACGTTGACGTGCGCAACCACGCCATCCTTGACGATCAGCGCGAAGCGTTGCCCGCGAATTCCCATGCCGAAACCGCTCGCGTCCATTTCCAGGCCGAGCGCCTTCGCGTACTCGGCGTTGCCGTCCGCAAGCATCAGGACCTTGTCGCCCGCGTTGCCATGCTTTCCCCAGGCGTTCATGACGAACACGTCGTTGACCGCCATGCAGGCGATGGTATCGACGCCCTTCGCCTTGATCGCGTCCGCGAGCTCGACGAAGCCCGGCAAATGCCGCGCATCGCAAGTCGGCGTGAACGCCCCGGGAACCGAGAACAGCACGACCTTCTTGCCCTTGAACAGCTCATCGGTCGTGATCTTCTGCGGACCATCCTTGGTCATCCGCGTAAAACTGCCCGAAGGCATGCGTTCGCCGGTTTTGATCGTCATCGTTTCGCTCCTTGTCGACAGATCGATTCGCGCGCGCGCACCGTTCAGCTCAAGGTGGCGGCGTACAGCTCCCACAGTTTGAGGATGTTCGGCGGCATCGACGTGACCGACTTCAGCTGCCCGAACGCCTTCTTCGCCGCGGCAACGTTCTTCAGCTGCTGATTCGCGAGGCCGAGGTAGACGTAGGCCTGGCCGAGACTCTTGACCTGGCCCTTCGCCAGGCCGGCGTTGATCGCCTGCACGGCGCTTTCGTAGTCGCCGAAGCCGTAGTAGACCTCGCCGAGTTTGACCTGGGCCTCGCCCGCGGGATTCTTCGCGGCTTCCTTGACGAATTCCGGAATGCCCTTGCGATCGGTATCCGCACGGGCCTGCATCGCCTTCAACAGGCGGTTCACGCGGTCCTTCTGATCGGCGGTCACGACGCCGCTGCCCTGCGCCTTCAGGATCACGGCCGTCGCCTCGCCCGGCAGCGCCGCATCGCCGAGCAACTGCGCCATCTCGATGTAGTCGCTCGCGACCGTCATCGAGTTCGTGTTGTACATGATGCGATAAATCATCAGCAGGTTGCGGTCCAGCTTCTCATCCTGCCGCTCGAGGCGCAGCAGGTTGTTCCAGTACTCGCTCTTGTTGGTGAGCCGCACGAGATCCTGGTAGCCCGCGATTTCCGCGCGCGTGTCGTTCGCATCGAACGCGCAGCGCAGCTTGATCTGATAATAGCCCTCTTGCGGCGGCTTGCCGGCCTTGCTGCTCGCGGCAATCGCCTTGTCCATCCACACGCCGGCGTTCTTGCAGTCGTGCGTCAGGTAATAGCTCTGCCCGACGACCGCGAAGATGTCGGGGCTGCCGGCGCCCAGGTCCGCGAGCTTCTTGCCGTAGGTGATCGCTTTCGGATAATCCTTCGCGTTGTAGCTCAACTGGAACACCGCGCGCGTGAAGCGCAGCGTGTCCTCGGGCGAAGCCGCGCCGGTGGCGAGCGCCGCTTCCCAGGCCTGTTCGGCGCCCTTCATGTTGTTGAGCTTCACGTACGCGAACGCCTTCAAGTCGTCGATCGTCTTGTGATCGAACGGCGTCAGCCCGCTCTTCGCTTCCGCTTCCTGCAGATTCTTCAGTCCGTCCGCCCAGTGTCCGGTCTGCAGCGCCTTTTGCGCGGCGATCATCTCCCGCGCGATCGAGCGGCTGATCTGCGGGCCCTTGCTCTCCGCGGCGCGGGTCGGCGTAACGGTCGCGGCCATGAGCACCGCACCGAGCGCGATTCCCGTGATTACCTTGGACCTGCTCAGGAAATTGGCTGTCGCTCGCATCATCGAACCTCTTTAAGTCTGCTGGGAACCGGCGCCTCTCGAGTAGCCGGCATCTCTAAGAAAACGGCGCGTAACCCGATCCACTCTGGGTTTCCGCGCCGGGATGACTCAACAAATGCGCAACTAGAAAAAATTGTTGTTGACGAATCCGATCTTCTTCATACCGCGACTCTGCAGGTCGGCGAGGGTCTGCGCGACCTTCTCGTATTTCGCGAACTTGTCGACCGTGATGTGGACCTCGGGTTGAGGATCCTTCACCGCCTCCTGCGCGATATAACCTTGCAGCGACTTGCGGTCCACCGGCGTGCCGTTCCACATCAACGTGCCGTCGAAATCGATCGACAGGTTGATGACCGGCGGCGGCGGCGGCGGCACGTAATTCGGCGGCGGCGGCAGCGGGTTGTCGATTTTGACCGCGTCCGTCATGACCGGAATCGTGATGATGAAGATGATCAAGAGCACCAACATGACGTCGATCAACGGCGTCATGTTGATCTCCGACATCGAATCGCCTTCATCGCCCCCTACATTCATTGCCATCGATGTCTCTCCTACTGTCCCGTGCCGAGGTGGTCGGGCGTGGTCAGGAACGCGACCTTGCGAATGCCGATCTGCTGGGCGGCCACCAATACCTGGCCGACATACAGATAACGCACTTGCGAATCGCCGCGAATGTGCACCTCGGGCTGCGGTTCCTCGCTCACGATCGATCTCAACTCGGTCTTCAGGTCATCCTGGCTCGCCAATTTCTTGGTGTTCCAATAGATGCCGCCGTCCTTGTCGATCGACACCGTGATGTTCTCCGGCTTGGTCACCGTCGGCACGTTGGTCGCCTTCGGCAAGGTCAGCTGGATTTGCGGCACGATCACCGGAATCGTGATGATGAAGATGATCAACAGCACCAACATCACGTCCACGAGGGGCGTGACGTTGATGGTCGACATCACCTCGCCTTCACCCTTCGCTTCGACATTCAGTGCCATGGGACTGAAGTCCTAGCGAGCGGCCGCGGGAGCCGCCGGCTTCGTGGCTGCGGCAGGCCTTTCCATGCCGAGGCCCATCTTCGCGCCGGAGATCAGGTACGCATGCAGTTCGTGCGTGAAGTGGCTGACACGTTCCTGCACGACCTTGTTACGGCGCAGCAAGATGTTGTAGCCGAGCACCGCGGGAACCGCGACGAACAGACCGATCGCCGTCATGATCAGCGCCTCGCCGACGGGGCCCGCCACCTTGTCGATGGACGCCTGGCCGGCCAAGCTGATCGCGATCAGCGCGTGATAGATGCCCCACACCGTGCCGAACAAGCCGACGAACGGCGCCGTCGAACCGACGGAGGCGAGGACCGGGCAGGCCCGATTGCATGCGCCCGATGATCGTATCGGCGGTGCGCTGCAGCGCCTGCGTGATCCATTCGCTCGTGTCGATCGCGCCCGCGAGGCGGCTCTTGTTGGTCTCGTGGTGCTCATAGGCCTGCTTGCCGGTTTCGGCAAGCGCGCGGAACGGGTTCGACTCGCCCTTCAACTTGCCGACCGCGTCGGTCAGGTTGTTCGAGGTCCAGAATTCCTTCTCGGCGGCGCTCGCTTGTCTACGCAGGCGGCCCTGATCGAAAAACTTCGTGATCATGATGAACCACGTCAACAACGACATGATGACCAGAACCACCAGGGTCGCCCTCGCGACCAAGTCGCCCTGCGCGATCAGTGCACCAAGGCCGTACGGATTATTAACGACTGTCTCTGACATGGACCGATTCCCTCTACGTATACAAAGTTAAGGATCTGTAAGTAAAAAACCGCTCAACAATATAAAAAGATCGTTCGAATGGCTCGACCGCTCAGTCGGTGAGCTTCCAGGTGATCGGCACGATCGTCGTCAATTCGACCGGCTTGCCGTTCTCGGTGGCCGGCAGCAGACGCTGGCCGCGCACGCCTTTCAAACACGCTTCATCCAAGCGCGGAAAGCCGGAACTCTTGTCGATCGTCGCGTTGACGATGCGGCCGTCCGCGGAGACCGTGAGGCGCACGCGGCACGTGCCCTCTTCGCCCGCACGCTTCGATGCGTCCGGATAATAGTCCGGACCGATGTGCAGCGGATGACGAGGATCCATGCGCGGCGGCGTCCGGACGACGTGCACCACCGGCGGCGGCGGCGCGACCGGCGCCGGCGCGACGGTGCGGGTGACTTGCGTGATCGCGTTCGACTGGGTCACCGGCGCCTGAATGTCGACGAATTCCGGCGGCGGCACATACGGCTTGATGTCCTCGAGCTTGGGCGGCGGCGGCGGCGGTTTGTCGTCCGGCTTCGGCTTGTCGATCTGGGCGATCTCGACCGGCGGAATCACGGTCTGGACGATGCGGCGCGCAAGACCCGAATAAAACCCGTAGCCGACGATGATGTGTAACAGTATGGTGACGAGAAGCGCGAGTCCCCTCTTACCAGTAAACAGCGATGGCTCTTGGTACGTATACATAACTCTGCTCGCGACCTATCCCCTGTCTCGAATCTAAAAATATAATCACGCGCTCGCGCCCGCTAGCGCGCCGCGCGCCCCTCAAACGCGCGCAGAGCCGCGACGACTTCCCCACCGGATCCCCGGTGACGTCCCTGCGCGCTCCATTCTGCGAGCCGAGAGACTGACACAGATTCGGCCCGCACTGCAAGCGCGAGTTAACTTTCGCGCGCCCGGTCGAACCGCCTCGACCCATGCAAAAAATCGATCGCCATCGCCGCGGCGGATGCGGCGCATTCAACGCCGCCGTTCATCGGTCACTCGAGGTCGGTGACCGCGCCGTGCGTTGCGCTGCTGACACACCGCGCATACTTCGCCAGCACGCCGCGTTGCGCGTACGGCTTCGGCGCGCGCCAAGCTTTTTGGCGTCGCCGCATTTCCGTTGCGCTGACGTGCAGCGTGAGCTCGCGCCGCTTGGCATCGATCGTGATGCGATCGCCGGTCGCGACGAGCGCGATCGGCCCGCCGACCGCCGCCTCCGGCGACACGTGGCCGACGACGAACCCATGGCTGCCGCCCGAGAATCGGCCGTCGGTGAGCAATGCGACGTGCTGGCCGAGACCCTTGCCCATGATGGCGCCGGTCGGGCTCAGCATTTCGCGCATGCCCGGCCCGCCCTTCGGTCCTTCGTAGCGGATCACGACGACATCCCCGGCGCGCACCGCGCCGCCCAGAATGCCGTGCAGCGCCTTCTCCTCCGAGTCGAACACGCGCGCCGTGCCCTCGAAGCGCAGGCCTTCCTTGCCCGTGATCTTCGCGACCGCGCCGTCGGGCGCCAAGTTGCCGTACATCACCACGAGATGGCTGTCCTTCTTGATCGGATCGGACAACGGCCGGACGATTTGCTGATCCGCCGGATAGGGCCGCACGCGCGCCAGGTTCTCGGCGAGCGTCGCGCCCGTCACGGTCAGGCAATCGCCATGCAGCAAGCCCGCGTCCAGCAGCGTTTTCATCAAGGGCTGGATGCCGCCGATCGCGACGAGTTCGGACATGGAGAAGCGCCCGCTCGGCCGCAGGTCGGCGAGCACGGGGACCTTCCTGCCGATCCGCGTGAAGTCGGCCAGGCGCAGCTTGACGCCCGTGGCGGATGCGATCGCCAATAGGTGCAGCACAGCATTCGTCGATCCGCCGAGCGCGATGACCACGGTGATCGCGTTTTCGAACGCCTTGCGGGTCATGATCTGTCTCGGCCGCAGGCCGCGCTCGATCAATCGAACCACCGCGGCGCCCGCGCGCGCGCAGTCGGCGCGCTTCTGTTCGGACACCGCGTCCTGCGCCGAACTGTTCGGCAGGCTCATGCCGAGCGCCTCGATCGCCGAGGCCATCGTGTTGGCGGTGTACATCCCGGCGCAGGAGCCGGGTCCGGGGATCGCGGTGCGCTCGACGAACTTCAGTTGTTGCTCGGAAACAGCACCCGTCGCGTAGCCGCCGATCGCCTCGAACACCGACACGATGTCCCGCCCTTCCGCGCCCGGGCGTATGGTCCCGCCATAGACGAAAACCGCCGGCCGGTCGAGGCGCGCGAGTGCGATGAGGCAGCCGGGCATGTTCTTGTCGCAGCCGCCGAGCGCGACGACGCCGTCGAAACCTTGCGCGCCGACGACCGTTTCGATCGAATCGGCGATGACCTCGCGCGAGACCAGCGAATAACGCATGCCGGGCGTGCCCATGGAGATGCCGTCGGACACCGTGATCGTG
Source organism: uncultured Pseudomonadota bacterium (assembly GCA_963718135.1). Lineage (GTDB taxonomy): Bacteria > Pseudomonadota > Gammaproteobacteria > Steroidobacterales > Steroidobacteraceae > Bog-1198. The sequence goes on along the minus strand of CAVQYI010000028.1, from coordinate 141,633 downwards.
CCGAACGTGATCGCCTTCGCACCCGCGGCCTCGACTCCGTCGGCCGCGACGCGCGCCAACTCGTCGATATGCATGTTACAGGGCGTCAGATTGCTCCAGGTCGAGGCGATGCCGACTTGCGGCTTGGTGAAGTCCTCGTCGCCAAAGCCGACCGCGCGCAGCATCGCGCGCGCGGGCGTCTGTTGGACGCCGTCGACGACGACGCGCGAGTAGCGGCGCAAGTCGCCGGCAGCTGATTTCTTTTTCGCCATGAGCTTTGGATTCCGCGGAAAATGAGGCACGCAGAATAAACACCGCGGGCGCTATTGCGCAATGCCGTAGCGCTGCGCGAGATAGCGGAAGACGCCGCGCAGAGCCTGCGCCTCGGCGCCGACACCGCGACCGGGCCGGTCGCGCGGATTCCATGCGTACAGGTCGATATGCAGCCAGCGCGGCGAGATCGTGACGAAGCGCTGCAGGAACAGCGCGCCGAAGATCGCGCCGGCGAACGAGGTCGGGGCGACGTTCGACAGGTCCGCGATCTTGCTCGCCAGTTCTTCGTCGTAGGACGCCCACAGCGGCATCGCCCAAAGTGGGTCGTGCTCGGCGTCGGCCGCGCGCACGAGATCGGCGACGACCGCCGCGTCGTTGCCGAACAGCGCCGGCAGCTCCGGCCCCAAGGCGACGCGCGCCGCGCCCGTCAAGGTCGCGAAATCGATGATCAGGTCGGCGCCCTCCGCGTCCGCCGCCGACAGCGCATCGCAGAGCACCAGGCGGCCCTCGGCATCCGTGTTGCCGATCTCGACGGTCAAGCCCTTGTGCGTCCTGAGGACGTCGCCCGGGCGGTAGGCGTTGCCGCCGATCGAGTTTTCGACCGCGGGAATCAGCACGACGATCTCCGCGGCGATGCGCGCGCGCATCAGCATGTGCGCCAATGCGAGCGCGACGGCCGCGCCGCCCATGTCCTTCTTCATCAAGGCCATGCCCGCGCCCGGCTTGATGTCGAGGCCGCCGCTGTCGAAACAGACCCCCTTGCCGACGAGCACCAGGCGCGGCGCGGCGCCGGCGGTGGGCGCCGCGCGCCGCAGCTCGATCAGCCGCGGCGGCGACGCGCTCGCGCGGCCCACGGCATGAATCGTGCGAAAGCCCGCGGCGAGCAAGTCGTCGCCGACCCATTCGCGATACCGGGCGCCGTCGCGCGCCGCGAGTTCGCGCGCGGCGGCCGCGAGTTCCGCCGGGCCCAGATCGCCCGCCGGCGTGTTGATCCAGTCGCGCGCCATCCGCAGCGCCTCGGCGGCGAGGCTCACGTAGGCAAGGTCCGCGTTCGCAGGGCCCACGATTCGCGCCGCGCGCCCGGCTTGCGGGCGGCGGTAGCGGTCGAAGCGATAGTCGGCATACGCGAACCCCAGCGCGAGCTGCGTGGCCTCGTCGGCGTCCCAGCCTTGCGCCGCCGCGAACACATGCGGCGGCAACCGGTCCGCGATCGCGGCCGCATGCCAGAGCGACAGTGCGCCCTGCCGCTTGCCGAGACCGCCGACGGCCATCGCGGCCGCCCCGTTCGCGTCCGGCACCAGCACGACCCGGTGGCGCTCGCCCTTGAAATCCAGTTCGCGCAGCCAGCGCGCGACGAACTCAGGCTGCGTCGAACGCCAGGCGTCGACTTCGTCTTCGTAGAGAAGCCAGAGAGGAATAGCCGCTGTGCCATCCGCGTCCATTTCGATGTGTCCTCGCGCTCCGTCGTTGCCGACCCGGGAGCCTTGCATCATAGGAGATTCTGTGGTGCTATTTGCGGCCAGTTCAGCCGAAAGCTGCACGCCGCATTCGAGGGACCCCGCAGGAGACTTTAGCCGGTCTTTGGGCGGGGTCTCGCATTTTGAGGGTCCGAGTCGGTATATCAGGAGATCAGCATGCGTTTGTTTTCGCAAAAAGATGTCGACCAGAAGGCGCTGCGGGGAGCGCGAATCGCCGTGCTCGGCTACGGCAGCCAGGGCCGGGCGCACGCGCTGAATTTGCGCGACAGCGGCTTCGACGTGGTCGTCGGGGTGCGCAAGGGCGATAGTTGGAACAAGGCGAAGAAGGACGGCCTCAAGGTGATGGAGCCGCAAGCCGCCGTCAAAGGCGCCGATCTCATCGCGATGCTCGTGCCGGACCTCACGCAGAAGGCGCTGTACGAGGAAGTGAAGCCGTTCATCGAACAAGGCGCGACGCTGCTGTTCGCGCACGGCTTCAATATCCATTTCAAGCAGATCAAGCCGCGCAAGGACCTGGACGTCGTGCTGATCGCGCCGAAGGGCCCGGGCGACCTCGTGCGCCGCCAGTACCAGCAGGGCCGCGGCGTGCCCTGCCTGATGGCGGTCGCGCAGGACGCCGTCGCGCAAGGCGAAGGCGAAGGCGCTCGCGTATGCGCACGGCATCGGCGGAACGCGCGGCGGCGTGCTCGAGACGACGTTCGCGGAAGAGACCGAGACGGATCTGTTCGGCGAGCAGGCCGTGCTTTGCGGCGGCGCAACGGAACTCGTCGTCAAGGGCTACGAGACCCTGGTCGAAGCCGGCTACCAGCCCGCGGTCGCCTATTACGAATGCCTGCACGAATTGAAGCTCATCGTCGACCTGCTGCACGAAGGCGGCATCACGAAGATGCACCGCTTCATCAGCGAAACCGCGAAGTACGGCGACCTGACGCGCGGACCGCGCGTCGTCAACAAGGCGACCAAGAAGGAGATGCGCAAGATCCTGACCGAAATCCAGGAAGGGCAAGTTCGCGCGCCAATGGATCGCCGAGAACAAGCGCGGGCGGCGCAAGTACGGCAAGCTGCTGAAGGCGGACCTGTCGCATCCGATCGAGAAGGTCGGCGCGCAGCTGCGCGCGCGGATGCCGTGGCTGGAGTCCGGACGGTAGTCATGACGGCGCGCACGATGTTCGACAAGGTGTGGTCGGCCCACGAGGTCGTCGCCGAGACGCGCGACACGCCCGCCGTGCTCTACATCGATCTGCACCTGACGCACGAAGTCACGACACCGCAAGCCTTCTCGATGCTGAGGGCCGAGGGGCTGCCGGTGCGGCGCCCGGACCGCACGCTCGCGACGCTCGATCACTCGACGCCGACGCGCACCGACCAGGTGTTCGGCACCGCGCCGATCAAGCTCGACGCCGCGGCGAAGCAGGTGCGCCGAGCTCGAACAGAACACCGCGCGAGTTCGGCATCGAGCTTTACGGCATGCGCGATGCGCGGCGCGGCATCGTCCACGTGATCGGCCCCGAACAGGGCGCGACGCAGCCCGGCATGACGATCGTCTGCGGCGACAGCCACACGAGCACGCATGGCGCGTTCGGCGCGCTCGCCTTCGGGATCGGCAGCACCGAGGTCGGCCACGTGTTCGCGACCCAGTGCCTGTTGCAGCGCAAGCCGAAGACCTTCGCGGTCAACGTCGGCGGGCGCTTGCCGGCCGGCGTCACGGCGAAGGACTTGATTCTCGCGATCATCGGCAAGATCGGCGTCGCCGGCGGGACGGGATACGTCCTCGAATACCGCGGCTCGGCGATCAGCGGCGCTGTCGATGGAAGAGCGCATGACCGTCTGCAACATGTCGATCGAAGCGGGTGCGCGCGCCGGCATGATCGCACCGGACGAGGTGACCTTCGCCTATCTCGCGGGTCGGCCGCGATCGCCGCAAGGCCGCGGACTGGGACGATGCGGTGCGCGCTTGGCGCGCCCTCGCGAGCGACCCGGGCGCGGCGTTCGACGCAGTCGGTCGACATCGACGCATCCGGCCTCGAGCCGATGATCACCTACGGCACGAATCCCGGCATGGTGCTCCCCGTGGGCGGCGCGATTCCCGCGAACGCCGGCAATGCGGCTTTCGACAAGGCGCTCGCGTACATGGGCTTCCACAGCGGCGAGCGCATGCTCGGCAAGCCGATCGACGTCGTCTTCGTCGGCAGCTGCACGAACGGCCGGATCGAGGACTTGCAGGCCGCGGCGCGCATTCTGCAGGGCCGCAAGGTCGCGCCGGGCGTGCAGCATGCTGATCGTGCCCGGCTCGCAGGAGGTCAAGCGGCGCGCCGAAGCCCTGGGCCTTGCGGATATTTTCAAGGCCGCGGGCGCCGATTGGCGCGAATCCGGCTGTTCGATGTGCCTCGGCATGAACGGCGACACCGTCGCCGCCGGCGCGTACGCGGTCAGCACGAGCAACCGCAATTTCGAAGGCCGGCAGGGCGTCGGCGCGCGCACCTTGCTCGCGAGCCCCTACACCGCCGCCGCGAGCGCGGTGACCGGCAGGATTTCGGACCCCCGGGAAATGCTCTGATGGAGCCGATCAGACAGATTCATTCACGCACCGTCGTGATGCCGTCGACCAACATCGACACGGATCAGATCATCCCGGCGCGCTTCCTCACGACCACGACCAAGGCCGGCCTCGGCAAGTCCCTGTTCGCGGATTGGCGCTACCGCGAGGACGGCGCGCCGAATCCCGAATTCGTCTTGAACCAGCCCGGCGCGGCCGGCAGCCGAGATACTCGTCGCGGGCCATAATTTCGGCTGCGGGTCGTCGCGCGAGCACGCGCCCTGGGCGCTGCTCGACTACGGCTTCCGCGCGGTGGTCAGCACCGCCATCGCCGACATCTTCGGCAGCAACGCGCTGAAGAACGGCTTGCTGCCGGTCGTCGTCGATGCGTCGACGCACCGCTGGCTCCTCGATCATCCCGGCGCCGAAGTCACGATCGATCTGGAGTCGGCGCGCTTGTCGCTCGCCGAACGGCACGGTCGCCGACGTTCGCCATCGAGGCATTCGCGCGCCATTGCCTGATGAGCGGTCTCGACGAGCTCGGCTTCCTGCGAAGCAAGCTGCCGGAAATCGCCGCCTACGAAGCGGCGCACCGCAAATAAAGGAGTCGCCGATGCACGCATTGATCGCCGTCCTCGCCGGGCGACGGCATAGGCGCCGAGGTCACCGCGGAAGCCGTGCGCACGCTGCGTCGCCGTCGGCAGGCGCTACGGCCACGATTTCCAATTCGAATCCGCGCCGCTCGGCGGCGCGGCGATCGACGCGACCGGAGAGCCGCTGCCGGCGGCGACGCTCGCGCTCTGCCGCCGCGCCGATGCCGTGCTGATGGGAGCCGTCGGCGGGCCGAAGTGGTCCGATCCGAACGCGACCGGTGCGCCCCGAACAGGGCCTGCTGCAGCTGCGCAAGGCGCTCGGCCTGTTCGCCAACCTGCGCCCCGTCGCGCCGCACCCGGCGGTGCTCGGCGCATCGCCGATCAAGGCGGAGCTGCTGCGGCGGCGTCGACATCATGGTCGTTCGCGAACTGACCGGCGGCATTTATTTCGGCGAAAAGCACCGCACGGCGACGGCGGCGTCGGACCTGTGCAGCTACACGGCCGCCGAGATCGAGCGCGTCGTGCGCCTCGCGGCCCGGCTCGCGCGCGGCCGGCGCAAGAAATTGACGTCGATCGACAAGGCGAACGTGCTGGAGACCTCGCGCCTCTGGCGCAGCGTCGTCGAGCGCGTGGTCGGCGCCGAATTTCCGGACGTCGCCGTCGATCACATGCTGGTCGACGCGGCCGCGATGCACTTGCTCCGCAAGCCGCGGGATTTCGACGTCATCGTCACCGAGAACATGTTCGGCGACATCCTCACCGACGAAGCGTCGATGCTCGCGGGATCCTTGGGCATGCTGCCGTCGGCCTCGCTCGGCGAATCGGCGCGCGGCGGGCTGTATGAACCGATTCACGGCTCCGCACCGGACATCGCCGGGCGCGGCATCGCGAATCCGTACGCGACGATCCTGAGCGCGGCGCTGCTGTTGCGCCATTCGCTCGGACTGGAAACCGAGGCGCGCGCCGTCGAAGCCGCGGTATCGAAGGCGATCGACGGCGGCGCCCTGCCGGCGGACATCGCACCCGCAGGCGGCGCGGCGATCTCGACGCGGGCGGCCGGCGACGCGGTGCTCGCCGCGCTCTAGGCGCCGCGCGCCGCGCGCCGCAGTGCCGACTCGAGGTCGGCGGTCAAATCCGCGGGGTCCTCGATGCCGACCGAGACCCGCAGCAGCCCCGGCCCGATGCCTGCGCGCAAGCGGGCATTCGCATCCATGCCGGCATGCGTCATCGTCGCCGGATGCGCGATCAGGCTCTCCACGCCGCCGAGCGATTCGGCGAGCGTGAAGCATTCGAGCCCATCGAGAAACGCTTCCACGGCGGGCTCGCCGCCCGCGAGTTCGAAGCTCAGCATCGCGCCGAAGCCGGTCTGCTGGCGCCGCGCGAGCGCATGTCCCGGATGATCCTCGAGCCCCGGGTAATAGACCCGGGCGACCGCACTGATGGCCGCGGAGCGCGCCGACGACGGCCCGCGCGTTCTCCTCGTGCACGCGCATGCGCGCGTGCAGCGTGCGCACGCCGCGCAGCGTGAGGAAACTGTCGAACGGCGCGCCGGTGACGCCGATCGCGTTCGCCCACCAGCGCGAGGTCCTGCGACCTGCTCCGTGGTTCGCGCGATCACCGCGCCGCCGACGACGTCGCTGTGGCCGTTCAGGTACTTCGTCGTCGAATGCAGGACGATGTCGGCGCCGAGATCGAGCGGCCGCTGCCAGATCGGCGACAAGAACGTGTTGTCGGCGACCACGAGCGCGCCGACCGCGTGCGCCGCCTCGGCGACCGCCGCGATGTCGACGATGCGCAGCAAGGGATTGCTCGGCGTCTCGATCCACACGAGCGAAGGCCGGGCGGCGAGCGCATCGCGCAGCGCGGCGGCGTCGTTCTGATCGACGAAATCGACGGCGAGTGGTCCCTTTCGCCTGCAGGGCCGCGAACAGGCGAAACGTGCCGCCGTAGCAATCGTGCGGTGCGAGGACGCGCGCGCCGCCCGGCAGCCGCGCGAGCATCAGCGTGATCGCGCCGAGCCCGGTGCAGGTGACGACCGCGCCGGCGCCGCCCTCGAGATCCGCGAGCGCCTTCGCCAATTGATCGCGCGTCGGATTGCCGGAACGCGTGTAGTCGTAGCGGCTGCGCTGTTTGCGATAGCCTTCGAACGCGAAATTCGAGCGACAGATAAATCGGCGGCACGACCGCGCCGAATTGCGCGTCCGATTCGAGCCCCGCCCGCACCGCCCGCGTCGCCGGCTTCCGGTCTTTCTCCTTGGTCACTTGGTCGTCTCCTCGAGCGCCTGTTCGATGATGGGTTTCAGCGCGACGCCTTCCTTGAGGAAGGCGTCGTGTCCGTAAAGCGAGCTGAGCTGCACGAGCCGGCACGGGCCGCCTAGCCGCGCCGCCAGGGCGCGTACGTCGGCGATCGGCACCAACTGGTCCTCGCATATGCCGATCAGCGTCGTCGGCGTGCGCACGAGCGCGGCGTCGATGTCATGCAGGTCGATCGACTCGCTCAAGGTCACGAACGATTCGGGCCGGTACTTGCGCACGTAGTCCTCGCCGCGCGCGAACAGGTACCGCTCGATCGGAAAATGGAATCGTCCGTCGATCCTCACGGGCGGGCCGCGGAACCGCTCGGAAAATTCCTCCGCGGTCCGGTACGTGGTCATCGCGAGTCCGCGCGCGAGTCGCAAGCCCGCGGCGCCCTCGCCGCGCTCGATCGCCTCGCGCACGATCTGCCGCTGCACGCAGCGCCACGCGGTCGCGAGCGGCCGCGACCGGTCCGCCGCGCCCACGACGACGATGCGATCGACGAGCTCCGGATAGCGCAGCGCGAACGACAGCGCGACCATGCCGCCGTAGGATGCGCCCACGATCGCGTGCAGCCGGGTCGCGCGCCGGCGCAGGATCGCGGCGAGCGCCGCGGCCTGGTCGTGCGTGCTGACGCTGGGGAAGGCGGTGCGCCCGTCCGGCGTGCTGCTGCCGCCGGAACCGCCGATATAGTCGATGCCGAGCACGCGGAAGCGGTCGGTGTCGATGCCCTTGCCGGGCCCCGCGATCGCCGACCACCAGCCTTGCCCGCCGGCGACGACTCGGTGCGCCGATATCCCGCCGAGCGCGGCGACGACGGGCGCGCCCGCGGGACCTTCGATCCGCAACGCGATGCACGCGCCGGGCAAATGGCCGCCGTGATGCAGCGCCCACGGCGCCGGCAGCTCCAAGACTTCGTCGATGAGTTCGAGATCCACAGTTCGCGACACGCGGCCATTCACTCCTCACGGGTTCGTTTACCCCTGCGGAGCGCACCGCTCTTCGCGCCATCGAGGCCGTCGCGACGCGCGGCTCGATTGGCCGCCCATCTATCGGTCCGCAGCCGTTCGAGGCCGGCGGAACCGCAGGAGTTGGCACCGTTTCGCGGACCGTGAAATCCCCGATGGTTGCCCCGGCTTCTAAGGGCCTTTCCCTCAGCCGGTCTAGATGAGCGGCGCGATTCTAGGCACCCCGGGGGCCGGGCGTCAAGCGGGCGGCCGCGGCGCTTGCGGAACTTGTTATAATGTAATAATGTGCTATCACATTGGTACAGCCACCGCGGCGAACCCGAGGACTTGAGAGCGGCCCCATGAAGACCAACCGGCCCGTGACCGTGCGCCAGGAGCTGCAACACGAACGCGCGCTCTGCGCGGCGATCTTGACGCTGCGCAGCGTCGACGAATGCCGTAGTTTCTTCCGCGACCTTTGCACGCCCGCCGAATTGCAGGCGATGGCGGATCGTTGGGCGGTCGTGGAACTACTGGACCGCGGCATGCCCTATCGCGAGATCCACCGCCAGACGGGCGTCAGCGTGACGACGATCGGCCGCGTCGCGCGATACCTGACCTCGGGCAGCGGCGGCTACCGCACCGCGAACCTGCGGCTCAACGCCGCGCGCAATCCATGAGCGGGGGCGCATCGATGCGTCTGCGCATAGCGATCCAGAAGAGCGGCCGGCTGACCGACAGCTCTCTCGACCTGTTGGGCCGCTGTGGACTGAAGTACACGCGCGGCAAGGACCAGCTCATGTGTTACGGCGAGAACATGCCGCTCGACGTGCTGTTCGTCCGCGACGACGACATACCGGATCTCGTGCAGGAGGACGTCTGCGACTTGGGACTGGTCGGACTCAACGTCGTCGAGGAAAAGCGCCTCGCATTCCAGGCGCGCGGCGTCGCGCCGCTGTTCGAGCAGCTGAAGCTGCTCGACTTCGGCCACTGCCGGCTGTGCATCGCAGTGCCGGACGGTTTCGACTACCGCGGCCCGCAATCCCTGGCAGGCAAGCGGATCGCCACCACCTATCCCATGATCCTCGACGCGCTTTCTCAGCGAACGCGGCATCGAGGCCGAGGTCGTCGTGTTGTCCGGCTCGGTCGAGATCGCGCCGCGCCTCGGCCGTGCGGACTTGATCTGCGATCTCGTCTCCACGGGGTCGACGCTCGCGGCCAATCATTTGCGCGAGGTCGAGACCGTGCTCGCGAGCCAGGCGGTCTTGATCCGAACGCCGGTGCCGATTTCCCCCGAGAAGCAAGAGTGGGAGCGCCGCCTGCTGATGCGCATCGACGGCGTCGAACAGGTCAAGGGCAGCAAGTACATCATGCTGCATGCGCCCCGCTCCGCCCTGCCCGCGATCGCGAAGCTCCTGCCCGGCAGCGAGGCGCCGACCGTGATCCCGCTCGACGGCCGCGGCGACCGGGTCGCCGTGCACGCCGTGTGCCGCGAGAACGTATTCTGGGAAACGCTCGAAGAGCTGAAGAAGGTCGGCGCGAGCTCGGTGCTCGTGCTCCCCGTCGAGAAAATGCTGGCCTGAAGACATGCGCGTACTCGAATGGAAAGCTCTGTCCGCCGCCGAAAAGCAGGCCGCCCTGCGGCGCCCGGCGATGCGCGACGCCCGCGGCGTCGAGGCCGACGCGCGCGGCATCATCGACGCGGTTCTGACGCAAGGCGAGGCCGCGCTCTATGAACTCACGCGCCGCTTCGACGGCGCGAGCCTGACGACGCTCGCCGTGAGCGAAGAGGAATTTGCGGCCGCCGACCGCGCGCTCACGGACGAGCAGCACGCGGCAATCGAAACCGCGATTGCCAACGTCCACCGCTTCCACGCCGCGCAAATGGCGCCGCCGCTGTGCGTCGAAACCGCGCCGGGCGTGCTCTGCGAGCGCCTCTGCGTGCCGATCAGGGCCGTCGGCCTGTACGTGCCCGCGGGATCCGCGCCTCTGCCCTCGACCGCGATCATGCTGGCCGTGCCGGCGGCGATCGCGGGCTGCAAGGTGCGCGTCCTCTGCACGCCGGCGCGCGCGGACGGCGCCGCCGATCCCGCGATTCTGGCCGCGGCGCGCAAGGCCGGCGTCGGCAAGTATTCAAGCTGGGCGGCGCGCAGGCGATCGCCGCGATGGCGTACGGCTGTTCGCCGGTGCCGAAATGCGACAAGCTCTTCGGCCCCGGCAACGCCTGGGTGACGGCGGCGAAGCTGATCGTCGCCGCCGACCCCGAGGGCGCCGCCGCCGACCTGCCGGCCGGCGTCACCGAGGTGCTGGTCATCGCCGACGATGGCGCGCGCGCGGATTTCGTCGCGGCCGATTTGCTCGCGCAGGCCGAGCACAGCGCCGAGGCGCAGGCGATACTCGTCACCGACAGCGCGGCGCTCGCGCGCGCGGCCGCCGCCGAGGTCGACCGGCAGCGCGGCGGCTTGCGCCGAGGCGCGATACTCGCCGAGTCGATCGGCCACATGCGCGCGATCGTCGTGGCAGTCGATGGCCGAGGCGTTCGATCTCGCGAACGCATACGCGCCGGAACACCTGATTCTCGAGATCCGCGAGCCGCGCGCCTGGCTCGAGCGGGTGACGGCCGCCGGCGCGGTCTTCCTCGGCAGCTGGTCGCCCGAGTCGATCGGCGATTACTGCGGCGGCCCGAATCACACCTTGCCGACCTACGGCTACGCGCGGGCCTACAGCGGCCTGTCGCTCGAGGACTTCCAAAAGCGCATCACGGTCCAGGAACTCACGCCCGCGGGTCTGGAAGGCTTGGGCCCCACGGCGCAGGTCCTCGCGGGGCTCGAAGGCCTGGATGCGCATGCCGCGGCCGTGACGATCCGGCTCGCCGCGCTCGCGGAAATGCGCGCGATGAACCCCCTGCTCGCGCTCGCGCGCCCGGAGATTCGGACGTTGCAGCCTTACTCGCATGCCGCGTGGCTGCCGTCCCTGACCCGGCTGCATGCGAACGAGGCGCCCTGGCGGCCGGCCGGCGACAAAGGCGCCGCGGGGCTCAACCGCTATCCGGAGCCGCAGCCCGCGGCGCTGGTCGAGCGGCTCGCGTCCGTGTACGGAGTCGCGCCGCGGCAACGTGCTCGTCGCGCGCGGCAGCGACGAGGCGATCGATGTCCTCTCGCGGATCTATCTACGCGCGGGCGTGGACGCGATCCTGCAATGCACGCCGACGTTCGGCATGTACCAGGTCGCGGCACGCATCCAAGGCGCCGACGTGCTCGAGGTTCCTCTGCGGCGCGACCGCGGCTGGGCCCTCGACCCGGACGCTCTGCTCGCGGCCTGGCGGCCCGGCGTCAAGTTGGTCTACCTGTGCTCGCCGAACAACCCGACCGGGAATCTGCTCGACCCCGGGCGCCGTCGACGCGGTCTGCGCCGCGCTCGACGGCAAGGCGGTCGTGGTCATCGACGAGGCGTACATCGAATGGTCGGACGCGCCGAGCATGGCGCGCCGGCTCGACAAATACGCGACCCTCGCGGTCCTGCGCACGCTGTCCAAGGCGCACGCGCTCGCGGGCGCGCGTGTCGGCGCGCTGCTCGCGAACCCGGACCTGATCGACCTCGCGAGGCGCGTCGTGCCGCCTTACTGCCTCGCGCAGCCGACCATCGAGGCGGCGCTCGCGGCGCTCGCGCCCGCGGAACTCGCGGCGACTCGGAGCAGGCTGCGTGCGCTGCTCGCCGAGCGCGAGTACCTGCGCCGCGGCCTCGAAGCCTCCCCGCTCGTGAGCACCGTGTACGAGAGCGACTGCAATTTCCTGCTGCTCGACAGCCCGGATGCGGACGCATTCATGCAGAGGAGCATCGCGGGCGGGCTGATCGTGCGCGATCTGCGCGGCAACCCGGCACTGCCGCGCAGCTTGCGCATCACGGTCGGCACGCGCGCGCAGAACGACGCATTGCTCCACAGCCTGGAGTCGACATGAGCGGACGGCACATCGTCTTTCTCGATCGCGACGGCACGCTGAACGAGGAGCCGCCCGACGAACAGGTCGATACCTTGGACAAGATTCGCCTCGTGCCGGGGGTCATCCCGGCGCTGCTCGAGCTCAAGCGCGCCGGCTTCGAGCTCGCGGTCGTCACGAACCAGGACGGCCTCGGCACCGCGAGCCTGCCGCACGAACATTTCGAGCGCGCGCACCGGTTCATTCTCGACCTGTTCGCGTCGCAGGGGATCGTGTTCGACGCGGTGTTCATCTGTCCGCATTTCAAGGCCGACGATTGCGCGTGCCGCAAACCGAAGGTCGACCTGGTCAAGGACTACATCGCCGCCGCGCCGATCGATGCCGAGCGCAGCTTCATGGTCGGCGACCGCGACACCGACCTGCAATTCGCGGCGAACCTGGGCGTCCATGGCGTCAAGATCAGCCTGAATGGACCCGCCGAGGAAACCTGGCCGGCGATCGCAAGACGCATCGTCGAACAGGGACGAAAGGCGCGTTTGCGCCGCAAGACCAAGGAAACCGACATCGAAGTCGAGGTCGATCTGTCGCGCGAGGGACCGAGCGACATCCATACCGGCATCGGCTTCTTCGACCACATGCTGGAACAGATCGCGAAGCACGGCGGCTTCGCGCTCCGCTTGCGCGCGGCCGGCGATCTGCACATCGACGAGCATCACACGGTCGAGGATTGCGCGCTCGCGCTCGGCCAGGCCTTGCGCGAAGCGCTCGGCGACAAGAAAGGCATCGCGCGCTACGGCTTCGTGCTCGCGATGGACGAAGCGCAGGCCGAAGTCGCGCTCGATCTGTCCGGGCGGCCGTACTTCGCCTGGGAGGGCCGGTTCGGCCGCGAGCGGATCGGCGACCTGCCGACCGAGCTCGTGCCGCATTTCTTCCGCTCTCTCGCCGAGACGCTCGGCGCCGCGCTGCACGTGCGCGTGCGCGGCGAGAATGCCCATCACATGGTCGAGTCGTGCTTCAAGGGCGTCGGCCGCAGCCTGCGCCAGGCCGTCCGGCTCGAGGGCATCGACCTGCCGAGCACGAAGGGCGTGCTGTGAGCCTCGACGGACGTCGTCATCATCGCGAGCGGCGGCGCCAACATCGCATCGCTCCGGTTCGCGCTCGAGCGCCTGAACGTGAGCCGCCGCGGTGTCCGCGGACGCCGCGGCGCATTCGCGCGGCGAGCCACGTGATACTGCCGGGCGTCGGCGCGGCCGCCGACGCGATGGCGCGGCTGCGTCACGCGGGTCTCGATGAACTCATCCCGACCTGCGCCAACCGGTGCTCGGCATATGCCTCGGCATGCAATTGCTGTTCGACTCGCTCGGCCGAGGGCGAGGCCGCTGCCTCGGGGTGATTCCCGGCGCGTGCCGAGCGTCTCGCCGACGCGCCCGGCCGGCCGGTGCCCGCACATGGGCTGGAACACGCTGACCATCGTGCGCCCGATCGCCGCTGCTCGCGGGCCTGAGCGAGGATTGCTACGCGTATTTCGTGCACAGCTTACGCGCTGCCGGTCGGACCCGCGACCATCGCGACGACGCGCTATGGCGAGCCGACTTCAGCGCCTGCGTGCAGCGGCGCAATTTCTGCGGCGCGCAGTTCCACCCCGAGCGTTCCGCCGCCGTCGGCGCGCGCGTGCTGCGCAATTTCCTCGCCGTCTCCCATGCGCCTGATTCCCGCCATCGATCTGCGCGGCGGACGCTGCGTGCGGCTGTTGCAAGGCGACTTCGACGCCGAGACCGTCTACGCGCCGGCCCGCTCGAACTCCTCGAGACGCTATCGGCGGATCGGCGCGCGACTGGCTGCACGTCGTCGATCTCGACGGCGCGCGCGACGGCGGCGGCGCGAACCGCGCGATCATCCGCGAGCTCGCGGCCCGGCCGCAGATGAAGCTGCAGGTCGGCGGCGGCTTGCGCGACCGGCCGCGGTCGTCGACGATGCTCGACGCTCGGCGTCGCGCGCGTGGTCGTCGGCAGCGCCGCGGTCGACCGACCCGGCCGCGGTGCGCGCTGGCTCGCCGAGTTCGGCGCCGGAGCGCATCACGCTCGCCTTCGACGTGCGCCTGGACGAGCGCGGCGTGCCGTGCGTCGCGACGCACGGCTGGCGGCGGCATCGCAATTGATCGCTGTGGGACGCGGTCGCCGTTCGCGAGCCGTCTCGCTCGCGCACGTGCTGTGCACCGACGTGCGAGCGCGACGGCGCCTTGCCGGTCCGAACGTCGACCTGTACCGCGAGGCGGTCGCGCGCGCTTCCCGCGGCATCGAGTGGCAGGCCTCCGGCGGCGTGCGCGACGCGCGCGGACCTCGCGGCGCTCGCCGGCGGCGGGCGCGGCGGCGGCGATCAGCGGCAAGGCGCTGCTCGAAGAGTTGCATGCCGATCGAGGAGTTGCGAGCATTCTTGCCAAACGCATAATCCCCTGCCTCGACGTCCGCGACGGCCAGGTCGTCAAGGGCGTGCGCTTCCGCGACCACCGGGTGGTCGGCGACATCCTCGAACTCGCCGCGCGCTACCGCGACGAGGGCGCGGACGAGCTCGTGTTCTACGACATCACCGCGAGCCCGGACGGCCGCTCCGTCGACCGCTCCTGGGTCGGCCGCGTCGCGCGGCGTGCTCGACATCCCCTTCTGCGTCGCCGGCGGCATCCGCTCGGTCGCCGACGCCGAGGCGGTCCTCGACGCGGGCGCGGAGAAGATCTCCGTGAACTCGCCGGCGCTGTCGGATCCCGACCTGATCGACGCCTTGAGCGAACGGTTCGGCGCGCAATGCGTCGTCGTCGGCATCGACAGCCTCGCGGCGGACGGCGATTATCGCGTGCAGCAGTTCACCGGCGACGTCGCGCGCACGCGCGATGCGACACCGGCGCGACACCCTCGACTGGGTGGCCGAGGCGGTGCGCCGCGGCGCCGGCGAGATCGTGCTCAACTGCATGGCGAGCGACGGCGTGCGCCGCGGCTACGACATCGCCCAGCTGAGGGCGGTGCGCGCGATCTGTCGCGGTGCCGCTGGTCGCCTCCGGCGGCGCCGGCGCGCCGCGGCATTTCGTCGAGGTGTTTCGCGATGCCGGCGTCGACGCCGCGCTCGCCGCGAGCGTGTTCCATTCCGGCGAGCATCGCGATTCCCGACCTGAAGCGCGACCTGCGGGCCGCGCACATCGAGGTGCGACCATGACGACCATCGGCGTTCGGGCGGATGCGCTCGACGTGGGACAAGGAGGACGGGCTGCTGCCCGCGATCGTCCAGGACGCCGACACCGGCGCCGTGCTGATGCTCGGCTACATGGACCGCGACGCGCTCGCCGCGACCGAGCGCAGCGGCCGGGTGACCTTCTGGAGCCGCAGCAAGCGCAGGCTCTGGACCAAGGGCGAAACCTCCGGGCATTTCCTCGAGGTGCGCGCGATAGCGGCCGATTGCGACGGCGACACCTTGCTGGTCACCGCGAAGCCGCACGGGCCGACGTGCCATCTGGACACGCCGACCTGCTTCGGCGCGGACGCGCCGCGCGCCGCGGCCGAGGACCTGTCGTTTCTCGTCGAACTCGGCCGCACCATCGATGCGCGCCTGCGCGACCGGCCGCCGGGCAGCTACACGGCAGGCCTGGCCGCCGAAGGCATGCTCAGGATCGCGCAGAAAGTCGGCGAGGAAGGCTTGGAGCTCGCGCTCGCGGCGGTCGCGGAGCCGGACGCCAAGGTCGTCGGCGAGGCGGCGGACCTGCTGTACCACACCTTGTTATTGCTGCGGGCGAAGAACCTCTCGCTCGCGGACGTCGTCGCCCTGCTGCGCAGCCGCCACGCGGCGGCGTGACCGCGCTAGGCGCGCCGCCGATTGCGCCTCAGCGCATACACGGCGATCACGAGCCAGACGGCGTTGAGCGCCGCCGACGGCATGGCGCCGTTCCAGCCGCTGTTGATGATGAAACCCACGGCGCCGACGATGTTCATCCACTGATAGGTGGCGGACCGCGCCGCGAGCTTGCCCGCGGACAACAGCGCGTATGCGCCGAGTATCGCCAAAGCCGCGCACCAGCCAGCGGCTTCGACGAACACGTTCCATGATCGGGCCATATGCGGGAACATTGTGCCACACGCGCGAGCCATACCAGTAGGCGTTGCACAATGCTACGCTGCGACCGCAGGCCAAAGGAAACCCACGCGTGGCGACACTTCCAGTTTTCGACATGCTGCTGTTCGGCGGCACCGGCGATCTCGTCACGCGCAAGCTCCTGCCGGCGCTGTACCGGCGCTGCGCGGCCGGGCAGGTTGCCGACGGCTCGCGCATTGTCGGCGCCGCGCGCTCGGCCTTGTCGCGCGCCGAGTATCTCGCGCAGGCGCAAACCGCGTGCCGCGAGTTCCTGGGCGGCGAATTCGATCGGGGTCACTGGGAGCGGTTCGAGCGGCACGATGATCTCTGACGGCAACGGGCGCACCGGGCTCGGCACCGATGCGCTGGTCAATGCGTTCCTCGACGACCTGTTCTACGTCCAGGGCAAGTTTCCGGCGCTCGCGACGAAGAACGACTACTACATGGCGCTGGCGTACGCCGTGCGCGACCGGATGCTGCAGCGCTGGATCAGCACCGCGGCGGCGTACACGGAGCAAGGTTCGCGCACGGTCGCCTATCTGTCGGCGGAATTCCTCATGGGTCCGCATCTCGGCAACAATCTGATCAACCTCGGCATCTTCGACCGCGTCCGTGAGGCGATGGACCGAAATCGGGCATGGATCTCGACGACTTGCTGCGCCAGGAAGTGGAGCCGGGGCTCGGCAACGGCGGCCTCGGCCGGCTCGCGGCCTGCTTCATCGAGTCCCTGGCGACGCTCGAGGTGCCGGTCGTCGGCTACGGCATCCGCTACGAATTCGGCATCTTTCACCAGGAAATCGTCGACGGCTGGCAGGTCGAGAAAACCGACAAATGGCTGCGCATACGGCAACCCCTGGGAAATCATGCGCCCCGAGTGGGCGGTCGACGTCAAGTTCGGCGGCCGCACCGAACAATATGTCGACGAGCACGACCGCCCGCGCGTGCGCTGGGTGCCGGACAAGACGGTCTGCGGCGTCCCGTACGACACGCCGATCCTGGGGTTTCGCACCAACACCGCGAACACCCTGCGCCTGTGGCGCGCCGAAGCGCCCGAGTCGTTCGATTTCGCCGCGTTCAACAGCGGCGACTATTACGGCGCCGTCAATCAAAAGATCATCTCCGAAAACCTGAGCAAGGTGCTGTACCCCAACGACGAGCAGCTGCGCGGCAAGGAATTGCGCCTCGAACAGCAATATTTCTTCGTCTCCTGTTCCTTGCAGGACATGCTGCGCATCCTCCGGGTGCAGAAGATCCCGCTGCGCCGAGTTCCACGAGAAGTTCGCCGTTCAGCTGAACGACACGCACCCGGCGGTGGCGATCGCCGAGTTGATGCGCCTGCTCGTCGACGAGCATCACCTGCCGTGGGCGGACGCGTGGGAGGTGACCCGCAAGACGTTCGCCTATACGAATCACACCCTGCTGCCGGAGGCCCTCGAGCGATGGCCGGTCGCCGTATTCGGCCGCGTGTTGCCGCGGCACCTGGAAATCGTCGACGAGATCAATGCGCGGTTCCTCGACGAAGTGCGGATGCGATTCCTCGGCGACGAGAGCCGCATCTCCCGGCTCTCGCTGATCGACGAGAGCGGCGAGCGCTACGTGCGCATGGCCCACCTCGCCTGCGTCGGCAGCCACGCGATCAACGGCGTCGCGGAGCTGCACTCGGAGCTGCTGAAGACACGATCGTCCTGAGGGACTTCTACGAGCTTTGGCCGCACAAGTTCAGCAACAAGACCAACGGCGTGACGCCGCGCCGCTGGATGGTGCTCAGCAATCCGCGGCTCGCCGGCTTGATCACGGAGCGCATCGGCGACGGCTGGGTCAAGCGATCTGTCGCGAGCTGCGCGCGCTCGAGCCGCTGGCCGAGGACGGCGAGTTCCGCGAGCGTTGGCGCGACGATCAAGCGCGAGAACAAGCGCGCAGCTCGCCTCGCTCGCCATGCGCGACGCACCGGCATCGCGGTCGATCCCGCATTCGCTGTTCGACGTGCTGGTCAAGCGCATCCACGAATACAAGCGCCAGCACCTGCAACGTGCTGCACATCGTCGCCCTGTACCACCGCATCAAGTCGAACCCGTCCGCGGACATCGCGCCGCGCACCTTCATCTTCGGCGGCAAGGCCGCGCCCGGCTACCGCACTGGCGAAGCTGATCATCAAGCTGATCACCGCCGTCGGCGACGTCGTCAATCGCGACCCGGACGTGCGCGACCGGCTGAAGGTCGTGTTTCTGCCGAATTTCAACGTGACCAACGGCCAGCAGCGTCTATCCCGGCGGCCGATCTCTCGGAACAGATCTCGACCGCCGGCAAGGAGGCGTCGGGTACCGGCAACATGAAGTTCTGCATGAACGGCGCGCTGACGATCGGCACGCTGGACGGCGCCAACATCGAAATTCGCGACGAGGTCGGCGCCGAGAATTTCTTCCTGTTCGGCCTCGACACGCCGGCGGTCTACGCGCTGCAAGGAGCGCGGATACCGCCCTGCCGAGTATTACGCAGGCAATGCCGAACTGCGCGCGGTCGCTCGACTTGATCCGCGGCGGCTTCTTCTCGCACGGCGATCGCCGATCTGTTCCGGCCGCTGGTCGACGACCTGCTGTATCAACGATCCGTACATGCTGCTCGCGGATTTTCAGTCCTATGTCGAGTGCCAGGCCCGGGTCTCGGAGGCCTACCGCGACGCCGACCGGTGGACGCGCATGTCGATCCTGAATACGGCCGCGGTCGGGCAAATTCTCGTCCGATCGATCGATCCGCGAGTATTGCGAAGACATCTGGAACGCCGAAGCCGGTGCCGATCCGACTGATCACGCACAAGGACGCCCGCGCCGGGCTCAAGCCGTGAGCTTGTCCAACAGGAACCGCACGGTTCTGCGCAGCGGTTCCGCGGCTCCCCAGAGCAGCTGGTCGCCCACCGTGAATGCCGACAGATACTCGCCCCCCATCGAGAGCTTGCGCAGGCGTCCGATCGGCACGTGAAGCCGGCCGCTGACGGCCGCGGGCGAGAGCTCTCTGATGCTGAGCTCGCGCTCGTTGGGCACGATCCTGACCCAGTCGTTGCCGCCGGCGATCAAGCGCTCGATCTCAGCGATCGGCAAGTCCGACTTCAGTTTGATCGTGAGCGCCTGGCTGTGGCATCGCATCGCGCCGACGCGCACGCACAAGCCCTCGACCGGCACCGGGCGGGCCTCGGTGCCGAGGATCTTGTTGGCCTCGACCCCCGCCTTCCACTCCTCGCGGCTCTGGCCGTTGCCCAAATCCTTGTCGATCCACGGAATCAGATTCGCCGCGAGCGGCACGCCGAAATGCGCATGCGGGAAATCGTCGGCCGCGAGCGCGGCGCCGACCGCGCGGTCGACGTCGAGAATGGTCGCCGCGGGGTCGCCGAGCAAGGGCGCCGCCGCCCGGTGGACCGCCCCCATTTGCTCGATCAACTCGCGCATGTGCTGCGCGCCGGCGCCCGACGCCGACTGATAGGTCATCGCCGTGATCCACTCGACGGCGCCGGCGCGCATCAGGCCGCCGACCGCCATCAACATCAGCGACACGGTGCAGTTGCCGCCGATGAAATCCTTGATGCCATCCTCCCACGCTTGGCGCATCACCGGCAGGTTCACCGGGTCGAGCACGATGACCGCGCGCTCGTTCATGCGCAGCGCCGACGCGGCGTCTACCCAGCAGCCCTGCCATCCCGCGGCGCGCAGGCGCGGATGCACCGATTGCGTGTACTCACCGCCCTGGGCGCTCACGAGAATCGGCAGCTTCGCGAGCGCGGCGATGTCGTTCGCGTCCTCCACGCGGCCGGTCGGCCGGCCGATCGGCGGCGCGGCGCCGCCGGCCTGCGACGTGCTGAAGAACGTGGGCTCGATCGAATCGAAGTCGCGTTCCTCGCGCATGCGCTGCAGGAGAACGGAGCCGACCATGCCGCGCCAACCGATGATGCCGATTCGATTCATATGCCGATGATGAACTCTCGCGCCGGGGGGCGCATGTTGTAATTCGACGCCATCGCGCGGCCGTAGGCTCCGCAGGAGGCGAGCAGCAGCACCTCGCCCTCCTCGGTCGGCGGCAGCCAGCGGTCGGTCGCGAGCTGATCGGCCGACTCGCAGATCGGACCGACGACGGTCGCCATCTGCGTCGCCTCCGCGCCCAAACGCGTCAGATTCGCAACTTCGTGATGCGCGCCGTACAAAGCGGGACGGATCAGGGAATTCATGCCGGTCGCGATGCCGATGTAATGTACATCGCCCTTGCCTTTGAGCTGCGTGACCTCGGCGATCAGCACGCCCGCGCGGGCGACCAGGAACCGGCCCGGCTCCATCCAGAACTTGAGTTTCGGAAAGCGCTCCTTGAGCGCCTTGACGCCGCGGTCGAGCGCGGCGAGATCCACGTCCGCGTGCCCCGACATGGTCGGGAACGCCTATGCCGCCGCCGAGGTCGACGACCGCGGCATCGGGGAAGCGCGCCGCGAGATCCGCGAGCAAGCCGCCGATCTCGGTCCAATTCTCGACGTCGAATATGCCGCTGCCCGCGTGCGCGTGCAGGCCGGTGATCCGCACGTCGATGCGCCTTCGCGAGCGCGGCGAGCTCGTCGATCTCGGGCACGGGAATGCCGAATTTGGAGTACGCACCGGCGGTGCGAACGTGCTGATGGTGGCCGCGACCCAGGCCCGGATCGACGCGCACGAAAATCTCGCGCCCGCGGAATACCTCGGGCCACCTGCTTCAATGGATACAGATTGTCGAGCGTGACGCGCACGCCCATGGCGAAACCGGACTCGTATTCGGCGCGCGGCGCGAAATTCGGCGTGAAGATCACGTCGCAAGGCGCGAAACCCGCAACCGAGGCGAAGGCGTGCTCGAGTTCCCCGCGCGACACGCATTCGAGCATGAGGCCCGCGGCGTGAAAGCGCCGCAGTATGTCCGGGTGCCAATTGGCCTTCATCGCATACGCCCACGCATCGACGCGAGCCACGCCGCGCACCGCGGCGACGGCGGCGTCGAGCGTCTCGGCGTCGTAGACGTAGGCGGCGCCTTCGCGCGCGGCTATCTCCAGCAATTGCCGCCGCTTCGCCGGCTCCTGCCACCATTCGCGCGTCGCGGCCCGCGCGCGTTTCGGCTCCGCGAACAACTGTTGCCAGGTCGGACCCATGACCTTGTCGGCGCCGATCGACTGGATCAAGCGCTCGTGCAATTGCTTCACGAGCCGATCGCCCTGGGATTCGTCGATGACGAACGTGAAATTCAAATCGTTCGCAGCCTGCGTGACGAGATAGATCTTCTGGTCCTGGAACAGCTCGAAGGCCGCGCCGAGCTCGTGCAGTATCCCGCGGATGTTGTGGCCCAACAGACTCAAGGAGGCGCAGGGCCCGAGGATCTTGACGCGGCAGATTTGCGCCAATGCCGCGGTCAGATGTTCGACCGCCGACCTGTCGAGCGTATTTGCCGCCGGATCCAGGGATACGGTGACGTTCGTTTCGGATGTCGATACGAGATCGACCGACAGGCCCTGTTGCTTGAACACCTGGAACGCGTCGGCCAGGAAGCCGACCTGGTGCCACATGCCCGGGCTTTCCATCGAGACCAGCGTGATCCCCTTCTTGATCGCGATCGCCTTGACGCGCGCCGCGCTGTCGGACACGTTCGCCGAAATCACGGTGCCTTCGAGTTCGGGCGCCTGCGTCGCGTAGATGTGCAGCGGAATCCCGTATTGGCGCACCGGCATGACGCAGCGCGGGTGCAGGACCTTCGCGCCGTTGCTCGCGATCTCCTGCGCCTCGTCGTAATGCAATGCGCGCAGCAGCCGCGCGGTCGGCACGTCGCGCGGGTTCGCGCTGAACATGCCGGGAACGTCGGTCCAGATCTCGAGCCGCGCCGCGGCCAGCTTCGCCGCGAAATACGCACCCGAAGTATCCGACCCGCCGCGCCCGAGCAACACGGTCTCGCCCGCCTCGTCCGAGGCGATGAAACCCTGCGTGATCACGACCTGATCGAGAGCGCGCCAGTCGGCTTGAAGCTTCGCATCCGGCGCGTAATCGCAGGTCGCCGACAAGTAGCCGGCCTTCGCCGTCGCGTCGATGCGTCGTTCCGAGCGCAACACGCGGCGCGCGTCGACCCACAGCGTCTTGATCCCTTGGTCGTTGAGAAATACCGCGCCGAGCGCGGTCGCCAGCAGTTCACCCATCGCCATGACGCGGGCGCGCAGCCGGTCGCTCTGCTCGCGCGTCTCCGCGATCGACCCGGCGATCCGCCGCAATTCGCTCGATCAGGGCTTCGAACCGCGGTCCGGGAACGATATCGAGGCTCCGGGCCAACTCGCGGTGCTTGGTCTCGATCGACTCGAGAACGGGTTCGTGCCGGCCTTCGACGGCCGCGGACAGCAGCGCTTCGAGCCGATCGGTGATGCCGGAGAGCGCCGAATGCACGACCACGGGGCGCATCCCCGCCTCGAGCCTGCGCGCGAATGACACCGGCGATGTTATGCCAGTTGGCGGCGCTCGATACGCTCGTGCCGCCGAATTTCAGGACGACCCAAGCTGGCTGGTGTTCTAACATGGACTGCGCCGCAGAGCTTCGGGCGCCCGCGGCATGGCCCGGGCGTTCTGGTTACTCGTCTTCGAAGATGTCGCGCAGTTCTTTTTCCAACTGCCGTTCCGCAAGCACGTCCTCGACGCGGCTCCAAGCCGCCTTGCCGCGCTTACCCTGCGCGACCGCCTTCGGGCGCCTTTCGGCGCGCTCCAATACCGGATCGAAGTCCTGCGCTTCCTCGCTTTCACCAAGAAACTCATCGTCGATATCGAAATGTTCGTCTGCGCGTTCGCTCATTTTTGGAGAAAAGCCCCTGAAATCAATAGGATCGATAGGCCACGCGGGCACGAAGTTCGGCACTATAGCCGATTCTGTCCCGCATTCAACTATTGGACCCCGAAGGACCGGCCTAGGCCGCAACCCTCAAGGGCCCATCAGGTGCCCGTTCGGGCCTTCTCCGCGGTCGCGGACAGCGCACCCGCCGCGATCGCCCGGTTCGCGGCCGAGAGGACCGCGAGCCAGGGACGCCGTAATGATATTGGGGTGCATTCCCGCCCCGAACAGGGTCCGCCGCGAGCGGGTCGTGATTTCGATATAGCAGACCGCCTGCGCCGCACTGCCCTGGCCGCGGCTGTGCTCCTCGTAGGAAAGTACGTCGAAATCCAGGCCGACGGCGTTGACGACGGCATCGATCGGGCCCGACCCTTGGCCGACGAGCGTCTCCAAGTGCCCGTCACGTTCGATCTGCAGCGACAGCCGTTCGCTGTCGGCGCCGTCGGTCGACGCGGCCAACTGATGCGAGCGGTAAACGAGCGGCCGTCGCGGCCGCAAGTATTCGCTCGAGAAGAGATCCCATAACTCCTGTGAAATCAATTCCTTACCGGTATTATCTGCGGCTGCCTGTACGACCTGGCTGAACTCGATCTGCAGGCGCCGCGGCATCACCAGCTGGTAATCGCGCTCCAACAGATAGGCGACGCCGCCTTTGCCGGATTGGCTGTTGACGCGAATGATCGAGTCGTAGGAGCGGCCGACATCCGACGGGTCGATCGGCAAATACGGCACGTCCCAGAGATCGTCGGGCGCGCGCGCCGCCAGGCCCTTTTTGATCGCATCCTGGTGCGAGCCCGAAAACGCCGTGAACACGAGGTCGCCGACATACGGGTGGCGCGGGTGAATCGGCAATTGATTGCACGCCTCGGCGCAGCGCGCGGCCTCGTTGATGTTCGAGAAATCCAGTTTTGGATCAACGCCTTGCGTATACAAGTTAAGAGCCAAGGTCACGAGATCGACATTGCCCGTGCGCTCGCCGTTGCCGAACAGCGTGCCCTCGACGCGCTCGGCTCCCGCCATGACGGCCAATTCCGCGGCCGCGACCGCGGTACCGCGATCGTTATGCGGATGCACGCTCACGATCACCGCGTCGCGCTTGGCGACGTGCCGCGAGAAGAACTCGATCTGATCCGCATAGACATTCGGCGTCGCCATCTCGACCGTCGCCGGCAGATTGAGGATCGACTTGTGTTGCGGCGTCGGCTCCCACACCGCGTTGACGGCATCGCAAATCTCGACCGCGAAATCCAGCTCCGTGCCGGTGAAGCTCTCCGGGCTGTACTGGAAGACCCACTCCGTGTCCCGCCGCCGCAGCGCGTGTTCCCGGACCGCGGTCGCACCGCGCACGGCGATGTCGATGATGCCGGGGCGATCGAGCCGGAACACGACGCGCCGCTGCGCGACCGACGTCGAGTTGTAGACGTGCACGATCGCGCGGCGCGCGCCGGCGAGCGCCTCGTAGGTGCGCGCGATCAACTCGGGCCGCGCCTGGGTCAGGGCCTGAATCGTGACGTCGTCGGGTATGAGGTTTTGCTCGATGATTTCGCGGACGAAGTCGAAATCGGTTTGCGACGCCGCCGGAAAGCCGACTTCGATTTCCTTGAAGCCGATCTTCAGCAGCATGTCGAACATGCGCCGCTTGCGCGCGGCATCCATCGGCTCGATCAGCGCCTGGTTGCCGTCGCGCAAGTCCACGCTGCACCAGGTGGGCGGCGTCTCGATGACCTTGTTCGGCCAGGTGCGATCGGGCAGATCGATCGGGGTGAATGCTCGATATTTCGTCGACGGATTACGCAACATGATGTTTTCTCACTCGCCGTAAGCAGGCCATGAGGCTGCCGTACTGGTTGGGCCTTTTTGGAGTCTTTCCGGTCTTGTGCGCGCCGACCGATAGCGCAGGATAGTTGCGCCTAGCGGCGCAGCGGCAGCGCAAGAAGACGCAGCGATCGCAGACCGCGAAGGTTGCTTGTGAAACGGCATGCACGGAAATGCATCATGCGACGAATCTAACATCGGTCGCGAGCGCGGCGCAAGGGGCAGACAGGGCCCCAGCCCCGCAGGTGCCGTTCGACGACCGACGCCAACACCGCGGCATGCCCATCGCCGTCGTTGAGCGCGGGCACCATGTGGAAGCTCTCGCCGCCCGAGTCGAGAAACTGTTCCCGGTACTGCATCGCGATTTCTTCGAGTGTTTCCAGGCAGTCCACCGCGAACGCCGGCGAGACGACCGTGAGCCGGCGCACGCCGCGCTTCAGCAAGTCCTTGAGCACGTCCTCGGTGTACGGCTGCAGCCAGACCACGGAGCCGAATCTGGATTGGTAGCAATGCGACCATTCGCCGTCCTTGAGTCCCAGACGCTCGACGACCAGTCGCGTCGTCGCCTCCGCCTGGGCCTGATACGGATCGCCGTCGGCGACGTACGAGGCAGGGATCCCGTGATAGGAGAGCAGCAAGTGCGAGCGCTCGCCGGCGTCCGTCCAATGCCGTTCGATTTGCGCCGAGAGCGCGTCGACGTAGCCGCGGTCGTCGAAATATGCGTTGACGAAGCGCGTCTCGGGCAGCCAGCGCCAGCGCCGCAGCGCGCGCGTCACGCAGTCGAACACCGACCCGGTGGTCGACGAGCAATATTGCGGATATAGCGGCAGGACCAGCAAGCGCCGGACGTTCTGCTCGGCGAGTGCGCGAATGCCGCGCGCCACGCTCGGATTGCCGTAGGTCATCGCGAGTTCGACGCGTACGGCATCGCCGAGGCGCGCCCGCAGGAGCGCGCCGATCTTCGCGGTCAGCCGCTCCGAATATACCGCGAGCGGGGAACCTTCCTGCAGCCAAATCTTGCGGTAGTTGCGCGCCGTGCGCCGCGGCCGCAACGGCAGGACGATGCCGTAGAGCAGCGGCAGCCAAATCCACCGCGACGTCTCGATGACGCGGCGGTCGCCGAGAAATTGCCGCAAATAGCGCTGTACGGCGAAATAGCCCGGCGAGTCCGGCGTACCCAGGTTGACGACCAATACGCCGATACGTTCGGGCGTCGACGCCGCCGCGGGCGCCACGGCGCGGTAATAGGACATGGGCCGGATTCCTCGAGACTGCGGGTGCGCACAGTATACTGCGCGCAGGATGAGGCCCCTGAAGCATTGTGTAGATCGCCGCCGATGACTTGGTTCCAGCCGAGCGAACGCGAAGCATTTTGGCTGAGCCTCGAGGTCTCGGTGCGCAGCGTGCTGATTTGCCTGCCGCCGGCGATGTTGATCGCGTGGACGCTCGCGCGCCGGCGCTTCCCGGGGCGCACACTGCTCGATGCGTTCGTCCACCTGCCGCTGGTGTTGCCGCCCGTGGCGGTCGGCTACCTGCTCTTGATCCTGTTCGGGACGCGCGGCCCGATCGGCTCGTGGCTGCACCGGGCATTTCATCTCGACCTCATCTTCACGCGCAACGGCGCGGCGCTCGCGACCGCCGTGATGACCTTCCCGCTGATGGTGCGCGCCATTCGAATTTCGTTGGAAGGCATCGATCGCGGCCTCGAAGACGCCGCGCGCACGCTCGGCGCCGGACCGATCGACCGGTTTGCGACGATCACGCTGCCGCTGATGCTGCCCGGCATCCTCGCCGGAACGATCACCGCGTTTTCGGCCGGCCTCGGCGAATTCGGCGCCGTGATCACGTTCGTGTCGAACATACCGGGAGAGACGCGCACGCTGCCGCTCGCGCTCTATACCG
The DNA here is from genome assembly GCA_963718135.1 of uncultured Pseudomonadota bacterium. Lineage (GTDB taxonomy): Bacteria > Pseudomonadota > Gammaproteobacteria > Steroidobacterales > Steroidobacteraceae > Bog-1198. Next base: position 114,905 of record CAVQYI010000028.1, on the reverse strand, counting down.
CGCTGCAAGCGCCGGGCGGCGAGACCGCCGCCGCGCGGCTCGCCGCCCTGTCGCTCGTCCTGGGTCTCGGCGGCTTGCTGTTGTCCGAATGGTTCGCGCGCCGCGTGCGCCGCATGCTGGGCCACTGATGCTGGAAGTCGCGGTCGCCAAGCGGCGCGGGGCGTTCTCGCTGTGCGCGAAATTCGAACTGCCGACCCCCGGCGTCGCCGCCTTGTTCGGCCGCTCCGGCTGCGGCAAGACGACGCTGATAAACATCATCGCCGGACTTCTTGCCGCGGATGCGGGCCGCGTCGTGGTCGACGGCCGCGTCTTGCTCGACACCGCCGCGGGCATCGACGTCCCGCCCGAATCGCGCCGCATCGGCTACGTGTTCCAGGACGCGCGGCTGTTTCCGCATCTGCGCGTCGAAGCGAACTTGCGCTATGCCGAGAAGCGCGCGCGCAACGCGCGCTACGTCGGCTTCGACGAAGTCGAAGCCCTGCTCGCGCTCGGTCCGCTGCTCGATCGGCGGACGCACGAGTTGTCGGGCGGCGAACGGCAGCGCGTCGCGATCGGCCGCACGCTGCTCGGCCAGCCCAGCCTCATCTTGCTCGACGAACCGCTCGCGTCCCTGGACGCCGCGCGCCGCGACGAATTGCTGCCCTATCTGGAGAGGCTCCGCGATCAGCTCGCGATCCCGATGGTCTACGTGAGTCACCAGTTCGACGAGGTCCTGCGCCTCGCGACCCACGTGGTGCTGATGGACCAAGGGGCGACGATCGCACAAGGCGGAATCGCCGGCATGAGCTTGCGGCCGGAATTGCGGCGCATCGTCGGCGCCGATGCGGTCGGCGCGGTCGTCGACGGCGCCGTGTCCGCAATCGATACGGCCGCCGGTCTAGCCGAGGTCAGGATCGGGAACGGCGCGCTGCGGGTGCCCTGCGCGGGTCTCACCGTCGGCGCCCGAGTGCGCGTCCAAATTCTCGCGCGCGACGTGATCGTGGCCACCGAGGAGCCGCGGCATTTGAGCGTGCGCAATATCCTCGGCGGCGCGGTCTGCGGCATCGCCAGCGACAGCGCCGATGCGGAATTGATCTCGATCGAGGTCGGCGGCGCGCAAATCCTCGCGCGCATCACGGCGGCGGCGTCGCGCGAACTCGCGCTGCGCGCCGGCATGCCGGTCTGGGCCCTCGTCAAATCGGTTTCGATCTCCCCCGACCGCTTGCGGCGGCTCTAGCGCGCGGCGGCAACCGGCCGCGTCACTTCGATCGCGTGCCGAAGTGCATGATCGCGACGATGTGGTCCTCCGGCGCGAGGCCGAGCGCCGCCTTGACGCCGGGCTCGTAGGCGGCGGGGCCGGTCTTCCACATGACTCCGTAGCCCTGTGCATGCGCGGCCAGGAACGCGTTCTCGGCGGCGGCGCCCGCCGCGACCAGTTGCTCGACTTCCGGCACCTTCGGATGACCACGCTGCGGAACACAGGCGATCACCAGCAGGAGCGGTGAACGCGAAATCTTCTCGCGCTCCACGCGCAATTGCTCGTCGTCGGGCGCCGGCGCGCGATTCCGCCGCGCCTCGACGACCGCCTCGGTGAATTTCTCGCGACTTGCGCCCTGCAGTACGATCAAGCGCCAGGGCTTCAAGCGGCCGTGGTCCGGCGCGCGATTCGCCGCATCGACGATGCGGGCAAGGTCCTCGGCCGTCGGGCCCGGCTCGGCCAGCCGCCCGGCGGACGCGCGCGTCATGATGGCATCTAGTAATTCCATAGTCAGGGACCTTCTGTCGCGGATTTAAGCCAAGCGCTCGCAGGACATCGGCTATCATCAGGCTACCGGGGCCCGCTGCGCGCTACGCGGCGGGAATTATACCGACCGTCAATCGTTTAGGAGTTCTCGATGAAGCGATTCGTTTTCGCGGGCCTGGCATCGATTTGCGCGGCGGGCGCGTTCGCGGCACCCGTGACCTACATTCTCGATCCCAATCATACTTACCCGAGCTTCGCCGCCGACCACATGGGCGGGCTGTCGGTCTGGCGCGGAAAGTTCACGAAGAGCTCAGGCAAAGTCGTGCTCGATCGCGCGGCGAAGACCGGCACGATCGATGTGACGGTCGACGTGGGCTCCATCGATTTCGGCATGGAAAAGCTCAACGAACACGCGCGCTCGGCCGAGATATTCGACGTCGCGAAATACCCGACCGCGACATTCGTCGGTAAATTCACGAAATTCAAAGGCGATTCGCCGACACAGGCGCAGGGAACGTTCACGCTGCACGGCGTCTCGAAGCCTTTGACGCTGAACATCGACTCCTTCATGTGCAAGTTCATTGCGATGATGAAGAAGACCGTCTGCGGCGCCGATGCGCGCGCGACGCTCGATCGCGCCGACTTCGGCGTCGACTACGGCAAGGCTTACGGCTTCAATCAAACGGTGCAGCTGCAGATCCAGGTGGAAGGCAGCCCCGCGACTCCGTGAGGGGCATCTGATACCCGGCCGTACGCGCGCCCGCGACCTGCGCGCGTACGGCGGGTTCGTTAGGCCCTCAGAACGGGTTCAGCCGCTTCGTCGGCGAAAAATGGATATAGCTGAGTGCGATGCCTTGACGCCAGCCGATGCCGAAGCGCACCGGCGCCATGGAAATCGTCCCGCGCTGCAGGTAATTGACGCCAAAGCCGCCGACGAAATAGAGACTGCCCTCGACGCCGGGGAACCGCTGAAACAGCGCCGACGCGTTCGGCAGACCGTACACCAAGATGAAGGTCTTGACGGCATTGGCGCCGACGTCGAAACCAAGCGACGGACCCTGCCAAAACACCTCGCGCACCGGCGCGCCCTTGATCACGAGTTCGCCGTGTCCGTAGCGCAGGCCGACGGCGATTGCGCCTCCCGCCTCCTCGCCGCGGATGATCGCGACCGGATCTCCCTTTTCTTTTAGAACCTTTTCAATTACTTGCGACAAATCTTTCGCGCCAGTACTGAAGAACTGGTTCGCCTGCTTCATGACCTCATCGTCGCTATAGGTCTGCGCCGGCGCCATCGGCGGCGTCTTGGTCGCCGCGCTCGCGCCACCCACACAGAGCAGAAACGCCGCCGCGAGCACGACTGATGGAGCGCTCATTTTTGGCATGGGGTACCCCGTTGATTGGTGGGACGGCTGGGACTCGAACCCAGGACCAAAGCCTTAAAAGGGCCTTGCTCTACCAACTGAGCTACCGTCCCATTTCAGGCGCGCATGATAGCGGAACTCGCCGCGCAGTTCACCGCCGATCGCATCGTCGATTTTCATGCTCGGTAGCGTGTGGGATCGGCGATTCCGGCCGCGCGGAATCCCTCGCGGCGAATGCGGCAGGAATCGCATGCCCCGCAGGCGCGTCCTTCGTCGTCGGCCTGGTAACAAGACACCGTCAGCCCGTAGTCGACGCCCAATCGGGTTCCCGTGCCGATGATTTCGCCCTTCGACATGCGTATGAGCGGCGCGTGAATCTCGAGTTTCCCGCCGCCGACGCCCGCCTTGGTCGCAAGCGCCGCGAGATGTTCGAACGCCGCGATGAACTCCGGCCGGCAATCGGGATAACCCGAATAGTCCACGGCGTTGACGCCGAGGAAAATATCCTCGGCCGCGATGACCTCGGCCCAGGCCAGGGCGAGCGACAACAAGATCGTGTTGCGCGCGGGAACGTAGGTGACCGGGATTCCCTCGCTCGGCGCGGTCGGGACCGGGATCGAGCGGTCGGTCAGCGCCGAGCCGCCGATGCCCGCGAGATCGACGCCCATCACGCGATGCTCCAGCGCGCCGAGCGCCGCCGCGATCCTGCGCGCAGCATCGAGCTCGGCCCCATGCCGCTGGCCGTAGTGAACGCTCAATGCGTGACAGCCGAACCCCTGCGCGCGCGCGAGCGCGAGCACGGTCGCCGAGTCGAGTCCGCCGGAAAGCAGCACCACCGCGCGCGCCACGTCTAACGACCCGGCGTGTCGCCCCACAGGACCTTGTGGAGCTGGAGCTGAAACCGTACGGGCAGCCGATCCGCGAGGATCCAATCGGCGAGGTCCGCGGGAGCGAGCTCGCCGTAGCTCGGCGAGAACAGGATCTGGCATCGGCCCGCGAGCGCGTGCTCACGCAGAAAATTCTTGCTCCATTCGTAATCATCGCGCGAACAAATCACGAATTTCAGCTGATCGCCGGCGCGCAACAGCGCGAAATTCGCGGTTCGATTGCGGCCGCCTTCGCCGGATGCCGGCGTCTTCACGTCGACGACCCGCGTGACCCGGGGATCGACCGCCGCAATGTCGAAGGCACCGCTCGTCTCGAGCGAGACGCGCAGGCCTTCGTCGCATAGCCGCGCGAGCAGCGCCAGACAGTTCGGCTGCGCCAAGGGCTCGCCGCCGGTCACGCAGACATGCTGCGCGCCGAACCCGCGCACATGCCGGGCGATCGCATCGATCGCCATCCATTCGCCGGCGTGGAATGCGTACTCGGTGTCGCAATACCGGCAGCGCAGCGGGCAGCCGGTCAGGCGCACGAACACCGTCGGAAAGCCGACCGTATCCGCCTCGCCCTGCAGCGAGTGGAAAATTTCGTTGACGCGCAGCCGTGTGGCCTTGGCCGCCGCGCGCCGCGAAATAATGTCGCCCGCCGCCGCCGTCAATGGGTCTCCGTCTTCATTTTGTCGAGCCGCTGCGCCGCGAGCCGTCCCGCGGGTGTATCCGGGAATTTATCGACGACTTCCGTGAGGACCGCCTTCGCCTTGTCCCATTGCTTGAGCTCATAGTCGCAATAGCCGACCTTCAGCAACGCGTCGGGGAGCTTCCGCGACTGGCCATACCGGGCGACCACGGCCTGAAAGGCGCTCAAGGCGTCGGTGAACCTGCGGTTCACGTAATACGCCTCACCGAGCCAGTACTGGGCGTTGTCCGCGTACTCACTGTCCGGGTACGCTGCCAGGAATTGCTGAAAGCCCGCAATCGCCTTGTCGTACTCGCCCTCTTTCAACAGCGCAAAAGCCGCCTCGTACGCCGACTGGGCGTTGCCGCCCGCGGGCGGCGCTTGCGTCCCCGCGGCCGCGGCGTCGCCGCCCGCCTCCGTTCCGCCGCCCGCCGCACCCGCAGCCGCTCCCGCATCCGCCGCACCCGCTCCCGCATCCGCCGCACCCGGCGAACTCGGCGCCGCCGCGTCGCCGCCGCCCGCCGCGGGCGCCGATGCGGCGCGCGCCTCGAGCTTCTTCAGCCGCGAATCGAGATCGGCGTAGAGATCCCGCTGCTGCTTGCGGCTCTGGTCGAGCTCGTGGTTCAACTGATCGACGCTGTTGTGCACCGAACGCAAATCCGCACGCGCGGCTTCGACCTCGTTGGCGAGATCCAAGAGGCTGCGGTTCGCGACCACGCGCTCGATGCGCACGAGCCGCGTATCGAGATCGTTGAGCTTGATCTGGACCGGATCCTGCTCCGGCGGCGTGGTCGCGCAACCGGAGAGGACCGCGATGCCGAGCAAGGCGCCCGCATAGCCTGCCGCGCGCGCGTTCACGGCACGTAGACCATTTCGACGCGGCGATTCTTCGCCCAGGCCGCCTCGTCGTCGCCCTCGACCGCCGGCCGCTCAGAGCCATAGCTGACCGTCGTGACCTGCGAATCGGTGACGCCTTGCAGCATCAGCGCGCGGCGCACGGCTTGCGCCCGGCGCTCGCCGAGGCCGATGTTGTATTCGCGCGTGCCCCTCTCGTCGGTGTTGCCTTCGAGCTTGATCTTGAGATCGGGATGGGCCGTGAGCGCGCGCGCGTGGGCGGTGATGATGTCGTTGTACTCGGGCTTGATATCCGATTTGTCGAAGTCGAAATAGATCACGCGGGTCTCGAGCGGCGCGTTGTTCGCGGCCGTCGCGATCGCGCTGGCGGATCCTTCCGCGCCGCCGAGCGGCGTCATCGATGTGCCGCCGGCACCCGCGGCTCCCGCGGTGGAACTCGCCGGCACGACGGTGCTGGACGCCGGCTTCTCGGCGACGGCGCTCTTTCCATGGCATGCGGCCAGCATCAGCGCGCCGGCAAACACAACCGTCATCGTCATCAATCGCTTCATGATCTTCTCCATCTTGAGGTTTCGTCGATTCATTCCGTGCGGAACGGCCCCCAGGCCGGCTCCTGCACTTCGCCTTCGGTGGACACGAGGGTCTGCTGCACGCGCCCGTCGGTGCTGACGAGCGCCAATACGCCGCGTCCCTGCTCGCGCGTCGCATAAATGATGACCGCGCCGTTCGGCGCGTAACTCGGCGACACGTCGAAGCTGCCCTTGGTCAACACCTGCATGCCGCCGTGGCCTTTCAAGTCGAGCGTCGCGATGCGATAAGCGCCGTGCACGCGCGTTACGAGTGCGAGCTGCGACTCGTCGGGCGAGACCCGCGGACGCGCGTTATAGGCGCCATCGAAGGTCAATCGCCGCGGATGGCTCCCGGGAGCGAGCGAGATCTCGAATATCTGCGGGCCGCCGTCGCGGTCCGACGTGAAATAGAGGCTCTTGCCGTCGCGCGACCATTGCGCCTCGGTGTCGATGCCTGGATCGTCGGTGACGCGCGTCAGCGCCTTGGTCGCTAGATCGAGTACGTAGACGTCCAGGTTTCCCGAGCGATTGGACAGCGTCAACGCGAGCTTCTTGCCGTCCGGCGACCACGCGGGCGCCTGGTTCACGCCCGCCTTCGCGGACACGACGCGGCGCGCGCCGGTCGCGAGCGCCTGCACGTAAATCGACGGCAGGTGATCCTCGAAGGATACGTAGGCGAGGCTCTTGCCGTCCGGCGACCACGCGGGCGACATCAGCGGCTCGTTCGATTGCATGACGACGTGCGGGTTCGCGCCGTCCGCATCCGCGACGACCAGGCGGTAGGTCCTCTTCGGTACGTGGCCGATGACCGACACGTAGGCGATCCGCGTCGCGAACGCACCGCGTATGCCGATGATCTTCTCGAAGACCATGTCGGCGATCCGATGGCCCGCGAGCCGCAATCCGGCGGCGTCCGTATCGATCCGATAGCCGAGCAGGCGCTGGCGCGTCAGCACGTTGTACAGCTCGAACACGATGTCGAAGTGACCCGGGGCGGCGGCGCTCATTTGGCCGACCAACATGTAATCGTTGTTGAGCCTGCGCCAGTCGTCGAACGCGATCTCGGCGCCGGAATGCGGCTGGTCGATCATGTCCTTGCGGGCCATCGACTTGAAGCGGCCGCTGCCGTCGAGATCGCGGCCGATCAGCGCGGCGACATCGAACGGCACGGCGGCGTTCGCGGCGGCGAACGGCACGACCGCGATCGGGATCGCGTTGTCCTGTCCGCGCGTGATCTCGACGACGAATTCGGCGCGCGCGAGCGCGGAGAACGTCAGCACGCCGACGGCGAACAGTACTTTGAGCAGCGAACGGTTGAACTGGTTATTCATCGGGTTTGAACTCGAAAACGAACACTCGTTGAAACAGCGCCGGATCCGGCGGGTCGGGAAGCGGAGACGCGCGGTAGACCGCGTTCTCGATCGACTGGCGAACCGCGGCGTCGCCGTTGCAGGCCGTGACGCGTGCACTCGTGACTTCGCCCCCGGGAACCTGCGTCACCTCGACGCGGCAATCGATGCCTTTGCGCGCGGTCGGCGGCTTGATCCACGCGTGAATGATCCGATTCGCGAGGCTTGCGCGGTACTGGTCGGCGAGCGGTCCGCGCTGCACGGCCTCGGCGTGCTCCTCGGCGGCGATTTGCCGGCGCAGGTCCGCCTGCATCGCCGCGCGCGCGTCCGCGAGGCGCTTGGCGTCGGCCGCGCGCTTCGCCGCCGCCTTGTTCGCCTCCGCCGCCTTCTTCGCCTCGGCCGCCTTCTTCGCCTGCACGGCGCGCTTCGCGGCCAGGACCTCCTCCGCACGAGCCGCCGCGGCCGCGGTCGTCGCCGCGCGCGCCTTCTCAACAGCGCGCATCGCCTGCGCCTGTTTCGCCGCGCGCTGCTCGGCGAGCTCGCGCGCTTGCTCGGTCGCGCGCGCTTGCGCCGCCTCCTGGGCCTGTTCCGCCGCCCGGGCTTGTTGCGCCTGCTGCGCTTCCTCGGCCTCCCGCGCCTGTTGCGCTTTTTCCGCCTGCTGTTGCCGGAGCGCGGCCGCGGCCTCCTCTGCCTTCAGCGCCGCGTCCTGCTTCGCATGTTCCGCGGCGCGTACGATGCGCGAATCGACGACCGTGGCGTCGAGCGGCAGCGGCTGCACACTGAGTTGCGGACGGATCGAGAAATTCGCCGCGAGCAACAGCGCCGCGACGATGCCCCCGTGCAGCAAAACCGACATCAGCACGGGCCGGGAGTTCTCGCCGGGGAAAGCCGCCATCTACCGCACCCCCGGGTTCGCCCCGACTGCGCGCCGCGACGGTGTGGTCCTGTCTCTCTCCGGATCGGTGAGAAACCCCAATTTGGCGGCGCCCGCGCGCTGCAGGAGCACCATCGTGCGCACGACCGTGCCGTAAGGCACCGTGGTGTCGGCTTTGACGAGAATCGGCGTCTCGGGATCGCGCCGCAGGACGGCCGCGGTGCGTGCGCCGACGGTCGCCCCCGAGACCGGCTGATCCGGATTGCGGCCGATATTGACGTACATGCGTCCGCGCGCATCCACGGTCACGATCAGCGGTTCGTGCTTCGCGAGAAACGCGGGATCCAGGGGCTTGGCGCCGGCCGTCGGCAAATCGACTTTGACGCCCTGTTTCAGCAGCGGCGCCGTGATCATGAAAATGATGAGCAGAACCAGCATCACGTCGATGTAGGGGACGACGTTGATTTCGCCCATCAATTTGCGGCGGCGAGCGCGCGCGGCCATGCGTGTCAGCCCGGCGCGCCGCGGATGGACCCGTGACGCTGCAGAATCGTGGAGAACTCTTCCATGAAGGTATCGAAGCGCAATTCCAGGCGGCTCACCTGATCGGCGAACCGGTTGTAGGCCACGACCGCCGGAATCGCCGCGAACAGTCCCATCGCGGTCGTGATCAGCGCCTCGGAGATGCCTGGTGCGACCGCCGCGAGCGTCGCCTGCTGCACGTTGCCGAGGCCGTGGAACGCGCTCATGATGCCCCAGACGGTGCCGAACAATCCCACGTAGGGGCTCGTCGAGCCGATCGTCGCCAAGGTCGCGAGATTCTTCTCCAGTCGGTCGATTTCGCGCATCTGCGCGACCCGCATCGAGCGCCGTGCGCCTTCGAGCAATTGATCGGACTGGGAGCCGAGCTGGCGCAAGCGGCTGAACTCGCCGAAGCCGGATTCGAAGATGCTCTGCAGGCCGGTGCCGGCCCGACCCTTGGTTTCGATGCTCCGATACAGGGCGCCGAGATCGCCGCCGGACCAGAACGAGGCCTCGAACTGCTCGGCCTGGTTCCGCGACTTGGAGATGATGCGGCGCTTGCCGAAGATGATCGTCCAGGATGCGACGGATGCCAGGATGAGCAGCAGCATCACCGCCTGAACGACGGGACTCGCTTCCAGCACCAATTCGTAAACCGACAAATCATTGCTCATCGCGCCACTCCGACAATAAATCTTTCGGTATCGCGCACGGCTTCAACTTGACGGAATCGAGGCAGGCTACGCGCGTAGTGGCGTCGATCAACTGCACGTCCCCGCGCCATATCGTTTGCTTGAAATCGATTGTCGCACCGCCCAGGCGTTCCAATTCGGCCGTTACGCTAATTTCATCATCGAGGACCGCGGGCTTCAGGAACGAGACGCCGATATGGACGACCGCGAACTGAAGCTTCCGCTCTTCGCGCAACCGGCTCTGATTCACCCCGAGAATTCGCAGCCATTCCGTTCGGCATCGCTCCATGAATTTCAAATAATTCGCGTAGTACACGACGCCGCCGGCGTCCGTGTCCTCCCAATAGACGCGATATCGGCAGGAAAAGTTCGGTCGCGTCATTATGACCGTTCGCCCTTCGCAGGCGATGCGTCTTTGAATAGCGACAAATTCGGGTCCCGGTCGGAAGCGGCCTCCCGCGCCGGCGCGGGCAGCCCGAAGTGCAGGTACGCGTTGCGGGTCGCGACGCGCCCGCGCGCGGTGCGCATCAGGAAGCCCTGTTGAATGAGGTAGGGCTCGATCACGTCCTCTATCGTACCTCGCTCCTCGCTCATCGCCGCCGCCAAGCTGTCGACGCCGACGGGCCCGCCCTCGAACTTCTCGATCACGGTCAGGAGAAGCTTGCGGTCGAGCGTATCGAAGCCCTGCGGGTCCACCTCGAGCATGTCGAGCGCCGCGACCGCGACGTCGGCGCTGATCCGTCCCGCCGCTTTGACCTCGGCGAAATCGCGGACGCGGCGCAACAGCCGGTTCGCGATGCGCGGCGTTCCGCGCGACCGCTCGGCGATGCGCTCGGCGCCGCCCGCTTGCAGCTCGACCTTCATGATGGACGCGCTTCGATTGACGATGCTGCGCAACTCCTCCGTCGAATAGAACTCCAAGCGCTGCACGATGCCGAAGCGGTCGCGCAGCGGCGAGGTCAGCAAGCCCGCGCGCGTGGTCGCGCCGACCAGCGTGAACTGCGGGAGATCGAGCTTGATCGACCGCGCGCCCGGCCCCTCGCCGATCATCAAGTCGAGCTGAAAGTCCTCCATCGCCGGATACAGGACCTCCTCGACGACCGGGCTCAGGCGGTGGATTTCGTCGACGAACAACACGTCCCGCGGCTCGAGATTCGTCAGCAGCGCGGCGAGATCGCCCGGCCGTTCGAGCACGGGACCGGAGGTTTGCCGCAGGTTGACCTTGAGCTCGTTCGCGATGATGTTCGCGAGCGTCGTCTTCCCGAGCCCCGGCGGACCGAAGATCAGGACGTGATCCAGCGCCTCGCCGCGGTTGCGCGCCGCCTGGATGAAGATGTCCATCTGCGCCTTGACGTTCGGCTGGCCGACGTAGTCGGCGAGCGTCTTCGGCCGCACCGCGCGATCGACGACCTCGTCCTCCCGCGCGCCGGTCGCCGCAATGACCTGATCTCGCTCTATGCCCATGCCGCTTCCGTTTGCCAACCGCCGTTCATCGGGACTTCGCGGCCGCTTTCAGCGCGCGGCGGATCAATTCGGTCGTCGACAGCCCGGGCTCGTCCACGGCCTTCAGGAGCCTCATCGCCTCGGGCGGCTTGTAGCCGAGCGCCGACAAGGCGCCGAAGGCTTCGCTCTGCGCAGTCGCGGCACCCGCGAAGGCCGGCGCGCTCTCGGCTCCCGGCCTGTCCCGCCGCGAGTTTTTTCGCGCCGTCGCGCATCTCGATGACGATGCGTTCGGCGGTCTTGCGGCCGATGCCCGGGATGCGCGTCAGGGCCGCGCTGTCCTCGGTTTCGATCGTGCGCAGAAAATCCTCGACGTTCGAGCCGGAGAGAATCCCCAAGGCGATCTTCGGGCCGACGCCGGAGATCTTGATCAGCGCGCGGAACAGCCGCCGCTCGCCGTCGGTGCCGAACGCGAAGAGGATGTGCGCGTCCTCGCGGACCACGAGATGGGTGAACAGCGCCACGGCCTCGCCGGTGCCCGGCAGCCCGTAGAACGTCGACATCGGCGCCTCCAACTCGTAGCCCACGCCGTTGACGTCGACGACCAGGTGCGGGGGCTGCTTCGAAAAGAGCCTCCCTTTGAGAAAGCCGATCATGCCGTGCGCGCCGCCCGCGCCGCAGCCGCGAGCGCGCGGCCGCGCAGCGCATGACATACCGCGCACGCGAGTGCGTCGGCGGCGTCGACGGCCACCACACGCTCGAGCTTGAGGAGGTTCTTCATCATCAACTGCACTTGCGCCTTGTCCGCGCTGCCGGAGCCGACCACGGCCATCTTGATCTCGCGCGGCGCGTACTCGAAGACTCTCGCGTCGGCATCGACGGTCGCGCAGATCGCGGCGCCGCGCGCCTGGCCGAGCTTCAGGGCGCTGCCCGCGTTGCGGTTCACGAAGACGCGCTCCACGGCGATTTCCTGCGGCCGGTATTCCGCGACCAGCGTCTGCATGCCGCGGAAAATCTCCCAGAGGCGGCCGGCGAAATCGCCGTCCCCGGTGCGGATGACGCCGCTCGCCACGTACGCTAGCTTCGGGCCGAAGGCGTCCAATATGCCGAAGCCGGTGCGCTGCGATCCAGGATCGATGCCCAGCACCCGCACTCTATTATCTGTCATCCCCGGTATGATACCGGCAATGTCCGCCTAAACCCACCGCCGGCACCGGCGCCAACTACTTGGAAACGACCGCATCAAGCAAAGTACCGGCGGGCGAAGCCTGCACCAAGGCCTTCGCCGCGGTTCGCGCTCTCGAGCTGCCCGCCGCGGCCGAACCGGTGCGCAAGGCCGCCGTGGAGGTCGCGGAGATCGTCGCCTCGCTCGAGGCCGACGACGACGTCGTGATCGCCGCGCTGATCCACCCGCTGCTCGACCGGAAACTCATCGACCGCGAGGCCGCCCTGCACCGCTTCGGCGCCGCGGCGGCGGCGCTCGCGCGCGACCTCGGCCAATTGGGCCATTTCGGATTTCCGGCCGACTGGACGCCGGAGCGCGGCCTCGATCCCGGGCAGGCCGAAGCGCTGCGCAAAATGCTGCTCGCCGTCATCGGCGACGTGCGGCTGGTCGTCGTGCGCCTCGCCGAGCAACTGCAAAAGATGCGCGCCGCGAAGCGCGACGACGCCGCGACCCAGCGCAAGCTCGCGATCGAGACGCGCGAGGTCTACGCCCCGCTCGCCAATCGGCTCGGCGTCTGGCAATTGAAGTGGGAACTCGAGGATTTGGCGTTCCGCTACCTGCAGCCCCAGGAATACCGGCGCATCGCCGCGGCGTTGAAATCGCGCCGCACCGAGCGCGAGACCTATATCGAGGAACTCAAGGCGCAATTGCAGGCAGCGCTGCGCACCGCCGGCATCGAGGCGCGGATCGAAGGCCGGCCGAAACACATTTTCAGCATCTGGCGGAAGATGCAGGCGAAGCACCTGGCGTTCGACCAGCTCATGGACATCCGCGCGGCGCGCGTGCTCGTCGGCAGCGTCGCCGATTGCTACGCGGCGCTCGGCGTCGTGCACTCGCTTTGGCAGTTCATCCCCGGGGAATTCGACGACTACATCGCGACGCCGAAGGAGAACCTGTACCGGTCGATTCACACGGCCGTGATCGGCCCGGGCGGCGAGCCGGTCGAGATTCAAATTCGCACGCAGGAAATGCACGCGAGCGCCGAACGCGGCGTCGCCGTCGCACTGGCGCTACAAGGAGGGAGGCCGGGGCAACCTCGCCTACGAGCGCAAGATCAACGAACTGCGCACGCTGCTCGCGCCGGCGGAAGGCGGGGACAGCGACGGCGACTTCCTCGATCGCGTGCGCGTCGATTTGTTTCAGGATCGAATCTACGTCCTCTCGCCGCGCGGCGAGATCGTCGACGTCCCGGTCGGCGGCACGCCGCTGGATTTCGCCTACCAGGTGCACACCGACCTGGGGCACCGGACGCGCGGCGCGAAGGTCAACGGCCGCATGGTGCCGCTGGACCACGCGCTCAAGAACGGCGAGACCGTCGAGATCATCACCGGCAAGGCGCCGCAGCCCTCGCGCGACTGGCTGTCGCCGCAATCCGGGTTCCTCGCGAGTCCGCGCCACCGCAACAAGGTGCGCGCCTGGTTCCGCAAGCAGGACGAGTCCCAGAACAAGGCCGCCGGCCGCGCGATGTTCGACCGGGAAATGCAGCGTCTCGGCGTGCACGGCCTGCCGATCCCCGACTTGCTCGCCGAACTCAGGCTGCCGAGCACCGATGCGCTGCACGAAGCCCTGGGGTTGGGGGATGTCAGCGCGGCGCAGGTCGCCGGCGCGATCCAACGCCTGCTGCATGCACGCGACGAGCGTCCCTCCGCACCCGCGCGCCCGCGCCCGGCGCGCGGAGCGCGAGCCGGAGGTCGCCGTCCAGGGAATCGGCGATCTGCTGTCGACGTACGCGCGCTGCTGCAAGCCCGTGCCGCCCGAGCCGATCGCGGGCTACGTCACGGTCGGGCGCGGCGTCAGCATCCACGCGCAATCGTGCGCGAACCTCGCGCGCATTGAGCATCAAGGCGCCGGAACGCGTGCTGGCGGTCAGTTGGGGCAACGCGGCCGACGGCGAGTTTCCGGTCGACATCGAGGTTCAGGCCTACGACCGGCGCGGGCTCGTGCGGGACGTCAGCGGCGCGCTGGCCGACGAGAAAATCAGCATCCAGGGCATGACGACCGTCACCGACCGCCGCGACGATGTCGCCCACATGCAGATCGGCATCACGATCACCGGCCTGCCGCAGCTATCGCGCGTGCTCGCGCGCATCGCGCAGTTGCCGAACGTCATCCAGGTGAAGCGAAAGCGCTGACGGCCGGCCGCGCGATCAACCTCAGCGGTTGATCGAGTCGATCGCGCGCTTGTCGACCGCCAATGCCGCCTCGTGCAGGGCCTCGGACAAGGTCGGATGCGCATGGATCGTGCGCTGCAGGTCCTCGGTGCTCGCCGCATATTCCATCGCGAGCACCGCCTCGGCGATCAATTCCCCGGCCATCGGGCCGATGACGTGCACGCCGAGGATCTCGTCGTCGTCGACGGCCGAGACGATCTTCGCCATGCCTTGCGATGCCTCCATCGCGCGGGCGCGGCCGCTCGCGGCGAACGGGAACGTTCCGGTCTTGTACGCGCGGCCGCCCGCCTTGACCTGCTCCTCGGTCTGCCCGACCCACGCGATTTCCGGCGCGGTGTAGATCACGGACGGGATCACCTTGTAGTTGACCTCGCCGAAGCGTCCCGCGATCAAATCCGCGACCATCACGCCTTCTTCCTTGCTCTTGTGCGCGAGCATGGGTCCGCGGACGCACGTCGCCGACCGCCCAGACATGGGGTGCGCGCGTGCGGCAATGGTCGTCGACTTCGATGAACCCACGCGCATCGACCGCGACGCCCGTGTCCGCGGCCAGGAGATTCTCCGTGTACGGCCGGCGTCCGACCGCGACGACGAGCTTGTCGACCTGCAGCTTAAGCTCGCCCGCGGCGGTCGAATAGACCACGTCGACCGCCCCGTCCGCGACCTTGGCGCTCGCGACCTTGGCGCCCAACTTGACGTCGAGGCCCAACTTCCTGAAATGACGCAAAGCCTCCTTGGCGATCGCTTGATCGGCCATCGGCAGGAACTCGTCGAGCGCCTCCAGCATCGTCACTTCGCTCCCCAGGCGGCGCCAAACGCTGCCGAGTTCGAGTCCGATGACGCCGGCGCCGATGATGCCGAGACGTTTCGGCACCGAGTCGAATTCCAGCGCGTTCCAGGAATCGACGATATGACTGCCGTCGTGCGGAACCGAGGTCAGGCGTACCGGCACGGACCCCGTGGCCAGAACCACGTCCTTGGCCGCGAGGATCCGCTTCGTGCCGTCGCGCGCGGTCACTTCGACCTGGTTTCCCGCGAGCAATCGGCCGTGTCCCTGGACCGGAACGACGCCGCCGCTCTTGAACAGCGCGAGTATGCCGCCGGTCATCGTCTTGACGATCGACGCACGGCGCTTCTGCATGACGGCGAGGTCGAACGTGATGTCCGTGGCGCGATGCCGTGCGCGGCGAATTCGTGCCGCGCGCGATGCAGGAGCTCCGTGGATTCCAGCAGCGCCTTCGACGGAATGCAGCCCGCATTCAGGCAGGTACCGCCGAACGCGTGCGTGCCGTCCGCGTTTCGCCATTCGTCCACGCAGGCGACCTTCAGCTTGTTTTGCGCGGCGCGAATCGCCGCCGGATAGCCGCCGGGTCCGCCGCCGATCACAACCACGTCGAATTGATCGCTCATAGTCCGAGCACCATGCGTGCCGGGTCTTCCAGGCACTGTTTGACGGTCACGAGGAACTGCACCGCGTCGCGGCCGTCGATGATGCGATGATCGTAGGTGAGCGCGATGAACATCATCGGCCGCACGACGATCTGCCCGTCGACGACGACCGGCCGATCCTGGATCTTGTGCATGCCGAGGATCGCGCTCTGCGGGGCGTTCACGATCGGCGTCGACAGCAGCGAGCCGAACACGCCGCCGTTCGTGATCGTGAACGTGCCGCCGGTGAGTTCATCGATCGTGATCGCGCCCGCGCGCGCGCGCGCGGCGTATCCGGCGACCGACTTCTCGATGTCCGCGAAACTCATCGTGTCGGCGTCGCGCAGGATCGGCACGATCAGCCCCCGATCGGTCGAAACCGCGACGCCGATGTCGAAATACTCGTGGTAGACGATGTCGTTGGCTTCCACGGACGCGTTGACGACCGGGAATTTCTTCAACGCCTCGACACAGGCCTTCGTGAAGAACGACATGAAACCGAGCTTCACGCCATGCTGCTTCTCGAACTGATCCTTGTAGCGTGCGCGCAAGTCGTTGACGGCCTTCAGGTCGACTTCGTTGAACGACGTGAGCAAGGCCTGGGTGGACTGCGCCTGAACCATGCGTTCGGCGATCCGCGCGCGCAACCGCGTCATCGGCACGCGCTGATCGGTGCGCCCGACTCGCGCGGCGGACGCAGGCGCCGCCCCGCGCGGCGGCGGTCGGCGGCGCGTCCGCGCCCTTGTCCGCCAGGAAATTCACGATGTCCGACTTGGACACGCGGCCGTCGCGTCCCGAGCCGCTGACGGCGGCCGGGTCGACCTTGTGCTCTTCGGCGACGCGCTTCGCCGCGGGACTCAGTTTCGTGTGCGCCGCGGCCCGGGGCGCGGCGCGCCGCCGCCCCCACGCGGCGGCGCCCGCCTCGATGACCGCGAGTATCTGCCCGCTCCTGACCGTCGCGTCTTTCTCCGCCTTGATTTCCTTGAGAACGCCGGCGGTCGGCGCGGGAATTTCGAGGACGACTTTGTCGGTTTCCAGATCGCCTAGATTCTCGTCGCGGGCCACTGCGTCCCCGACCTTCTTGTGCCACGCGACCAAGGTGGCATCAGCCACCGATTCCGGCAGCTGGGGAACGCGAACTTCTATACTCATGAACCTGTCCTGGATTTTACGGGTAAGCGCATCGTCTGGCGCGACGCCTCCTCCGGCGGAAGGCCGAGCAGCGCGGCTGTGACGAGATTTTTCTGTTGTTGATCGTGCAGCGCCGGGATCCCGGTCGCGGGCGCGGCCGCCCCTGCACGCCCGGCGTACAGGAGTTCGTGCTTCGGACCGAGCTTGGCCTGCAGACGATGCCGGATCTGATACCAGCCGCCCTGGTTCTGCGGCTCTTCCTGGCACCAGACAATCTCACGCGCGTTGGCATACTTGCGGATGATCGCTTCGTATTCATCCGACGGAAACGGATAGAGCTGTTCGATCCGCACGAGCGCGACGGTGTCGACCTTGGCGTCGCGCCTCGCCTTCAACAGATCGAAGTAGACCTTGCCGCTGCAGAGCACGACGCGCGTGACGGCGGCGGTCTTGATGTCGTCGACCTCGTCGATCAAGTTGCGGAAGCCGCCGCCGGCAAGATCCTCGAGGCGCGATACCGACAAGGGGTGGCGCAGCAGGCTCTTCGGCGTCATGACGATCAGCGGCTTGCGCAGCGCCCGCACCATCTGCCTGCGCAGCATGTGGAAGAGCTGCGCCGGCGTCGACGGTACGCAGACCTGCATGTTGTATTCGGCGCATAGCTGCAGGAAGCGCTCGAGGCGCGCCGACGAGTGCTCGGCGCCCTGCCCTTCGTAGCCGTGGGGCAGGAACAGCGTGAGTCCGGACAAGCGGCCCCACTTCGCCTCGCCGGAACTGATGAACTGGTCGATGATGACCTGAGCGCCGTTGCAGAAGTCGCCGAACTGCGCTTCCCAGATCGTGAGGCAATGCGGCTCGGTCGTCGAATAGCCATACTCGAAACCCATGACCGCTTCTTCCGACAACACGGAATCGGTCACCGTGAACTTCGGCTGATTCGGCGCCAAATGCTGCAGCGGCACGTGGCGCCTACCCGTCGATTGATCGTGCAGCACGGCGTGCCGATGGAAGAACGTGCCGCGGCCGCTATCCTGGCCCGTCAAGCGGACCGGATAACCGTCGCTCACGAGACTCGCGTACGCCAGATTCTCCGCGCAGCCCCAATCGAGGAGCTGCTCGCCGGCGACCATTTTTTCGCGCGACTGCATGATCGCGAGCACGCGCGGGTTCAGATTCCACTGTGCCGGATAAGTCGTTATCGCCTTGCCGAGTGCGCGCAGGCGCGGCATGTCGACGCCGGTTTTCACCGGCTCGGACCAATCCGCGCCCAAATACTCGCTCCAATCCACCGTGTACTTGTTGCCGATCAGGCCGAGCGCCGCGCGCGCGAGCGGCTTGCCCTGGTCCAGCCCTTCGCGGTATTGCTCGATCATCGCGGCCGCTTCCGCGCCCGCGAGCACGCCCTCGCTGACGAGTTGCTCCGCGTACAACTGCCGCGCGGTCGGCTTCTTGCGGATCACTTGGTACATCAGCGGCTGGGTCGCCGCGGGCTCGTCCGCCTCGTTGTGCCCGTGGCGCCGATAGCAGACCAGGTCGATCACCACGTCCTTGTGGAATTTCATGCGGTACTCGAGCGCGAAGCGCGCGACGAAGCACACCGCCTCCGGATCATCCGCGTTCACGTGAAAGATCGGCGCCTCGATCATTTTCGCGACGTCCGAACAGTACAGCGTCGAACGCGCATCGCGCGGATCGCTCGTCGTGAATCCCACCTGGTTGTTGACGATCACGTGGATCGTGCCGCCCGTATGGAAGCCGCGCGCCTGCGACAGCTGCAGCGTCTCCATCACCACGCCTTGGCCGGCGAACGCGGCGTCGCCGTGAATCTGCACCGGCAGGACCCTGACCCCGTCGGCGTCGCCGCGCCGCTCCTGCCGCGCGCGCGCCGAGCCTTCGACGACCGCGTTCACGACCTCGAGATGCGACGGATTGAAGGCAAGCGCGACATGCACGTTGCCGGACGGCGTTTTCAAGTCGGCGGAAAATCCCTTGTGGTATTTCACGTCGCCCGAGCCGCGCAGTTTCGCGAGATCGTATTGCCCCTCGAACTCGCCGAACAGATCCTTCGGCGACTTGCCGAGCAGGTTCACGAGCACGTTCAGGCGCCCGCGGTGAGCCATGCCGATGATCGTCTCCTCGATGCCGGCGCTGCCGCCGCGCTGCACGAGATCGTCGAGCAACGGAATCAAGCTGTCGCCGCCCTCGAGAGAGAAGCGCTTCTGGCCGACGTACTTCGTGTGCAAATACCGCTCGAGCCCCTCGGCGGCGGTCAGCTGCCAGAGGATGTTCTTCTTCTCTTCCGCCGAGAAACGCCGCGTCGCGCGCGCCGACTGAAAATTATCCTGCAGCCAGAGGCGCTCGTCGGTGTCCGAGACGTGCGCGAATTCCGCGCCGATCGTCCCGGTGTAAATGGCCTGCAGCTGCGCGAGGATGTCCTTGAGCTGCAAGCGCTTTGCGAATTCGACCGTCCGGCTGCCGGTGAAGAACTCGGTTTCCATGTCGGCCTCGGAGAGGCCGAAGTACCCCAAGTTCATCACGTACGGCTTCGGCGGCTTGCTGAGCCCGAGCGGGTCCAGGTTCGCGGACAAGTGCCCGCGATTCGCATAGACCTGGATCAGGCGGGACACCCCGGCCTGCTTGGCGCTCGCCTGCGGCACGGGCTCGCCCGCGGCGGCGGCCGGACGGCGCGAGGACTCGATGAGCCGCTCGCGGATCGGTCCATGCGCGACTTCCCGGTTCGATCCGGCGTTGAGCCGCGAAAAATATTCGCGCCAGGTCGGGTCGACCTTGTCCGGGTCCGCAAGAAATTGTTCATAGAGATCTTCGACGAAGCCGGCGTTTCCGCCATAGAGCATCGTCGACGCTGATTGTTCGGCCATGGATTGACTCATGCGGGCGTCGCGGGGCGGAAAATCTTAAGGAACTTCAACACGATGAGGCGTCAATACCCGGTGCTGGATCGGGCGCCAAGTTTAGCCCAAGGCACCATAATATGGAATGTGACGCAGAGCGGAATTTTCAGAAGATCGCCGACACTCCGAGCGCCTTCAGCATCCAAAATTCGTAGCCGATCAGCGACAGGTAGCCGAGCAGCACCGCGTACAGCGCCAACTCGACCCGAATCGTGCGCATGAACCGGTAGCGTGCCAAAAACACGAGCATCACGACGCTGACGCCGGTCAGCGCCATCTTCCACGCGGCGAAGGTGCCGGCATCGCCGCCGACGACCATTGCCATCACCGGATTGATCTCCTCGGCGCCCGCCGACATGAGGACGAGCGTCATGAACGCATCGCCGACGCTGAGGAGCAAGATCACGATCGCGATCGCGAACAAGTGCGCGGCGTGCCAATCGATCGTGTGGTAGCGGGTCTCGTCGACGCGCCGCGGCGCGCCGCGGCGGCGCGGATTGAAGCTGCCGTAGAGCACCGACCACCAGATGCGGCGTCGGCGCTCCGCGCCGCGTCGATCGGCGAGCACGCCCGGCGCCGGCGACGGCAGGCCCCGCAATTGGTGAACGACCCAGTCGGTGGCGGCTTTGGCGCGTGCGGCCCGGGTGGTATTCGTCATGATCGGCGACACTATCCGGGCATCGAGAGCCTTCCGGCAAGCCGAATGCGTCATAATCCCGGAAGATCGCACGGAATTTTTCGGCCAAGCGACGGACTGCCATAATGACCGCCATGTCGACACCCGCGAACGGCTTCTCCGCCGCCCGGCTGCAGCGCTTGAGCGAACGCTTGCGCGCGGACGTCGACAGGGAATCGATTCCAGGCGCCGTCGCCCTGATCGTGCACCGCGGCTGCGTCGCCTACTTCGAGGCTTTCGGCTTCGCCGACCGCGCGAGTCAAAAGCGCATGGGGCACGACTGCATATTCCGCATCGCCTCGATGACGAAACCCGTGACCGTCACGGCGGCGCTCATGCTCGCGGAGCTTGGCGAGCTTTCGCTCACGGACCCGGTCGCACGTTTCCTGCCGGTGCTCGCCGAGCTCGAGGTCGGGCGCGAAGCGACGGACCCCGAGAGCGGCGATCGGCGGTTGGAGACGGAGCCCGTGCGCCGCGCGATGACCGTGCACGATCTCATGCGTCATACGGCCGGGTTCACCTACGGACCTTTCGGCGACTCCCTCGTGCAGCGCGCCTATCGCCGCGCGAACCTGATGGACGGCCAGCAGACGAACGCGGAACTCGTCGACAAGCTCGCGCGGCTGCCGCTCGCGTTCCAGCCGGGAACGACCTTCGAGTACGGTATGTCGACCGACGTCCTCGGCCGCGTCGTCGAAGTCGTGTCCGGCGTCGGTCTGGACCGGTTCATCGCCGAGCGGATCACCGGACCCTTGGGGATGACCGATACCGGCTTCGGCCTGAAGCCCGCAGCCGTGGAGCGCCTCGCGGAACCGCAAGCGGACGCCGCGCCTGGCGTCGTGCCGGCGGTCGCCCTCTACAACCCGGCCAAGCCGGCGCTGTGGTTTTCCGGCGGCGGCGGGCTGTTGTCGACCGCGGTCGATTATGTGCGCTTTTGCCGCATGCTGCTGAATCACGGCGAATTGGAAGGTGTGCGGATCTTGTCGCGCAAGACGGTCGAATGGATGACGAGTCAATCATCTGCCGGCAGGCATCGCCGTCGGGCCTTTGACCGCATGAATTGGGCGTCGCCGCCCCGCTTGCCTCCCAGGGACAAGGCTACGGCCTCGGCCTCGGCGTGCGCGTCCAGGACGGGCTTGCGAACGTGCCGGGATCGGCGGGCGAGTACTTCTGGGGCGGTGCGACGGGGCCGTATTTCTGGGTCGATCCCCGCGAACGCTTGATATTCGTGCTGATGATGCAGGAACTGAACGCGGCGCGGCGCGGCCGCTACCGCGCACTCATGCGCAGCCTGGTCTATCAGGCCCTCGATTGAAACTGCGCCCCGAGGCGCCCATGTCCGGTCGACCCGCTCGCGCCCGCACTCAACCTCGCGTTTTCAAGCGCAGCCCTTCCCAACTGCCGTCCGCGATCCAACCGCCGTCGACCGGCAGGCTCACGCCGTTGATGAACGCGCTGCGCTCTGAATCGGCGAGGAACGCGATCGCCTCCGCGACATCTTCCGGCCGCGCGAACCGCGCCATCGGCACTCGGTCGACGATATCCTCGTCCGAATAGGCGCCGCTGCCCTGATCCGCGACGTCCATCTCGGTCTTGATCCAGCCCGGACAGACCGCGTTGACGCGCACGCCGCGCCCACCCCACTCGGCGGCGAGCGTCCGCGTGAGCCCGATCAAGCCATGCTTGGACGCGTTATAGGCGCTGCGATGGCTGATACCCGCGAGTCCCGCGACCGACGCGACGTTGACGATGCTGCCTTGCCGGCGCGCGAGCATTTGCGCGCCGAGGTATTTGCACAAGAGGAACGGGCCGAACAGGTTCACGTTCATGACCCGCTGCCACTCGCTCGCCGCGATGTGCTCGGCGGGCGCGATGAAACTGACGCCGGCGTTGTTCACGAGCACGTCGGCCGCACCGAATTCCGCCCCGATCCAGCGCGCGAGCTCGACCGCGAACGCTTCCGAAGACACGTCGCCGCGCCGCGGCTGCACGCTGCCGCCAGCGCCGCGCAGGCGCTCCGCCGCCGCATCCATGTCCTGCAGGTCCACGGGCACGACGCGGTAGCCGCGCCGCGCGAACAATGCGGCGGTAATGAGTCCGACGCCTTGGGCGGCGCCGGTGATCACGGCGGTTTTCATCTCGAGTGGTCCTCCGAAGGTCGCGGCGCCAAGTTTAGCGGCTCGCGGCGCATTCCGTCTTGCCCGTTCGTCGGCGCTGCGGCATACTTTTCCGGCAGCAACGCCTTTCGTACGCGATAACAACTTCGAATCTCGCCGCGTTGACCCACATGCGCCGGCCGGCCGTCAGAGTCCGGCGGCACGGACGGTCGGCCGGCCGACGGTTGGGATGCCATGACGAGCGCCGCTTCGATTCGGATGCCGATCAGCACACTCGACGACGATGCGTGGGACGATTTGCTGAGCTTCATCGAAGAACGCCGCGTCATTCCGATCGTGGGGCCCGAGCTGCTGCAGGTATCGACCGACCAGGGGCCGCGCCTGCTCTACGATTGGCTCGCCGAAAGGCTCGCGGCGCGCTTGAGCGTGCCGATCGCCGAACTGCCGCGGCCCTACACGCTGAACGACGTCGTCTGCTGGTTCTTGGCCGCGCGCGGCCGCCGCGAGGAAGCCTACGTCAGGCTGCGCGGGATCCTCAAGGACGCGAATTTCGGGCCGCCGCTGGCGCTTCGCCGCCTGGCGGCGATCACCGACTTCGATCTGTTCGTCTCGACGACATTCGACCCCCTGCTGGAGAACGCGGTCAACCTGGAGCGGTTCGGCGGCACGCCGGGTGCCGAGGTGATCGCCTACGCGCCGAATCGCGTCGCCGACTTGCCGTCGGAGCGGGACCGCCTGCAACGGCCGGTCGTCTATCACCTGTTCGGGCGGCTGTCGGCCTCGCCGACCTACGTCATATCGGACGAGGATTTGCTGGAGTTCATCTGCGCGCTGCAGAGCGAACACCTCGCGCCGGAAAAGCTGTTCCACGAGCTCGAGCACAGCCACCTGCTGTTCATCGGCAGCAATTTCACGAACTGGCTCGCGCGGCTGTTCCTGCGCATGGCGAAGCGCCAGCGGCTTTCGGATCCGCGCGACGTCGGCGAGGTGCTCGCGGACGACCACTCGGGCGAGGATGACCGCCTGATGGCCTTTCTGCAGCAAGTCAGCGTGCGCACGCGGATCTACGTCGGCGCGGAACGCTTCGTCGAGGAACTGCACACGCGCTGGACGGCACGCCGCAAGCCGGCCGCGAATGCCGCGGCGCGGCCGCGCCCGCGCGTTTCGCGCCGCCGGCGCGCGACATGCCGGACAACGCGGTCTTCATCAGCTATGCGCGCGAGGATTTGCCCGCCGTGCAACGGCTCAAGGCCGGACTCGAGGCGGCCGGCATCACCACGTGGTTCGACATGGACCGGCTGGAAGTCGGCGACGACTACGACCGCAAGATCCAGCGCAACATCGCGCGCTGTTCCTATTTCATTCCGATCGTCTCGGCGACGACGCAGCGGCGGCTCGAGGGCTATTTCCGCCGCGAATGGAGCTACGCGATCGACCGCGTGCGCAACATGGCCGACGGCGCCTTGTTCATCCTGCCGGTCACGGTCGACGGAACGACGCCGGCCGAGGCGCTGGTCCCCGACAAGTTCAAGGCGCTGCATTTCTCGGCGCTGCCCGGCGGCGAGGTTCCGGCCGACTTCGCGCAGCGCCTCGCGGATTTCACGAGGGCCCGGCAATCATGAGCGCGCTCACGAACGGCGACGCGGCATCCGTATCGGCGGAACCCACGATCGACGAGCGCCACCCCTGGCTGGGTTTGGCCTCGTTCACCGAGGAAACACGCGAATATTTCTACGGCCGCGACGACGAGACCGCGGAGCTCGCGCGGCGCGTGCAGCGCAAGCTCCTGACGGTGCTGTTCGGCCAATCCGGCCTCGGCAAGACCTCGATCCTGCGCGCAGGCCTCGTACCGCGCCTGCGCGGCCAGGGCTACTGCCCGATCTACGTGCGCATCGATTATGCCCGCGAGGCCCCGGAGCCCGCCGAGCAAATCAAACAAGCGATCGCCCGCGCCGCGCGCGGCTCGGGCGAATGGACCCAGGCCGGCGTCGCGGTCGCCGGCGAATCGCTATGGGAATTCCTGCATCACCGCGACGACGTGCTGCGCGACGAGAACGGCGCGACCCTCATTCCGCTCCTGATCTTCGACCAGTTCGAGGAAATTTTCACGCTCGCGCAAACCGATGAATTCGGCCGCGCGCGCGCGCAGCGATTCATCGAGGATCTCGCCGATCTCGTCGAGAACCGGCCGCCGAAGTCGCTCGAGACGCGCCTCGAAACCGACGAATCCGCCGCCGAACGCTTCGATTTCGCGCGCAGCGACTACCGCGTGCTGATCGCGCTGCGCGAGGATTACCTCGCGCCGCTCGAGGGATTGAAGGGCACGATGCCGAGCATCACGCAGAACCGCCTGCGGCTCGCGCCGATGACCGGCGCGCAGGCGATGGCCGCAGTGCTGAAACCCGGAAAGCGCCTCGTGACGGAGGACGTCGCCGCCGCGATCGTGCGCTTCGTCGCCGGCGGCGCCGAGATCGAGCACGCCGAGGTCGAGCCCTCGCTGCTGAGCTTGATCTGCCGCGAACTCAACGACACGCGCATCGCGCAGGGCCGCAGCGAGATATCGCTGGATCTCCTCGCAGGCTCGCACGCGACCATCCTGTCGAACTTCTACGAGCGCGCGCTCGCCGACCAGCCGGCCGCCGTACGCCGGATCGTCGAGGACGAACTCCTGACCGAGTCCGGCTTCCGCGAGAACGTCGCCGAGGAGCGGATACGCAATTCGTTCGCGGCGGCCGGCGCCGCCCCGGACGCGCTCGCGACGCTCGTGAACCGGCGGCTGCTGCGGATCGAGGAGCGGCTCGACGTGCGCCGCGTCGAGCTCACGCACGACGTACTCTGCGGCGTCGTCAAGGCGAGCCGGGACCTGCGCAAGGAGCGCGAAGCGCGCGAGGCGACCGAACGGCTGCTCGCCGCGCAGCGCGAGCGCGAGCTCGCGGCGCGCCGCGGCCTGGTGCGCGCACGCCAGGTGGCGGCCGTCTGCATCTTGCTCGCCGTCGGCGCTGCCGGCGCCGCGATCTTCGGCTACGTCAGCACGCGCCGCGCCGAGCGCGCCGAGCGCGACGCGCAGCAGACCCGCGCCGTCGCGCTGCAGGCCCGCGGCCAGGCCGAGCACCTGCTCGGCTACCTGTCGGATAATTTCGTGCGGGAGCTCGAGAGCTTCGGCCGGCTGAACGTGATCGCCGAGTTCGCGCAGAGCCAGGTCGAGTATTTCCGCAAGCTGCCGCCCGAGCTCAAGGACACGGAGACGGTGCGCAACGGCGCGCTCGCGATGCTGTACTACGCGAAGGCGGAGCGTCTCGCGGGCCACCTCGCCTCGGCCAAGAAGACCACCGACGAGGCCGTGGGCCTGCTCGAGGACCTGCAGCGCCATGGCGACCGGTCCGGCGCGACCACGATCGCCCTCGCGATGGGACTCACGGTCCAGGCGACGATCCTCGATAACGAGTTCGATCCGAAGTCCTCCGCCCTTGCGCAACGCGCCGCGGCGCTCCTGAAGCCGCTCGCGACCGGACCGAACGCCTCGCTCGCGGCGCAACGCGCGTACGTCGATGCGCTCGTGCGCATCGGTTTCGAACAGACCAACGCCAACCGGCAGAAGGATGCGCTCGCGGTTCTCGACGAGGCGAAGCGGATCGCGGTCGCCGACGGCGCGAAGACGCTCGCGCACGTCGACATGTCGGCGCAGTACGCCGAGGCGACCGCGTGGCAGGTCGAGAGCCTGCTCGCGCTCGGGCGCAACGGCGAGGCGCTCGCCGTCGGCGAGGACGCCGATGCGATCGCCGACAAGCTTCTCGAACAACGCCCGGGCTACCGGCTCGCGCTGCACGCGACCCAGGTCATCGACACCAACCTCGGCAGCTCCCTGACGACCGAGCTGCGTCCGCGCGATTCATTGAAATTTCAGACGCGTGCCGAGGGTACCTCGATGACGCTCGTGCATCTCGATCCGAGCAACACGATCACGCGCAACAACCTCGCGGTGGTGCATTCGGGAATCGCCGACGCATACTGGTCGGCGGGGCGGCTGCGCGACGCCATCAAGTACTACCGGCTCGCGGTTGCCGACGCGGATGCGTCGATCGGGGGCGGTGCGCAATTCGTGCTCCTGCAGCGGCGGTTCGCGTTCTTCGCCGCAAACCAGAGCGCGACGATCGGCGACTTCGACGGTGCGCGCTCGATCCTCGCGCCGAACGCGGCGGAGCGAGCCGCGCTCGAGCGCGCCGAGGCGAAGGGCGGCTTTCCGGCCGCGCTCGCGTTCTGCACGCCGACCGCGGCCGACGCCGAGATCGCGTTCGAGCGCGGCGACACGGCGACGGCCGTCCGGCTGGCCGCGGCGGCGGTCGCGCGCATGCAGGCGACGCACCCGGACGGCGGCACGCAGCAGAGCATTCACGACTCGACGCTCGGTTTCACGCTGTCGCTGCTCGGCGAGGCGCAGTACGTCGGCGGCGAGTACGCGGCCGCGGCGCGCAGCTTGCGCACCGCGTTCGCGAACCGCAAGGCGTTCGGCGATCACACGACCGACGACCGGCGGGATCTGGACCGGATCTCGACCTGGCTCGCGCTCGCGCTCGTCCGCGACCACCGGGATGCCGAGGCGCGATCGGTCATCGGGCCGGTCGTCGCCGAACAGCGCCGCCTCGCCGCGCGCAATCACGGCGACCAGTGGCAGCGCTTCGAGCTCGCCGCCGCGCTGTACGCGGATGCGCTCGCCGAGCCCGGCGCGCGTGCGGCGAGGCTCGCCGAAGCGCGCACGGTCGTCGCCGCGTTGCCGAGCGAGATCCGCGCGACCACGATCGTGCGGCGCTTCGACGCATGGATCCGCTCGGCCGCACGGCAGGCGGCGTCGGTCGCGGGCTCGAGCGTCGCGTCGCCGGCGGGCGGCTGAGCCGCGGCTCGATGCTCGTATTCCGTTCGAGCGGGCGCCCCGGATTCAGCGCCGACGTCCAGGACCACCCGGCGACCGTCCGGGCGCGCAAGCTCGAGCACGAGGTCGACGTGCGCTTCGCCGACCAGACCGGCGTGATCGAGACGCACGAAGGCGTCGTGCAGGTGCGCACCGGCGACGCGATCGTGACCGGTACGCGCGGCGACCGCTGGCGCGTCTCCCGCTCTGCGCTTTCCGGACAAATACGCGCCGCGCGCGCCGACCGAACCGGGAGAAGCCGGCTCCTACCTCAGCCGCCCGTACCACGTGCTCGCGCGACCCATGGACGAGCCGTTCGAGGTTTGGCTCGCCGACGGCGTCTCGAAGCTCTCGGGCGAATCCCGGCGACTGGCTCGTCGACTATGGCGACGGCAGTCTTGGCATCGTGTCGGCCGCCGTGTTCGCGGACACGTATGAAATCCTCGAGTAGGCCGCCGCTGCCGTTTCACCGGATCGTGCAGCGCGTGCTGCTCGTCGGCGTGCGCCTCGCCGAGACGCCGCCGCCGCGAGAGCCCGCGCCGCCCGAGCGGATGCGGCCGCTGATCGACGCGGTCGCCGAGGACCACCGGCGCTTCGATCTGCGCGCGGTCACGTTCGGCAACCGCTACCGCAGCGGCTTCTGGAGCATCTATCTCTTGAGCGCGGTCGCGGTGCTGTGCGCGATCCTGCCGCTTGCGCTCGGCTGGGACGACCGGCTGCGCGTCGCCCACCCGCTCGCGCGGATGTGGGCGCTCGCCGAGGTCGGCGTGATCGCGCTGGTCATCGCAATCTATTGGATCGGCCACAAGCGCGACTGGCAGGGCCAGTGGCTCGCCGCGCGCACGACCGCGGAGCTCACCTGGTACCTGCCGCTGGTCGCGCCCCTGATCGACTTCGCGGCTCACCCCGAGGAGATCGACTGGTACTCGCATGTCTTCGACCTCGAACAGGCGGACGGCGGCGAGGTCGCGGCATTGTGCGCGCGCATCGGCGACACCGCGCGGCGCGCGCTCGCGGGCGCGTGGCAGGAGCCCGGCTTCGTCGCGGCTTACGCGCATTGGACCGTCGGCGTGCTCGAGGGCCAAGTTCACTACCACCTCGGCGTCGCGCAGCGGCAGCATGCGCTATTGCATCGCGTGCACCGGGTCAACGCGGGATTGTTCGGCGCGACCGCGCTCGGCGCGCTCGCACACCTCGTCGTGCACACGGTGTGGCTGTCGCTCGTGACGACGTTCTTCCCCGCGCTCGGCGCGTCGCTGCACGGCGCCTTGGCGCAATCGGAAGCCTACCGTCTGAGCACGACGTCCGAAGGTCTCGCCGCGGATCTACAGGGCGCGATCGAACGCATCCGCGCGGCGCTCGACGAAAACGCGCCGCTCGCCTCGGTCGAGCGTGTCAAGAAGGCTGCCGCGGACGCGCTCGGGCTGATTCTCGAGGAGCACGAGGACTGGCACATGCTCGTGCGGCCGCACCGCCTGCCGCTCGCTTGAGAAGGGCCGCGAGCGCCCCCCGCGGCCGACCGCGCGGGGCCCCGCGCTCAACGCGTCGCCAGCGCCGCCGCGAACTCCTCGACCGGCATCGCCGCCAATTTGCGCCGATCGGCGAACATCGCCTTGACCGCGCTCGCTTGCGTGGCGTCGAAGTGCGCGTCGACGCTCGCTTCGAACTTCTCGACGAGCACCGGCATGCCCTCGGCGCGGCGCTTGCGGTGGCCGATCGGGTAATCCGCCTGCACGCGCGCGCTCGCCGATCCGTCCTTGAAGAACACCTGCACCGCATTGCCGATATAGCGCTTGTCGGCCGCGTAATACTCTTCCGTGAACACCGCATTTTCGCGCACCTGCATTTTCGCGCGCAGCGCGTCGATGCGCGGATCGCGGGCCACCTCGTCCTCGTAGTCGGCCGCCGTCAGGCGCCCGAACAGCAGCGGCACGGCGACCATGTATTGGATGCAGTGGTCGCGGTCGGCGGGATTCGGCGAGCGGTCCCGTCTTGTCGATGATGCGCACGCCCGGCTCCTGGGTCTCGATGACGATGCGCTCGATCTCCGCGAGCTTGTCCTTGATCTGCGGGTGCAGGGTCATCGCCGCTTCGACCGCGGTCTGCGCATGGAATTCGGCCGGAAACGAGATCTTGAACAGCACGTTCTCCATGACGTAGCTGCCGAGCGGCTGCGCGAGCGACACGGCCTTGCCCTTGAACAGGACGTCCTGGAAACCCCAGGTCTTCGCCGTCAGCGCGGAGGGGTAGCCCATCTCGCCTCGCAGCGCGAACAACGCGAGCCGCACCGCGCGGCTGGTCGCATCGCCGGCCGCCCAGCTCTTGCGCGATCCGGTGTTCGGCGCGTGCCGGTAGGTGCGCAGCGCGCCGCCGTCGACCCACGCGTTCGACACGGCATTGATGACTTGTTCGCGCGTCCCGCCGAGCATCGCCGTGACGACCGCGGTCGAGGCTACGCGCACCAGGAGCACGTGGTCGAGCCCGACGCGGTTGAAGCTGTTCTCGAGCGCGAGCACGCCCTGTATTTCGTGCGCCTTGATCATTCCCGTCAGGATGTCGCGCACGCTCATCGGCGTTGCCGTTGCGCGACCAGGTAATCGGCGACCGCGAGGATCGCGCCGAGATTGTCCGACGGGTGCCCCCATTCGGCCGCGAGCCAGGTGTCGTTGAAGTCGAGCCAGCGGATCATCGCGCCGATGTTGAACGCCGCGTTGACGGGATCGAGCTCGTACGGAGTGCCGGGCACGCGCGCGCCGCCCTTCAAGCTCGCGCCGGGCACGACCGGGCCCATGAGCTTCGTGCACGCCGGGTATTTCAGCGCCTGGAAGCCGCAGGCCAAGGTGTCCATCAGACAGTAGCTCGCGGTCTCATAGGCGAGCGTGCTCGTGATCTCTTGGCTCGATCGCGTAATCGGCAATCGCGGCTAGAACCGCGTCCGGCGCCGGGCGTTCGGCCGACTTGATATCGTGGGACATGGGCGGGAAACTCTCTCCTGGTGTGATTTCGGGGGTGACGCGGCCGCAGCCTCATGGCCGGCGGTCGAGCGGAACGAAGGTGAGATTCTCCGGTCCCGTGTAATTCGCGCTCGGTCGGATGATCTTGCCGTCGATCGCGCTGTTCGATGACGTGCGCGGCCCAGCCGCTCGTGCGGCTGATGACGAACAGCGGCGTGAACATCGCGGTCGGCACGCCCATCAAATGGTAGGAAACCGCCGAGAACCAGTCGAGGTTCGGGAACATGTTCTTGGCCGCCTTCATCGTCGACTCGATGCGCTCGGCGACCGCGAAGCCCGCCGTGTCGCCGGATTCCTCGGCCAAGGAACGGGCGACTTCCTTGATGATCTGGTTCCTCGGATCGGCGATCGTGTACACGGGATGGCCGAAGCCGATGATGACTTCCTTGCTCAGCACGCGCCGCCGGATATCGGCCTCGGCCGCGTCGGGCGTCGTATAGCGGCTTTGAATGTCGAACGCGACTTCGTTCGCGCCGCCGTGCTTCGGCCCGCGCAGCGCGCCGATCGCCCCGGCGATGCACGAATAGATGTCCGATCCGGTACCGGCGATGACCCGCGCCGTGAACGTCGAGGCGTTGAATTCGTGCTCGGCGTACAGGATCAACGAGGTGTGCATCGCGCGCACCCAGCTCGCCCGCGGCGCGCGCCCGTGCAACAAATGGAGAAAATGCGCGCCGATCGAATCGTCGTCGGTGCGCACGTCGATGCGGCGGCCGTCGCGCGCGTAGTGATGCCAATAACAGAGCATCGATCCCAGGGAGGCCAGGAGCCGGTCGGCGATGTCGCGCGCGCCGGCGGCGCCGTGCGCGTCGCCTTCTCGGGCAGCACGCAACCGAGCGCCGAGACGCCCGTGCGCAGGACGTCCATCGGGTGGCTCGCCGCCGGCAATTGCTCGAGGACCGCGCAGAACCGCGGCGGGCAAGGCACGCAGCGACTTCAGTTTCGCCTTGTAGGCGTCGAGTTCCGCCCTGTTGGGCAATTGCTCGTGCACCAACAAATGCGCGATCTCCTCGAATTCGCAGGTATTGGCGATGTCCGAGGATGTCGTAGCCGCGGTAATGCAGGTCGTTCCCGGTCCTGCCGACCGTGCACAGCGCCGTGTTGCCGGCGATGACGCCGGACAAGGCGACGGATTTCTTGGGCTTGAACCCGGCGGTTGGGGTATCGGCATTGGCCATCGTCATCTCCTGAGGCAGGGTCATTTCTCTTTGCCGGCCGCGAACAATCGGTCGAGCCTGGCTTCGTAGGCGTGATAATCCAAATGGCGGTAGAGATCCGCGCGCGTCTGCATCGAGCCGAGCACGTTCTTCTGCGTGCCGTCGCGGCGGATCGCCTCGTAGGTCGCGAGCGCCGCCGCGTTCATCGCACGGTATGCGGAGCAGCAATGAAGCACGATATCCACGCCCACCGTCGCGAGCTCGTCGCGCGTAAAGAGCGGCGTCTGGCCGAACTCGGTGATGTTCGCGAGTATCGGAACGTTGACCGCGTCCTTGAAGCGCCGGTACATCGGCAGCGCCGTCATCGCCTCGGGAAAGATCATGTCCGCGCCCGCTTCGACGCAGGCGACGGCGCGCTCGATCGCCTTGTCGATGCCCTCGACCGCCAAAGCGTCGGTGCGCGCCATGATGACGAATTCCGGATCGGTGCGCGCATCCACGGCGGCCTTGATCCTGTCGACCATTTCGTCCTTCGACACCACTTCCTTGCCCGGCCGGTGGCCGCAGCGCTTCGCCTGGACCTGGTCCTCGATGTGCAAGCCGGCCGCGCCGAATTTGATGAACGACTTCACGGTGCGCGCGATGTTGAACGCCCCGCCCCAGCCGGTGTCGGCATCGACGAGTAGCGGCAAGGCGCACGCATCGGTGATGCGCCGGACGTCGATCAACACATCGTCCATCGTGCTGATCCCGAGATCGGGCACGCCGAGCGAATTCGCGGCGACGCCGCCGCCCGACAAATAGAGAGCCTTGAATCCGCAGGCTGCCGCCATGCGCGCGGCATAGGCGTTGATCGCGCCGACGACCTGCAAAGGCCGCTCGTCGGCGACGGCTCGTCGAAATCTCGCGCCGGGCGACCGGTCAACGTCTCTATTCATGAAAATGCCTCCTTCCGAGCGCTCGGCCGAAAACTATAGTCACAAGGAAACCGCATGCCAGTGACCAACCCGCTCAATCTGGCTGAGCTATTTTGCTACATTCCGGCGGCCGGCCGGAACGCTGCGGCTGCGGCGAAACTCCCCCGGCGATGCGCCGGTCCATTTGCGAAACGCCCGGTGAAACGAACTGCGCTCGGAAAACCCGAGTTCCAGCGCGATATCCATGACGCTGCGGTCGGAATGGCTCAAGAACCGGACCGCGAGATCCCGGCGCAACTGGTCCTTGATCGACTGGTAGGAGGAGCCTTCGTCGTGCAGCCGGCGCCGCATGGTCGCCGCCGTCATGTTGAGCTCGCTCGCGAGCGCCTCGAACTCGGGAATTTCGCCCGCAACGACCTGACGCAGCCGGCGCCGTATCCTTGCGCTCACGCTGCTGCCGTTCTTGTACTTCAGGATGATGTTTTCGGGCGCGTTGCGCAGGAAATCCTTGATCGTGCGCTCGTTCTGCACGATCGGCAGGTCGAGGTAAGCCGCGTCGAACGCGATCGCCGTGCACGGCGCGTCGAAGGAGAGCGCCGTACAATACATGAGCCGGTATTCCGCGCTATGCGCCGGCTCCGCGTAGCTGAATTGCGCGCGCAGGATCGGTATGCGACGGCCGACGAGCCAACAGGCGACTCCGTAGAGCAGCATCAGCAAGCTCTCGTGCGCAAAGACGCGGCGCTCGGCGCCCGCGGCGCGCGCGCGCAGCTCGATGCGCGCTTCGCCGCGCTCGCGCACGAGCACGCCGGCCAGATCGTCCAGCAGGATCCCGTAAAAGCGCAGACTGCGGTCGAGAGCCTGCGCGAGGCTTCTGCAGCCGAGCAGGGAATGACACAGCATCGCGAAGCTGCCGGACTTCATGCGCCGCGAATCCTGGCCGAAGAATTCGTCGTCCAATGTCACCGCGATGAGGCGCCACAGCTCGCCGTATTGCTTCGCCGAGACGCGCGCCTGCGGCAACTGTAGTAGATTTGGGCTTATCCCGACCTTGCGCAGCAGTTCGTCCGCGTCCAGCTTGCGCGCGCGGACGCTCTGCAGCGCCGCCGCGACGAAGCAGACGGCGATCGTTCCCGGCTCGCTCGATCGGGCGGTGAGGCCGGTCACGGTGGAGTGTTGAGCAACCGCAGGTTGTTGCATTATCGCGCACGCATATTGACGACTGGATGCAATCGGAAACCCGCAACTTGGGGGCCATAGTTTACGCGATGAAGAGGAAATCCGAGCCATGAATCCCGGTGAAGCACGCGCCATTTTCCGGCCAGGCGGAAGGGGTGGCCGCCGCTGGGCGCCGCTGCGGCTCGCGCTCGCGGTGCTCCTGGTCGCCGCGGCGGCGAGGCCCCGTCGCGCGCATCTCCGGTCGACGGCAGCGCCGCGCTGCGCACGGCCTTTGACGCCGCCGCGCCCATGCCCATGCCGGGCCGCGTCGTTGCGCACGAATCCGCGCTGCTGCGCGCGGTCTATGCCGGCCGAGCCGATCAGCCATTGTGGAGCGACCGCGGGCGGCTGACGAAGCAAGGCGCCCAATTGGCCGATATTCTTCGCTCGGTCGACCGCTACGGCCTGCAATCGAGCGACTATGCGGCCGAACCAATTGCCGCGGAGCGCCGCCGGCTCGAAGCCGCGGGCGCACGGTCCGCCGCGCAATGGATTCCCCTCGATTTGATGCTCTCGCGGGCGGCAATCCGTCTCGTCACCCACCTGCACTTCGGGCGAGTCGACCCGCGCGCCGCCGGATTCGAACTCAGCAAGCCGCGCAGCGAACTCGACGTCGCGGCCACGGTCGCCGCACTCGCGTCCGCGGCCGACGTCACGGCCGGATTATCCGCCGTGGAACCGAACTTCTATCACTATCGTCTGCTCGAATCTGCGCTCGGCCGATACCGGCAGTTGGCGGCGGATCAAAGCCTGGCTCGCTTGCCGCCGCTGCCGCGCCGAACCCTGCGCTTGGGCGACCCGTATGCGGGCGCCCCCGCGCTCCGGCGCCTGCTGTCCGCACTCGGCGATCTGCCGGGAGCCTGGAAGCAAGCCTCATCGCGGAGCGAAATCCTCGATGCAGAGCTCATCGACGCACTGACGCGCTTCCAGGCGCGCAATGGACTCACCGCGGACGGCGAATTGGGCAGGCACACGTTTGCCGTGCTGACGACGCCGTTGTCGCAGCGCGTGCGTCAAATCGAACTCACCCTCGAACGCTGGCGCTGGCTGCCGGTATTCCATGCGCCGCCGATCATCGTGAACATCCCGCAATTCCGGCTGTTCGCGTTCCCGACGGTCGCGGATCGCGTCCAGGGCATGCTGCAAATGCCGGTCATCGTCGGCCAGACCTATCCCCGGACCCGCACTCCGGTGTTCATCGGCCAGATGAAATACGTGATATTCCGCCCCTATTGGGACGTGCCGTACAGCATCACGATGCGCGAAATGCTGCCCGCGATCCGCAAGCACGCCGATTATCTGCAAAAGAATCAACTGGAGATCGTCCGCGGCGAAAGCGACGAAGGCGCCGTGGTCCCGCCCTCGCCCGCGGCGTTCGCGGCGCTCGCCGCCGGGCAATTGCGGCTGAGGCAGCGCCCCGGGGAGGATAATGCGCTCGGCTTGATCAAATTCATTTTCCCGAACGCGCATAATGTCTACCTGCATTCGACACCCGCGCACCAACTGTTCCTGCAATCGCGCCGCACGTTCAGCCACGGCTGCATCCGCGTCAGCGACCCGGTCGCGTTGGCGCGATACGTGCTGCGCAACGGTCCCGGGGTCTGGGACGATGAGCGCATCGTCGCCGCGATGCACGGCCCCGACTCGACGCGCATCATCCTGCCGAGCCCGATTCCCGTGATGGTGCTGTACGGAACGGCGGAGGCGACCGAGGCCGGACCGATACTTTTCTTCGAGGACATCTACGGCCACGACCGCAAGTTGGCCGCGCTGCTGCGCGAGTGAACGCGAGGTTCGCCTCAGCCCACGTAGGCCTCGGTCGCATAGCGGCGCATCATCCGATGACTGTTGAAATACGAGCCGTTCTTGCTGATCGCGCCCTTCATCACGCGCTGCCATGCGCCCGGCTGAGCCGCGTTCGCGTAGTACAGAGGCAGCACAACCTCTTCGAGCTTCGCATATAAGGACTTCGCGGCGTCATCGACGCCGCCGCCGGGTTCGCCGATCGCCCAGCCGGTCACGCCCTCGATGCATCCCTCGATCCACCAGCCGTCGAGAACCGACAGATTCGGCACGCCGTTCAACGCCGCCTTCATGCCGCTCGTGCCCGACGCCTCGAGCGGCGGCAGCGGCGTGTTGATCCAGACGTCGGCGCCCGAAACCAACAGACGCGCGAGATCCATGTCGTAATCCGCGAGAAACACCGTCGGCACGGCCGGGCCGAGTTCGCGCGATGCGCGGATCAATTCCTCGATCAATTGCTTGCCGCGCTCGTCATGCGGGTGCGCCTTGCCGGCGAGCACGATCTGAAACGGGTGTTTCGCGGCGATTGCCTTCAACCGGCCGATGTCGGTGAACAGAAGGTCCGGGCGCTTGTAAGCCGTCATGCGGCGCGCGAATCCCAATATCGGCCGGTTCGCGTCCAGCGCCGGCCCGCCTTGGGCCGCAACCTTGGCGATCAGGGCTGCCTTCGCCGCCATGTGCGCATCCCAGACGGCGGCATCCGGAATGAAGTCCTCGGCACGAGCCAGGAGCTCCGGTTCATGGCACCAGCCGGGCAAATAGCGATCGTACAGCTTGCGCAAACCCGGCGTGACCCAGGTGAACGGATGCACGCCGTTCGTAATCGCGTGCAAATGATAGCCGGGGTACATCTTCTGCGAGGTTTGCGCGTGGCGCTCCGCGACGCCGTTGACGTATTCGCTGAGATTCAACGCAAGCCGCGTCATGTTCAGCGACTCTTCGCCGGCGAGTTTCTTCAGCGTCGGCATCTCGATGAAGGTATCCACTTGGCCGCCGCCGAACGCGCGTTCGACGAGATCGTAGGAAAAATGGTCATGGCCGGAATCCAACGGCGTATGCGTCGTGAACCTGCACATCGCGCGTACGCGCGGCAGGTCATAGGCCGATTCGCCGGCCTGTAAGTCGCCGGGCGCGTAGCTGTAGCGCCGCATGATCTCCAATCCGAGCAGCGCCGAGTGCCCTTCGTTCATGTGATACGCCTTGACCATGAAGCCCAAGGCGTGCAGCAAGCGGGCGCCGCCGATGCCGAGGACCATCTCCTGCTTCAGGCGATACAGATCGTCGCCGCCGTAGAGGTAATGCGTGATTTCGCGGTCGTCGCGGTGGTTCTCCTCGAACTGCGTGTCGAGCAGCAATACCGGCTGGCGGCCGCCGAGCGGGCTATCGACGACGTACAGCCATGCGCCCACCCATACCGGCCGGCCCTCGATCATGACGGCCACTTTGGCGTTGAGGAGACGCGCCCATCGTTGCGGATCCCATGGCGCCGGCGCTTCCACTTGCCGGCCATGCTCGTCGATGAGTTGGCGGAAATAGCCCGCGCGGCTGACGAGGCTCACTCCGACGATTGGAAATTCCAAATCCGCCGCCGTCCGCACGGCGTCGCCGGCGAGAATGCCGAGTCCACCGGAGTAGGTGGGAATATCGCCGCGCAACGCAATCTCCATCGAGAAATACGCGACCCGCGGCTCATGGATGAATTCTTCCGTCATATCGCGATTACTCCGGATCCGCGGAGCGCCAGAGCCGGACGAGGTTCTTGCGGCGCATGCGAAATTCCTTCAAAAGAGCCTTGCGACGCTCGTCGAGCAGTGTGCACAGCGCGCGCACCGGCCGGCGGAAGCGATCCAGCGCCTTCAGCGTACGTTTTAGATGCCAGGCATCGTGCAGCGCACCGAGACAATCCTGCAGCCCGTGCAGATGATCGAGTTCGTCGTGCGGCGGATCGCCGCGGCCCGGCGGAAACTCTTCGGCGAGATAGCGCAGGGCCTTCACTTTGAGCCTGAGCTTGTGGAGTTCGTCCGTGCCGCTGCCGGCGCGGCGCAGCGCCCGGCCCAATCTGCGCCGGCTGCGGCGCATGACGCGCTCGGTCAGCGGGCCGATCGGCTCGCTCGCGACGAGGACCGTGGGATCGCCCGCGATCAGCCGCAGGGCCGATCTGCGCGCTTTCCATCGCCGCGCGCGAATCGCCGCACCCAGCTCCTCGGCCGCCCGCGCCTTTTCCTCGACGGCGAGTTCAACGAGCGGCGCGGATTGGGCTCGCAGGCGTCCGCCGTGCGCCGCCGCCAAGGCGACGAGCGTCCGGTACGCGATTTCCGCATCGCGCGCACGGTCCAAATCGTGGGACAGGCCGCTCAAACCTTTGAGGTACGCGGCGACCTTGGGCGCGGAGAATGCTTTCTCGAATGCGCGCAGCACGATGCGCAAGCGCCGCGCTGCGATTCGCACTTCATGAACCGTCGTTGGGTCGACCGTCCGATCGAGACGGTCCAGCCGCTCGTCCAGCGAGCGCTGCATGCTGCGCACCCGACCGCGCAGAACCACCTTGGCGTCGCGGCGCGAGTCTCGGGTACCCATGAACGACAGTGTACACGCGTTCTCCGGGCGGCCACGCGGTCGCGGATCGCATCGACGTAGTACCGCTATGGTGTGGTGCCCCGAGCAGGAATCGAACCTGCGACCTAACGCTTAGGAGGCATTCGCTCTATCCACTGAGCTACCGGGGCCCGGTCAAGGACAAAGACCGGAGTCTAAACTCCGGTCTCGAACCTGGTGGAGGAGAAGGGGATCGAACCCTCGACCTTCGCATTGCGAACGCGACGCTCTCCCAACTGAGCTACTCCCCCGGCTTAAGGAAATCTCCCCCGGAAAGGGCGACGCATACTAACAGCAATCTTCGCGAAACGAAATATTGGCAAGCCGCGATCGAATCTTCCATAAGCGCCCGCCCTTAGCGCGGCGCCCGTACGGCGGCGATGCCGCCGCAAGCCGCCTCCCGAGGCCCCTTCATCCCGGCGTTCAATAATGCGCGCGCAGGATGTTGGGGCGCCCTATCCGCGGAACGCCGACGATGAACATCGTGCCGAAATCGGCTTCGTCGACGGGCGGGACTTGCGCAGTTCCGGCGAGCGCAGCGGCGATCAGGGGGACGTCGTGACGGCCGGCGACGATCAGGATCCTGCCGCCCGCATGATCCGCGAGTACCCGCTTCGCGAGCGCGCGCGGGTCGTCGCCGCCGACCGCCGCCGCCGACAAGCGCAACCGCGTCGCCAATGGCGCGGCGGTCGCGCGGCCGCGCTGGGTCGGCTGCACGTAGATGGCGTCGATCGCCCCGGGCGCCCGGTCGTCGCCGAACATCTGCGCGAGCCGCTCTGCGCGGGCATCGGTTTCGGCATTTCGGATCACGATCACGGTCGTCGAATCCGCGGTGCTCCAGGCCCACGCGAACAGACCGACGACGACGACGATGGCTGCCGCGCCGATCGCGGCCAGCCAGATCGGCATCAGGAACGGTCTGCGTTTCAGCCCGACGTAGTCCTTTTTCATGGCACCATGATAACAATGAAAACCCATGCGCCGCCCGTGCTGCGTATCGTGATTCTGGCTGCCGGCTTCTCGCGCCGATTGAAAGCGCCCAAGGCATTCGCGCGCGTGAAAGGCGTCACCCTGCTGCGCAGGACCGCGGGCGTCTTGGCGCCCTGCTCGGATGCCGATTTGATCGTCATTGCGCCGCCGCAACGCGGCCGCTACCGCGTCGAATTGCGCCGCTTGAGTGCGGCTGCGTTGCCGAACCCGCGCCGGTCGCTAGGACTGTCGAGTTCGGTGCGATTAGGTCTCTCGCGTGCGCGATATGCGTCGGCGATTCTGTTCGTGCCGGTCGACCTTGCGAGACTGCACGGCCGCGATATCGCACGCCTGATCGCCGCCTGGCGCGCATCGAGGCGCAAGCTCGTCGCGCGGCGCATCGTCGCCGGCGGCGGTACGCCGTTGATCCTGCCGCGCCACCTGTTTGCCGCAGCATCCCGTGTCGAAGGCGACGTGGGCTTGCGCGACATCCTGCGTGCGGTTCCCGACGACGAGCGCCGGTTCGTGGAACTCCCCTCCGCGGCCATGGACGTCGACACGCCCGAGGACCTCGCGCGCGCACGGAGAAAATAGTCGCCGAAGGCGCGGAGCGTCGCCTCGATGTCATCGCGCGACACGTCCAAGTGCGTGACCAGGCGCGCACGCTCGCCGATCGAAACCAGTATTCCCGCCGCCGCGAGATGAGTCTTGAGTTCGGCCGCGTGCACCGCCGGTATCTCGATGAACACCATGTTCGTCTGCGGCGGCGGTGCGGCGAGCCCGATCGCGCGCAGGCCCGCCGCGAGCCGTTCGGCGTTCGCATGGTCCTCGAGCAGGCGTGCGACGTGATTCTCGAGCGCATGCATGCCCGCGGCCGCGAGTACCCCCGCCTGACGCATCCCACCGCCGAGCGCTTTGCGCCAGCGGCGCGCCTTGTCGATGATCGGCGCCGACCCGAGGAGCAGCGTGCCGGCGGGCGCCCCCAATCCTTTTGAGAGGCACAGCGAGACCGAATCGAAGCCGGCCACGGCGGCGCGTTCGTCGATCTTCAATTTGACGATCGCGTTGAACAAGCGTGCGCCGTCCAGATGCGTCGCAAGTCCCCGCGAGTGCGCGTATGCCGTCGCCTCGTCGAGATACGGCCGCGACAGGACGCGGCCGCCGATCGTGTTTTCGAGCGCGAGCAAGCGGCTGCGCGCAAAATGGATGTCGTCAGGCTTGATGGCCGCCGCGATGCGCGCCACGGCGATCGAGCCGTCCGGCTCGTTCTCGAGCGGCTGAGGTTGGATGCTGCCGAGCACCGCCGCCCCGCCCTGTTCATACTTGTAAGTATGCGCCTCCTGCCCCACCAAGTATTCGTCGCCGCGCTCGCAATGTGACATGAGCGCGGCGAGATTGCTCTGCGTCCCGGTCGGGAAGAACAACCCACGCTCGAACCCGAACCGCTCCGCGACGTGCGCCTGCAGCCGATTGACGGTCGGATCATCCCCATAGACGTCGTCCCCGACCTCGGCCGCGGCCATCGCGCGGCGCATCGCGGGCGTCGGCCGCGTCACTGTGTCACTGCGTAGATCTATCACGGGGTCTCCGGTGCGCAATCGTCAATGCCGAGGGGTGAAGCCATATTTCGCGAATACCGCATCGCCCGCGGATCCGGCGAGATAATCGAGGAATCGGCGCGCTTCGGCGTTGGCGGCGGCCGTGAGCGCGATCGGGTAGACGATCGGCGGATGCGTCGCGGCGGGAAACTCGCCGACGATACGCACCTTTTTTTCGATCAATGCGTCGGTCCGGTAGACGATGCCGAGCGGCGCCTCGCCGCGCGCGACGTACGCCAAGGCCATGCGCACGTTATCGACCGGCGCGAGGCGGTCGGCGACATCGTTCCACACGCCGAGCGAAGTCAGCGCCGCCCGTCCATACCGGCCGATCGGCACCGAATCCGGGTCGCCGATCGCGAGCCGGCCGTCCCCCAATGCCGCGCCGAGCGCGAAATGCGGCGCGATCGCGAGATGAATTCGGCTGTCCGCGGGCGCGATCAGCACGAGACTGTTGCCGACGAGGTCTCTGCGCGTGCCGGCGCGGATCAGGCCATGGGCCTGCAGATAATCCATCCATTCCCGATCCGCCGAAAAGAACAGATCGGCCGGCGCGCCGCTGTCGATCTGCCGAGCGAGCGCGGAGCTCGCCGCAAACGACGTCTTGACGGCGACTCCGGTTGCCTTCGTGAAATCGCCGGCGAGCTCTTGTACCGCATTGGTCAAGGACGCGGCCGCGAATATGGTGACGGCGCGCCCGGCCGCGGCCACGGGCATCGACGCCAGCGACAGCGCCACGAGGCAGGCGAGGAATCGAAATTCCTTGCACGTGGTCACGCGCACGGCCCATCTGCGCAATTTTTCATCGGCTTACTGTCTCATTTCGACCCGTTCGCGCCAAGTGCCGCGGCACGCCATCCGGCTCAACTTTGCCCTCGGCCGGTCGATACCCGATGGAACGGGCCCTTCGCCCGGCGCCTGAGTAACATGCCAGCCACCGACAGCCATTGGCTTCTCGCCGTATCCGCGATCCTCGCCGCACTTGCGTCGGCGGCCGCCTGGATCGAGATTCGTCGCGCGCAGCGGCACGCAGCCGCCGCGAGCGAGGCGCACGCGACGCTGCGCTCGCTCATGCGCTACCAGCACGTGATCGACCAGCACATCGCGGTCGCTTTTACCGATCTATCCGGCGTCATCACCGAGGCGAACGACAAATTCTGCGAACTGACCGAATACGCACGCGGCGAATTGGTCGGCAAGACCTTTTCGCTGATCCGCCCGGGCGTCCAACCCATGACCTTGTTCACCGAGTTGTGGGCAACGATCGCCGCCGGCAAAATCTGGCGCGGCGAGGTATGCCATCGGAAGAAAGGCGGCGGACTCTACTGGGTCGCGTCGGTGGTCCTGCCGTACAAGGACGATGCCGGTACGGTCTCCCATTACTTGACGATCAGCACGGACATCACCGAGCGTAAGCTCGCGCAGGAACGGCTCGCCGCCGAGGAAGCGCGCGCGCGAATCAGCGAGGAACACCTGCGCGAAGTTTCGGACAACGTTCCGGCGATGATCGCCTATTGGGACGAGCACGGCATTTGCCGGTTCGCGAACCGCGCCCACTACGCGCGCTTCGGCCGAACGCCCGATTGCATCGTCGGCAAGTCGCTGGAGAATCTGTTCGGCGACGAATACGACGATGAGAGGCGCCGCCGGGTTGCGGGGGCGCTGAAGGGCGAGCGCCAACTATTCGATCGCGGCGGCGCCGGAGCCGACGGCAGCATGCATTATTTCCAAGGCGAATTCCTGCCTCACTGGGAGGACGGCCGCGTCGTCGGGTTTTACGCGGTGGCGTTCGACATCACCGAAAGAAAGCTCGCGGAACAACGCCTCGCGCGCCAAGAGGCGTTTCTCGCCGCGACCGGCCGGATGGGGAGAATCGGCGGCTGGGAACTCAAGCGCGGCGCGGACGGCCCCGTCTGGTCCGAGATGGTCTACGACATCCACGAACTGCCGCCCGGCAAGATGCCGAGCACGAGCGACGCGCTCGAGTTCTACCCGCCCGATGTCCGCGGCCTCGTCGTCGACGCGATCTCCGGACGTGTTCGAGCACGGAAAGCCCTACGACTTGATCACGCCGTTCGTGACCGCGAAGGGAAATCGACGTTGGGTCCGCTCGATCGGCGAGCCGCAAATGGACGGCGGTCGATGCGTCGGCGTGATCGGCGCCTTTCAGGACGTCAGCGACGCCCAGCAAGCGGCCGAGACTCTGCGCCTCGCGAAGGAGGCGGCGGAGGCCGCGAGCCGCGCCAAGAGCGAGTTCCTCGCCAACATGAGCCACGAGATCCGCACGCCCTTGAACGGCGTCATCGGCATGGCTGGATTGCTGCTCGACACCGCGCTGAATCCCGACCAGCGCGAATACGCCGAAATCGTGCACTCGAGCGGCCAATCGCTGCTCGTACTCCTGAACGACATCTTGGATCTATCGAAGATCGAGGCCGGACAACTCTGCCTGGAATCGATCGAATTCGACATCCGGGAGGTCATCGACTCGGCGGTATCGGCGCTCGCCTTGCGCGCGGCGCAAAAGGGCCTGGACTTCCTGGTCGACATCGATCCCGCGATGCCGACGCGGTATCGCGGCGACCCGACGCGGCTGCGCCAGGTGTTGCTGAACCTGCTGAGCAACGCGATCAAGTTCACCGAGCACGGCGAGATCGGCTTGACCGTCGGCGCCGCGGCGGGCGCCGGCAGACCGGGCGGACTTGACGTTCGCGGTCCACGACACGGGCATCGGCATCGCGCCCGGCCGCATCGGCGCGCTGTTCGCCCCGTTCATTCAGGCGGACAGTTCGACGACCCGCAGGTACGGCGGAACCGGGCTCGGCCTGTCGATCTCGAAGAAATTGGTGGTGGCGATGGGCGGCGCATTGCGCGTGGACAGCGAGCCCGGCATCGGATCAACGTTCAGATTCGACGCACCGCTCGACGCCGTCGATGCGTCGGCCACGCTCGCCGGCCGTTCCAGCCGTCGACGGCCGCGCCGTGTTGCTCGTCGTCCCGCACGAACGCAGCCGGCAGCATCCTTGCGCGTCAACTCGCCGCGTGCGGCTGCCGAGTGACCGCCGTCGCCGACGTTCCGGCCGGCCTCGACCGTTACCGCACCATGCTGCAATCCGACGCGCCGCCGAGCGCGGTCATTTTCGACGACCGCTTGACGGCGGAAGACGGCCGCCGGCTCGGCGATTCCATTCGCGCGACCGGTGCGCCGCCGCCGATGATCATGCTGCGCGGCTTGGCGAACACGGTTGGCTCGCGCGACCCGGAGTTCGTCGATCGCGTGATCCACAAGCCGCCGCGAACGGCCGATCTGATCCATGCACTGTCGCGAATTGCGCCCGCGCCGCGGGGATCGGCCGAACTCCCCGATGCCGCCGACGCACACGTACTGCCGCCGATTCGCGTCCTGCTCGCCGAGGACAATCCGGTCAATCAGAAGCTCGCCGCCCGGCTCCTGCGCGGGCTCGGCGCGCAGGTCGAGATCGTCGGCACCGGTGTGCAAGCGTTGGAGGCGCTGCGCACGACGAGAGTTCGACGTCGTCCTCATGGATTGCCAAATGCCGGAAATGGATGGTTACGAGGCGACCCGCCGCTTGCGCAGCGCCGACGGCGGCTGCCGCAACCGCCACATTCCGGTGATCGCGCTGACCGCGCACGCGCTGGCGCCGGACCGCGACCGCTGCCTCGCCGCCGGCATGGACGATTACTTGACGAAACCGATCGATCCGGCGCTGCTGCGGCGATCGATCGCGCGATCGGTCGCGTGAAGGCCGCGGCGCGGGCGTCCGCATCCCGGCGCGGTGAAAAACGCGTTACACTCCGACTTCTGCGCCCCGGAGGTCTCGCCATGATCCGCCAGATAGGCAAAGCGTTATCGATGCTCGGCCTCGTAACCTGCCTCGGGCTCCCGCCGA
This sequence comes from uncultured Pseudomonadota bacterium, assembly GCA_963718135.1. Taxonomy (GTDB): domain Bacteria; phylum Pseudomonadota; class Gammaproteobacteria; order Steroidobacterales; family Steroidobacteraceae; genus Bog-1198. The sequence goes on along the minus strand of CAVQYI010000028.1, from coordinate 70,215 downwards.
TCGCCGCCTCGGCACAGGACCTACCCGCCTCGTCGATACCGCGCGCGAACCTCGTCGAGCCCGCCGCGCTCGCGACGTCGCTCAAGGCGAGAACGAACCGGCCGCTCATTTTGCAGGTCGGCTTCCGCATCCTGTTCCTGCAGGCCCATATACCGGGCGCCGAATACGTGGGCCCCGCCGGGCAGGACGACGGGCTCCAAGCACTCGTCAAGCGGGTCGCGAACGTGCCGAAGAGCGCACCGATCGTGATCTACTGCGGCTGTTGTCCGTGGGGCCACTGCCCGAACATCGCACGCGCGTTCGATCGCCTGCGTGCGCTCGGTTTCACGAATGTCAAAGCGCTGCACATCGCGGACGATTTCGGCACCGATTGGGTGAAGAAAGGCTACCCGGTCGCAACGAACCGATGACCCGACCGACGACCGGCCGCCGCGCGCTCGCCGTGTTTTGCATCGCCATGCTCATGCCCGGGGTCGCCGCGGCGGCGGCGCCCGTCCTGCACCACGCCGCGCCCGACTTCACGCGCACCGACGTCGCCGGAGCGAAACTCCGGCTCGGCGCTTATCGCGGCAAGGTCGTCTTGCTGAATTTCTGGGCGACCTGGTGCGCACCCTGCCTCGAGGAGATTCCGCGTTTCTCCGAATGGCAGAAGCGCTACGGTCCGTACGGGCTGCAGGTTCTCGGCGTCTCGATGGACGACGACGCCGCCGCGGTGAAGAGATTCCTGCAACGCCACGAGGTCCCCTACCCGATCGTCCTCGGCGACGAGCGTCTCGGGCTGCTGTTCGGCGGCGTCATGGGGCTGCCTCAGAGCTTCCTCATCGACCCGAAGGGCATCATCGTCGCCCACTATGAGGGCGAGCCGCGCTTCTCGCGGATGGAATCCCAAATCAAGGCGCTGCTGCCCCGCCGCGGCGATTGACCGCGGCCTGCCATTCAATTCCATGAATCTCATCGGCCAAGGAGCCCAGACGATGCCAAACCCCATCTTTCGATTCGGTTGCGCGATGCTCTTGTTGAGCGCCGCTTTCGCCGCGCGTCCGGCCGCCTGCGAGACGCTCGATCCGCAGACCCACGATCTCGCGCACGGCATCTTCAAGCAGCTCATCGAAATCAACACCACGGATTCGGTCGGCAACGTGACGACGGCCGCGCGCGCGATGCAGCAGCGCTTTCTGCAGGCGGGCTTCTCCGCGAGCGACATGTACCTCGGCGGCCCCAACGACCGCAAGCAGAATCTCGTCGTCCGCCTGCGCGGTTCCGGCGCCAAGAAACCGATACTGATCATCGGCCATCTCGACGTCGTCGAGGCGCCGCGCGACGAGTGGCATACCGATCCGTTCAAGTTCGTCGAGAAGGACGGCTATTACTACGGGCGCGGCACGCAGGACATGAAGGACAGCGATGCGATCGTGGTGACGAACTTCATTCGCCTGAAGAAGGAGGGCTACAAGCCCAACCGGGATTTGATCCTGGCGCTGACCGCCGACGAGGAAGGCGGCAAGTACAACGGCGTCTCCTGGCTCCTGAAGACACATCCGGACTTGGTGCGCGCCGAGTACGTGTTGAATCCCGACGGCGGCGGCGTGGACCTGGTCGACGGCAAAGCCGTCGACGTGTTCGTCGACGCCAGCGAGAAGATGTATGGCGATTTTCAGCTCACGGTGACCAACCCGGGCGGCCACAGCTCGCTGCCGGTGCCGGACAACGCGATCTACCATCTGGCGAACGCGCTGGTGCGCCTGCAGCACCACCAATTCCCGTTTGAGCTGAACGAAGTCACGCGCGCCTATTTCAAACGGCTGAGCACCGTCGAGACCGGCCGCACGGCCGCCGATCTCGAGGCCATACTGAAGCCACGCCCGGATCCGGCCGCGATCGCGCGGCTCTCCGCGCAGGATCCCGAATGGAATTCGATGATGCATACGACCTGCGTCGCGACCCGCCTCGACGCCGGCCTCGCGAACAACGCGCTGCCGCAGCGCGCGCAGGCGATCGTCAACTGCCGCATTCTGCCGGGATACACGCTCGCGCAAATTCGCAATCAACTAGTGCGCGTGTTCGCCGACTCCAAGGTCACGGTTCGCTACATGGACGACTGCGGGCACCGTGCACGACGTGACTCCCGAGCGCAAGCAATTGCCGCCGGCGAAGCTGAACGCCGAGGTGATGGCGGCGATGGGCAAGATCGCGGCCCAGATGTGGCCGGGTGCGCCCGTCATTCCGACCATGGCCGCGGGCGCGTCGGACGACATCTACACGATGGCCGCCCGCATACCGTCTTACGGCATCTCCGGAGTTGCGATCGAGACGAACGACGATCGCGCGCACGCGCGCGACGAGCGTCTCGCGGTCGCGTCGTTCTACCGGGGCGTGACGTTCTATTATCGATTGCTCAAGGAACTCTCGGGCGGCGCATGACCATGGGAAGCAAACACCTCGTCGATCCGGAGCTTCTCGCGGCACTCGACGCGTTGCCGCCGTTGGTGCTCTCCGCGGAATCGCTGCCGGCGGTGAGGAGCGCCGCCTGGCAGTTCCCGGAGGACCCGAACGTCGCCGACGCCGTCGACAGCGAGCGGCGCGTCGTTCCCGGTCCGGCCGGGTGCCCGGATGTCGGCGTCCTGATCCACACGCCGCGCCGGCGCGAAGCGCCCGACGCCGTGCGTCGTGCACATGCACGGCGGCGGTTACGTCACCGGCGCCGCATCATCGCTCGCACCGATTCACCGCTCGCTCGCGGTCGCCGCTGACTGCCTCATCGTCTCGGTCGATTATCGGCTCGCGCCCGAAACGCGCTTTCCGGGCGCGATCGAGGATTGTTACGCGGCGCTGTCGTGGGTGTTCGCGGCCGCGGCAAGTCTCGGCGTCGATCCGCGGCGCGTCGGCGTCATGGGCGAAAGCGCGGGCGGTGGGCTCGCAGCGGCGCTCGCCCTGCTCGCGCGCGACCGCAAGGAACATACGCTCGCGTTCCAGCATTTGATCTATCCGATGATCGACGATCGAACCTGCGTCGCGCGCTCCCCGCACTCATTCGCCGGCGAGTTCCTGTGGACGCCGCATAACAACAGCTTCGGCTGGTCGTCGCTGCTCGGCGTCGCCTCCCGGCGCCGAGGGGGTGTCGCCCTATGCCGCGGCGGCGCGCGCGACCAGCCTCGCCGGACTGCCGCCGACGTTCATTTCGACCGGTGCGCTCGATCTATTCGTCGAGGAGGACTTGGAGTATGCGCGGCGCCTGATGCGCGACGGCGTGCCCGTCGAATTGCACGTCTATCCCGGTGCGTATCACGCATTCGACATTCTCGCGAGCGCCCGCGTGTCGGCGGATGCGAACCGCGACAGCGTGGCCGCGCTGCGCCGGGCGCTGAAGACCGCCTGAGCGGCGGCGGGCGCGGGCGCTTACGGCAACGCCGCCGGCGCGGCGAGATACGCGCCCGAGAGCGCCTGGAATTGACCGCCGTCGGTCGTGATGTTGGTTTGATGGGTCTCGCCGGTGCTGAACACGACCGCGAGACCGCCGACCGCCGTGAGTTCGGGCGCGTGCTTCAAGAAATAGTCCTCGCGGTTGTCGCGATAATGGTAATCCGTGCCGCCCGGGCTCGATGATGGGACGCCTTCCGGCGTCTGCCGCCAGACCACCGGCAGATTGCCGATGCCGGCATGATAGGCCTGCACGATCGCCAGGTAATCATGAAAATTGGGATGGGCTTGATTGGTCTCGTCCCAGTAGGAAACGCCGGTGCGCTGGCAATAGCTCGGCGCCGCCTCGAAACAACCGGCGTCGCGGTCGAGCGTCTGCTCGACGATGAAGTCGGCCTTGGCGGCGCCGATCGCGTTCATGAATGCGATGACATCCGCGTCCGTATTTCCGCCCCACGTCGAGGGTGCAAACCCGATGAGCGCGTTCGGCGCATATTTGCGCGCCATTGCCAGCAGACATTCGGCGACGCCGGCGACGTTATCGCCGAGCGACGCGCAGTCGGGATTCGACGTCACGACCGCGGCGAGTTTCGTCGGATCACCGCCCGTCGCGGCGCGTTCCGCATAGCCCCAGAAATCCGGCTCGAGATTCACGAGCGCGGGCTTCTTGTACGCGCCGATGTCCTGGAACAAGAGCCGCGCACGCGCCCAATAGGTGGCCATGAACTGGCTGTCGTTGACCACGGCGATATTGCCGTCGCCGTTGTTCGCCATTTGATATTGGGTGTACATCGGCACGGCGCCGATCGAGTCGGCCGCATTCGCCACGACGCAGACGTAATCGCATGGCGGACTGTTCCAGGCGGTCCAGTCGCCGGTTCCGAGGTAGCGCTCGTAAATGTCCACCTTCAGCGACTGCGACAGGATCGCGGATATCGGATCGTTGTTACCCTGAGCGCCCAAGCCGATCAATAAGCGCGCCGGCAATCCGAGGCGCGACGCGAGCTGCGCCGCCGGACCGGCAGAGGTGGATGTGCCGCCCGTCGCGGAGCCGCCGCCCGCCGCCGTGCCGCCGCCCGTCGCCGTGCCGCCGGCGCTCGTCGACGTGCCGCTGCCGCTCGTACCCGTGGTCGCGCCGGTTGCCGCGCCGCTCCCGCCGACGCTCGCGCCGCCCGCCGCACCGCCGCCGCACGCGGCCAGCGCCAGGCTGGCGATGAGCAAGCAGCAGGAATACCTCAGGCGAAGGATTGTCGGCACGTCGTCTCTCGATATGGCGGGAACGCGAAACCCTTCTAAGTGGAATGCGGCCGCAAAACAAGTTGTCGCCAAGAACCGACCGGGTGTGACGCCGATCGCAGCTCGCGGCGCGGCTCCCGAACCGGAGCTACCGGTTCCGAACCGCCGCTTCCGCGTCGGCGTCGATGCAGCGATTCCTGCCGCCGCTCTTCGCGAGATACAGCGCCTCGTCGGCCCGCTCGAACGCGGCATGCCCGGTGTCGCCCGCGGCCAATTCCGCGATTCCGCACGACGCGGTCACGACGACCGGTGTGCCGCGAAAGTGAAAGCGCAATGCCGCGACCGCCGCGCGCAATCCCTCCGCGACTCTCCCCGCCTCCGCCGTCGGCGTACCGGGCAACAGGACGGCGAACTCTTCGCCGCCGATGCGCGCGATGAAGTCGGTCGCGCGCACGGCCGATTCGAGACATTTCGCGACGATCTGGATCACGCGGTCGCCCGCGCGATGCCCATAGCTGTCGTTGATGAATTTGAAGCGATCGATATCCCACAACAGCAGCGCCGCCGGTCCGCCGTCCCGCGCACAGCGCTCGATCTCCTCGGCGTATCGTTCGTCGAATGCCCTCCGGTTCGCGATGCCGGTCAGCGAGTCGATGCGTGCGCCCTTGCGCTCCTCGGCGAGCTTGCCGTGCAACTCGCGCGTCTCCTGCTCCAGCGCGGCGATCCGCGCGCGCATGCGATCGGCGCGTGCCGCATGATCGGTCAGGCGGGATTCCTCGCGGCTGCGGAACTCCCTCACGCATTGATCGACCGATTGCAGGCCGGCGTCGATCATGAGCTGCAGCGCGCGCAGGTCCGTCGCCGCACGCGTGTCGTTGGACAGGTCCCGGACCCGCTGCATGAGATCGACGTTCAGCGATTGCGTCGCCTCCAGGCTCGAGCGCGTGACGTCGCTGGACGAATCGAAGAACTCCGCCAGTTCCTCGAGTCGATTGCCGACTTGGGCGAGCATGACCGCCGACTGCGCGCGCTCGCGCGCGGCGCGTTCGCCGCGTTCATGGACGAGATCCGCGATGCGCGCCAGAATCGCCGCCAGCGCCGCATCGCCGCAGGCGTTCGCGAGATCGGTGCGCAGCGACTCGAGCAACACCCCGTCGGTCTCCGGTTCGACCGAGCCGCGCGACCAGCGCGGCCGCGGCCGCGCGCGTCGATTCGAGGGGGTATGCCGCCGGCACTATCTTGTCGACCGTCGCGACCGCGTCGGTCAGCATGGCGGCGAAGCTCTCGAGTTCGGCGGCGTCCGCGCCCCTGCGGTTCGCCGAGGCGATCGCCGCGAGTTCCTCGTCGAGCCGCGAGTTGACGCCCATGCCGGCCGCGCACAGGCGGTTGACGAGATGCCGCAGCACCTTTTCGGTGCTGCACCAGCGCTTCTCCTCGAACTCCATCTCGGCGATGGCGTTACGGTATTTTTGCTTCCAATCGGCGTTGTCGAGCATGAACCACTGGGCGATCGGAAGTCCTGATCCACGAAACATCGGCCCGTACGGGAAAACCTTGAGGCCGATCAGCCCTCGTTCGGCGCCTCGGTTGCACCGGGTGCAACGGCCGCATCGTCCAATTCGACCAAAACGTCGCCTTCGTCGACGCGTTCACCGCGCGCGTAGCGCAATTTCCTGACGATGCCGGCGCGCGGCGCCCGCACCGCGTGCTCCATCTTCATGGCCTCGATGACCAGGAGAACGGCGCCCGCCTCCACGCGATCGCCGGCGGCAACGGCGACCGACGAGACGACACCGGGCAGACGCGCGATCAATTCCCCTTCGTACGCTGATGCGCGCACTTCGGCGCGGCGCAGGTCCAGCCGTTGAAAATCCAACCGCACGGCGCCTCGCCAGAGGGACAGGCGATCCGCGTCGCGGTACCAGTCCAGTCGCCGGCGCACGCCGCCGAAGCGAACGTCCAGGCGATCGTCCTCGGCGGCAACCTCGCCGAGGAGATCGGCGCCCGGCGCGCGTACGCGCCAAAGCTTCGCCTCGCGCGTCACCTCCACCGGATGCGTGACGCCGCCCGAGCGCAGCAACACGGTCTGCACCCCCGGCAGGTTGATCCGAAAGCCGTCGCACGCATCCCACGGCGACCATGAGCGCGGACCTGCGGCGCCGATCCCATCGATGAACGCGAGCGCGGCCGCGGCCATTTCCTCCGCATCGGGCGTCTCGAACGCCGCCAAGCGAGAGCCGTGCTGCGCGGCGAATCGCGTATCGGGCGCGCCGCCGCGCGAAAGCCGGCAGCGAGAGCGCGGCCGCCAGCCACGCCGTGTTGGTCGCGACGCCGACGATACGCGACGACCTCAAGCCGCGGAGCAGTGCCGCAATCGCCTCCGCACGATTTGATCCCGTACCGATCAGCTTGGCGATCAGTGAGTCGTAATGGCTCGACACCTCGTCGCCGGTTTCGAATCCGGCCTCGACGCGCACGCCCGGCGCGTCCGCGGGCCAGCGTACGTACTCGAGGCGACCCGCGCTCGGCGCGAAGTCCTGCAGCGGATCCTCCGCGCAGATTCGCGCTTCGATCGCATGGCCGCGCGGCACGAGTTCGTCCTGGGTGAACGTCAGCCGCTCGCCGGCGGCGATCCGCAATTGCCACTCGACCAGATCGATGGCGAATATTTCCTCGGTCACGCCATGCTCGACCTGGAGCCGCGTATTCATCTCCATGAACCAGAATTCGCCGTCCGAATACAGGAACTCGACCGTGCCCGCGTTGACGTAGCCGACCGCGGCGGCGACGCCGAGCGCCGCCCGATGGAGCCGTTCGCGTACCTCGGCGGGAATGTCGGGCGCGGGCGCCTCCTCGATGAGCTTCTGGTGACGGCGTTGAACCGAGCAATCGCGCGTATGCAAATGCAGCGCACCGCCGTGGCCGTCGCACAGAACCTGGACCTCGATGTGGCGCGGCGCCGGCAGGTAGCGCTCCAAGATGAGCGCCGGGTCGGAGAACGCGCTTTGCGCGACGCGCCGCGCGCCGGCGAGCGCCGCCGCCAAGGCATCGCCGTCGTCGACGATCTGCATGCCCTTGCCGCCGCCGCCGCCGCTCGGCTTGATGATCAGCGGAAAACCGAGCGCGCGCGCTTCGGCGTCCAGCCGCTCGGGCGATTGGTCCGCGCCGTGATAGCCGTCGAGCACCGGGATGCCCGCGCGCCGCATCGACTCCTTCGCGGCCCGCTTCGATCCCATCGCCGCGATCGCCGCCGCGGGCGGGCCGACGAACGCGATGCCTCGCGCCGCGCACGCAGCGGCGAATTCCGCGCTCTCCGACAGAAAGCCGTATCCCGGGTGAATCGCATCGGCCGCGGCATCGGTCGCCACGGCGAGAATCCGTTCGATGCAGAGGTAGCTGTCGCGGGCCGCCGCCGGACCCAGATGCCGCGCTTCGTCCGCGAGCCGGACATGGCGGGAATGCGCGTCGGCGTCGGAGTACACGGCGATCGTGTGGATGCCGAGGCGACGTGCGGTGCGGATCACGCGGCACGCGATCTCGCCGCGGTTCGCGATCAACAGCCGCGCGAACATCACGCGCACCACGACGGCGGGCGGCGCGCGAGCGCGGCGGCGAGGCCTTCCTGCGCCTCGCCGCCGGCCCGAAGCTCCGCCAGGATATCCGCGGTGCGCGCGGCGAGTGCCGCGTTCGGCGCCGCGTGGCCGAGTTCGGCGATCAAGTTCTTCGCCGCCGCGAGCGCCTGCGGCCCGCCGAGCTTGATCTCCCGGCCGAGCGCGAGCGCCGTCGCGGCAAGTTCATCCGCGGCGACCGACTCGTGCACGAGCCCGATCGCCCTCGCGGTCGGCGCATCGATGACTTCGCCGCTCAGAAAATAGCGCCGCGCGCGGCGCGGCCCGATTGCGTCGATCACATACGGGGAGATCACGGCCGGCACCAGGCCGAGCCGCACCTCCGGCAGCCGGAACGACGCCGCGGTCGATGCGATCGCGATGTCGCATGCGGCGGCGAGCCCGACCCCGCCGCCGTATGCCGGACCTTGCACGCACGCGATCGACGGCTTCGGGCAGTCGCGCAGCGCCTCGAGCATCTGCGCGAGCCTGTAGGCGTCCGCACGGTTCTCGTGCGCGGATGCGCCGCCTCGGGCGCGCATCTCGGCGATGTCGGCGCCCGCGCAGAATGCGGTTCCCGCGGCCGCGAGCAGCAGCACACGCGTCGCCGCGAGCGCCGCGTGCCGCGCGATCGCGGCGGACAGCGATTCGATCATCGCGGCATTCAGAGCGTTGCGCGCGGCCGGACGATTCAGCGTCAACCGCACGATTCCCGGTGCCGCTTCCGTTTCGATGATCGGAGATTCCATGGCTACATCCGAAAAATGCCGAATCGGGTATCGGCGATCGGCGCATTGCGCACCATCGCGAGCGCGAGCGCGAGCACGCGCCGGGTATCGAGCGGATCGATGATGCCGTCGTCCCACAAGCGCGCGCTCGCGTAGTAGGGGTGGCCCTGGAGCTCGTATTGGCGGCGGATCGGATCGGTGAATTGCGCCTCTTCCGCCGCGGACCAGACCTTGCCATCGGCGCCCAGCTGATCGCGGCGGATCGTCGCGAGCACGGCGGCCGCCTGTTCGCCGCCCATCACGGACGTGCGTGCGCATGGCCATTGCAGCAAGAGCCTCGGTCCGTAAGCCCGGCCGCACATGCGTAGTTGCCGGCGCCATAAGCTGCCGCCGACGATCAGCGTCAGCTTCGGCACCTGCGCGGCGGCCACGGCGGTCACCATCTTCGCGCCGTCGCGCGCGATGCCGCCCGCCTCCGCGCGCCGGCCCACCATGAACCCCGTGATGTTCTGCAGGAACAACAGCGGTATGTGCTCGCGTGCGCACAATTCGACGAAATGCGCGCCTTTGAGCGCGCTCGCGGAGAACAGGATGCCGTTGTTCGCGACGATGCCGACCGGGTAGCCGCCGAGGTGGGCGAAACCGGTGACGAGCGTGCTGCCGTAGAGCTGCTTGAATTCGTCGAATTCCGAGCCGTCGACGATGCGTGCGATGATTTCGCGCGCATCGTACGGCGTGCGCAGATTGGCAGGCACGACGCCGTAGAGTTCGGCCGGGTCGAAATGCGGCTCCGCGCGGCTCGCGCGGCGGCGCACGCTCCGGCGGCGCGCGCAATCGCGCGACGATGCCGCGGGCGATCGCGAGCGCGTCCGCGTCGTTCTCGGCATAGTGGTCGCACACCCCGGATTCCCGGCAATGCACGTCGGCGCCGCCGAGACTCTCCGCATCGACGACCTCGCCGGTCGCCGCGCGCACGAGCGGCGGCCCGCCGAGGAATATCTGACCCTGATTGCGGACGATCACGTTCTCATCGGACATCGCGGGCACATAGGCGCCGCCGGCGGTGCACGAACCGTGCACGACCGCGATCTGCGCGATGCCGGCCGCCGACAAGTTCGCCTGATTGAAAAATATGCGGCCGAAATGGTCCCGGTCCGGAAACACTTCGTCCTGTGCCGGCAGGAACGCGCCGCCGCTCTCGACGCAGGTAAAGGCACGGCAGCCGGTTCTCGCGCGCGATTTCCTGCGCGCGCAAATGCTTCTTCACGGTCAGCGGGTAATAAGTGCCGCCCTTGACCGTCGGATCGTTCGCCGACGATCACGCACTCGCGGCCGGAAACCCGGCCGATGCCCGTGACGATTCCCGCGCCCGGAATCTCGTCGCCGTACAGGCCGTGCGCGGCGAGCGCCGACAACTCGAGGAACGGCGTGCCGGGATCGAGCAGGAGGTCGATCCGCTCGCGCACGAGCAGTCGGCCACGCGCGCGATGCTTGTCGATCGCCCGCGCCGGACCGCCGCGCGCGGCAGCCGCCGTCTTTTCGCGCAAATCAGCGACGATCGACGCCATTGATGCGCCGGTTATCCGCAAATTCCGTGCTTTTCGGATCGATTTGACTGACCAAGCGATGCATCTTGCCCTCTGCACCCGAATTGTCCGACAATCATACTATCTCAACCGAATCGAGAATCCAATATGAGCATGGTCGACGGATGTCCGGATGAGGATCTAGATGCCGGCCTCGACGAAGACATGGTCGCCTTGCGGCGAGCCGTACGCCGCTTCGCCGGTCGAACGGATCGCGCCGCGCGCAGCCGCGATCGACCGCAGCGATGCGTTCCCGCGCGACCTCTGGCCTGAGCTCGGCGACCAGGGCTTGCTCGGCATCACCGTGCCCGAGCGCCACGGCGGTACGCGGGCTCGGCTATCTCGCCCACACGATCGCGATGACGGAAATCTCGCGGGCATCGGGCGCGGTCGGCTTGAGTTACATCGCACACTCGAACCTCTGCGTGAATCAACTGCGCCTCAACGGCACGCGAAGCCCAGCTCGAGCGCTACCTCCCCGCGCTGATCTCCGGGGAACACGTAGGGGCTCTTGCAATGTCGGAGCCGGAGGCGGGTTCCGACGTGGTGGCAATGCGTCTTGCGCGCGGAGCGCCGCGGCGATGAGTACGTGCTCAACGGCCGCAAGATGTGGATCACGAACGGGCCGGACGCCGACATCCTCGTCGTGTATGCGAAAACGACGCCTGCGGCGGGTCACCACGGCATTACCGCATTCATCGTCGAACGCGGCATGCCGGGCTTCGCCGTCGCGCAAAAGCTCGACAAGCTCGGCATGCGCGGCTCCTCCACCGGGGAATTGGTGTTCGCCGATTGCCGGGTGCCGGCCGAGAACGTGCTCGGCATGGAGAACGGCGGCATCCAAGTGCTGATGAACGGGTTGGATTATGAGCGTGTCGTGATCGCGGGCGGCCCTCTCGGGCTCATGGCCGCGGCGCTCGACGTCGTTCTGCCCTACGTGCGGGAGCGCCGCCAATTCGGCCAGACGATCGGCAGCTTCGAACTGATGCAAGGCAAAGATCGCCGACATGTACACCGATTTCAACGCAAGCCAGGCATACGTGCACGCGGTCGCGCGCGCCTGCGACGCCGGCCGCAAGACGCGACGCGCGGCGGCGGCCTGCTTGCTGCACGCCTCGGCGCGCGCCGTGCAGGTCGCGCTCGAGGCGATCCAAGCGCTCGGCGGCAACGGCTACATCAACGATTACTCGACCGGCCGGCTGCTGCGCGACGCGAAGCTGTACGACATCGGCGCCGGCACCCAGGAAATCCGCCGCATGCTGATCGGCCGCGAACTGGTGGAAGCGGCTTGAACGCCCCGTTCGCGCCGTTGCCGTTCGCGCCCCTTCGCGCCCGGGTACCGCCGGGTCGCCGGTGAAATCGCTGCGCGCATCCTCGATCGCACGCTCAAGGAGGGCGAACCCCTGCCCTCGGAGGTCGAGCTCGCCGCGCAATTCGCGGTCAACCGCTCGACGGTGCGCGAGGCACTGCGCGAACTCGAGAGCGCCGACCTCGTGACGCGACGCCGCGGCACGAAGCGCATGGTCGTCGCGCGCCCCGCTACGAGCCAGGTCGCCGACCGCATGCGCAATGCGCTCGCGCTCAACGACGTCACCGTGCGCGAAGTCTGGGAGATGCTCGAAGTGCTCGAGCCGCCGGCCGCAGCAGGCGCGGCGCGCTCGCGCAACTTGGCGTCGCTCGCGCGCATCGAGCGCGCGGTCGGCGCCTATCGAGCGCACCATGCGCGCCCGCAGGACGCGGTCGCCGGCGTCGCCGAGTTCTTCCGCGCGGTCGCCGCCGCGAGCGGCAACCGCGTGCTGCCGCTGATGCAGGAGCCGCTGCTGCAGCTCCTCGAGGCCGCGCTGCGCGTGCTGATCGACGCCGCGCCACCCGCGCGCGAGCGTATCGCGGGCGCACAGGCGCGCGTGCTCGAGGCGATCCAGGCGGCCGACGGCGACCTCGCGCGGACCTGGATGGCGAAACACGTTCGTGACTTTCGCCGCGGCTTCGAGATCTGCGGCATCGATCTCGACACGCCGGTGCCGCTCGTCGCCCGAAGCGGCTGACCCCTACCTGCCCCTCGCGGCGCCGGGCAGCGCCGAATTCACACCGGACTCGACCACCTCGCGCAGCCAGCGGTGCGCCGGATCCGCCTGGTAGCGCGCATGCCAGATCATGTACATCGGCACGCCCGGACAGTGAACCGGCGGCTTCGCGTGCGCAAGCCCGGAGAGCGTCTGGCGCGCGAGCAGGCCGGGCGCGGTCGCGAGCAAGGGTGTGCCGCGGACGAATGAGCCCAGTCCGCTGAAACCCGGCACCATGACCGCGAACTTGCGCACGACTCCATGCGCAGCGAGATATTGGTCGAGATCGAGGCTGCGGCGCGGCTCGTAGACGACCGTCGCATGCAGCGCGGCGAGGTATTCGGCGCGGCTTCGCGGCGCGGCGCGCACCGCCGGATCGTAGAACACGCGATAGCGGTCCTCGAACAGCCTCTTTTGCAGAATGTCGCTGCCGTCCGGCGGGCGCGGACTGATCACGAGCTGACACTCGTCCGCGCGCAACATCTCGATCCGCGGCACCGCGGACGGCACGATGCGCAAGGCCACGCCCGGCGCCTCGCGCCGCAAGCGCGCGGCCACGCCCGGCAGCAGCAAATCGCGCTGGAAATCGTTCGCGGCGATCGTCACGGTGGTGTGCCAGCGCGACGGATCGAAATCGCCCCAGCGTGCGAACCTCTCGAACTCGCGCAACAGCTCGCGCGCCTCGCCGGCGAGCAGCTCCGCGCGCGCAGTGGCGACGATGCCGCGTCCCGATTTCACGAACAGCGGGTCCCCGGTGATCGCGCGCAACTTCGCGAGCAAGTGGCTGACCGCCGATTGCGTGACTCCGAGCCTCTGCGCCGCGCCGGTGATCGAGCCCGCATCGACGACCGCGACCAAAAGCTGCAGGAGCCGTACGTCGAGATCCAACCAATCGAATTTGCTCATGCATTGCATCATGATTACCCCGTGTATTTTGTGCAATAGGGCGAGGATAATGACGCTTACAGGGCTCGAATCGGGCCCTTCCGCACAGGGAAGGAGACCGCCGTGACGACATCACCGCCGAAAATCCCGGGCACCACGCTGTTCGACGGCGTCCAGGCCCGCAAAGGCTATGCGCTCAACAAGATGTGCTTTTCGTTCAATTCCGCCGAGAACCGCGCCGAATTTCTCAAGGACGAGGAAGCCTACATGCGCAAGTACGGCCTGAACGCCGAGCAAGCGGCCGCGATCCGCTCGCGCCAGGTTCTTGCACTGATCGCCGCCGGCGGCAACGCCTATTACCTCGCGAAGTTCGCCGGCATATTCGGGCTCGATATGCAGGACATCGGCGCCCAGCAAACCGGCATGACGAAGCCGGAATTCCAGGCCAAGCTGCACGCCGCGGCCGGCCGCTGAGGAGGGTATCAACATGGCTAAATTGGTCGGCGGTCTCGGCACCTCGCACATTCCCGCAATCGGCGGCGCGATCCACAAGGCCCGGCAGCAGGATCCGTATTGGAAGCCGTTTTTCGACGGCTTTCCGCCGGCGCAGCGCTGGCTCGCGAAAGTGAAGCCCGACGTCGTCGTTCTCTTCTACAACGACCACGGCCTGAACTTCTTTCTCGACAAGATGCCGACGTTCGCGGTCGGCGCCGCGCCGATTTACAACAATGCCGACGAAGGCTGGGGAATTCCGACGCTGCCGCCGTTCCGCGGCGATCAGGATCTCTCTTGGCAGGTGATCAACACCTTGGTCGAAAAGTCGTTCGACGTCACGACCTGCCAGGAAATGCTGGTCGATCATGCCTGCACGCTGCCGTTGAAGCTGTTGTGGCCCGAGGGCGACTGCCCCGTCGCGGTCGTGCCGGTGTGCATCAACACGGTGCAGTTTCCGCTGCCGTCGGCGGCGCGGGCCTACGCGATGGGCAAGGCGGTCGGCGAGGCGATCAAGTCCTGGGACAGCGACAAGAAGGTCGCGGTGATCGCCTCTGGCGGACTATCGCACCAGCTCGACGGCGAGCGCGCCGGTTTCATCAACAAGGAATTCGACATCCAGTTCCTCGACAGTCTCGTCTCGAACCCCGAGTGGGCGACACAATTCAGCATCTACGAGTTGGTCGAGAAGACCGGTACCCAGGGCGTGGAATTACTGATGTGGCTCGCAATGCGGGCGGCGCTGACGGCGGCATCGCCGAGCGTGCGCATGGTGCACAGCAACTACCACATCCCGATCTCGAACACGGCGACGGGCTTGATCGTGCTCGAAGCGGCCTAGCCGCGCGTCTTCTGCCGCCGGGCAAGCTGGCGCTCGCGCTCCGCGGGAAACAAGGGATTTCTGATGACCATGGCCTCGGCCTGGATGCGCCCCGGCGGCGCGGGCCCCTCGACCGGAAAGGATTCGAGGATCGCGTCGAACCGCTCTTTCGCGCCGTCGCGATATTCCGGATGCGTGAGGATCCACAGGTCGTTGCGCCGCATGCCGGCGAGCACGCGCTCGCCGACTTCGATCGGCGACATGCCGTGCGGAAAGATCTTTTCCCGCATGAACGCGGCGCGTTCGGCCGACCCTTTGCCGTAACTGGAGTCCTTGAAGGCCGCGGGCCGCCGCGATTCCGCCTCGCCGATATTGGTGCTCACCAGCCCGGGACAAAACACGGAGCAGCCGATGTTGAGCGAATCGAGCTCGGGCCGCAGCGACTCCATGAGCCCGACAACCGCGTATTTCGCCGTCGTGTAGATCCCGGCAAGCGCGGCTGCGAAGATGCCGCTCATCGACGAGGTCGTGATGATGTGCCCGCCCTCGCCGTGCGCACGGATCCGCGGCAGCATGGTCTGTATGCCGTTGATCACGCCGCCGAGGTTCACCGACAGGCCCCAATCCCAATCCGCGTAAGTCGCCTCGAGCAGCGAGCCGACGATGCCGACGCCCGCATTGTTCACGAGCACGTGAATCTTGCCGAACGTGCGCTCGACTTCGTCGGCGGCGCGCCGATAGCCCGTGCGGTCCGCGACGTCGAGCTGGACGCCGAGGACTCCGGGATTGCCTTGCGGAAACTCGCCGAGCGCCCGATCGATCGCCTCGCGCCGGATATCGGCGACGACGACGCGCATGCCGGCCTGCGAGAACACCTTCGCCATGCCGAGGCCCATGCCGCTCGCGGCGCCGGTGATGAACGCGACCTTACCCTCGACTTTTTCCATCAGCGCTCCGACTCGTGACTGCCGTCAATGTTTCGCCGCAGCCGCGGCGGCGGCATTCTTGTCTTGAGTTGCCTGGTGAATCACGTACGCGCGGATGTCGTCGGCGTCGGCCGTCGACAATGCGCTCTTGAAGCCGACCATGCCGTTGTTGATTCGTACGCCGTCGAGCACGGTCTGGTACCACAGCGTCTTCACCTGCAGGATCGGCGAATAGCGCAGGTCCGGCAGCACGCCGGTGCTGGTGGCGCTGTCGCCGTGACAGCTCGAGCAATAGCTGTGATACAGAAGTTTGCCCTTGGCCACCACGGCTTCGCTCGCGGTGTCGGCCGGCGGATCCAACATCGGCGCCACCGTTGCGGGCAGTGGTGGGAGTTGCGCGGTTCCGCCCAATTTGAACGCGAGAACGCGCGGTATGTTCGAGGCGATATGCGACTTGAGCGCGAGCTCTCCGGCCGCGAGCCCGAAGGCCCCGCCCCAGCCAACCTCGACCGCGACGTACTGCTCGCCGTCGACCGCGTAGCTGATCGGCGCGGCGAGCACGCCGGCCTGCGTGTCGGCGGACCACAGCCGCTCGCCGGTGTCGGCGCGATATGCGACCAATTGGCCGTTCGCACTGCCCTGGAACACGAGGTTGCCGGCGGTTGCGAGCGTGCCGCCGTTCCACGGGTGGGAAAGTTCGACGCGCCACGCGACCTTGCGCGCGGCCGGATCCCAGGCCTCGAGATACCCTTTGAGGCTCTGCAGTATCTGCGCCTTGATTTTCGGATCCTGCGGCAGGCTGCCGGCGTTGAAATCGACGCCCGTGTTCCAGCCGATGTCGCGATGCTTGAACTGCTCGTCGGGAATCATCGGGAACGAGGCGCTCATGACCGGAATGTAGACCAACTTGGTCACCGGGCTGTACGCCATCGGCTGCCAGCTATGCGCGCCGCCGGGACCCGGCAGCGCGACGAACGGCTTGCCCGACTCGCCGTAGCGCGCGGCGGGCACGACCTCCGGCCGGCCGCTCTTGGGATCCACCCCTTTGGCCCAGTTCATCGCGCCGAACGCGTCCGCCGACAGCAATTTCCCGGTCTTGCGGTCGAGAACGTAGAAAAATCCGTTCTTCGGCGCCTGCATGATGACGGCGCGCATCTTGCCGCCGATCTTCAAATCCGCGAGCACGAGCGGCGAACAGGCGTCGTAGTCCCACTCGTCGCCCGGGGTTTCCTGGTAGTGCCAGACGTACGCGCCGGTGTCGGCGTTCAGCGCGACGATCGACGACAGGTACAAGCGATCGCCGGATTTTTCGCCGCGCGGATGGCTCCACGGGGTGCCGTTGCCGACGCCGATATAGACGAGATTGAGCTTCGGATCGTAGACGATCGAGTCCCATACCGGTCCGCCGCCGCCGTATTTCCACCAGGCGCCGGTCCAGGTCTTCGCGGCTTTCGCAAGCGCGGGACTCTCAGGCTTCGACGGATCGCCGGGCACCGTATAGAAGCGCCAGCGCTTCTTGCCGGTCTTCGCGTCATACGCGGTCACATACCCACGGATGCCCATCTCGCCGCCGCCGTTGCCGATCAGCACCATGCCTTTGACGATCCGCGGCGCGCCGGTGATCGTGTAGCGCCCGCCGGGAGGGACCGTCATCACTTCCCAATCCGGCTTGCCGGTCGCGGCCTCGATTGCGACGAGGCGGCCGTCGAGCGTACCCACGTAGACACGGCCTTTCCAAACGGCGACGCCGCGGTTGACGACGTCGCAGCATGCGTTCACCGCCACGCGCCCCGGCACCTTCGGATCGAATCGCCACTTCAACGCGCCGCTCTTCGCGTCGAGCGCATAAACCTTGCTCCACGCGCCCGTCACGTACATGACGCCGTCGACGACCAGCGGGGTCGATTCCTGGCCGCGGTGAGCGGTATCCAGCTCGAACGACCAGGCGAGGCCCAGCCGCTTGGCATTGCCCGCGTCGACCTGGGTCAACGGGCTGAAGCGCTGCTCGCTGTAGGTGCGGCCATAGCTCATCCAATTCCCGGGCTCACGGTCAGCCGCCGCGATGCGCGCGCCGTCGACCGCGGCCGGCCCCTTCGCGACCGCCGCGGACGACGTCGAAACGATCGCGCTGCCGGCGACGGCCACGGCAACACCGAGCGCAAGAGATGCACAGAGTCGCTGTCGCATGTCGTTCACCTTCAGACCAGCATGCAAACAGACTTGAGTTCCGTGTACATGTCGAGCACGGCCCGCCCGTGTTCGCGGCCGAAACCCGACGACTTGAACCCGCCGAACGGCATGTTCGGATCGACGAGGTTGTGGCAGTTGACCCAGACGGTTCCCGCTTTGATCCTCGGGATCAAGCGATGCGCCTGCGACAGATTGTTCGTCCAGATGCTCGCGCTGAGGCCGAACGGAGAATCGTTCGCGGCCTTGACGACCTCATCGAGATCGTCGAATCGCTGCGCGGCGACCACCGGCCCGAATATCTCCTCGCGCACGACGCGCATCTTCGGATTGCAGTTCACGAGCACCGTCGGCTTCACGAAATAGCCGGGATGCGAAACCGCCTCGCCGCCCGCGACCACCGATGCGCCCTCCTTCTTGCCGGACTCGATGTAGCCGAGCACTCGCTCTTGCTGTTCCTTCGAGACCAACGGACCCATTTCGGTCGCCTGTTCCAATCCCGGTCCTAGGCGGATCGAGTTCGCCGCGCCGCACAGTCCCTCGACGACTTTGTCGAAGATCTTGCTGTGGATGTACAGCCGCGATCCCGCGGTGCAGACCTGCCCCGAATTGAAGAAGATCGCCATCGCCGCGCCGCCGACCGCGGCGCCGACGTCCGCGTCCGGCAGCACGATCATCGGCGACTTGCCGCCCAACTCCAGCGACACGCGCTTCATCGTATCCGTTGCGCTCTTATTGATGATCTTGCCGACCTCGGTCGAGCCCGTGAACGCGATCTTGTCGACGCCCGGATGGGCGACCAAGGCGGCGCCGGTCGTCTCGCCGAGCCCGGTCAGGATGTTGACCACTCCGGGCGGGAATCCCGCCTCGATGATCAATTCGCCGAGCCGCAGGGCCGACAGCGGCGTTTGCTCGGCGGGCTTCAGGATGCAGGTGCAGCCGGCGGCGAGCGCCGGCGCGAGCTTCCACGCGCACATCGCGAGCGGGAAGTTCCAGGGTACGATCTGCGCGACGACGCCGACCGGCTCGCGCGCGACATAGGTATGAAATTTTGCGCCCGGGATGCCGCCGATCGAGGTCTGCATCGTCGTGCCTTCGATCTTCGTCGCCCAGCCCGCCATGTAGCGGAACCAGTCGCGCGCGCCCGGCACGTCGATGATGCTCGCCATGAAGCGCGTCTTGCCGTTGTTCAGGCTTTCGAGCTCGGCGAGCTCGGCCGCATCGCGCTCGATCAAGTCCGAGAGTTTCCACAGGAGCGCTTCGCGCGCCGCCGGCGTCATTTCCGCCCACGGACCGGATTCGAACGCGGCGCGCGCGGCGGCCACCGCGCGATCCACTTCTTCCTTGCCGGCATCGGCGACCTGCGCGATTTCGCGTCCGGTAGCCGGATCAAAGACGGCAATCGTCTTGCCGGAACGCGAGTCGACCCACTCGCCGTTGATCAACAGGCGGGGCTTCTTCGCGACGAAATCTCGCACTTTGCCCGAAGGATTGGGTTGAGCGGCAATCGCATTGGATGTTGCGTTCACGATATAGTCTCCACGGGCGTTGGCGGTGGCATTTGAGGCGCTCATCAGGCGCTATCCGGCCGTGCCGAGGCTCGACTGATGAAGAGACAAGACTCGATCAGGAGCGAACCTGTCCGCGGGCATTACGCCGCGATATAGCGCGAAAATCCACCGCCATCCGGCGAGGATCTCTTGCGCTCGCGGGGCCCCTGCGCCGCGCGGGCGTCATCGATCGAAAAAGGGAAACATGAAGTTGAGAAGCGTCCCCTGGCTACTGCTCGCCGCCGCATTGATTCAAGCGGGCCCGCTGCGCGCGGCCGTTCGCGTCGTCGTCGGACCGACGCCCATCGTCGGCGGCGAGGCCAAGGCGGCCCGCGACATCACGGTCATCAACGACAAACTCGCGTTCGCACTCGCGGTCGAGACGCCCCCGCCCTACGGCGTGCCGCGCGGCGCGATCATCGATGTAGCGCCGGTGCGCGCCGGCCGAATCGGGCACGACCGCGTGGTCTTCGCGGATTTCATCCCGAACGCGTGGTCGGCATGGCCCAACACCTACCAGCGTGTCCGGATCCTCGAGCGCGGCCCCGATGAGGCGGTCATCCGCACGCGCCGCGACTGGGGCTCGGTGACCATAGAGACGCTCTACACGCTGCGCGCGAACTCGGCTTCGATCGCGATTCGAACGACGATGCGCAACGACGGAACCCGTGTCCTGCCCGATTTGCTGTCGGGCATGACGCTCTGGCCGAAGGGCGGCTATTTCTTCGGCGTGCCGGGCTTGGATCCGCGGCTCGACGGCAAGGCGGCAGGCGCGCTCGCGGATCGCGCGGTTGCCTACGACCGGGACTGGACCGTGACGCTGCATGCGCCTTACCTCGACCACGTCGCCAACGAATCGCGCGACTTGTTCCGCCTGCACACGCTCGCACCCGGCGCGACCGACGGGTTCAGCGCGCAGTTGCAAGTCGGGACGAACGGCGATCTGGCGCCGGTCGTGCGCGCCGAAATCGCGGAGCGGCATCTGCGTTCGGGGAAAGTCCACGGAGCCGTGCGCACGATCGACGGCCACGCGGTCGCGTACCCGGTCGTCGTCGTCGAGAAACAGGGTCATACATACGCGTGGACGCGCGGCGGCGACGGCCGTTATGCGCTCGAGCTTCCGGTCGGCGAATACTCGGCGTACGCGACCGCGGAGAATGACTCGCAATCCGCGGCGATCCCGCTGCATGTCGTGGCCGGCGCCGACGTGACGCTCGATTTTCGGGACTTGCGGATGCCCGGGCGCGTTCGATTCGACGTGACCGATACGGCGAACGGCGCGGCGCTCGATGCGCGCATCGTCATCGCCGAGGGACTGAAGCCCGCCGTCGGATTCCTCGGGCGCCGGACGTTTTTCACGGAACTCGACCGCAAGGGGTTCGCCGACTTCGCGATCGCCCCGGGGCATTACGTGTTCACGGTTGCCTCGGGCGGCGGATTCCTCGGCCCGAGCGCGCGCGAGGCGGTCGATATCGCCCCCGGTCGCACGTCGAGCGTGGCCGCGCGCCTCACGCGCCTCTTCGACCCGCGGACTCGCGGCTGGTACTCGGCCGACTTGCACCACCACGCCGATCAAGCGGAAGCGGTGACGCCGCCCGACTATCTCGCGCGGTCCCAACTGGCCGCGGGCCTCGACCTCTTGTTCGTCAGCGACCACGACTCGACGGTGAATCACGCGGCGCTCGAGCGCATCGCCCTGCGCCGCGGGATCGCGTTCATTCCGTCGATCGAATTCTCGCCGTCCTGGGGGCACTTCAACGCCTACCCGCTGCATCTCGGCGAGCAGGCCTCGATCGATACCGGCACGGCGACGGTCGAGCAGGTCTTTGCCGAGGCGCGGCGCATGGGAGCGGTCGTCGTGCAGGTCAATCATCCGTTCATCCCGTACGGTTATTTCACGAGCGTTGCCGCGGGCGTCGCGCCGGGCGGATTCGATCCGGCGTTCGATGTCATCGAAATCAACGCCAACAACGGCACCGACGACGACAAAGTCGTGCGCGCCGCATGGGCGTTCTGGAACGCCGGGCATCGCTATTACCTCAGCGGCGGCACCGACACGCACGACGTCTGGAACGAGGTGTCGGGAGGCGTGCGCGCATTCGCGCACCTCGACGGCAAGCCGACGGCGCTCGGCTTCGCCGATGCGATGCAGGGCGGCCACGCGTACGTGAGCTACGGGCCGCTCGTCTACCCCGCGGTGATGTTCGGCAGTGACCTGAAGGTGACGCCCGGCGCGCGGTTCCCGCTTGGGTTCGATTTCGAGTCCGTGGCCGGCCTGAAGAGCGTCGAACTCATCGAGCGGGGGGCGGTGCGCGAGACGAGAAGCTTTTCCGGCGCGCCGCGGCGCGCCCACGTGGACTTCGCCCTATCGGCGTCGCAGGCGACTTGGGTTGCGCTCGTCGTCGAGGACCGCATCGGCCACAAGGCGTATACGAACCCGATCTGGGTCGATCCGGTCCGCTATCCGCCTTGAGTGTCGCTAGAGATCCGCGAGCGGGTGGCGGCCGCCGGGCCATGAGTCGTGAAAGAACGCATCGACCATCGACTCGCTGACTTCTTCGATTCGCTGCGGCCGCCATTGCGGCCGATTGTCCTTATCGATGATCAACGCGCGCACGCCTTCCAATATGTCGCCCTGCGCGAAACAACCGCGCACGAGCCCGAGTTCCATGCGGAAACAATCCGCGAGGCTCATGCGCTTGCCGGCCTGGAGTTGCCGCAGCGTCACTTTCAGCATCGTCGGCGACCGCCGCCCCAGGAGTTCCGCGGTCTTCTGCGCCCACGGCTGCCACTCGGGGTTGGTCTCGGATCGCAGCGACGCGAGAATCGCGGGCACGTCGGCCTGCGAGAAATGCCGGTCGATCGGCGGCCGCAGCGATTCGAGCGGCGGCGGCGCCGGCGGCGGCGCCGCGAGCGCCCGAACCGCAACGTCCACGTCGCGCCGCCAATCGGAGCTCCAGGCGATGCCGGTCATCGCCGTCTCGAGGCAGAGGGCCGCGGCGCGCGGCAGGAACAAGTCCGCGAGGCCCGCATAGACGGCGTCGCTTGCGCGTATCTCGCTGCCCGTCAACGCGAGGTAGGCGCCGAGCGCACCGGGCAACCGCGACAGAAAGTAGCTGCCGCCGACATCGGGAATCAAGCCGATACCGACCTCCGGCATGGCGATGCGCGTACGTTCGCCCGCGAGGCGCAGCGGCGCGCCTTGCGAAAGTCCCATGCCGCCGCCCATCGTGATGCCGTCGATCACGGCGACGAACGGCTTCGGGTATCGATGCAGGCGATAGTCGAGACCGTATTCGATGATGAAGAACTCGAGGTAGGATTCGCCGCCGCCGCGGTGGCTCTCGTAGAGCGCGCGTATGTCGCCGCCGGCGCAAAAGGCCTTTTCGCCCGCCCCGCGCAGCACGAGCGCCCTCACGTCGGGATCGGCCGCGGACGCGCGCACCGTGCGATCGAGATCCCGCACCATGCCGAGCGATAGCGCGTTCAGAACCGCGGGGCGGTTCAGCGTCACGAACATGACGTGATTGCGGATCTGAACGTCGATATCCATATGCGCGCGCCGGCCTTCGTGGATCAGCCGTTCGTCCACCGCGGCTTGCGCTTCTCGAGAAACGCGTTGACGCCCTCCCGCTGATCGGCGCCGTCGAAAAGGTCGACGAACCGCTCGCGTTCGATGCTTAGCGCGGCGCCGCGCGGCGTGCCGCGGCGCGCCTCGTGGATCAGAGCCTTGCAATACCCGACCGCGCGCGGGCTCAACTGCAACACGCGTTCGGCCATGGCGGTGGCCTCGGCGAGCGCGCGTCCCGGCGCCGCGACTTGCTCGACGAGCCCGATGGAGAGCGCGGTCGCGGCATCGACGCGCTCGTTCGTGAGAATCATGCGCTTCGCCCAACCCTCGCCGACGAGCCAGGGGAGCGTCTGCGTTCCGCCGCCGCACGGCAACAGGCCCACGGATGCCTCGGGCAGGGCCATCGTCGCGCGTTCGTCGGCAATGCGAAAATCGCAGGCGAGCGCGCATTCGAGCCCGCCGCCCATCGCATAGCCGTTGATCGCCGCGATGACGACCGGCCGCGCATTTTGCAGAGCCTCGAACGCCTCGCCGAAGCGCTGCGCCATGAGCCGCGCGCGCGCCTTGTCGCCGTCGGCAAAGGACTTGAGATCGGCGCCGCCGCTGAAGAACTTTTCGCCCTGGCCGGTGACGATCGCGGCGTAAACGGACGGGTTGCGATTGAGCTCGCCGACCAGTTCCGTGAGTCGAAGCAGCCCCTCGGCCGTGAAGGCGTTGGCGGGAGGATTCGCGAGCGTCAATTTCGCGATGTGCCCGTCGATCGTGCATTCGATCATGCGTCGTTCCTCGGTCGCTTCAGCGCTTCTTGTACAGGTTGATGATCGCGGAGAAATCCTGCGCGCCCGATCCTTGCGCGCTGAACAGTCTGGTAGAGCTGTTGTGCCGCCGCGCCGAGCACGACCGCCTGGCGCGATTGCTTCGCCGCATCGGTCGCGAGCCCCAGATCCTTGAGCATGAGGTCGGCGCCGAAGCCGCCGGTGTAGCCGCGCGCGGCCGGCACGTTGTCCATCACGCCGGGGTACGGATTGTACGTATCCGAACTCCAGCAGCGGCCGCTCGACGTGTTGATGATCCCGGCGAGCACCTTGGGCTCGATGCCGAGTGCGGCGCCGAGGCTCATGGCCTCCGCGACGCCGATCATCGAAATCGCGAGCAGCATGTTGTTGCAGATCTTCGCCGCCTGTCCCGTGCCGGACGGACCGCAGCGCACGATCGTCTTGCCCATCTGCCCGAGCACGGGCTTGATGCGCTCGAACAGCTGCGGGCTCCGCGCCCACCATGAACGTCAGCGTGCCCGCTTCGGCGCCGCCCGTGCCGCCGGACACCGGCGCATCCGCCATCGGATTGCCGTGCGCCGCCGCCCGCGCCGCCACCGTCGCGCGCCGTGTGCGGATCGATCGTGCTCGAATCGACGAGCACGACTCCGGGGCGCACGCCCGCGAGCACGCCGCGCTCGCCGCCGTACACCGCGGTCACGTGCGGCGACGACGGCAGCATCGTGATCACGAGCTCGGCGCCGGCGACGGCGTCCATCGCCGAATCGCGCGGCTTTCGCGCCCGCGGTCGGCCAGTGCATCGACGTTCGCACGCACCACGTCGAACACCGTGAGCGCATGGCCGGCTTTCAGCAAGTTGCGCGCCATCGGCGCGCCCATGTTCCCCAGGCCGATGAACGCAATTTTCATTTCAGACTGATCGTGGTGTTGACGCCACCCGTGGTCGCCGCATCGTCGAACCAGCGCGTCGTCACGGTCTTGGTCTGCGTGTAGAACTGTACGACCTGCTTGCCGTAGGGGCCGAGATCCCCGAGCTTCGAGCCCCTCGATCCCGTGAAGCTGAAGATCGGCACCGGCACGGGGATCGGCACGTTGATGCCGACCTGGCCGACGTCGATCTCGTTCTGGAACTTGCGCGCGGCGGCGCCGCTCTGCGTGAAGATGCCGGTGCCGTTGCCGAAGGGGTTGTCGTTGGTCAGCTTGATCGCGTCGTCCAGCGTATCGACCGTGACGATGCACCATGACCGGCCCGAAGATCTCGGTCGTGTAGATCTTCATGTGCGGCTTGACGCCGGAGAATATCGTCGGCCCGATGAAGTTGCCCTGCTCGTAACCGGCGACCTTGACGCCGCGGCCGTCCAGCTCGAGCTTCGCGCCCTCCTTCACCCCGTCCTCGATGAGGCCGAGGATGCGGTTCTTCGCGTTCTTGGAGATCACCGGTCCCAGGTCCGCGCCCGCTTCCGTGCCCGCGTTGACCTTCAGGGTTCTTGGCCTTGGCGACGATGTCGGGGATCCAGCGCTTCGCCTCGCCGACCAGCACGGTCACCGACGTCGCCATGCAGCGCTGTCCGGCGGCGCCGAACGTGGCGCCCGACGAGCGCGTTCAACGACTGCTCCTTGTTCGCGTCGGGCATCACGACCGCGTGGTTCTTCGCGCCCATCATGGCCTGCACGCGCTTGCCGTGCTGCGACGCCAGTTCATAGACATGCGTGCCGACCGCGGTGGAGCCGACGAAGGAGACGGCGACGATGTCGGGATGCGTGCAGACGGCATCGACCGCTCGCTTGCCGCCGTGGACGATGTTGAGCACGCCCGGCGGCACGCCGGCCTCGAGCGCGAGTTCCGCGAGCAGCATCGGCGTCAGCGGATCCTGCTCCGAGGGCTTGAGCACGAAGGTGTTGCCGCAGACGATGGCCATCGGGAACATCCACAACGGGATCATCGCCGGGAAATTGAACGGCGTGATGCCGGCGCAGACGCCGATCGGCTGCCGCAGCGTATAAGTATCGACGCCGCCCGCGACGTTTTCGGCGAATTCGCCGAGTTGCAGCGTGCCGATCGAGCATGCGTGCTCGACGACCTCGAGGCCGCGGAACACGTCGCCCTCGGCGTCCGCGAGGGTCTTACCCTGCTCCGCGGAGAGCGTCTTCGCGATGCGGCTCATGTTTTCGCGCACGAGAGCCTGCAGCTTCAGCATGATGCGCGCACGCGCCGCGAGCGGCGTTTTCTTCCACGTCTTGTACGCTGCCTTCGCGCCCGCGACGGCGGCCGCGATTTCGGCGTCGGTCGCGAACGGCACGCGCGCGAGCACTTGCTGGGTCGCCGGGTTGACGACATCTTGCCACTCGGTCGCGGCGGATTCGACGAAGCGGCCGTCGATCAACAATTTGACGGTCGCCACGGTCTCGGTCAGCTTCGCGGATGCGGTACTCATTCCTATTCCCCTGTTGTCTCGATCAACTTGCGTGCGATCACTAATCGCTGGATTTCGCTCGTGCCTTCGTAGATCTGCGTGATGCGTGCGTCCCGATAGAGCCTCTCCACGGTGTATGCCTCCAGATAGCCGTAGCCACCGTGTATCTGTATCGCCTTCGAACACACGCGTTCTGCGGTCTCCGAGGCGTACAGTTTCGCCTGGCTGGCTTCCGACAGGCAAGCAAGACCGGCGGTGCGCAGGCGCGCCGCGTGATGCGTGAGCATGCGCGCCGCGTTGATCGCCGTATGCATGTCCGCGAGCATGTTGCCGATGCTGCCGAATTCGGCGATCGTCCGGCCGAACTGCCGCCGCGTCTTCGCATACGCGAGCGCCGCCTGGAACGCCGCGCGCGCGATGCCGATCGACTGCGCGGCAATGCCGATGCGGCCGCCCTCGAGGTTCGAGAGCGCTATATTCAGCCCCTTGCCGCGCTCGCCGAGCAGCGCATCGGCCGGCACCCGGCAATTATCGAGGGTGACCGGACAGGTGTCCGACCCGCGGATGCCGAGCTTGTGCTCCGGCGCACCGACGATGAAGCCTTGCGCATCGGTCGGCACAACGAACGCCGACAGGCCCTTCTTGCCCAGTTCCGGGTCCGTCACGGCGAACACGATCGCGACTTTCGCGCGCTTGCCGTTGGTGACGAACTGCTTGGCGCCGGAGAGCGTCCAAAAGCCGTCCCGAAGGACCGCGCGTGTCTTCAGATTGTGCGCCTCCGAGCCCGCCTGCGGCTCCGTCAGGCAGAAACAGCCGATCACCTTGCCTTGGGCCATATCCGGCAAATACAAGCGCTTCTGGTCGTCGCGCCCGTATTTCAGGATCGGGCCGCAGCCGACCGAGCTGTGCACGCTCATCAACGCGGCGGTCGCCGCGCAACCCGCGGCGATCTCCTCCACGGCCAGCGCGTACGCCGTGTAATCCGTGTAGGAACCACCCCACTCCTCCGGTACGATCATCCCGAGGAGCCCGAGTTCCCCGAGCTTCGCGACCGCGGAGTCCGCGATCCAGCCGTCCTTGTCCCATTGGGCGGCGTGCGGCACGAGTTCGCTCTGCGCGAACTCGCGCGCGCTGTCGCGGATCAAGAGTTGTTGCTCGCTGTAGAAATCCGCGGAAATCGCCATAAAGCAGCTCGTGGTCCGACCGCGCCCCGTGCGCCGACCGCGCGATTATAGAATCTGGCAAAATGGGCGGACGTGCCCAAAACACGCAAATTCGGTGAGCGAAAATGCAACACGCGGCGGCATTCTGCCGGACGTTGATGCGCCGCGATCCGCGAACTAGACGACCGGGAATTCATGCATGAGAAAATTCGGGCTGGCCACCTGCTTGCTTGCCGCATGGCTGATCCAGCCGGGCACCGTCCAAGCCGGCATCGTCGATGCGCCGGGCAAGGATCTGCGGGTCTCGCTGATCACCTACGGCCCCGGGAGCATTTACTGGGAACGCTTCGGCCATGACGCGATCGAGATTCGCGACACCGTATCCGGGCAAGCGGTCAATTTCAATTACGGCGTGTTCGATTTCGACGAGCATGATTTTTTCCTGAATTTCGCCCGCGGCTACATGCACTACATGATCGACGCGGAACGCAGCGACGCCGACGAGCGCGAGTACATCGAGGCGGGCCGCTCGGTCACGACGCAGCGGCTGGCGCTCGAGCCCGCGCAAGCCGCGCAGTTGCGCGACTTCCTGCTGTGGAATCTCGAGCCGCAGAACGCGCGCTACGACTACGATTATCTGCTCGACAACTGCGCAACCCGAGTCCGCGACGCACTCAACGCGGCGGTCGGCGGGGCGATCCGGCGGCAGATCACGGTGAATCCCGGCGCGATGACCTACCGTCAGCAAATCACCCGCCTGATGAGCTCCGAGCCGTGGCTCATGCTCGCGATGGACTTGGGACTCGGCCCGGCCGCCGACCGGCCGCTGAACGGCTGGCAGGAAAGCTTTCTGCCGAGTGAACTGGCGCGGGAATTGCGCACGGTGCGCACCGGCGACGGCCGCGGCGGCTCGGAACCATTGGTGCAGACCGAGCGGCTCGTCTCCCCGAACCGGCTCGATCCGCCGCCGCGAACGCCGCCCGACTTGCGTCTGCCGTTGCTCGGCGCGGGACTCGCGTTCGCGGCCGTGATCGTCGCGGCGCGCCGGCGCTCGCGCACCGCGTATGCGATCGCCGGCAGCGTTTATCTGATCGCCGCGGGATTCGTCGGCCTCGTGCTGCTCGGGCTGTGGACGCTGACCCAGCACCACGCGGCCTGGGGAAATGCCAACTTGCTGTTGTTCAGCCCACTGGCGTTCGGCCTGCTGCCGGCCGTCCGCGGCGCGAGCCGGGACCGCGTACCCTCACGCCTTGCGCATGGCTTGGTTGCAGTGCAATTAAGCGCCCTCGTGATCGCCGTACTGATGCACCTGTTACCGGGCACCGTACAGCAGAACCAGCCCTGGCTGCTGCTTTCGGTACCCGCCTGGGGTGCGCTCGCCTGGAGTCTGCGCACAGCGTGAATCGGCGCTTGAATTCGAGGCGCTTGAATTCGAGGTTCGCGGCCTCATTGACCTGTGCATCTTGGGGCCTCTCAGGGCGGACCGGCGGTCATGGATGCGTATCGACGAAAGTCTTGGATGTGGGCGGAAGCCTGCGCGCTGCTGGATGAGGCCGAACGCCGCCAGCGCCAATTCTTCGAGTTGCTCGGCGCGCCGTCGCCGCAGCCCGCGTGGGAACCGCCCGTCGACGTTTTCGCGGACGGATCGGAAGTGCAGATCACGATCGCGCTCCCGGGCGCACCCGCCGAGGACGTCTCCGTTCAACTGACGCCGACGGGCCTGCAAATCGAAGCGCTGGTATCGCCGCCCGCGCTCGGCGCTCGCATGAACGTCGTCCGCCTGGAGATTCCGTACGGCCGGATGCGCCGCCGCATCGACCTGCCGCCCGGACGATACGCCGTGGTCGAGCGCCGCCATGACCACGGCTGCCTGTTCTTGCGCCTCACGGGTCCCGCACGATGAACACGAACGCACACGAACCGCAGACACCCGCTGCCCCGCCGCAGACCACGCTCGCCGACGACGAGTTGATCATACTGCCGGTGCGCAATTTGGTCCTGTTCCCCGGCATCGTCCTGCCGGTGTCGATCGGCCGCGCGCGTTCGATCGCGGCCGCGCAGGAGGCCGTGCGCACGCAGCGGCGCGTGGGCCTGCTCCTGCAGAAGGATCCGGCCACCGACGACCCCGATCCCGAGGCCTTGCATTCCGTCGGCACGGCCGCGTCGATCGTGCGCTTCATCACCGCGGCGGACGGCGGGCATCACTTGATCTGCCAGGGCGAGGAACGCTTCACGGTGCTCGACTATGTCAGCCGGGACCCGTTCCTGGTCGCGCGCATCGAGGCCCACCGCGACGCGGCGACGACCGACCCCGAAATCGAAGCGCGCGGATTGAATCTGCGCGAAATGGCGATGGCGGCGGTGCAGCTGTTGCCGCAGGCTCCGGCCGAGCTCGCGAACGCGATCCAAGGCATCGAATCGATACCGGCGCTCGTCGACATGGTCGCGAGCTTCATGGATCTGAAAGCCGCGGAAAAACAGGAAATCCTCGCGACCTTCGACTTGAAGGCGCGGCTCGATCGCATGCTCGAGCTGCTCGGTCGGCGGGTCGAGGTGCTGAGGGTTTCGCGGCAGATCGACGAACGCGCGCGCGAGGCGTTCGACGAGCGCCAGAAAGAGGCGGTGCTGCGCGAGCAGCTGCATCAGATTCAAAAGGAGCTCGGCGAAGGCGGAACCGCCGCGGCCGAGACCGAAGATCTGCGCAAGGCGATCAAGGACGCGGGCATGCCGGCCGAGGTCGCGGAACATGCCGAGCGCGAGCTCGCGCGCCTCGAGCGGATGTCGGAGTCGGCGGCCGAGTACTCGATGGTCCGCACCTACCTCGACTGGCTGCTCGCAATGCCGTGGTCGAAGGTCGATGCCGAGCAACTCGACATCGAGCGCGCGCGCCAAATCCTCGACGAGGATCACTACGGTCTCGAGAAGGTCAAACGCCGGATCTTCGAATTCCTCGCGGTGCGCAAGTTGAACCCCGCGGGCCGCAGCCCGATCCTGTGCTTCGTCGGCCCGCCCGGCGTCGGCAAGACCTCGCTCGGCCAGAGCATCGCCAGGGCGATCGGCCTCAAATTCGGCCGCGTGAGCCTGGGCGGCGTGCACGACGAGGCCGAGATCCGCGGCCACCGGCGCACCTACATCGGCGCTCTGCCCGGCTCCATCGTGCAAGCGATCCGCAAGAGCGGAAGCCGCAACCCCGTATTGATGCTCGACGAGGTCGACAAGCTGTCGGCGAGCCACCAGGGCGATCCGTTCTCGGCGCTCCTCGAAGTGCTCGATCCGGAACAGAACAATACGTTTCGCGACAACTATCTCGGCGTACCGTTCGACCTGTCGAAGGTGTTGTTCATCGGCACGGCCAACGTGCTCGACTCGATTCCGCCGCCCCTGCGCGACCGCATGGAGGTCATCGAGCTCTCCGGCTACACCGAGGAGGAAAAGCTCGAAATCGCGCGCAGGTATCTGGTCAAGCGGCAAATTCAGGCGCATGGCCTGTCGGACGAGCAGGTCGCAGATCTCGGAGGAGGCGCTGCGCCGCGTGATCGTCGAGCACACGAGCGAAGCCGGCGTGCGCAACCTGGAGCGGCAGATCGGCGCGCTCCTGCGAAATGCCGCGGTCGCGGTCGCGTCGGGCCACGCGTCGAGCGTCGCGATCGGCGCGGACGACGTGCCGCGCATCCTCGGCGCCGCACGCTACGAGAGCGAGGTGGCGCAACGCACGAGCGTGCCGGGCGTCGCGACCGGCCTCGCCTGGACTCCGGTCGGCGGCGACATCCTGTTCATCGAATCCAGCCGCGTGACGGGCACGCGGCAAGCTCACCCTGACCGGCCAGCTCGGCGACGTCATGAAGGAGAGCGCGCAGGCCGCCGTCACGCTCGTGAAGTCGCTGGCCGAACGCCTCGGCATCGACCCGTCGGCGTTGGACGGATACGATCTGCACATCCACGTTCCGGCCGGCGCGATTCCCAAGGACGGCCCGAGCGCCGGCGTCGCGATAACCGCGTCGCTCGCCTCGCTCCTGTCGAAGCGGACCGTGCGCGCCGACGTCGCGATGACCGGCGAAATCAGCCTGCGCGGCATCGTGCTACCGGTCGGCGGCATCAAGGAGAAATGCGTCGCCGCGGCGCGCGCGGGCTTGCGCACCGTCATCCTGCCGGCGCGCAACCGCCGCGATCTCGACGACATACCGGAAAGCGTGCGCGCCAAGCTCGAATTCGTCTGGGCCGAACAGCATCGAGGACGTGCTCGCGCGCGCGCTCGGTGAGCCGCCGACCCAGCTCGCGGCCGCCTGAACACAGGCCGGCGCGCCTCGGTGAATTCAGGCCGCGCGGCCCTCGGGACCGACTTCGACGAGATTGATGCTGCGGCAGGTGAACACGGTCTCATCGCGCTGGTTGAGGAGCGTATAGCGGTACTCGACGACGCCGCGTCCGGGATCCGAACGGCTGCGCCGTTTTCCGAGGCATTCGGCGCGCGCCCGCAGTTCATCGCCCGCGCGCACCGGATGCGGCCATCGCACATCCTCCCACGCAACCCCGCAGATCCAGCGGATGTCCCCGCTGATCTCGTGGTCCAGCATGCGCCACAGCGCGGCGCTGTGTATGCCGGAGGCGATCAGCCCGCCGAACCTCGATTCGCGCGCGGCGACCGGATCGGCGTGGAAATATTGCGGATCGTAGCGCCGCGCGAACTCGACGAGCTCGTCGAGCGTGACTTTTCGCGTGCTAGACTCGCGCACTTCGCCGACGACCAAATCATCGAAATAGCGGGCTTTGCCATGCATCGAGGAGTCCTTTAGATGAACAGGGGCGCACTGAAATGAGCGGCCGGAACACCGAACCCTTGCCGAGCCTCGCCGAGCGCATCGCACGCTTGGAGGCGCGCACGGAAATCCGCGAATTGGTCGCGCGCTATTGTTTCACGGTGGACGAGCGCGACGTCGACGGCATCGCGCGATGCTTCACGCGCGACGGCGTGTTCCGCTCGCTCGACGGCGTCATGAACGCGAGCGGCCGCGAGGCCGTCGTCGAGCAATTCCACGGCCGGTTCGCCGTCCTGGGTCCGAGCAATCATTTCACGCACGACCATATCATTGAATTCGATGCGCATGATCCGGCGCGCGCGACCGGCCTCGTCAACGCTCACGCCGAGGTCGTGCGCAACGGCGAGGCCCTGTGGGCGTCGCTGCGCTATCATGACGAATATCTCCGCGAAGAGGGCCGTTGGCGCTTCCGCGTGCGCACCCTGGCCTTCTTCTATTATCTGCAGCCGTCGGAATATTCGGCCGCGATGCAGGGCGAGCTGCGCAATCGCGCATACCCTACGCCGCAGGCGGCCGATTTTCCCGAGAAGCTCGAGACCTGGCGCCGCTATTACCGGGAGCGCCCGCGCCGCTGAATCCTACAGCGCACCAGGGTCCTGCAGCCGGTCGCGCAGCGCGCGCAGGAACTCGGCGCCGACCGCGCCGTCGACGACGCGATGATCGGCGGACAAGGTCAAGGTCGCCATATCGGTGATCGAAACCGTGTCGGCGCGCACGACGGCGCGCTTCTCGACGGCGCCGACCGCGAGTATCGCGACTTGCGGCGCATTGATGATCGCGTCGAACCGGGTCACGCCGAGCATGCCGAGATTCGAGATCGTGAACGATCCGCCGGTGATTTCCTCGCGTTGCAGCGTGCCTTGGCGCGCGCGCTCGATCAGATCGCGGCTCTCGCCCGCGATTTGCGCCACGGATTTCGTGTCGGCGCCGCGCAAGATCGGCGTCACCAGCCCTGCCTCGGCCGCCACGGCGATCGCGATATCGGCGTGCTCGAACTCCAGGATGTCATCGCCGTCGGTTTGTGCGTTGACGGCCGGATGAGCGACGAGCGTGAGGGCGGCGGCGCGCAGCAGATAGTCGTTGACCGTCGCGCGTTCGCCCGAAGATGCGGCGCGCTCGCGCTTGCACGTCAGCAACGGCGCGAAGTCCACGTCGATGTCCAGGCGGAAATGCGGGATCGTCTGCTTCGACTCCTGCAGCCGGCGCGCAATCGTCTTGCGTCTCGCGCTCATGCGCACGCGCCGCGCCGCGGCACCCGGCGCCTCGGCGGCGGGCGCCGGCGCTGCGGCGCTTTGCACCGGCTGTGAGCGCGCAGCGAAAGCCTCGACGTCTTCCTTGGAAATCCGCCCGTTGCGGCCGGTGCCTTGCACTTGCGACAAATCGACGCCCAGGCGCTCGGCGAGGCGGCGGGCGATCGGGCTCACCCGGGCCTCCTCGGGGTCCTGTGCGGCGGGTACGGACACGATCGGCGTCGGCGCGCCAGGTGCCGCCGCGACGGGCGCAGCCGACGCGGCGGCCGTCGCCGGGGCCGATTCTTCCGCAGGCTCGAACGAAACGACCGCGGCCACGAACGATTCGCCGAATGCGGCGATTTCCTGATCGCTCGCGCTCTCGTCGGCGATGATGCCGATCAGTTCCCCGACCGCGCGCGTGTCGCCGGCGCCGGCGATGATCCGGCGCAGCACGCCGCTCACCGGCGCCTCCACGGCATTGACGATTTTCTCGGTCTCGACGTCGAGAATCTCCCTGCCCCGCTCGACCCGCTCGCCCTCGCGCACGCGCCAGTCGGTGATCGTTCCCTCGGTCATTTCGATGCCCCATTTGGGCATCGTCACCGCGAATGATCGACGCGCGACATCAGGCGTCCTTCATTGCCGCGCGAATCGCGGCTTCGATGCGCGGCGGCCCGGGCACATAGGCGCGCTCGAGCGCGGGCGCGAACGGAATCGGCGTGTGCGGCGCGGTCACTTGAATGATCGGCCGCTTCAGCGATCGGAACGCCTTTTCGGCGACGATCGCGGCGATGTCGGCCGCGACGCTGCAGCGCGGCGGCGATTCATCGACGATGACCAGGCGGCCGGTGCCTTCGACGCTCTCGATGATCGTCTCCGCGTCGAGCGGCGAGGTCGTGCGCGGATCGATCAGGTCGCAGGTCACGCCTTCCTTCGCGAGCGCGTCGATCGCGCGTCTCCGCGAACGGCACCATGCGGCGCGATCGCGACGACCGTCACATGCTCACCCTCGCGCACCAGGCTCGCCTCGCCGAACGGCATCGTGTACGCGTTCTTCCGGCACCTCGCACTTGCGCGGGTAGAGCGCCTTGTGCTCGAAGAAGATCACCGGGTCGTCGTCGCGGATCGCCTCGATCAGGAGCCCCTTGGCGTCGTAGGCATTCGACGGCACGACGACCTTCAGGCCCGGAATCGCGGTCAAGAAGCCCGTAGATCGTCTGCGAGTGTTGCGGCCCCATGTTCATGCCCGCGCCCATCGCCATGCGGATCACCACCGGGCAGGTACTCTTGCCGCCGAACATGTAGCGAAACTTCGCGATCTGGTTGTAGATCTGGTCCATGCAGACGCCGACGAAATCCGCGAACATCAGTTCCGCGACGGGCCGCAGGCCCGCGAGCGCGGCGCCCCCGGCCGCGCCGACGATGGCCGATTCGGAGATCGGCGTGTCGATCACGCGCTCGGCGCCGAATTTCGGCAGCAGTCCTTTCGTGACGCCGAATATCCCCCCCGAGGCCTCGCGTTCGCCGGAGGTGCCGCCGGCGCCGCCGGAAACGTCTTCACCGAGCACGATGACGCGCTCGTCGCGCGCCATCTCCTGGTGCAGCGCCTGGTTCAACGCATCGCGCATAGTCAGCTGCGGCATCGTGGTACTCGCTCGGCTAATCAGTATTGGATGTACACGTCGGTATACAAATCGGCCTCGACGGGAGGCGGCGCGGCCTTCGCTGCCGCGACGACCGCGTCGATCTCGGCGAGCACCTCGACGTCGATCGCATCGAGTTCGGACGCGCCGACCGCGCGGTCGGCCTGCATGCGCGCCCGAAATCGCTTCAGGCAGTCC
This sequence comes from uncultured Pseudomonadota bacterium, assembly GCA_963718135.1. Taxonomy (GTDB): domain Bacteria; phylum Pseudomonadota; class Gammaproteobacteria; order Steroidobacterales; family Steroidobacteraceae; genus Bog-1198. The sequence goes on along the minus strand of CAVQYI010000028.1, from coordinate 34,903 downwards.
ATCGTCGTCCCGCAGCGTGGCAACCTCGTCCTTCGCGCGGTATTTCTGCGGGTCGCCCTCGAAGTGGCCGAAGAAGCGCGTGATCCTGGCCTCGATCGCGCTCGGGCCCCCGCCGTTCCTTGCGCAGGTCGATCGCGCGTCCCATCGCGTCGTATACCGCATGGAAATCGGCGCCGTCGACGCACTCGGCCGGCCATGCCGAAGCCGCGCGCGCGGCCCGTGAGATCGCGCGACCCGACCGCGTAATCGGCGCCGGTGTGCTCGCTGTAGCCGTTGTTCTCGAAGACGAAGATCGCGGGTACCTTCAGCACGACGGCCATGTTCATCGCCTCGAACACGGTGCCCTGATTCGCGCTGCCGTCGCCGCCGAACGCGACGCTGACGTGCGCCGCGCCGCGCAGCTTGCAGGCGATCGCGGCGCCGACCGCGAGCGGCGGCCCGCCGCCGACGATCGCGTTTGCGCCGAGCATGCCCTTGGTCACGTCGGCGATGTGCATCGAACCGCCCTTGCCGCCGCAAAGGCCGTCACGGCGGCCGTAGATCTCTTTCATCATGCCGCCGACGTCGCAGCCCTTGGCGATGCAATGGCCGTGGCCGCGGTGGGTGCTGACGATGTAGTCGGCGTCCGTGAGGTGCGCGCAAACGCCGACCGCCACCGCTTCCTGGCCCGAGTACAGGTGGGTGAAGCCCGGAATCTCGCCGGTCGCGATTTCGACGTGCAGGCGCTCCTCGAATTCGCGGATCGTCTTCATCTGACGATAGGCGCGCAGCAGCCGCTCCTTGCTCAGTTGTCCGCTCGCGGTCATGCATCCTCTCCCGTGTGCCAGTCGTCGCGGCCGGCGCCGCCCGGAAACAGATAGTCGTCGATCACCTTGTGAAAGTGGCGGATGCGCAGTTCCTGGCGGCCGAGCCACAGTCCGCGGAAGCCGCGCGAATGCATTCCCTCCTGGACGTGCGGCAGGTTCGCCGCGTCCTGATCGAGGACGAGGCCGATCGACTTCTCGTTGTGCTTCCAGGCCTGGTGTTTCGCGCGCTCGGGCCACTCCTGCCCCTCGGGCACGAGTTCGAAGGTCCAGATGTCGTAGAACATCTTGTCCGGATCGGTCGGCGTGAGGCCGCTGTCGAAACACCCAGAAATCGTCCGCATGCACGTTCAGCGACAGGTTCGGGAAGATCAGGTAGTGGTAGTCGTCGGTCAACTGGTCGTCGTTGAGCTCCGAGTAGTCCTTGCCCTGCGATGCGCCGGTCGCGCGCTTGTGCAGCTGAACGTCGCGCCGGATGTTGCCGATCGGACCGTCGTAGTCCGCCGGATCCATGCCCGCGGCCTTCATGATCAGCTTGATCGACTCCGGAATCGCGGGCGGCTTGCGCACGCGCGGCGAAAGGGTTGCGAAGGGTATCAGGTAGCGGTTGTGCCGCTCATAACAGTCGATCTGGATGTCGAGATCATGCAGGTACCAGAGGAGCTGCGGATGGATGCCCTGTACGTGATAGCTCTCGTTGAAGGCGTCGACCGAAGTCTTCCAGTTGCAGTCCCATTCGACCGTGATGTCGCGCGTCTGCACCATGCGCTCGAAGTGATAGGGATCGAGATGCGCAGGAATCGGGCCGAGAAACTTCGCGAGCGGCGCGGCGTCCGGATCCATCGAGAACCAGACGAAGCCGCCCCAGATCTCGCACTTCAGCTCGGTCAAGCCGTAGGGCGGCGCGCCCTGCTCGAACGTCTCGATGTCCGGAACACGCCGGTAGCTGCCGTCGAGATTGTATTCCCAGTGATGGTACAGGCACTTGAACGAACGCGATTCGCCGGCCGACCCGCGGCCGCAGGGGCGCAGCCGGTTGCCGCGGTGCTGACAGACGTTGTAGAACGCACGCACGCCGCCGTCGGCCTGGCGCACGACGATGATCGACTCGGGGCCGATCTCGGTCACGATGTAATCGCCGGGATCCGGCATGTCGACGCGTGCGCCCGGCGATCAGCCAGACCTTCGTCCACAGGCGCTCCCATTCGAGACGCATGAATTTTCGCGACGTATAGCGCCGCTGGTCGATGGTATCGACGCCGAGTTCGGGATCGGCAGCCTTTTCGATCGGCGTACCGGGCCGCGCGCTCGAGCGCCCGTCGTCGCCGGCACGCACGCGCCGCACCGGCTGATAGGCGGGCGTCTTCGATCGCGACGCGAGGCCCTCGTCGGGCGAACTCGGTGCGGCCGCGGATTCCTGCTTGGTCGGTTGGTTTCCCATCGTCCAGTCCTCTGTCAAGAGGGCAAAGCGGCGGCCCAACGCACGCCGCGGCGCAACAGCTCGTGGTAGACCGGCAGCTTCCAGCTGCCGCGCTCCACCGTCGGATACTCTTCGATCATCGGCCGCATGTCGTATTTTCCGCGGCAATGGCCGAGCGTGCAGTAGAGCACTTCGCCGCCGCCGTGGCGATGAAGATAGAGCACGAGTTGCCGGTCCGCGCGCTCGCCGCCCTCGGCGGACTGATGCGGCCACGACTTCGCGACGAACCCGGGCGCTTCGCCGCGAAAGCGCGTATGCAGCAATGCGTGATTTTCGCCGTGGTATTCGCACAAATAGAGTTCGTCGTCCGCATCGAACGGCTCGATGCCGGCGACCAGCGGGTGCTCGGGGTCGCTGACCTCGACGCGATACGGCGCGATCGGCGGGTGTGCGAGAAACTGGCTGCCGAGCATTTCCATGAAATCGGCTGCGTTGCGCGGCGCGTCCCAGCCGCGGCCTTTGAGGAATCGCAGCACGGAATTCGTCCCGTGCAGCGCGAGCCACCGTCCGCCGCGCGCGAGAAAGCCCGCGAGCGCGGCGCGTTCGGCCGGCTGCGGCACGATGTCGCAGGTATAGGTCACGAGAAAATCGGCTGCCGCGATCGCATCCGCATCGCGGTAATCCTCGCCGACGCGCAGGCGAATGCGCTCATGCTCGGCGAGGAGCTTGAGCAACTCCAAGCGCGCGAAATCCATGTCGTGGTAGCGACCGCCACAAACCAGATAGCCGTTGATCGGACCGGATGACATCGACGCCCCGCCGAACTCTAGATCCGCGCCGCGGCGCTCACAGCTGCACGCGCTTCGTGAATCCGTTGTCGGCGATGATGTTGGCGCCGGTGATCAGGCTGGCGGCCGGGCTCGCCGTGAACACGATCACGCGCGCGATCTCCTCGACGGTTCCCATGCGCCCGCAGGGGATCTGTTTGACCGCCCATTCGTAGAATTTCGGCTGCGTCCCCTTGATCATTTCCCAGGCGCCGCCCTCGAAATAGATCGGGCCCGGAGAGACCGCATTCACGCGCACGGACTTCTTGCCGACGAACTGGGACAACTGCTTCGAATAGGTGATCAGCCCCGCCTTGATCGCGTTGTATGCCATCGGCGCCGCGAACGTCTCGACCGCGTTCGTCGACCCGATGATGACGATCGAGCCGCTGCCGGATTTCTCGAGGTGCGGCATCAAGGCCTCGCAGCCGCGGACCGTGTGCAGCATGTCGATCTCGAAATTGCGCACCCAGTTCTTTTCGCTGTCCATCCCGCCGCCGCCGCTGACGCAGGGGATGAAGATGTCGCAGCCGCCGAGCGTGGCGACCGTGCGCCCGAGCCACGCCTTGTAGGCTTCACCGTCCCGTACGTTGACCGCCTCGCCGACGACCTCCGAGCCGGGCCGCTTGAGTGCCTCGACCGCTTGCGCGACTTCCTCCGGCGTGCGTGCGCAGATGCCGACGTTCGCGCCCTCGGCCACCAAGAGTTCCGCAACGCCGCGCCCGATGCCTTTGGTCGCTCCGGTGACGATTGCCCGCTTGCCGCGTAGACCTAGATCCATCGAGTCGCCCTCCACCACATCAAGCCGGTCGCTGAAATTAGCGAACAATTATAGGCGCGCAGCCCGTCAAAAACAAACAGTCACGACTGTTTTTTATTTTCACGCCGCGTGACCCCGCGGGCCACCATCGCATCGATCGCCGGGCGCGAGGCCGCAGCCGCGCGCCGGTACGACAGGCGGCGCCCTCCGTCGGGTGCGCCGGCCTCCCGCTTACTGCGCGACCAAGCCGTTATCGATCAGCATTTCCGTGGCGTTGACGAAGCGCGATTCGTCGGACGCCAGATACAGCACGAGATTGGCGACATCGACGGGCTTACCGAGACCGACCGGCGATTGATCGTATACCGACATCTGCATGCCGAGTTCCGCGGTCGCCTTGACGACCATCGGTGTCTCGATCGCGCCCGCGTGGATCGAATTGCAGCGGATGTTGTAGTGATTCATCTGGCAATGCACGGCGATCGCCTTGGTCATCGAGCGCACGGCACCTTTCGCCGCGGCGTACGCGTAGAACACCGGGTAGCCCAGATGGGTCGCCGTCGAGCACATGTTGATGATCGATCCGCCGCCCGAATCCTTCATCAACGGGATTCCGTATTTGCAGCCGAGAAACACACTGTCCGTCATGACGCGAAGATGCTGTTGAAACTGGTCGAGCGTGGCGGACTCCGGCGTGCCGACGACGACCATGCCCGCGTTGTTGACGAGGATGTGCAGGCCGCCGAAGCGCCGCCGGATCTCCGCGAACACCTCCTGCCAGCGGCTCTCGCTCGAGACGTCCTGGCGCATGAAGAATGCGCTGCTCCGGCTGGGCCTCGTTCAACTCGCGCTCGAGCAGCGTGCCCGCCTGTTCGTTGATGTCGGTGATGACGACCTTGGCGCCCTCCTGGGCGAGCATGGCGGCATCGGCCCTGCCGAGTCCGGACGCCGCGCCCGTCACCAACGCCACTTTTCCGCTCACTCGTCCCATGCTGATCTCCATGCCGTTCGCCGTTTGGCGCGTGCGGCCGAAAGTACCAGTCAATTCATCCGGTTTCAATCATGCTTGACTTTTTCAAGCAAGCCTCGCAGGTTTCGCTTAAGCTAGGGCGGCAGGCAATCGCGCGCGAAGTCGGATAATTTCGTCATGAGTACAAACGAACACGACCCGGCCGCCCACAACGCCCTGGCGTTGGGCAGCGGCTGGCAAGCTCAAAAGAGCGCGACGACGCGCACCCAGATCATCGAAGCGGCGATCACCTGCCTCGTCGAGCTGGGATACGGACGCACGACGACCACGGTGATCGCCAAGAAGGCCGGGCTGTCGCGCGGCGCGATGCTGCATCATTTTCCCTCGAAAATGGACATCATCCGGGCCGCGGTCGAATATCTGCACGCGAAGCGTCTGCGCGCCTTCCGCAAGGCGATGGCCAAGGAACCGCCCGACGGCGATCACGTGCGGCTGGGGGTCGAGGGCTATTGGGCCCACGTCAAGCACCCCTGGTATGTGGCGTTCTTCGAGATTGCCGTCGCCGCGCGCACCGACAAGGAACTGGCGGCGATCCTCTTTCCCGCGCAGGAGGCGTTCGAGCGCGAGTGGTACGAAACGAGCCTCGAGCTGTTCCCGGAATGGAAGCGCAAAGGCGAAAAGTTCGTCCTCGGCTTCGACCTCACGCGGTACGTGCTCGAAGGCATGGCCATCAGCTTCCTGACGCACAAGGAAACGGAGCGCGACAAGCGCGTGCTCCGCTACCTCGAGAGCAAGCTGAAGGAACTCGCGGGCGAGGATCGCTAGCTCTTCCAATCCGCCATATGCAGGTCCATGTCGCCTTCGACGCAGGCCATGATCGGCGGCACGAGGCGGTCGTGGAACGAGCTCGCTTGGTGGGCTTGGAACGCCGCTTCGTCCTTGAACCGCCCATAGACGACGTAGGTGCGCGGCTTCGTGCGGCTCTTCAATATGTCATAGACGAGCGTGCCCGGCTCGTTCGCGTGCGTGAGTTCGGAAAGCTCCTTTTGCAGACGCTCGAACTCCGCTTCCTTGCCCGGCTTGATGACCAGCGTTGCGATGAAAGTCGTCGACATGGCGGACCGATCTCCTGTTGATTATTCGAGAACGTCGAAATATTCGCGGACCCAGGTGCCGTCGAGGCAGGCCGAGATCTTCGGCGCGAGCTCCGCGAGCATCTTGGAATTCATGTGCCGGTGCTCGGCATCCTCGTCGCGAAAGCTCTCGATCACCGCGTAACGGTGCGGCTCGCGCAATTTGTAGAATTCATAGAACAGAGTATCCGCTTCGTTGGATCGGACATGGTCCACGAGCTTGCGGCAGAGGCGGACGAATTCCGCCTGATGTTCCGCCTTGCAAGTCATTCGCGCGATGAACGTGATCTTGGCCATGGGGCTCACTCCGGTTGAGGATTGCGCCGTATCGTCGGCGCGTGTTGCGATGCTAACATCGGCGGCGATGCCGAAAGAAACCACAATGATCGTGCCGCTCGCGGAACTCGCCGAGGGGAAGATGACCGCGTGCACGGTCGCCGGACGCGAGATCCTCGTTTGCCGCACGAAGGACGGCGTGTTCGCGCTCGACAATATTTGCTCGCACGCGTATGCGCGGCTGAACGAGGGACGGCTGCGCGGCTCGCGCGTCATCTGTCCGCTGCACGGTGCCGCCTTCGACGTCCGCAGCGGCGCCGTGCTGGGCGCGCCCGCGACGCGCCCGCTCGCGACCTATCGAGTCCGCATCGCCGAGGCGAACGCGACGATCGTCGTGCCCGAGGATGGCCCCGCCACCGCCTCTCAAGAACGACCCCGCTGATCGAAGCGGCGGCCGACGATCGCGGCCGCGATATTGACCTTTTGGATGTCGATCGTGCCGCCGGCGATGCCCCAGCCCCAGGCGTCGCGCAGCCGCCGCTCCATCGGATACTCGCGCGAATAGCCGTAGCCGCCCATCAGCTGCACGGCGTGACCGGTGACTTCGCGCGCGATCTCGTTCGCGTAACATTTCGCGACCGATGAATCCAGGACGCTCGGCAGACCCGCTTCGGCGTTGCACGCGGCGCGCCAGATCAACAGGCGCGCCGCCTCGACCTTGATCTGCATCTCCGCGAGGCGCAGCTGCACGGCCTGGAACTCGACGATCGGCTTGCCGAACTGGCGGCGCTCCTGCACGTAGGCGACCACATCCTCCAACGCGCCGCTCGCCTGCGCGAGCGCCATCGTCGCGTTGCCGCAGCGCTCCAGATCGAATGCCTCCATGAGCTTCTTGAAGCCGCCTGCCGGCACGATGACGTTGGACGCGCGCACGGCGACAATTGTCGAAATACAAATCCGAGGACGGCACGCCGCGAAAGCCCATCAGATGCTCGCGCTTGCCGAAGGACAGGCCCGCGGCGTCCTTCTCCACATAGACCGCGCCGATGCCCTTGGCGCCGGGCGCGTCCGCCATCCGGCAGTAGACGACGTAGCCGTCCGCATGGCCCCCGCCCGAGCACCAGCGCTTCGTGCCGTTGATCACGACGCGATCCCCGGCGATCTCGGCGCGCGTCGTCAAGTCCGTCAACGCCGAGCCGGCCGCCGGCTCCGACATCGCGATCGCGACGATGATCTCGCCGCGGCAAACCCGCGGCACGATGCGCGCCTTGAGCTCCTCGTTCCCGAACCGGTCGATCGCGCGCACCGGGCCGACGCAGGACTCGAAAACCGGAAACGCCACCGCCGAGGAAATCTTGCCGAACTCCTCGAGCACGATCAGCGCCTCGAGATTGCCGAGGCCGAGGCCGCCGAGCGGCTCGGCGACATTGACGCCGAGAAAGCCGTGGCGCGCGAAATCGGCGATCAACTCGTGCGTCGGCGGTTCGCCGGTCGCCTCGATCTGCGCGGCGATCGCGGGCAGCCGCGCCCGCGCGTACTCGCGCGCGGCCGCCTGCAGCGCGCGCTGCTCTTCGGTCAAATTGAAATTCAATCGGCACCTCTAAGTCGGTGAATGGAAGGCCCGCAGGACACGATGCGCCGCGCACTACCGTGTAAAATCCGGGCCATGAGCAAACATACCGCCGATGCCGCCCCTTGCGCCATTCTAAAGAACGTCCGCGTGCTCGACTTCGGCCGATACGTCGCTGGTCCGTATTGCGCGAGCCTGCTCGCGTATCTCGGCGCCGAAGTCATCCGCATCGAGCGGCGCGAGGGCGGCGAAGATCGGTACATCGCGCCGGTTGCGGACGGCGGCGAAGGCGGCGTGTTCTTCCAGACCGGCTGCAACAAGAAATCGATCACGCTGGACGTCGGCAAGCCGGGCGCGCGCGCGCTGATCGAGCGGCTGGTGCGCACCGCCGACATCGTCGTCGCGAATCTGCCCGCGTCGCAAATGAGGAAATTGGGCATCGACTACGCGACCCTGCGGACCCTGCGGCCCGACATCATTCTAGCCACGCAAACCGCCTTCGGCGACGAAGGTCCCTACGCCGAGCGCGGCGGTTTCGACGGTGTCGGCCAGGCGATGTCCGGCGCGATGTACATCACCGGCGTTCCGGGCGCGCCCGCCAAGGCCGCGGCGCCGTACGTCGATTTCGGCACCGCGATATTGTCCGCCTTCGGCACGCTCGCCGCGCTCCTGCATCGTGAGCGCACGGGCGAGGGCCAGGAAGTCAAAGGAACGCTGCTCGGCACGGCGCTCGCGGCGTTCGGCTCGCACCTCGCCGAGCAAGGCGCGACGGGAATCAATCGCGTCGGCAGCGGCAACCTCGTGCAGACATCCGCGCCCTCCTCCGTGTTCAAGACGCGGGACGGCCATGTGCTGACGCACGTCGTCGGCAACGGGCTGTTTCGCCGCTGGGCGCGACTCATGGGCGAGGAACACCGCTGGACGGGCGATCCTCTGTACCAGAGCGACCAATCGCGCGGCGATCACAGCGGCGCGATCATCACGCGCATGCAGAGCTGGTGCGCCGAGCGATCCACCGCGGCAGCGCTCGCTGCGCTCGAGGCCGCCGGGCTCCCGGCCGGCCCTGTCTATACGCCGCAACAGGCGCTCGACGATCCACAAGTCGCGGCGATGGGTTTCCTGCATGCGATCACCGATTTTCCGGGCCTGCGGCAGGCGGTGCCCGTCTCCGGGTTGCCCGTGAGCCTGAGCGCGACGCCCGCGAGCGCCCCGCGGCGCCCGCCGCGGCTCGGTGAGCATACCGACAGCGTGCTCGCCGAACTCGGCTACACGAGCGCGGAGATCTCCGTCTTCAAGGACCAAGGCATCGTCTGAGACCCAGGCATCGCCTGAGTCCAAGGACTGGTCTCGCGGCACGCGCCGCCCACTTGCCGGGGCGGCGCGTGCCGCGCATTCATCATTGACCAAACTTGTAGCCGATCTCGCCGCCGAAGAAGCGCGGCTCCCCGTAGAACGACCACACCCACAGCGGGTCGACGTTCTGCGCCGACTCGATGTAGTGCTTGTCGGTCAGGTTGCGCCCGTAGAGACGCACGTACCAGCGATTGTCCGGTCCGTTATAGGTGATCGATGCGTCGAGCAGCGCGCGCGCTTCCGCATAGGTCTGCGTGAACGGCACGTACGGTGCGGCGATCGAATACGTATCGAGATTCTTCGAGACGTAGTTGTCGTTGACGTCGACTACGAGATGGTGGCCGTTCGTTCCCGGAACCGCCATCGTGTAATTCAAGTCGACCGTCGCCGTGACCGTCGGGCAGCGGTTGACCGGAAGCCCCGACAGATCGACCGAGTTGCCCGCCGAATCGAGCGTCTTGAAGCTGCCGTATTCGCAGTGCTGGAAGCTCAACGGCACGCGCAACAACAAGCCCTCCGCGAGCTCCGCCGTGAACTCGTTCTCGATGCCGTAGGCTTTCATCGCCGCGGCATTCTTGAACAAGGTCTCCTCGCCGGCCTGGCCGTTCAGGTTCGTGATCGGCACGACGACTTGACGAATCAGGTCCTTGTATTTTACGTAGAACAGCGCTTCGTTGAGGCGCACGCGGTGGTCGAACCACTCGCTCTTCATGCCGACTTCGAACGAATCCGCCTTCTCCGGGTTCGTCGGCTGCCTCTCGACGGTCGAGATCGGCGTGCCGCCGGTGCCGACCTGGTCGTTGTAGCCGCCGCCCTTGAAGCCGTGCGAATAATTGGCGTAGCCGAACAGGTCCGGATCGAACTGGTGCGACAGCGTCACGCGGTAGGTCGGCTGCGTCCAGGAATGACTGTCCGTGACGACGCCGTAGGGGTACGCGCTGAAATTGCCCGCATTCATGAGGCCGCCAAGCTGATCGTAGGTGAACGACGGCACGATCGCGCCGCTCGCGGACGGCAACTGCTGCACGAACACCTGCTGGCGGCCGATCCAGTCCTTGCTGTCCTTCGTGATGCGCGCGCCCATGGTCAGCGTCGTCGCGTCGGTGACCTTGTAGTTCGTCTCGCCGTACAGCGCCTCGGACTTTTCGGTCTGCGCGTTGCAGAGCACCTGCGGATTGTTGTTGTAGCCGCCGGGCGTCAGACCCGGGGGCGTCGGCACGCCGAACATGTCATAGATGCCGAGGATCTGGGAGACGCAGAACTTCGTGTCGTCGTGCTGATAGAACACGCCGGCGACGTAGTTCCACTTGCCCATCTGTTTCGACGCGAAACGCGCTTCTTCCTGCCAGGTCTTGCGCCGGTCCGAGCGGTTCGCGTCGAACACGGACAGCGGTCCGACGACGCCCGTATAGTCGGACGGCAGGCTGGAATCCTGCGAGCGGTAGCCCTGGACCCAGGTCAAGGTGCCGTAATCGGTCGTCCAGTCGATGTTCAGATGCTCGCCGTTCGCGTCGACGCGATGGCCGTTCTGCGAGTCGACCAAGTATCCGGTGCGGTTGTCGACGCCGGCATTGTTCAGCGGATCGCCGCCGCTGTAGCCCGGCAAGCCGAGCAGCGCGAAGACGAAGTAAGGCGTGCTGGCGCCCGGGAGGCTCGCCGTCGGCGTCGTGTTGACTGCGCCCGGCGTTTGCGAACGATCGTTCAACATCTCGTACGTGAACAGCGCCCGCAAATTATCATTCGGCTGCCACAGCAATTTCGCGCGGCCCGTGAACACATCGGTGCCGCCGACGCGCCGGCCGTCGCCGGTGTACGTCGTGCCGAGGACGTTGCTGGTGGCGCCGTTGCGCATCCAGCCGTCCTCGCGGTCCTCGCTCGCAACGACGCGCAGCGCGAGCTGGTTGTCGATCAACGGAATGTTCAGCGCGCCGTGCGCGGTGAATGCGTTGTAGCTGCCGGCTCCGGCCTGGACCTCGAACGAGGTCTGATCGAGAACGGGCGGCTTCGTCTTGACGATGACGGCGCCGCCGGTCGTGTTCTTGCCGAACAAGGTGCCCTGCGGTCCACGCAGCACCTCGACTTCCTGCACGTCGAACGGATCGAGCAGCTGGGTCTGCACGCTCGGCATCACGAAGTCGTCGATCAGCACCGCGACCGGCGCCTCGTTGTAGACGATGATGTCCGTGTTGCCGACGCCGCGCATCGCGAACGACGCGGCGTTGAAGCCGTTGATCTTGTTCGCCGAGAAATTCGGCACCATCATCGCCAGGTCCGCCAAAGTGCGCGGCTCGAGCTGCGCGATCATGTTGGCATCGACCGCCGTGACGGCGATCGGCGTCTTCTGCAAGTTCGACGTACGGCGCGTCGCCGTGACCACGATCTCCGTGAGACCCACCGCCGATTTGCCCGCCGCATCGTCCGTCGCGGCGGCGGCATGCAGCGCCGGCGACGACGCGGTCAGCGCCGTGAACGAGATCAGCGCCGTGCGCACCGACCAAGCCGAGCGCCGCGCCGAATGTTTGTTAATCTTCATAGAGAACACGCCCCCCCGAAATTGATTCACCAGCCCGCGTAACTGCCTCTCGACAATCCAAGCCCTCATCCCGCTCCTGCGCCGATGGGCCGATCCAGCCGCCCGCGTATATTCAAATTATGCTGTGCGGAACATACGCGTCGCCAATTAAAAAAACAAGCGTGACTGTTTTTTTGGAGTGAAGCGGTATTTAATAGGCCAAAGAGCGGTCTCCTCCGCCCCCGCCATGGGGCGATGCGGGCCCGGTCGTGGCGATCACGCTACAAATTGGCGGAGAGATGCGCAATTACGCGGGGGATTTCGCGAGGGACTTTCGATGAACAGAATGCTGGCTGGCTTATTGTTGGGCTGTGTTGCATTTGCGGCACGTGGTGCCGTATCACCGAGCGAAGCGCCCCCGCGCACCGGCGCAACTGCGGGCGACATGGCCGCTCTGCGCGCGAAAATGGATGCGTCCAAGGCTGGCGCCGACCGCGAAAAAATGCCCGGTGCGGCAATTTATCACCGCGTTTGCGAAGGCTGTCACTCGGGCCTGGCGCCGAAGGCGCCTGCGCGCACGTTCATCGAAATGATGACGCCGGAAGCGATTAATCGGGCGCTCACCATAGGCATCATGCGCGGGCAGGCCACGGCCCTCAGCGCAGCGGACAAGCGCGACGTCGCCGAATACCTGTCGGGCGTCCGCTTCGGCACGCGCCAGCCGCCGCCGGCGCCACCCTGCAGCGGCGTCGCCGCGCACTTCGATCTCGAACGCAAGCCTGCCGTCTTCGGCTGGGGCTTCGGCGCCGACAATACACACTTCATACCCGGCAGCGTCGCCGGTCTCGCGCCCGGCGACATTCCCAGGCTCAAGCTCAAATGGGCATTCGCATATCCGGCGGCGGTTCGCGCGCGGTCGCAGGCGAGCTTCGCCTACGGCGCGCTATACGTCGGCAGTCCGGGCGGCGCCGTGTACGCACTCGATGCGCGATCCGGCTGTATCCGTTGGACATTCGAAACGACGGCCGAGGTGCGCACGCCGATCGTCGTCCCGCCGATGAGCGGGAAGGTCAAACCCGCCTATTTCGGCGACATCATCGGGCAAGTCTATGCGGTCGACGCGGCGACAGGCCGCGAACTCTGGAAGCGGCGCGTCGACGATCACCCTAGCGCGACGATCACCGGCGCACCGGTGTTCTACGCCGGTACGCTGTATGTTCCGGTGTCTTCGCTAGAGGAGGCGATCGCGCAGCCGACCTACCCGTGCTGCACGTTCCGAGGCAGCGTCGTCGCTCTGGACGCGGCAACGGGCAAGCTTCTGTGGAAACGCTACACGATCGATCGCGCGCCGCAACCGATGGGCGCGACCAAGCTCGGCACGAAGATTTTCGGGCCGTCCGGCGCAGCCGTTTGGAACACGCCGACGGTCGATGCGAGGCGCGGGCTTCTCTATGTCGGTACGGGCAACAATTACACCGGAATATCACGGGGCCGCAGCGACGCGGTGTTGGCGCTCGACCTGAAGACCGGCCGCATCGCATGGTCGCGGCAAGCGGTTGCCGGCGACGCGTGGAATGTCGGCTGCATGGTGGGCTTGGACAGCTGCCCGCCGAACTCGGGCCCCGACTCGGACATCGGCGCGGGCACGATGCTCGCGACGCTCGCGAACGGCGGCCAGCGGCTGTTGGTCGGACTGAAGAACGGCACGGCGCTCGCCCTCGACCCGGCTCACCGCGGCCACCCTCTGTGGTCGAATCGAATCGGCCGAGGTTCGATCCAGGGCGGCATTCAGTTCGGCATGGCCTTCGACGGCAAGCGGCTGTACGTGCCGATCTCCGACATGGCCAACTCGATGGACGCCTCGGAGAAGGTACGACTGGCGAATGATGGACCGCCGCACCCGGGCTTGTACGCGCTTGACCCGAAAACCGGCAAGACCTTGTGGCGGAGCCCCGCCGACGAAATTTGCGCGGGCCGGAAGTTCTGCGACCCGGGCATCCTCGCGTCCATCACGGCGATACCCGGCGCCGTGTTCGCGGGCCACATGGACGGGCGGATCCGCGCCTACGATTCAAAGACCGGTCACGTGGTTTGGCAATACGACACGACGCAGCCGATCAAGACCTTGAATGGGGCAATGGCAAGCGGCGGTTCGATCGGCGGCGGCGGCCCGGTCGTACATGACGGTATCGTGTACACGAACTCCGGATACGGTCTTTACTTCCATATGCCCGGCAACGTGTTGCTGGCGTTCTCCGTCGACGGGAAATAATCAGATCCGCGCCGGGCGCGTTCATGCGCGTTCGACGCGGTAGCCGATGCGCGGAAAATGCACGACCACCGTGCCGATCGCCGGCGCCGAGCGGCGCACCGCGACCTCGTGGACCGTGAGCGTCGCCAGCCGCCCTTTGACCGGATCGCGGCCGTAATCATCGGGCGTGACGACGACCGTATCGCCGGCGGCGAGACCGAGCGCATCGGCCGGGTCCACGCCCTTGCCCGCGTCGGGACGGCTCGCGAGCGCGATCGCATGCGCCGCGGCGGCGCCGAGCGGCGAGCGCGCGCCGTGTCCCCAGGACTTGACGCGTTCTTCCCAGGCTGCGATATGCGGATACGGTGAGAACAGGTCGGCGGCGCCCGGCACGTTGCCGCGCGCCATCCAGACCGGGAAATACGCGTGAATGTCGGCGAGTCCCGGTTCGTCGCCGAAGACGAAGCGGCGGCCGTCCGCGAGTTGCTGCGCGACGAGGTCGGCGTGCGCGCGCAGCTGCGTCGCCAGATGCGGAACCTGGGCCTCGAGCGTGTCGAAATCCATGAAATTGAAAAACGATTTTCGATCGTCGATGACGGCGGCCGGCAAGCCACGCTTGTTGAGGCCCATCGACAATCCGGCGCCCGGCTCGAAGAACGCGCGATCGCTCCACGCCGCGAGTGCGAGCGCGAAGCCGCGATGCCCGCCCGGGAATAGCGTCGGGTGCGGATGGCGTGATTCGAGCTCCGTGGCGATCAACCGCGTATCGCAGTAGATGTCCGCGCCGATCTGCAGCACGGGCGTCTTGCGGTAGCCTCCCGTGAGCACCGTCAGATCCGGCTTCGGCATGATCAGCGGTATCTCGACCGAGCGCCACGAAAGGCGCTTCAGGCCGAGCATCAATCGGACCTTTTCGGCAAACGGAGACAGATCGAAGTGGTGCAGGATCAACTCGGCCATTTCGCCCTTCCCCTCCGCGCCGCACCAGATTACACGCCAGTCCAAGAAAAAAACAGTCAGGCCTGTTTCTTTTTTGCCGCCGGGTATAATCTACCGATTCATCGCCGATTCGCGACGAGGCATGAGCTTCCATGGACACCGCAACCGTACAACGCTTTCTCGATGGCATGAAATACGAAACGCAGCGTACCGCGCCGCCGCCGGGCTTCCCGCAACTTCCCGACATCCCGGCGGGTCGCTATACGAATCCGCAATTTCTGCAGCTCGAATCGCAACATCTCTGGCGCCGCAGCTGGCTGTATGCGTGCCATGTCGATGAACTGCCGACTCCCGGCAGTTTCCTGTTGTGGAAGAAAACCGGCACCCCGATTTTGCTCGTTCGCGGCAAAGACGACGTCATCCGCGCGTTCTACAACACCTGCCGGCACCGCGGCGGCCCGCTCGTCAAGACCGCGTGCGGCAAGCTCGACGGATTCGTCTGCGGCTACCACGGCTGGACCTACGCGCTCGACGGCCGGCTGGTCAATCTGCGCGACAAGCGCGACTTTCCGGATCTCGACCTCGCGACGCGGCCGTTGATCGGCGTGCGCTGCGAGCGATTCTACAATTGGATATTCATCAACGAAGACCCGGACGCCGAGCCGCTTCTCGATCACGTCCGGCCGTTTCACGACCATTTCCGGCAGTTCGAGCCCGATTGCTGGCGCTACGTGACGCAGGAAAGCTTCGAGGTCAAGTGTAACGTCAAGGTGCTGCTCGACGCGTTTCTCGAGGTCTATCATTTGAAATCGATCCACCAGAATACGGTGGACCGGTTCCTCGATCACCGCGGCACGACCATTGCCTTGTACCGCAACGGCCACTCGTTGATGGTCACGCCGAACCGTCGACCGGACTGGCAGGACCCCGGCACGCGCGGCATGCGCCGCATCGATTCGGCGACCGTGATTTCGTCGCACAACAACCCGTCGTTCAATTTCTACCCGAATCTCGTCGTGCCCGTCGATCCGACGGGTGCGCCGTTCCTGCTCTTCTGGCCGATCTCGGACTCGACGATGCGGATAGAATGCCATTGGTTTGCGCCGGACTGGGGCGGCGGGCCGCCGCCCGAATTGTGGAAGACGCGCATCGCGAACTTCGATCGTATCCTCGACGAGGACCTGCAGTTCGCGCCGCAGATTCAGGAGTCGCTGATGTCGCCCGGCTTTCGCGGAATACCCTTGAGCTACCAAGAGCGGCGCATCTACCACTGGCACGAGGAACTGGATCGGCGCATCGGCCGGGATCGGGTCCCGCCGGAGCTTCGCGTCACGCCGCTGCTCGAGCCATTCTTCGAAAATTGAGCGGCCGCGGCCAATGAAACCCCTCGGCGCCATTCTTGCCTGCGGTGTGCACATTCCGCGGCTGCGGCTGCCGCGCGCCCTGATCGCGGCGCAAACCGCCTGGCTCAATCCCCCCGGCAAGGCGCCGGCCGGCGCCCGCGCCGTCGGCAATTGGGACGAGGACGCGCTGACGATGGCGGTCGCCGCCGCCCGTTCATGCCTGTCCGACCGCAGCTTGGTCCCCGAAAGCGTCGTGTTCTGCTCGACGACCGCGCCGTTCGCCGACCGCGACGACGCCGCCGTGCTCGCCGCGGCGCTCGACCTGCCTGAGACCGCCGCGACCCTCAATGCGGGCGCGTCCCTGCGTGCGGGCACGAGCGCGCTGCTCGGCGCGCTCCGGCGCGGCGGCGACGAGATCGCGTTGGTCGCCGCGAGCGATGCGCGGCTGACGCGGGTCGGCAGTCCCCAGGAACTGAGTTACGGCGATGCCGCGGCGGCGGTTCTCGTCGGCCCGCCGGACGGCGCGCAGATCGCCACGGCGCTCGCCGCGCACACCCGCAACAGCGACTTCGTCGATCACTATCGTATGAGCGGAGCGCGCTTCGACTACGCGCTCGAGGAGCGCTGGGTTCGCGACGAATCGCTGCTGAAGCTCGTGCCGCAGGTGATCGGAGAAGTCCTCGTCAGCCGCAGCCGTGGACCTCGCCGAGGTGAAACATCTGGCCATGCCGACCAATCCCGGAATCGCCCGACGGATCGCGCAAGCCGCCGGCCTCGGTTCGGCGAGATGCGACGAGCGCCTTTGGGCCGAATGCGGCGACGCCGGAACGGCGGCGCCATTGCTGCAGCTCGCGGCGGCGCTCGAGACCGCGGAACCCGGCGAATTGATTCTGATGGTCGGCATCGGCCAAGGCGTCGACGCGGTGTTGCTGCGCGCCGGCGCGCGCGCGCGCGAGGCCGGGCGCTCGTTCCAACGCGCGCTCGAACGCAAGCGCGAGGAGCCGAGCTACGTGCGCTATCTGTCGCACCGCGGACTCGTCGAGGCCGATTTCGGCATGCGCGCCGAGCGCGACCAGCGGACGGCGCATACGGTCGCCTATCGAAAGCGCGCCGCGATAACCGCCTTCAGCGGCGGGTGCTGCGAACGCTGCGGCACGGTGCAGTTTCCGCAGTCGCGCGTCTGCGTGAATCCGGACTGCCGCGCGACCGATACGCAGCGGCCGCACCGCCTCGCCGACTCGATCGGCAGGGTCAAGACGTTCACCGAGGACTGGCAGGCCTATGCGCCTCGGCCGCCGTATGTCTACGGCAACATCGAATTCGCCGAAGGGGGCAATCTGCTCATGGAGGTGACCGATGTCGACCCGGGCGAACTCGCGGTCAACGACAAGGTGCGGTTCGTGTTTCGGATCAAGGACGACGATCGCGCGCGCGGTTTTCGCCGCTATTTCTGGAAAGCCACCAAAGCCTGACGGACGAGCGAATCATGCCGAGCGGAATCAAGGATAAGGTCGTCATTGCGGGCATGGGCTGCTCGCGATTCGGCGAACGCTGGAACGCAGGTCCCGACGACCTCATGGTCGAGGCGTTTTCCGAGGCGATCGCGGATGCCGGCATCGAGCGCGACCGCATCGACGCGGCCTGGCTCGGCGTGTTCTTCGACGAACAGAGCACCGGCAAGTCGTCGCTGCCGCTGTCGATGGCACTCCGGCTCCCGAACGTACCGACGACGCGCGTCGAGAATCTCTGCGCGACGGGCACCGAGGCGCTGCGCGGCGCCGTCTATGCCGTCGCGGCCGGGGCATGCGACATCGCGCTCGCGATGGGCGTGGAAAAACTCAAGGATACCGGCTTCGGCGGCCTGCCGGAGCGCACGAAGGGCACGTTCGAGGACCTGTATTTGCCGAGCAACACGGCGCCGGGTGCGTTCGCTCAATTGGCGAGCGCCTACGCCGACCGCTACGGCTACTCGATCGACGAACTCAAACGGGCCATGGCGCACGTCTCCTGCAAGAGCCACGAGAACGCGACGCGCAATCCCAAGGCGCATCTGCGCAACCGCATCACGATGCAGCAGGTGCTCGACGCGCCGGCGATCTCCTTTCCGCTCGGCGTGTACGACTGCTGCGGGGTCAGCGACGGCGCCGCGTGCGCGATCGTCACGACGCCCGAGATCGCGCGCGGCCTCGGCAAGCGCGACCAAGTGTCCGTCAAAGCGCTGCAGCTCGCGCCGAGCAACGGCGTCGAAATGGGCCATCAATCATGGGACGGCACGCACACGCTGACCACGCCGATCGCGGCGCGGCGCGCCTACGCGGAGGCCGGCATCAAGGACCCCGTGCGCAGATCGATTTGCTCGAGGTGCATGACTGCTTCTCGATCACGGAACTCGTCTTGATGGAGGACCTAGGGTTCTCCGACCCGGGAAAGGCGCCGCGCGACATCCTCGACGGCCGCTACGACCGCGGCGGCGCGATCCCGTGCCAAATCGACGGCGGCCTGAAATGCTTCGGACATCCGATCGGCGCGAGCGGCCTGCGGATGGCCTACGAAATCTACCTGCAACTGCTCGGCCGCGCCGGCGAGCGGCAATTGCGCGGCCGCGGCGGCCACGGACCCGCGATCGGCTTGGCGCACAATCTCGGCGGCATTCCGAACCGCAACGTCGCGAGCGTCGCGATTCTCGGCCTGCTCGCGACCTGATCAACACCACCAAAGAGGGTATCGCCATGACCGACACGCTGTTCACCCGCACCGACCGCGATCGCTTGGCGCCGGAATGGCAGCCGGCATGGGACACGCTCAACAAGCTGACCGGCGATGCGACGTTCGTCGAGGTCTTCTCGCAGGCGCCGGACATGCTGCGATTCGTGATGCAGCAGTTCTACGCGAAGATCTTTCTTCGGCGGCAGCGTCGCGCAGCGCTACAAGCAACTCGCGCGCCTGGAACTGTCGCTGATACACGGCTGCCGGACCTGCAACAAGCAGAACGTGCCGGGCGCCCTCGAGGCCGGATTCGCGCCTGCGCAGATCGACGCGCTGCGC
Source organism: uncultured Pseudomonadota bacterium (assembly GCA_963718135.1). Classification (GTDB taxonomy): domain Bacteria; phylum Pseudomonadota; class Gammaproteobacteria; order Steroidobacterales; family Steroidobacteraceae; genus Bog-1198. Next base: position 15,701 of record CAVQYI010000028.1, on the reverse strand, counting down.
GATGGAAAAATCGGATCGTTCACGCCGGCCGAGCAGGCCGTGATCGAGTACGCGCAGCAGGTGGCGCTGCAGAACATCGAAGGAAGCGTCACGCCCGCGCTGTTCGCCAAATTGCGCGCGCATTTTTCGGAGGCCGAAATTCTCGAACTCGGCACGGCCATGGCCGTGATTTCCGGAATGGCCAAGCTGTCGTTCGTCCTCGACCTGGTCGAGCGCGAGACCTATTGCCCGTTCGCGACCGCCGCGGCGTGATTGCCGCCGCGTGATTGCCGCGGCCGCGCCGGTTGATGCGCGGCCTCAGCCGCGTACGCGAAAGTAGTCGGGAATCCCGGCCGGCCAATCCTCGCCCCAGTTCTGGCGCCCGCCGTCGACCGCAAGGACTTCGCCGGTGATGAACTTGCCGGTCGGACCGGCGAGATAGACCACGGCCTGGGCGATGTCCATGACGTCGCCGAGCCTCTTCATCGGATTCGAGTAAATGAAGTTCTCCGCCGCCTCGCGCGGATAGACGTTGAGGCCGTCGGTCGCGATCGAACCCGGCGCGACGCAATTGACGCGAATCTCGAGCGGGGCCCATTCGACGGACAGCGACTTGCTCAGGTAGATGACGCCGGCGCGCGCGGCCGAGGTGTGCGCGACTTGCGGATTGCCGCGGTTGACGACGGCGACGATGTTGACGATCGCGCCCGCGATCTTGCGGTCGCGCCAATGGCGCGCGGCGCTCTGCATCATGTACCAAGTGCCGTTCAAATTGGTGTCGACGACGGCATTCCAGCCCTTGACGCTGAAATCGATCGCGGCCTGCGGAAACTGGCCCCCGGCGCAGTTGACGAGCACGTCGACCCGTTCGAAGCGCTGCCAGACCTCGTCGAACAAAGTCCTGCACCTGGACAGGATCCCGAATCGTCATCGCCTTGGTCAGGATTTTCTTGCCGAGGAATTTCTCGACGCCGGCCGCGGTCTCCTCGAGCTTTTCGGCGCGGCGTCCGCAGATCGCGACTTCCGCACCGAGGCGGCAAAGCACGTAGGCGATCGGCGCGGCCCATGCCGCTGCCGCCGCCCCGACACGATGCACACACGCCCGGCCAAGCAGGTCGCTGCGGTAGGCAATCGGCGCGGTCGCCAGTTCAGCGTCGGTGAAACCCCAGCTCTTCGGCGGATCCAGTGGTAGGCGATTGGTCATGATGTTGAATTTGAAACCCGCCTACGGCGGCCGCCCACTGCGTTTTCCTATGTTGGCCGGTAGTATAGAAGGGGCCGCGCCCAAAAGAAACAGTACTGACTGTTTGTTTTTAAAACAAGCCGTGCTAGTGTCGGCCCCTACATCTGCATCGAGCAGGGATTCCGAAATGGCTGGATCGAAAAAGTCGGCGCGCCGCGTGCGTGCGCCCAGCAAGGCATCCGTCCGCCGGAGAAAGGACCGCCGCGGCACCGGCTCAATCCGGCGAGGATCTCGCGCGCCTGCGCATCGCGGTGACCACGATCGGCGATCTGCTGCTGACCGCGGCCGATCGCTTTCCGCAGACGCTCGCGCTCGTGTTTCCGGACGCAGCAATACACCTACGAGGACCTGGCGGCGCGCGCGATGCGCCGCGCACGCAGTCTGCAGGCGCTCGGAATCAAGCCGCACGACAAGGTCGGCATCCTGATGCACACCTGCCCGGCATTCGTCGAGGTGTTCTTCGCCGCGGCCCTGTGCGGCGCGGTGATCGTGCCGATCAACGCGCGCTACCGGTCGAGCGAGATCAATTACGTGATCGAGAACGGCGACATCGCGACGCTCGTGACGACCGACACGATCGCCGAACAGGTGAGCTTCGTCGAGCGCCTGGCCGCCGCCCTGCCGGACCTCAAGTCCCAAACCAATCCGCGCAAGCTTCACCTCGCGCAGGCGCCGAAGCTGCGCAACATCGTGATGATCGGCGACTCGACGCCGCCTGGCTACGTGTCGCAGCGCGAATTCGACCGCGCCGCCGAGGACGTGCCCGAGCGCAACGTCCACGTCTCGAGGCTCGGCGTGCGCGTGCGCGACGTCGGTCTCATGCTGTACACCTCCGGCACGACGGCGCATCCGAAGGGCTGCCTGATCACGCACGAGGCGCAGGTGCGCAACTCCATCGCGCTCGGCCGGCATCGATACCGTCTGACCCACGCCGACCGCTTCTGGTCGCCGCTGCCGATGTTCCACATCGCCTCGGTCCTGCCGATGCTCGCGATCTTCGACGTCGGCGGAACCTACCTCACGATGGGCTACTTCGATCCCGGCGTCGCGCTGAAGATGCTCGAGAAGTACAAGGTCACCGCGACCTATCCTTGCTTCGTCACGATCATGCAAGGCTTGATCTACCATCCCGATTTCCCGAAGACCAACCTCAAGCGGATCAAGCTCATGAACTCGAACTTCGCGGTCCAGCCGCCGGAGGTCGCGGAGTCGATCATGCACGCGATGCCGCAGGCGCTGCAGGTCGGCAGCTTCGGCATGACCGAGACCGCGGGGACCGTGTGCACCGGCTCGCCGGACGAGGAGCAATACCTGCGGATCAGCCGCCTCGGCAAGCCGTTGCCGGGGCTCGAGGTGCGCATCGTCCAGCCCGACACCGGCGAGGATGCGGCGACCGGCCAGCGCGGCGAGGTGCTCGTGCGCGGCTACAGCACGCTCGAGGGCTATCACAAGGACCCGGAGAAGACCGCGCAAGCGATCGACGCCGCCGGCTGGTTCCACACGGGCGACATCGGCTCGCTCGACGAGCACGGCACGATCATGTTCCACGGCCGCTACAAGGACATGCTGAAGGTCGGCGGCGAGAACGTCGCCGCGGCCGAGATCGAGGCCCTGCTCGCGCGCCACCCGTCGGTCAAGCTCGCGCAGGTCGTCGGCATTCCGGACGCCAAGTACGTCGAAGTTCCCGCCGCGTTCGTCGAACTGAAGCCGGGCAAGAAGGCGACCGAAGCGGAACTCGTGAGCTTCTGCCAACGCGAAGTGGCGCGGTTTCAAGGTGCCGCGCGTCGTGCGCTTCGTCGACGAATGGCCGATGTCCTCGAGCAAGATCCAGAAATTCCGGCTGCGCGACGACTTGGTCGCCGAACTGCGGCTCGGCTGAGGCTCGGGCATGACGCCGTCCGCGCCGCTGTTCGGCCCGATCGTCCAGAACGGCTACGTCGTCCGCGACCTGGAGAAAGCCGTCGCGCATTGGTCGGAAAAGATCGGCGTCGGGCCGTTCTTCCTGCTCGAGCACATCCCGTTCGGCGATGTCTTTTTCCGCGGCGCGCCGCTCCGCCTCGACATGTCGGTCGCGATCGCGCAATGGGGGGAAATTCAGGTCGAACTGATCGTGCAGCACGACTCCGCCGCGTCGATCTATTCGGAATTCGCGGCCCGGCACGAGCAAGGACTGCAGCACGTCGGCGTCATGAGCGCATCGCTCGACGAGCATTTGGAGCGCTTGCGCGGCCGCGGCATCGAGCCGGTGCAGCACGGCGCCACGGCAAACGGCATGCGCTTCGCCTACGTAAGCACCGATGCGCATCCCGGCGGGATGATCGAATTGATCGAAACCGGTCCCGCGGTCGAGGCGTTCTTCGGCATGGTGCGCAAGGCTGCGCGCACCTGGGACGGAACCCGCCCGCTGCGCCGGCTCACGTGACGGCGCCGTGTTCGGCCTTCCCTCGGTTCCCGTTCAAATCGCGTATCACGTGCCGGATCCGGGGCGCGCCGCGCCGGAGTTCGCGCGCGCATTCGGCTGGGGTCCCTTCTTTCTGTTCGAGCACATCGCGCTCTCGAGCTGCCTGTACCGCGGCGCGCCCGCCCTCTTCGATCATACGTCGGCTTACGGCCAGGCCGGCGAGCTCATGATCGAGCTCATCACGCAACACGACGACACGCCCTCGGTGCTGCGCGACGCTTACGCGCGCGATGAGGTCGGCATCCATCACGTCGCGCATTTCGTGCCGAATCTCGCGGCCGCGCTCGCGGGCGCGCGCACGGCCGGTGCCGCCGTCGCGCTCGAGGCGCGTACGGCGACGGGCACGGACTTCGCGATGCTGGACATGCGCCGCGAGCTCGGCCACATGGTGGAGCTGTACGAACCGCAGGGCGATCTCATGAAGTTCTACCGCTACGTCAAGCGCGCCGCGCAAGGCTGGGACGGACGGGATCCCGTCAGACGCTGGCGCACGGGCGTTTCCCAGGGATCCACGACTCACTGACTCGAAGGCGCATGCGGCGGAGGCAACCGGATGGACAGAATCAAGGGCAAGATCGCGATCGTTCTCGGCGCCGCCGGCAATGGCAACATGGGGCAGGTCATCGCGCGCCGCTTCGCGGCCGAAGGCGCGCGCGTCGTCGTCGCGGGACGCCGCGAGGATTCCCTGCGTGCGTTCGCCGCCGAATTGGATGGCGCATACCGGCTTTGCGACGTCACGCGAAGCGAGGACGTGTCGGCGCTCGCGCGCTTCACGGCGGAGCGCTTCGGCCGCATCGACGTCGCGGTGAATTGCACCGGCTGGGCGCCGATGACCAAGCTCCTCGACGTCAAGGAGGAAGAGCTGGACAAGCTCTGCGCCCTGCAATTCAAGGGCGTCTATTTCTTCCTGCAGCACATGGTCGCCGAGATGGCGGCCCGCGGCGGCGGGTCGATCGTGCAGATGTCGTCCGCGTCCGCGTACGCGCTTCTCTACAATCACGCGGCATATATCGCGACGAAGTCCGCCGGCGATGCGCTCGTCCGATGCTTCGCGAATGAATTCGGATCCAAGAACGTGCGCGTCAACGCGATCGCGCCGGGACTCACGGCGAGCCCGATGACGACTCGTGAGATCGGGCTGCCGGGATTGACGGAGGCCTTCGTCAAGGAATATCCGCTCGGGCGCATCGGCACCGCCGCGGACATCGCGAATGCGGCGCTCTGGCTCGGCTCCGACGAAAGCTTCGTGACCGGCCAGGTTCTGCAGATCAATGGCGGGCTGACCTTGCGCCGCAATCCCACGCCGCGTGAAATCAACGCGAGCCTGCGGGCACACGCGCCGGCGCCGCCTGAAAACAGTCAGTCCTGATTGTTTTTAGGCGCACCGGTGATACCATCGGCAAATCGGCGGGCCGCGCGCGGCTCTTGATCCACGATAAACGACGGAGTTGAAGATGTCGGCCAACTATCGAGTCGAATGGCCCATGGATCTGCGCGCACCGGCGGATTCTCTGGAAGCCAAGCAGCCGCCGGTCGACAACGGGCTCGACGTGCCCGACCCGGCGCGATACTACTCGCGCCGAGTTCATGCAGAAGGAATGGGCGCTGCTGTGGCCGCGCGTCTGGCTGCTCGCGGGCGTCACGCCCGACATTCCCGAGCCCGGCGACTACACGATCTTCGAGGTCGGCCACGAGGAATTCATCGTCGTGCGCCAGGAAGATGCGTCGATCAAGGCGTTCTACAACGTCTGTCCGCACCGCGCGAACCGCGTCTGCCTCAACGATCGCGGCAGCGTCGCGCGTTTCACCTGCGCCTTCCACGGCTGGCAGTTCGGCTGCGACGGCAAGCTCGAGAAGATCACCGACGAGGCGACTTTCGATCCGCGCTTGATCGCGCATCGCCCGGGTCTCAGCGAAGTGCGCTGCGACTCACATCGGCGGCCTGATCTTCATCAACATGGACGGCAAGGCGCCGGCGTTGCGCGAGTCGGATCGGCCTGCCGCCGGGCTACATCGAGAACTACGAAATCGACAAGATGCACGTCGTGCGTCATGTGCGCAGCGAGTGGCGCGCCAACTGGAAGACCGGCGTCGACGCGTTCTACGAGACGTACCACTTGCCCCACATCCACCCGCAAACGCAGGGCGTCATGGAGGACTTCAGCCAGTACGACCTGTACCCCAACGGCTTCAGCCGCATGATCGTGCCGATCGGCGTCAAGTCGCACCGCGTCAGCGATCAGGATACGATCGATCCGTACCAGCAATTCATGATGCGCGAAGCCGGCATGGATCCCGCGACCTTCAAGGGCACCGCGCGCGAGGTGCGCGGCGCGATCCAGGCCGCGAAGCGCGAGCGCGGCGCGCGATTCGGGCTCGAGTATCTACGACAAACTGACCGACGCGCAGCTGACCGACAGCTGGGCGACCGGACTTTTCCCGAACGTGCAGATCGGCATGCACCCGGAAGGCGTGTTCATCATGCGTTTCCTGCCGCACCCGACGGACCCCGAGCGCTTCTATTACGACAACATGACGATGTTCCGCTACGTCGACGATCCCGGGTATACGGTGCCGGGCTGGATGGGTTTGCCGCAGGGCCTCGACGTCACGGGTGAAACGCGGCCGAACATCGAGCGCATCCCGGTCGACGTGCGGCCCGACCTCGGCGAGGTACTCGATCAAGACGTCGATCTCGTGGCCGCCGTGCAGCGCGGCTCGAAGTCACGGGGATTCCGCGGACCCTTGTGGTCCGATCAGGAACAGCGAGTCCGCCATTTCCACCGCGAACTCGATCGCTATATCGACGGCAAGAAATAAGGTGCCGGGCGGCGCGCCGCCGGACGCTTACTCGGGGAGAACTCGTAGACATGCAATTGAGCGAAGTTCGCGCACTCGTTACGGGCGGCGCATCGGGCTTGGGATTCTCGGTCTGTGAGCGGATCGTACGCGCGGGCGGCAAAGTCGCTTTGCTCGACGTCAACGAAGCGCAGGGGGCCAAAGCGGCCGCCGAACTCGGTTCCCAAGCCGCGTTCATCGCGACCGACGTAACCGACGAGACCGCCGTGGATCAGGCCGTCGGTCGCGCGGCGGAATTCGTCGGCGGCCTAAACGCCGCCGTCAATTGCGCGGGCATCGGCACTCCGGCGCGCCTCGTCGGCAAGCAAGGCGCCATGCCGGCGGCGTTCTTTCGAAAGATGATCGAGATCAACCTCGTCGGCACGGTTCTCGTTTCGAAGGCCGCGGCGGTCGCGATGCAGAAGAATGCCCCCAACGCCGAGGGCGAGCGCGGCGTGATCGTGATGACCGCGTCGGTGGCTGCGTTCGACGGCCAGATCGGCCAGGTCGCCTACTCCGCGTCGAAAGGCGGGATCGTCGCGATGACGCTGCCTATGGCGCGCGAACTGGCCTCTTCGGGCATTCGCGTCATGACCGTCGCCCCAGGGCTGTTCTTGACGCCGATGATGAAGTCGCTGCCGCAGGAGGCGCAGGATTCGCTCGGCAAGCAAACGCCGTTTCCGCCGCGCTTGGGCCGGCCCGAGGAATATGCGGCGCTCGTCTGCCAGATCTTCGAGAACGCGATGCTGAACGGGGAGACGATCCGCCTCGACGGTGCGATCAGGATGGCGCCGCGCTAGCGCGGCGCCTGGAAGCGCGGACTGCGCTTCTCGAGGAACGCGGCGATTCCCTCGCGGCCCTCGGCGCTCGACCCTTGGGCCGATATCTCGCGGCTCTCGCGCGCAAGCTGCGCCTCGAACCCCGACCACGATTCGGCGACGAGGCGCTTCAGTCTGCGGTGCGCGCCCGGCGGGCCCGGCCGCGAGGCTCGTCGCAAGCGCGGTCGCGTGCTCGATCAAGTCGCGATCGTCGACGATGGCGTTCACGATCCCCCACGCGAGCGCCTGCTCGGCGTCTAGCGTCCGGTTCATGAGCAGCATCTCCATCGCGCGCTTCGAACCGACGGCACGCGGCAGCAGGAACGTGCAGCCGGCATCGGGCGTCAGGCCGACGGCGGCATAGGCCGGCACGAATTTGGCCGTGCGCCCGGCGATCGCGAGATCGGCCGCGAGTACGAGGCCGAGTCCCGCGCCCGCGGCAGTACCGTTCACGGCCGCGATCACGGGTGCGGCGCCGTGCGCGAGATGCGCGATTCCGGCGTGCAACAGCGTGGTCAATTCGGACAAATAATCGCCGAGGTCCCCTCCGGCCGACACCATGCCCTTCAGGTCCCCGCCGAGGCAGAAATGCTTGCCCTCCCCGGTCAACACGACCGCGCGAACTTCGGCCTGCGCTGCGGTCACCGCCGCCGCGAGAAACTCGCGTCCGAAGCGAAGGTTCATCGTGTTGGCTGCATCGGGCCGCGCCATCGTCAAGTAGGCGATCCGCTCGCGGATGTCGACGCGCACCGTCGGCGCGCCGCCGCTCATCGGCGGCACTCGGGCCTGCGCCTCGACGACCGGTGATTGGATTGGAGCATCGGCTTCTCGCTGTAATAAGCTCTCGTCATGCGCGAATATTACGCGTTTTGGCCGCCGGCATCGACTAAAGGGCAATCATGGAAATACTGAAGACGATACTCAGAACTCTGATCCTGCCGCCGGCCGCACCGCTCGTGATCATGGTCGCCGGCTGGCTGTGCTACCGGCGCCGCGCAAGACTCGGACGCTTGCTCATCGCCGTGGGCGCCGCGGCGCTATGGCTGATTTCCCTGATGGTCGTCGCGCGGCCGCTCGAGCGGCTCGCGGAGCATTACCCCGCGCTCGATCCCGGCCGTGCCGCGGCGACGCAGGCGCAGGCGATCGTCATCCTCGGCGGCGGCGGGCAGCGAGTCTACGCGCCGGAGTACGGCGGTCCGGCGGCCGACGCCTATCTGCTCGAACGCCTCGCTTACGGCGCCTGGCTCGCGCGCCGCACGAACCTGCCGGTCCTGGTCACGGGATACCGCGTCGAGGCCGTCGCCATGCGCGATACGCTCATGCAAAATTTCGCTATCCGGGCCCGCTGGGTCGACGACCGCGCCTACGATACGTTCGAGAACGCGCGCAATTCCGCGCGCATGCTGCACGCGGCCGGCGTGCGCCGGATCCTGCTCGTCTCGAGCGCCGCGCACCTCTGGCGCGCATCGCACGAATTCACCGCCGCGGGATTCGACGTCGTACCGGCGCCGGTTCACGTCTGGACGCCGGTCGAGCCCGGTCCGACCAACTACCTGCCGACCGCCGAGGCGCTGTTGCTCTCGAGTTCGGCACTGCACGAATTGTTCGGCGAGCCCGTGCGCGAATTTCTCGCATGGACCGGGTTGCGCCGACAATAGGAGAAATCGATCGGTTTGATCGTCCGCGGTGAAGGACCCCTGCCGCTCGCAATTGATGTGGTCTATGGCCTCGATAGGCAAGATTGACTTCTGCCGGATGTCCGACCGGCGTAGTCTAATCGCCCCGGGGCGGCGCAGACCCCGGACGGCCGGACATGCGATTGCATTCGGCGGCCGGCGTTTCAATCGTGCGACCGACGTCGGATTTCCCTGATTGCGACAGAGCCGATGTCGATTCATTGTGCAATTTCATCAAGGAGACTCAACATGCAACTGAAGGGCAGCAAAACCGAAAAGAATTTGAAGGACGCGTTCGCCGGCGAGTCCCAGGCGAATCGCCGCTACCTGTACTTCGCGGCCAAGGCCGATGTCGAAGGCTTCAACGATGTCTCGGCGGTGTTCCGCTCGACGGCGGAGGGCGAGACCGGGCACGCGCACGGACATCTCGAGTATCTCGAGGCGGTCGGCGACCCGGCGACCGGCCTGCCGATCGGCCCGACCAAGGACAATCTGAAGGCGGCGATCGCCGGTGAGACCCACGAGTACACGGACATGTACCCGGGCATGGCGAAAGCCGCGCGCGAGGAGGGGTTCTCGGACATCGCGGACTGGTTCGAGACGCTTTCCAAGGCCGAGCGTTCGCACGCCAATCGGTTCACGAAGGCGCTCGAGTCGCTCTAACCGACGAAAGGCCACAGTCCGCCGGGCGACGCGCGCGTCACGCCGCACCGCTCGGCGGACAACCCGCGTTCCGCTAATATCGGCATGGACCGCAGACGTCCGGCTGGACCTGCAAGGGAGTGACGACATGACCAGCGACAAGGGCGGATCAGGGTCGCGCGAAGGCGGCCTCGACGCGCCAACCCGCCATCCGGTGGACTGGAAGAACCCGGATTTCCTCGACGAAACCTCGCTCTTCAAGGAGCTCGAGCGGGTCTTCGATATTTGTCACGGCTGCCGGCGCTGTTTCAGCCTCTGCAATTCGTTCCCGACCCTGTTCGACGCCGTCGATGCGTCGCCGAGCGGCGAATTGGATGGCGTACCCAAGCAGTCCTACTGGGACGTCGTCGACCATTGTTACCTTTGCGACATGTGCTACATGACCAAATGCCCATACGTCCCGCCGCACCGGTGGAACGTCGATTTTCCGCATTTGATGTTGCGTGCGAAGGCCGTCAAGTTCGAGCGCGGCGAAACCTCGCTGCGCGACAAGATGTTGTCGGCGACCGACCGCGTCGGATCCCTTGCCGGTATTCCGGTCATCGCCTCGATCGTGAACGCCGCGAACCACTCGAGCGCGGGAAGAAAGCTTCTCGAGGCGACCATGGGCGTGCATCACAATGCGCCGGTTCCCGAATATCGGAGCGACACGTTTCGCCGCCGCGAAGCGCGCCGCGTGAAGCCGTCGCTGACGCCTGTTCCCACCGCGGAGACGCGCGGCCGCGTGGCGATCTTCGCGACTTGTTACTGCAACCGCAACGAACCCGACATCGACGCCGACCTCGTCGCCGTCTTCGAACACAACGGCATCGCCGTCACGACGACCAGCGCGGAGAAATGCTGTGGCATGCCGAAGCTCGAATTGGGCGACCTGAAGGCCGTAGAGCAATTGATGGAGACGAACGTACCCGAACTCGCCCGCTTGATAGACGCGGGCCATGACGTCGTCGCGGCGATTCCCTCGTGCGTCCTCATGTTCAAACAGGAGCTGCCGCTCCTGTTTCCGGACGATCCGATCGTGCAGAAAGTGCGCGACCATATTTTCGATCCGTTCGAATATTTGATGCTGCGGCACAAGGCGGGATTGCTGCGCACCGACTTCACGCGCGAACTCGGCAAGGTCGCGTATCACGTCCCCTGCCATTTGCGCGTCCAGAACCTCGGCCTCAAGACGCGCGACGCGCTGAACTTGGTGCCCGGCACGACGCTCGAGGTCATCGAGCGTTGTTCCGGACACAACGGCACCTATGCCGTGAAAAAGGAATTTCACGAGACCTCGATGAAGATCGGCAAGCCGGTGATGGAGCGCGTGGAGAAGGCCGACGCGGCCTGGTACTCGAGCGACTGCCCGATGGCCGGACATCAGATCGAGAACGGCATCGCCACGGACAAGGCGCCGACCCACCCGCTGTCGCTGCTGCGCATGGCGTACGGAATCTAAGGAGTTGACTCTCACTGCACACTGAAGCCCGCGGACCTCATGACGCTCGAGGCCTATGCGCGTGCACGCGCAGATTTTCGTGCGCGCGTCCTCGAACACAAGCGGCACCGCAATGTCGCCGTGGGTCCGCACACCACCTGGTGCTTCGAAGATCGGTTGACGGTCCAGTATCAGATCCAGGAGATGCTGCGCGCGGAACGCATCTTCGAGTCCGACGCGATCCAAGAGGAGCTGGATTCCTATAATCCGCTGATTCCCGACGGCACCAACCTCAAGGCGACGTTGTTGATCGAATACACGGATGCGGCGGAGCGCCGCGTCGCCCTCGAGCAACTGAAGGGGCTCGAAGCGCGGTGTTGGCTCGGCGTCGGCGCGGAGCGTTTTTACGCGATCGCCGATGAAGACCTCGAACGCGAGAACGAGACCAAGACTTCGGCGGTGCATTTCCTGCGCTTTGAATTGAGTGCGAATGCGCGCGCCGCGGTCAAGGCCGGCACGCCGATCGAACTCGGCAGCGACCACGCGGCGTACCGCCATTCGGTCGTCACGACTGCCGCGACAAGCCGTTCCTTGGCCGCGGATCTCGCGTAGGCATGTCGGCTCCCTGCTGACCACGCAGGCGGGCGCTACGGCTCGGCCGCGGCATGTTCGTCGTGCGCCGCACTCCAGACCGCCCTTGCGGCGTCCGCGTTCATGACCGCGATGCCGAACCCCACGACGAGGTCCGGCCAGGCCGAGAACCAATGAAGGGTCGCGAGTCCCGCCGCGATGATCGCGATATTTGCGAACGCGTCATTGCGTGCCGACAGAAACGCCGCTCGCGTCAAGCTGCCGCCGTGATGGCGGAACTTCGCCAGCACGAACGCGCAGCCGAGATTCACCGCGAGCGCGCCGAGACCCGTGACCGAGAGACTCCAGGGCACCGGCGGAGTCGGCGCGCGGATCTTGATGCCAAGCGGTCCACAACAGTGCCGCCGCCGGGACCAATAGGATGGCGGCCAGCAACATGCCGATGCGCGCGCGATTCTTGACCGACCAGCCCAGCGCCACGGCGATCAGGAAATTGACGGCGGCATCTTCGAGGAAATCGACGCTGTCGGCGAACAGGGACACGGAGCCGATGCGTCGCGCAACGCCGAATTCGACGGCGAAGTAGGCGAGGTTCGCCAGTGCGACCCCGAGCACCACGCGGCGCAAACCGGCATCGCTCGTCGGGCCGGGCGGATTTGAGGAAGCCGTCATCGACGGATCGCGCTGATGCACCGCACACCGAACAGGCTCACATACCGCCTGGGTGCATCGTTCCTTCGGAGCACTTCATGTGTCGTGCGAGCAGTGCCGACGCGCGCCGCGTGTTGAATCGTTCGCAATCGATCACATTCGGCGACAACCGCGTTGCGCACCGGCGTTCGGGACTGGACGAGCCACTCGAAGCGTTCGATCAACCCGCCCGACGTGATCTCTTCCGTCGGCAGTGCGAGCTCCGGTTGTTTTATCGAATCGAGAAAATCGAGGCATTTGGGCTGATAGCTCAGCGACAAATTTGGCACCCCTTGCGCGCACGCCAGGACCGTCGCATGCAACCGTTGCCCGACGACATAGTCGAAACCGGCCAACTGCCGCATGGTCGCGTCCACCGACGCACTGAAAGGCAGCATTTCGAATCCGTCGGATGGCACCGCTTTTTTCAGCGCACGTCCGATCTGTGCGTCGATGGGATGCAGCGCGAAGCACTGCACCTTGAATCCTCGACGCAGCGCGTGGCGGGCCAATGAAGCGACACAGTTGAATACGCCATCCCCCCCCCGAAACCGGATCGTGGCTGCCGACGTTGATGCCGTGGATGCCGTGGATGCCCGTATCCGCCTGCACCTTCCTCTTCACCGGCGGAATCGACAAAGCCGGGTCACCGACCACCTCGACACCGTCGATCCCGCTTTCGGTCAGCCAAGCGGCGGATCGCGGTCCGCGAACGCCGATGTAAGCGGCGTCGCGAAGAACACTCAGCCAGCGCTTCGAATTGCCCCGATCCGAATGTTCGGGATGCCGGGACCAATACTCGAGATCGGCAACGCCCGTCCCCCATACGACATACCGTTCCTTGCGCGCCCGAAATTTCTCCAACGCCGATAAATACGGGTCAACGTTGATCAGGGTTCCGCCGCCAGAATGATCAATCGTTGGTCCGCAAACCGGCACAGGCAGCGCAATAGGGAGACATCGTCGTGCGGCAATAACCGCGCGTCCTTGAATAATTCATCCCTAAATGCCAAATACAGCGCTTCATCGCCGATATTCTGGTGGCCGAGCCAGCCGATATAGGTCAGCAGCGGTTTGCGTCGCAGTAGTGCCGCCCGGTAATCCTCGCCCCTGCGAAGATAGCGATACCGGTTCAGCCTATCCCACTTGGACCCGAGTCCCAACTCCATGCGATGCGGTCTCTCTGCTAATTCGCCCTCAACAGGGGAAATTCATCATACGTACCATACATCAGGCACGTCTACGTATAAATCCGACGGCCTCGCGCACCGACGATCTTCCCATCAGCAATATCGACACCAAATACACGGCGGTAAAAAACAGCCCGAACGCAAATAGCTGCGCCACGGCATTCATGCCCCCGGCACCCACCAGTCGGCGCACCAACCAGACGCTCGAATACGCGGCTCCGGCACTCGACAGTCCCGGCGCAATCCATTTCACGATGTCCTGCAGCCTGATGCCTAACTCCTTTGCAACCAGAGCAAAGGTGAATGGCGTAACGACGAGAAGCGCAAGGCGCAAGATGTCGACCAGTTCATCGACGGTCCCAGGAAGGGATCGAGAATCATCGCCGGCGGTACTGCTGCGAGCTTGAGATCAGTGTCAGCCGAGCGTGAGATGCTGACCTGCAAGCGCCGTCGATACGAGATCCATCGACGAACTGGATGCACTGCCCGCCTCGATCAACGTCAGGCGCCATGATCAGTTCGCTGCCCGCCCATTTCCCGCCGACGGATGGATCATTACAGGCTCGACGCCGCCATGGCAGCAAAATGCAGGCGTGCCCACATCGAACTCAGCGGACGCCACGCGCCCCGATGAGTCACCGCAGCCGGCCGGTCATGCGCTATTTTCGACAGGCGCTGAGCGAGACGGTCCAGGTGGCCGCATCCGGAACACCAAGTCCATTGCGGTCTGATACAGTTTCGCCCAGATGCTGTAGAGCCCGACCCGCCGCTCCGTGCATGGTCACGATCGCGAACTAGATCGCCCTGGTTGCCAAAATCGATCAACCGTGGAGAAAATGCTCGCGCCAAACGTCCGATCGCACGAAAAGGAAACCCAGTCGTACCGGCGAATCGGCGTCCATCGAGGTTCTCGCCAAGCCAAGGGAGCTCAACGATGATTATAGATCACCGACTGCACGATCAGGCTCCAACGCCCGTCCGGAGAATGACGCAACACACTCCGATCACGCCGGAAACGGCAATGCGACGACAAACTCGCCGATCGCGAACGGCATAAGTCGAGATCGCACTTGTACAGTGCCTCCTGAACACGCGGTCGCCCGCCAAGGCGCGAACAGGCTCGCGACGGTCAGGTACGGCGCCAGACCCGGGACGTTGATCAATCGTTCAATCCGATGCAGACAACGCGACGCGACAGACAGAACAGACGAAGAGCTCACGCCCGCCAGAACGGCAGCGTAATGTCTCTGCTCCGGTCGTTGTGCGCGTGGAATCAGCACATCGCCGAATCCAAGCTCCAATCAGATGCTGCAGCATCAATACCAACGCCACCGCCGCGGCAATTCCGAATTGAGCGGGGTTCAACAGGCGCGCAAGGATGAGTAGAGGAGCAGGTTCACGGCCTTGCCGCCCCAGCTCCGAGCTATCGACCAACAAAGCCCATTAAATGCTCTACCGCCGAGATTTTCCAAATGAGCCATCGAGTTGTTTTCAGTTCATTTGCCGGCTTGAATCCGCTGCACTATAGCTCAGAGCCGCCCGGCGCTTGATTCGCAGCGAGGCGATCGCTTCAGATTGCCCGCGCCGGTGACGTCGAGCCGCCGGTTATACCGGCCTGCCGCAGGCCGTTGGCTGGCAGGTTCGGGAGCTCGATGCCATTCTGGCGGAGAGGGTGGGATTCGAACCCACGGTCGGATTGCTCCAACGCCGGTTTTCAAGACTTGGCCTGCACATAGACCCAAAAACAGGCGCCTAGAAATACCGGCAACCTCGACACCGCAAAACACGGCGCTATCCTATAGGTGTCGGCTTGTCGCGACCAGTGGCAATGGATTGGCAATGGCCCCACTCTAAGCTCCGCGCAATATGAACGCTTCCCGTAAAATTCGCGTAAATACGCGCGACGCGACCATGGTTGCGGCCACAAAGTCCTGCAATCGAAATGAATTATGTCCCAGGAATTGAACTGACCTAGCTGCGATATCCCTCATTCCTACCCCGTTGGGCGGAAATTTTCGTCGAAATTCGACCGCGACTATTTGCCGTCCCGCCCAACGCACCGTCGAATAACTGCTCGTTGACAAAGGCCATAC
>CAVQYI010000027.1:0-76820 GCA_963718135.1 uncultured Pseudomonadota bacterium | reverse complement strand
GGAATCGTCGGTAAATTCCAGCGCAGCGCGCAAGACACCGGCTCCCCCGAAGTGCAAATTGCCTTGTTGTCCGAACGTATCAACGGCTTGAGCCAGCATTTTACGGCGCACAAGGCCGATCATGCCTCGCGCCGCGGGCTTCTGAAGATGGTCAACCAGCGGCGCAAGCTGCTCGACTATCTGAAGAGCACGACTCCCGAGAAATACGCAGAGCTCGTCGAGCGTCTGGGGTTGCGCCGCTAATTTGGCGTCGTCGCGGGCCGCATTCGCGCCCGCGCATCCACTTATCACCGAATACAAGAGGCAGCCGACGTGAGCGCTACGAAAAAGAGCTTTAAGTTTGGAGACCACACGGTCACGATTGAAACGGGCGAACTCGCGCGACAGGCGGACGGCGCGGTTCTCGTGACGATGAGCGAAACCGTCGTGCTGGTCACGGCGGTCGGCGCGAAAAAGGCGATCCCGGGCCGGGATTTCTTCCCGCTGACGGTCAATTACCAAGAGAAAACCTACGCCGCCGGGCGCATACCGGGCGGCTTCTTCAAGCGCGAAGGGCGCCCGAGCGAGAAGGAGACGCTGACCTCGCGTCTGATCGACCGGCCGATCCGGCCGCTGTTCCCCGAGGGGTTCACGAACGAAGTCCAGGTCGTCGCCTCCGTCCTCTCGGTCAATTCCGAAGTGGATCCGGACATCGCGGCGTTGATCGGCGCGTCGGCCGCGCTCGCGATTTCCGGCATGCCGTTCCTGGGGCCGATCGGCGCGGCGCGCGTCGGCTACATCGGCGAGAAGTACGTGCTGAATCCGACCGCCACGCAATTGCGCGAATCGCAGCTCGACCTCGTCGTTGCCGGCACCGAGGAAGGCGTGCTGATGGTGGAGTCCGAGGCCGCGGGTTTGAGCGAAGAGGTCATGTTGGGGGCCGTCGTGTTCGGCCACGAACAGATGCAGACGGCGATCAAGGCGATCAAGGAACTGGCCGCCGAGGCGGCGAAGCCGAAATGGAACTGGGCCGCGGCGGAGGCGAACACGGAACTCAAGGAAGCCGTGCGCGCGATCGCCGAGAAGGCGTTGACCGAAGCGTATGCGCTGACCGAAAAGCAGCAGCGCCATGCGAAGATAAGCGAAATCAAGAATGCGGCGCTCGCGGCGCTGACGGCCGGCGATGCGGCGAAATTCACCGCCGACCAGGTTGGCACGGAATTTTTCAACCTGGAATATCGCCTGGTGCGCGAGCGGATCCTCGCGGGACTGCCGCGCATCGACGGACGCGACACGAAGACGGTGCGTCCGATCAGCATTCGCACGGGCGTTCTCGCGCGCACGCACGGGTCGGCGCTGTTCACGCGCGGCGAAACCCAGGCCCTGGTCGTCACGACCTTGGGTACCGGCCGCGACGCGCAAATCATCGACGGCCTCACGGGCGAGCGCAAAGAGCCGTTCATGCTGCACTACAATTTCCCGCCGTTCAGCGTCGGCGAGACCGGCATGATGGGTTCGCCGAAGCGCCGCGAAATCGGCCACGGCAACCTCGCGAAGCGCGGCGTCAAGGCGGTGATGCCGGACATGAGCATCTTCCCGTACGTGATCCGCGTCGTTTCCGAGATTCTGGAATCGAACGGTTCGAGTTCGATGGCGTCGGTCTGCGGATCCAGCCTCGCGCTGATGGACGCGGGCGTGCCGATCAAGGCGCCGGTGGCCGGCGTCGCGATGGGGCTCGTCAAAGAGGGCTCGCGCTACCAGGTTTTGACGGACATTCTCGGCGATGAGGATCATCTTGGCGACATGGATTTCAAGGTCGCGGGCACGAAATACGGCATCACCGCGCTGCAGATGGACATCAAGATCACGAGCATCACGCGTGAAATCATGCAAGTGGCGCTCGACCAGGCGCGCGACGGACGCATGCACATCCTCGGTGAAATGAACAAGGTGCTCGCGAAGCCGCGCGACAACATGTCGGAGTGGGCGCCGACGATCATTACGCTGAAGATCGACCCCGAGAAGATTCGCGACGTGATCGGCAAGGGCGGCGCCGTCATCCGGCAGATCACGGAAGAAACCGGCACCTCGATCGATATCGAAAACGACGGGACCGTGAAGATCGCCTCGGTTCAGGGCGCGGCGGGCCGCGAAGCCCAACGGCGCATCGAATTGATCACGGCGGACATCGAAGTGGGCCGCGTGTACGAAGGGAAGGTCGCGCGCTTGATGGACTTTGGTGCGTTCGTGACGATTCTGCCTGGTCGCGACGGCCTCGTGCACATCTCGCAGATCTCGGAAGAACGCGTCGAGCGCGTCGGCGACAAGCTCAAGGAAGGCGACGTCGTGCGCGTCAAGGTGCTGGAAGTCGATCGGCAAGGGCGCGTGCGCTTGTCGATGCGCAACGTCGACGCAGCTTGATCCTTGCGCCCGCCGCGCCAGGGCGGGCGGGTGCATAGTGGCCGGCGCTCCTTGGTCGTAAGGAGCGCCGGCCGTCCCGCTACTTCGGCTCGACGCGATCCTTGTCGATTTCGCGGCCCATTTCCCGCGCCAGATCACGTCCCAACTCGCGCATGCGCAGAGCCGGAGGCGTGCGCTGCATGCTTTGATCCGCGCCTGCAAGCGCGTTGACGCGCTCGCGAACTTGGGCCTGGTGGCTCATGAACTGTTTCATGCTCTGTTCGAGGTAGGCGCCCACCAGGTCCTGGAGGTTGCCGCCGTGCGAACGGATCACCTGGATCATGAAATCCTGGGTCAATATCGGTTCGATTTGCTGTTCTTGTTCGGATATCACCTGCAGCAGGATGCTGCGCGTGATATCCGTGTTGTTCTTCTTGTCGACAACGACGAAATCGATCTTGTCGATGACCAGGCGCTGCACGTCGGCCAACGTGATGTACCTACTCTCTACCGTGTCGTAGAGCCGCCGATTGGGATATTTTTTAATCACTCGCGGTTCGCTCATGTGGCTCCTCGCTCGTGCTAAGCCGGCCTCGAGGCCGGAGAATGCCGGTTACCGCTTGAAGACCAAGGATAACGCAATGCAGCGGTAAGGCAAGTCGGCCTTGTACCTATGGGGACCGCCGCCTCAAGGGGGCAGCGGCGACGAAAAACGGCGCGGCACGAGGGCCAAATCCCAGTGCGCGAGCGCCCAGCGCCAGGCCTCCGCGACGGACTCCCCGCGGAACGCCGGCCGGGCCGGGAGACCCAGCAAACCGAAGACCCTGTGCAACTGCAGGGTGGCCGTTCCGGGGTCCAAGTGCACGCTGCGTTCGGACTTCGCGAGCTTGCGGCCGTCGGCTTCGACCAGGACCGGCAGATGCGCATAGGTCGGGGTTGGCAGCCCAAGCAGGTTCTGCAGGTATATCTGCTGCGGCGTGCTCTCCAGGAGATCCGCGCCGCGGACGATGTCGGTGACGCCCTGAGCGGCGTCGTCGACGACGACGGCCAGTGCGTAGGCGATGATGCCGTCGCGCCGTTTGACGATGAAATCGCCGCCGGCGGCGGCGACGTCGCTTTCGACGGGGCCTTGCACGCGGTCAGGTACGACGATGCGGCGGGATTCGACGCGCACGCGCAGCGCGGCCGGATCGGGCCCGCCCGGCGCGCGATCCCTGCAAGTGCCGGGGTAGCGGGTTTCGTCGGTCAACTGCCGTCGGCTGCATCGGCATTCGAACAGCACGCCGCTCGCGCGCAAGGCGGCGAGCGCGGCCTCGTAGCGTTCGAGGCGCCCGCTCTGGCGGACGAGAGGCCCGTCCCATTCGAAGCCGAATGCGTCGAGCGTCGCGAGGATGCGGTCGGCGGAGCCGCGGACCTCGCGCGGCTTGTCGAGGTCCTCGATCCGCAGGAGAAAGCGTCCGCGGCGCTTGCGTGCTTCGAGATAGGCGGCCGCCGCCGTATAAAGAGAACCTAGGTGCAGATCGCCCGTCGGCGACGGTGCGAAGCGGCCGACGTAAGGCGCCGACTCAGCGGTAGCGGTCGTCGCGGTCGCCGTATTGCTTCTCGCGGCGCTCGCGCCGCTCCTGGGCTTCGACGGAGAGCGTGGCGACGGGGCGCGCTTCCAGGCGCTTGATGCCGATTTCCTCGCCGGTCTCCAGGCAATACCCGTAGGTGCCGTCCTCGATGCGCTTCAACGCTTCGTCGATCTTGCGAATCAGCTTGCGCTCGCGGTCGCGGGTCCGAAGCTCCAGGCTGAATTCCTCTTCCTGGGTCGCGCGATCGTTCGGATCGGGGAAATTGGCGGCCTCGTCCTTCATGTGCAGCACGGTGCGGTCGACTTCGACCATCAAGTCCTTCTTCCAGTTCTGCAGGATGCGGGCGAAGTGCTCCAGCTGCTCCTGGTTCATGTACTGTTCGCCGCGCCGCGGAATGTACGGCTTCACATTGCGCGGGCCGGCCAACAGACTGGATGCTTGGCCGTCGATCTCCATTTCGTCGTCGCTCGTGCCGATACGCGGCATCAGGAGCGGGCGCACGTCGAACTTCGTCGTCGCCTCGGCTTGCGCCCGCGCCGGCGCGGCCTTGACGGCGGCTGCCACGGGCGCGGCTTTGGCGTGCGACGACTTTGCTGCCGCGGGTTTCAGCGGCGCAGGTTTCGCGGCGACGGGCTTCGCGGCGACGGGCTTCGCGGCGGACCTCTTCGGGCCCGCGGCCACCTTGGGTGACGCGGCCTTGGCATGGGCCTTCGTCGGCGGACGCGCTGGCTTCTTCGACGAGGCGGGCTTGGACTGCGCCTTTTTCGACACCGTCTTTGCGGGTTTTTTTACCGTCTTGTGGGACTTCTTCGAGGGCATTTGCGTCTTTGCTCCTAACGAAAGAGCGCGCGATTATACCGATGCGGCATCACCTGTACAGGCCGGCGTGACCACTTCTGCCAACAAATATGGCCGCCTTAAGTGTATGATCCGCCTGGGGGGCGCTGCGCGGCGTTCCGCGGATTATTGCGGCAAATGGACGGCGGCGGGCGCGACCCAGCCGGGCTTCCGGTGCTCGGCGACGACCGTCGTGTATATCCCGCCGCGGACGTTGAATTCGGCCGACAGGCGCATGAACCGGGGCGCGATCGCGCCGACCAGGTCGGCGAGAATCTGGCTCGTGACCGCCTCGTGAAAGGCGCCGGTGTCCCGGTACGACCAAATATACAATTTCAAGGATTTCAGCTCGACACAGAGCCGGTCGGGGACATACTCCAGCCGCATCGTCGCGAAGTCCGGCTGCCCGGTCTTCGGGCACAGGCAGGTGAACTCCGGAATCGTCATGCGAATGGTGTAATCGCGTTCCGGCGCGGGATTCGGGAACGTTTCCAAGGACCTGCTGGGTGCTGTCATGATCGGGCGCGGGCGGCTTGCGGCGAGGGGTTTACGAAAGTGACTATTACTTTACACTACGCGCCACGCCGGCGGCCACGTGCCGATGGATCCTGAAGGGCCGGCCAATACCTCAAAGGTTCGATTCGAAAAAAGATGCGTTTAACCAAGCTCAAGATCGCCGGTTTCAAGTCCTTCGTCGATCCGACGACCGTCACGTTCCCCAGCAGCCTGACCGGGGTCGTGGGCCCGAACGGCTGCGGCAAGTCGAACATCATCGACGCCGTGCGCTGGGTCATGGGCGAGATATCCGCAAAGCATCTGCGCGGCGAATCGATGGCGGACGTCATATTCAACGGCTCGTCCGCGCGCAAGCCGCTCGGCGCCGCATCGGTCGAACTGGTGTTCGACAACTCCGAGGGCAAGATCGGGGGTCCTTACGCCAATTATAACGAGGTGTCCCTGCGCCGTGCGGTGAGCCGCGATGGTACGTCCGATTATTTCATCAACGGCATCAAGGTGCGCCGCAAGGACATTACGCAGCTGTTCCTCGGAACCGGCTTGGGCTCGCGCAGCTACGCGATCATCGAGCAAGGCATGATTTCACGCGTGATCGAGGCGCGTCCGGACGATCTGCGCGCGTTCCTCGAAGAGGCCGCCGGCATCTCCCGCTACAAGGAACGGCGCCGCGAGACCGAGAACCGGATCGGGCATACGCGCGAGAACCTCGATCGCCTCAACGACTTGCGCGAGGAAGTCGAGAAGCAGATCAGGCACCTGCAGCGCCAGGCGGCGACCGCGAGACGCTATCAGATCTTGAAGGAGGAACAGCGCAAGCTGCAGGCGGAATTGCTGGCGCTGCGCCTGCAGAGCCTGGATGCGGAATCCGCGGTCCGCAGCGAAACGACCGGGCAATGCGAGACCGCGATGCACGCGGTGATCGCGGACTTGCGCGCGGCGGAGGCGGAAATCGAACGCATCCGCGCCGACCAATCGTCGCGCGCGGAAGCGCTCGCCGCGATCCAGGCGCGCAATTACGAAGCGGGCTCCGACGTGTCGCGGATCGAGCAGAACATCCAGCACACGCGCGAATTGAGGCAGCGGCAACGGGCGGATTTGGAGATCGTCGGCGCACAGGCGCGCGAACTCGCCGACGCGATGGCGCGCGACCGCGCGCAGATCGAATCGTTGACGGCCGAACTCGCGACCTTGGTTCCGGGTCTCGACAGCGCGCACGCGGACGAGCAAGCGGCGCGCCAGGCGCTCGAGAAGGCGGAGTCCGCTCTGGCCGAGTGGCAGCAGGCCTGGAACAGCCATGCCGAATCCGCGGCGCTCGGCGAGCGCGAGACGCAGGTGGAGCGCGCGCGCATCGAACAGCTCGAAAGCCAGCAGCGCCAGCTTCTGCAACAGCGGCAACGCCAGCAGTCCGAGCGCGTCCAATTGGGCGAGTTCAGTCCCGCGGTGTCGCTGGAGACGCTCGGCGAGCAAGCCGCGCAGGTCGAGGCGTCGGGGCAGAAGGCGCAAGGGGAACTGCAGGAACTGCTCGCGGAATTGACGTCGACGCGCGAACGCGAGCGCGAGCAAGCGAAAGCCGTGAACGAGTTGCGCTCCCGGTGGCAAGCCGCGGTGAGCATGCAGGTCTCGACCGAGGCCCTGCAGCAGGCGGCGCTCGGCAAGGCATCCGGCAAGGTCGCGCAATGGCTGAAATCCAAGGCGCTCGATCAACGCCCGCGGCTCGCGCAGCAGCTGCGGGTCGAGCGCGGCTGGGAACGCGCGGTGGAAACCGTGCTCGGCTCCTATTTGGAGGCGGTCTGCGTCGACGGGTTCGACGGCGTCGCGCAGATGCTCGACAGCTTCGACGGCGGACACCTGGCGATCGTCGACGACCGCGATGCGCCGCCGGGCGGCGCCGCGGCCGCGGGCTCATTGCAATCGAAAGTCGGCGGAGCCGCGGTATTGGGATCGCTGCTCGCGTCCGTCTATCCCGCGGACACGCTGCAGGATGCGCTCGCACGGCGCGCGAGCCTGGGGCCGGGCGAGTCCGTCGTCACACGCGAAGGCATCTGGTTGGGCCCCAATTGGCTGCGCGTCGCCCGCGATCACGATGCGCGCGAGGGGGTGATCGAGCGCGAAGAGTCGCTGCGTGAATTGCGCGCCTCGGTCGCGCGCATGGCCGGGGATCTCGCCGAACTCGAACGACAGCAGGCTGCGACGCGCGACCGCCTGCGCGATCAGGAAGACCGGCGCGAACGACTGCAGACCGACGTCAATCGGCTGCATCGCGAGCATTTGGACCGGCGCGCCGCTCTCGATACGGCGCGTGCGCGTGCGCAGGACCATGCGCGGCGGCTCGCGCAGCTGGAGACCGGGCTTGCCGAGGTGCAGACCGCGCTCGAGAGCACCGATGTCGATTTGCATGCGGCGCGCGGCCGCATGGAAGCCGCGATCGAGGCGATGGCCGCGCTCGAGCCGAAGCGCGTCGAACTCGAAGGAGCGCGCGAGCGGCTGCGCGCGGATCTGGTCGCGGCGCGCGCCGCGGCGGGCGCTGCGCAGAATGCCGCGCGCGAGCTCGGGCTCAAGGTGGAGTCGCGGCGTTCGACCCATGCTTCCGTCGAATCGGGTCTCGCGCGCGTGGAGAAACAACTCGAGGGGCTCGTGCTGCGGCGCGACGAATTGGCGGCGCAGCTCGCGGACGGCGATGCGCCGCTGCTCGCGCTGCAGGCCGAACTCGATCGTGCGCTCGAGCGGAAAGCCTTGATCGAGAATGAGCTGCACGCGGCGCGCCTCGCGTCCGACGAGCTCGACGCACGATCTGCGCGAGCGCGACATGGAACGCACCGCGGTCGAGGATCGCGTCGAGGCCGCGCGCCGGGCGATGGACGATGCGCGGCTGGCCGCCGAACAGGTGCGCGTGCGCCGCGAGAGCGTCGCCGAGCAGCTCGCTGCGACGACGTTCGAATTCGCCGCCCTGATCGCCGGGCTCAAGGAGGGCGCGACAGCGGAGGCTTGGGATGCCGAGCTGCAGGAGACGAACGCCAAGATCGAGCGCCTGGGGCAGGTCAACCTCGCGGCGATCGACGAGTTCAAGGAACAATCCGAGCGCAAGGAATATCTGGACCGGCAGTACAAGGATCTCACCGACGCGCTGGAGACGCTGGAGACGGCGATGCGCAAGATCGACCGCGAGACCCGGACTCGCTTCCAGGACACGTTCGATCGCGTCAACGCGGGACTCAAGGAGAAATTTCCGCGCTTGTTCGGTGGCGGCCACGCGTACCTGGAGCTCGCCGGCGAGGAGTCGTCCTCCGCCGGCGTGTCGGTCATGGCGCGCCCGCCGGGAAAGCGCAACAGCACGATCAGCCAGCTGTCGGGCGGAGAGAAGGCGCTGACCGCCGTGGCTCTGGTATTCTCGATCTTCGATTTGAATCCGGCGCCTTTCTGTCTGCTGGACGAGGTCGACGCGCCGCTCGACGAACACAACGTCGGGCGCTTCTGCGATATCGTCCGCGACATGTCGAAGAGCGTGCAGTTCATCTTCATCACGCACAACAAGACGACGATGGAGTTGGCGTCGCAGCTCGTCGGCGTGACGATGAATGAGCCGGGAGTGTCGCGCTTGGTCGCCGTCGACGTCGACGAGGCCGTGCGCATGGCGGCGATGTAAGGAGTCGCGGCAATTGGCCGAGTTGCGCTGGATATTGCTGGGACTGGGTCTCCTGCTGATCGGCGGCATCTGGTGGCGCGGCACCCGCCGCTCGGGCCAGGCGCGCGGCGGCGTCGACCTCGCCGCTCCTACGGTCGTGCGCGAGCCTGTCGTCAGCCAGGCGCATACGGTTGCTTCGGTTTCGCTCGCCGAGACGCAGACCGAAACCGAGGAACCGGCGCCGGCGCCCGAGGAGCGCGATTGGGGCATATCGCCGCTCGATCCGCTGTCGATCAAAACGGCGGACTTCGACGATGTGCCGGTGCTCGATACGCCGATGATCGTCGAAATGCGGACCGGCGCGGACGAAGTGGCGGCGCCGAAGGGCGCAGCCCCGGCGGCAACCCCGCTGCCCGCGGCCGCGGAGCACCCGCCGCAGGCGGCGGTCGCAGCGGAGCGTGCGGCGCCGGTTGTGCGCACCGACAACAGCGGCCGATTCGCAACGCCGGCCGTCCCGCCGAACGCGAAGACCGGCGACAAGCAGAAAATCGTTTCCTTGCGCATTTGCGCGCTGGGCGATGATCAGTGGTCGGGCAAGAGACTCGTCGATGCCCTGGAACTGCAAGGGCTCGCGTTCGGCCGATACCAGGTGTTTCACCGCAACCACGTCGACGGCCGCAGCCTGTTCTGCGTGGCGAGTCTCATCGAACCCGGCACCTTCGATCCGGACGCGATGCTGGACCAGGAATTCCGCGGCATCACGGCGTTCGCCGTGCTCCCCGGGCCGTTGGAGCCCGTGCAAACGGTCGAGGCCTTGATTGCGACGGCGCGGCGGCTCGCCGAGAGTCTGACCGGCATGGTCCAGGACGGCAGGGGCGTGCCGCTTTCACCGCAGCGCGCGGCCGCGTTGCGCGACGAAGTCGCGCGCTTCCAAGCCGGTCTGTCCTGACCGGGGAGGTCCGATGACGGCGCGCGGCGGAACCGGACAGAGCGCGCAGGCCGCGAAGCGCGCGGCGCAATTGCGCGAAATGCTCGATCGCTACAACGTCCGCTATTACGCGCTCGACGATCCCGAAGTGCCGGATGCCGAATACGACCTGCGCATGGAGGAGCTTGAGTCCCTGGAGGCGCGGTATCCGGAGTTGGTCACGCCGGAGTCGCCGACGCAGCGCGTCGGCGCCGCGCCGGTCGCGGCGTTCGCGACAGTCCGGCATCGGCTGCCGATGTTGTCGCTCGACAATGCGTTCAGCGAGGAGGAGGTCCGCGATTTCGACCGGCGCATTCGCGAGCGCCTCGGGGATCCGGCCGCCGTGAAATATTCCGCGGAACCGAAGCTCGACGGTCTCGCGGTCAGCGCCACGTACGCGGACGGCGTGTTCGTGCGCGCGGCGACGCGCGGGGACGGGGAGAAGGGCGAGGACATATCGGCGAATTTGAAGACGATCCGATCGCTGCCGCTGAAACTGCGCGGCGCCGACGTTCCGCGCGTGCTCGAGGTGCGCGGCGAGGTGTTCATGCCGATCGCCGGCTTCAAGCGCTTCAATGCGGATGCGGCGGCGCGCGGCGAAAAGGCCTTCGTGAATCCCCGCAATGCCGCCGCGGGGAGTCTGCGCCAACTCGACGCACGGATCAGCGCGTCGCGCCCGCTCGACATGTTCGTCTACGGTGCGGGATACGTCGAGGGCGGAACCCTGCCGTCGCATCAGAGCCAGATTCTGCGCGCGCTGAAGTCGCTGGGGATTCAAGATCTGTCCGCTGGTGCGCAGCGTCGACTCGATCGACGGCTGCCTCGACTATTTTCGCGAAGTGGGCGCGGCCCGGCCGACCCTGCCGTATCAGATCGACGGCGTCGTCTACAAGCTCGACGACGTCGAGATGCAGGACAGGCTCGGCTTCGTGTCGCGCGCGCCGCGCTGGGCGATCGCGCACAAGTTCCCGGCGGAAGAAGCCCTGACGACGGTGCGCGGAATCGAGTTCCAAGTCGGGCGCACGGGTGCGCTGACGCCGGTCGCGCGGCTCGAGCCCGTGCACGTCGGCGGCGTCACGGTCAGCAACGCGACGCTGCACAATATCGATGAATTGACGCGCAAGGACGTGCGCGTCGGCGACACCGTCGTCGTGCGCCGGGCCGGCGACGTGATTCCCGAAGTCGCCTCGGTGCTGCGCGAGCGGCGCCCCGAGCATACCCGACCGATTTCGTTGCCGACGTCATGCCCGGTTTGCGGGTCGCCCGTGGTGCGCGAGGCCGACCAGGCGGTCGCGCGATGCAGCGGCGGGCGCAGCTGCGCCGCGCAGCGCAAGGAGGAAATCAAGCATTTCGCGTCGCGCCGCGCGCTCGACATCCAAGGGCTCGGCGACAAGCTCGTGGAGCAAATGGTCGACCGCGGTCTCGTGCGCACGCCCGCCGACCTGTTCTCGCTGGAGCCGGCGCAGCTCGCGGACCTCGAACGCATGGGGGAGAAGTCCGCGGCGAAGCTCGTCGCCGCGATCGACGCGGCGAAGCGCACGAGCCTCGCGCGGTTTCTCTACGCGCTCGGCATCCGCGACGTCGGCGAGGCGACCGCGGCGGCGCTTGCCGCGCACTTCGGCGGCATCGCGGCGCTGCGGGACGCCGCGGCGGCCGAGATCCAGGCGGTGCCCGACGTCGGGCCGGTCGTCGCGGGCCACGTAGACGCCTATTTTCGCGACCGTGAAAACAGCGCGATCGTCGACCGACTGCTCGCGAGCGGAATCGAATGGCCGGCGGTGGCCGCACGGGCGCGAGGCCGGTTGCAGGGAAAGACGTTCGTGCTGACGGGCACCCTCGAAGGCTTCACGCGCAGAGGCCGCCGCGTCGGCGATCGCCGAGCGCGGCGGCAAGGTCGCGGGAAGCGTCTCCAAGAAAACCGACTATGTCGTCGCCGGCGCGGATCCCGGCGGGAAGCTCGCGAAGGCGCGGGATCTCGGTGTCGAGGTCCTCGACGAGGCGGCCTTCCTCGAGATCCTGCAGAGGCTAGCCGCCCGTCGGGGATTCAACGCGTCAGAGCTTCTTCTCGATGACCGCCGTCTTCTTCAGTTGGTCGACGTAGGCTTCGAGCTTCTTTTGGATCACGCGGTTGGTGACCTGCTGCTTGACCTGGTCGAACGGCGGCGGCGGCACCGCGCGCGTGTTTTCGAGCTGGATGATGTGCCATCCGTACTGCGTCTGCACGGGCTCGGCGGTGACTTCACCCTTCTTCAGCGATTTGATCGCATCCGCGAACGGCTTCGGCATGCGCGCAGCGGCGAACCAGCCGAGCTCGCCGCCCTCGGCCTTCGACGGATCGATCGATTGCGTCTTGGCGAGTTGCGCGAAATTCGCGCCGGCCTTGATCTTCTTCGTCAACTCGACCGCAAGATCCTTGCTCGCGACGAGAATGTGCCGCGCCTGATACTCGGTCTTGTCCATGCCGGCGACCGCACTGTCGTATTCGGCATGCAGTTCCTGATCGGTCGGCTCCTTGCCCTTCATGTACTTCTGCGATTCCGCGGCGGCCAACAGGCGCATGCGCGCGACGTCGATCTGCGCGGCGGTTTCCGGGTCCTTGTCGAGGCCATCCTTGAGGCCCTGCGCCGCCATCAGCTGCATGCCGACCAGGTTGTCGAGAACCTCGTCCTTCTGTTCCGCGGTGAGCGTCGATGCGTCCTTACCGCCGGTCAGCGACTTGACGTAAAAATCGTAGGCGTCGCGGGAAATCGGCGTACCGTCGACGATCGCCGCCGGCGCGCCCTGCGGGGTGGTCGACGCGGGCGAGGCGGTCGGCGCCGCGGTCAACGGCTTCTTGGCGCAAGCGGCGATCAGCACGGTGAGGGCGGCCGTCGCGTACAGGCGCGTCCGCGCCCTCTGGGAAAAATGGCTCATTGGAATCCTCTATGAAGCTGGTTCGGCAACGCGGCCCCGGGGCGGTGTCCCAAAAAGGCTGCGCGCGCAGTGTATCCCGTGCCGGGGCGACTCACCAAACCAATCGTCGGCGGGCGGCCCGCGCCGCCGGAAATCGGCCGTCGCGCTAGGGCCGAACCGCTTCCGCGGGCGTCCGCGCATCGATCGCGAGCGCGTGCACATCGGTCCGCAGGAGGTCGCCGAGCGCGGCGTAGATCCGGCGATGCCGCGCGACCCGCGGCAGGCCTTCGAATGCGGCGGCGACGATCTCGACGCGGTAATGGCCGAGTCCGCCGGCGGCGCCGGCATGCCCCGCGTGACGATGGCTGTCGTCGATGATGACGAGCGCGGTCGGGGCGAATGCGGCCTCGAGCTTCGCGCGCAGGGTTGTTCGCGCGACGGACCGGGCGCGGTTTGGTCGCTCATGGCCGCTCGCCGCCGGCCGGCTTGATCCTGCCGTGCAGCCAGAAGACCTGGGGTACGAGGAACAGCATCATCGCGACCGTCAGGCCGAACACCTTGAAATCGACCCACACGGCGGCCGAGAAGCTGCGCGCGACGAAAATGTTGAGCGCGGCCAGCAGCGCGAACCAAGCGGCCCAGAGCACATTGATGACGAGCCAGGCGCGCGCGCCGACGTCGAGCTCCTCGGTGAACACCCCTTCGAGCATGCGGCGCGCGAGCGGTTGCCGGCCGATCCACGAGCTGCCGAGAAACGCGAGCGCCGCGATGGCGAACAGCACGGTCGGCTTCCATTGAATGAAGCGCTTGTCGTGCAGCAATAAGGTCGCCGCGCCCAGGGCGACCGCCACGGCGGCGGTGACCATGTGCATGGTCTTGAATTTTCCGGTGCGCGCGCGATGCGCGAACATCAGAGCGACGGTCGCGATCATCAACGCGCCGGTCCCGTAGTAGATGCCGTAGACTTTGAACACCGCGAAAAATATCAGCAGCGGCATCCATTCGAGCAATTGATTCATCGGGTTATTATAGCCGGCCTGCATGAGCATTTATTTACAACTGCATCCGGTGACGCCGCAGACGCGATTCATTCGCCAGACGGTCGAGCTCCTGCGCGCGGGCGGCGTGATCGTGTACCCGACCGATTCCTGCTATGCGCTCGGATGCCATATCGGCGACAAGGCCGCGCTGCAGCGGATCAGCGATATCCGCCAGGTGGATCAGCATCATCATTTCACGCTGGTATGCCGCGATCTCGGCGAAGTCGGCAAATATGCGCTCGTCGACAATTGGCAATATCGCCTGCTGCGCGCGGCGACCCCGGGCCCGTATACGTTCATCCTCAAGGCATCCCGCGAAACGCCGCGCCGCTTGAAGCACGAGCGGCGCGGGACGATCGGTCTGCGCGTGCCCGATCACAAGGTGACGCAGTTGCTGCTCGCCGAGTTCGGCGAGCCGGTCATGAGTTCGACGCTGCTTGCTGCCGGGGGAGGATTTGCCGCGCACCGACGCGCGCGAAATCCACGAAGTGCTCGGGAACCGCGTCGACCTCGTTCTGGACGGGGGCAATTGCGGCTTGGAACCCACCTCGGTGATCGATATGTCCGGCGACCGCGCGATCGTCGTGCGCCGGGGCCGCGGCGACGTCGGCCCCTTTGAAGGCCCGGCATCCGTATAATGCCGCGTCGGAGCGGGACATTCATCTTGAGTTCATTTCTAGAAAATGAGTGTAACAATTGGATTTAACGGCGTTTCTTACGAAGATATCGATCTGGGCAATCCCGGTCCTGTTTGCAATCACCTTGCATGAAGTCGCGCACGGTTGGGCGGCCCGCCGGTTCGGCGACCGCACGGCTGAGTTGCTCGGTCGCTTGAGCCTGAATCCCTTGCGCCATATCGACCCGGTGGGCACGCTCCTCGTACCCGCGCTACTCCTCGCCATCGGCGGCCCGTTGTTCGGCTGGGCGAAACCGGTGCCGGTCGTGATGCGCGGCATGAAAAATCCGCGCCGGGCGATGGTTTGGGTGTCGCTCGCGGGGCCCGCCGCGAACTTCGTGATGGCGGGCTTCTGGTGCCTCGTGCTCGGCGCGGTCGCGCGCATGAACGGGTCGCTCACGCTGGTCGGCTGGATCGCGCTGATGGCCCAGGCGGGCATCATCATCAACGTCGTGCTCGCGATCTTCAACATGCTGCCGATTCCGCCGCTCGACGGCGGACGGGTGCTCGCCGGATTGCTGCCGCCGCCGCTCGCGGCGCGCCTCGAGCGCATCGAACCGCTCGGCTTCCTGATCGTGCTCGGCCTCACGGCATTCGGCCTGTTCGGCTGGCTGTTCGACCCGGCTTACCGCATGATCGGTCGAGTGATCGGCATGCTGCTCGGGAATGGCGCATGAGCTCGCCGATGCAGAATCGGCGCGTGCTGTCCGGCATGCGGCCCACGGGGCAACTCCATCTCGGCAATTATCACGGCGCGCTGAAGAATTGGACCGAGTTGCAGTACCAGTACGAATGCTATTTCTTCATCGCCGACTGGCATGCCTTGACGACCGGCTACGAGGATACCTCGCGGATCGAGGAATTCGTCTGGACGATGGCGATCGATTGGCTTGCCGCGGGCTTGAATCCCGGCGTCGCGACCTTGTTCATTCAGTCGAAAGTCCCGGAGCATGCGGAGCTACACCTGCTCCTGTCGATGATCACCCCGTTGGGCTGGCTCGAGCGAGTGCCGACCTACAAGGATCAGCAGGCGCAGATGGCGGACCGGGATCTCGGCACCTACGGGTTCCTCGGCTACCCCTTGCTGCAGTCGGCGGACATCCTGTTGTACCGCCCGCAATACGTGCCGGTCGGCGAGGACCAGGTGGCCCACGTCGAGATCACGCGCGAAATCGCGCGCCGCTTCAATCACATCTACGGTCGCGAGGCGGAATTCGAAACGAAGGTCGACAAGGCGGTCAAGAGCCTGGGATCGCGCAATGGCGCTCTCTACCGGACCCTGCGCAAGGAATTCCAGGAGAAGGGGGACGCCGACGCGCTTGCAAAGGCACAGGCGCTCGTCGAGTCGAACGCGCGGCTCACCGTGGCCGACCGCGATCGCCTGCTCGGCTATCTCGAAGGTGCCGGCATCGCGGTGCTGCCGGAGCCTGAAGTGCTGTTGACGGCGACCCCGAAAGTCCCCGGCCTCGACGGCCGCAAGATGTCCAAGTCCTACGGCAACACGATCGGCTTGCGCGAGGACACCGACTCCGTCGTCAGGAAGATGAAGACGATGCAGACCGATCCGGCGCGGGTGCGGCGCACCGATCCCGGCGATCCGGAGAAATGCCCCGTCTGGGATTTGCACAAGATCTATTCGACCGCGGAAACCCGCGAATGGGTCCAGACGGGCTGCCGCAGCGCCGGAATCGGCTGCCTCGAGTGCAAGAAGCCGCTGATCGAGAAAGTCGTCGAGGAGATCTCGGCGATCGCAGCGAGGGCGCAGGAATTCGAAGAAAATCCGGACCTCGTGCGCGGTATCATCGCGCAAGGGTGCGAGCGCGCGCGCGACGTCGCGCGGGACACGATGGACGTCGTTCGCCAAGCCATGTCCATGAACTACCGATGAAACCCGAATTGACCGTCGTCGAGAACGCCGCGGCGCCGGCCGCCCCGGCGGCGCTGCCGGTGCCGCCGGAACAGGGCGAGATGCCGTTCGCGGTCGTCGAAGGGCAGCCGATCACGGTCCTGCCGCGCGATCTGTACATCCCTCCGCAGGCGCTCGAGATCTTCCTCGAGGCGTTCGAGGGACCGCTCGACATGCTCCTGTACCTGATTCGGCGCCAGAACCTCGACATCCTCGACATTCCGATCGCCGAGATCACGCGCCAGTACATGCGCTACATCGAGCTGATGCAGGTCCTGCAGCTCGAACTCGCGGGCGAGTATCTGCTGATGGCGGCGACGCTCGCGGAGGTCAAGTCGCGCATGCTGTTGCCGCGCATGCACGGCGACGAAGCGGTCGAGGATGCGGATCCGCGCGCGGAACTGGTGCGCAGGCTCCAGGAATACGAGCGCTTCAAGCGGGCCGCGGAAGGCATCGACCGGCTGCCGCGCGTCGAGCGCGACACCTGGGTCGCCGCGGCGGAGATCGGCGAGCGAAAGGTGGTGCGCATGCCGCCGCCGGTCACGCTGCAGGAGATGCTGGTCGCGTTCCAGGAGGTGCTGGCGCGCAGCGACATGTTTGCGCACCATCACGTGCAGCGCGAAGCGCTGTCGGTGCGCCAGCGCATGACCGATGTCATGTCGGCGCTCGCGTCGCGCGAGTTCGTCGATTTCGTGCATTTGTTCCGCGCCGAGGAGGGGCGGCGCGGCGTGACGGTGACGTTCGTCGCACTGCTGGAACTCCTGCGCGAAGGACTCGTCGAGATCGTGCAGTCCGAACCATACGCGCCGTTGCATGTCCGGCTCGGCAACCCGGCCCGCCCTCTGCCGCTGATCGCCGGGACGCCGCCAACGATGAAAATGCGGGATCGTAAATGAACGAACAGTACGTGAAAAATGTGGTCGAAGCGGCTCTGCTCGCGGCCGGCCGCCCTCTGACCGTGGACGAGCTGGTCACGGTGTTCGACGAGCGCGACGGCGCGAACGCCGAGGAAGTCAAGGCGGCGCTCGATGCACTGCGCGCCGATTACGAGACCCGCGGTCTCGAACTGCTCGAAGTCGCGAGCGGCTTCCGGATACAGATCAAGGCGGCCGTCGCGGAGCCGGTCTCCCGGCTCTGGGTCGAGCGTCCGGCTAAGTATTCGCGCGCCTTGCTCGAGACCCTCGCGCTCGTCGCGTATCGTCAGCCGATCACGCGCGGCGAAATCGAACAAATCCGCGGCGTCGCGGTCAACCCGAACATCATCAAGACCCTGCTCGAGCGCCACTGGATCCGCGTCGTCGGCCATCGGGACGTTCCCGGCAAGCCCGAACTCCTGGGTACGACGCGCGAATTCCTCGACTATTTCGGTTTGAAGAAGCTCGACGACTTGCCGACGCTCGCCGAACTGAAGGAACTCGAGGACCTGCGCGTGCAGCTGAGCCTGCCGGGCGCCGAGCCGGTCGCGGCGGGAGTCGTCGGGGCGCGGCGGTCGAGGTGACGGCGATCGAGGTTACGCTTGCCGACGACGGCGACGACGACGGCGACGAGGACGACGACGACAGGATGGCGAGCCCGGAGTCGCAGGCGATGGGTCCGGAGCGCGAGGCGCGAGGCCTCGTGGCGGCCGGCCCCGACGCCGCGCTGCGCTGAGATGGCCGAGAGACCGCGTCGCGGCGGCCCTCGCCCGGGCCGCGCACCGGCCGCGCCGAGGCGCGAGCGGGCGGAGCCGGCGCCGGACCGCGTGCACAAGGTGCTCGCGGCCGCGGGCGTGGGCTCGCGCCGCGAAGTCGAACGCTGGATTCGCGAGGGACGTCTGCAGGTCAACGGCACCGTGCCGGAACTGGGCACGAAACTGACGCCGCGCGACCGCATCACGCTCGACGGCAGGCCCGTGCGCTGGCGCGCGCCCGCCGCCAAGGAATCCCATGTCTTGCTCTACCACCGCTCGCCCGGGGATGCGCTCGACCTCAAGGCGGCGACGTCGCGCGCCGCGGAGCACTTGCAGCTGCCGCGCACGGCGGGGCGCTGGCTCGCGATTCAGCCGCTGCCGCCGGTCGACGGCGGCTTGGAAATCCTGACCGACGACGGCTCCTGGGCGCACCGCGTTTCGCAGGGGGCGCATGCGCTCACGGTCGATTACCTCCTGCGCATGCGCGGGCCGCTCAGCGACCAGCTCGTCGAGGAATTTCGCGCCGCGACGGATTGCGAGGGCGAGCCGATGGCCATCTTGCAGGCCGATGCGCAATACGGCGAAGGCGCCAACCATTGGCTCACCGTCACCGTGCGCGCAACGCGCTCGGCGTTGGTTCGCCATTGGTGGGCGGCGCGCGGTGTCATCGTCAGCCGCTTGATGCGCGTGCGCTTCGGACCCGTGCACCTGTCGCGCGAGTTGCCGCGCGGCCACTCCCGCGCAATGACCGGGCCCCGAGCGCAACGCCTTGCTCGGGGAGATCGACGCGGCGAAACGCGCGTACGAGGAACGGGCCGCCGCGGACGAACCGTAGCGGCGCGCGTCACTGCGCGTCGACGTATCGCGACTCGACGCCGATGCTGTCCGCGCTCAGCAGATAGAGGAACGCGCCGGTGACGGCTTCCGGCGGGCGCAACGTGTTCCGATCCTCGGCCGGATAGGCCGCGAAGCGCATCGCGGTGCGCATGGGGCCGGGATTGACGCTGTAGGCGCGCACCGCGGCGACTCCCTCCAATTCCTGGCACAGCATTTCGCGCACCGTCTCCAGCCCCACCTTGGAGACCGCGTACGCGCCCCAAAACGGCCTCGCCCGCTTCACGACCCCGCTGGTCGCGAAAACGATCGAGGCGTCGGCGGCTTGGCGCAAGCTTGGCAGCAGCACCTGGGTGAGAATGAACGGAGCGGTCAGGTTGACGTGCAGTACGCGGCACCACGTCGGCACGTCGTACTGTTCCAGCGGAGCTGCGGTCGCCGAGCATGGCGGCCGCATGCACGAGCCCGTCGAGCTTGCCGTATTCGCGCGCGACCGTCGCGGCGAGACCGTCGTAGTCGGCCGCGGTCGCGGTCGCGAGATCGAGCGGCGCGAGCGCCGGCTGCGGCGCGCCGAGCGCCTCGATTTGGTCGTAGACGCGCTCCAGTTTCGCCTTGTTGCGGCCGGACAGGAGCACGGTCGCGCCGGCGCGCGCGCAGTCGAGCGCGAGCGCCCGGCCCAGGCCGCCGCTCGCGCCGGTGATCAAAATCACGCGGCCGTCGAGCAGGCCGGGGCGCCATGTGAACGTTTTGGGATCGATCGATGCCGACATGTGTTCTCCGAGTGTGCGTCAGCGCGCGCGCAACGCGGTTCGTGCGGTGCGCCAAGCGAAATAAATATCCCGAAGCAGAACCTCTTCGGCGTACGGCGGCCGCCGTGTGCGCAAATGATGCCCGCCGAGCGCCGCCAATACCAGCAATCCGCGATGCCGCGCGCGGGCCGGGGGCTCGAGCGCGGCCGCGGCCCGTGCGAAACTTCGCGCCGCCGCCGCGCGCGTCTCGTCGAGGTAGGCGGCGAGCCCCGGCGTCGGCGCGGGCGCGCAAAGATCGTCGTTGCCGATCGAGCGCTCCAGCAGTTCATCGATCGGAAACGCGATTCGGCCGCAATCCGCGTCGCGCCGATAGTCGGCGAGTGCGCGCGCGAGGTACTCGCCGAGTGCGAGCGCGGCCGCGCACTCTGGCAGGCCGGGCGAGGGCTCCGCGGCGCCGGCGCCGAGCCGTGCCGCGATGAGCAGCGGGCCGCCGATCAAATCCTGTGCGTGCGCGGGCAGGAGCGCGGCTCGTTCGATCGGAACGCCGCCGACGTGCGCCGCCGCCGCGTCGACGGCCTTCGCGAGCGGCGCGAAGTCGATCTCGGCGGCGCCGGGGAGCGATCCCAGGAGGCGGCTGATCGGATGCAAGGGCGCCCGCTGCGCGAGCCTCTGCATCTCGTCGCGCCACCAGAGGAGCTTGGTCCGGGCGACCTCGGCGTCCGCCGCGGGATTCATCGCGGCGCGCCACTCGGCGAGCAGCGCGAACACGCCGAGCAGGGGCGCGCGCGCCTCACGGTGGGAGAACAACCAGCTCCAATAGCGCGCGCTGCCCGGCGGCGCCGCGCGGCTGCGGTAGGTGTCGTCGAGCCGGATCACGGCGTCGCCCCCCTCAAGGGGAATCGTCGGCATCGTCGGGCGCGGCCGAGCCCGCGCCGCGCGGGGTGCGCGCGAGGCTCGCGACGGGTTCGATCGCTTCGATCTCCCGGTTCACGCGCAGCCCGAGCTCGGGAAAGCGGCGCGCCGCCGGCAGGATTTGCTGCTCGAGCGAGCCGACCGCCTTGTTGAACGACTCGACGCTCGAGCCCAGGGATTTGCCGAGTTTCCCCAGGTGTTCGGCGAACACGCTCAAGCGCTTGTACAAATCCTCGCCGAGCTTGCGGACCTCGGCGGCGTTGTCGGCCAGCACCGATTGTTTCCAGCCGTAGGCGACGGCCTTGAGGAGGGCCGCGAGGCTGGTCGGCGTCGCGAGCATCACGTTCTGCCGCAGCGCCTCGTCGATGAGGTGCGGATTTTCCTGCAGCGCCGCCGACAGAAATTGGTCGCCCGGCAGGAACAGGACGACGAAGTCGGGGCTGTGTTCGAACTGGGACCAATATTGCTTGGTCGCGAGTTCGCGAATGCGCGCGCCGACGAGCTGCGCATGGCGCCGCAAATGCAGCCGCCGTTCCTCGTCGTCCGTCGCCTCCGCGGCGGACAGGTAAGCCTCCAGCGGTGTCTTGACGTCGACGACGATGTCGCGGCGTTCCGGCATGTGAACGATCATGTCGGGGCGAATGGCGCCGGTCTCGGTCGTCCGGTGCGCCTGTTCGGTGAAGTCGACATGCGCCGTCATGCCCGACAGCTCGACGACGCGCCGCAACGTGAGTTCCCCCCATTGGCCGCGCACGTCGGGCCGGCGCAGCGCCGTGACCAGGTTGCGGGTCTCGCGCGACAGGAGGTTTTGGCTGCTCGCCATGGTCTCCATCTGGTTCTTGATGGTCGCGAACGCGTCGATGCGGTCCCGTTCGAGCGCCTGCAATTGCGTCTCGCTCTTGGCGAGCGCTTCGCGTATCGGCGCGACGATCGCTTCGATCGCGGTTTGGCGGTCGGCGAGCGTTTGCGCGGCCGCGGTCTGCTGCTCGGCGAGGCGCTCGCGCGCCATCACCAGGAACATCGCGTTATTGCTCTGCAGCGTTTCGCGCGAGAGGTCGCCGAAAGCCGCCTTCAACTGATCGCGCGCGCGCTCCAGCGCCTGGGTGCGCTCGACGGCCAAGGCCTCGTCGGATTTGAGCTGCGCGCGCAGAACCTCGGCCTCGATGCGCAGCCGCTCCTCGCGCTTCGCGCGCCAGAGCGCGCAGCCGAGGGCGCCGAGGGTCGCGCCGGCGATGAATGCAAGTACGGCCGCCACCACGTTCACAGCCGCCCGCTGTGCGAGAGCCAGCCGATCAGGTCGATCGGCCGCGCAAGGTCGGCATCGCCGCCCCAGGCGTCGGCATCATCGTCGTCGTGCAGATAGCCGTAGCGCGCGACCAGCGCGGGCATGCCGGCGGCATGCGCCGCTTGGACGTCGCGCAGCGCATCGCCGACATAGACGCATTGCGCGGCGTCGACGCCCGCGAGCTTGGCCGCGTGCAGCAGCGGCAGCGGATGCGGCTTGCGTTCGGCGACCGTGTCGCCGCTGACGACGCAGGCGAAGCGCTCGCGCAGACCGAGTTGCTCGAGCAGCGGGTCCGTGAGCCAGGCCGCCTTGTTCGTCACGATGCCGGCGGCGAGGCCGCGCCCCGCCAGATCCTCGAGCACGGTGTCCATCCCGGGGAACAGCGCCGTCTCGACGCACAGGTCCGCGCGGTAGAGTTCGAGGAACCGGTGCTGCAGAGTGCGGAATCGCGCTTCGTCGGCGTCCGGGAAGCCGACCCGCAACACGCCGGCGGCGCCGTGGCTCACGCGCGGCCGCACGGCGGCGAACGGCAGGGCATCGCGGTCTTCCTCGTGCATCAAGGCGTTCAGCGCGCGGTGCATGTCGGGCGCGGTGTCGAGCAGCGTCCCGTCGAGGTCGAACAGCACCGCCCGCAACGGCGGCGGTGACTCAGTTCTCGACACGGCGGAAATGCGCGAGGTAATTGACCGCCGCATCCGGCGAAAGACCGAACGCGCGCGTCAGCGGGTTGAAGGAAATGCCGGTCAAATCGCGCAAGTCGAGTCCGGCCGCTCGTCCCCATTTCGCAAGTTCCGAAGGCCGGATGAGCTTGAGGTACTCGTGGGTTCCGCGCGGCAGCACGCCCGCCACGTACTCGGCGCCGACGATTGCGACCAGAAAGGAACGCCAGTTGCGGTTCAACGTCGACACGACGAGATCGCCGCCGGGCGCCAGAAGCCCGGCCAGCGCGCGCATCGTCGCGGCCGGGTCGGGCACGTGTTCCAGCATTTCCATGCAGGTTACGACGTTGAAATGGTGCGGCTGTTCGGCGGCGAGCGCCTCGGCCGCAATCGCGCGGTAGCGCACCTTGGCGCCGGTCTCCAGCGCGTGCAACTCGGCTACGTCCAGCACGTCGCGCGCAAGATCTATTCCCAGAACGTTCGCGCCATCGCGCGCCATCGCCTCGGACAAGATGCCGCCGCCGCAGCCGACGTCCAAGATTGCCTTGCCGGAGATTCGGGCGACGCGCCGCAGATAATCCATGCGCACCGGGTTCAAATCGTGCAGCGGTTTCGAGGACCCGTTCGGGTCCCACCAGCTTTGCGCGCGCTCGTTGAATTTGCCGATTTCCACGGGATCCGAGTTTTGGGCCGGAGACGGACATCGCTCAAATCCTCCAGTCGTCAGACGTTTCGCCGGGCTCTCCCGGCATGTGTCAAGTATATCGGTTAATCGGCCCGCCAAGCTGAAGAAGAAACGGAAGTTATGCTAGAATGAGCGGATATGGAGACACGGTCTCGCTTCGTTCAATCCCGCTAATCAGACGCCCTTAATCAAGGCATACCGGACTCTCGCAAATGGCCGAGATCGCACGCGAAATATTGCCCGTCAATCTCGAAGACGAGATGCGCAAATCCTATTTGGATTATGCGATGAGCGTGATCGTCGGCCGCGCGCTTCCGGACGTGCGCGACGGCCTGAAGCCGGTCCATCGCCGCGTCCTCTTTGCGATGCGCGAGCTCGGCAACGACTGGAACAAGGCCTACAAGAAATCCGCGCGCGTCGTCGGCGACGTGATCGGTAAATACCATCCGCACGGCGACGCGTCCGTGTACGACGCGATCGTGCGCATGGCGCAGCCGTTCTCGATGCGCTACCTGCTCGTCGACGGCCAGGGGAATTTCGGCTCCGTCGACGGCGACCCGCCGGCGGCGATGCGCTACACGGAAGTGCGCATGTCGAGAATCGCGCAGGAACTCCTCGCGGACATCGACAAGGAAACCGTCGATTTCGTGCCGAATTACGACGAGTCGGAAAGCGAGCCCGCGGTTCTGCCGACGCGCATCCCGAACCTGCTCGTCAACGGCTCCTCCGGCATCGCGGTCGGCATGGCGACCAACATACCGCCGCACAATCTCGGCGAGATCATCGCGGCCTGCATCGCCCTGATCGAAAATCCGGACATCGGCCTCGCGCAGCTCATGCAGATCGTGCCGGGTCCGGATTTCCCGACCGCAGGCATCATCAACGGCGCGCAAGAGATCGCCACGGCCTACAAGACGGGGCGCGGCCGGCTCCACGTTCGGGCGCGCACGCATTTCGAGGACGTCGGCAAGGGCGATCGCCAGGCGATCGTCATCACCGAGCTGCCGTACCAAGTGAACAAGGCGCGGCTGATCGAGCGCATCGCGGACCTCGTGCGCGAGAAGCTGATCGAGGGCATCGCGTCGGACGGTTTGCGCGACGAATCGGACAAGGACGGCATGCGCGTCGTCATCGAGCTGAAGCGCGGCGAGGTCCCCGAGATCCTGCTGAACAACCTCTACGCGCAGACGCCGATGGAGACGGTCTTCGGCATCAACATGGTCGCGCTGGTGGACGGCCAGCCGCGATTGATGTCGCTGAAGTCGATGCTCGATGCGTTCCTGCGGCACCGCCGGGAAATCGTCACGCGGCGGACCGTGTACGAGCTGCGCAAGGCGCGGGAGCGCGGCCACATCCTCGAGGGTCTCGCGATCGCGCTCGCGAACATCGACGAGATCATCGCCGCGATCAAGGCATCGCCGTCGCCCGCGGAGGCCAAGGCTGCGCTAGTCGCGCGCGCCTGGGCCTCGGGCTCCGTGCCGGAGATGCTCGCGCGCGCGGGCGCCATCAGCACGCGTCCCGACGGCGAGAGCCCCGGGCTGGGATTGGTCGACGGCGGCTACCGCTTGACGGAGACCCAGGCGCAAGCGATCCTGGACATGCGCCTGAATCGCTTGACGGGTCTCGAACAGGACAAGATCGTCTCGGAGTATCAGGAGCTCCTCGCGGTGATGCGCGATTTGAGCGACATCCTCGCGCGGCCCGAGCGGCTGCTCGCCGTGATCCGGGAAGAGCTGGAATTCATCCGCGACAACTTCGCCGATCCGCGGCGAACCGAAATCCTCAGCACTCACGAGGACCTGACGATCGAGGACCTGATCTCGCCGGAGGATGTCGTCGTGACGCTGTCGCACAGCGGCTATGCGAAGGCGCAGCCGGTCTCGGACTACCAGGCGCAGCGCCGCGGCGGCCGCGGCAAGGCCGCGACCACGGTCAAGGACGAGGATTTCGTCGACAAGCTGTTCGTCGCGAACACCCACGACACGTTGTTGTGCTTTTCCGATCGCGGCAAGGTGTATTGGCTGAAGGTGTACCAGCTGCCGCAGGCGAGCCGCGGCTCGCGCGGCAAGCCGATCGTGAACCTCCTGCCGCTGCAGGAGGGCGAGCGCATCAGCGCGATGCTGTCGGTCAAGGAATTCGAGGAAGACAAGTTCGTCTTCATGGCGACGCGGTTCGGCACCGTCAAGAAGACGCCGCTCGCGCTGTTTTCGCGCCCACGTGCAAGCGGCATCATCGCCGTCGCGCTCGACGAGGGTGACCAATTGGTCGGCGCGGCGATCACCGACGGCGCGCGCGACATCCTGTTGTTCACGACCGGCGGCAAGGCGATTCGCTTCGGCGAGGACGAAGTGCGTCCGATGGGGCGCGAAGCCGCGGGCGTCCGCGGAGTGCGTTTGGGGGCGGATCAGCGCGTGATCGCGCTGATCGTCGCCGACGCCGGCGACATTCTGACCGCGTCCGAGAACGGCTACGGCAAACTCACGCCGCTCGAGGATTTTCCGCGGCACGGCCGCGGCGGCCAGGGAGTCATCGCGCTGCAGGTCACCGAGCGCAACGGCCGGATGGTCGGCGCGCTGCAGGTCAAGGCGGACGACGAGATCATGCTGATGAGTCTGGGCGGCGCGCTCGTGCGCACACCGGTCAAGGACATATCGATCGTCGGCCGCAATACCCAGGGCGTTCGGCTCATGCGGCTCGAGG
Source organism: uncultured Pseudomonadota bacterium (assembly GCA_963718135.1). GTDB lineage: Bacteria > Pseudomonadota > Gammaproteobacteria > Steroidobacterales > Steroidobacteraceae > Bog-1198. The sequence continues at coordinate 50,918 of CAVQYI010000027.1, read as the reverse complement.
AGGGGGACCAGCTCTCCGGCCTCGAGCGAATCGAGGGCTTGGTCGCCGACGTGGAAGCCGGCGGGCGGCGCATCGGCCGATCCGGACGCGCCTTTGCCTGCCGCCTGACGGAGGCGCCGCGATGCGTGCTTTCAATTTTGCCGCCGGCCCCGCCGCACTGCCGCTCGAGGTCCTCGAGCGCGCGCGCGACGAACTGCTCGACTGGAATCACGGCGGCATGTCCGTCATGGAAATCAGCCATCGCAGCCAAGGCCTTCATGGAGGTCGCCGCCCGGGCGGAGGCCGACTTGCGGGAACTCCTCGGCGTGCCTTCGAGCTACAAGATCCTGTTCCTGCAGGGTGGCGCGACTGCGCAGTTCTCGTTCGTGCCGATGAACCTGACCGCGCAGGGCGCGAACGTCGATTACATCGACACGGGCCACTGGTCGAAGAAGGCGATTCGCGAGGCGGAGCGCTATTGCCGCGTGCATGTCGCCGGGGACAGCGGCGGCGCCTATACGTCGGTGCCGGCGCAATCGCAGCTCGTCGTTCGGCAAGGATGCCGCGTACGTGCATTACACGCCGAACGAGACGATCGGCGGTGTCGAGTTCCCCTACGTCCCGCGGACCGACGGGGCGCCGCTCGTCGCAGACATGTCGTCGAACATCCTGTCGCGTCCGATCGACGTCGCGCAATTCGGATTGATATACGCGGGCGCGCAAAAGAACATCGGCCCCGCGGGGCTCGTCGTCGTCGTCGTCCGCGAGGACTTGATCGGCCGCGCGCGGCCCGGGACCCCGACCGTGTTCGACTACAAGGCCGCCGCCGCCGAAAACTCGATGCTGAACACGCCGCCGACGTTTGCCTGGTACATGGCCGGACTCGTGTTCCAATGGCTGAAGGCGCGTGGCGGGCTCGGCGCGATCGCCGAGCAAAACCGGCGCAAGGCCGAACGGCTCTACGCCGCGATCGACGGCTCGGGATTTTTCCGCAATGCCGTCGCCAAGGACGCGCGCTCGCGCATGAACGTCACCTTCAGCTGCGCGCGGCCCGAACTCGATGCGCAGTTCCTGCGCGAGGCCGAAGCCGCCGGCTTGAAGAATTTGAAGGGCCACAAGGTCGCCGGCGGCATGCGCGCGAGCATCTACAACTCGATGCCGATCGAAGGCGTCGCGGCGCTCGTCGAATTCATGCGCGAGTTCGAGCGCAAACACGGTTGACGAGGAATATCCATGGCGACCCGCAAGCGCAAGAGAGTCGACCGCGCGGCAAGAGCGACGGCAAGACCGATGAATCGAGGCCCGGCATCGCCCCCGACGGCCGCGACCTCGGCGGTATCCGCGGCAAGATCGACGCCATCGACGCGCGCATCCAGGAGCTGTTGAACGAACGCGCGCGCTTTGCGCAGCAGGTCGGCATTTCCAAGACGGCCGCGGGCAAGACCGTCGACTTCTACAGGCCGGAGCGCGAGGCCGAGGTGCTGCGCAAGGCGCTCGGCGCGCAATCGCGGGCCGCTGCGCGACGAGGAGATCGCACGCCTGTTCCGCGAGATCATGTCGGCATGCCTCGCGCAGCAAGAGCCGTTGAAGGTGGCGTTTCTCGGCCCCGAGGGCACGTTCACCCAGGCCGCGGTGTTCAAACAGTTCGGCTCCTCGGTGCGCGCCTTGCCGCTGCCCGCGATCGACGAAGTGTTCCGCGAGGTCGAGTCCGGCAGCGCCGACTTCGGCGTCGTGCCGATCGAGAACTCGAGCGAGGGAACGGTCAATCACACCCTCGACATGTTCCTCACTTCGCCGCTGAAGATATGCGGCGAAGTCGAGATGCGGATCAATCATTACCTGATGGGGCGCATGGCCGGACTCGCGCGACGTCAAGCGCGTATGCGCGCACGCGCAGGCGCTCGCGCAATGCCGCGGCTGGCTCGACGAGCATTTGCCGGACGCGGAGCGCATCGCCGTCGCCAGCAACGCCGAAGGCGCGCGACGAGCGCGCGACGAGCGCGGCACCGCGGCGATCGCGGGCCGATCGGCGGCCGAGATCTACGGCTTGAATCTGCTCGCGAACGAAATCGAGGATCGTCCCGACAACTCGACGCGATTCCTGGTGGTCGGCCGCAAGTTGTTCAGCGCGAGCGGCGCCGACAAGACGACATTGCTCTTGTCCGCCGAGGGTACGGCGGGGGCCGGCGCGCTGTTCCGGCTCCTCGAGCCTCTCGCCGAACACCGGGTCAACATGACGCGCATCGAATCGCGGCCGTCCCGCAAGCGCAAATGGGACTACGTGTTCTTCATCGACGTCGAGGGTCACGTCAGCGACCCCGCGGTCGCACGCGCGCTCGCCGCGCTCGAGACGCGCGCATCGCTGTTCAAGGTGCTCGGTTCCTATCCGCGGGCGGTGCTGTGAGCCGGGATTACGAGGCGTCTCCCGCGGGTCTCATCGAGGGCGCCATCGCGGTTCCCGGCGACAAGTCGATCTCCCACCGCGCATTGATGCTCGCGGGGATAGCCGACGGCCGCAGTGAAATCGACGGCTTCCTGCCGGGCGAGGACTGTCTGGCGACCATGCGCGCGATGCGCGCGCTCGGCGTCTCGATCGCCGGCACCGGCGCGACGCAGGTCGTCGTCGACGGCGTCGGCCTGCGTGGGTTGCGCGCCGCGGCCGGTGCGCTCGACATGGGCAACGCGGGGACGGCGATGCGCCTGTTCACGGGGCTGCTGTGCGCCCAGGCATTCGACTCCCGATTGATCGGCGACGAGTCGTTGATGCGCCGGCCGATGGAACGCGTCGCCAAGCCGCTGCGCGAGATGGGCGCGGACGTGCGCACGACGGGCGGCACTCCGCCGGTCGAGATATTCGGCGGCCGGGCGTTGCGCGGCATCCGCTACGAAATGCCGGTTGCGAGCGCCCAGGTCAAATCGGCGATCCTGCTCGCGGGGCTCTATGCCGACGGCCCGACGACGGTGATTTCACCGGCCGTCTCGCGCGACCACAGCGAACGCATGCTGCGCAGCTTCGGCGTGCGCGTCGACGTCGAGGGCCTCGCCGTCGGCGTTCACCCGCCGGCGCGCCTCGCGGCGCAGCGCCTCGCCGTGCCCGGGGACTTTTCGTCGGCGGCGTTCTTCATCGTCGCGGCGCTGCTCGCGGCGGCGCGCGGAGGCGTATTGATCCGAAAACGTCGGCCTGAACCCGACTCGGACCGGGCTGGTCGAGATACTGCGCCTGATGGGCGGGGAGATCGAGATCCTGAATGCGCGCGCGAGCGGCGCGGAGCCGGTCGCGGACCTCAACGTGCGGCGTTCGGCCCTGCGGGGCATCGAAGTGCCGCGCGCGCTCGTACCGCTCGCGATCGACGAGTTTCCGGTGCTGTTCGTCGCCGCCGCCTGCGCGAGCGGCGAGACATTGATCACCGGCGCCGAGGAATTGCGCGTCAAGGAGAGCGACCGCATTGCGGCGATGAGCGCCGGCCTCGGGGCGCTCGCGGTGCGTCACACGGTGCTTGCCGACGGCATGCGCATCGAGGGCGGCGGCGACGGCGCCGTGTTCGACGGCGGCGTGATCGACAGCTGCGGCGATCATCGGGTCGCGATGTCGTTCGCGGTCGCGAGCCTGCGCGCTCGCGGGCGGATCCGAATTCGGGACGTCGCCAACGTCGCGACGTCGTTCCCGGGCTTCGTCGATCTCGCGCGATCGGTCGGGATCGACGTCCGGGAGTCGGCTTGAGCGCGGTGCCCGTCATAGCGATCGACGGCCCGTCGGGCGCCGGCAAGGGCACGGTCAGCCGCGCGGTCGCGCGCCGCTTGGGCTTCGGGCTGCTCGATAGTGGTGCGCTTTATCGTCTGGTCGCGCTCGCCGCGGGGCAGGCCGGCGTCGATCTCGCCGACGGCCCGGCGCTCGCGCGGATCGCCGCCGGCCTCGACATCCGCTTTGGTTCGACCGAGGGCGGCCGCGAGGCCGTCTGGCTCGACGGCCGCGACGTCGCGCAGTCCATCAGGACCGAGCAGGCGGGCAACGACGCCTCTCGCGTCGCGGCGATTCCGCAGGTCCGTAGCGCATTATTGGACCGCCAACGCCGTTTCGCGGCCCCGCCCGGGCTGGTCGCGGACGGCCGCGACATGGGCACGGTGGTATTCCCCGCCGCCAGGGTGAAAATCTTTCTGACCGCGAGCGCCGAGGAGCGTGCGGCGAGACGCCATAAGCAGTTGAAAGAACAAGGGGTTACTGCTAACCTTGCCGCCCTTTCGCGCGAGATAGCGGAGCGCGATTTGCGGGACTCGACGCGCGCCGTCGCGCCATTGGTCGCGAGTGCGGACGCCGTCCAAGTCGATACGACCGGTATTCCGGTCGAGACGGTGGTCGAACGGATATTACAGATCGCCCGCGGGCGACTTTAGAGATTTCGAGGCGCGGCTTTCGAGGGAACGAATGCCGTATTTTCATGCAACCCCTGCGGCGCACGGGATTTGGCGCCAGGGAAAACATCGAGCCCGACTGGGCTCCCACTAGAGACCAAATGACTGAAAGTTTTGCGGAACTGTTTGAACAGAGCATCGCCAGCCAGCGTATTCGCCCCGGCACCATCCTGAACGGTCTGATCGTCGAAGTCGGCCAAGACTTCGTGATCGTCAATGTCGGATTGAAATCCGAGGCCGTGATTCCTGCCGACCAATTCAAGAACGAGAAGGGCGAAATCGAGGTCACCGTCGGCGAGTCCGTCGAAGTCGCGCTTGACAGCGTCGAAGACGGCTCCGGCGAGACCCGCCTGTCGCGCGAAAAGGCCAAGCGCGCGCGCACTTGGACGCGCCTCGAACAGTCGTTCGAAAAACAGGAAATCGTCACCGGTATAATCACCGGCCGCGTGAAGGGCGGATTCACGGTGGAACTCGACAATGTGCGGGCGTTCCTGCCGGGCTCTTTGGTGGATGTGCGCCCCGTGCGCGATCCTTCGTACCTCGAAAACAAGCCGCTGGAATTCAAGGTCATCAAGCTCGACCAGAAGCGCAACAACGTCGTCGTTTCGCGCCGCGCGGTCGTCGAGCAGGAGTACAGCGCCGAACGTTCCGCGCTTCTCGACAATTTGCAGGAAGGCGCGGCCGTCAAGGGCGTCGTCAAGAATCTCACCGACTACGGCGCGTTCGTCGACTTGGGCGGCATCGACGGCTTGCTCCACATCACGGACATGGCGTGGAAGCGCGTCAAGCACCCGTCCGAGGTCGTCAAGGTCGGCGAGGAGATCGACGTCCGCATCCTCAAGTTCGACCGCGAGCGGCAACGCGTGTCCCTCGGCCTCAAACAGTTGGGCGCCGATCCGTGGCAGAACATCGCGCGGCGTTATCCGGCGAACACCCGTCTGTTCGGCAAGGTCACGAACATCGCCGACTACGGCTGCTTCGTCGAGATCGAGGAGGGCGTCGAAGGCCTGGTGCATGTGTCCGAGATGGATTGGACGAACAAGAACGTGAATCCGGCGAAAGTCGTTCACGTCGGCCAGGAAGTCGAGGTCATGGTGCTCGACATCGACGAAGAGCGGCGCCGCATCAGCCTCGGCATCAAACAGTGCAAGACGAATCCGTGGAAGGAATTCGCCGAGAACTACAACCGCGGCGACAAGGTCAGCGGACAAATCAAGTCGATCACCGATTTCGGCATCTTCATCGGGCTCGCCGGTGGAATCGACGGATTGGTTCACCTGTCCGACATTTCCTGGGACATGCCGGGCGAAGAGGCCGTGCGCAGCTACCAGAAGGCTCAGCAGGTCGACGCGATGGTCCTGTCGATCGATCCGGAGCGCGAGCGCATCAGCCTCGGCATCAAACAGCTGGCGAAGGATCCGTTCTCGGCATATATCGCCGAACACCCGAAGGGCAGCATCGTCAAGGGCATCGTGCGCGAAGTCGACGCGAAGGGCGCGATCATCGATCTCGGCAACGGCGTGGACGGTCAGTTGCGCGCCTCCGAGTTGTCGCGCGACCGCGTCGAGGACGCGCGCGCATTGCTGAAGGTAGGCGAGGAAATCGAAGCGAAGTTCACCGGGGTTGACCGCAAGGGCCGCAGCATCGCGCTGTCGATCAAGGCGAAGGACATCCACGAGGAACAGGAAGCGATGCAGAACTATCGCACCGATTCGCCGACTGGAACCAGCCTGGGAGATTTGCTGAAAGAGCAGATTTCCGGTCAGGATTGACGGGATCCGGTGAGGCGCGGCGGCTCGGTGCCGCCGCGCTCCACTGAAAAAAACATGACGGGCGATGCGCACCTATCGATCATGACGAAATCGGAACTCATCGAGATCATTTCGGCGAAGCAGAAGCACTTACCGGCGAAGGACGTGGAGCTCGCCGTCAAGCAATTGCTGGAGATCATGAGCGACGCGTTGGCGACGGGCGAGCGCATCGAGATTCGGGGATTCGGGAGCTTTTCGCTGCATTTCCGCCCGCCGCGCCAGGGCCGCAACCCGAAGACGGGAGAGGCCGTGGCGCTCGCCGGCAAGCACGTTCCCCATTTCAAACCGGGCAAGGATCTGCGCGAGCGCGTCAACGACGGCGCGGATCAGCCGATTCGCGACTGAATCCGCCGCGCACCTGAAGCGGCCTCGGCGACATGCCCGACCTTCCGCTGTATGTCTGGGGCCTCATCGTCGGCGCGTTGGTCGTCGGCATTCTCGCGGGCCATTTCGGCTGGGGCCGCCGCTGGCCGCGCCGCCTGGGGCGGTTTCACGCCGAGTATCTCACCGGGCTCGACTATCTGATCAGCGAGCAGCCCGACCGGGCGCTCGACTCCTTTTTGAAATTGATGGACGCGAACGCAGACACGTTGGAAACCCATTTCGCGCTCGGCAGCCTCTACCGGCGTCGCGGCGAAGTGGAGCGCGCGATTCGCGTGCATCGCAATATCCTGTCGCGCACCCTGTCGCCGGAACACCGGGAACAGGCGCGCCTCGCGCTCGCGCACGACTATTTGCGCGCCGGCGTGCTGGACCGCGCGGAAGGCCTTCTGCGGCAGGTCAGCGAAGGCGCCCGATTGCGCACGCGGGCACTCGAGACCTTGCGGGTGATCTACGAGCGCCAGCGCGATTGGGCGCAGGCGCTCGACGCGCACCGGCGCTTGGCGGCGCTGGACGCCGCGCCGCCGCCCTGCGTCGCCGCGCACTACCTTTGCGAACTCGCGACCTATCACCTCGAACGGGGCGACGTCGACGAAGCGCGCCGGCTGCTGCGTCGGGCGCGGCGCGAAGTGGCGGTGTTCCCGCGTGCGGCGGTGCTGCGCGCGCAGATCGCGGAGCGCGAGGGGAACGCCGCGCTCGCCGTGCGGCTCCTCGCCTGGGCGCTGCAGGAGTCGCCGAAGCTGCTGCACGACGAGCTCGCGCATCTGCTGCGCCTGGCGGGGGACGCGGCGCGCGACAAATTGCTCGAGGAGTTGGTGAGCCGCGCCGAGCAGCGCGATTTCGCCGAGCTGAAGGGACTCGTGTTCGCGGCGCTGTCGTTGTCGCTCGCGCAGGCGGCGCCGTTGCGCGCGTCGATCGAGAAGGTGATCGGGCAAGAGCCGACCTTGAACGCCGTGCGGGAAGCGGCGGGCGGCGCCGCGTTCGAATACGTCGCCGCCGAGATCGGCGCGCTGCTCGCGCGCGCGGAGGCCTACCGCTGCGGCGACTGCGGCTTCGCGGCGCGCAGGTTCCATTGGCAATGTCCCGGCTGCCAGTCCTGGGACAGTTTTGAGACCTACGTCATCGTCAAGCTGCGCTAGAGGCGGCAATGCTGTCGCAAAAATCCGCTATGATTCGCAAATTCCAGGAGTCGATATTTTCCGCATGACACAGAAAGCGAAAGCCGTAAAAACCGTGGTGTTCCCGGTGGCCGGACGCGGCACCCGGTTTCTCCCCGCGACCAAGGCGAGTCCGAAGGAGATGTTGCCGATCGTCGACAAGCCGCTGATCCAATACGCGGCCGAAGAGGCGCTGTCGGCCGGCGCGGACACGCTGGTGTTCATCACCGGCAGTTCCAAGCGCGCGATCGAGGATCACTTCGATACGAACGCGGAGCTCGAGGCCGTACTGCAGGCGCAGGGCAAGCAGGACCTGCTCGACAGCTTGCGCGGCATTCTGCCCTCGTGGGCGACTTGCGTTTACATCCGCCAGCCGGCGCCCCTCGGCCTGGGTCATGCGGTGCTGTGTGCGCGCCCGGTCGTCGGTGACGCGCCGTTCATGGTTCATCTTGCCGACGATCTCATCGACGCGGACGTGCCGTGCTTGAAACAGATGGTCGACGTGTACCAGACCCACGGCGGCAGCATTCTCGGCGTGCAGATCGTGCCGCCGCAGGACACCGACAAGTACGGCATCGTGTCGCTCGAGAACGGGCTCGTCGACCGCGTCGGCAAGATATCGCACATCGTCGAAAAGCCGCGGCCGCAGGATGCGCCGTCGAACCTTGCGGTCGTCGGGCGCTATCTGTTGTCGGGCTCGATCTTCGAGGATTTGGCGCAGATCGGCGCCGGAGCCGGCGGGGAAATTCAATTGACCGACGGCATCGCGCGGCTCATGCGCCGCGAGCCGGTTTACGCCTTCGAATTCGAAGGCAAGCGCTACGACTGCGGCAGCAAGCTCGGCTACCTGCAGGCGACCGTCGAATACGGTCTGCGGCACACGAGCCTGGGAGCGGATTTCGCCGCGTATCTCAAGGAGTTCGTCGCCACGCTCTAGCGCCGGCTACAGCGTCTTCGCGTGCGCTTCGGGGCTCAACGAAGTCGCGAGGATCAGAGCGGCGGCGGCGAGCCCGATCGTCCACGCGAGGACATGCGCGTAATTGCCGCCGTGCGCCTCGGCGATGCCGGCCTGGAAGGGCCCCATCTTCGACATCGCGAGATTGCCGAGCTGATAGGCAAATCCCGGAAGAATCGCGCGCACCGACGCCGGCGCGAGTTCGGTGAGGTGCGCGGGTATCACGCCCCAGGCGCCTTGTACCATGAATTGCATGAGGAAGCCGCCGGCCGCGAGCAGCGCGGCCGTCTGCGAAAACGCCCAGAGCGGGATCACCGGCAGAGCGAGCACCGCGGCGAGCACGATCGCGCGCCGCCGACCGATGCGCTCCGACAGCATGCCGAATGCGATTCCGCCGCACAGCGCGCCCAAGTTCATGACGATCGCGATATTGCCGGCGGTTCTCGCGGACATGCCGAGCTGTACCTGCAGGAACGTCGGGTACAAATCCTGCGATCCGTGCGAGAACGCGTTGAAGCAGGCCATCAGCACGATCAGGAAGAGCAGCGTCGGCAGATACGCGCGGACCGCGGCGGCAATCTGTCGCAGCGAAGCTCGTTCGGGCGTCCTGCCCGCGATCCAGGTCGGGGATTCCTCGACGCGCATGCTGATGAACACCGCAAGCAGGGCCGGCGCCCCGCCGACGAGGAACATGCCGCGCCAGCCGACCCGATCGAACAGGTAGCCGAAGACGATCGAGGCGAGCAGGTAACCGAGCGCGTAGCCCTCCTGCAGGAGGCCTGAGAACAAGCCGCGCCCTCTGGCGGGAAGCGTCTCGAGCGCGAGCGCGGCGCCGACGCCCCATTCGCCTCCCATCGCGAAACCGAACAGCGCGCGCAGAAGCAGCAGCGTCGCGAGGTTGGGCGCGAACGCGCTGGCGAATTCGACCACCGAGAACGAGATGACGTTGGCCATCAGGATCGGCCGGCGGCCGTATTTCTCGGCGAGCCAGCCGAACACCAATGCGCCCACGGGGCGGAAAGCCAGCGTCAGGAAGATGCCTTCGGCGACTGCCTTCACGTCGGTGCCGAACTCGACGCTGATCGACTTCAGGCAAAAGACGAAAATGAAGAAGTCGAACGCGTCCAGCGACCATCCGCACAGGGCAGCGAAAAAGGCGTTGCGCTGCCGGCGCGTGAGCGATGTGAAGGCGCTGAACACGATCGGCCAAGACTATCACGGGAGCCGCGCGCGGCGTCAGCCGGCGCGGCTCCCGACGTTTCAGCGGTTGCGGTTCGGCTGTTGGCGGCCGCCGCCGCGGTGTGCGCCGTGCGCCGGCGTGCGGTGCTTGTCGCGCCGCTCGCCGCCGCGATTGCCGAACGAGCCGCCGTGCTGCGCTCGATGCGGCGCGTGACCGTCGTGAGCCGGCGCTTTCGCGGCGGCGGTTTCGACGATCTTGAACTCGGGCGTCGGCAGCACGGGCACGCTGCGCTTGAGCACGCGCTCGATGTCCCGCAGCAGCCCGTTCTCGTCCGAGCTGACCAGCGATACCGCTTCGCCGGCGGCCCCGGCGCGACCCGTGCGGCCGATACGGTGCACGTAATCCTCGGGCACGTTCGGCAGTTCGTAATTGACGACCTGCGGCAGCTCCTTGATGTCGAGTCCGCGCGCCGCGACTTCCGTCGCGACCAAGGCGGTGATCTCGCCGCGCTTGAACATGTCGAGCGCTTTGCACGCGGGCCGCCTGGCTCTTGTTGCCGTGGATCGCCGCGGCGCGGATGCCGGCGCCTTCGAGTTGCTGCGTCAGGCGGTTCGCGCCGTGCTTCGTGCGGTTGAAGATCAGAACCTGGTGCCAGTTGTTTTCCTGGATCAAATGAACCAGCAAATGGCGCTTTTGTTCCTTGTGCACGCGGTATGCGCGCTGTTCGACGAGCTCGATCGGCGCGTTGCGCGGCGCGACCTGGATCGACAGCGGATTGTGCAGCAAACGCTCGGCGAGCCCGCGGATATCGTCCGAGTAAGTCGCCGAGAACAGGAGGTTCTGCCGCTTTGCGGGCAACAGCTTGATCACGCGACGGATGTCGTGGATGAAGCCCATGTCGAGCATGCGGTCCGCTTCGTCGAGGACCAGGACCTGGACCTTCGACAGATCGAGCGCGCGCTGCTGCGCGAGATCGAGCAGGCGCCCGGGGGTCGCGACGAGAACGTCGCAGCCCGCGCGCAGCGCGGTGATTTGCGGGTTGATGCTGACGCCGCCGAAGACCTGATAGGTGCGCAAGCGCAGGTACTTGCCGTAGCTGCGCGCGCTGTCGGCGACTTGGGCTGCGAGTTCGCGCGTCGGCGTGAGCACGAGCGCGCGCGGCGCGGTGCTTGCCGCGGCCTCGGCGCTGAGAAGCTGCAGGATCGGCAGCACGAATCCGGCGGTTTTGCCGGTGCCGGTTTGCGCGCCCGCGAGGACATCGCGGCCCGCGAGCACCGCCGGGATCGCTTGCGCTTGAATGGGAGAGGGCGCGTCGTAGCCTTTTTCGGAGACGGCGCGCAGCAATTCGGGCATGAGCCCGAGATCGGAAAATGACATCAAAAATCCTTGAAGTTCGGAAATATATGAGACTCGCACGACAAGGCGTCGTGCCTTGCAGCGGTCAGAAGCGAGGGAGGGTGAAAAACACGAAGTGCGTCGAGGACGGACCGTGGGCCGGGAGTCGTGCTGACCGTGCATCGATCTCATTCGGCCGCGGGCAGTGTACAGCTATGCGCACGCCGCGTCCAATCTGTCTCGACGGTTCAGTCCCGGGCGGTGTGGCGGCGGCCGGCCGCCTTGCGCTGCCGACGGCGCGCGTGCAGCACGGGCTCGGTGTAGCCATTGCTCCGCGCGCGGCCCTCGAAGATCAGGTCGCATGCGGCGCGAAAGGCGATGTTGCCGCCGAGGTCGCGGCACATCGGCGTGTAATCGGGATCCGACGCGTTCTGCTCATCGACGACCGCGGCCATGCGGCCGAGCGCCTGCATGACCTGGTCATTCGTGCAAACCCCGTGGTGCAGCCAGTTGGCGACGTGCTGGCTCGAGATCCGCAAGGTTGCGCGGTCCTCCATCATTGCGACATCGTAGATATCCGGCACTTTCGAACAGCCGATCCCGAGGTCGATCCAACGCACGACATACCCCAGGATGCTTTGCGCGTTGTTGTTCGAGTTCCTCTTCGATCGCTGCGGCGCTCCAGAGCGCCTTGTCGGCGAGCGGCGGCGTGAGGATGTCGTCGAGCGACGCGCGCGGCCGGCGCGCCAATTCGCGCTGCACGCGAAAAACGTCGACCGCGTGGTAGTGCAGCGCATGCAGCGTCGCGGCGGTCGGCGACGGCACCCAGGCGGTATTCGCACCCGCCTCGGGATGCGCGATCTTCTTCTGCAACATCTCGGCCATCAGGTCCGGCATGGCCCACATGCCCTTGCCGATCTGCGCGCGTCCCGGCAGGCCGCAGGCGAGGCCGATATCCACATTCTGCCGCTCGTAGGCATCGAGCCATCGGGCCTTCTTCAAGTCGGCCTTGCGCGCCACCGGGCCGGCTTGCATCGATGTATGGATTTCGTCGCCGGTGCGGTCCAGGAATCCGGTGTTGATGAACACGACGCGCATCCGCGCCGCGTGGATACAGGCCGCGAGATTCACGCTCGTGCGGCGCTCCTCGTCCATGATGCCGATCTTCAGCGTATGGCGCGGCAGACCCAGGAGGTCCTCGAGGCCGGCGAACCAGCGATCCGCGAATGCGACTTCCGCCGGTCCGTGCATCTTCGGCTTCACGACGTAGATCGAGCCGCAGCGTGAATTCCCAGGCGCCGCCGCGTACGGCGCAAGTCGTGCATGCCGATCAGGGCCGTGACGGCGCCGTCGATGAGCGTTTCGGGTATCGCGGCGCCGTCGAGCGTGACCGCGTCGCTCTGCATGTGGTGGCCGACGTTGCGCGCGAGCATGAGGCTGCGGCCCGGCAGGACGAGGTCCCCGCCGTCGGGCGTGCGATAGCGCCGGTCCGGATTCAAGCGGCGTTCGAATTGCTTGCCGTCCTTGGCGACGTCGGCGCGCAAGTTGCCCCGCATCAAGCCGAGCCAATTGCGGTAGACGACGATCTTGTCCTCGACGTCGACCGCGGCGACCGAGTCCTCGAAGTCCTGGATCGTCGTCAAGGCCGACTCCAGCACGACGTCGCAGATGCCGGCGAGGTCGCTGCGACCGATGAAATGGGTGCGGTCGAAGCGCAGTTCCACATGCAGGCCGTGGTGCACGAGAAGCAGCGCCTGCGGCGACCCGGCGTCGCCCTGATATCCCGCGAACCCCGCCGCATCGCGCAGCGCGGCCGTCCGGCCGGAGCCGAAGCGAACTTCGATGCCTCGGGCCGTGACGCGATAGCCGGCCGCGTCGCGGTGCGAACCTGCGGAGAGCGCAAAATGCCGGTCGAGGAAATCGCGCGCATACCGGATCACGCGCGCGCCGCGCTCCGGGTCGTATGCGGGGCCGCGCGGCGGTCCGCCGTTCTCGACGATCGCGTCGGTGCCGTAAAGCGCGTCGTAGAGCGATCCCCAGCGCGCATTGGCCGCGTTCAGCGCATAGCGCGCATTGTTGATCGGCACGACCAATTGCGGTCCGGCGATGCGCGCGATTTCCGCATCGACATTCGCGGTGCCGATCTGGAACTCGCCGGGATCGGGTTCCAGATAGCCGATGTCGCGAAGAAACGCCTTGTACGCCGCCTGGTCGAACGCGGCGCCCGGATGCGCCAGGTGCCACGCGTCGATTTTCGCCTGCAGTTCGTCGCGGCGCCTCATCAGCGAATCGTTCAGCGGCGCCAATTCGGCGACCAGGTCCGCGAAGCCCTGCCAAAAGCGCCGCTCGTCGACGCCGGTGCCGGGCAGGGCCTCGCGGCCCACGAAGTCGTGCAGACGGCTGTCCACGGCGATACGGTCGATGGCTACGGTCCGGCTCACGAAGGGCGTTCCTGTCGGTTTCGAGTAGCGGCGAGTGTAAATGGGCGGTCGGGGCTTGACCATCGTCCGCGGGCGGCCGGCAGCGGGCCGCGGGCCGCGTGTCGCAGCGCAACAATCCGGCTTGTGCGCGTACCGGCGCCCGTGCGAAAGTCGCTCGGCGTCATGAGATTGTCACAATCGATTTTTAGGATGCGCACCGTGGCTGTGACCCACGCGTTCTCATCTCTAGGAGAGTGACAGATGAAATTGAATCGACGTTCTATCGCCAAGGCCGCCGCAGCCCTGGCTGTTACCGGCGCTGTCGGCTTGGCGGCCACCGCCAATGCCGGCGTGAGCCTGACGGGCGCGGGCAGCACGTGGGTGTTCCCGCTGGTGGCGAAGTGGTCCGCCGCTTACATGAAGGAAACGGGCATCCAGATCAACTACCAGTCCATCGGCTCCGGCGGCGGCATTGCCCAGATCAAGGCCGGCACGGTGGCGTTCGGCGCGAGCGACATGCCGCTCACGCCGGAAGAACTCGCCAAAGAAGGCTTGATTCAATTTCCGACGGCGATCGCCGGCGAAGACATGGTGTACAACCTGCCGGGCATCAAGCCGGGTGAACTGATCCTCTCGGGCCCGTTGGTGGCGGACGTTTATCTCGGCAAGGTCAAGCAGTGGAACGATCCGGCGATTGCGAAGCTCAATCCCGGCGTGAAGCTGCCGAGCATGGCGATTACCGTCGTTCACCGCTCGGACGGATCGGGCACGACGTTCACCTTCGCGGACTATCTGTCGAAGGTCAGCCCCGAGTGGAAGACGAAGGTCGGCGCCAACACGTCGCTGAACTGGCCGGTCGGCGTCGGCGGCAAGGGCAATGAAGGCGTGGCCGCGTTCGTCCAGCGCATCCCCGGCTCGATCGGCTACGTGGAATATGCCTACATTCTGGAAGGCAAGCTGTCCTACGCCCGCATGATCAATCATGACGGCAAAGTGGTCAGCCCGAGCCTGAAGGGCTTCCAGAACGCCGCTGCCCATGTAGACTTCACCAAGGCGAAGGATTTCTACGTGATCCTCACCGGTCAGCCCGGCCCGGAAACGTGGCCGATCTCCGGTTGCACGTGGCAGATCCTGCGCAAGGCGGCTCCCAAGGCCACCAACGAGGAAGTCACGAAGTTCTTTGATTGGGGCTTCGAGAAGGGCCAGTCGATGGCCGAGTCGATCGCCTTCGGCCCGTTGCCGCCGAGCACGGTGAAAGCGATCAAGGCCTACTGGAAGACCAATTTGGGTATTTGATCGACCGGAAAACAGCTCGAAATGAAGGGGTCTGAAGCCGCGTCAAGCGCTCCGCTCGAATTGCGCGCCGCTTCGGAACAGAAGTCCGCCGGGAAGACGTCCGTCGTCCCGGCGGATTTTTTGTTCCGTAGCCTCACCGCATTCTTCGCCCTCGTGGTTGCGGCGACGCTCGTCGCGATCATGGGTTCGCTCGTCCTCGAAGGTTGGAGCGCGCTGCGGACCTTCGGCTGGAGGTTCCTGGTCACGAGCACCTGGGACCCGGTCACCAATGAATTCGGCGCTTTGGTGTTCATCGTCGGTACGCTGGTCAGTTCGGCGATCGCGATGCTGATCGCGGTGCCGGTGAGTTTCGGCATCGCGCTGTTCATCTCGGAGCTCTCCCCGGACTGGCTGCGCGGCCCGGTTTCGGCCGTCATCGAGTTGTTGGCGGCCATTCCAAGCATCATCTACGGCATGTGGGGCCTGCTGGTGTTCGCGCCCTGGTTCGCGCAGGCGGTGGAGCCCTGGCTCAACGACCATGTTGGCGCCTTGCCCGGGATCGGCATGCTCTTCCAGGGTCCGCCGATGGGCATCGGCATGCTCACTGCGGGCATCGTCCTCGCGATCATGATCATCCCGTTCATCGCCTCGATCATGCGCGACGTGTTCATGATCACGCCCACGACGCTGAAGGAATCGGCCTACGCCCTCGGTTCGACGACGTGGGAAGTCGCCCGCTACGTGATCCTTCCGTACACGCGCACCGCCGTGACCGGAGGCATATTTTTGGGCCTCGGCCGCGCCCTCGGCGAGACCATGGCGGTGACCTTCATCATCGGCAACGCCAACAACCTCAGCGCGAGCCTGTTGATGCCGGGCAGTTCGATCGCATCGGTCATCGCCAACGAATTCACCGAAGCGACGACGCCGCTCTACAAGTCATCGCTGCTCGCTCTCGGACTGATTCTGTTCGTCATCACCTTCATCGTATTGGTGTTCGCGAAGCTCCTGTTGCTGCGCCTGGAGACCAGTCTGGAGGGCAGGAAATCGTGATGTCCCGATATATCCGGCGGCGGGTGATCAATACCGTGAACATGGCCGTGGCCGTGCTGATGACCGTGTTCGGCGTGTTCTGGGTCGTGTGGATATTGTGGACGACGCTGCGTTACGGGATCACGGCCCTGCACCCGCAACTGTTCCTCGAGGACACGCCGCCGCCGGGCGCCGACGGCGGCGGGCTGCGCAACGCGTTCGTCGGCAGCTTGATTCTTCTCGGACTCGCGGTGTCCATCGGCACGCCGGTCGGCGTTCTCGCCGGCACCTGGCTCGGCGAATTCGCCTCGAAACACAAGAAAATCGGCGCCGTCGTGCGCTTCCTCAACGACATCCTGCTGAGCGCGCCGTCGATCGTGATCGGGCTGTTCGCCTATGCGATTCTCGTCGACCCTCTCGGTCATTTTTCGGCGCTGTCGGGCGGTGTCGCCCTGGCGTTGATCCTGATCCCGGTCGTCGTGCGCACGACCGACGAGATGCTGCGCCTCGTCCCGGTGTCGCTGCGCGAGGCGGCGATCGCGCTCGGCACGCCGTACTGGAAGGTGGTCACGAAAATCACGTGGAAGGCGGCTTCGACCGGCATTCTCACCGGGATCATCCTCGGCGTGGCGCGCGTCAGCGGCGAAACCGCGCCGTTGCTGTTCACGGCGCTGAACAATCAGTACTTCTCCACGAACCTGTCGCATCCGATCGCGAACCTCCCGGTGGTCATTTTCCAATTCGCGATGAGCCCTTACGCAAACTGGCAGCGGATGGCCTGGGCCGGGGCGTTCGTCGCGGTAATATTCATTCTCCTGCTGAGCTTCGGGTCGCGCCGGCTTTTGAGCCGAGAGCCGCACAAGTCCTGAAGCCCGGCGCCACAAGAGCGAGAAAACCGGCTCCATGAAACCGTTCATATCCATAGCCAATCGGGATTCGCCGGCGCGCGCCGAGAGCGCGCCGCAGGCTATCAAGATTCAGACGCGCAACTTGAACTTCTATTACGGCAAATTCCACGCGATCAAGAACGTCGCGCTGGATATCCCGGAGAACAAGGTCACCGCGTTCATCGGCCCGTCGGGTTGCGGAAAGTCGACGCTGCTGCGCATGTTCAACCGCATGTACGAACTCTATGCGGACCAGCGCGCCGAGGGCGAGATCATCATCGACGGCGAAAATATCCTCGCGTCGAAGAGGAACGTGTCGCTGATCCGCGCGAAGATCGGCATGGTGTTCCAGAAGCCGACCCCGTTCCCGATGTCGATCTACGAAAATATCGCCTTCGGCGTGCGCCTCTACGAAAAGCTCGGGCGCGCCGAGATGGATGAACGCGTCGAGGCGAGCCTCACGCGCGCCGGCTTGTGGGACGAGGTGAAGACCAAGCTGCATCAGTCGGGCACGGGGCTCTCGGGCGGCCAGCAACAACGCCTCTGCATCGCGCGCGGCATCGCGATCAAGCCGGAGGTCCTGTTGCTCGACGAACCGACGTCCGCGCTCGACCCGATTTCGACCGCAAAGATCGAGGAGTTGGTCTCCGAGTTGAAGCGCGATTACACCGTCGTGATCGTGACGCACAACATGCAGCAGGCGGCCCGGGTGTCGGACTATACGGCCTACATGTACCTCGGCGAGATGATCGAGTTCGGCGACACCGACCAGATCTTCCTCAAGCCGAAGAAAAAGGAAACCGAGGACTACATCACCGGCCGATTCGGCTGAGCGCGCGTTGCGGCCGCGCGCGGCCCGAAACGCGGCCGGCCCACGTACAATGCGGGTATGGGCACAATCACGGTCGTCCTCGCGATGCTCGTCGCGGTCGTGGTCAGCGGCGTCGTGCTGCGCATGCTGCCGTTCGCCGCGCCCGCGCCGCTCGTCCAGGTCGCGCTAGGCGCTCTCGTCGCCGCCTTCTCGGCGCGCGCGGTTCGGCTCGAACCCGATATTTTCTTCCTGCTGTTCCTGCCGCCTCTGCTGTTCCTCGACGGCTGGCGGATTCCGAAGGAAGGGCTCCTGCGCGACAAGGAGACGATCCTCGCGCTCGCGCTCGGGCTCGTGGTCTTCACGGTAGTCGGCATGGGAGTCCTCATCCATTGGATGATTCCGGCGATCCCCACGCCGGTGGCATTCGCGCTCGCCGCGATCCTTTCGCCGACGGACCCCGTGGCCGTATCCGCGATCACCGAGCGGGTTCCCCTGCCGCGGCGCGTTTCCCACGTGCTCGAAGGCGAGTCCCTGCTCAACGACGCCTCGGGCCTCGTGTGTTTCCGCTTCGCGGTGGCCGCCGCGCTGACGGGGAGCTTCTCGCTGCCCGCGGCGACGCTCACGTTCATGCAGCTGGCCTTCGGCGGGATCGCCGTAGGCGCCGGACTGACCTTCGCCATCGTTGCCCTGAAGTCCGCGATCAGCGGCCGCTTCGGCGAGGAGGTCGGCGCGCAGGTTCTCGTCAGTCTTCTGATGCCGTTCGCCGCGTACCAGCTCGCCGAGCACTTAGGATGCTCCGGCATCCTGGCGGCGGTGTCGGCCGGCATCACGATGAGCTACCTGGAACTCTCCGGGCGCGCTCTCGGCGTCACGCGGATGCAGCGCGCGGCCGTCTGGGACACGGTTCAGTTCGCGTTGAACGGCGTGATGTTCGTGCTCTTGGGCGAACAGCTGCCGAAGATCCTGTCGGGCGCCGAGCGTGTCGTGCAGGACTCCGGCCGCATCCAAATCGCCTGGCTCGTGGGTTACGTGCTCGCCATCAATCTCGGCCTCGCGGCGCTGCGCTTCGCCTGGGTGTGGAGTTCCCTGCGGCTGCATGTGCGCGCCGCCAAGGCCCGCGCCGAGCCGTCGGTGATCGGCGTCAGCTGGCGGCTCATCGCGGTGGTGTCGGTCGGCGGCGTCCGCGGAGCGATCACGCTCGCGGGCGTGCTCACGCTCCCCTTGGTCCTTGCGGACGGCGCGCCATTCCCGGCGCGGGACCTGGCGATCTTTCTCGCGGCGGGCGTGATCCTGCTCTCGCTGGTCTCGGCAACGGTTTTTCTGCCCGGGTTGCTGCGCGGCCTCGACCTGCCGCCGGAGTCCGCGCGCGAACGGGAACTCGACCGCGCGCGCGTGGCGGCATCCGAGGCGGCAATTCGCGTGATCGAGCGGGCGCTGCTGGTATCCGCCGACCGGCAGGGCGAGGAGGACTTGCGCGCGCAGGCCGCGGCGCGCGTGCTGGACGGCTATCGCCGCCGGATCGAGGGGAGAACGCAGCCCGGCGTGAATTCCGCCCGGATTCGGCGCGGCGACGAGATCGAGCGCACGCTACGTCTGATGGGGATTCGCGCGGAACGCGATGCCGTGTTTGCGCTGGCCCGCGCACAGTCGCTCTCGGATGAGAGCTCCCGCAAGCTCGTGCGCGAGCTCGATCTGCTGGAAGAGCGGCTGCAGTGAACGTGGATGGTGGCTCCCCGGGAGAGATTCGAACTCCCGACCAACGGATTAACAGTCCGTCGCTCTACCACTGAGCTACCGGGGAACAAAATTTGAGGCGCGGATTGTCGGGAAGCCGGGCGCTTAAGTCAAGAATTCGCTACGCATGCCCGGCGACCGGGTGGGGCGCGTAGGACGCCTCGAGCGTCGCGTTCTCTGCGGCATCGAGCTCGAGGGACAGGGCGGCGACGGCGTCGACCAAGTGATGCGGCTTCGCCGCACCGACGATCGGCGCGGTCACGAAGGGCT
This sequence comes from uncultured Pseudomonadota bacterium, assembly GCA_963718135.1. Lineage (GTDB taxonomy): Bacteria > Pseudomonadota > Gammaproteobacteria > Steroidobacterales > Steroidobacteraceae > Bog-1198. Next base: position 31,281 of record CAVQYI010000027.1, on the reverse strand, counting down.
TTTGGGCGACCCATGCGAGGGCTACTTGCGCACTGGGGACGCCGCGCGCGGCAGCAACCGCGGCGACGCGTTCGACGACTTGGCGGTCGGCGGCCTCGGTGGACTCGTACAGCTTGTTGCCATACCGGTCGTCGCGCGTGCGCCGGGTTTGTGCGGCCCACGGCCGGGTCAGGCGGCCGCGCGCGAGCGGGCTCCAGGGCAATACCCCGATGCCCTGGTCGACGCATAGCGGCATCATTTCGCGCTCCTCCTCGCGATAGAGGAGATTGTAGTGATTCTGCATGGTCACGAAGCGCGTCCAGCCGTTCGCGGCGGCGACGTACAGGGCCTTGGAGAATTGCCACGCATACATCGACGAGGCGCCGAGATAGCGCGCCTTGCCGGCCTTTACGACGTCATGCAAGGCTTCCAGGGTCTCCTCGATCGGTGTCTCGTGGTCGAAGCGGTGGATCTGATAGAGGTCGACGTAATCGGTGCCGAGCCGGGTCAAGCTCGCGTCGATGGCGGTGAAGATCGCCTTGCGCGACAGGCCGCGGCCGTTCGGCGCGGCGCTCATCGGAAAAAACACTTTGGTTGCGATCACGACCTCGTCGCGGCGGCAATAGTCCGCGAGCGCGCGCCCGAGTATCTCCTCGGACGTGCCGTCCGAGTACGCATTGGCGGTGTCGAAGAAGTTGATCCCCAGATCGACGGCCTGTTTGATCAGCGGCCGGCTCTCTTCCTCGGCGAGCGTCCAGCCGTGGTCGCCGCGCTCCGGAACGCCGAAGCTCATGCAGCCCAGGCAGAGTTCGGACACCTTCAAGCCGGTGCGGCCCAGGTTTTTATATTTCATGCCAGACTACTCGCGGCCTTCGCGTCCGGTGCATCGCCGAAGGCGAGCCGGATCGCGTGGCTGCCGAGGTCCGGCGGCCACGCCGCGACGATTTGCGCAAAGCGTGCGGCATCGTCGGCGAACAGTGCGCGTGCGGCTTCTTCGAAATTCGCCAAATCCCCGGCGATCGCGGCGATGAAACGATAGGCCGCGCCTTGTTCCTCGCGGCGCCGGTCGGCGGCGCTCGGTGCGCGGCGGGCGGCTTCGACCAATTTGCGCAGGGCGACGGATGCGCCGCCGGGCTGGGCGTTGAGCCATTCCCAATGGCGCGGCAGCAGCGTCACCTCGCGGGCGACGACGCCGAGCCGCGGGCGGCCGGGACCGCGGCTCTCCGGTTCCTGGAGTCGGGGGACAGGCGGGCAACGACCTCGGCTTCGCTGCCGCGGATGTCGACTTCAACGAGCCGGCCGGTGGCGTCTTCGTAGATCGTCACGGCCTCGGCGGTGCCCAGTTCGATCGCGGCCTTGGCCGCGATCGCAACGTGATGCAAGGGACCGGTTGCGAGCCGGCGGAACCCGGAGAACGCGGTGCAAATCGGCAGGGAATGGTTCGTCATGGGTAATTATACCCGGGTTTTATCGCGACGTGCAATAAAGTCCGGCCATCACGCCGACCGTTCAGGCACGTTTGGTTTGCGGGGCGGTGATCGCGCGCCGGATTCGCTGCAACGCATCCTCGAGCGTCGCGAGGCTGCACGCGAAGGAAATGCGCATATGGTTCGGCGCGCCAAAGCCGCTGCCGGGGACGACGGCGACGCCGGCTTGCACGAGCAAATACTCGGCGAACGCGTTGTCGTCCTGCAAGCCGAGCGCGCGCATCGCGCCTTCGACGTTCGCAAACGCATAGAACGTGCCGGCGCCCGGGCGGCAGGAGACGCCGGGAATCGCGTTCAAGCCCGCGACGACGAAGTCATGGCGTTGCTTGAACGCCTTGTTCATCTCCGCGATGCACGACTGGTCGCCGTTCAGCGCGACGGTCGCCGCGCGCTGGGAGATGCTCGACGCATTCGACGTCGATTGGCCCTGGACCGTGGCCATCGCCGAGACCAACTCCTTGGGTCCGCCGCAATAGCCGATGCGCCAGCCGGTCATCGCGTAGGCCTTGGACACGCCGTTGATCGTGACGGTGCGGTCGTAGAGCTGCGGGTTCGCCTGCGCGAAGCTCGTGAACGGCTCCGCCGCCCAGTAGATGTGCTCGTACATCTCGTCGGCGGCGATCACGATCTGCGGATGGTTCGCGAGCACCGCGCCGAGCGCCTGCAGTTCGGCTTTCGTGTAGGCCGCACCGGTCGGATTGCTCGGGCTGTTCAGAAACAGAAGCTTGCTGCGCGGCGTGATCGCGGCCTCGAGTTGCGCGGGCGTGATCTTGTAGCCTTGCTCGGGGCCGGCGTAGACGCTCACCGGAATACCGTCGGCGAGCAGCGCCATGTCCGGATACGACACCCAATACGGCGCCGGGATGATGCATTCGTCGCCCGGATCCAACAGCGCCGCGCAGACGTTGAAGCAGGTCTGTTTCGCGCCCGAGGAGACGATGATTTGGCTGCGGTCGTAGGTCAGGCCGTTCTCGCGCTGGAACTTCGCGATGATCGCGTCCTTCAGCTCGGCCGTGCCGTCGACCGCCGGTGTAGCGCGTGATTCCTTTGCGGATCGCCTCGACGCCCGCGTCGGCGATGAAGGTCGGCGTGTCGAAATCCGGCTCGCCGGCGCCGAGTCCGATGATGTCCTTGCCTTCGGCTTTCAGCTTCGCCGCGCGCGCCGTGACGGCGAGCGTCGGCGATGGTTTGACCTTCTGAACGCGCTTGGAGAGAGAGACGGCCAAGGGGAATTCCTCTGTCGGGGGTGCGGGGCGGCGCAGTGTACGAAAAATGGCCGTGGCGCGCCAGTTCGAGGGTTCGCCGACGGCCACGGGCATGAGAGAATGCGAATATGAGTTTTGCACTGCATGCGCAATACGCGCCGGCCGGCGATCAACCGGAGGCGATCGCCAAATTGGTCGACGGCCTCGCGAGCGGACTTGCGCACCAAACGCTGCTCGGGGTCACGGGGTCCGGCAAGACCTACACGATCGCGAACGTGATCGAGCGGGTCCAGCGTCCGACCTTGGTGCTCGCGCACAACAAGACCCTGGCCGCGCAGCTCTACGGTGAGTTCAAGGTTTTCTTCCCGAAGAACGCCGTCGAGTACTTCGTCTCGTACTACGACTACTACCAGCCGGAGGCGTACGTGCCGGCCTCCGACACGTTCATCGAGAAGGACGCGTCGATCAACGAACACATCGAGCAAATGCGCCTCTCGGCGACGAAGGCGCTGCTCGAGCGGCCGGATTCGATCATCGTCGCGACCGTGTCGGCGATTTACGGCCTGGGCGACCCCAACGCCTATCTGAGCATGGTGCTGCACATGTCGCGCGGCGACCGGCTCGACCAGCGCAAGCTCCTCAAGCGCCTCGCCGACATGCAATACACGCGCAACGAGCTCGATTTGCAGCAGGGCACCTTCCGCGTGCGCGGCGACGTCATCGACATCTTTCCCGCGGAATCCGAGCGCGAGGCGGTGCGCGTCGAGTTGTTCGACGATGAAATCGAGAACCTGAGTCTGTTCGATCCGCTGACCGGCGAAGTGATTCGGCGGATGCCGCGCTTGACGATCTACCCGTCGACGCACTACGTGACGCCGAAGGAGCGCATCCATCGGGCGGTCGACGAGATCCGCGATGAGCTGCGCGGCCGTCTCCTCGAACTGCAGGCCGCGGGCAAGCTCGTCGAGGCGCAGCGGCTGCAGCAGCGCACGACGTTCGATTTGGAAATGATGAACGAGGTCGGCTATTGCGCGGGCATCGAGAATTATTCGCGCTACCTGTCGGGGCGCGCGCCGGGCGAACCGCCGCCGTGCCTGTTCGATTATCTGCCGGCGGATGCGCTGCTCGTCATCGATGAAAGCCATCAGACCATTCCGCAGCTCGGCGCGATGTACAAGGGTGACCGGTCGCGCAAGGAGACGTTGGTCGAGTACGGGTTTCGCCTGCCGTCGGCGCTCGACAACCGGCCGCTGCGCTTCGAGGAATTCGAGAACCTCGCGCCGCAGGCGATCTACGTGTCGGCGACGCCGTCGGCGTACGAAAAGCGGGTGTCCGGGCAGATCGTCGAGCAGGTCGTGCGCCCGACCGGCCTCGTCGACCCGGTCGTCGAGATTCGCCCGGTGCGCGCGCAGGTCGACGACCTGCTGTCCGAGATCCGCCTGCGCGTGAACCGCAACGAGCGGGTGCTCGTGACGACGCTGACGAAGCGCATGGCCGAGGACCTGACCGAATACTTGAACGAGCACGGCGTCAAAGTCCGCTATCTGCACTCGGACATCGAGACGGTCGAGCGCTCGGAGATCATCCGCGACTTGCGGCTCGGCAAATTCGACGTGATCGTCGGCATCAACCTGCTGCGCGAAGGGCTCGACATGCCGGAAGTTTCGCTCGTCGCGATCCTGGACGCCGACAAGGAGGGTTTTCTGCGCTCCGAGGGTTCGCTCATTCAGACGATCGGGCGCGCCGCGCGCAACATCGAGGGCAAGGCCATTCTGTATGCCGATCGCCGCACCGGTTCGATCGATCGGGCGCTCGCCGAAACCGATCGGCGCCGCGCCCGCCAAATCGAGTACAACCGCCGGCATGGCATCACGCCGCGCGGCATCGTCAAGGCGGTCGGCGACGCGATGGAGGGCGCGCGGGGTGTCGAAGCGCGCGACCCGGCGGACGCCATCGCCGCATTCGCACCGCTCGCGCCGGAACAGGCCGCGAAGCGCATCAAGAAGCTCGAAGCCGAGATGCTGCGGCTCGCACGCAATCTCGAGTTCGAACAGGCGGCGCGCCTGCGCGACGAGATTCATGCGTTGCGTCAGGCGGCGTTCGGCGTACCCGATCAACTCGTCGGTTAGACGCGCGTACGATGCACGAGGACTTCAAGCGCATGGACGATGACCAGGAGGACCCGGACAGGACCGATTCCTTGCCGGGCCTGCCGCCGCCTGCGGCCGATCCAGAAGCAACCCAGGCGGATCTCACGGCCGGGATCGAGTCCTTGCGCGCCTCGTGGACGACGCCCGGCACCAAGAGGAACTGCGCGCATTGCGCGAGGCGGTTGAATCGCGCGAGCGCATGATCGCGGCGCTGCGCGACGCGCTCGCGGCGCGCGACGCCGAGATCGCGGCACTCGCGCGCTTGCGGGCCGATGCGCCGCCTGGCGCATCGGCCGGCCGCGCCGCACCGGCGTTGGCGAATGGGCCGCGGCCGGCGCTCGTCCGGCTCGACGGGGGAGGGGAAACGGTTTGCGTGCTCCGCCGCCGGACCCGCATCGGGCGGGCGGAGGCGAGCGAATTGCACATCGACTCGGCGTCGGTGAGCCGGCACCATGCGCTCGTCCTCACGGGGCCGAAGGGCGTGATCATCGAGGATTTGAACAGCACGAACGGCGTATACGTGAACGGCCGGAAGGTCGCGCGCCAGCGCCTGCGCGACGGCGACGCGGTGACGATCGGGGAGGCTGAATTTCGCTTCACGGGGGACCCCTGAGGCCCCCGCCGGCGGCCATCCGCCTACCGGGGTCTTTCATGCCGCGCGCGAATCCGGTATCGTTCGCGCCCTCTAAAGCGCGCTTAGCTCAGCGGTAGAGCATCACCTTGACATGGTGGGGGTCAGTGGTTCGATCCCACTAGCGCGCACCACCCCCTTTCCAAAGGCCCGGCGCCGAATGGCGGGCCGGCCATTTGATATGATGCGCGCTTATGCCTGAAATCACTCTTCCCGACGGTAGCCGACGGCAGTTCGATCGTGCCGTCACGGTGGCCGAAATCGCGGCCAGCATAGGCCCGGGGCTCGCCAAGGCGGCGCTCGCCGGCCGCGTCGATGGGACGCTCGTCGACCTGCCGTACCTCGTCGACCGCGATGCGGCGGTCAGCATCGTCACCGACAAGGATCCGGAAGGACTCGAGGTCATCCGCCACTCGACGGCGCATTTGCTCGCGAACGCGGTCCAGGAGTTGTTCCCGGATGCCCAGGTGACGATCGGCCCGGTCATCGAGGACGGTTTCTACTACGACTTCGCCTACAAAAGGCCGTTCTCGTCCGACGATTTGGCCGCGATCGAGAAGCGCATGGCGGAGATCGCGGCCAAGGACCTGCCGATCCGGCGCCGCGTGATGCCGCGCGAGGAGGCGGTGCGCCACTTCGAGCGGATCGGCGAGCATTACAAAGCGCAGATCATCGCCTCGATTCCGGCCGGCGAGTCGATCAGCCTCTACGGTCAGGGCGATTGGGAAGACCTTTGCCGCGGGCCGCACGTCCCGTCGACGGCACGCTTGCGCGCGTTCAAGTTGACGAAGGTCGCCGGCGCTTATTGGCGCGGGGACTCGCGCAACGAAATGCTGCAGCGAATCTACGGCACGGCGTGGTCGACCGAAAAACAGCTGCAGGAATACCTGACGCGCATCGAAGAGGCGGAAAAACGCGATCACCGGCGCATCGGCAAGGAACTGGATTTGTTCCACCTGCAGGAGGAGGCGCCCGGCGCCGTCTTCTGGCACCCGAAGGGCTGGACGCTGTTTCAGTCGCTGATCTCCTATATGCGCGAGCGTCAGAACGCCGCGGGCTACGTGGAGATCAACACGCCCGAGATCATGGACCGCGAATTGTGGGTCCAGTCCGGCCACGTCGAGAAATTCGGCGAAAGCATGTTCATGACGAAGACGCCGGACGAGCGCACGTTCGCGATCAAGCCGATGAACTGCCCTGGTCACGTGCAGGTCTTCAAGCAGGGGCTGCGCAGCTATCGGGAACTGCCGCTGCGCCTGGCCGAATTCGGCAAAGTGCACCGCTACGAGCCTTCGGGCGCGCTGCACGGGCTGATGCGGGTGCGCGCGTTCACCCAGGACGATGCGCATATCTTCTGCACGGCCGACCAGATCACCGAAGAGTCGGTCAAGGTCACGGAGTTGATCCTCAGTATCTACCGCGACTTCGGTTTCGACGATGTGCGGATCAAGTTTTCGGACCGGCCCGCGAAACGCGTCGGCTCGGACGAAATCTGGGACAAATCCGAGGCGGCGCTCCGCCAAGCCGCGGCGGCCGCCGGCATCGAGACCTACGCTGAACCCGGGCGAGGGCGCCTTTTACGGGCCGAAGCTCGAGTTCGTGCTGCGCGACGCGATCGGCCGCGATTGGCAATGCGGCACGCTGCAGGTGGATTTGAACCTGCCGGCGCGGCTCGGCGCCACGTTCGTCGGCGAAGACAGCCAAAAGCACACGCCGGTCATGCTGCACCGGGCAATGTTCGGCTCGCTGGAGCGTTTTACCGGCATTTTGCTCGAACATCATGCGGGAAAGCTGCCGACCTGGCTGTCGCCGGTGCAGGCCGTAGTCATGGGAATTACCGAAAGACAAGAGAAATATTGCCTGGAAGTCGCGGAAAACCTGAAAAATCAGGGGCTTCGAGTCGAAACGGACTTGAGGAACGAGAAGGTTGGCTTTAAAATCCGCGAGCACACAATAAAGCGCGTCCCTTATCTCTTGGTCGCCGGCGACCGGGAAGTTGAGGGACGTACCCTGGCCGTGCGCACGCGCAGTGGCAAAGATCTCGGGGCGATCGAGCTGAGTACGCTCGTCTCCGGTCTTGCCGAGGAAGTCGCGAGCCGCGGCCGTCTTGTTTTGGAGGATCGCGTATCGCAACGTCGAAGCGCGTAAGGCGCAATGAGGAGATCTCCGCACCATCGGTGCGCGTGATCGCGGCAGATGGAAGCCAAGCAGGGGTCATGACACGCGCGGAAGCGCTGCTGATGGCCACCTCGCAGTCACTGGATCTCGTGGAGGTCTCGCCGATGGCGGAGCCACCGGTGGTTCGAGTGATGGACTTCGGCAAATTCTTGTTCGAACAAAACAAGAAAGCGCACGCGGCGAAACGCAAGCAGAAACAGATTCAGGTCAAGGAAGTGAAATTTCGTCCCGGCACGGAAGAGGCCGATTACCAGGTCAAACTGCGTAACATCGTCCGCTTCCTTACCGATGGCGATAAGGCCAAGGTGACTTTGCGTTACCGAGGCCGTGAGCTCGTACACCAAGACATCGGCCGCAAGCTGTTGGCACGCATCTCTGAGGATCTCGCCCCGTATTCGGTGGTCGAGCAGAGTCCGCTGATGGAGGGCAAGCAGATGATCATGGTGTTCGGGCCCAAAAAGAAGTGAGCGGCGGGCCGTAAGGCCTGTCACCCCGCCTGTAGCGGCGCCGATCGTCCGTCGAAGGACGACGTTTGGCGCTTGTGACCAGGGCTAAAATCAGGAGTCGATCATGCCCAAGATGAAAACCAAACGGGCTGCGGCGAAGCGTTTTCGCAAAACGGCGAATGGCTTCAAGCGCGGTCAGTCCCACCGTCGTCATATTCTGACGAAAAAGCCGAGCAAGCGTAAACGGCAGTTGCGCCGCGAAATGCAGGTCGATAAGACCGATGAGCATCGCATCGCGCAGCTGCTTCCGTACGCTTGAGTGACTAGGAGTAACAGAATATGGCAAGAGTAAAACGCGGCGTCATCGCCGGCCGGCGGCACAAGAAGATCCTGAAGAAGGCGAAGGGCTATTACAACGCCCGGCGCAAGGTCTTCCGGGCGGCAAAACAGGCGGTCATCAAGGCCGGACAATATGCGTATCGCGGACGGCGCGAGAAGAAGCGCGAGTATCGGGCGCTTTGGATCACGCGCATCAACGCGGCGGCGCGCCTCTCAGGCTTGTCGTACAGCCGCTTGATCGCGGGCCTCGTCAAAGCGGAACTCGCGATCGACCGCAAGGTTCTCGCGGATCTCGCGGTCCACGATTTGCCCGCATTCGCGGCGATCGCCGAGAAAGCCAAGGCCAGCCTGGCGGCCTGAACCCGAGCCTGCGGGGCGGCGGGGTTTGGGCGGATGCCTCGACCCCGGCCGCCTTTCGCTTGCGGCGAAGATCATGGCTAGTGAAGAGTCTCTGTCCACATTGGTCGAGCGTGCGCTCGCCGAGGTCGCCGCGTCCGCGGATCTGGCGGCCCTCGACGAGGTGCGCGTGCGCGTGCTCGGCAAGAAAGGCTCGCTGACCGAGCAGCTCAAAGGTTTGGGAAGGCTGTCGCCTGCGGAACGCCCCGCGGCCGGGCAGCGCATCAACGACGCGAAGGCCGCTGTCTTCGCTGCGATCGAAGGCCGGCGCGCCGCGCTCGATCAAGCCGCGCTGGACGCCGCGCTCGCCGCGGGCAGCCTCGACGTGACGTTGCCGGGGCGCGGCCAGGAACCGGGCGGCATGCATCCGGTGACGCGCACGCGGCTGCGCATCGAGCGCATATTCACGCGAGCGGGCTTTCAAGTCGCGGCGGGCCCCGAGGTCGAGGACGATTTCCATAACTTCGAGGCGTTGAACATCCCGAAGAATCATCCCGCGCGGGCGATGCACGACACGTTCTATTTTCCGGACGGCCGGCTCCTGCGAACGCATACCTCGCCGGTGCAGATTCGCGCGATGCGCAAGCAAGAGCCGCCGCTCGCGGTCATCGCCCCGGGGCGCGTATACCGCTGCGACTCGGACATGACGCACACCCCGATGTTTCACCAGGTCGAGGGGTTCGTCGTCGGCGAGACGGTCAGCTTCGCGAACTTGAAGGCGATGCTGCATACTTTCGTCGAGCACTTTTTCGAACGGCCGCTCGGCATGCGTCTGCGGCCCTCGTATTTCCCGTTCACCGAACCCTCGGCGGAAGTCGACATCGAATGCGTGTTCTGCCATGGGGCAGGATGCCGCGTCTGCAAGCAGACCGGCTGGCTCGAGATCCTTGGCTGCGGCATGATTCACCCGAACGTGCTCGATGCGGCTGGCATCGACAGCGAGCGCTGGCAGGGATACGCGTTCGGCATGGGCATCGAGCGCCTCGCGATGCTGCGCTATGGCGTCGACGACCTGCGCCTGTTCTTCGAAAACGATCTGCAGTTCCTGAAGCAATTTCCGTGAAGATCACCACGCGCTGGCTCGAGGAATTCACGCGGCTTGCCGCATCGCCCGCGGAGCTCGGCGCGCGGCTGACCGTCGCCGGGCTCGAGGTCGAATCGATCGCGCCGGCCGCGCCGCCGTTCTCCGGTGTCGTCGTCGGCGAAGTGCTGAAATGTGCGCGTCACCCCGACGCCGAGCGCCTCTCGGTGTGCGAAGTGACGACCGACGGCGCCGACCGTCTGCAGATCGTCTGCGGCGCGCCGAACGTGCGCGCCGGGTTGAAAGTCGCGGTCGCGAAGATCGGCGCGCGCTTGCCGGGAGACTTGGCGATCAAGCGCGCGAAGCTGCGCGGGGTCGAGTCGCAGGGCATGTTGTGCTCGGCGCGCGAACTCGGCTTGGGCGAAGAGCATGACGGCATTCTGGAATTGCCGGGCGACCTTGCACCGGGCCGTGACGTGCGCGAGGCGCTGGATCTGGAGGATACGATCCTCGAGGTGAACGCGACGCCCAATCGCGGCGATTGCATGAGCGTGTTCGGCATCGCGCGCGACTACGTGGCCGCGCAGCAGAGGCGCTATCTGACGCACGAAGCGACGCCGGTCGCCGCGCGGCATGAAGAGATATTCCCGGTCGAACTCGCCGTGTCCGGACCGTGCCCGCTGTTCGCGGGCCGGTTGCTGCGCGGCATCCGCGCGGGCGCATCGTCGCCGCTCTGGTTGCGCGAACGTTTGCGCCGCATCGGCATCAACAGCATTTCGCCGGTCGTCGACGTCACCAATTACGTGATGGCGGAGCTCGGCCAGCCGATGCACGCCTACGACAGCGCGCTGCTGTCAGGGCATATCACCGTGCGCTGGGCGGCGGCGGGGGAGCGCGTGACCCTGCTCGACGACAAAGAGTACGCGCTGGAGCCCGATTGCCTGGTGATCGCGGACGACGCCGGCCCCGTGGGTCTTGCCGGCGTCATGGGCGGGCGGCGCACGGCGATCGCCGCGGCGACGACCGACGTGTTCCTCGAAGCCGCTCATTTCACGCCGGACGCCGTCGCCGGCCGGGCGCGGCGCCTGGGGCTCTTTACCGACGCCGCGCAGCGGTTCGAGCGCGGCGTGGATCCCGGCCTCCCGGAGCGTGCGATCGAGCGGGCGACCGCACTGCTCGTCGCCATCGTCGGCGGCGAGCCGGGGCCCGTCAACGTCGAACGCGCCGGCGCACCGCCCTGTCCGCGGCGCGTGTCCTTGCGCCGCGAGCGGCTCGCACGGGTCTTCGGAGCCGAAATTCCCGACGCGGAAGCGCGCGAGTGGCTCGGTGCGATCAGCCGCAAGGTCACGGACACGCCGTCGGGCTGGGAGGTCGAGGCGCCGTGGCACCGGTTCGATCTTTCGATCGAGGTCGATCTCATCGAGGAGATCGCGCGCTTGCGCGGTTTCGACCGGATCGCCGAAAGCCATGCAATCACGCCGCAGGTCGCGGGCCTCGCGAGCGAATCCCGCGTCTCGAACGAGCGGCTGCTGACGGCGATGATCGATCGCGGCTACCGCGAGGCGATCACCTATAGCTTCGTCGATCCGCAGGTTCAGCGCACCCTGTTTCCGCAGGCGCCCTGCCTCGCTCTCGCGAACCCGATCTCCGCCGACCTCGGCGAAATGCGCGTCTCCCTGTGGCCGGGGCTGCTCAAAGCCTGCCGCGAGAATCGGCATCGCCAGCAATCGCGCGTCCGGCTATTCGAACTCGGCCGCAAGTTCTGCGTCCGCGATGCCGGACTCGACGAGGTCGAGACCTTGGCGGGCATCGTCTGCGGCGCACGCTGGCCGGAGCAGTGGGGAAGCCGGGAGGAGGGCGTCGACTTCTACGACGTGAAAGCGGATCTCGTCGGCTTGTTCGCGCTCGCGGGCGACGAAGCGGCCGTACGTTTCGAAGCGGCGGAGCTCGATTGTTTGCGCCCGGGAAGGACCGCGCGGCTCATGCGTGACGAGCGCGCGATCGGCTGGCTTGGTGAGTTGCATCCGCGCCTCGCGAAGGAATTTGACATATCCCCGGCGCCGCTGTTTTTTGAAATAGAAACGGATTTAGCATTTATTGCTAAACCGTCGTTATTCAAGAAGATTTCGAAGTTTCCCAGCGTGCGCCGAGACCTCGCCGTCGTCGTCGATGAAAACGTCACGCTCGCACAATTGCAGGAAACTGTTAGTGTTAGCGCTGCGGGCGTCCTGCATGAGTTGATCGTATTCGATGTCTATCGCGGTCCTGGGATAGATTCTGGACGAAAAAGTGTCGCTTTAGGCTTGATTTTGCAGGATTCTTCCCGCACTCTTACTGATGTCGATGCAGATGCCGTGATGACTGCCGTGGTCGCACGGTTACGGGATGACTTCAGCGCCACGATAAGAGACTAATAAGCATGGCAGCCCTGACCAAGGCGGAAATGGCCGAGGCCCTATTCGATCAACTGGGGCTGAACAAGCGGGAAGCGCGTGAGCTCGTCGACTTGTTTTTCGAGGAAATCCGCGCCGCGCTCTCGTCCGGTGAACAAGTGAAGCTGTCCGGCTTCGGCAACTTCGATCTGCGCGACAAGAACCGGCGCCCGGGGCGCAATCCGAAAACCGGTGAGGAAATTCCGATCAGCGCGCGTCGCGTGGTCACGTTCCGTCCGGGACAAAAACTGAAGGCTCGTGTCGAGGCATATGCTGGAACCAAGCAACAATAGCGAACTGCCCGCGATACCGGGCAAACGCTACTTCACGATCGGCGAAGTCAGCGACTTGTGCGGCGTCAAGCCGCACGTGCTGCGCTACTGGGAACAGGAGTTCCCGCAGCTGAAGCCCGTGAAGCGCCGCGGCAACCGGCGTTACTACCAGCGCCAGGACGTGCTGGTCATCCGCCAGATTCGCAGCCTCCTGTACGAACAGGGCTTCACGATCGGCGGTGCGCGCAACCGGCTCACGGGCAACGACGCGCAGACGGACCTCAATCAGAGCCAACAGCTGATCCATCAGATGCGCATCGAGCTCGAAGAGCTCATCAAGATCCTGCGCCGCTGAGCCCGGGCCGGCGTGGGGGTGCGCGCCGACGGGAATCCCGGGCGCAAATCGGCTATCATGACGGCCTCGGTCGGGGCGTGGCGCAGCCTGGTAGCGCACTTGCATGGGGTGCAAGGGGTCGCAAGTTCGAATCTTGTCGCCCCGACCAATTCATTTCACACGTCGAGATTCCTCCCTTGGGTCCGGGCTCCGGACCGTCCACGTCCGCCGTCGAGAAAGCCATCAGCGAAATATCATCATTGCGGCGAATTCGGGTCGGCACGCACGACAGCCCACCGATCGTGGAAATGGGCCCGTGCCGCGAATGCCCGCATAAGGCGCGATGCGCGGCGGAGCTCGAGGCCTGCCGGCAGTTCATGGTGTTCTGGCAGTTCGGCGGCGACATCCGTTGGCGCTCGGCGACGCGGCAGCCAACCCACGAGGCGTACCTGCGGCTGTTTCCCTGACGCCTCTCGGAGGGCGCGGTACGGGGAAACGCGCGCGGCGCTGCATTCAACGGCGGGTCGTCTTGTGTAGACTCGCGCGCATGAAGTCCGCTGCCGTCGCGCTGATCCGTAGTCTCGCTGCCGGGAGCGCGCTCGCCGTGCTGCTCGCGGCGGCGCCCGCCGGCGCAACGACGAAGGGCTTGAGCCAGATCGTCACGCCCGACCTGCAGCCCGTCGGCCAATTGTCGCTGAGCTTCCAGGCGCAGGCCCGCAAGATCGGCGATCCTTACGAAATCCAGGCGGAATTGGGTCTCACGAAGTGGATCGAGGCCGCCGTTTTCCAGGGATTCTCACCCGACGACGAGGTCTTGGGCACGGAAATCGCGCTCGTCGACCATGGCCCTTTTCTGCTGACGACCGGCTTCATCAACTGGTCGACCGGCGGCGTCTCGCCGCAGCCTCTGCTCGAGGGTGGCTACTACACCGAACACAACAAATTCATGGCCGGCGCGGTGCGCGTCGGCAATCGCGACCAAGCGCTGCTCGGATGGGCCTACGATTTCAATCCGACGTGGCGCGCTCAGCTCGATTATCAAAGCGGCAGGGAGAATTTCTTCACGGCCGGGTTCACGTGGAACGTGACCGACGCGTTGCAACTCAATCCCGCGCTGTATCTCGCGAACGATCGCTCGCACAGCGTCGTCGGCTACATCGTCTTCACCTACACCTTGCCGCTCTGGTAGCGCGCCCGGCGGCGCCATGGAGCGGGCGAGCCGATCTCAGTCGAGATCCGTCATTTCGCGCCGAAACTCCACGTCGTCGCCGGCCGCGCGGTCGAACTCGCGCGCATGGCGGTGGCCGGCGTAGACCGCGGCGGCGATCGTGCCGGGCACGTAGCAATCGCCGATCGACGCGACCGAGACGATGCCGGCGGCCGCGAGCCGCTCCGGCATCGCGGCGAGTTCCAGAGCGAGCGATTCGTTCGGCAGACGCGAGGTGACGGTCACTATCGCAGCCGCGGGGAGCCTCGTGCGCCGGCCCGTCACGACGCAGGCGAGGTGCAGTTCGCGACCGTCGTAGTCGATCGCGTTATGCAGTGTGACGATATCGACGCCGCTGTCGAGCAGGCGTCGATGGATCGCCGGCTGTTCGAGCGTGTTGACGGTCCAGGCCGACGGCAGGGCGGCGGGCGTCGCCAGGGTCACCGCATGACCGTGCGCGCGCAGGCGTTCGGCGAGAAGGCCGCCGAGATAGAAATGATCGTCGTCGAAGATGACGACCGGGGAAGACGGCAGCTTTCCCTCGAAGACGTCATCCGGCGTGTATACGCCGCCGCGGTCGAAACCCGGGATGGGACGGCGATTCGCGCGACCGACGCCGTCGCGCCGCCAGCGCGCGCCGGTGGCGAGAACCACGCGCTGCGCGCCGAACTCCAGGATCTGTTCGGCCGTGACGGGACTATCGCGGTAGATTTGCACCTCGGGCATCTTGCGTAGTTGTTGGATGCGGTAGTCGCGAACGCGCGCCCAGGCGGCGAGGCCGGGAAGTTGCGATTCGTGCGTGACGCGGCCGCCCAAATCCGCGCGTGCCTCCGCGAGGTCGACGGCACAGCCGCGGCGGCCGAGCAGCCGCGCGCACTCGAGCCCGGCGGGACCCGCGCCGACGACGAGAAAGCGCTCGCCGCCCGCGGCCCGCGGTACGTATTCGGGGTGCCAGCCCTTGCGCCATTCCTCGCCCATCGTCGGGTTCTGCGTGCAGCGGATCGGGGTCGCGGTGTAGTCGCCGGTCACGCAGACGTTGCAGCCGATGCATTCGCGGATGTCGTCGACCTCGCCGGTCTCGATCTTCTTCGGCAGAAAGGGATCCGCGATCGACGGCCGCGCGGCGCCGATCATGTCGAGGATGCCGCGCCGTACCTGCGAGACCATGGTATCGGGCGAGGTGAATCGGCCGACGCCGACGACGGGCTTGCTCGTGACGGTCTTCACGAACCGCACGAACTCCTCTTGGAATCCTTCCGGCGCAAAGCGTGAAGTGACCGAATCGTTCGACCAGCCGCCGAGGTTCACGTCCCAGAGGTCGGGCAACTCGGCGAGCATCGCGACGATCTCGCGGCCCTCGCCGGAACTGGCGAGTCCGTCGGCGCCGCGGCGTTCGTCGACGGCGAAGCGCAGCGCCACCGCGCAGGTGTCGCCGACGGCTTCCTTGGTATCCTCGATCAGTTCGCGCAACAGGCGCGTGCGGTTCTCGAGGCTGCCGCCGTATTCATCCGTGCGCTGATTGTGGCGCGCGACCAGGAAATGCATCGCGAGCGACAGGTCGTGCGCGGCGTATACGTAGATGACGTCGAATCCCGCGCGCCGTGCGCGCAGCGCGGCGGCTCGATGCCAGCGGCGGTAGGCGCGGATGTCGGCCTTGGTCATCGCGCGCGCCTGGGCGGGTGCATAGCTGTAGGGGCTCACGCAATGGCTCGGCCCGATCGCAGCCTCGCGCGAGTAGTGATTCGCGGTGTTGATCCCCGCGTGCGCCAATTCGATCGCCGCCAAGGAGCCGTGCGCATGCACGGCGTCGGCGAGCAATGCGAGGCCGGGCACATCGCGGTCGTCCCACAATCGGCCTTCGATGTACGGCGACAAGTCGCTCGACGGATGAATCTCCACCTCTTCGGTGCTGACGACCGCCCATCCGCCCTCGGCTTTCACGCCGCGCATCGCCGCGTGGCTGCGTGGCTTCGCATATCCCATGCCGTTGCAGTGTGGCACCTGAAAAAATCGGTTCCTCGCGGTGACGCGGACCGATCTTGACGGGCTCGAATAAAATGTCGAAGCGTGGATCGCGCGGCAACGGCTGATCTCTCGGTCGGGGTGGAAATTCTAGGCGTAATACCGGATCAGCGAGGCAGCGACGCAGGCGGGCTTGGCCTGGGATTCGCGCTCGACGGTCACGAGCCATTCGGCCTGTACGCCGCCGGGGAAGCCGTCGCATTTGGCAAGCGCGACGCGCGGGCGTATCCGGGTCCCGACCATGACCGGGCCGGGAAAACGAACGCGATCGAGGCCGTAATTGACGACGAGACGGACGCCGTCGATGCGCAGGCTTTGCGCGACGAGGTAGGGCAGCAACGACAAGGTCAAAAAGCCGTGCGCGATCGTGCCGCCGAACGGCGACTCGCGGCGCGCGCGCTCTTGATCGACGTGGATCCATTGGTGATCGCTCGTGGCTTCGGCGAATCGGTCGACGCGACCCTGGTCGATCAACAGCCAGTCGCCGACCGCGACTTCCTCTCCCGCGAGGCCGTTCAATTCGCCGATACCGCCTATGATCCGCATGCTGCAATCCCCGTCGGTTTTCGCCCATAGGCTATCAGTTCCGGGGGGCATGCTCGGACTCGACGCGACCGCCACCGTCAGCGCAAGCTCAACGGCTCGCCGTATCCGGTGAGCTCGAGGTAGCCGCGGCCGGCCGACTTTCCTCCTTCGGTCGCCCGTACCGCGCCCTCCCAATAAATCGCGCCGCTCGAGCGGCGGGTATCGTTCTCCTGGTCGTCCATCAATGGCTTCAATATGAAGCTGCGCGCACCGGCGCTCACGCGCCATTCGACAGGATAGCCAATCCCGGTCCGCGGCGACTTCCATTCGCGCAACGGCGTGAATGCGATGTCCGCGGGTCCGAAAGTCCGAACATCGCCGCCGCGGTCCCGCAAGCTGCCGCCGGCCCAACGTACGGTGCCGTCCGCGCCGCGAATCCGAAACGCCATCAGGGCGCCGCCGTCATCCAGATTGATCCCGATCCAATCCCAGCCGACGGCGCCGCGGTCGAGGTAGGCGCTCGACCATTCGTGGTCGAGCCATGCCTCGCCTGTAACCGCGTCGCCGCGGCCGGCGCGCTCGATGCGGCCGGTGACCCGCAGATGCGGAATGCTGTAGTAATAGCTCGCCGACGCGGGTTCCGGGCCCTTGCGGCTGTAGCCGCCCCGGCCGTTCAACAGCGGCGGCTGGGTCGGCGAAAACGCGAGATCGAGCGAAAAATGCGTGCCGACGACGCGCGCGTGGTAGACACCGTCGTCGCCGCGCACGAGGGACCAGTGGTCGAGCCACGCGTGCGTATCGCCGGCGGCGGCCCCCGCCAGACCGAAGCCCGCGCGCTCGACTCGTTGATCGCGCCAGAGCCGGCCGCGCTCGGGGTCGCTGATCGCGGCGTGCGCGATGATGAGCTGGCGCGCGGTGAACGCGCTGGGATTTTCGCGCCAAATCGCCGGGCGCGCGCGGAAGAACGTGATTTGGAAGCCCAAGGGTTTGCCGCCCGCGGTAGTCAACCAACCCGTCACGTACCACCACTCGCTGCGAAATCGATCGTGGCTGCCGTAATCGGCGGGAAACGTGAGCAAGGTTCCGCGGGTCACCGCGGCGTACGAGGTGTCCGCTGCGTAACGCGCGGCACCCGGCGCCGCCGCCAGGCAGAGCGTGGCGGCAATGCTGAGCGCGGCGGCCAGGAACGGCGCGGGGCCGGGCAAGCGCCTCACCAATCCTCCCGCACCGCGCGCACCGCGTCTTCGCTGACCGCGGCGCGCCCGCTCCAAACGGATGTGCCCGCGGCCGCCGCGATCAACACCGCGCCGAGCGCTGCCAGCTGCCAATACGGCACCGAGAGATCGATGCTCCAGTGAAAGGACTGGCGATTGACGACGTAAACCAGCACGAGGCTGAGGACGACGCCGAGCGTCAAGCCGTAGATCACGCCGAGCGTGCTCAAGACGATCCCTTCGTCCGCGAGGAGGCGGATGACCTGGCCGCGCAGCATGCCGATGTGCCGCAGCATGCCGAATTCCGCGCGGCGCGCGAGAGCGGTCGAACTCGCCGCGAAGCCGACGCCGGCGAGACCGATGAGCACCGCGATCGCCTCCATTGCGTACGTGATCGCGAACGCGCGATCGAAGATCCGCAGCGAGTGGCTGCGGACCTCGGTGGAGGCAAGTATCTCCAGGGAATCCGGGCGCGCGAAGCACTTGCGCACGGCCGCCACGACCGCGGCGGCGTCCGCCGCCGGCGCGAGCCAGATCGCGCCCTCCGTCGCCGTCGAATCGCCGCTGGCGGCGAGATAATCGGCGCGCTCTATGACGATCGATCCGGCGCTGCGCGCGTAGTCGCGCCAGACGCCCGCCACGACGAATCGATGCATGCCGCCCGCGAGTGGCAGCTCGAGCGAGTCGCCGGGCCGATAGCCGTAAAGGTCCGCGACCGCTTCGGAGATCCACGCAGGACGCGCGCCACGGGGCGTACCGCCGCGGGCGCTGCGCACGATCGGCAATACGGAGGCGGCCGCCGCCCTCGTCATATCGCGCGCGATCAAGGTCACCGGGACGTGCGCTGCGGACAGCAAGACCTGGCGGGTGCGGCGAAATTCGATGCGCGCGATGCCGGGGACGGCGGCTATCTCTCGACTGGTCGCCGGCGCTCCAATAAGACGAGCCGGCGCCGATCGGCACGCGCAGCTGAATGTCCGCCGGCAGCAGCTGCGTGAGCCAATTTTCGAACGACACGCGGAACGAGTACACCATGATCGCCATCGCGACCATGAGGCTGAAGCTGACGATGATGGACGCGAGGCTCAAGGTCGACAGCGCGACGTTGTCGCGCAGCTGCGCGATCGCGGTGTCGAGAACGACGCTGCCCGAGTGCGGCGCCGCGCGCAGCAATCGTACCGTGAGCGCGGGCACGAGCAGGACGGCGCCGAACAACAGCGCCGCAACGGCCGCGTAGCCGAATACCGGCAGGTGCGCGATCGGCGGCAGCCACGCGATCCCGATCCCGCCGAGGCACACGGCGATTCCGAGCCAAAACGCCGACGCGGTGCGCGAGGCGTTGTCGCTGGTCGCCGCCCTTCAGCGCGCGTGCGGGCGGGCGGCGGGCGGCGGCGCGCGCCGGCACCCATGCGCCGAGTGCTGCAACGAACACGCCGATCACGAACAGCGCGCAGAGCGCGAGCGGTTGCCCACGGAGCGTCGCGCCGACGACGCGCAGTTGGCCGTTGCCGAGATCCCCGCTCAACAGGCGCAGCATGAGCGCGGCGATCAGGGCGCCCAAGCCCAAGCCGAGCGCGCCGCCGACGGCGCCCCAGACGGCGCCCTCTGCCGTGAGCGCACGCTCGAGCTGCGCGCGCGTGACCCCGAGCGCGCGCAGCAGGGCGAGAGAGTTGCGCCGGCGCAGAACGGACAATGACTGCGTCGAGAACACGAGGAACGCGCCGGTCCAGAGCGCGACGAGCGCGAGCATGTTGAGGTTGACGCGATAGGCGCGCGTGGCCGTGACCGCGCGGCCGCGTTCGACGCGCGGGGCGATCGCGTAGACGCCGGCCGGCAGGACTTTTTGCAGTTGCCGGCGAAAGGCCTGCGGATCTTCGCCTGCGCCCAAGCGCAGGTCGATGCGGTTCAAGCGTCCGATCCGGTCGAAGGTCCATTGCGCGGAGGCGATGTCCATGATGCCGAGCGGTTGCGCGTAGAGAGCCGCCGGCAGTACGCCCCTGCACGACGAGGCGTCTCGGCGCGTCGCCGACGATGACCGGCAGCGTGTCCCCGCGCCGTACGCGCAGGTCCGCGGCGGCGGCCGCGGACAGATAGATGCCGTCCGGCCGCAGAAGGTCGAGAACCCCGGGCCCCAGGCCCGCGATCACGGCCGGTTGCATTTCGGCCGCGCGGAACGGATCCATGCCGAGCACCTCGAGCGGTTCGCGCCGGCCCGGTATGGCGGCGTCGATTTCGAGCACGGGGCTCGCGACCGCGACGGCCGGATCGCGGGCGAGCGTGGGGAACAAGGTTTCCGGGAATCCGTCGGCGGAGCCGCGCACGATCACGTCGGATTCGCCGACGAGTTGGCGCGCCGCGCGCGTGAACTGCGCGAGGGCCGCGCCGTTGACCAGAAAAATCGCGGAGGCGAGCGCGACGCCGATCGCGATCGCGAGCACCGAAATGATCGGGCGCGCCGGCTGTTCGCGGATTTGCGAGATCAGCAACAAGCGCCATACGCGCAAAGCGCCGCCCCTTCCGCGCCGGCTGCGCATCTTAAGCGCGCTCCTCGGCCTTGAGGCCATGCGCATCGAGAATCAGGATGCGGTCGGCGGTTTCCGCGGCGGCGCGCGAGTGGGTGATCAGCACGCCGGCGCCGGCATCCCGTTTGACCTGGGCGCGCAGCAACGCGAGCGTCTGCACCGCGGTGCGCGGGTCGAGGTTGCCGGTCGGTTCGTCGGCGAGCAGGACGCGCGGCCGGTGGACGAGCGCACGCGCGATCGCGACTCGCTGAATTTCGCCGCCCGCGAGCTCGCGCGGGAAGCGCTCCGCGAGCGCTCCGACAGCGAGCGCCTCGAGCATCGCGGTCGTACGCGCGCGGCGCGTATGTTCGGGGACGCCCAACAACTCGAGCGGCAGCGCGACGTTCTGCCGCACCGTCAAATAAGGCAACACGTGGAACGCCTGGAAGACGAAGCCGATCGCGCGGCGCCGCAGCAAGGTCGTCTGGTCATCGCCGAGCGACGCGAGATCGGTCCCATCCAGCAGTACCCGGCCGGCGTCCGGGCGATCGAGCCCCGCGAGCAGATTCAGCAGCGTCGATTTGCCGACGCCGGACTCGCCCATGATCGCGAGATATTCGCCGTGCCGGACATCGAGATCGACGCCGTCGAGGACGGCGGGCCGATTCGCGCCGTAGCGCTTGCTGACCCGCTCGAGCCGCAACAGCGGGGTCTCGGCCGTCGCCGCAGGATCAGCCGCCGTCGCTCGATCAGCCACAGCGTCGCCGCAGCATCAAGCCGCGTCGACGCCGATGACCGCCTTCACCTCGAGGAAATCGCGCAATCCGTACTCGCCGTATTCGCGGCCGTTACCGGACATCTTGAAGCCGCCGAACGGGGTCTGCCAGTCGCCGGAAGCACCGTTGATCGCGACCTGCCCGGCCCGAATGCGGCTGCCGACACGCCGCGCGCGCGCGTTGTCGCCCGACCAGACGTACGCCGACAGGCCGTAGGGCGTGTCGTTCGCGATTCGAATGGCTTCCTCCTCGCTCTTGTACGGCAGTATGCAGAGCACGGGTCCGAAGATCTCCTCGCGCGCGATCGTCATTTGGTTGCTGACGTTCGAGAAGATCGTCGGCCGGACGTAATAGCCCTTCGTCAATCCCTCGGGGCGGCCGGGGCCGCCGACGATCACTTTGGCGCCTTCGGCGATCCCTTTCTCGATGTATCCCTGAATGCGGTCGTACTGAATCTTCGAGACGACCGGGCCCACGTTCGTCGCCGCGGCGCCCGGGTCGCCGACGATGACGCCGGCGGCGGTCCGCTGCGCGAGTTCCTCGACCTCGGCGAGCTTCGATTCGGGGACCAGCATGCGGGTCGGCGCATTGCAGGACTGGCCGGAATTCTGAAATACGTGCAGCACGCTGCGCTTGACGGCACGTTCGAGATCCGCGTCGTCCAGCAGTATGTTCGGCGACTTGCCGCCGAGTTCCTGCTGGACCCGTTTGTTCTCGCCGGACAGTACCGACCGCGACTTTGTCTCCCTGGACCTGTTTTTTATCAACCGGGAGTTAAAGAATGCCCTGGGCCGGACCCTGAAAAATCCGGCGCTCGACACCATGTCCCTGATGCACTGGTGGCGTTCCAACACCCCCAATCACGGCCCGGACTCCTTTACGGCTCAAAATTTTGAGCTGGTGGCCATAGCCAAGGAATTGGGTATCCCGGTCCAGGGGGCTCACAACGCCCTGATGGACGCCTTCATGACCGCCCAGGTCTTCCAGCGGCTGCTGCCCCGGCTGCAGACCTCCGGGATCCAGACCCTGGGGGACCTGCTTCGGGCCGGCGACCCCCGGCGGAAGCTCCAGGCCCAGGGAACGATGATATAAATTTATAAAAGAAAGCATGAACAGATATCAACCAATCAATTTTTTCGTAGGGGAGGGTTTTATACCCTCCCGCACTGGCGCATCCGGGTGCACCCAAGCTTCGGGCGGAGATGAACTCCGACCCTACATTTCCAGGATAATGGACGAAAAAATTTTTCTTAATAAAACCATAAAGGAGGTGATGGTCCCGCCGTAAGGGCAGCCAAAGTCTGCCCTTCCATTAAACCACCTCACCTGAAATGACAAGGGAGGGCATGGAGGGAAAAAAAGGTTTTTAATAAACCAAACCGCTTTATCAGAGGAGGAACGTATGGCAACAACAACAAAACAAGATTTAGAAGGCTATTGGAAGGAGAACATCACCTGGGTGGTCATCCTGTTGGCCATCTGGTTTCTGGTCTCCTACGTGGCCGGGATCCTTCTGGCCAACGTGCTGGAAAACTATTATCTGGGAGGCTTCCCCCTGGGGTTCTGGTTCGCCAACCAGGGGTCGATGGTGATCTTCGTGATCCTTATCTACGTCTATGTACAAATCATGAACAAACTTGACAAGAAATACGATGTTCATGAAAAATAACAGCCAAGAAAGGAAAATATTATGAGCATCTTAGCGTGGACCTGGATCGTAGTCGGGCTCTCTTTTGCCCTCTATATAGCCATTGCCTGGTTTGCCAAGGCCAAAACCACCGGGGACTTCTACGTCGCCGAGCGAGGCGATCCCGCCGATCATGAACGGTATGGCCACCGGCGCCGACTGGATGTCGGCCGCCTCCTTCATCTCCATGGCCGGTCTGATCTCGTTCATGGGCCGGGACGGCTCCATGTACCTGATGGGCTGGACCGGCGGCTATGTGCTGCTGGCCATGCTCCTGGCCCCCTACCTGCGAAAATACGGCAAGTTCACCGTCCCCATGTTCGTGGGCGACCGCTATTACTCCAACGGCGCCCGCGTGATCGGCCGTCATCTGCGCCATCTTCGTCTCCTTCACCTACGTGGCCGGCCAGATGCGCGGCGTCGGCGTCGTCTTCTCCCGCTTCATGGAGGTCGCAATCAACACCGGCGTGCTCATCGGCATGGCGATCGTCTTCTTCTACGCCACCCTCGGCGGCATGAAGGGCATCACCTACACCCAGGTGGCCCAGTACTGCGTGCTGATCATTGCCTACCTGATCCCGGCGATCTTCATCTCCCTGCATGCTCACCGGCAACCCGATCCCGCAGCTCGGCTTCGGCAGCACCCTGAGCGAAGGGCGGCCAGAAGCTCTTAGGGATCGGCACCGGGCTACCTGCTGGAAAAACTGAACGTGATCCAGAAGGACCTCGGGTTTTCCGGCCTACACCGCCAAGGCGGCGCCAAGAGCATGATCGACGTCTTCATGATCACCTTCGCGCTGATGGTCGGCACCGCCGGTCTGCCGCACATCATCATCCGCTTCTTCACCACCCCGACGATCAAGGGCGCCCGCTCCTCGGCCGGCTGGGCGCTGTTCTTCATCGCCCTGCTCTACACCACGGCTCCGGCCGTCGCCGCCTTCGCCCGCTTCAACATGATCAACACCCTGCACAACAAGGACTATGCCGCGGCCCCTTCCTGGTTCAAGAACTGGGAAAAAACCGGCCTGGTCGCCTGGGAGGACAAGAACGGCGACGGCAAGATGCAGTATTACAGTGGGTTGGCTTATGACGGGCTGCCGAAACTCGCCAAGGGCCCGGACGGCCAGCCCATACTGGGTAAATTCGGGGAACGGACCGTTACCAAAAAATAGTCCCTATTGAAAAAAGTAAAAATGAGCTGCAGATCGACAACGACATCATGGTGCTGGCCAACCCGGAGATCGCCAAGCTCCATCCCTTCGTGGTCGCCCTGGTGGCCGCCGGGGGCCTGGCCGCGGCCCTGTCCACCGCCGCCGGGCTGCTGCTGGTTATCGCCGCCTCCTTTTCCCATGACCTGATGAAGAACATCATCTCCAAGGACATGTCGGAAAAGAAGGAGCTGATCATGGCCCGCGCCGCCGCCGGCGTGGCGGTGATCATCGCCGGGTACTTCGGAATCAAACC
The DNA here is from genome assembly GCA_963718135.1 of uncultured Pseudomonadota bacterium. GTDB lineage: Bacteria > Pseudomonadota > Gammaproteobacteria > Steroidobacterales > Steroidobacteraceae > Bog-1198. The sequence continues at coordinate 7,015 of CAVQYI010000027.1, read as the reverse complement.
CCCCGGCTTCGTGGCCCAGGTGGTGGCCTTTGCCTTCGGTCTGGCCGCCTCCTCCTTCTTCCCCATCATCGTCATGGGCATCTTCTGGAAGAAGGCCACCAAGGAGGGCTGCATCCTCGGTATGCTGGGCGGCATCGGCTTTACCGCCGCCTACATCATCTACTTCCAGTTCATCAACCCGGCCATGGACAACGCGGCCCACTGGTGGTGGGGGATTTCCCCGGAAGGCATCGGCACCATCGGCATGCTGTTCAACTTCATCATCATCTACGTCGTTTCCAAGTTCACCAAGGAACCGCCCCAGGCCGTGCAGGACATGGTGCTCAGCCTGCGGTACCCGCGGGAACTGAAGTAGCTTTGGTTTCGTAGAAAGTCCGGCAGAGAGTACTTGTTCTTCTGAGCGCTAGCGAAGAATCTCAGGTTATTAGCAAGTCCGGAGAACCTTCGCGGAGTTTTTTCTGGCCCGAAAACCGAGATCCTTCGCTTCGCTCAGGATGACAGTTAGGTCGGGGAGGGGACTTCGGCGAGCTCAGCCGAGCCTTTCATCCCCTCCCGCAAGACCGGCATCATGAATACGCTCAAAATAGTAACCGCTTCAGAGAGCGTCATTCCCGCAGTGATTTTGAGCGGGAATCCAGGCTTTTCATTGGGAACAGTGGATCCCCGATAAAGGCCTTCGGGGATGACGAGAAATTACCTGCAGGAGAATTTTCATGACCCAGGAAAGCATACAGGTATTGAGTACCGAAGAGCGGACCTTTCCCCCGCCCAAGGAATTCAGCCGACGGGCCCACATCAAAAGCATCAAGGAATATGAAAAAATCTATAAACGCTCGGTGGAGGATCCGGAAGGCTTCTGGGGAGAAATGGCCGAGAAGCACCTGACCTGGTATAAAAAATGGGATAAAGTCTGGGACTGGGATTTTCACAAGCCCTATATCAAATTCTTTGTGAACGGCCAATTGAACGCTTCCTACAATTGCCTGGACCGACACCTGACCAGCGCCACCCGAAACAAGGCGGCCATCATCTGGGAAGGGGACGACGGAAACTACCGGACCTTCACCTACCAGCAGTTGTCCATGGAGGTCAACCGGTTTGCCAATGTGCTCAAGAACAACGGCGTCCGGAAGGGGGACCGGGTCACCATCTACTTGCCCATGATCCCGGAACTGGTCATCGCCATGCTGGCCTGCGCCCGGATCGGGGCCATCCACAGCATCGTCTTCGGCGGCTTCAGCCCTTCCGCCCTGAGAGACCGGATCCAGGACTGCCAGTCGTCCCTGGTGGTCACGGCGGACAACGGCCTGCGGGGCAGCAAGCTGGTGCCCCTTAAGACCAATGCCGACGAGGCCCTGAAGGAATGCCCCACCGTGAAGAAGGTGATCGTGGTCAACCGGGCCGGAAAAGCGGCCCTGGACCCCCAACGGGACGTCTGGTGGCATGATCAGATGGCCGCGGCGGGCAATTTCTGTGAACCGGAAGTGATGGATGCCGAGGACCCCCTCTTTATCCTCTACACCTCGGGTTCCACCGGCAAACCCAAGGGGGTGCTCCATACCACCGGCGGCTACCTGGTCTTCGTCAACCTGACCTTCAAGTGGATCTTCGACTACCACGAAGAACTCATCCACTTCTGCACCGCCGACATCGGCTGGGTAACCGGACATAGCTACATTGTTTACGGCCCCCTGTCGGCCGGGGCCACCAGCCTGATGTTCGAAGGCATCCCCACCTATCCCGATGCCGGCCGGTTCTGGGAGATCGTGGCCAAGCACCAGGTCAACATCTTCTATACCGCCCCTACGGCCCTCCGGTCCTTGATGCGCGAAGGCGAGACCTGGGTCAACAAGCACGACCTTTCCTCCCTGCGCCTGCTGGGTACGGTGGGCGAGCCCATCAACCCCGAGGCCTGGATGTGGTATTACAAAAACGTGGGCAAGGAAAAACTGCCCATCGTGGATACCTGGTGGCAGACCGAAACCGGCGGAATCCTGATCACCCCGCTGCCCGGGGCCATGACCCTCAAACCCGGTTCGGCCAACCGGCCCTTCCCGGGGGTCATACCCAAGGTAGTCAAAGAAGACGGTTCCCCGGCCGGGGCCAATGAAGGCGGATACCTGATCATCGAAAAACCCTGGCCCGGTATGCTCCGTGGGACTTACGGGGACCCGGAAAACAAGCGGGTCAAGGAGGTTTACTTCTCCCGCATCCCGGGGGTCTACCTGACCGGTGACGGCGCCCGGGTGGATCCGGACGGCGATTACTGGCTCATGGGCCGGATCGACGACGTAATCAATATCTCCGGGCATCGCCTGGGTACGGCGGAAGTGGAGTCGGCCCTGGTCAGCCACGAAGCCGTGGCCGAATCGGCGGTGGTCGGCTTTCCCCACGAAATCAAAGGCGAAGGCATTTACGTCTTTGTGACCCTGAAGGATGGTTTCCAACCCACGGATGAATTAAGGAAAACCCTGGTGGCCTATGTCCGCAAGGTAATCGGACCGATCGCCACCCCGGACAAGCTGCAGTTCGCTCCGGGCCTCCCCAAGACCCGGAGCGGCAAGATCATGCGCCGGATCCTGCGCAAGATTTCCCAGGGCCAGATAAACGAACTGGGAGACACCTCCACTCTGGCCGATCCCAGCGTAGTGGACAACCTGGTGAAGGAAAGGCTGTAAAAATGAATATAGAATATCGAACCGCCGAATAATTGATTACGATGTGGCACAGCCGCCCTCGGATGTTCGGTGTTCGATATTTAATGCGAAAATAACCAAAAACAGGGTTCGAGTGTAGGGGAGGGGTTAATCCCCTCCCGATAATCGCGGGAGCCTGCCTGCAGCGGGCGGGTATAAAACCCGCCCCTACGAAAAACGGCAGAGCGGGCATTCATTATTAAACCGGGATTGCTTCCTGAGAAAGGGCATTATGGTAGATAAATTCCTCATCAGAAAAAACGAGACCCTGTTAGTCCTCATCGATATCCAGGAGAAACTGGCCGCCGCCATGAAAAAAAAAGAGGCCGTGATCGCCAACTGCCTCCACCTGGTGGAACTGGCCAAGCTCCTGGGGATCCCGATTCTGCTGACCGAGCAATACCCCAGGGGGCTGGGTCCCACCCTGGAGGAAATCAAGACGGCCCTGCCGGTTTACGAACCCTTTGAGAAAACCGCCTTTGATTGCTGTCGGGAGATCGGCTTCATCGAAAAGGTGGCGGCTTCCGGAAGGCAGAAGATTCTGCTCACCGGGATGGAGACCCACATCTGTGTCCTGCAGACCACGCTGGGCTTGATCCAGGCCGGCTATTCGGTCCAGGTCATCCAGGATGCCTGCTGTTCCCGGACCAAGGACAATTTTAAAATCGGCCTGGAATGGCTGCGCGACGCCGGGGCGGTCATCACCGGCACGGAAACGGTTCTGTTCCAACTGCTGGAAAAGGCCGGGACCGAGCCCTTTAAGGCTATTTCGAAGCGAATCAAGTAAGGAGGCCTCATGACTTATAAGGAACTGTACCGGGAATCGATTGAAAAGCCGGATTCTTTCTGGGGAAGGGTAGCGGAAGAAATCGTCTGGGACCGGAAATGGGATAAGGTCCTGGACGATTCCCGGAAGCCCTTTTACCGCTGGTTCAAAGGGGGCCGGCTGAACACTTGTTTTAATGCCGTGGATATCCACGTCCAGCAGGGGCGGGGCAACCAGCCGGCCCTGATCTACGACAGCCCGGTCACCAACACGGTTCAAACCACCACCTATCAGGAACTCCTGGATCGGGTTTCCCGGATCGCCGGTTTTTTAAAAGGACTGGGGGTCCAAAAAGGGGATACGGTGATCATCTATATGCCCATGATCACGGAAGCCGTCCTGTCCATGCTGGCCTGCGCCCGCCTGGGGGCCGTCCATTCCGTGGTCTTCGGGGGATTTGCCCCTCGGGAATTGGCCATCCGCATCGATGACGCCAAACCGAAGGTCATCCTTTCCGCTTCCTGCGGGATTGAAGGGCAACGGGTCATCCCTTACAAACCCCTGCTGGACGAGGCGATCCAACTTTCGGAAAGCAAACCGGAAAAATGCGTCATCTTCCAGCGACCCATGGCCCCGGCCGACCTGATCCCCGGCCGCGATCTGGAGTGGACCCACCTGGAGGCCCAGGCCCGGCCGGCCGACTGCGTTTCCGTGGAGGCCACCGATCCCTTGTACATTCTGTATACCTCCGGGACCACCGGAAAGCCCAAGGGCGTGGTCCGGGACAACGGGGGCCACGCCGTGGCCTTGAAGTGGTCCATGAAACATATTTATAACATCGGCCCGGGCGAGGTGTACTGGGCGGCCTCCGACGTGGGCTGGGTGGTCGGTCATTCCTATATCGTCTACGCGCCGCTCTTCATGGGCGCCACCTCCATCGTCTACGAGGGGAAACCGGTGGGCACCCCCGACCCCGGGGCCTTCTGGCGGGTCATCTCCCAGCATGGCGTCAAGGCCTTGTTTACGGCGCCGACCGCCATCCGGGCCATCAAACGGGAAGACTTCCGGGGGGAATTTCTCAAAAAATATGACTTGTCCAAGTTCGAAACCCTCTTTCTGGCCGGCGAACGCCTCGATCCGGATACCTACCACTGGGGCACCAACCTGCTGCAAAAACCGGTCATCGACCACTGGTGGCAGACCGAAACCGGCTGGGCCATCGCCGGAAACTTCCGAGGGCTGGAGCTCTTTCCCATCAAACCCGGATCGGCCACCATGCCCATGCCCGGCTACAACATCAAAATCCTGGAACCCACCACCGGCCAGGAACTGAAGCCTAATGAAAACGGGATGATCGTAGTCAAGCTGCCCCTGCCGCCCGCCAACCTGCCTACCCTGTGGCAGGACGATCAACGGTTTTTGAACTCCTACATGGATCCCTACCCCGGCTATTACCTGACCGGAGACGGCGGGTATCTGGACGAACAAGGCTATGTCTTTGTCATGGGCCGGGTGGATGACGTGATCAACGTGGCCGGGCACCGCCTGTCCACCGGCGGGATGGAAGAGGTCCTCTCCCGCCATCCCGACGTGGCCGAGTGCGCGGTCATGGGGGTGGCCGACGACCTGAAAGGCCAGGTACCGGTGGGGATGATCGTTCTCAAGAGCGGGGTCACCCGCCCGCCGGAGGAGATCGTCGCCGAGGTCATCCAGATGGTCCGAAAGGATATCGGCGCCGTAGCCTCCTTTAAAAAAGCGGTGGTGGTCAAACGCCTGCCCAAGACCCGTTCCGGCAAGATCCTTCGCGCGACCATGCGCAAGATCGCCGACGGAGAGGAATACAAGATCCCTTCGACCATCGACGATCCGGCTATTCTGACCGAGATCGGCGAAGCGCTGCACACCATCGGCTACGGCACCCCCCACTCCCAATAACACCGCCGCCGATCCCCATCAGCCCCCGAACGGTAGGCCGGAAGCCACCCTGAACCACCCAGGGCGGCTTCCGGCCCGGCCTGATTAATAAGAAAAGGAGTTTCAAGTTGGATACCGACAACGGGATATCCGCAGAGAAAACAACCGATTATTCTTGACAAACCTAAAAAAATACGATTTACAATAATAAGTGGAAAAATTCATTATTCCAAAAGTAATTCTTTTGTTGGCACTTACCCTTTTTCTGGCCGAATACCTCAACCCTTCGGCTATCGGGGTGCGGGCGGATTATACTCCGGCGCCGACCGGTTCGCCCGGCCCGGAAAACCAGGCCGCGCCCAGCAGCGAATCCCCCTCGGCCACCCCTCATTTCATGATCAAGGCTGAAGCTTATCGGCCCGGAGAAAATCTTCCGAGCCAGGATTTATTTTCGTTCTTTCAACCCATCGTTGGACAAACCAACCCGAAAGAAATTTTTCATCCACCGGCCTTTACCCTCTAACGTTTTCCCTCCCCAATCCCTGATGAAGATGCCGACACTTATCAGGCATCTTCGCTGCGTTCCTTTTTAACCGCTGCTGACAACTTTCCACCGGACGTACGTTGTTCCAGGAGGGTTAGGCTATGAAACCATTCGCTTTGGCGGCCTTGTGTATTGGTACCTTGGCCCTGGGGGTCTCCATGGTCCTGCTGGCCATGGTTTTACTGAAGATCATGTCTCAGGGACTGGTCGTTTTGATTCTCGCAGTCCTGGGCCTGGTTATCCTGAAGCTTTTGATCCGTATTCTGAGCCGCAATCCGGCGGTTCAGCCCGCATCCGTCCATTAGTAACCGAATTTTCAAGAACAACCCGGAAAGGAGGTGATCAAACTCATTCAAGTTTCTGGTTAAGGGTGTCGTGTCGTTTGTCCAACCGGCAATCAACAACATAAACCGCTAATACCGGAAAGGAGGCTTTTATGGGTTTTTTTGACAAATTCAAGAGCAAAGCTCCGGAATACGCCGCACTGGATCAGGCCAGTCCGGCGGCTCAGTCCCTGAGCAGCCTGAAAGATTCCCTGGAATCCTTTGCCGCCCAGGTCTCGGATCCCCTGGAACTTGTCCCCTCCGGGGACACCGCCTACGTCTTTGTGGGCAAGCCGCCCAAGGCCTTCGGGCTGGTATGGATTGAAGGAGGGCAGATCCGGAACCTGAAGAAGGTCGTGGCGGAAAAAGGCATCCCGGCGACTACCTACCAGCTTATCTCGGATGACCTGCGGGGGGCCTACGAGCGCAGCGTGAGCGCTTCCCGGTACACCACCAGCCTGGCCGGGAAGAATGTGCTGGTGACGCCTTCCGAGACCTTGGCCCGCGAGGTCCATCAGATAATCCAGGGACTTAGCGCCTGAAACGCCTGTTCACCGCCGGGTCGCGGAGGGAGCGGAGAATGTAACACTCGCTGCGCCTTCCGCGCTCCGGCGGAGCCATTTTTTGAGAAAGCCCGTAGTAGCCTGTTGGCTGGATGGAGCGAGCGCCACCCATCAGGCCTTCAGGCTGGTCAATAACCCGCCATCCCCCGGACCGACGCAACGGAACGGATCGGCCAGGACAATCGGCCGGGATTGAACGAGGATTGATC
>CAVQYI010000026.1:0-8941 GCA_963718135.1 uncultured Pseudomonadota bacterium | reverse complement strand
CGCGGCGCGCGCGCGACGGGCCGGACCCGTCGCCCGCATCCAAGGGCTAGTTCGCCGGCGGCGCAACCGGCAGATCGAGCGTGACGCAAAGACCGCCGCCGTCCCGGTTCGCAAGATGGATTCGTCCGCCGTGCGCCTCGGCGATTTCCCGCGCGAGCGCAAGCCCGAGGCCCGTGCCGCTGCGTTTCGTCGAATAAAACGGCAGCAAGGCTTGTGCGAGCACCGTTTGGCTCATGCCGGACCCACGATCGCGCACCGTGAGCCGTTGCACCTCGCCGTCGCATTGGATCTCGAGTTCCACGCCCCCGGGCGGCCCGCCGGCTTCATGCGCATTCTTGAGCAGATTGATCAGAGCCTGTTCGACCTGCACCCGGTCGAAGGAACCCGGTAGATCGGGCGGCGCCCCCGCTTCGAAGCGCGCCTGTCGCGCGAGGTCCGCGACGAACGCGGCCCATTCGATGCGTTCCGGCCGCGGCGCCGGCAGCTTCGCGAACGTCGCGTAGCTTGCGACGAATTGATGAAGGTGCTCGGCGCGTTCCGCGATCGCCGCGAACACGCCGGGCAGCGCCGCATGGTCCGCGCGCCGCGCGATCTCGACGCCGGTGTGAGCGAGCGAGGACAAGGGTCCGAGCGAATTGTTGAGCTCATGGCTCAGAACGCGGATCAACTTCTTCCACGTGGCGACTTCCTGGCGCGAAAGCTCGCGCGTCAGCCGCTTGAGGAGGTAGAGCCGGTAGGTGCGGCCCTGCAGCACGAATCCGCGCTGCGAGAGATGAAAGGTCTCCTCGACGCCGTCGATTTCGGCGGAGAACAGGCTGTCGCCCCGCTCCATCGCCGCAGCCTGCAACGCGGCCGGAGAATCGCGCAGCGCATCGGCGAAGCGCACGCCGTTCAAGCTCCTGCCGTCGCTGACGAGCTGGCGCGCCGCGAGGTTCGCGTAGGTGATCCGTTCGCGCGCATCGACGAGCAGCAGCGCGACCGGCGAATTCTGCATGACCGTGTCGAGCAGCAGCTCGCGCTGCACGAGGTGCGCACGCTGCGCACGCAGCGCATCGGCGAGTTCGTTGTGGGCCGCCATCAAATCACCGAGCTCGTCGCCGCGGTCGCGCACCAGCGACAGGCTGAAATCGCCCTCGCGGTAGCTCGCGACCGTGCCGCGGAGGGCGCGCAACAGCATCCGCACCGGCCGCACGACTCGTGCGGCCAGCCAGAGCGCAGGCACGACCGCGGCCGCCACCGCGACCAGCCAGCCGAGCAGCGCGCCGTGCAGGCGCACGGCGAGAAAGGCACCGAGCGCGGCGGCCAGCGCGGCGACCGCCACGAACAGAAACGCCAGTTTCCCCTGCAGGCTGAAGTGCCGCGAAGGCGCCGTCGTCATCGGCGATTCAATCGCCGCCGAGGCGCAGGTTGAAGCGCTCCACGCGCCGGTACAACGCTTGCCGCGACAAGCCGAGGCCTTGCGCCGCGCGACTGACGTTGCCGCCCGCCTCGCGCAGGGCCGCCTCGATCGCCTCGCGGCCGGGCCCGTCGCCGTCGCGATCGTTGCGGGCGCACGACGCCTCGGACGCCGTTCGCGAAGCTGCGACCAAATTCAAATCGCCGGCCTCGACGACGTCGCCCCGTGCCAAGAGCTTGGCGCGCTCCATGCAATTGCGCAGTTCCCGCACGTTGCCCGGCCAATCATGCGCGCTGAGCGCCGCGGCCGCCTCCTCGCTGAGCCGCAATTTCCCGCCGAGGAAGTGCCCGGCGAGCGGCAGAATGTCCGCGCGGCGTTCGACGAGCGGCGGCAGCGCGATGTCGATGACGTTCAGCCGATAATACAAGTCCTCGCGAAACCGGCCCTCGCGGATCATCGCCGGCAGGTCCGCGTTGGTCGCGCTCAGGATGCGCACGCGGGAACTGCGCGTGCGGCTCGATCCCAACATCTCGTACTGTCCGGTCTCGAGCACGCGCAGGAGCTTGACCTGGCCGGACAAGGGCAGGTTGCCGATTTCGTCGAGAAACAGCGTGCCGCCGTTCGCCGCCTCGAACCGGCCGATGCGCGCGCGATTGACGCCCGTATAGGCGCCCGCCTCCGCGCCGAACAGCTCCGCCTCGATGAGCTCCGCGGGGATCGCGCCGCAATTGATCGCCACGAACGGCCCGGCGCTCAGCGCCGAATTCGCATGGACGATCTGCGCGATCCGTTCCTTGCCGGCGCCGTTCGGTCCCGTGATCAGCACCGGCACCTCCGCACGCGCGACGCGGCACGCGAGCTCGACGACGCGGCCCATGCCGTCCGAGGCGAACACGATCCCGCACAGGTCGAACCGGGCGGACAGCGACTCGCGGCGGCGCCGGCTCTCGGCCTCCAATCGCTGCCGTTCGCGGGTCGCCTCGGCGAGTTCGAGGAGATTCTCGACCGTGGTCAGCAGCTTGTCGTTGTCCCAGGGCTTCGCGACGTAGTCGGCCGCGCCCGCCTTGACGAGTTGCACCGCGGCTTCCAGATGAGTCCAGGCGGTCAGCAAGATCACCGGCAAATCGGGTCTGCGCGCACGCAGCTCGCGGAACAGCGCGACGCCATCCTCCCCCGAGGTCGTGTCCGCACTGAAGTTCATGTCCGCGATCACGAGATCGATGCCGTCCCCGGCGAGCATCGTGAGCCCCTGCTGCGGTGTCGATGCGGCAACCGTGCGGATGTCGTGCAGGCCGAACAAGAGCTGCAAGGCTTGCGCCACCGCCGGGTTGTCGTCGATCACGAGTACGGTCTGCATGCGTGAATTCTATACGCCGCGCGTCGCGAGCGCAGGCGGTATCGACGCCGCACGCAGCGCGGGCGAGAGCACCGCGAGCTGCCCGAGAACCAGCACGACGACGGCGCCGGCGAGCGCGTAGGCCGCCGGCAGGCGCGCCATTTCGAAGCTCTTGACCATCCACAGGTTCGCGCCCATCGCGAGCACGAGGCCGAGCGCCGAGCCGGCGGCCGCGATCAACAAGTTCTCCGCCTGGAAATAGCGCACGATCGCGCCGCGGGTCGCGCCGAGCGCGCGGCGGATGCCGATCTGGCGCCGGCGCTGCGCGACCCAGTAGCTCGTCAGGCCGACGATGCCGAACGCGGTCACCGCGAGCAAGGCCGCGCAGACCACGCCCATGATGACCGCGAGGCCGCGGTCGTCGCGGTACGCCTCGCGCCGGGCGTCCGGCAGCGGCTGCACCTTCTGGACGACGCGTGCGCGGTTGACGTCGAACAGTCTCTTGTCGGCCAATTTCATGACCGACGCCATCGACCCCGGACGCACGCGCACGACGTAGTACGTGTATTGCGCGAGGAACCGGAACGGTTCCAGCATGGAGCTGCCGTTGAAGGTGCTGCCCCAGCTGCCGCCGGAAACCCAGGGCACCTGGAGCCGGTCGACGATGCCGACGATCGGAACCTCGTTCTTCTGGAAATCCATGTATATGGACCGACCCAGCGCATCGCCGCGGGGGAAGAGCTTCTGCGCGAGTTCACGCGTGATGATCACGGCCGCGGGCGCCTTCAACTCGGTCACCTGGCGATCGGCCACCTCGGCGGCGTTGAAGTTGCGGCCGCCGATCAGTTTGAGACCGAGGGTATTCAGGCCATGCTCGTCGGCGAAATACAGCGCCGCCGGCGTCTTCAGCGACGCCTTGCCCGGCTTCAGGCTCACGCCCTCGGTCCATCCGCCGTTCGCCAAGGGATAGGAATTGGACGCGTAGGCGTCGACCACGCCGGGAACGGCGCGCAATGTGCTCAAGTCGGTCTGCAATCGCGCCGACAGGTCCTTCGAGCTGCCCACCCACTGGTTCGTGATCACGAAGATATTCGCCTCGTCCGCACCGGTCGGACGGCGGCTCGCGGCGAGCCGCTGCTGGATGATGAACAGGCCGTTGCAGAGAATCGCGAGCGTGACCGCCGTCTGCAGCGCGATCAGCACGGCGCCGACCTTGTTCCGGCGCATCGCGGACAATATGGGATGCAGGTCCACGGGTATATTCCTCTTATTGAGATTTGAGTTGCCAGGCGGGCTGGATCTGGACGGCGCGCAACGCGGGATACAGTCCCGCGATCATCGTCGCGGCGACGCCGAGAGCGATCGCGATGCCGATATCGGCCAGGCCGAAGTGCGTGAGCCGGGCGATCTCCTCCGTGAGCAGCGACCGCAACCCGGCGAGCCCGAGGGCCGTGAGCGCGAGCCCGAGGACGCCGCCCGCGAGCCCGATGACGCCGGACTCGATCAGGCATTGGGCGAATATCGCGCGGCGGTTCGCCCCGAGCGCGCGGCGCACGCCGAGATCGGCGGAACGTCGCATGATCTTCGCGAGCATCAGCCCCATCGCGTTCAGCAGGCAGACGAACAGGAAGCTGAAGCTCACGAGGACGAGGATCCTCGCTTCATCCGACACGGCGTGCTCATACGCGAGCCACTGCCGCAGGCTGCGCAGCTTCGTATGCGGCGCCCAGTGAAAGCGGCCGTCGCGCCGCTGCAGGGCGGCGTAGTTGTCGAGGAACCTGCGATAATGCGCCGCCGCGGCCGCATCCGGCAGCTCCACCCAGAATTGTATCCAGACGCATTCCGAGTGCAGGAGGCCGTCCCAGCCGGTGCCGATGTCGCCGGAGCAATTCGTGTTGCCCCAGGGCTGCATGTGCCCGTCGACCGCGCGCGTGAACGGCATGAACACCTCTTCGCTCTCGCCGTACTTGTCGTTGGTGAGATCGTAGAATCGGGGAATCGGCTGCCACCGGTCCATCACGCCGACGATCCGATAGACGTGGTCGTCGAGCCTCACGGTCCGCCCGACGCCATTCGCGCCGCCGAAGAGCTTGTCGTCGAGCGCGCGCGTGATGACCACGACGTCCGCATGCGCCGCGTCATCGGCCGCGTTCCAGGGGCCGCCGTAGCGAAACGGCACCGCGAACATCGGAAAGAAATCGGCGTAGGTCGCACGCACATGGACCTGGAACGGCCGCAGCCGCGGATCGGCCGGCGTGAGCGCGAGCCCGGTCCCGTACATCGCCGCCTGTCGCGCGGCCGCATGCGCATTCATCAGGCCGAGCGCATCGGTGTAACTGATCTGGTCCTGCAGGTTATCGCGATCGCTCGGGCCGATCGCCTGTTTGTGCGGCCCCCAGTTGTCGATCTGCGGCACGAACAGGCGCGCGGATTTGCGCGGAATCGGATCGCCGGACATCGCCCGGAACACCGTGAGCGTGGTCATCGACGCGCCGATGCCGACCGCGATCGCGGCGATCATCAGCGCGGTCAGGACGACGTCGCGCTTCAGGCTGCGCAGGCCGAGATCGAGGTAGTAGTCGAACATGCGGAACCTCTCAGATCTGGACGACGCGTGCGTGCGCGCCGGCCGTGCGGCGGCCTTGATCCCCGACGTCGACGACCTGGCCGTCGACGATGTGCACCTCGCGCTGCGCGCGCGCGCGAGTTCCGGGTCGTGCGTCACCATGACGATCGTCGCGCCGTCGCGGTGCAGCTCCTCGAGCAGCTCCATGACGCCGCGCGCCATGTGCGGTGTCGAGGTTGCCGGTCGGTTCGTCCGCGAGCAGCAGGCGCGGCGAGCCCGCGAGCGCGCGCGCGATCGCGACGCGCTGCTGCTGGCCGCCCGAGAGCTCGGCGGGATAATGGCGGCCCCGCGCCGACAGCCCGACGCGCTCGAGCGATTCTTGAATGCGGCGGCGCCGCTCCGCCGCGCCCATGCCGCGATAGCGCAGCGGCACGTCGACGTTGTCGTGAACGTTCAGATCCGGCGATCAGGTTGAACGCCTGGAAGATGAAGCCGATCTTCTCGTTGCGCAGCCGCGAGCGCTGGGTGTCGTTCAGGCCGCGCACGTCGACGCCGTCGAGCAGGTACTCGCCGCCGGTGAACTCCTCGAGCAGTCCGGCGATCGTGAGGAACGTCGTCTTGCCGGATCCCGACGGTCCGGTGACCGCGACGAACTCGCCTTCGCCCACGTCGATCGAGAAGTCGCGCAGCGCGTACGTCTCCACGACTTCCGTGCGGTAGACCTTCGACAGATTGGTCATCTTCAGCATGTTGCAGCCTCGTGCAAAGTTGGGGGGCTCAGTGGCTCAATATCACGCGATCGGCGCCCTTGAACGCGTCGGTCCCGGAGATGACGACGCGGTCGCCGGCCGCGAGGCCGCCGAGGACCTCGACTTTCGCGACGCTCGCCGCGCCCAGGCGGACCGCGTGCCGTTCGGCGACGTCGCCGTGCACGACGTACGCGAAGCCGCCGCCGTCCTGATCCACGAACGGCCCGCGATCGACCATCAGCACGTCGTCGCGCCGGGCGATCAAGATGCGCACGGACAGGCGCTGGTTCTGGCGCAAGCCGGCGGGCTTGTCCGCGCCGAACCGTACGCGCGCGGTCACCTGGCCGTCGACGACTTCCGGCGAGACGCCGCCGAGGTGCCCTGCCAGCGGCTGGCCGCCGCCGTCGATCTCGGCGGTCATGCCCGGACGCAAGATCGCGCGCGAGGCTCTCGGCGACCTTGATCTCCACCTCGAGCGCCGACAAATCGACGACGCTCAGGAGCGGCGCGTCCTTGGCGACGCTCGCGCGGTCGGCGACGATCCACCTGCCCGACCTGGCCGTCGACCGGCGAACGCACGTTCAAATCGTCGACCTGGCGCCGTAGATCCGCGACGAGGTAACGCTGGCGGTCGTAGAGCGCCTTCTTGCTGTCGATGTCGAAGCGGTTCTGCTTCGGCTGGGATGCGTAGTTCATCTGCGCTTGTTCGAGCGCGAACTGCGCCTTCTCCAGCGCATCCTTCGCCCGCAGCATCTGCAGTTGCGAATACGCGCCGAGTTCGTAAGCCTGGCGGCTGCGGTCGAGTTCGCGCTGCGCGGTCTTTTGATCGACCTCGGCCTGACGGAAGGTGTCGCGCAGGCGCATGAGCCTGCGATCCGCCTCGAGCTGCGCGCGCTGCCAGTCGATGCGCAGCCCCTCGAGCGTCGCCTCCTCCTGGGACAGCTTCGCGGTCAGGTCGGGGCTCTCGATCGTCGCGAGCGTCTCGCCCTTCGTCACGCTGTCGCCCGCATGCGCCTTGAGCGTCACCGTGCCGGGCACCGCTCGCGTAGAGCGTCGGACTGACCGCGGCGACGACGCGGCCGTCGCCGGCGACGTCCTGGACGAAGCTGCCACGCTCCACCGTCGCGATCGACAGCCGCGCGCGATCGACCGAGGCCTCGGCGCCGGCGAATCTCATCCAATAAACGCCCAGCATCCCCAATGCGACGGCCGCCGCCGCCGACGCCAGGCCGACCGTGCGATGGCGGCGCCAGAACCCGGGGCGCTCGATCACGCGGTCCTGTGCTGTGGTATCGCGAAACATCGTCGGCTCCTTCGGCTTCGGTCGGATCGTCATTTCTGCGGCTCGACCAGCAAGGCGTCGACGGCGTCCAGATCCCGCTCGCTCAAACGTCCGGCTTGCTGCTTGAGCGTGAGCACGCTCGTCAGATAGTCGTAGCGCGCCTGATCGTAGGCGCGAATCGCCGCGTAGTAGTTGTTCTGCGCATTCAGGAGGTCGAATTCCGTGCCGGTGCCGAATTCCACGTTGCGCCGTCCGGCTTCGACGGCATCGCGCGAGGACTCGACCGCGCGATGCGCCGCCGCGATGCGCCGCACGCCGCTCTCGACGCCGCGGAAGGCTGCGCGCGTCTTGCGTTCCGTATCGCGCTGCGCGAAGTCCAGCTCGGCCTGCGCCTGGCGGTAGAGCGCGCGCGACTGGCGAATGGCCGAGGCCACCGCGCCGCCCTGGAAGAGCGGCCAGCGAAACGACACGCCGACCGTGTCCAGGGTCTGGTTGCCGCCGAGCACCTGATCCTGCGAGAGCTTCGAACTCGACAGCGTGAGCATGAACGTCGGCAGGCCCCGGCCGCGCTGGACCCCGATGTCGCGCGACGCGGCGTCGACCTTGAGCAAGGCGGCGCGCACGCCGGGATTGTCGCGGCGCGCGGAATCGACCCATGCGTCGACCGACGCGGGCTGCGGCGACTTGAGCGGAATGTCCTCGCGCAGCGGCGCGACGCGATCGCTGCGCGGGCCGACGATGTCGGTCAAGGAGAGGTTCGCGTCGTCGAGCGCGTTTTCGGCGTCGATCACGCTCTGCAGGAGTCGCATCGTAGAACGCCTGCGCCTGCTCGACGTCGCTGCGGGGTCCGAGACCGGTGCGCTCGCGCACCTTGGCCTGCTCGAGCAGCGTCGAGAACGCCTCGCGCTCGCGCCGGTTGGTATCGAGCTGGTCGGTGGCCGAGAGGATGCCGAAGTAGGCCTTGGCGACCCGAAGCAGCAAGTCCTGTTGCGCGCCGGTGAACACGGCCTGCGCGGCCGCGGCTTGCGAGTCGGCTTCCTTGAGTTGATCGAACGCCTGGAAGCTCCACAGCGTCTGCGACAGGTCCAGCCCGAGGCCGCGCGAAGTTCCGTAGCACCGCTGCGTGCCGGCGGCCGCGCTCAAGCTGCAATCCACCGTCTGCGCACCGGCGACGCCCGCATTCGCGTAGTCGGCCCGCTCGCGCGACGCCGATGCGCTGGCAGACACCTGCGGCAGGAGTGCCGCGAGCGCCTGCGGACGCGCCTCGACCGCCGCATCGCGCGCGAAACTCGCCGCCTGCAGCGTCGCGTCGCGCGAGAGCGCCAGATCGTACAGGCGCGCAAGGTCGTTCGCGGCGGCGAACCGCGGCATCGCCAGAATCACGATCAGTGGCACGAGATGGCGCAACACGGTCTCCGGGCATGACGATTCGACACGCAGACGCTGGAGCAAGACCCGTGCCAATGCGGCAAGCGGCCGTAAGCCGCTATTTTTCCAAAACTTTTCCGCGTGCGAAGCCGCGATCGACTGTCCGCGGACAACCGGCGGACAACGTCCGCGGACACGTGCGACGCCTACCGGACCGAGCCTGCCGTCGTCGGCGGCGTCGGTG
>CAVQYI010000025.1:0-21978 GCA_963718135.1 uncultured Pseudomonadota bacterium | reverse complement strand
TCGCTGCCGGCGGCGGACCTGGACTTCGCTCGCGGCGGAACGACGGGTACGAGTCATGTTTCGGTCTCCCTGTGATGCGGCTGAATTTGCAGCGATCGCGTGGTTAACGATATTAACCCCGGGCATTGATACCGCGCGCGTATGCGATTGTCAAACCGCGGCATCCGCACCGTCGCGGTGCGTTGCGTGCTCAATCTTCGAGCGCGATTCCCGCGCGGCGCAGCCGCACGGCGACCGGCTCGAGCGCCGGCGTGTATCGGCGCCACAGGTCGACGGAGGACGTGTAAATCGGCTGCCGCGCCTGGGCGGCGCTCGCCGTCGTCAGCGGTGCGCCCGGCCTCTGGGTGTCGAGAATACCCGGGTTCCAGGCCAGGCCGCAGAACTCGAACACCCGCCGCGTCTCGGCCGCGCTGTCGCCGACCAGGCGCTCGTACGAAACGTCGAGAATTTCACCGGGATGCGCGCGATGCCAATGCGCCATCAGTCTTCGGTAACCGATGAAGTATTCGGCGAGCTCGGCCAGATCGTACGAAAACGGATACCCACGATTGAACAGCGTCTTGAAGACCGCGTGGCAGGTTGCGAGCGGGTGGCGTGTGACGTGCACGATCCGCGCATTCGGCAGGGCGCGGCGGATCAGACCGCAATACAGAAAATTGAGGGGCATCTTGTCGGTGAAGCGCGGGCGTTCGAGCGTACGGGGACGCGTTCGATCGACGTAGTCGGACCCGAGCCGGCCGAAATCGAGCGATGCGGAGGTGGCGACCATCTCCTGGCGCGGGATGCGCGATTTGCCGAGCCGGGCCCGCACCGCGTCCGTCAGCGCCGCGGCGAAGTGCGGCAGCTCGCCGGCGGCGAAGACCTCGGCGCTGCCGCCCATCAGTCGCTCCAGCAGCGTCGTTCCCGTGCGCGGCATGCCGACGATGAAGATCGGCTCGGGGTTCGCATTGCCGGCACCCGTCGTATGCTGTGCCGGAAACGCCTGAATGATCCACTCGAAGGTCGCGAGGTCGATACGGACGTCGTAGTCGAACTGTCGGCGCCGCAATTCGGCGCCGCGCACGAGGTGCCGCCACGCGTCGGTGTAGCGGCCGAGATCCTCGAATTCCTTCGCCAGCGCGTAACGGATCGGCACTTCCTGCGATGACGTGCCTAGGCCCGCGGCGAGATGCCGCTCCAGGGCCTCGACGTGATTGCGAGCGGACGTCTGCCGGCGGAGCTCCGACCGGTTCAGCCACGCCTCGGCATCGGTCGGATCGAGGGCGATCACGCGGTCGTAATCCTGCTCGGCCTCGGCAAGTGCGCCGACGAAGCGCCGCAGCGCCGCGCGGTTGAACAGGTACCGCGGCTCGTCCGGATCCAGCGCGAGCGCCCGGTCGTACGCTTCGCAGGCGCGCTCGTACTCGCCGACCGCCGACAGCACATCGCCGACCTGCGCGAATTCCACCGCGCGTTCCGCCGCGAGAAACGCGCGAAGCAGCGCCGCGTCCGCCGCCGACCAGTCCCGGTGCCTGCGCGCGGCCGCCGCGTGCGCGATCCAGTCGGTGACCGCGCGCTCGGATTCGGCGGCGGTGTCCGGCTCGGGGCGCAATCGCGGCGGCTCGCTCACGCGAATCCCTTCATCCGCGCGCGAGGTAGCGCCTCGCGACGTCCCAGAGCCAGCGCTGCGTCGCACGGACCTCCGCCGGCGTCGGACGACGCAGCAACAGACGGTCATTCGGAAACACCAGACGGATCAACAGCGACGCCTTCACGATCCGGTAGAAGTCGGTTGCGTCCGCCCTTCGAAACACGCCGGCCCGGGCGCCGGACCGCAACAACGCGCGCAGCCGTGAATGCATCGCCGCGAGCGGCCCTTTCGAGAAGTTTTCCTCGAATGAACCGCCCGCCGCGAGCGTCACGTACTCCATGCCGCCCCCGGGTGTCGCGAAGTCGGTGAGCGCGAGCCGCACGTACGCGGGACGGGACATCTTGAATCGGACGAAAGCCTCCAGCGAGCGGCGCATCGCCTCGACCGGGTCCGGCGTCGGCACCGGTTGGAATTGCTCGGCGAGCAGTGCGACGAACCGCCGCGACACCTCGACCAGCATGTCGTCCCGACTCCGAAATGTTTGTAGATTGCGGGGACCTGGACGCCGAGCGGTTCGGCGACGTCGCGCAACGTGAATCCGAACACCCCTTTGACCGCGATCAGCCGTTCGGCTTCGTCCAGGATGCGCTGGCGCGTCGGCGCCCGAACCCGGCCGACGATGCGCGTCGTCGCCATTGCATCACTCCTGCACCGTCACGGGAGGCCACTCTGACAGAAGGGTGCCCGCCAAACAAGGGTTCCCCCGCCTTGCAAAGGTCGGGGGCCCTGGTTTATTTTCATCGTGTTCGCGAGTTAATGGAATTAACCCGCCGAATCGACCGCCACGGAGACCACGATGAACTCACCGCGCCTTCGGATCGACGCGTGCTTGCCGGCCGGCCTCGAGGTCGGTCCGCACAACAAAGCGGCATGGGACCAGCCGTCCGCCCGTCGACGCGGGCTCATGGATCTGCACCGCCTGCACCGCTATGGCCTGACGTTGCGCGCGCCGCAGGTGCTGCCGCTCGCGACGAGCCACGACTACCGCCTGCACGACCTGGAGTCGGTACGCTGGTACACGAGCCATCCGTGCTTCACCGGGATGATCGTGCTGCGCGGAGAGCGGATCCTGCTCGAGCGCTACGCCGGTGATTTCACGCCGTCGGACCCGCATTCGATCCAGTCGATTACGAAGACCAGCGTTCATCTGATCGCCGGCCGACTCGTCGACGCCGGGCGCCTCGATCTCGACGAACCGATTGTGCGGCGTCTGCCGCAGATCGGCGAGGGCTACGCGCGCGCGCGCGTGCAAGACCTGTTCGATATGGCGATCGTCAACGACTACACCGAGGACTTCTACGACCCGGAGGCGACGGTGGGCCTGCTCGAGGATGCGCACGGCTGGCGCATCATGCCGGAGCGCGAACATGTCGACCTGCGATGCTTCCTGCGGCAAATCTCCGGCGCCGGTGCGGCCGACCCGGCTCGGCGGCTACACTACAAGACTGCGAACACCGACATTGCGGCGTGGATCTGCGAACTCGCCGCCGGACGAAGCCTGCGCGAGATTTATCTCGAAATCGTCGAAGCGCTCGGCGCGGAGTCGACTGTTTATCTGTCGACCGATCGCGGCGGAACCCCGTTCGCGGGAGGCGGCCTGCACCTGACGCTGCGGGACTTCGGCCGGTATGGATTGTTGGTCGCGCGCGGCGGCGTCGGCGTCGGCGGCCGCAGGGTCGGCAGTCCGGCCTTTCGCGACGCGACGCGGGCGCAGCACTCCGCGGGCGCGCCGAGCTTGCTCGGCCGGGGCCATTACCGCAATTTCTGCGAGACCGACGGCCGCTGGCTCGGCCACAACGGCTACGGCGGCCAATGGCTGATGGTCTACCCCGAGGGCGAGTTGGTGATCGCGTGCTTGAGCGCGCTGACCGACAGCGGTGGTCTCGACTGGTCGTACATTGCGCGCCTCGCGGAACTCGGCGAGCACATCGCCGCGCACGTGATCGCGCAAGGAAGACGATGACGATCGAGCGCAAGTCGATCGACTACGTCGCCGAGCACGAACGGCACGGCCGGGTGATCGACCAGGGGCCGTTCTGGTTCCTCGGCAATTTTCATTTCTTCACGATCGCAATCGGTTTCATCGGCCCGAGCATGGGCCTCGGATTTGCCCCGACGGCCTTGGCCG
This sequence comes from uncultured Pseudomonadota bacterium, assembly GCA_963718135.1. Classification (GTDB taxonomy): domain Bacteria; phylum Pseudomonadota; class Gammaproteobacteria; order Steroidobacterales; family Steroidobacteraceae; genus Bog-1198. The sequence goes on along the minus strand of CAVQYI010000025.1, from coordinate 18,220 downwards.
GAGCTCTCGGCATCCTGTTCGGCACGGTATTCGTCGCGTTCCACGCGTCGCAAGGAGCCGAGCTCGGTCTGCCGCAGATGATCCAGTCGCGGGCGCAGTTCGGCTTTCGTGGCGTCGTGATCGCGCTGGTGGGTGCCTTGTTCACGTTCGTCGGCTTCAACGTGGCCGACACGGTGCTCGCCGCCCAGGGTCTCGCCGGGATGCTCGGCTGGAACAGCGCGCGGTGACGATCGGCGCCGGCCTCATCGCCGCAGCGCTCGCAATTTACGGTCACGACTGGTTGCACAGGATCTTCCGCTGGTGCTTTTTCGTCTGCCTGCCCCTGTACACGTGGTTGACGCTCGCGATCTTGTTCGGAAAGGTACCGGTGCACCACGCTGCCGCCGGCGGCTTCGCATGGACGGCCTTCGCGGCGCAGTTTGCGGCGAGCGCGAGCTACAACATCACGTACGCGCCGTCGGTGTCTGACTACTCGCGCTACCTGCCGCGACAAAACGTCGCCGCGGGCGATCATCGGATCGGTGTTCGTCGGTGCGTCGTCGTCGGCGATCTGGTTGATCGCGCTGGGCGCCTGGCTGGCGACGCGACTCGGGGAGTCGGACGGCCTGGTTGCGCTGCACGACGCCGGCAATGCCATGCAGGCCGGCTTCGGCATCGTCATGGCGACTCGCCTCGGTGACGGCGCTGGTCGCGACGATGGGCCTGAACGCGTACAGCGGCATGCTCACCGTGGTGACCGCGCTGAACTCGCTGTTCGGCGTGCAACCGGGGCCGCGCGCTGCGATTCGCGGCGATTGCCGGACTCGCGGCCACCTGGATCGCACTGACGTTTCGGCCCGCGGCGATGCGATCGCGTTGCTGTTCGACGTACTGACGATCATGCTGTACTTGCTGGTGCCGTGGACCGCCGTGAACCTCGTCGACTACTTCTTCGTTCGCCGCGGCCGATATGCGATAACGCATTTGTTCATCGCCGGCGGGATCTACGGCAATTGGGGCATGCGCGGACTCGGCGCTTACACGATCGGCTTTGCGGCGACGATTCCATTCGGCGTGCTGCCTGGCCTTTATGTCGGACCGGCCGCGCGCGCACTGGGCGGCATCGATGTCGGCTGGCTGGTCGGATTGATCGTCTCCGGCGCGATGTACCTATGGTTCTGCCGCTCGCTCGACCTATCACGGGAGGAATCTGCGATCCGCGAGAGCGACGCGACGCTGAAGCGGATTGCGGACTGAGCTGCGCTCAGCGCCTCGGCGGCACGCGGTCTCGGGCCAGCGGTTGACACATGCAATGCACGGCCCCGCCGCCGTCGGCAATCATCGAAACGTCGGGATCATAGACGGTCAGCCCCTCGGCCCGGCAGGCGGCAATCAACGCCTTGCTCGACGAGGGAACCACGACCCGCCCGTTGCCGAGAGCCACCACGTTCGTCCCGAGCTGCATCACATCCGCGTACGAGACCGGAATCACCCGAATGCGTCGCACCCGCAGCCACTCGACGAACTCCGGTTCGACCGCCTCGATACAAAGGACTGCGAGACCCTCGGCCAGCATGCCCATCTGCACGTCGAGATGCAGGAAGTGTGGATCGAATCCGTAGCTGCGAAACTCCCACCCCTCCGCCTCGAACCATCCACCCAGCTGCTTCGCAGCCCGCTCGATCGAACGCTCCCCGGAATAGCCGCATACAGCCAGCCCCGGCTCCAGCACCATGAAGTCTCCGCCTTCGACGTTGCCGGCGGTCACCATGTCGTAGATCGGGATGCCGGCATCCAGGTAGAAACGCAGGCAACTCGCGTATTCGCCGCGACGATAAACCTTCTGCAGCTGCATGATGACCGCGCCCCAGGGGGTCATCACGCTGCTGTCGCGTGCGAACAACTGGTATGGCAGCTCCGGCTCGGCCGGCAGCACGTGCACCTCGACACCGGCCTGGCGGTACACGTCCAGCATTTCGCCATATTGGCGCCGCGCGGTCTCGAAGTCGAACCGCAAGCCGACGCGCTCCGCCCGCTGCGCGACCGCGTTGCCCGGCTGCCATTTGAAATGATCGATGGGCCCGACCAGCACCTTGCGAAGCACGCCGTATTCGCTGTCGACACCCCATTGCTGCGGGCGCGGTGTCCCGCCGCCGGCGACTCTCGTACTTAGCTTCATCGTTGGCTCTCCTCGGCGGGGCGGCGCGCCCCCAATCCTTCCATCTTGATCACTACGCGCTTGCCGCGGCCCACACCGCATGCAGCAGCACGTTTGCTCCCGCCTCCAGATCCTCGAGACGGGCGTCCTCCGCTTCGTTGTGGCTGAGACCGTCCCGGCAAGGGACGAAGATCATCGCCGTCGGCGCGAAGCGCGCCGTATATAACGAGTCGTGGCCGGCACCGCTGACGATCCGCTGCCGGCTATAGCCCAACTCGCCGGCGGTTCGGTCGATCAGATCGATCAAGGCGGGATCGAATTGGGTCGGCGGCATGTACCACACCGTATCCACGCGCGCCTCGACGCGCGCAGCCGCCGCGCAATGCGCCACCCGTTCACGAAACTGCGCCTCCATCGCACCGAGCTCGGCGGCCTCCGGATGGCGCAGATCAACGGATATGATCAATCGCTCGGGAACCGTGTTGCGCGACCCGGGGTAAATCTTGACGTCGCCGACAGTCGCTCGTCCCCAAGGTGCTCGTTCCCCTGCCAGAGCGAACGCGTAGTCGATGATCGGAACGGCCGCGCGCCAGGGATCGCGACGCACCTCCATCGGCGTTGGTCCCGCGTGGCAGGCCTTGCCGCTCAGCACGACATCGAGCCAGTACGCGCCCTGAATACCGGTGACCACACCGATCGTGGTACCCGCCGCTTCGAGGATCGGCCCTTGTTCTATGTGGGCCTCGAAGCAGCCGCGACCGGCCGCGGCCGTGCCGGCTGCGCGCCCAGGTATCCGATGCGCGCAAGTTCCTCGCCGACCGAGCGGCCATCGCGATCGGTCCGTGCATATGCATAGTCGAGGCCGAATGCCCCGGCGACTATCCCGGAGCCGAGCATCGCCGGCGCGAATCGGCAGCCTTCTTCGTTCGTCCAGCTCACGACTTCGATCGGTCGCCGCGCGACCATGTCCCGCTCCGCGAGCGTGCGCAGGACCTCGACTCCGGCCAGCACCCCGTAGACCCCGTCGAAGCGGCCCCCGGTCGCCTGAGTGTCGAAATGGCTCCCGATCAGCACCGGCGCGGCGCCGGAGTCCGTGCCGTCACGTCGCGCGAACACATTGCCGATCTCATCGACCGCAACGCGGCACCCGAGCGAACGGCCCAATTCGACAAACCGGTCGCGGCCGGTGCGGTCGTCATCCGTCAGCGCCTGTCGATTGCAGCCGCCACGCCCCGTGGCGCCGATCCGCGCCATGTCCTCGAGACCCGCCCAAAGTCGGGCTGCGTCGATTCGAAACCCGCCGTAATTTTCCGACCGATCGTCACTCGGCATCCCGGCACCCGCATTTGCCTAAGCCCATGGGTTAATCAGATTAACGTCATCCGGCTACAAAGAACACCCCCACGAGATCCGCAACCGACGAGCGCCCCGACCCACCGATCGCTTGCCGCCCGCGGGGCAATTCCTTGTAAACTTGATTCGATGCAACCGGCCTCGATCGCTTTCCGGCCACTTCTTCAGGGGATGTCTCACGTGAAACTCAAGTCGTCTTTGTTCGCGGCCATAGCCATGGGCCTGATGTCCGGCGCCGTTGTCACGCACGCCTTTGCCGCCGAAAAGCCCGCGGCTGACGCCAAAGCGGACAAGGATAAAGCGGACAAGGACAAAGCGGAGTTCCCGCCCCTTCCCGCCGACAAGACCATCCACCAGAGGATCCAGCTCGACGGCAAGGCATTCGCCTACGACGCGACGGTCGGCAAGATCCCGGTCCGCGATGCCAAGGGCAAGATCATTGCCGAGGTCATCTACACGGCCTACACCGTGCCGGGCGCCGTCAGCCGCCCCGTGACCTTCGCCTTTAACGGCGGCCCCGGCGCTTCGTCTGTCTTTCTCAACATGGGCGCCATCGGCCCCAGGCACGTTCAGTTCGGCGACCAAGGCGACTCGCCGTCGGATTTCAAGGTCAGCGACAATCCATCCACCTGGCTCGACATGACGGACCTGGTGTTCATCGATCCCGTCGGCACGGGTTTCTCGCGCGCCGAGGAAGCCGAAGACAAGGCCAAAAAGGATTTCTTCTCCACCGAAGCCGACATTCACTACCTGTCGCGCGTCGTCTATGACTGGCTGGTCAAGAATGGCCGCCTGTCCTCGCCGAAATACGTCGTGGGCGAAAGCTACGGTGGCTACCGCGCGCCGCGAATCGCCCTCACCCTGCAAACACGAATGGGCATCGGCGTGTCCGGCATCGTGATGGTTTCCCCGTATCTCGATCCGGCGGCGATCGGCGATGAGGATGCCTTGTCGCCTCTGCCGTGGATGATCAACCTGCCGTCGATGGCGGCGGCCAATTTCGAGCGCCACGGTGACCTGACCCCGGAAAAGATGGCGGAGGTCGAACAATACGACCGCACTCAATTCGTCACGGATTTGCTGGCGGGACGCGCCGATCCCGAGGCCGACAAGCGCCTGGTGGCGAAAGTCAGTGAATATACCGGCCTCGACCCGGCCTTGGTGGCACGCATGGACGGCCGCGTCGACATCGAGACCTATCTGCGCGAGGCGCATCGCGCCGAGCACAAGATCGGCAGCGTCTACGACTCCAACGTCACGGCTTACGACCCGTTCCCCGGCGCCCCCGAGAATCGCGCCGGGGACCCGATTCTCAATGCCGCCATCGCACCGACCACGAGCGCGATGGTCGATTTCATCACACGCCAGGTCGGCTGGAAAACGGACGCCCATTACGAGACCCTGTCTTACGACGTGAACCGCAACTGGGACCGCGGCGACACCAACGACCGTCCGGTCAGCGATTTGCGCAAGGCGATTGCCAACGATCCGAAAATGGCCGTGCTGATCGCCCACGGCTACAACGATCTGTCGTGTCCGTTTTTCACGTCACGCCTGGTCATCGACCAGTTGCCGGACTTCGGCGTGCCGAACCGGGTGCGACTGGCTGTCTTCCCAGGCGGCCACATGTTCTACGCCCGTCCAGCCAGCGACGCCGCCTTCAAGACGGCCGTCAGGCCGATGTTCACACGCCATTGACCGGAGGGCGCCGTCCCGCGTGACGGCTTCCCGATCCCGGCTCTACGGCTGTTTTACGGCGCCTCTAATCGCTGCAATCACGGCGTCCCGCTCCTCGGGCGCCGTCACCTCGACGATTATCCTCGCACCCCCACTCGCCTTCTGCTTGAGCTGCACCCGCACTTTCGTCGTCCGCAACACCTCGCTCACGACCGCCAATTCCGGTGTCTCGCCGCCCCAGCCCCGTCAGCCTTGAGCGCCTTGCGCACGAGATTTTCCGTCTCCCGCACCGACAAATTGCGCTCCGCGACGAGCCGCCCGAGCCGCACCCGCTCCGCCTCGTCGTCGAGTCCCAACAGCGCCCGCGCATGCCCCATCGAGAGCTTCTTCGCATCGATCAGCCCGACGATTTCGCCCGGCAATTCCAGCAGCCGCAGCAGGTTCGACACCGCCGCCCGCGACCGCCCAACCCCCTTGCCCACCGCCTCGTGCGTGAGTTGGAATTCCTCGATGAGCCGCTTGAGCGCCCTCGCTTCTTCCGCCGGCGTCAGCGCCTCACGCTGAATGTTCTCGATGAGTGCGACGGCGACCGCCTGGCTGTCGGACAACTCCCGCACGATCACCGGGATGTCGGCAAGCCCCGCCAGTTTCGCCGCCTGCCAACGCCGCTCGCCCGCGACGATTTCATATCTGGCATCGCTTACGGTGCCCGCCGGCAGCGGCCGCACCACGATCGGCTGAATCACGCCGCTCGCTTTGATGGAGGCCGCCAGTTCCTCGAGCGGCTCCTGATGAATCTCACGCCGCGGCTGAAACGCACCCGGCAGCATGAACGAGAGCGGCATCCGGCCCCCGCCGCGGCTCGTATTCACGCGCAGCTCCGCGCCCAACAGCGCCCCTAAGCCCCGCCCCAGTCCCCTGGACTCATTCGCCATGGCTGCCAAGCGCCCTAGCCCAGGCGATCAGTTTCGACACCGGAATCTTGTTCAGCTGATGCCCCCTGCAACGCAACAAAGTCCCCTTCAAAGTGCCCAACTTCATGCCCTTCGTACCAGAGCGTTGACGACACGGAGATTCTGGCGCGGCGCTTTCGCTCGAGCATTCTTGTAAACGCTTCCCAGGCGTCGCCCGCAGGGGCTAGAGCGCGTGCCGTGAAGTCTCCAATTATCGGCCGCTCATAGCTCATGGTATTGCGCTGAATCACCAGTCGAGTCTTGTAGCCCGCAGCGGCCAGCTTCGTGTGCAACAGTGACCAAGCCGCGAGGATGGCAAGGGCCGAGGCGCTACCGCCGAACACGGTGTCTTGGTGATTGATGTTCGGCAGCAGCGGGATTCCGAGAACGACTTGCCGCGGCGAGGCCTCGTGCACGGTGACCTGCATGGCCCGTGACAAGGGAATGCGCTCGTGCAGGAACGCCTCTAGTTCACGCGCTGTCACCGCTCTCGCTCCTTAGACCCGTATCGATCGCATCGCGCGCCGTCGAGCCGCGCTTCAGCGCAGCGCCGCCTCGATATCAGCCTCAATGCTTTCCGGCTTGTCCGCAGGTGCGTAGCGCTTGATCGGCACCCCGTCCTTACCGATCAGGAACTTGGTGAAATTCCATTTGATCGACTCGAGCCCGAGAATCCCGGGGCGGGCTTCTTTCAAGTAGCCGAATAACGGATGGGCGCCCTCGCCGTTCACCTTGATCTTGGCGAACATCGGGAAGCTGACACCATAAGTCAGCGAGCAGAATCTCTTGATCTCGGCCTCGTCGCCGGGTTCTTGATGGCCGAATTGGTCGCAGGGAAACCCCAGCACCTCGAGGCCGCGATCATGGTACTTCTTGTACAGCGCTTCCAGGCCCGCGTACTGGGGCGTGAAGCCACATTTGCTCGCCACATTGACGATCAGCAGCGGATGGCCGCGGTATTGCGACATCGGCATGTCGGCCCCGTCGATCGTGCGCGCCGAGAACTCGTAGGTATTCACCGTCATGCCCTCGCAGGATTGGAGACAGGCCGCGATGTTACACCGCACTCTGCGATGCGGACATCCGGCGTTTCGCCGGGTTCCCGCCCATCGGCCGTCACCGTCCCCGCCGCACGATCAGGGCTCGATTGGGGCGGCGTGCGCAGACGGCTCTGCGCGGTCCCGGATAGGCTCTGAATATTATTCGATACAGTTCCAACTATTGTATGAATTAATACACCGCGGCGGCGACCGTATGGGGTGTTCGCACTCGCGCCGCGCTCCTGCGTATAGTGCGCGCATATCTTTCCGCGAGGAGTCGCCATGCGTCGCCTGACCGCCGCCCTGTTAGCCAGTGTCATCGGATTCTCCGCCCCCTGCCTCGCCGTCACCGCCACGAGCGCGCCCGAGAAGCCCTGGGTCAAGCAAAGCAACGTCTACACGAACATGCTGCTCGACGTGCAGCTCGCGCACTCGCCGGAGTTGGGTTCTCAAGAGGGCCTCGCGAAATACGACGAGCGCATCTCGGATCCGTCGATCGCGGATCAGCTGGTCGAGCGCAAGGAGTTCGAAGCCGTGCTCTCGACGCTGCGCCCCGTGCAGGCGCGGGAGAAGGACGAGAACGTCCGTGAGGACCTCGAGATCATCCAAAAGGCCTTCAACCTGCAATTCCGTCAGGATGACTTCGATCTCGCGCACAAGGTGCCGTTCATGAACGCAAGCGAGGAGGTCTTCCAGGGCCTGCGTATCCTCCTGGACGATCAGGTCGCCGCGAACCGGCGTCCGGCCGCGATCGCGCGGCTGCGCAAATATGCAGGCCTGGAGCCGGGCTTCAAACCGTACACCGACGAGTTGAAACAGCGCGACCTCGCGCAAATGGCGAAGCCCGGCGTGATCTATCCGTCGAAAGAGGAACTCCTGACCGAGCTCGGCCGCAATTCGAATTACCTGACCGGCATCGCCGCGCTGTTCAAGAAGTACGCGCTCACGGACTGGGAAGCGCCCTACACGAAGCTCAAGCAGCAATTGATCGATTACGACGCCTGGGTACGCGCGAACATCCTGCCGAAGGCGCGCACCGATTTCCGCCTGCCGCCCGAGGAATACGCACTCGATTTGGAGGCCTACGGGATCGACCTGCCGCCGGCGAAGATCGCGGCGATGGCGCACGCATCGTTCAACGAGATCCAGGCCGAGATGGCGCCGCTCGCGGCGCGGATCGCGAAAGCCCACGGCTATCCGTCGAGCGACTACCGCGACGTGATCGCCGAGTTGAAGAAGCAGCAGATCACCGGCGCCGCGATCCTGCCGTTCTACGAGAAGCGCTTGCATGCGATCGAGCGGCTGATCGTCGAGCACCAGATCGTGACCCTGCCGAACCGCCCGGCGATCATCCGCCTCGCGACCGCCGCGGAAACCGCGCAGGAGCCTGCGCCGCACATGGTGCCGCCGCCGCTGCTGCACAACACCGGCCAGCGCGGCGAGTTCGTGCTGCCGCTGAATATTCCGTCCGCGACCGGCGGCAAGGAAGACAAGTACGACGACTTCACGTTCGATGCGGTCGCCTGGACGCTGACCGCGCACGAGGCGCGCCCCGGCCACGAGCTGCAGTTCGATTCGATGGTCGAGCACGGCGTGAGCCTCGCGCGCGCACTGTACGCGTTCAACTCGACCAACGCCGAAGGCTGGGGGCTGTACTCGGAGTGGCTGATGCAGCCGTATGAGCCGATCGAGGGCCAGTTGATCACGCTGCAGCTGCGCTTGTTGCGCGCGGCGCGCGCCTTCCTCGATCCGGAGCTGCAGAGCGGCAAGGTCACGCCGGCCGAGGCCTACAAAGTGCTGGAGAAGGACGTGGTCTTGAGCAACGCGTTCGCGAAGGAAGAAGTCGAGCGCTTCACCTATCGCGGGCCCGGTCAGGCGAACAGCTATTTCTACGGCTACACGCGCTTGATGGCGCTGCGCAAGGAGACCGAGACGAGGCTCGGGCCGAAGTTCGACCAGAAGAAGTTCCACGACTTCATCTTGAGCCAGGGCTTGCTGCCGCCCGATCTGATGCGCCAGGCCGTGCTCCAGGATTTCGTGCCGACCCAGCTTTGAGACCATGGGGCGGCGCCCTCGCACCAGGGCGCCGCCGATCGTCAATCCGCGAGGTACGCGTCGAGCCGCGCGTGGAAATGACGGATGCGGCTCTCCTGATAGCGCGCGAGCTGCACGCGGCCCGTGCCCGAGGCGAGGAGCCCTTCCTGGACGCGCGGCATGTTCTGCATGTCCTGGTCGATCACGGGCCCGAGGATCGGCAATTCCGCGACCGCAGACCAGCGTTCGTCGTCCTTCAGCAGGCGGAACGGCACCGCGGCCGGCCGCGTAGCGCCCGCTGGAATCGGCTTCAAGATCATCACTTCCATGAGGCATGAGCCGACGTCGCGGCCGTTCGGCCGCCAGCGGTAGACGATGTTCGGCGAGAACCCGCCCCACGGCGAGAAGTTCGGAAAGACGTTGTAGACCATCGCATCGAGCAATTCGGCATCGCTTGCCATCGACCAGTCGCCGCCGTACACGCGCGTGAATGACTTGCGCACGAGACTCCCGAGCAGCGCGCGCGGCGCGCCCGGCGCAGGCGGCGTGCGCGAGCGCCCGAGCATCGCGAGCATCCCTTCGACGGTCGCGGCTTCGCTGGCGCCGGCGCCGAGATGCGGGCTCGGCGCCGCGAACGCGGTCAAGTTCCGATTCACGTTCTCCGACAGCAAGTCGTAGCGCGCGTTCGCATCGGCGCAGAACTCGAGAATCTGCGGATGCGTCGCGACGACGTGATAGGACTCCATGAACGCTTCCTGCGCGACCTTCCAGTTGCAGGCGATGACTTTTCCGACGTGTACCGCTTTGAAGCGATCCTCGAGCCGCCAGCGCGCGAAATGCGCAGGCAACACGCCGAGATACTCGGCGAGGGTGCGCGCGTTGCGGTCCATGTTCAAGAACACGAAGCCGCCCCAGCGCTCGATGCGCGCCTCGGGCAGATTGAAGCCGCCATCCGCAACGTGCGCGAAATCCCAGCCACAGGGCACCGATTCGACGCCGCCGTCGAGACGCCAGCGCAAGCCGTGGAACGGACAGCGCAGCCGCTCGAGGTGCGCGGGCGCCTCGAGGAGCTTGCGACCGCGGTGCGGGCAGGAATTGTAGAACGCGCGGATTTCACCCGCCGCTGCGCGCACGACGATGAACGACTTGCCGACGATGTCGTAGACGATCGCATCGCCGACCGCCGGAATGTCCTCCTCGCGGCAAGCCATTTGCCAGACTCGCGGCCAAAGCCGCTCCGCCTCACGGTCGAAAAAAGCCTGCGAGGTGTAGCGCTCGACCGCGAGCGGCGCCGTGCCGAGATCCTGCCACGATTCTTCGACCAGGAAAGCCGGCACGCTGACGCTGTCGGCGCGCAGGTAATCAGCGTACTTGAGGATGGATCCCGTGCCGCCTCCGGAGCCTTTTGCGCTCATGACGGGCCTGGTCACGCCGCCTCGACGTAGGGCCCTAGCACGGGCTTGACGCGCAACTCGGGCGGCACCGCGGCGCCGATGCGCCGGTCGAGTTCTTCATGCCAATGATAGATGCGCCGCTCCTGATACGACAGCACGAGCCCATCGAAGCCGCCGCACTCGACCGACTCCTGGATCCGCGGCGCGAACTGCGTATCCTCCTCGAGGATCCGTTCGAAATTGGACACGCGCGTCGGCCACAGCTCGTGATCCTGCGCCGCCTCCGGCGCGAACCAATGCACCTCGACGGTCATCTCGCGCGCGCTCTTCGGCCAGAACAGGCAGAACGGAATCCCGGTCGTCGAGATCGGCGTGACGATGTTCGGAAAGATGTTGTACGAAACGTTCTGGCTCGCGTAGATCGCATCCGCCGTCGATATCTCCGGCATGCCGACCGCGCCGGGATCCTTCCAACCGGCGCGCCGGTGCGGCGTCGCCATGACCGAATGGCCGTTGCGCCAGAGCACGTTGTAGGTGCCGCGCGAGTCGAGAAAGCGATCGACCGTCTGCGGATGAATCGACTTCAGATGATAGGTCTCGAGGAACGCATCGAGCAGCACCTTGACGTTGCAGGCGATGTCGAAGCCCTTCGCGCCGATGAAGCGCAGGGACTCGAGCTGCAGGTTCGCGAAGTGTTGCGGGATCGGCCCCAAGGATTCGATCAAAGGCGGCGCATCGCGGTCCTCATTGATGAACACCCAGTTGCCGAGCCGCTCGCAGCGGATCTCGTTGAGGCCCTTGCAGGAGATGTCGAGTCCCGGAAAGTCGCGCTTCTCGCGCACCGCGATCAGGCGGCCCGCGAGATCGTAGGTCCAACCGTGATAGCGGCAGAAAAATCCCTGCGTATGCCCGGCCTCGCCTTCGACGAGCGGCGCGCCGCGGTGCACGCAGGCGTTGTAGAACGCGCGGATCCGGTCATCCTTGCCGCGCACGATGATGATCGGTGAGCCGGTCTTGCGCCACATGCGGAAGCTCCCGGCCTTCGGCACCTCATCGACGTGCAGCGCGTACAGCCAGCTCCTTCTCCACAGATGCCTGCGCTCGAGCTCCAAGAACTCCGGGGCCGTATAGCGGCCGACGGGAATCAGCGGCAGCGGCGGAAACCCGGGCGGCGTGCCTTCGCGCTCCTGTTCATGGCGCATGCCCGTGTAAAGCGATTGTTCCGTCGTCGTGTACATATTTCACTCCCGATTCGTCGATGACCCGCCCGTCAGATTCGACGCTAGGGGTTCGGACCGTCGCGGGAAATTGTGGAAACTACGGATGGCGAGCCGTGCGGGACGGCCTCTGGTATCGTGAAACCCGAGCTTGCCATGATCGAACAGGTTTCTCCGCAGACATTCTTCGCGCCCCCGACGTTCCGCGTCGCACTCGCCGACCGCGAGCGGCTCCTGCAGTTTTTGCGCAACCATGTCGCCGACCGCGTGATCGTCGTGGACGCACCCGCGGGCTACGGCAAGACCTGGCTGCTCGGGCGCCGTTTCGGCGAACTGCGCGCCGCCGGCGCCGCGGTCGTCTGGCTGGGTATCGAGGGCGCCGATGCGGCCCAATTCCTGTCGATGCTCGTCGAGGGCCTCGCCCGCTCCGGGATCGAGGTCGGCCCGGTCGAGGCGATCGCCGCGCAGGGCTTCGCCGACGTGCCGCTGCCCGCGGCGGTGCGCGCTCTCGCCGCGGCGCTCGAGGCGAGCGGCGTGTCGGTGACAATCTTCGTCGACGACATCCACCGGCTGGACAAGTCCGTCGTCCCCGAGGTCCTCGCCCGGCTCGTCGTCGAGGCGCCCCCCTCGACGCGGTTCGTCTTGAGCGGCCGCGAGGTCGCGGGCCTGCCGCGGTCGGCGCTGCGCGCACGCGGCGAGCTCTGCGAACTCGGCGTCGACGACTTGCATTTCAGCTATGACGAGGCGCGCGAACTCCTGCCTCGGCTCGAGGCGCCGCAGCTCAAACGGCTGCTCGAGCGCACCGAAGGCTGGCCGGTCGCGCTGCAGCTCGCACGCATGTGGCTCGATTCGAAGCCGGAGCGCTCGTCGCTGCTCGACAAGTTCTCGGGACGCACGCTCGAAGTCGCCGAGTACTTGACCGAGCAGGTGCTCGGCGACTTTGCGCCGGATTTGCGGCGGATCCTGTCGGATGTCGCCATTCTCGACGCGCTGAACACTGACCTCGCCGCCGCGGTGACGGATAGCCGGCAAACCTGGACGCGGCTCCTCGAAGACGGCCGCCTCGAGCATTTCCTCGTGCCGCTCGACGAGGAGCGTTACTGGTTCCGCCTGCATCATCTCCTCCTCGATTACCTGCGCGCGCACCGCCGTGGGCGCGGCGAAGAGGATCGCGCGCTGCATGCGCGCGCCGCGCTCTGGTTTGAAACCAACGGCAGTATCCGCGAGGCCGTGCGCCACGCGGTGCTGGCGGGCGACATCGCGCGCGCCGCCGCACTGATCGAGCGCACGGGTGGTTGGGAACTCGCGCTGTTCGGCGGCACTTCGCTGATGCGCGGGCTGCTCGATTCCCTGCCGGCCGACCGGCTGCGGGAATTCCCGCGCGTACAGCTATACCGCGCGTTCCTCGCGGCGAAGGACGGTGATCTTGCGCTCGGCTTGCGTCTCTACGAGGAAGTCGCGGCCGCAGCGCACGCGCACCTCACACCGCAACTCGAACGCGACATCTTGATCGTCGGCCACCTCATCTTCCGCTACGCGGACCGGCCCGTCGGGCCCGACGAACTCGCCGCGCTCTATCGCGAATACGATGCATTGCCGCCGACCGACGATGCCGCCCGCGCGACGCTGCTGAATAGCGCGTGCCTGGTCGCGCTGCGCACGGGTTCGATGACCGACGCGCTCGAGGCCTGTACCCGCGCCGTGCGCGAAATGCGCCATATCGGCTCGGTGCTCGGCCTGAACTACTGTCTGTTCCACCTCGCGCTCGTGCAGCTTCACATGGGTGAGCGCCGCGAAGCCGAGGCGACGCTGCGCGAGGCCGCGGCGATGGCCGAGGAAAACTTCGGCGCCGACAGCGGACTGAAGGCGATCGCCGAGGTCTATCTCGCGCTCGCGCTGCATGCGCGCGGCGACGTCGCCGGCGCCGCGGACCGCCTCGCGGCCTCGCTCGCCCAGGTGGAGACGGCGGACGGATGGCTCGATCTGTATGCGGAAGCCTATGAAGTCGCAATCGCCAATGGGATCGCGCGCGGCGATCGCGCCGGCGCGACTGCAATTCCCGAGCGGATGCTGCAAACCGCGGCAAGACGCGGGCTCGTGCGTCTCGAACGGCTCGCCGCCGCCTTTCGTGCGCAGACGGCCGCACTCCTCGCAATGCCGCCCCAACCCGCGGACACCGCGCGCGGCCTCGACTGGCGACCCGGCGCGTGGCGGACGACACCGTCGATTTGGCGCGAACATCACGCGGTGGGAATCGCGCACGTGCTTGCCGCGCTGTCGCAAGGCAATCCGCAAGTGGCGCTGCCGATACTCGAGGATCTCGAGGCCGCTGCGGCGGCGGGCGGCCGTCGCCGGCAACTGCGGGTGATCGAGACGCTGCGGGCGTCGGCGCTCGTGAAGCTTGGCGAGGCGGAGCGGGCGATGACCCTGTTCGCATCGCCGTTGGAAGCGGCCGTCTCCGAAGACGACACCCAGTTCCTGATCGACCTCGGGCCGGCGCTCTTGCCGTTGCTGCAACAGGCCTGGGTCCGGAGCCGCGATTCGGCGGCGAGTTCCCGGGTCCGCCAGGTCCTCGGCGCGGCGGTCGCGACGCTCGGGCGCGCGGCAACCGCGCGCGAGGCACCCGGCGCGTTGAGTGCGCGCGAACTCGAGGTCCTGATGGAACTCGCGAACGGCGCGCCGAATAAAGTCATCGCCCGGCATCTACAGATGACCGAGAACACGGTCAAGTTCCACCTGAAACGCATCTTCCAGAAGCTGCAAGTGCGCCATCGCGCCGAGGCCCTGCAGGCGGCGCGCATGCGCGGCCTCCTGCCCTGATACCCACGTCGCCCGGCTACCCGTTCGGGTAGGCCGCTCCGAGCCCACCCTACTCGCCGCGCCGTTTGACCGGCGCGGGCGCCGCCCCGTAGCGTGAGACGATCAGGGAGAAGCCATGAACGAGATACTGCGGATCGGTGTCGATGTGGGCGGCACCAATACCGACGCGGTCTTGATCCGCGGTCGCGACGTGCTCGCGAGCCACAAGGCTCCGACGACGCCCGACGTCGGCAGCGGCATCATCGCCGCGATCGACGACATCTTGAAAAAGGCGTCGGTTCCTGCCGGCGCAATCGGCGTCGTCATGATCGGCACGACGCACTTCACGAACGCCTTCGTCGAGGCGCGGCACCTCTGCCGTGTCGGCGTTCTGCGGCTCGGCGCGCCCGCCACGCTCGCGATCCGGCCGCTTGCGGACTGGCCGCAGGCGCTCAAGGACACCGTCCACGGCCACACCGAAATTATCGGCGGCGGTTTCAATTACGACGGGCGCCCGATCACGCCGCTGTCGCCCGACGAAGTCAAACGCGCCGCGCGCGAGTTTCGCGCGCGCCGGATCGAGGCGGTCGCCGTCTCCTCGGTATTCGCTCCGGTCAACACCACCCAGGAGCAAACCGTCGCGGACTTGCTGCAGCAAGAACTGCCGGGCGTGCGCGTCGCCTTATCCGGCCAGATAGGCAAGATCGGCCTCATAGAACGCGAGAACGCGGCCGTCATGAACGCGGCGCTCTTGCCGATGGCCGAGCGCGTAGTCGGCTCGTTCCGCCGCGCGCTCGCCGACCTCGGAATACGCGCGCCGTTCTACGTCAGCCAGAACGACGGCACTCTCTTAGACCCCGACGTCGTCGCACGCTATCCGGTGCTGACCTTCGCTTCGGGGCCGACCAACAGCATGCGCGGCGCCGCGTTCCTGTCGGGAGCCGCCGACGCGTTCGTCATGGACATCGGCGGCACGACGACCGACGTCGGTGCGCTCGTCCAGCGCTTTCCACGCGAATCCGCGGTCGCCGTCGACATCGGCGGCGTGCGCACGAATTTTCGCATGCCCGATCTCCTGTCGATCGGCCTCGGCGGCGGCAGCCTGGTGACGAGCGAGGGCGGCCGGATCCGTGTCGGGCCGCGATCGGTAGGCTACCGCATCACGAGCGAGGCACTTGTGTTCGGCGGCGGGCAATTGACCGCGACCGACATCGCCGTCGCGGCGGGTTACGCCGAGATCGGTGACCGCAGCCGCACCGCGAAGCTCGACCGCGCTCTCGTCGCCGCGGCCGTCGACGAAATCCATCGGCTCGCCGAGGATGCGCTCGACCGCATGAAGACGAGCGCGGCGCCGGTGCCCGTCATTCTCGTCGGCGGCGGCAGCGTCCTGATCCACCGCGACTTGCGCGGCGCTGCATCGGTCACGATACCGCGCGACGCCGGCGTCGCGAACGCGATCGGCGCGGCGATCGCCCAGGTCAGCGGCGTCGTCGACCGCGTCTTTTCGTACGACAAACAGGGACGCGACGCCGCGCTCGCGGAGGCGCGCGCCGAAGCGGTCAACAACGCCGTCGCCGCCGGCGGGCAGCCGGCGACCGTCGGCATCACCGAGGTCGAGGAACTGCCGATCCAGTATCTACCGGGCGGCGCGGTGCGCATCCGCGTCAAGGCCGTCGGCGACTTGAGCCTCGGACGGCACGCATCATGAGCAAAGCCTTGCAAATCACCCTGGACCACGTCGCCGACCTCGCGCGCGGCGCCGCGATACTCGGCACCGGCGGCGGCGGCGACCCCTACATCGGCAGTCTCATGCTGCGCCAGGCGCTGCAGGACGGCCATCGCGTCGAACTCATTGACGTCGAGTCGCTCGGCGACGACGATTTCGCGGTTCCGTTCGCGATGATGGGGGCGCCGACCGTCATCGTCGAGAAGATCCCGAACGGCGCCGAGATGGCCGCAGCGCTCAGGATGACCGAGAAATACGTCGGCGAGACCGCGAAGGCGGTGCTTTGCGCCGAGATCGGCGGGCTGAACGCGCTCCTGCCGCTCGTCCTCGGCGCGCGCTGCGGACTGCCGATCGTCGACGGCGACGGCATGGGCCGCGCGTTCCCGCAGCTGCAGATGATTACCTACAACATCTTCGGCGTGCCGGCCTCGCCGATGATCATGGCCGACGAATACTCGAACACGGTGCTGATCGAGTCGACCCAAGCGCTGGAAGTCGAGCGGCTTGGCCGCAACATGGTCGTCGCCATGGGTGGATCGACGAATATCTGTCTCTATCCGATGCACGGCCGGGACGCGAAGCGCTCGATGGTGCGCGGCACCCTGTCGCTCGCGTTGGGGCTCGGTCGCACGATCCGCGAAGCGCGTCGCGCGAGCAACGATCCGTTCGCGAGCCTGCTCGCCTACTTGCGCACGACGCCCGACTACCAGCATTGCCGCATCCTCTTCGAGGGCAAGACGGTCGACCTCCTGCGCGAGACCAAGAACGGCTGGGCGATGGGCCGCGTCGTCCTCGAAGGCGCAGGCGCTTGCGTGGGCAGCCGCTGCGAGGTCCAGTTCCAGAACGAACACCTGGTCGCCCGCGAGGGCGGCCGCGTGCTTACGATCGTGCGGACCTGATCGCGATACTCGACGCGGCCACGGCCGAGCCGATCACGACCGAGGGCCTGAAATACGGCCAACGCGTGACCGTCATCGGCGTCAGCGCGGCGCCGATCATGCGCACACCCGAAGCCCTCGCGGTGTTCGGGCCGCAGGCCTTCGGACTCGAAGATCCGTTCGTGCCGCTCGAACGGTTGGCCGTCTGAAATCACGGGGGTAGCGAACGATGCGCACGCAGATCGAACTAATCACGCCGATCGTCACCGAAGGAATCCGCACACTCGACGAAGTCGCGCCGTTCGAGCGCGCGGACCTGCACGTCTCGCACTCGCTGATCGCCGCGGGTCCGGCCTCGATCGAATCGGAGTTCGACGAGGCGCTCAGCGTCCCCGATACGATCCGCAAGGCGATCGACGCCGAGCGCCGCGGCGCGAACGCGATCATCATCGACTGCATGGGCGACCCGGGCCTGCACGCGTGCCGGGAAGCGGTCACGATTCCGGTTCTCGGTCCGTGTCAGACGGCGCTCGATACCGCCGGGCTCCTCGGCCACGGATTCGCGTTCGTGACCGTGCTCGATCGGCTGCGTTCGCTGATCGCCAAGCTCGTCGCCTCGTACGGGCTCAACGACAACTACGCCTCGTTCCGCGCCGTCGACATCCCCGTGCTGGAGATCGCTGAGGATCCGGGCAGGATCAACGGCGGCGCCGCGCGCGAGGCGATCGCCGCCGTCGAGCAAGACGATGCCGACGTGATCGTGCTCGGCTGCACGGGCTTCCTGGGCTGCGCGGGCGCCATCCGAGCCGCCCTGCTCGCGCGCGGCCTCGACGTACCGGTCATCGATCCCATTCCCGTCGCGGTCCACGTCGCCGACGCGCTCGTGAAGACCGGCTTGTCGCACAGCAAGCGCACGTATCCGGCGCCGCGCCCCAAGGCCCTCAAAGGCTACCGTTTCCCAGAATTCGACAGCGGCGCCTCGTCATGACGAAGCACCGCCCGCCCTTTCCGC
>CAVQYI010000024.1:0-63094 GCA_963718135.1 uncultured Pseudomonadota bacterium | reverse complement strand
GTTGCCGGCACGGACGGCCTGACTCGATATAACCCTGGCGGGCTGATTGCAGCCCATGACATTGCAGATTCTTCCGATGGCTCGATTACATCACAGTCCCTCGCAAGTGAGCGGTGAGATGGATTGAGCGCGGTCGAGCCGCTCTTGGAGGCGGCGCAACGCAATCGATGGTTCATGCCCTTACCAGGAGAGAGATGCCATGGCGCATGAGGCCCCCATAGTAAGTCCCAGAATCGAAGTCTTGCGACAAGAACTGGTGGCAGGAAACGCTGTCGCACTGGAGCGTTTTTGGCAGGAGGTCAGCCAGAACCATGCGCCCCTGATCGAGGCGATCCCAGGCGATGACAGATACCTGCTGGCGACGTTCGTCTGGCGCGCCCCGAAGAAGTCCGAAGCTGCTGCCGTGGTCAGCAATCTGAACGGGCAGCAGGGCGCCAGCGAAGCCATGGCTCTTTTGCCAGGGCGGACCTCTGGTATCGGACCTACAGGCTGCCAAGCGACACGCGGGAGTCCTACCAATTCGCCGTCGCCGGTGCAGAACGTGATCCGATCCGTTCAATCCACGCCAGCACCTGTTTCCGGGCGACCCGGAAATCGGCTTGACGGGCTGGGCGTGCTCCGGTGCTCGAGCTGCCGGATGCACCGGCGCAGCCGTGGATTGCGCCTGCGCGCCGGCGTCTCGCAAGGACAAGTGACCCTGCACCGCATCGGCAATGAAGCCCTCGACCACGAATACCGAGTGTGGGCCTACACGCCGCCCAACTACGCAGCAGACGGTGCACCTTACGGCTGGCTGCTGATGTTCGATGGTTCGGTTCTACCTTGATTTGATCCCCACCGCCACCATTCTCGACAACTTGCTTGCCGAGGAACTGCTGCCGCCGCTTGTGGCCATCCTGGTCGGCCATCCCTGGGACAAGTACCGGCGGCGCGACCTCGCGTGTTACCCGCCATTTGAGGATTTCTTGCTCCGCGACATCATACCGTGGGCGCAGCAGAACTATCATCTTGCCGACGACCCGGCGCAGACGGCGGTGGTGGGTGCGAGTCTGGGTGGGCTGATGGCTGCCTACATGGGGCTGCGCCATTCCAGCCTCTTTGGCAATGTTCTGGCCCAGTCGGCGTACTTTGGCTGGAAATCCAGGGAAGAGGACAAGAACGATTGGATTGTGCGCCAATACATCGCCAGTCCTCGGTTGCCCCTGCGCTTCTACATCGAGGCAGGCTTGTTCGAGACGGACATCCCTTCGCCCCTCCCTGGTTTCAAGAATTTCCTCATTTCCGCCCGGCGCATGAGGGACGTTCTGCTGGCAAAGAATTATCGCGTTGACTATAGCGAATTCAGCGGCGGGCACACGCCATTGAGTTGGCGAGGCACGCTGGCGAATGGACTACTGGCGCTGTTTGCAGAAGGCAGGAGCCATTGAATCAATTGCTGGTGAACCGAATGAAGCGGAAGCCGAGACGTCCGGCAAATGTCCGAACTGCGGCGCGCCGGCGCGTGGAAAATTCTGCAGTGAGTGCGGTGCCGCTCTAACCGAAAACTCCGCAAACGCCTACCTGTTGTTCGTGGACTCGTTCCTCAAGATAGGCGAGTTCCGACGTTATGTCGGGATTTACTGGCGGATTCTGCGTGCACCCACCCGCGCGCACGATCGCGCTCTATGAAGAGGGAACCCTGCAGGATGCACTGCGCTTCCTGGAATACAGCGCCGGCATCCTGATCCTGCTCTTCGTCTCCCATCTCATCGCCGTCCCGGGCAGCGACCTGCTCTCAGGCATGGTCACCAACGTCTACTTCGTGCTGGCCCAATCGGTGGGCCTGCTGCTCACTACAGGTTGGCAGTGGGCCGGGTCACGCCGACCAAGAGCTTCGATGACTTCATGCGGCTGGCAGGATTCTTCTACGGCTTCACGCTGCCGATCAGCGGCGTTCTGCAGGCCGTCAGCCTCGCCAACCGCACCGCGGGAGCATCCTGTTCCTGATTGTCACTCTGCCGCTGTTAGTCGTACGCGGTCAGAGTCTGGCGGCGTTTCTGGGGGCTGACCCACCTGGGCCGTCTTTCTCTTGCTGTTCTTCAGCTCCTTGATCGGGGCGCTTGTCGGTTTGCTGTTCATCTTCCTGATTGGGGTGCTGTTTGCCAGGTAGGTGAGGCCTGTTGCCCAGTGTGCGGGACAAGCCTAGCTGCTCGCAGCATGCCGAGCAAGTCGTAGTTCGGCCAGGTCTCGGCAATCTTGCCATCGACAAAACGATCGACGCCGATACCGCTAATAGTGACTGACTTACCGGTAGCGGGCATGCCCATCAGCGAGCCGTTGTTGGTGCCCGTGAGCGCGGTGATCCCGAACGCCGGCAGCCTGGACGAATTGCGCGCAAGCGTCGATCGCCTGCATCGGCGCTACCTGGACCTCGCCGCGGCGGCCGCGGCAAAGGTTCCGCGCTGATCGGCAAAATTTATGTCCGAATCGAGGTTTACCCTGGGCCTCGGTCTGGATCAGAATACGAAGATGAATTCCCATCCGGACCCGCAGGCCGAATCCGCGCTCGAACCGGCGCCGGTCGTCTATGAACAGCCGCTCAACGAGCGCATGCGCACCTTCCTGCGGCTCGATTTCCTCTACACCCAGACCATCTATCACAGCGAGGCGCCCACCGCCTGGAGCGCGCGTGCGGCGGTTTCGAGCCTGCTCGAGATCCTCGCGATCACGGCGCGTGGCGATGCGCGCAGCGACGTGCTGAAGGAACTCGAACGGCATATCAATATCCTCAAGGACTTCCAGTCGAAGCACGGCGTCGACCCCGGGCGGCTGAAGTCGCTGATGTCGAACCTGTTGAAATTGCGCAACGATTTGTCGGCCGCAGGCGGCAACTTCATGGCGCCGCTGCGCGATTCGGAGTTCCTGAGCGCGATCAAGCACCGTAGCGCGATCCCCGGCGGAACCTGCGATTTCGATTTGCCCGACTACTCGCACTGGTTGAACCGCCCGGCCGAAGATCGCGCCGGGCAATTCGGCGCATGGCTCGCGATGATCCGGCCGCTTTGCGACAGTATCGCCGAGCTTCTGTGGCTCACGCGCGAGAACGCCCGGTGCAAGCCCGAGACCGCGGTCGGCGGCGTGTTCCAGCTGCCATTCGACCGCGACACGCCGTGCCAATTGGTGCGCATCACGCTGCCTGCCGATACGGACCTGTTCCCGGAGATCAGCGGCAATCAGCACCGCTGCACGGTGCGCTTTCTGAACTGGACGGATTCCTCCCGCCGCCCCGTGCATGTCGAGACCGACGTGCCGTTCTTGTTGACCATCTGCGTGTGACCGTCAAATGTCCCACATGCCGCCGCGACGTGGAGTGGTCGGATGCCTATCCGTATCGGCCGTTCTGCAGCGAGCGTTGCCGGCTGATCGATCTCGGCGCCTGGGTGAGCGAACAGCGCGGCATCCCCGACGAGGGCCCGGCGGCCGACGCCGACTCCATCCCTGACGACGACTCGCCGGCTTAGGGCGGGCCGCCGCGCTTTGCGGCGCGAATCGCGTTCACCCCCGCCGCGCCTGCCTCCCGCGCTGCTCTCGGCGCGATGCCGCGCGCATACACGGGCACGTTGGCCCTGTCACAGAGCGCGGCGAGCGCGCGTGCCGTGATCGCACGCTCAAGAACGAGGAAATCGGCGCCCGCGGCCGCCGCGGCGCGCGCATCCGCCGGTCCGCCGCAATGCGCGCCGTGCAGCCGCCGGGACCTTGCGCTGCGTGCGCGGCGAAAATCGCCGGCCCGCACGATTTCATAGGTCCGCGTCGCACGCGCGGTGATCCGTTCCGGGAGCATCAGCGCGGCGACGATCGGCCGATCCGCCGGGACGAGTTCGGCGCGCGGCAGCGCGCTCACGCGGCACCAGCGCAAACGCTGCCCGTCGAGACCCAGAGGGGTACCGCGGTAGCGGGTCACGACCCAGACATCGAGCAGCACGGCGCGCTCCGGATACCGGTGGCGCACGCGGATCAAGGGGTGAGCGGCCTCGACCGCGATGCCGAGTTCCTCGTCGAGCTCGCGGCGCAAGCACCCCAGCCGCGTTTCGCCGGGATCGAGCTTGCCGCCGGGGAATTCCCAGCCACCCGCGAGGTGGGCGCCCAAAGGCCGCTCGGCCAGCAGGATGCGGCCGGCGCCGTCCGCGACCACGCCGGCGACGACGTGGATGTGGTCTTTGCCGCTCAACCGCTCGCTTGCTGCAAGGCGCCGTGGCAGTGCTTGTATTTACGGCCCGAGCCGCAGGGGCAAGGCTCGTTGCGCCCGACCTTCGGCACCTGGCGCACGAACGGCGCCGCGACTGGCCCCGCCGCCCGCGCCGCCGCCTCGTCGGGCTGTTCTTCGCCGCCGGCGAACGGCCGCTCCGCGCCGGCCGCCTGGATCGGCGAGACCGCCTCGGCGTGCTGCAGCTGCAGCGCGCGCGCGAGCCGCCGCTGGCGCTCGGTCTCCTCGCGCTCGATCTCCTCCTGGCTGCGCACCTGGATCTTCGACACCGTCGTCACGGTGTCGAGCTTGATGTGGTCGAGCATCCCCGCGAACAGCGCGAACGCCTCGCGCTTGTATTCCTGCTTGGGGTCCTTCTGCGCGTAGCCGCGCAGGTAGATGCCCTGGCGCATGTAGTCCATCGCCGCCAGGTGCTCGCGCCAATGCTGGTCGAGCGTGCGCAGCATCACCTCTTTTTCGATGTAGCGCATGACTTCGGCGCCGACGCTCTCCGACTTCTCGCGGTACGCCTTCTCCAGCGCTTCGCGAATCTTCTTCTTCAGGCTCGACCCGTCGCCGGCTTCCTCGGCCTTGAGCCATTCCTCGATCGGCAATGTCGGGCCGAAGTCGCGCTCGATCGCCGCCTGCAGGCCGGGCGCGTCCCATTGATCCTCGGCCGTGCCGCCGGGCACGAACTGATCGACCAATTTCTCGACGACCTCTTCGCGGATGCCGGCGATCGCCTCGCCGACTTCCTCGGCGCTCATCAAATCCGTGCGCTGCTGGTAGATGACGCGGCGTTGATCGTTGGCGACGTCGTCGTACTCCAGGAGCTGTTTGCGCGCGTCGAAATTGTGCTGTTCGACGCGGCGCTGCGCGCGCTCGATCTGGCGCGTGAGCATGCCGCTCTCGATCGCCTCGCCCGCCTTCATGCCGACGCGCGTCATCAGCGACTTCATGCGCGTCGGGTCGCCGAAGATGCGCATCAAATTGTCTTCGAGCGACAGATAGAACCGGCTCGAGCCCGGATCGCCCTGGCGCCCGGAGCGGCCGCGCAACTGGTTGTCGATGCGCCGCGATTCGTGCCGCTCGGTGCCGACGATGTGCAAGCCGCCGGCCGCGAGGACCTGCTCGTGCCGCGCCTGCCAGTCGTCCTGGATCTGTTTCAGTTGGGATTCAGACGGGTCCTTGAGCCGCATCGATCTCCATCTGCGTGCTGCCGCCGAGCACGATGTCCGTGCCGCGGCCCGCCATGTTGGTCGCGATCGTCACGGCGCCGGGGCGGCCCGCTTCCGCGACGATGTGCGCCTCGCGCTCGTGCTGCTTCGCGTTCAGGACCTCATGCGGGATCTTCTCCCCATTGAGGAGCTTCGCGAGGCGCTCCGAGGTCTCGATCGAGGTCGTGCCGACGAGGACCGGCTGGCCGCGCTTCACGCAATCCTGGATGTCCTCGAGGATCGCCTGGAACTTGTCGTGCTCCGTCAGGAACACGAGATCCGAGCGGTCCTTGCGGATCATCGGCTTGTGCGTCGGGATCACGGCGACCTCGAGCCCGTAGATCTGCTGGAACTCGAACGCTTCGGTGTCCGCCGTGCCGGTCATGCCGGACGAGCTTCTGGTAGAGCCTGAAATAATTCTGGAACGTGATCGAGGCGACGGTCTGGTTCTCCTCGCGGACCTTGACGTCTTCCTTCGCCTCGACCGCCTGGTGCAGGCCGTCGGACCAGCGGCGTCCCGGCATCGTGCGCCCGGTGAACTCGTCGACGATGATGACCTCGCCGCCGCGCACGATGTACTCGACGTCGCGCTTGTACAGCGACATGCGCGCGCAGCGCCGCGTTCAAGTGATGCATCAGGCGGATGTTGGCCGCGTCGTACAGGCTCTCGCCCTCGCGCAGCACGCCGATCTCGGCCATCATCGCTTCGACTTTGGCGTGCCCGTCCTCGGTCAGCGTCGCCTGCTTGGTCTTCTCGTCGACCGCGTAGTCGCCGGGCCCGTCCTCCTCTTTCTGGCGCGTGAGGCGCGGAATCAGCGTATTGACCTTGATGTAGAGTTCCGTGCTCTCTTCCGCGGGACCGGAAATGATCAGCGGCGTGCGCGCCTCGTCGATCAGGATCGAGTCGACCTCGTCGACGATCGCGAACGAGAGCTTCCGCTGCACGCGGTCCTCGAGCCGGAACGCGAGGTTGTCGCGCAAATAGTCGAAGCCGAATTCGTTGTTCGTGCCGTAGGTGATGTCGCAGGCGTAGGCCGCGCGCTTTTCCTCCTGGGTCTGCGCATTCTTGATGACGCCCACCTCGAGCCCGAGGAAGCGGAACACGGGCGCCATCCAATCCGAGTCGCGCTGCGCGAGGTACTCGTTGACCGTGACCACGTGCACGCCTTCGTTGCTGAGGGCATTCAAGTACGCCGGCAGCGTCGCCATCAAGGTCTTGCCTTCGCCGGTGCGCATTTCGGCGATTTTGCCGGCGTGCAGCACCAAGCCGCCGATCAGCTGGACGTCGAAGTGGCGCATCCCCAACTTGCGGCGCGACGCCTCGCGCACCAGCGCGAATGCTTCGTACGTCAAATCGGCGAGCGGCGCGCCGGCGGCGAAGCGCGCCTTCAATTCCCGGGTCTTTTCCGGAAATTGGTCGTCCGTGAGCGCCCTCACCCCCGCCTCGAGGGCGTTGACGGCCGCGACCGTGCGGCTCAACTCCTTGATCAGGCGCTGATTACGGCTGCCGAATACCTGCGTCAATAGCTTCCACACGCGAGGGAATCCTTAAAAAACTTGGTATTGTACGGATAGACCGAGGAGGCGGGAAATCGTTTCGACGCCGAGGGTCGGGACCCTCTTGGAATCAGCGAATTTCGCCGACGTAGGGCAGCGGGTTGACGGCGGCGCCGTTCTTCAACACTTCGAAATGCAGATGCGGCCCGGTGGATCGGCCCGTCGAGCCCATGAGCGCGACTCCGCTCGCCCTTGTGGACCATCTCGCCGACTTTCACCAGGAGTTTTTCGTTGTGGCAATAGCGCGTCGCCAAGCCGTTGCCGTGATTGATTTCGACCATGTTGCCGTAGCCTGCGCGCGGGCCGGCCCAGGTCACGACGCCGGCGGCGACCGTATCGACATGCGTGCCCGCGGGACCGGCGATGTCGAGGCCCTTGTGAAACTCGTTGAACCCGGTGAACGGGTCCGAACGGTTGCCGAAGTACGACGAGATCCAGCCCGTCTTGACCGGACTGCCCGCCGGATACACCTGTTTGTTGAGTTCGCGCGTGAGAATCAAATTCTCGAGCACGCCCAATTGCTGTTCCCGGCTCGACAGCTCGGTCTGCAGACGGTCGACCATCGAGGTCAGGCTCGGAATCTCGGCCGGTGCACCGTCCGCGCCGGCCTCTCCACCCTCGGGCGGCGGCTTGCCGAAGTCGAACTCGCCGTTGTCGATATTCGCCATGTGCGTCAAGCGCTTACCGAGCGCGTCGAGACGGATCACGCTGGCGTCCATTTGCCCGACGCGCAGCGCGAGCGCATTGACCTTCTCCTGCACCGTGCGGCGCATTTCCTCGATCTGGCCTGCTGCTGCAGGATCGCCGCGGACCAGTTGCCGAACTGCGCGATCGGGTTCACGGCGCCCTGCCGCGACCCCAGGCTCATGCCGATCGAGAACGCCCCGCCGACCACGGCGAGCACGACGAGCGCGGCCGCGCCGATGACGAGCGGATGTCTCAGGTCAAATTGTTTCATGCGGCCGGACTGGCGGCCGACAAAAATGACGTTCATCGGGAAATCATTTCCAACGCATGCATTCGCGCTTTTCACTGGCAACCCCGCTGTCGTAGCCCGTTGAATCCGGCAGAGCCGTAGACCGGTAGCTTTGCGTCCTCGTCTTTCGACGAGTATGCCGTTGAGCAGTCGAGGCAGACTATGCAGAAAAAGGTGACTTAAAACAAGGATTTCCGCACACTTTGCGGGTCCCCATGTCAGGCGCCCGGCCTATCGCAATGCAATATCCGAAGTCTATCAGTGAGTTATTGAGCTTACGTCACAAGGGGCTCACCGAGCTCGAGCGGCGCGTGCGGGAGCGTCAGGCGACCCTCGACCAGCTCAAGGCCATCTTGCCCGCGGACCTCGCCGGCAAGATCGCAACCGCCGGCCTCGACGGCGGGCGTCTGTCGATCGGTGTGACCAGCGCGGCTTGGGCCACGCGCCTGCGCTATTTGGCCCCGGAGCTGCGCCGCAGCTTGGCCGAGGCCCTCGGCGTCAAGATCGACAGCGTCAAGATCCGCGTGGCGCGGTCCCAGCCGCGAACTTAGGCCTGCGCCGCCGCCGGCACGTAGGAAATCGGCGCGTCCGCGAGGCTCTCGAACGTGACTTCCTGCCAGGCGCTGCGCGTGGCGATGAGCTTGCGCAGCAATTGATTGTTGAGCGCGTGCCCGGATTTGTAGCCGCTGAATTCGCCGATCAGGCTGTGCCCGAGGAGGTACAAATCGCCGATCGCATCGAGAATCTTGTGCTTGACGAATTCATCCTCGTAGCGCAGCCCGTCCTCGTTCAGCACGCGGTAATCGTCGAGGACGATCGCGTTGTCCATGTTGCCGCCGAGCGCGAGGTTGCGCGCGCGCAGGCTCTCGAGGTCGCGCATGAAGCCGAAGGTGCGCGCGCGGCTGACCTCGCGCAAAAACGAGGTCGTCGAGAAATCCATGGAAGCGACCTGGGAGTGTTTCTTGAACGTCGGGTGGTTGAACTCGATCTCGAAATTCACCTTGAAGCCGTCATAGGGGTCGAATTGCGCCCATTTGTCGCCGTCTTCGACGCGCACGGTCTCCAATATGCGGATGAACCGCTTGGGCGCCTTTTGCTCCTCGATGCCCGCCGACTGCAGCAGAAACACGAACGGGCCCGCACTGCCGTCCATGATCGGCACTTCGGGCGCGCTGACCTCGACCAAGGCGTTGTCGATCCCGAGGCCCGCGAGCGCCGACAGCAAATGCTCGACCGTCGAGATCTTGGCGTCGCCGACGTGCAAGGTCGTGCCGAGCATCGTGTCGCCGACGAATTCCGCGCGCGCCTTGATGTCGACCGGCCGCGGCAGGTCGACGCGCCGGAAGACGATGCCGGTGTCCGGCAAAGCCGGCCGCAGTGTCATGAGAACCTTGTTCCCCGTGTGCAGGCCGATGCCCGAAGCTCTGATGGAATTCTTGAGTGTTCTTTGGTTGAGCATGCCTGTTTTGAGAGCCCGTGGGGCCTGAAGCGCCGTCGTTCCGGCAAAGGTATCACAGCACGCGCCGGAGGCTGAAGCTTGGGCCGGAAAAAATGGCGGCGCGCGCGGCCTTTCGCAAGAGGCCGCGCCGCGCCGAAGCTTGGAATGTCCTTACCCGCCTTGCGGTCAGTCCGCCTGCCTGCGCAGGAATGCCGGAATATCCAGCAGTTCCTCGGTTTCCATGTCGGCCCCGAAGCCGTCGCCCACCGCGCGCTTGCGCACGACCGTCGGCTTGTCGAGCGCCGCATAATCGGTCACCGCGTGCGGTGTGGCGCGGCGCACCACCCGCACGGTCGGCGCCGGCGGCGCGACGACCGGCGCGGCCTCGCGCACCGGCTTCGCAACCGGACGGCCCAAGCCCGTCGCAACGACCGTGACCCGGATCTGATTGGTCATGTCCGGATCGATGACCGTGCCGACGACGACGGTCGCATCGTCCGAGGCGAACTGCTTGATGACGTTGCCGACCTCCTGGAACTCGCCGATCGACAAGTCCATGCCGGCGGTGACGTTGACCAGGATGCCCTGCGCGCCCGCCAAATTGATGTCCTCGAGCAAGGGGCTGGAGATGGCCGACTCCGCCGCTTCGCGCGCGCGATCGTCGCCGGACGCGCTGCCCGAGCCCATCATCGCCATGCCGGTCTCCGACATCACCGTGCGCACGTCGGCGAAGTCGACGTTGATCAATCCGGGCCGGGTGATCAGCTCGGCGATGCCCTGGACCGCGCCCTGCAGCACGGTGTTGGCCGACTTGAACGCATCCAGCAGCGTCGTCTCGCTGCCGAGCACCGACAACAGCTTCTGATTCGGAATCGTGATCAAGGAATCGCAGTACTTGGACAGCTCCAGCATGCCGTTCTCCGCGATGCGGGAACGCTTGTTGCCCTCCATTTCGAACGGCTTCGTGACCACGGCGACGGTCAATATGCCGAGCTCCTTCGCGACCTGCGCGACGACCGGCGCGGCACCCGTGCCCGTGCCGCCGCCCATGCCCGCGGTGATGAACAGCATGTCGCAGCCTTCGATCAATTCGATGATGCGGTCACGATCCTCCATCGCCGCCTGGCGGCCGACTTCCGGATCGGCGCCCGCGCCGAGTCCCTTCGTGATGTTGCAGCCGATCTGCAGCGCGGTGCGCACCTTCGAGTGCTTCAGCGCCTGCGCGTCGGTGTTGATGCAGATGAAGTCCACGCCCTCGAGTCCGGCCTGAACCATGTGAGAGACCGCGTTGCCGCCGCCTCCGCCCACGCCGAGCACCTTGATGACGGCACTTTGGCTGAATGAATCCATGAGTTCGAACATTCCAATTCTCCTTGCAATCGTTATCAAAAATTCCCCTGAAACCAGGTCTTCATGCGCTCAAAAATATTCTTCATGCCGCCCGCGAGGAGCGGCCCTTCCGTGCGGCGCATATCCATCGTGCTTTTCGCGTAGAGCAGAAGTCCGACGCCGGTCGCGTGAATCGGATTGCTGACGACTTCGCTAAGCCCGGTGACGTACTGCGGCACGCCGAGCCGCACCGGCATGTGAAACACCTCCTCGGCCAACTCGATCGCGCCCTCCATCTTCGCGGTGCCGCCGGTGAGGACGATGCCGGTGGCGACCGCCTCCTCGAGGCCGCTGCGGCGCAGCTCGTCGCGGATCAGCGCGAACAACTCCTCGTACCTAGGCTCGACGATCTCGGCGAGCGTCTGGCGCGCGAGCCGGCGCGGCGGCCGGTCGCCGACGCTCGGCACCTCGATCGTTTCGTCGGGGTTCGCGAGCTGCGACAGCGCGCACGCGTACTTGATCTTGATGTCCTCGGCGTATTGCGTCGGCGTGCGCATCGACACGGCGATGTCGTTCGTCACCTGATCGCCGGCGATCGGGATGACCGCCGTGTGCCTGATCGCGCCGCCGCTGAACACGGCGATGTCGGTGGTGCCGCCGCCGATGTCGACGACGCAGACGCCCAGATCCTTCTCATCCTCGGTCAGCACCGCGAAGCTCGAGGCGAGCTGTTCGAGGACGATGTCGTCGACCGCGAGGCCGCAGCGCTGCACGCACTTGACGATGTTCTGCGCCGCGCTGTCCGCGCCGGTGACGATGTGCACCTTCGCCTCGAGCCGGACGCCGGACATGCCGATCGGATCGCGTATGCCTTCCTGCGAATCGATGATGTATTCCTGCGGGAGGACGTGCAGGATCTTCTGGTCCGCCGGTATCGCGACCGCCTTGGCCGCGTCGATCACGCGCTCGACGTCGCCCTGTACGACCTCCTTGTCCTTGATCGCGACGATGCCGTGGGAGTTGAGGCTGCGCACGTGGCTGCCGGCGATGCCCGCATAGACCGAATGGATCTCGCAGCCGGCCATGAGCTCGGCTTCCTCGACCGCCCGCTGGATCGATTGCACCGTCGATTCGATGTTGACGACGACCCCTTTCTTCAGCCCGCGCGAAGGATGGCTGCCGATGCCGATGATTTCGAGCGAGCCGTCGGGCTTGATTTCGCCGACGATGGCGACGACCTTGCTCGTGCCGATGTCGAGGCCTACCAGTAGATTGCGATCGGAGCGTTTGGCCATTGAAGTATCTGATCCTCAGGCGTCGGTATCGTCGTGATGTTTGGGCGCGGCCGCGGGCGCGGGCGTCGCGGTGGTTCGCCAGCCGATGGCGAAGCCGTTCGAATAGCGCATGTCGACATAGGAGATATCGTTCAACTGGTGCGCGACGACCTGCGCCGACACGCGGATGAAGCGGTCGATCCGTTCGTCGACCTGGTTGCGGCCGAGCCGCACCGTGATGCCGTTCGACAGGTCCATCTCCCAGGCGCCGCGAGCGTCGAGGCGCAGCGCCGAGATGTGCATTCCGGCCTCGGTCATCCGCGGCTCCGCCGACAGGTAGAGCCGCGCGACCTCGGTCTCGGTGCCCGGCGGTCCGGAGAGGCGCGGCAGTTCCGGCGGCACGTGATTCGGCCGCCTTCACGAACAGTTGCCCGCGCGTGTTGAGCAGGCCCGAGTCGTCCCATCTCGCCGCCGCGGTCTGCTCGACGACGGTCACGCGCAGGCTGGTCGGCCAGCGGCGCTGCACGCGGACCTGATCGACCCACGGCAGGCTCGCGACCGCGCGCTGGATCGCGTCGAGATTCGCCGACATGAATCCGGCCGCGAGATACGGCGCGACCGCCTTTTCGATCTCGACCGGCGAGACGCGCTGAAAGCTGCCGTCCATCGACACCGTGCGCACGGGCCGGTTGAGCGCCCACGAGAGCCCCGCGAGGCAGGCGGCCAGGATCGCGAGCAGCGCGCCCTTTTGCGCGAGGCTGCGCCAGTCGATCATCGAGGCCATGCGGCGCCACAGCGGCCGCGCCGTGCGCTCGGGCTTCTTGAACCGATTTCGCCGACCGAGTGCGCGCGCGATCATTTGCGTTCCCTCGAAAAGCTCGTTTCCAACACACGCCAGACCAACTCCTCGAAATCGATGCCCGCGCGGCGCGCCGCCATCGGCACGAGGCTGTGATCCGTCATGCCGGGCACCGTGTTGATCTCGATGAAATAGAACTCGCCGCCCGCCTGGTCGCGCATGAAGTCCACGCGGCCCCAGCCGAAGCTGCCGGTTGCGCGGAACGCGGCGAGCGCGGACGCCTGCAGCAGCGCCTCCTCGGCCGCCGTGAGCCCGCTCGGGCAGCGGTAGGCGGTGTCGTCGCGGAAATACTTCGCCTCGTAGTCGTAGAACTCGGTCGCGGGCTCGATGCGGATCGACGGCAGCGCACTCGTCATGCAGCACGCCGACCGTGTATTCGCCGCCGGCGACGAACCGTTCGGCGAACACCGTCTCTTCGACCGCGCGCGCGGCCGCATACGCCGCGGGCAGCGCGTCCGCGGTCTTCACCTTGCTGATGCCGACGCTCGAGCCCTGCGACGCCGGCTTGACCATCATCGGCAGGCCGATCTCCTCGAGCGCGCGCGCAAGGTCGGCCTCGGCGGCGAGCGTCGTGTACGGCGGCACGCGGCAGCCCGCGCCCGCGGCGACGAGCTTCGTCTTCAGCTTGTCCATCGTCAGCGAGGCGGCGAGCACGCCGCTGCCGGTGTACGGCAACCCAAGCCACTCGAGCGCGCCTTGAATCAAGCCGTCCTCGCCGCCCGGCCCGTGCAGCGCGATCCAGGCGCGGTCGAAGCGCCCGTCGCCGAGTTCCCGGACGGGACGCTCGCGCGGATCGAAGCCTACGGCATCGACGCCGCGCCGAAGCAGCGCCGCGAGCACCGCATTGCCGGAGAGCAGCGAGATTTCGCGCTCCGAGGAGTCGCCGCCGAGGAGCACGGCGACCTTGCCGAATTCACGCGCGTCGCGCGCGCGGCGGATGCCGGATCGAGAGGTCAACCGGCTCATGCGGGCTCTCCGACGATGCGCACTTCGGGCTCCAGCGTGACGTCGTGGACCTGCGCCACGCGGCTCTGGACATGGCGGATCACCGCTTCGATGTCGGCGGCCCGCGCGGCGCCCTGATTGATGATGAAGTTCGCGTGCTTCTCCGACACGGAGGCACCGCCGACGCGAAATCCCTTCAAGCCCGCGGCCTCGATGAGCCGCGCCGCGTGATCGCCGGGCGGATTCGTGAACACCGAGCCGCAGCTCCACTCGCCGATCGGCTGCGTCTGCCTGCGGCGCTCGAGAAGGTCGCGGATCGCGTCCGAACTCGCGTCGGGCATCTGCTCGAACTTCAGGCGCGCGCCGACGAACCACTCGCCGGCCGGCCCCTCGACGCGGCGATAGCCGATCCTGATAGTCGGAGGGGCTTCGCGTACGGGTCGCGCCGCGGCGGTCGATGACGTCGACTTCGGCGACGTGCGCCCAGGTTTCGCCGCCCCAGGCGCCGGCGTTCATCGCGAGCGCGCCGCCGAGCGTGCCCGGAATCCCGGCGAAGAATTCCGCGGGCCCCATGCCCCATTGCGCGCACTGCCTCGCGATGCGCGCGCACGGCACGCCCGCTTCGGCGTGAATGACGGCCGCGCTGATCCGCGCGAGCCCGCCGAGCGCTCCGTGGGTCATGATGACCGCGCCGCGAAAGCCGCCGTCGCGCACCAGGAGGTTGCTGCCGAGGCCCACCCACAAGAGCGGCACCTCGAGCGGCAGCTGGCGCAGGAACGCGGACAGGTCGTCGCAGGTCCCGCGGCACGAAGAACAAGTCGGCGGGCCCGCCCGCGTGCCAGGACGTGTGCTTCGCCATCGGCACGTCGCAGAGCACGCGCGCGCGAAATTCCGGCGGACAGCTCCATCTTGCGCGGGTTCCCGGTCACGCGGCGCCTCCAGCCGGAATGCGGCTTTTGAGGTCGTGCGCGACGGCGCCGATGTTGCCGGCGCCCATCGTCAGCACGAGATCGCCGTCCTTGAGCACGTCGCGCAAGCTGTCGGCGAGATCCTCGACGCGTTCGACGAATATCGGCTCGACGCGGCCGCGGCCGCGCACCGCGCGGCAGATCGCGCGGCCGTCGGCGCCCGCGATCGGCGACTCGCCCGCGGCGTAGACCTCGGTGACGAGCAGCACGTCCACCTCGCCGAGCACGCGCGCGAAATCGTCGAGCAGATCGCGCGTGCGCGTGTAGCGGTGCGGCTGGAACGCGAGCACGATGCGCCGCCCCGGCCACCCCTGGCGCACCGCCTCGAGCGTCGCCGCCACCTCCGTCGGATGGTGGCCATAGTCGTCGACGAGCAGCGACGCTGCCCGCGGCCAGTCGGATCTCGCCGAGCTGCTGCATGCGCCGATCGATGCCCTGGAAGCTCGCGAGCGCGCGCTCGATGGCCGCATCGTCGATCCTCGAGCTCGGTGGCCACCGCGATCGGCGGCGAGCGCGTTGCAGCACGTTGTGCGCGGCCGGGCAGATTGAGCGTGACCGCGAGCGGCTGCGTGCGCCCTGCGCGCGCGACCTCGAAGTGCGGCTGCAGGCCTCGCGGCGGACGTCGACGGCGCGCACGTCGGCGCCCGGCGCCGAGGCCGTAGGTCACGCACCGGGCGCGCCACCGCGCGGCAGGATCGCGCGCACGTGCTCGATCGTCGCTGCACAGCACCGCGAGGCCGTAGAACGGCAGGTTGTGCAGGAAGTCGACGAAGCTCTGCTTCAGCCGCGCGAAATCGCCGCCGTGCGTGCCGAGATGATCGTTGTCGATGTTGGTGACGATCGCGATCATCGGCTGCAGGTGCAGGAACGAGGCATCGCTCTCGTCGGCCTCGGCGACCAGGTAGCGCCCGGCGCCGAGCCGCGCGTTCGTGCCGGCGCTCTTCAGCCGCCCGCCGATCACGAACGTCGGATCGAGCCCGCCCTCGGCGAGCACGCTGGCGACCAGGCTCGTCGTCGTCGTCTTGCCGTGCGTGCCGGCGACCGCGATCGACATAGCGGAAGCGCATCAGCTCGCCGAGCATCTCGGCGCGCGGCACGACCGGCATGCGGCGCGCGAGCGCCGCCGCGACCTCCGGGATTGTCGCGCGCTACGGCGCTCGAGACGACGACGACGTCCGCGTCGCCCAGCGTGCTCCGCGCGTGGCCGATGAAGATGCTGCGCCCCGAGCTGCGCGAGCCGCTCGGTCACCGCGTTCGGCTTGAGGTCCGAGCCCTGCACGTCGATAGCCGAGGTTGAGCAGCACCTCGGCGATGCCGCCCATGCCGCTGCCGCCGATGCCGACGAAGTGGATGCGATGGATGCGGCGCATGCGGTCGTTCATGCGCGCCGCTCCGGCGGCGATGCAGAGATCGGCGAGCCGCGCGGCGGCGTCGGTGACCGCGCGCAGCGCGCGCGCGCCTCGGCCATCGCGAGCAGCCGGTCGCGGCCGGTCGCAGGTTGTCGAGATCGCGGCGAGCCGCTCGCGCGGTCAGGTCGCGCTCCTGCTCGATCCGGCGCCGCGCCGTCGCTGACGAGCGCCTCGGCGTTCTGCGTCTGGTGATCGTCGACCGCGGCCGGGAACGGCACCAGCATCGCGCCGACGCCGGCCGCCTGCGAGCTCCGCGATCGTCAGCGCGCCGGCGCGGCAGACCACGAGGTCCGCCCAGCGGTACGCCTCGGCCATGTCGTCGATGAACGCGGTCACTTCGGCATCCAGCTTGTGGCGGGCATAGGCCTCGCGCACGGCCGCGCAGGCCGCGCTCGCCGGCCTGGTGCCGGATCTGCGGCCGTGCGCTCGGACTGTATGTGCGCGATCGCCTGCGGCAGCAGCGCGTTGAGGCGCCGCGCGCCCTGGCTGCCGCCGAGCACGAGAAGGCGGACTTGCCCCGTGCGCCCGGCGAAGCGCGCGGCCGGCGGCGCGAGGGCCGCGATGTCGGCGCGCACCGGATTGCCGATGCAGGTTGCGCGAACGCGCGGGCCGAAGCTGCCGGGAAACGCCTCGAGCACCTGTACGGCGAGGCGCGCGAGCCAGCGATTGGTCAGGCCGGCGATCGCGTTCTGTTCGTGAATGACCAGCGGCACGCGCATGAGCCACGCCGCGATGCCGCCCGGGCCGCTCGCGAAGCCGCCGGCGCCGAGCACCGCGCTCGGCCGCACCTTGCGCAGCACGCGCACCGCCTCGACGACCGCCCTGCCGAGGCGCAGCGGCGCGAGCAGCCAGGCGAAGATCCCCTTGCCGCGGATGCCGGCGACGCGCACCCACTCGATCGGAAAGCCGTTCTCCGGCACCAGCCGCGATTCCATGCCGCCCGGCGCGCCGAGCCAGACGACGGCGACGCCGCGCTCGCGTCAGCACCCGCGCGACCGCCAGCGCCGGGAACACGTGGCCGCCGGTGCCGCCCGCCATGATCAGCACGGGACCGCCGATCATCGCGCACCGCCCATGGGCCGCATGACCGCGGAACGCGAACTCACCGACCTCGTGATAGATGCGCAGCAGCACGCCGAGCCACGCAAGCGTCACGAGCAGGCTGCTGCGGCCGTAGCTGATGAGCGGCAGCGTCAGGCCCTTGGTCGGCAGCACGCCCATGTTCACGCCGATGTTGACGATCGCCTGCAGGCCGATCCAGACGCCGAACGCGAGCGCGAGATAGGACTGGAACCGCAGCCCGGCCTTCGCCGCCATGCGCGAAATCTGCAGCGAGCGGAACACGAGCGCGACGAACAGCGCGATGAGCCGACGACGCCGGCGAGCCCGAGTTCCTCGGCGAGCACCGCGAACACGAAGTCGGTGTGCGCCTCCGGCAGGTAGAACAGCTTCTGCACGCTGCTGCCGAGGCCGACGCCGAACCACGATCCGCGGCCGATCGCGATCAGCGACTGGGTCAGCTGAAAGCCGCTGTTGAACGGATCGTCCCAGGGATGCAGGAACACCGTGAGCCGCTTCAGGCGGTAGGCCGAGGTGAGCGCCAACAGCGCGAACACGAGCACCGCGCCGAGCAACAGGAGGAACACGTAGCGCAGACGCGCGCCGGCGACGAACAGCACGGCGAACCCGGTCGCGAACAGCACCGTGGTCGCGCCGAAGTCGGGCTCCAGCAGCAGCAGGATCGAGGCGACGCCGATCAGCGCGATCGGCTTGACGATGCCGCCCAAGGTCTCCTCGAGCTCCGTGCGCTTGCGCACGCTGTAGCTGCAGACCCAGTTGACGACGAGCACGCGCGCGAGTTCCGACACCTGGAAATTCGCGGGTCCGACGCGCAGCCAGCGCCGCGCGCCGTTGACCATGGCGCCGATGCCGGGGACCAATACCAGCAGCAGCAGCGTCAAGCCGCAGAGCAGCAGGAACATGCCGTACCGGTCCCAGAGCTCGGTGGGCACGCGCGTGACGACCCAGGCGAACAGGATGCCGAGCACGCCGTAGACGAATTGGCGCTCGAGGAAGAAGAACGGGTCGCCGAACTGGCGCGCCGCGATCGACATGGACGCGGACGTGACCATGATCAGGCCGACGAGAAACAGCGCGGCGACCAAGGCGACGGTCACGCCGTCCCATTCGAACGGCATGCGCTCCCGCGCGCGCAATCCGT
Organism: uncultured Pseudomonadota bacterium; assembly: GCA_963718135.1. Lineage (GTDB taxonomy): Bacteria > Pseudomonadota > Gammaproteobacteria > Steroidobacterales > Steroidobacteraceae > Bog-1198. The sequence goes on along the minus strand of CAVQYI010000024.1, from coordinate 44,679 downwards.
AGACGATCGCGCTCGGTGAACTCACGGCGACCTCCGTGCGAGCCCGCGGACCGCGGCCGCGAACGCATCGCCGCGGTGCGCGTAGTCGCGGAACATGTCGAAGCTCGCGCAGGCGGGCGACAGCAATACGGTATCGCCCGGCCGCGCGCGGCGCGCGGCGGCGGCGACCGCCTCGTCCATCGATGCCGCGCGCTCCAGCGCGCACACTCCGTCGAGCGCGGCCGCGATCGCGGCGGCGTCCTTGCCGATCAGCACCGCATGCCGCACCTTGCCGCGGAACGCTTCGCGCAGCGGCGTGAAGTCCTGGCCCTTGCCCACGCCGCCGGCGATCACGACCAGCGGGCCGGTCGCTGCCGGCGACCGCGGCGATGGTCGCGCCGACGTTCGTGCCCTTGGAGTCGTCGACGTAGCGGACGCCGCCTTCGTCGAGCGACCCACTCGCAGCGATGCGGCAGACCCTTGAAGGTCTCGAGAGCCGCGAGCATCTGCTCGACGGCGAGGCCCGCGGCCTCGCCGAGCGCGAGCGCCGCGAGCGCGTTCGCGGCGTTGTGCAGCCCGCCGATCTTCAGGCGCGACGCCGGCAGCAGCGGCTCGCCGCGCCGCGCGAGCCAGGTCGCGCCGCCGGACTCGAGGAGCGTGAAATCCGCGTTCGGCGTCTCGATCGAGAACGTGACCGCGCGCATGCGCGATCGCCGCGCATCGCGAGCACGAGCGGGTCGTCCGCGTTCAGCACGGCCGTCGCGGCATGATCGAATATCCGCGCCTTCGCAGCGCGCGTACTCCTCGACCGACGCGTAACGGTCGAGGTGATCCGCGCTCACATTGAGCACCGCCGCCGCGACGAGATCGAGCGAATACGTCGTCTCGAGCTGGAAACTCGACAGCTCGAGAACGTACAGGTCCGGCGGCGGCCGATCGAGCAGGTCGAGCGCGGGCTCGCCGAGGTTGCCGCCCGCGAGCACGCGCGCCGCCGCGTTCGCGCGCCATGTGCGCGACCAGGCTCGTCACCGTGCTCTTGCCGTTCGTGCCGGTGACGCCGATGACCGGCGCGCGCACCGCGCGCGCAAACAGTTCGATGTCGCCGATCACCTCGATTCCGCGCCGGCGCGCGAGCGCCGCGATCGGCTCGTCGAGCGACACGCCGGGGGACATCAACAATTGCGAGGCGCCGTCGAGCAGCGCGCAGGTCGAGGCCGCCGACGCGGATGTCGAGCCGGCCGGCGAGATCGCCGAGATCGCCGAGGCCCGGCGGCGCCGCGCGTGTATCGGTCGCGCTCACCGGCACGCCGCGCCGCGCAAGGTAGCGCAGACAGGATGCGCCCGTCTTGCCGAGCCCTACGACGACGCTCGCCATCATCGGATCTTCAAGGTTGCAAGGCCCGCCAACACGAGCACGAAGCTGATGATCCAGAAGCGGACGATCACCTTCGGCTCGGCCCATCCCTTCAACTCGAAATGATGATGAATCGGCGCCATTCTGAATATGCGCTTGCCGGTCAGCTTGAACGACGCGACCTGCAGCATCACCGACACCGTCTCGAGCACGAACACGCCGCCCATCACGAACAGCACGATTTCCTGGCGCACGATGACCGCGGCCGTGCCCAGCGAGGCGCCGATCGCGAGCGCGCCGACGTCGCCCATGAACACCTGCGCCGGGTAGGCGTTGAACCAGAGGAATCCGAGGCCGGCGCCGACCAGCGCCGCGCTGAAGATCAGCACTTCGCCGACGCCCGGGATGTAGGGAATCTGCAGGTAGCTCGCGAACTTGAAGTTGCCGGTCGCATAGGCGAACACGCCGAGCGCGGCCGCGACCATGACCGCCGGCATGATCGCGAGTCCGTCGAGGCCGTCCGTCAGGTTCACGGCGTTGCTCGTGCCGACGATGACGAAATACGCGAGCCCGACGAACGCGACGGCGCTCATCGGCACGGCGACCTCCTTGAAGAACGGCACGTAGAGCGCGGTCTCGGCGGGCGCCTGGTGGAAGTGATGCAGCGCGAGCGCGGCGCCCGCTCCCGCGACCGACTGCGCGAGATACTTGTAGCGCGCGGCAAGCCCCTTCGAGTTGCCGACGACGAGCTTCAGGTAATCGTCGTAGAAGCCGATCAGGCCGAACGCCATCGTCGTCGCAAGCAGTATCCAGATGAAGCGGCTCGTGAGGTCCGCCCACAGCAGCGTGCCGAGCGCGATCGCGACCAGGATGAGCCCGCCGCCCATCGTCGGCGTACCGGCCTTCGGCAAATGCGATTTCGGACCGTCGGTGCGCACGCGCTGGCCGATCTGACGGCGGCTGAGCGTGTCGATCATGCGCGGCCCGACGAACAGCGCCGTCGCGAGCGAGGTGATCGCCGCGAGGATTCCGCGCAGCGTGAGGTATTGAAAGACGTGGAAGCCCGAGTGGTGCCTCGCGAGATATTCGGTGAGATAGAGCAGCATGGGGCTATTCAACTCGCTTTGGCGGCGCGGTTCGATGCGCCCGCCGTCAGTGCCGCGACGACCCGTTCCAGACGATTCATGCGCGACCCCTTGACGAGCACCGTGACGCCCGGGGTCATTTCCGCGAGCAGCCGCCGGTTGAGCGCATCGATGTCCGCGAACCATTCGCCGCCGCCGCCGAAGGTCTCGACCGCAAGGGTCGCGAGCGGCCCGAAGCCGAACAACCGGGCGACGCCGCGCGCGCGCGCATAGGCGCCGATCTGCGCGTGGCTCGCGTCGCTGCTCGCGCCGAGCTCGCCCATGTCGGCGAGCACCAGCCATTTCGTCCCCGGCTTGCGCGGCGAGCACGTCGAGCCCGGCGCGCACCGAGCTGGGATTGGCGTTGTACGAGTCGTCGATGATCCAGCTGCCGCGCGGGCCCGGCTTTCAGCTGCAGGCGCCCGGCGACCGTGCGGAAGTCGGCGAGGCCGGCCGCGATGTCCGCGAGCGCTGGCGCCGGCCGCGGCGGCGGCCGCGGCCGCGGCGACGGCGTTCATGACGTTGTGGATTCCGCCGGCGCGCACGAGGATCGGGGACTCGCCGAGCGGACAGACGAGCGTGAAGCGATTGACGAACTCGCCGTGCTCGATGCTTTGGGCCGCGCACTCGAGCGACGAAGTCGGCGGCGGCGCGGATGCCGAAGCGAACGACGCGGCGCGCGCCGGCGAGCCGCGCCCACTGGTCCGCATAGGCGTCGTCGGCGTTGATCACCGCCGTGCCCTCGGGCGCGAGGCCGGCGATGGTCTCGCCCTCGCCCGCGGCCACGCCGTCGAGATCGCCGAAGCCCTCGAGATGCTCGGCGCCCGCGTTCGTGACCAAGCCCGCGCTCGGGCGCACGAGCGGCATCAGCGCGGCCACGTCGCCGCGCCGGTTCGCGCCGATCTCGACGACCGCGCTGCGATGCGCCGAATCCAGCCTGAGGAGCGTCAGGGGCACGCCGATGTGATTGTTGAGATTGCCGCGCGTCGACATGCACGGCCCGATTCGCGACAGGATCGCGGCGATCATCTCCTTCGTCGTGGTCTTGCCGTTGCTGCCCGCCACGGCGACGACGGGAAGCTCGAAATTGCGGCGCCATGCCGCCGCGAGCGCCTGCAGCGCGAGCAAGGTGTCCGCCACGACGATTTGCGGCAGCGGCTCGGCGACCGCGCGGTCGACGATCGCGCCGACCGCGCCCGCGCGCGGCGGCCGCGGCGACGAAATCCGTGCCGTCGAAGTTCGGTCCATGCAGCGCGACGAACAGCGCGCCTGCGCTCAAGCTGCGGCTGTCGGTCGAGACCGCCGCGAACGGCCCGTCCGCGCCGATCAGCCGGCCGCCGGTCGCGCGCGCGGCATCCTGCAAGCGTGCGGTTCATGCGGCCTCCCCGAGGAGGCGCAGCGCCTCGCGGCGGTCGCTGAATGCGCGGCGCTCCGCGCCGTAGATCTGATAGTCCTCGTGGCCCTTGCCGGCGATCAGCACGACATCGCGCGCGAGCGCCTCGCCGAGCGCCGTCGCGATCGCGAGCGCACGATCGTGGATGACCCTCGCGGCATGCGCTTGGATGCCCGCGAGTATGCCGCGCACGATCGCCGCGGGATCCTCCGAGCGCGGATTGTCGTCGGTGACGATGATCCGATCGGCCAATTCGTCGGCCGCGGCGCCCATCAGCGGCCGCTTGCCCGAGTCGCGGTCGCCGCCGCAACCGAACACGCACCACAGCTCGCCGCGGCAATGCTCGCGCAGCGCGCTCAACGCCTTCGCGAGCGCGTCCGGCGTATGCGCATAGTCGACGACGGTCATGGCCTTCGCCGCGTTCCGCGCGCCGATGACCTCCATGCGGCCGGGCGGCGCATCGCAATTCTCGAGCGCGGCGACGGCCTCCGCGAGCGGCACGCCGCGCGCCGCGAGGCAGGCGAGCACGACGAGCGAATTCTCGGCGTTGAAGCGGCCGATGAGCTTCGAGCGCAGCGTCGCGCGGCCGAACGTACCGTCGAGATCGAGGCACGTGCCGCGCGGCTCCGCGCGCAGCGCGGTCGCGTGCAGGGATTGCTGCGCGAGCCAGCCCGGGCCGCCGTCGCCGAGCCAAACCGCCGTGACCTGCGCGCGGCCGGCGTGGCGCCGCGCGAGTTCGCGGCCGAACGCATCGCCGACGTGGATGACGATTTGCGCGATCTCGCCGGATTCGAACAGCCTCGCCTTGGCCGCGCCATAGGCTTCCATGGACTCGTGATAGTCCATGTGGTCGCGGCTCAGGTTGGTGAACGCCGCCGATTGAAACCGCACGCCGTCGACGCGGTGCTGATCGAGCGCGTGGGACGACACTTCCATCGCCACCTCACGCACCCCGTCCGCGCGCAGGCTCGCGAGCATGCGGTGCACGCTGATCACGTCGGGCGTGGTGTGCGTCTGCGGCTTGAGCGCGCCGACGCGCCCCCAGCCGAGCGTTCCGGCGTAGGCCGCGCGCCCCCCCAAGCGGTCGAGGCATTGCGCGAGCAGATAGGCGCAGGTCGTCTTGCCGTTCGTGCCCGTGAACCCGTAGACCGCCATTTGCGAGGACGGCCACTGGAAGAAGCGGTCGGCGATGCGGCCCGCGACTTTCGACAAATCGGCGACCGGCGCGGCGAACACGGATGCGGGAATTCGCGGCGGCTCGGCCCGCGCGTCGGGCTCCCACAGGATCGCGCTCGCCCCGCGCGACGCGGCCTCCTGCGGCGTGGGCGAGCCCGTGGGATGAGCGGCCGCGCAGCGCGAGGAACAGGCTCCCGGGACGCACCTCGCGGCTGTCCTGCGTCAGATCGACGATGCGGACCTGCGTCTCGGGCATCGCGGCGATGCCGTCGAGCAGCCACATCAGGCTGACGGCGCGCTTGGACATGTCGGCTTCGGTCATGGCGCGTCATTCACCCGCACCAAGGTCGCCGCCGGAACGTTTTCGAGATCGTCGGGCGGCACGTCCAGCAAGCGCAGCGCGCCGGACATGACGTTCGAAAACACCGGCGCCGCCACTTCGCCGCCGTAGTACTCGCCCGCGCTCGGCTCGTCGATGACGACGACGGTCGCGAGCTTCGGGTGGGTCGCGGGCACGAGGCCGGCGAACACCGCCATGTATTTGTTCGTCGAATAGCCGCCCGCGTAGGACTTCCACGCCGTGCCGGTCTTGCCGGCGACCTGGTAGCCGACGACGGCGGCGCGCGTGCCGGTGCCGCCCGTGGCGATGACCTGCTCCATCAATTGCACGAGCGAATGCGCGACATGCCGCGGCAGCACGCGCTCGCCGGCGACGGGCCCGTTGACCCGCACGAAGCTGATCGGGTGCTCGACCCCGCCGGCGCCGATCGTCGCGTAGGCGTGCGCGAGCTGCAGCGGCGTGACCGACAAGCCGTAGCCGTGCGACAGCGTCGCGATGCCGATCGGCCGCCAATGCGTGTAATTGCGTCAAAATGCCCGCCGATTCGCCCGGGAAATCGCTGCCGGTCACCTGCCCGAAGCCCAGGCTCGTGAGCGTTTGCCATATCTGCTCGGGCGGCAGCGACAACGCGACCTTCGCCGCGCCGACGTTGCTGGATTTGGCGAGGAGCGTCGCCAAGTTGATCTGGCCGAGATCGTGCTCGTCCTCGAACACCTTGTCGCCGACCTTCAAGAATCCCGGCGACGTGTCGACGACGCTGTCGGCGCGGTATTGCCCCGATGCGAGCGCGGACGCGATGATGAACGGCTTGATGCTCGAGCCCGGCTCGAAGATGTCGGTCGCCGCGCGATTCCGATAGAGCTCGGGCTTCAGCTGGTCGCGATCGTTCGGGTTGTACGACGGCTGATCGACCATCGCGAGGACTTCGCCCGTGTCGCAATCGATCACGATGACGGACCCGGCGCGCGCCTTGTCCTGCTGGATCGCCGCCTTGAGCGCGCGGTAGGCGAGGTATTGGATGCGCAGGTCGATGCTCGCGACGAGATCGCTGCCCGGGCGCGGTGCGCGGATGCTGTCGACGTCCTGGACGTAGTGGCCGTACATGTCCTGCAGCACGCGCTTCGCGCCGTCGCGGCCGTTCAGCAATTGGTCGTAGCTGAGCTCGAGCCCCTCCTGGCCGCGATCGTCGATCGTCGTGAAGCCGACGACGTGCCCGGCGACCTCGCCGGCCGGGTAGTAGCGCTGGTACTCGCGCATGCAGGTAGACGCCCGGGATATCGAGGCCCTTGACCGCGGCGGCCTCCGGCGGCGGCATGTGCCGCTCGAGGTAGAGGAATTCTCGATCCAGATTGCTGGTGATGCGCCGCGCGAGCGATTGCTGATCCTCGTGCAGAGCCCGGGCCAATGCGGGCAGCTCGTCGATGTTGTCGTGGATCACCTGCGGATTGACCCAGACGCTGTCGACCGGCGTGCTGATCGCGAGCGGCTCGCCGTTGCGGTCGGTGATTTCGCCGCGATGCGCCGCGATCGTCACGACGCGCAGCGCGCGCTCGTCGCCTTGCTTCGCGAGAAACCGATGGTCCACCAGCTGCAGCTCGACCGCGCGGGCCGCGAGCAGGGCCGCGCCGAGCAGCACGAGAGCGAGGACGAGCGCGGACCTCCACCGATAAGTCCTGCAAGCGGCCGTCCTGCTCCCCGGAACGCGGCTTCACGGCCGCACGATCCGCACGTCGTTCGGCTGCGGCATCATCATGTGCAGCTTGTCGTTCGCCATCTTCTCGACGAAGGCGTTCGACGACCACGTACTCTGTTCCAGTTCGAGGCGGCCGAGCTCCGTGTCGAGCGCATCTCGCTGCGCGTTCTGCTTCTCCAGGCGCGCGAACAGGACGCGCGCCTGGTAGCGCGCGTAGACGACGGCCGTCGCGCTGCCGAGCACGGCGAGCCAGAGCAGGGGCAGGACGATTTTCAGGACTTTGCGCTGGTTCATGCGGCGAGTTCCTGCTCGCAGCCGCTCCGCCACGCGCAGGCGTGCGCTGCGCGCGCGCGGGTTGAGCCCTATCTCCGGCTCCGCGGGCACGATCGGCTTGCCGACGAGCTTCAACAGCGGCCGGGCGTGCGCGGGGATATGCGGCAGGCCGGCGTACACGGGGTCGGGGAGCGCGTGCCGCCGCATGAACTGCTTGACGATGCGGTCTTCGAGCGAATGAAAGCTGATGACGGCGAGGCGGCCGCGCGGCGCGAGGCGCGCGAGCGCCGCCGCGAGCGCCGCCTCGAGTTCGCCGAGCTCGTTGTTGACGTAGATCCGCAGCGCCTGGAAAACCCGCGTCGCGGGGTGCTTGTGGCGCTCGCGCGTCGGGCAAACGCGCGCGATCATCTCGGCGAGCTGCAGCGTGCGCTCGAACGGCGCGGATTTGCGGTCGGCGGCGATCGCGCGCGCGATGCGCATCGCGAAGCGCTCTTCGCCGAACTCACGAAATATTCGCGCCAATTGGCCCTCCGCGCGCCGTGTTGACGACGTCGGCCGCGCTCGGGCCTTCCGTGCCGCCCATGCGCATGTCGAGCGGTCCGTCCTGCATGAAGCTGAAGCCGCGCTCGGCGTCGTCGAGCTGCGGCGAGGACACGCCCAAATCGAACAAGATCCCGTCCAGAGCCAAGGCCGGCTGCACGCGATCGGCGCAGGCCGCGAGCCGCGAGAACGGCGCCAGGAAAATGCTCACGCGCGCATCGGAGCCGAAGCGGGCGCGGGCTTGCGCGACGGCGGCGGGATCGCGATCCAGGCAGATCAGTCGGCCGCCGGCGGCGAGCTTCGCCAAGATCGCGGCGGCGTGTCCGCCGCGGCCGAAAGTCGCGTCCAGATAGGCGCCGTCCGCCTTGATGTTCAGCGCCTCGACCGCTTCGATGAGCAGCACCGGCATGTGAACACCTTCCGCTTTTGCTTGCGCCGTCAATAGACTCAATCTCCCAAGTCGCCGGGCTCGCGGTTATAGCGACAGAGTTTCGAGTTCGGCGGGCAAATCGACGGCGGACTCTTCGCCCGCGAGCCATTCGTCCCGCCGCGCATTCCAGCGCGCCTCATCCCACAATTCGAATCGCGCTCCCTGGCCGATCAACATCGCGTCGCGCGTCAACAGTCCGAACTCGCGCAAGTTCGGCGGCAGCAGCAGGCGGCCGTGGCCGTCGAGCTCGACATCGGTGGCGTGGCCGACCATCAAGCGCTGCAGCCGTCTGGCCTGCGGATTGAACGTCGGCAGGGCCATCAACTTGCGCTCGATCTCCTCCCAATCGGGCAGCGGATAAATCAGGAGGCATTGATCTTTGTCGACCGTCATCACGAGCTTGCCGCCGCAAAGCTCTTGCAGGCGCTCGCGATACCGGGTCGGCATCACGATCCGGCCCTTCGCATCGACGGTCAGTTTGTTGGCGCCCCGAAACATTGGTAAATGGGCAGGTCAGGCCCATTCTCCCCCACTTTTCCCCACTTGGCCCCACTATAGGGATCGGCACCTCGGACTGTCAACGGCTTAAGTTAAAAAAAACTTGTGCCGACAGTGACTTAGGTCACATTTGTGCCGGGCCGCTGCGGTGCGTCAGCAGCTAGTCTCTTTCATTTCAATTCGTTAGGAGCCTTTCCTGAAGTTTGGTGCAAGTCACGTTTTTCACGAACTTCGGCGAACTTCGTGCGAACTTGCGGCGATCATGCGAAAGTGAGAGTCGGCCGGTAAGCCGGGTTCTGTCGTGGACAGTCATTCCTCTGGGATGCGCGTCGCCGCGCACCTCAAGCAACCTACCCGGAAGCCTATGTGGGCCACGTATCGCGGCCATGCGGCGCCGCTCGCTTCCCTATTTGGCCTTGCTCCAGGTGGGGTTTGCCGTGCCGCCGCTGTTGCCAGCCGTCGCGGTGCGCTCTTACCGCACCATTTCACCCTTACCGGCGCCGCTTGCGCGGCGCTTCGGCGGTATCTTTCTGTTGCACTTTCCGTCGGCTCGCGCCCCCCAGGCGTTACCTGGCACCTTGCCCGATGGAGCCCGGACTTTCCTCCATGCGGTTCACGCACAGCGACTGTCTGGCCGACTCTCAGGGCGGCACCATACGCAGGTGGGAGGATTATTGCGAGGACGATCGTTGCCGCAGCGCAAGCGCCCGGCGATAGGCGTCGTTGTCGCGCGCACCGGTGAGGCGCGCGGCGAGCCGCGATGCTTGCGCCAGCGGCAATTCGGCGAGGAGTTCGGTGAGCACGCGATCGAGGTCCTGATCCACATCCGCAGCCGCGGGCGGCGCGCCGGCGATCACGACGACGATCTCGCCACGGCAAAAATCCGCATCCTCGCCGGCGCGCACGAGGAGTTCGGCGAGCGTTCCGCGATAGGCCTGCTCGTGCAATTTCGTGAGCTCACGCGCGACGGTCGCCCGGCGCGAGGATCCGAGGACCGCGGCGCAATCCTCGATCATTTCGCGCACTCGATGCGGCGACTCGTAGAAGACCAACGTGCGCTCCTCGGCCGCGAGCGTCTCGAGCCGGCGGCGGCGCGCGGCGCCGCGCGGCGGCAGAAAGCCCTCGAACGCGAACCGCGCCGTCGGCAGCGCCGCGATCGACAGCGCGGCGATCGCCGCGCAAGGCCCGGGAACGGCGATGAGCTCGATGCCGGCCGCGGCGGCCGCGCAGACGAGATCGAAGCCCGGATCGCTGATCGCGGGCGTGCCGGCGTCACTGACGAGCGCGATATCCGCGCCGTCCCGCATGCGCTCGACGAGTTCGGGCGCGCGCTGGCGCTCGTTGTGCTCGTGCAGCGAGACGAGCGGCGTCGACAAGCCCAGGTGCCGCAGGAGCGCGCCGCTGTGGCGCGTATCCTCCGCGGCGACCAGCGCGCACGAGGCGAGGACCTCCCGCGCGCGCGCACTCAGGTCGCCCAGGTTGCCGATCGGCGTCGCGACCACATAGAGTCTGCCGGAAGGCCTGTTTGCCACTATAATTCGCGCCTTGTAATCGAGGGGCCAGCTAGCGCCCAAGGGTATGGCAGTGATCCGCAGACGTCCATGGTTCATCCTCTGCACGGCGCTGTCGCTGTACTTCGACCGTCGCGGGCTGCTCCCTCGTTGCGCCGACGGCAGCGCCCGCGGGCGGCCCCGCCGCAGCCGGGCGCGCCGCGCAGCCGGGCCGCGCGGCCGCCCCCACGGGAGCGGCGCCGACTCCCGTGCCGGCGGCGCGCCTATCCGCGGCAAATCGCCCTGCTCCTGCCGCTGTCGGGCCGCGCCGAGCAGATCGGCGCGGCCGTGCGCGACGGATTCATTTCCGCCTACTACGAACAGGACGCGGCGTCGCGGCCGCGGCTTGAAGATCTACGACGTCGCCGCGCAATCGGTAGCCTCCGCCTACGACCAGGCCGTGGCCGACGGCGCCGGCTTCGTCGTCGGGCCGCTGACCAAGGCGGACGTCGCGGCGGTCGCGCCGCTCGCCGCAGGCCGCGTTCCGACCTTGGCGCTCAACTTCCTCGGCGGTTCCGCCGCCGCGCCGCGCGACCTCTACCAATTCGCGCTGCTGCCCGAGGACGAGGCGCGCATCGTCGCGCGCCGTCTCGCCGCCGACGGCAAGCTGCGCGGCGTCGCCATAGTGCCGAACGGCGAATGGGGCGATCGCGTGGCCGCGGCGTTCACCGACGAGCTCGCGCGTCTCGGCGGCGCCGTGCTCGACACGGCGCGCTACGATCCCGGGCTGGTCGATTTCTCCGACATCATCCGCACGACCCTGCAGATCCACGAGGTCAAGGGCGAGCCGGTGACGCACCGCGCGGATGCCGCGTTCGTCTTCATCGCGGGAACGCCCGACATCGCGCGCCTGATCATGCCGCAGTTGAAATTCCACTATGCCGGCGACATCCCCGTCTACTCGACCTCGGAAAGCTTCAAGCCCGGTACGGCCGCGAACGCCGACATCGACGGCCTCATGTTTCCGGACATGCCGTGGATGATTTCCGCCGATCCCGCGACCGATGCGATAAGGGACAAGGTGCGCGCGGCATGGCCGGCGGCGACCGCGCGCCGGGACCGGCTGTTCGCATTCGGCTTCGACGCGTACCGCCTCGTGCCTGAGCTGCGCTCCGGATTTTTCCGCGACGGCGCGCTATTTTCCGGCATGACGGGGCAGTTGCAGCTCGACGAGGCAGCATCGCGTGCGCCGCAATCTCGGTTGGGCCGTCATCAAGGACGGGGAGCCTCAGCCCCTGAATTAGGGCGCCTTCCGGACAGATATCGCGCGTGCCGAGCCCGCGGCCTCGGCGCATGCTCGCGATCATGCGCGACACGACGCACCTGGCGCGCGGCGCCTGCGCCGAGCGCCTCGCGGAACGGTATCTCGCGGCGCAAGGCCTCGAGGTGATCGCGCGCAATTTCCGCTGCCGCCTGGGTGAGCTCGATCTCGTTTGCACGGACGGCGGCGTCCTGGTCATCGTCGAGGTGCGTCAGCGCTCGCGCGGCGAATTCGGCGGCGCCTTGGGCTCCATCACCCGGCGCAAGCGCCGGCGGATCGTGCGCGCCGCCCAGGTGTTCCTGTCGCGCTCACGCACCTTGAGCGAATCGCGCGTGCGCTTCGACGTCGTCGGCGTGGAAGGCCGCCCGGACGCGGCGCACGAATTGCATTGGATCAAAGCGGCGTTTCAAGCCGATTGAGCCCACCCGATCGGGCCGATCACTTGACGACTTGCAGCTTCGGACGTTTGTGGGCGGGCGCGGCCGGCTTGCCGCCCGCCGCGTCCGCCGCGCCATGCGGCCCCTTGGGCGGCGCGTCCGTGGGATCGGGCTCGGCGTCGCCCTCGGGAAAGATCATGCCTTGCCCGGTCTCGCGCGCGTAAATGCCGAGCACGGCGCGCACGGGTATCCGCACCGCGTGGCTCATGCCGCCGAAGCGCGCCTCGAAACTCACGAAATCATTGCCGAGCGTCAGCATCTGCGTCGCCGTGAGGCTGACGTTGAGCACGATCTTGCCTTCCTTGACGTATTGACGCGGCACGGTGACGCCCTCGGCCGTGGCATCGACGACGATGTGCGGCGTCTCGCCGCTGTCGGTGATCCATTCGTGCAGCGCGCGCAGGAGATAGGGGCGGCGCGCCTTCAAGGCCGCATGCTCCGCTCGGCGTCGGTCAGCGAGGCGCGGAACGCCGGCCGCGAGAATATCGCGTTCATGTACTTCACGATCGGCTGGGCCTGCGGCGGCAGCTCGATGCCGAAGCGCGGCAGGCGCCAGAGGATCGGCGCGATGCTCGCGTCGACGAGCGAGAATTCGTCGCTGAGGAAGAACGGCTTCGCCTTGAACACCTCGGCGCTCGCGGCGATCGCCTCGCCCAATACCTTGCGGCTCTGCGCGGCCGTCTTGCCGTGAGGGTCGGCCTCGATGTCCGCCGCCATCGCGTACCAATCGCGCTCGACCCGGTAGAGCGCGACGCGAAATTGCGCGCGGGTCACCGGATCGATGGGCATCAGCGGCGGGTGCGGAAAGCGCTCGTCGAGGTAGTCGATGATGACGCGCGAGTCATACAGAACCAAGTCGCGATCGACGAGCGTCGGCAGGCTGTGGTACGGATTGATGTCGAGCAAATCCTCGGGCAGCTTGCCGGCATCGACAGTCACGATGTCGATCGCGATGCCTTTCTCGGCGAGCACGAGCCGCGCCCGGTGACTCCAAGGGTCAGTCGGCGCAGAAAACAAAGTCATCACCGCCCGACGCGCCACTAACGCTGTCTCCTGATAGCGATAAGGCCGCCCCCGCAGGGGCTCCGCTCACATCGAACGCAGCCGGACGCCGCGATCTTCAGTGTACGTCCTTCCAATATTCCTTTTTCAGAAGGTACGTGAACACGAACAGCACGAGCAGGAACAGCGTCACGAAGATGCCGATCGTCTCGCGTTTCGCCTTGATCGGCTCGGCCGCGTAATCCAGGAAGTTCGCGATGTCGCGGACGAACCGATCGTACTGTTCCGGCGTCATCGAGCCGGGGTTCATCGGCGCGACCCCCGTGAGCTCCATGCCCGCGTGTCCCGCCGGGTCGGTCACGCTCTTGTAGACCGGCTTCTGCAAGCCCTGCAGCGGCGCGAGCACGAACGGCATCGCAACGTTGGGCTTGTACAGGTTGTTGACGCCCCAGAGGCGCGCCTTGTCGGCGTAGAAGCCCTTCAGGAAGGAGTAGATGTAATCGACGCCCATGTAGCGCGCCATCAGCGTGAGATCGGGCGGCGGGTTGCCGAACCAGTTGACCGCATCCGCGGCCGGCATCGCCGATTTGATGTGGTCGAGCGGCTTGGTCGACGTGAACATCAAGTTCGCCTTGAGCTCCGCGGGCGGAATCCGCAGATCCTCGGCCATACGGCTGTAGCGCAGGTACTGCAGCGAATGGCAGCCCGAACAGTAGTTCATGAAGTCGCGCGCGCCGCGCTGCAGGGACTGCACGTCGTTGATGTCCGTGCCGGCGTGCAGCAGGGCGATGTCCGCCTGCTGCGCCATCGCGGCGCCGCCGGGAACCAGAACCGCAGCAATCAACAAAAGGCGCTTAAGCATGTCCCGTAACCCTCTCCGGCACTGGTTTCACACTGTCGATCTTCGAGTACCAGGGCATCAGCAAAAAGAACGCGAAATAGACCGCGGTGCCGAGCCTGGCGAGAAGCGGATAGATGCCCGCGGGCGGATGCATGCCGCAGTCGCCCAGCGTGACGAACGCCACGACGAACAGCGCGAGCGCGACCTTGTAGATCGGTCCTTTGTAGCGGATCGACTTGGCCGGCGATCGGTCCAGCCATGGCACGAAGAACAGCACGACGACGGCCGAGCCCATCACGAGGACGCCCCAGATCTGCGTGCCGGCGAACGACGGCACCGCGCGCAGCATCGCGTAGAACGGCGTGAAGTACCAGACCGGCGTGATGTCCGGCGGCGTCTGCAGCGGATTGGCCGGCGTGTAGTTCGCCGCTTCCAGGAAGAACCCGCCGAAGGTCGGCTCGAAGAAGATCACGCCGCAGAAGATCAGCAGGAAACCCGCGACGCCGACCAGGTCCTTGACCGTGTAGTACGGATGAAACGGGATGCCGTCGAGCGGATGGCCGTCCGGCCCCTTCAGCTTCTTGATCTCGATGCCGTCGGGATTGTTCGAACCCACTTCGTGCAGCGCCATCACGTGCGCGATCACGAGGAAGATCAGCGCGAGCGGCAGGGCCGCCACGTGCAGCGCGAAGAACCGGTTGAGCGTCGCGTCGGCGATCACGTAGTCGCCGCGGATCCATTCGACCAATGTTCCGCCGATCACCGGCAGGCTGCCGAACAGGGACGTGATGACCTGCGCGCCCCAGAAGCTCATGTTCCCCCACGGCAGCACGTAGCCCATGAACGCTTCGGCCATCAGCAGCACGAAGATCAGGCAGCCGAAGATCCACAGCAGTTCGCGCGGCTTGCGCGCCGAGCCGTACATCAACGCGCGGAACATGTGCAGGTAGACGACGATGAAGAACGCCGACGCGCCGGTCGTGTGCATGTAGCGGATGAGCCAGCCCCAATCGACATCGTTCATGATGTACTCGATGGAGCCGAACGCCTCGGCCGCCGACGGCTTGTAGTTCATCGTCAGGAAGATGCCGGTGACGATCTGGTTCACGAGAACCAGCAGCGCGAGGGAGCCGAAGAAGTACCAGAAGTTGAAATTCTTCGGCGCGTAATATTCGGCGAGATGCTCCTTCCAGAGGCTCGTCAGCGGAAACCGCTGATCGATCCAGTTGATGAAACCCCGGCTCTTGCCGGCGTCGGCGGGTTCAGGTGCTGCGGCCATCTGTCAACCTCTGCTGCGTCGTTTAAGCGTTCTTGTCGGCGTCGTCGACGCCGATCACGATATGCATGTTCGCGGCGAACGCATAAGGTGGAATCGGTAGATTCTTCGGCGCGGGCATGTTCTTGAATACCCGTCCCGAGGCATCGTATTTCGAACCGTGACAGGGGCAGTAGAACCCCCCCGGCCAGTCCTGGCCGAGGTCGACCCCGGTCAACTGGAACTCGCCGCGGCGCTCGAACGCGCTGGAGGGCGCGCAGCCCAAGTGCGTGCAGACGCCGAGGCCCACCCAGTACTCGGGGTTGCGCGCGCGCGTGGCGCCGCTCGCCTTGATGTACTCGGGCTGCACGGAGTCGTCGGAATTCGGATCCGCGAGCAGGTCGTTGTGGTCGCCGAGATGATCGATGACGTCCTTCGTGCGGCGCACGACGTAGATCGGCTGGCCGCGCCAGGCAACCTTGATCATCTGCCCGGGCTCGATCTTGGACGCATCGATCTCGACCGGCGCGCCGAGCGCCTTCGCCCGCACGCTGGGATTCCAAGAGGCCAAGAACGGCGCCGCGGCGAATGCCACGCCGATCGCACCGGTTCCGACCGTAGCCGCCGTCAAAAGCCGGCGCCGACTATGATCAACCTGATCACCCATTCCATTTACCCCTACGAACGATTGACGTTTCTTTAACCATTCCCGCGCGAGGACGGTGTTTAACATTCAATAATGGGAGCGCATTATACACAGTAGGCGGTCCCCGCTGCGCGCAACACACGACTTCCGTCGGCGTCCCGCGGCAGGAACTTTAGACCATCGCCCTGCCGGCATTCGTTTCTCTTGCGGGATATTAATTGAAGAACGCGCGCATCCTCGCGAAATTCTTGATCAGGGCGGTCATCGTCGGACTGGCGGCCGGGTTCGTCATCGTCTGGTGGAAGCCGTCGCTGCTCGGCGTTCCCGCCGCGGATGCGCCGAAGTTCGCGGCGCCGGGCGCGCAATCGGCGGTCGGCGCATTGCCCGTGGCGGCGCGCGCGCCCGGTGCGCCCGCGCCGGCCGTCGTCATCGACAGTTTCGCCGACGCGGTCGCGCGCGCATCCCCGGCGGTCGTCAACGTGTACACGGCGCGCGTCGTCACCGAACAGACGCAGGCGCCGCCGCTCGCGCAGCTGTTCGGCGACTATTGGCCCGCGTACCGGCAGCGCATCGAACGCAGCCTGGGGTCCGGCGTCATCGTCAACGCGAACGGCACGATCGTCACGAACCAGCACGTCATCGCCGGCGCCGATTCGATCATGGTGCAGCTGGCCGACGGGCGCGTGGCCGAGGCCAAGATCGTCGGCCAGGATCCGGACACCGATCTCGCGGTCCTGCATCTGTCGATCGGCAATCTCCCGGTGATGCCGCTCGGGCGCTCCGACACCTTGCGGGTCGGCGACATCGTGCTCGCGATCGGCAATCCTTATGGCCTGAGTCAGACGGTCACGCAAGGCATCGTCAGCGCGACCGGGCGGGGCCAGTTGGGGCTGGCGACGTTCGAGAACTTCATCCAGACCGATGCCGCTATCAATCCCGGCAATTCGGGCGGCGCGCTGATCGACGTGCGCGGTGAACTCGTGGGGATCAACACCGCGGTGCTGAACCGCGCATACGGCGGGCCGGAGGGCATCGGCTTCGCGATTCCGGTCAACCTGGTGCGCGGCGTCATGCAGCAGATCCTCGAGCACGGCCACGTGATTCGCGGCTGGCTCGGGCTCGCGCCGCAGGATCTTTCCAACGAGCAGGCGAGAGAGCTCGGCATCGCGGCGGGCGGCGGCGTCACGGTCGTGAACATCCTGGTGAAGAGCCCCGCCTACGAGGCGGGCGTGCGGCCCGGCGACCTGATCATGAGCCTGAACGGCGTGCCGATCACGAGCGCGCAGGAACTCGTGAGCCGAGTCGCGACGCTGAAGCCCGGCACCGTGGTGGAACTCGCGGGCAAGCATGGGTTGCAGCCGTTCCGCTTCAAGTTCCCGATCATCGAGCGCCCGACGCGCAACGTCCCGCCGCAGCAGTGAGGGCCGGCGGCTTCAGCCCGGCGTGCGGCGTATCCTCGCGCCGAGCTGTTGGAGCTTCTCCTCGATCGCCTCGTAGCCGCGGTCGATATGGTAGATGCGTTCGATCTCGGTCCGTCCTTCCGCGACGAGCGCGGCGAGGATCAGGCTCGCCGACGCGCGCAGATCGGTCGCCATCACCGGCGCGGCCGTCAATCGCTCGACGCCCTTGATGATCGCGGTATTCCCCTCGAGGCGGATCTCCGCGCCCATGCGCCGCATTTCGAGCATGTGCATGAAACGATTCTCGAAGATCGTCTCGATGATCGTCCCCACGCCCGTCGCCACGGTGTTGAGCGCCGCGAACTGAGCCTGCATGTCGGTCGGAAACGCGGGATACGGCGCGGTGCGGATGTCGACCGCCTTCGGCCGCCGCGAGCGCATGTCCACGTCGATCCAGGTGTCGCCGGTCACGACGTCGGCGCCCGCTTCCTGTAGTTTCGCGATCACGGCGTCCAGGTGATCGGGCCGCGCGTTCTTGACGCGGATGCGGCCGCCGGTGATCGCCGCCGCGACCAGATAGGTGCCGGTCTCGATCCGATCCGGCAGCACCTCGTAACAGGTGCCGTTGAGCCGCGTCGACGCCGTCGATGACGATCTTGTCGCTGCCCGCGCCGCGGATTTTCGCGCCCATCGCGTTCAGGAAATTCGCGAGGTCGACGACCTCGGGCTCGCGCGCGGCGTTTTCCAGCACGGTCTGCCCTTCGGCGAGCGTGGCGGCCATCATGAGATTCTCGGTGCCGGTGACGGTGACCGTGTCGAGCACGAGGCGCGCGCCCTGCAAGCGGCTCGCGCGTGCCTTGATGTAGCCGTTTTCGATGTGGATGTCGGCGCCCATCGCCTGCAGGCCGGCGACGTGGATGTTGACCGGGCGCGCGCCGATCGCGCAACCGCCGGGCAGCGACACGTCGGCCCGGCCGAACCTCGCGAGCAGGGGTCCGAGCACGAGGATCGACGCGCGCATCGTCTTGACGAGCTGGTACGGCGCGGAATATTCCTTGATCGTGGAGGCGTCCACTTCGATGCGCATTTTCTCGTCGACGGTCACCGACACGCCCATGCGGCCGAGGAGCTCGATCATCGTCGTGACGTCCTGCAGATGCGGGACGTTGGAGACGATGACCGGCCCGTCGGCGAGCAGGCAGCCGGCGAGGATCGGCAGGGTCGCGTTCTTCGCGCCCGAGATGCGCACCTCGCCTTCGAGCGGGATGCCGCCCTGAATCTGCAGTTTATCCAAGGATCGTTCCCCGGGGCCTGCGGCCCTGCGCCGCGAATTCCTCGGGCGTGAACGCCTGCAGCGCGAGCGCGTGAATCTCGTTGCCGACGGCGCTGCCGATCGCCGCATAGACGAGTTGATGGCGCTGCACCGCGCGCTTGCCGGCGAACGCCTCCGCGACGACGACGGCCTCGAAATGCACGTTGTCGCCGCTCGTGACCGTCGCGGTGCTGCCCTTCAATCCCGCGCGAATCAATTGCGCGACCTGTTCTGGATTCATGGCTCCTCCTTCAAAAAAAGCCGCCCCGGCTCAATCCGCGCGAACCGCCGCATACGCGGTATCATGCGCCCATGCAACGCGCTCACACCGACGACGACCTGGTGGCGGTCGCCCGCCAGGCCCTCGCCGTCGAGATCGACGGCCTGCGCGCGCAATTGCCGCGCCTCGGGCCGGATTTCGCGCGCGCCTGCCGCATCTGTCTCGACTGCCGCGGGCGCGTCGTCGTCACCGGCATGGGGAAATCGGGGCATATCGCCGGCAAAATCGCGGCGACCCTCGCGAGCACGGGCACGCCCGCGTTCTTCCTGCATCCGGGCGAGGCCAGCCACGGCGATATCGGCATGATAACCCGGGACGACGCGGTATTGGCACTTTCCAACTCCGGCGAGACCGACGAAATTCTCACGATCGCGCCCGTGATCAAGCGCCTGGGCGTACCCCTCGTCGCGATGACCGGGAACCCGAATTCGGCGCTCGCGAAGCTCGCGACCGTTCATCTGGACATCGGCGTGCCGGCCGAGGCCTGTCCGCTGAACCTCGCGCCGACCGCGAGCACGACCGCGGCGCTCGCCGTCGGCGACGCCTTGAGCGTCGCGCTGTTGAAGGCGCGCGGCTTCACCGAGGAGGATTTCGCGCGCTCGCACCCCGCCGGCAACCTCGGCAGGCGGCTGCTCCTGCGCGTGCAGGACGTCATGCGCACCGGCGAGCGCATACCGACGGTGCGCGGCGGCACGACGCTCGCGGACGGCCTCATGGAGGTGACCCGCAAGGGCCTCGGCATGACCGCGGTCGTCGACGAGGCCGGCCGGGCGATCGGCATTTTCACGGACGGCGATCTGCGCCGGGTGCTCGACCGCGGCGTCGGACCTGCGCACGACGCGCATGGATGCCGTCATGACGCGCGGCGCGAAGACGGCCGGCGCCGACATGCTCGCGGCCGAGGCCGTGCATTCTGATGGAAACGCATCGGATCACCTCGCTCCTCGTCGTCGACGCCGACCGGCGCGTCGTCGGCGCGCTCAACGTTCACGACTTGATGCGCGCGGGGGTCGTATGAACGCGCGCAAGCCCACGCCTCTCGGCAAGATCCGGCTGCTCGTGCTGGACGTGGACGGCGTGCTGACCGACGGGCGGCTCTATTTCGGCGCGCGCGGCGAGGCGCTGAAGGTATTTCACGTACGCGACGGCCACGGGATCAAATTGCTGGCCGCGAGCGGCGTCACGGTCGCGGTGATCAGCGGGCGGCGGTCGCCGGCGGTCGCCGCGCGCATGCGCGAACTCGGCGGTGGAGCACGTGATCCAAGGCTGCGGCGACAAGGTCCGGGCGCTCATGCAATTGACGCGCAAACTCAGCGTCACGCCGCTCGCAACGGCATGCCTCGTCGACGATACGCCGGATCTGCCGCTGATGACGGCCGTCGGCTTCGCCGCCGCGGTCGCGGACGCCCACCCGCTGGTCGCCGCGGCCGCTCACTGGGTCGCGAAGTCGCCGGGCGGTTTGGGCGCGGTGCGCGAGCTCTGCGACGCGATCCTGCGCGCGCGTGCCCGGCGCCGCTGATGCTGTTCCGGGTGTTCACGGTCCTCGCCGTCGTCGCGCTCGCGATCAGCACGTGGATCTTGAGCACGCCGGGCCGCATGACCAAACCCGCCGCGCGGACGCTCGGGGCCGCGCGTCCGGGATATTATTTGAAGGACGCGGTGTTGACCGATTACGCGGCGAACGGCAACCCCGCGATCAAGATCGCGGCCGCGCGGATCGACCAGGTCGGCACCGGCACGGAGGTCGCGCTGCATGACATTCGCGTGGACTACCAGGCGCCCGGCGGCCAGGCGTGGGTCATGGTCGGCGATCTCGCGCACGTCCAGCCCGGCGGCAAGGCGGTCGACGTGACCGGCAACGTGCGGCTGCAAGGCGTCGATCCGGGCCGCGCCGGCATGGCCGTCATTCGTACCGATCGCATGACTTACGACGTCGCCGATGCGGTCGTGCACACAGCCTCCGACGTCCGCATCGACTTCGCGGCCCAGAGCTTGACTGCGCGGGGCCTCGTCGCCAATTTGAACAAACGCACGATCCGGCTGGAGTCGCGGGTGAATGGCACGTTCCGTCCGTAGAGCATTCGTCCTCGCCGCCGTGGCGGCGCTCGCGGTACCGCTCGGCCGGCCGGCCGCTTGGGCGGCACCGGCTGCGCAGCCGCCGATCCTGCTGGATGCGCAATCCTCGGAGATCGACTACGCGCAACAACGACCTGGTTTTTCGCAAAGTCAAAATCTCCCAGGGTACGATGTCGGTCGAGGCGGATCTTGCGCATGCGACGGGCTTGGATTTCGAGAACAGCCACTGGATCTTTCGAGGCAACGTCAAAATCAATGTGAATCAGGGTCAACTGCACTCCGACGACGCGGACATCACGTTTGCGAAGAAGCTGCTCGCGCGGGCGAGCGTCACCGGCAAGCCCGCGGATTTCGAACAGCGGGACACGAAGTCGGGGCGCGTCGTCCGTGGACGCGCCGAACGGATCGACTACGATGTGCGCAAGGGGATCGTCGAACTGTCCAAGGACGCGTGGCTGTCCGACGGCAAGAACGACATACGCGGCGAGTCCTTGAAGTACAACATCGCCGCCCGCAGCGTCATCGCCGAGGCCGGGGACCAGAGCTCGCACCGCGTGCACATCACGATCACGCCACCGCCGTCCACGCCAAAACCATGAGCGTGCTGCAAGCGTCCGGCCTCGCGAAGAGCTACAAGTCGCGCGAAGTCCTGCGGGACCTGTCGCTCAGCGTCGCCAGCGGCGAGGTCGTCGGCCTGCTGGGCCCGAACGGCGCCGGCAAAACCACCGCCTTCTACATGATCGTCGGTTTGACCCCCTGCAAGCACGGCGAAATATTGTTGGACGGACGCGACATCAGCCGGCTGCCGATGCATCGTCGCGCGCAGCTGGGCCTGGGCTACCTGCCGCAGGAACCTTCGGTGTTTCGAAAGCTGTCGGTCGCGGACAACATCATGGCGATCCTGGAAACCCGGCCGGGCCTCGATCGGGAGGCGCGCGAAGCGCGGCTCGAGGAACTCTTGGGCGAACTGCACATCGAGCATGTGCACGACAGCATGGGAATGAGCTTGTCCGGCGGCGAGCGGCGCCGCGTCGAGATCGCCCGCGCGTTGGCGGCGGACCCCCGCTTCATCCTGCTGGACGAGCCGTTCGCCGGGGTCGACCCGCTGTCGGTCGCCGACATCCAACGCATAATCAAGCACTTGTCGGATAAGGGAATTGGCGTGCTGATTACGGATCATAATGTACGCGAGACCTTGGGCATCTGCACCCGGGCGTACATCGTGAGCCAGGGTAGTCGTGATCGCTTCGGGATCTGCGGAGCAGATTCTTGCCAATTCGCAGGTGCGTGAGGTGTACTTGGGACACGATTTCAAACTGTAGGCTGAAGGTCGCCGGTATTTTATGTTGAAGCCTGAGTCTGCAGCTCCGGATCGGTCAGCAGTTGACGATGACGCCGCAACTGCAACAGGCGATCCGTTTGCTGCAACTACCCGCACTGGATCTGCAAGCGCACGTTCGCGAGACGCTCGAGACCAATGTGATGCTCGAGGCCGACGACGATCAGGGGTCTGGATATCGTCCCCGAGGCGCCGCGCGAGCCCGAGGATCGGCCGGCACGCGAGGAGTACGCCGAGCTCGACGGCAAGTCGACCGAGGGCGACCAGCGCGAGGAGCCGGAAGTCGAGATCGCCGACGAAGCCTGGGGCGAACAGACGACGGGAGCCTCCGAATCACCTTGGTCGGGCGACGACGACCGCAACGGCGACTTCAGCGACCAGCGCTCATTGACGCTGCAAGAACAGCTGATCGAGCAATTGGAACTCGCGAAACTCTCGCCGACCGACCTCGCGATCGCGCGCGTGATCGCCGATTCGATATCCGACGACGGCTATCTGCAGGAGGACCTGGAGACGATCCGTGCGAGCCTGCTGCCGGAGATCTCACCGTCGATCGCGGACGTGGAGCGCGTGCTCAGCGCGGTCCAGGCCTTGGAGCCCGCGGGCGTCGGCGCGCGCAATCTCGGCGAATGCATCGCGCTGCAGCTGCGTCAGTTGGACGAGGCGACGCCGACGCGCGACATCGCCATGCGGATCGCGCTCGAACACCTGGACCTCGTCGCGGCGCAGCAACTCGTGCTGCTACGGCGCCAGTTGCGGTGCAGCGAGAGCGATCTCGAGCAGGCTCTCGCGCTGGTGCGGTCCTGCCATCCGCGGCCCGGGTGCCGCGTTGAGTTCGGGCCAGGCGGAGTACGTGATCCCGGACGTGTTCGTGCGCCGCACCGACCACGGCTGGATCGTCGAGGTCAATCCGGCGACCGTGCCGCGCGTACGCGTGAACCAGGGCTACGCGAACCTGGTGTCGCGCGCGCCCGACCACGCGATGCTGCGCACCCAATTGCAGGAAGCGCGCTGGCTCATGCGCAGCCTCGAAATACGCAACGAAACCCTCGTCAAGGTCGCGCGCTGCATCGTCCAGCGCCAGGCGCGTTTTTTCGAGCGCGGCGAAGAGGCGATGGAGCCGTTGATACTCAAGGACGTCGCCGAGGCGGTCGAGATGCACGAATCGACGATCTCGCGCGTGACCACCGCGAAATACATGCACACGCCGCGCGGCGTGTTCGAATTCCGTTATTTCTTCTCGAGCCACGTCGCCGCGGCCGACGGCACCGAAATGTCGTCGACGGCGATCCGCGCGAAGATCAGGAAATTGATCGCGCAGGAAAGTCCGGAAAATCCGCTGAGCGACGCCAAGCTCGCGCAAATCCTGTCCGGCGAAGGAATACCCGTGGCCCGGCGCACCGTGGCGAAATACCGCGAAGGCATGCAGATCGCGCCGTCCAACGAACGCAAGCGCGCGGCGGTGCGCGCGAACTAGCGACCATTGTTGACGAACGGAGGAACATCATGCAGCTCGATCTCAGCGGTCATCATCTGGAAATCACCCCCGCGCTCCGCAGCTATGTGTCGAAGAAATTCGACAAGATTTCGCGGCATTTCGAACAACTGATCGACGTGCATTGCGTCCTCACGATCGAGAAGCTGCGGCACAAGGCCGAGGCGACGCTGATGCTGCGCGGCAACAAGATCTACGCGGAAGCGACCGAGGGCGACATGTACGCCGCGATCGACGCGCTCACGGACAAGCTCGACCGCAGCGTGAAGAAGCACAAGGAAAAATCCTCCGACCACCATGCGGACGACGTGATCAAGGCGCGCACCTCTTGATATCGACGGGCCCTTGCCGATGCGCCTGATCATCGTCAGTGGGCTGTCCGGCTCGGGCAAGAGCGTGGCTTTGCACATGCTCGAGGACATCGACTACTACTGCGTCGACAACATCCCGGCCGCACTCCTCAAGCCCTTGATCTCGCACATCATCCGCGGCTCCGAGGATGTCTATCCTCGGACCGCGGTCGGGCTCGATGCGCGCAATCGCGCGAACGAAATCGCGACCGTTCCCACGCTGATCGACGAATTGCGCCGCAGCGGCATCGACTGCGACATTTTGTATCTGCACGCCGTCGACGAGATCCTGTTGAAGCGCTACTCGGAGACCCGCCGCAAGCATCCGTTGAGCGCCGATGGCGTCAGCCTGCGCGATGCGATCGCGTCCGAGCGCAAGCTCCTCGAGCCGATCACGGCCGCCGCGGACCTCATCATCGACACCTCGAACATGGGGGTTCACGCGCTCAGGGAGCTGATCCGCGAACGCATCGACCGGCGGCGCTCGAATCGCCTGTCCTTGATGTTCGAGTCCTTCGGCTACAAGTACGGCATTCCCGGCGATGCGGATTTCGTCTTCGACGTGCGCAGCCTGCCGAACCCTTTCTGGGAGCAGGCACTGCGCGAGCTGACCGGGCACGACGCCGCGGTCGCGGAATTCCTCGGCGGCCATGCGAGCGTGCGCGAAATGATCGCCGACCTCGCCGACTTCCTGTCGAAGCGCCTCCAGGAGTTCGCCGACTCGAATCGCGGCTATCTCACGATCGCGGTCGGCTGCACGGGCGGCCGGCATCGGTCCGTGTACGTCGCCGAGCGCCTCGCGGCGCATTTCCGGCTGACCTACCCGCAGGTGCTGACGCGCCACGATTCGCTGCCGCGGGCCTGACCGCGCCGCGCGGACGCGCCGGCGTCACGACAGCGCGGCGATGGCCTCGTCCAGCCCCGACAGCGTCAGCGGATACATCCGCCCCTCCAGCAATTCGCGCGTGAGCTCGATCGATTGGGTCCGGGCCCAGACGGTGGCCGGCTGCGGGTTGATCCACGCGCTGCGCGGGTAGGCGCGCAGCAGCCGCCGCAGCCAGGCCTCCCCGGATTCCGCGTTCCAATGCTCGACGCTGCCGCCGGGCGCGGTGATTTCGTACGGGCTCATGGTCGCGTCGCCGACGATGATGAGCTTGTAGTCCGCGCCGTAGGTGCGCAGGATCTCGTTCGTGGCGACGTGCTCGTCGTGGCGGCGCCGGTTGTCCCGCCACAGCCTTTCGTAGGGAAAGTTGTGGAAGTAGTACTGTTCGAGGTGCTTGAACTCGCTGCGCGCCGCCGAGAACAGTTCCGCGGAGACGCGCACGTGGTCGTCCATCGATCCGCCGACGTCGAGAAGCAGGAGGACTTTCACGATGTTGTGCCGTTCCGGCACCATCTTGATGTCGAGCCAGCCGCCGGCGCGTGCGGTCGCATCGATGGTGTCGGCGAGCGCCAATTCGGTCGCGGCGCCGCGCCGCGCGAATCGACGCAGGCGGCGCAAGGCGAGCTTCATGTTGCGCGTGCCGAGTTCGACGTCGTCGTCGAGATTCGCGAACTCGCGGCGGTCCCAGACTTTCACCGCGCTGCGATTGCGCGACGCGTCTTGTCCGATGCGCACGCCCTCGGGATTGTAGCCGTACGCGCCGAACGGGGAGGTGCCGGCGGTGCCGATCCATTTGTTGCCGCCCTGATGGCGTCCCTGTTGCTCCGCGAGCCGCGCGCGTAGCGCCTGCATCAACTCGTCCCAATCGCCGAGCGCGCGAATTCGCGCCTTTTCCTCGTCCGACAGATTCATCTCCGCGAGCTTCTCCAGCCAATCCGCGGGCAGCGCCCGGGCCGCGACGGCGAGCGCGTCGCTCATGCCGTTGAAGTGCTGCGCGAACGCGCGGTCGAACCGGTCGTAATGCCGCTCATCCTTGACCAGGCAGGCGCGCGCGAGGAAGTAGAATTCCTCGGGGTCGGCGCCGCTCAAGCCCGCGCGCAGCGCTTCGAGCAAGGTCAGAAACTCCGGGATGGTCGCCGGCACGCCGGCGTCGCGCAGCAGAAAGAAGAATCTAACGAGCATTCCGGCGGTGCAGAAAGACCAGCTGCTCGACCAAATGCAGATCCTGTTCGTTCTTCAGCAGCGCCCCGTACAGCGGCGGCACGAGCGTGCGCGCATCGTCGCCGCGCAGCGCCGCAGGCTCGATGTCCTCGGCGACGAGCAGCTTGATCCAATCGAGGAGCTCGGAAGTCGAAGGCCGCTTCTTCAGGCCCGGCGTTTCCCGCAGCTTGAAGAACGCCGCGAGCGCCTCGCGCAGCAAATCGCGCTTCAGCCCGGGGAAGTGGACGTCGACGATGCGCGTCATCGTCTCTTCGTCCGGGAAGCGGATGTAATGGAAGAAACAGCGGCGCAGGAACGCGTCGGGCAGCTCCTTCTCGTTGTTGCTCGTGATCACGATGATCGGCCGGTGCTTCGCGCGCACGGTCTCGCGGGTCTCGTAGACGAAGAACTCCATGCGGTCGAGCTCGCGCAGGAGATCGTTCGGAAACTCGATGTCCGCCTTGTCGATCTCGTCGATGAGCAGGACCGGCCGGACATCGCAGTCGAACGCCTCCCACAGGCCGCCCTTCACGATGTAGTTGCGGATGTCCTTGACGCGTGCGTCCCCGAGCTGCGAATCGCGCAGGCGCGACACGGCGTCGTACTCGTACAGTCCCTGCTGGGCCTTGGTCGTCGACTTGATGTGCCACTCGAACAAGGGCTTCGACAGGGTCGCGGCGATTTCCGCGGCGAGCAGCGTCTTCCCCGTGCCCGGCTCCCCCTTGATCAACAGCGGACGCGACAGCACCATCGCGGCGTTGACCGCGCTCTTGAGGTCGGGCGTCGCGACGTAGCGCGCGCTTCCGCGAAACTCCTCGGCCATCGCGCTACTCCGCCGTCACCCGCACGATCTGCATGGAATTGGTGCCGCCCGATACCCCGCGCAGCTCGCCCTTCGTCAGGATCACGAGGTCGCCCTCCTTGACGAGGCTCAAGCCGAGCAATTGCCGGAACACCGACCGATACAGGGCCTCCGCATCCGTGTGCGTGACGTCGTAGGCCACCGGATAGACGCCGCGGTACAAGGTCACGCGGCAGAGCGTGCTCGCCTGGCGCGTGAACGCGTAAATCGGTATGTCGGACCGCACGCGCGACATCCATAGCGTGGTCGAGCCCGACTCGGTCAGCGCGACGATCGCCTTGACGTTCAGATGATTCGCCGTGTACATGACCGCGGCGGCGATCGCCTCGTCGGTGCGCTCGAACTGGCCGCTGTTGCGCTGCCGCACGCGGACGTGCATATCCTGGTATTTCTCGGCGCCGAGGATGACGCGCGCCATCGCCTCGACGACCTTGACCGGATGCTTGCCCGACGCGGTCTCGGCCGACAGCATGACCGCGTCGCTCCCCTCCATGACCGCGTTGGCGACGTCCGAGACCTCGGCCCGGGTCGGGATCGTGTTGACGATCATGGATTCCATCATCTGCGTCGCGGTGATCACCACGCGGTTCTGATGGCGCGCCTCCTGGATGATCTGTCTTCTGCAGCCCCGCGAGCTCCGCGTAGCCCATTTCGACGCCGAGATCGCCGCGCGCGACCATGACGGCGTCGCTCGCGCGCACCACGCCGGCGAGGTTGTCGATCGCTTCCGCGCGCTCGATCTTCGCGACCAGGTGCGCATGTCCGCCGGCTTCGCGCAGCAGCACGCGCGCCTCGTTCATGTCGGCGGCGTCCCGCGCGAAGGACACCGCGACGTAGTCGACCTCGCAGTTCGGCGGCGGTGCGGATGTCGCGCCGATCCTTGTCGGTCAGCGCGCCCGCGGACAAGCCGCCGCCCTGCCGGTTGATGCCCTTGTTGTTGCCGAGTTCACCGCCGACCAGGACCCGGGTTCGGATCCGCGGTCCGTCGACGCCCTCCACCTGCAGGCTGATCTGGCCGTCGTTCAGCAACAGGACGTCGCCCGCGAACACATCGGCGGGCAGCTTCTTGTACGCGATGCCGACTTCGCGCTCGTTGCCGGCGTCCGCGGCGAGCGTCGCGTCGAGCGCGAACTGCGCGCCTTCGGCGAGACGCACCGGGCCTTGCGCGAACCGGTCGATGCGGATCTTCGGGCCCTGCAGGTCGCCGAGCACGCCGACGTATCGTCCGGCCTTCCTCGCCGCCTCGCGAATCCGTTCGACGCGGCGCGCATGGTCGGCGATCTCGCCGTGCGAGAAGTTGATGCGCGCAACGTCGACGCCCGCGCGGACGATGCCGTCCAGGACCGCCGGGTCGTCCGTCGCGGGACCCAATGTGGCGACGATCTTCGTGCGCCGCAGGAGCGCGGTCATTCGGCCCGCCGTTCGAGGATGTCCACGGCCGGCAATTTCTTGCCCTCGACGAATTCGAGGAATGCGCCGCCGCCCGTCGAAATGTAGGAGATGCTCTCCTCGCACGTTGTATTTCTCGATCGCCGCGAGCGTATCGCCGCCGCCGGCGAGCGAGAAGGCCTTGCTGCGCGCGATCGCGTTCGCGAGACTGCGCGTGCCCTCGCCGAACTGTTCGAACTCGAAGACGCCGATCGGGCCGTTCCACAGGATCGTGCCCGCCGACGCGAGGATCTGCGCGAATCGCTCCGAGGTATCGGGGCCGATGTCGAGGATCATCTCGTCGGGCGAG
Organism: uncultured Pseudomonadota bacterium; assembly: GCA_963718135.1. GTDB lineage: Bacteria > Pseudomonadota > Gammaproteobacteria > Steroidobacterales > Steroidobacteraceae > Bog-1198. Next base: position 15,952 of record CAVQYI010000024.1, on the reverse strand, counting down.
ACCGCGCCCACCGGCTTGACGTCCGCCTCCGCCTTCGCGGAAAACTCCCTCGCGACGACGACATCCGTCGGCATCGGTATTTCGATGCCGCGCTTCTTCGACTGCTCGATCAGGCGCTTGCAGATGTCGAGCATGTCGGGCTCGTAGAGCGACTTGCCCACGCTGTAGCCGTAGGCCGCGAGAAACGTGTTCGCGATGCCGCCGCCGACGATCAAGCCGTCGACTCTCGCGAGCAGCGACTCGAGCACCGTGAGCTTCGTCGACACCTTGGAGCCGCCGACGATCGCGATCAGCGGCCGCGCGGGCTTCTCGAGCGCCGTTTCGAGCGCCGTCAGCTCGGTCACGAGCAGGGGGCCGGCGCAGGCCACCTGCGCGTATTTGGCGACTCCGTGCGTACTCGCTTCGGCGCGGTGCGCGGTGCCGAACGCGTCCATGACGTAGATGTCGCAAAGAGCGGCCATCTTCCTCGCGAGTTCGTCCGCGTCCTTCTTCTCGCCCTTGTTGAAGCGCACGTTCTCCAGCAGCACGGCCGTGCCCGGCGCGACCTCGACGCCGTCCAGCCAGTCGCGCTTCAGCGCGACCGGCACGCCGAGGAGCTCGCCGAGGCGTTTCGCGACCGGCGCGAGCGACGCATCTTCGGAGAATTTACCCTCTTCCGGCCGCCCGAGATGGGACATCAACATGACCCGCGCGTTCTTTTCCAGCGCGAGCCGTATCGTCGGCAGCGACGCGCGAATCCGGGCGTCGCTGGTCACGACCCCGTGCTGGATCGGCACGTTGAGATCCTCGCGGATCAGCACGCGCTTACCGGCGAGATCGTAATTCGTCATTTTGTTGATCTTCACGCGCTTCTGCTCCCGGCGCGGTCAAACCGCCTTCGACCACGCGATCGTCGTGTCCAGCATGCGGTTCGAGAAGCCCCACTCGTTGTCGTACCACGCGCAGGCCTTCACGAGCGTTCCCTGGAGGACCTTCGTGAGGCTCGCATCGTAGGTCGAGGAGGCCGGATCGTGATTGAAGTCCACGGACACCAGCGGCTGGTCGCAGTATGCAAGTATCCCCTTGAACGCACCGCCGGCGGCTTCCCTGACCGCCGCATGCACCTCGTCGACGCTCGTTGCGCGCATCGCCGTGAAGGTCAGGTCGACCAGCGACACGTTGATCGTCGGCACGCGTACCGCGAATCCGTCGAGCTTGCCTTTCAATTCCGGCAGCACGAGGCCGACCGCGGCCGCGGCGCCGGTCTTCGTCGGAATCATCGACATCGTCGCGGAGCGCGCGCGCCGCAAATCGGAATGATAGACGTCGGTCAGCACCTGATCGTTCGTGTACGAATGGATCGTCGTCATGATGCCGGCGACGATGCCGATCTTGTCGTGCAGCACCTTCGCGAGCGGCGCGAGACAGTTCGTCGTGCACGACGCGTTCGAAATCACGGTATGGCTCGCTTTCAACGTGCGGTGGTTCACGCCGTAGACGACCGTTGCGTCGACGTCGTCGCCGCCCGGCGCCGAGATCACGACTTTCTTCGCGCCCGCCGCGAGATGCGCCGACGCCTTGGCCTTGCTCGTGAACAGGCCCGTGCATTCGAGCACGAAATCCACGCCGAGATCGCGCCAGGGCAATTTGGACGGATCGCGCTCCGCGACGACGCGGATGCGGTCGCCGTTGACGACCATCGAATCACCGTCGACGTGAACCTCCCCCGGGAACCGGCCGTGCGCCGTGTCGAAGCGCGTCAAGTGCGCGTTGGTCTTGGCGTCCCCGAGGTCGTTGATCGCGACGATCTGCATCTCGCCGGTGCGCTTGCCCTCGTACAGTGCGCGCAATGTATTGCGGCCGATGCGGCCGTACCCGTTGATTGCCACTTTGATTGCCATCTTCTTTCAGTCCTCGTTGAGGCCGCCCTTGCGACTCGTGCTCTAACCGGCCAGCACGGCGTCGAGCGCCTTGCCGACGTTCTCCGCCGTGAACCCATAATGCTGGAAAAGATCCTTCGCCGGGGCCGACTCGCCGAAATGATCGATGCCGACGATCCGGCCCCGCGGCCCGACATACCGCCACCAGGGCGCACTCACGCCCGCCTCGACCGCGACCCGCGCGCGCGCCGCGTCCGGCAGGACGCTCTGCTTGTACGCCTCGTCCTGGCGCTCGAACGTGTTGGTGCTCGGCATCGAGACGAGCCGGACGCGCCGTCCGCGCGCGCCGGCCGCACGCACCGCGTCGGCGGCGATCCCGACCTCCGAGCCGGTCGCGATCACGATCGCCTCGGGAATTCCGTCGCAGTCGATCAGCACGTAGCCGCCGCGCGCGATCGCCGCGACCTGCGCTGCGCTTCGCGCCTGATGCGCGACCGCCTGCCGCGTCAGTATCAGGCAAGTCGGGCCTTCGCGATTCTCGATTGCGGCGCGCCACGCGGCAGCCGTCTCGACCGCGTCGCACGGCCGCCAGACATCCGTCTGCGGGATGATTCGCAGACTCGCGATGTGCTCGATCGGCTGGTGCGTTGGGCCGTCCTCACCGAGCCCGATCGAATCGTGCGTATAGACGTAGACGACGCCGAGGCGCATCAGCGCCGCCATGCGCACCGCGTTGCGCGCGTAGTCGGAGAACGTCAGGAACGTGCCGCCGTAAGGAACGAAGCCGCCATGCCCCGCGATGCCGTTCAAAATCGCGGACATGCCGAATTCGCGCACGCCGAAATGCACGTAGTTGCCGCCCGGCTGATCGGGCGTGAGCACGACGGAATCCTTGCGCAGCGTGCCGTTGGACGGCGTCAGGTCCGCGGATCCGCCGACGAGCTCCGGCAACCCGGGCCCGAGCGCGTTCAAGGCGGCCTGCGACGATTGCCGCGTCGCGAGCTGGGCGCCGTCGGCTTGCGCTCGCGCCGTCAGGGCGTTTGCGCCGTCCGCGAAACCGCCCGGCAAGCGGCCCGACATGCGCCGCGAGAATTCGCCCGCGAGTTCGGGAAACGCGCCTTCGTAGGCCTCCCAGCGCGTGCGCCATTCGCGCTCCGCGCGCTCGCCCTTCGCACGCAGGTCCCAAGCGGCGCGGATGTCGTCGGGAACCTCGAACGGCGGCGAGTTCCAACCGAGGTTCGTGCGCGCCGCCGCGATTTCGTCCGCGCCGACCGGTTCGCCGTGCATCGAGGCGCTGCCTTGCTTGTTCGGGGCGCCCCAGCCGATGACGGTCTGGCAGCAAAGCAGCGAAGGACGGTCCTCCGCCGCGATCGCCGCCGCGAGCGCCGCGGCGATCGCGCCGCTGTCATGGCCGTCGACGCGCGGCAGCACATGCCAGCCGTAGGCCCGGAAGCGCATCGCCGTGTCGTCCGCGAACCAACCGCCGACCCTGCCGTCGATCGAAATGCCGTTGTCGTCGTAGATCACGATGAGCTTGCCGAGCTTCTGGGTGCCGGCGAACGATGCGGCTTCGTGCGAGATCCCCTCCATGAGGCAGCCGTCGCCGCAAAAGACGTACGTCCGATGATCGACGATTCGGTGCCCGGGCCGGTTGTAGGTCGCGGCGAGCGCGCGCTCCGCGAGCGCCATGCCGACCGCGTTGGTGAGCCCCTGGCCCAAGGGTCCGGTCGTCGTTTCGATGCCGATGCGGGTGTCGCGCTCGGGATGGCCGGGGGTCTTGGAGCCGAATTGGCGGAAATTGCGCAACTCGTCCATCGCCAATGGATAGCCGGCGAGGTGCAGCAGCGAATACAGCAGCATCGACGCGTGGCCGTTCGACAACACGAAACGGTCCCGGTCCCACCAGCCGGGATTGGCGGGATTGTGCTTCAGGACGTCGCGCCAGAGAACCTCGGCGATGTCGGCCATGCCCATCGGCGCGCCCGGATGCCCGGATTTGGCCTTCTGCACCGCGTCCATCGATAACACTCTGATCGCGTTCGCAAGCTGTCGGCGGGTCGGCATGGCGCTCTTCTTCATGGCGGGCTGGGAACGCGTATTGTCCCCGATGCAAAGGCCGCCAGCAACGGGCCGGCGGCGCCGCTCGTTCCGCGGCCTTCGCGGGCAAAGCGCGAATTGCGTCGCCTTTTGGCGGCGCGGGGGGTCGAGAACAGGTCGGCGCGCACCGACTCGAGCGCCTTATGTGCAACGGCGAATTGCGTCGCCATGACCCAGTTCACCGTCGCCGCGAATCGGCCTTGCTACCATTTCGCCATGAAGATCCTGCAAGTCACCGACCCCCATTTGTACGGCCGCGCCGACGGCAATCTTCGCGGCGTGCAGACCGACGCGAGCTTCCGCGGCGTGCTCGACGCCGCGTTCAGCCGATTCCCCGACTATGCCGCGCTGCTGGTCACGGGCGATCTCGTGCAGGAGGATACGGGCGGGTACTTGCGCTTCCGCAGCATCTGCCAGAACCTGCCGAAGCCCGTGCTCTGCATTCCGGGCAATCACGACATCCCTGCCGCGATGATGCGCGAACTCAACGGTTCGCCGTTTCAATATTGCGGCGGCCGCACGGTCGGCTCATGGCGGATCGTGATGCTCAACAGCTACGACCCGGGACAGGTCGGCGGCCGCATGACCCAGAAGGAACTCGCGCGTCTCGACGAAGAACTGAGCCGGCCGCAGCCGAATGCGCTCGTCTGCCTGCACCACCATCCGATTGCGACGGGGAGCCGCTGGCTCGACGAGGTCGGACTTGCGAACGCGGACGAATTCTGGCGCGTGATCGACGCACATCCGAAGGTCAGGGCGGTCGTCTGGGGCCACGTGCATCAGGCATTCGACGGACGGCGCGGCGCGATCCGCCTGTACGCGACCCCGTCGACCGGAGCGCAGTTCCTGCCGGCGAGCGACGAATTCGCGGTCGACCGGCGGCCGCCCGCGTACCGCCATTTCAACCTGCACGCCGACGGGCGGCTGGAATCGCAGGTGCACTGGCTGGAGGCCGTGCCTCTGCAACAAGCCCTCGCGCGCTAGTCGCGCGCGGCCGCGCAGCCGCGCCGCCGATGCGCGCGCATCTCGGCGCGCCGCTGCGCGAGCAGCTTCTTCTGCGCCGGCGTCAACACCGCGTACATCTTCGCGCGCAGTTCCGCCTTCTGCTCGGTGAACTGCGTGAACAACGCCCCGTTCTCGCGCGCGACGTCGGCGGCGACGGCCGGGTAGTTCCTGTCATCCGGCGTCAATTCTCCGAGCTTCGTCGAATTGACGCGCATTTGCTCGTGCAGCTTGCGAAATTCCGGCCGCACGCCCGCCATGATCGCGCGCACCGATTGGCGCTGCGCGCCCGTGAGCCCGAGTTCGCGGAACATGCCGCGAGCCCCGGGATCGCGTGCGTCGCGATGCCCGCCGTGCCAGCCGTGCCCGCCGTCCCGTGATTCCAGGCCGGCCCGCAAGCCGGGGGGGCTGCCGCCTGCACCGCGCCGGCGAGCGCGGCGACCGCGATCAAGCCCGCCGTCCAACCCTGTCGAAATGCGTTCATGTCATGCTCCTTGGTGACGTCGGCGACCATCGCATGGCATGGAGTCTAGGCGGACGGCGGCCCGGCTTGTGTCATCGACCCGGCAAGAATGCGCAAAATTGCGCAAAGAAAGGTCAAGAGCGCAAATGGGGCGCCTACGCGCGCGCTTGTGCGCGAGAATACGCGGCCATGAGCAACCCCCATCCCGCGGCCGGCGAGACGAAAGCGGCGCACGATCCGCGCGTGCTGCTGGTCGACGACGATCGCGAGCTGTGCCAGATGCTGAGCGAATATCTGAGCACGGAGCATTTCGACGTGAAGAGCGTCCACGACGGCGGCGAGGCGCTGCGCGAACTGCGCGCCGGGGATTTCGAGATCATGATGCTCGACGTCATGCTGCCCTCCATGGGCGGCTTCGACGTGCTGCGCGAGCTCGGCGCGCTGCACGCGACGCCCATTCTGATGCTGACCGCGCGCGGCGACGACGTCGACCGCATCGTCGGGCTCGAGCTCGGCGCCGACGATTATCTCAGCAAGCCGTTCAACCCGCGCGAGCTGGTCGCGCGCATGCGGGCCATCTTGCGCAGGGTGAGCAGCCGCACGGGCCGCTCGGGCTCGCAGGACGTGCTCGAGGTCGGACCGATCGTGCTGAACGTCGGCACGCATCAAGTGCGCGTCGCCGGCAACCCCGTGCCCCTGACGGGCGCGGAGTTTCGCGTGCTCGAGTTGTTGATGCGCTCGGCCGGCCATGTGATCTCGCGCGAGGCGATGACCGAACAGGCGCTGGGGCGCAGGCTCGTGCCGTACGACCGCAGCATAGACACGCACATCAGCAATCTGCGCCGCAAGCTCGATCTGGACAAGAACAAGAATCGCGAGATCAAGAACGTCCGTGGGTCGGGCTACATGTTGACCGCCGCCGATGCATAGCCTGTTCTTCCGCATATTCCTGCTGTTCTGGCTCGCGATGGCGATCATCGCCGCGGGCAGCATCGCGGTCACGAACGCGGTCGCCGCGCGGGAATTCGAATCGCAGGAATTGCAGCATCGCCCCTCGGTCGCGGTCGACGCGTCCGCGGCGCTCGCGCGCGGCGGCGTCGCGGCGCTGCGGCGCTGGCTCGACTCGAACCGCCACCGGATCCTCGGGCACGATATTTTCATCCTGGGCCCGGACGGCGCCGACATCCTCGGCCGCGCGCTGTCGCCGGGAGCCGCGCATCGCTGGGCGTTCATCCGCCGCGAAGCGGCGCCGGATCACGAACGCCGCCGTTTCGCCGGCGCCGGCCCGATCGGCCTGCGTCCCCAACGGCTGGCGCCGCAACTCGTCATGGCCGACGGGTCCGTCTACACCGTACTCGTCGCGCCGCGGCGGTCGAGCCTGTTCGGCGCGCTCGGGCTGCCGGGCATACCGCTCGCCGTGCTCGCGATCGCGCTCGTCGTCAGCGCGCTCGCGAGTTGGTGGCTCGCCGAGCACCTGAGCGCGCCGATTCGACGCATCCAGGCGGGCGCGCGCGCGCTGGCGTCCGAGAACCTCGACGTGCGCGTGAGCGCCGGACTCGACGGCCGCAAGGACGAGCTCGCGGTGCTCGCGCGCGACTTCGACGCGATGGCCGACCAGTTGCGCGCGACGCGCGCCGCGCGCACCCGGCTTCTGCGGGATATCTCGCACGAACTGCGCTCGCCGCTCGCGCGCATGCGCGTCGCCGTCGGCCTCGCGCGCCAGGCGCAGGCGGACACGGCGAGGCAACTCGACCGCATGGAGCGCGAGATCGAGCGGCTCGACGTCCTGATCAGCCAGGTTCTCAAGCTCGCGCGGCTGCAGGGCGCCGAGCCCGGGTTCGGCCGCGAGAGCGTCGACGTCGACGAATTGGTCGAGGAAGTCGTCGGCGACGCGAACTTCGAGGGCGCGGCCAAGGATTGCGCCGTGCGGCTCGATGCGGCCTCGGGCGTCGCCGTCTCCGCGAATCGCGAACTGCTGCGCAGCGCGATCGAGAACGTGCTGCGCAACGCCGTGCGCTACAGTCCGGACGGCGCGGCCGTCGACGTCGGCGTGCGCGCCGCCGACGGCCGCGCTCTCATCCGGGTGCGCGACCACGGGCCCGGCGTGCCGGCCGCCGACCTCGAGCGCATCTTCGAGCCGTTCTACCGCGTCGCCGAATCCCGCGACCGCGACAGCGGCGGCGAAGGCATCGGTCTCGCGATCACCTCGCAGGTGCTGAAGGCGCACGGCGGCTTTGCGCGCGCGAGCAACCGGTCCGACGGCGGTCTCGAAGTGTTGCTCGGCATTCCGGCGCAGGGCTTAGACTATGCGCGCGTCGAGTCGCGCGAGTCGAGAGAGGGTGCTTAGGTGAGTTTGTACACGGATGCTTGCAAATACATTCCGGGCGGCGTGAATTCGCCGGTGCGCGCGTTTCGCGGGGTCGGCGGCGAGCCGATCTTCTTCAAGCGCGCGGCGGGCGCCTGCACGTTCGCGGCCGACGGCCGCAGATTCATCGACTATGTCGGCTCCTGGGGCCCGATGATCGTGGGCCACGCCCACCCCGACGTGATCGAGGCGGTGCGGCGCATCGCGGCCGACGGCCTGTCCTTCGGCGCGCCGACCGAAATCGAAACGCAGCTGGCGAAGCGGGTCGGCGAGCTCGTGCCGTCGATCGAACTGGTGCGAATGGTCAGCTCCGGCACCGAGGCGACCATGAGCGCGATCCGGCTCGCGCGCGGCTTCACCGGCCGCGAAACGATCGTGAAGTTCGAGGGCTGCTACCACGGCCATTCCGATTCCCTGTTGATCAAGGCCGGCTCCGGCGCGCTGACTTTCGGCGTGCCGACCTCCCCGGGCGTGCCGAAGGACCTCGCGAAGCACACCGTCACGCTCGCCTACAACGACGCGGCCCAGGTGCGCGACGCGTTTCGCCGGATCGGCGGCGAGATCGCCTGCGTGATCGTCGAACCGGTCGCGGGCAACATGAACTGCGTGCCGCCGGCGCCCGGTTTTCTCGCGGCGCTGCGCGCCGAATGCGACCGCGCACGGCGCGCTGCTGATATTCGACGAAGTGATGACCGGCTTTCGTGTCGCGCTCGGGGGCGCCCAGGCGCTCTACGGCATACGCCCCGACCTGACGACGCTCGGCAAGATCATCGGCGGCGGCATGCCGGTCGGCGCATTCGGCGGCCGCCGCGACATCATGGAGCAGCTCGCGCCGCTCGGTCCGGTCTATCAGGCCGGCACGCTGTCCGGCAATCCGGTCTCGATGGCCGCGGGCCTCGCGACGCTCGAGCTCGTGTCGGCGCCGGGATTCCACGAGCGGCTCGCGGCGACGACCGACCGCTTGATCGGCGGCCTCGCGCAAGCCGCGCGGCGCGCGGGCGTGGCTCTCGCGACGAACCACGTCTGCGGCATGTTCGGGCTGTTCTTCACGAATGAGACCGTGGTCGACCGCTACGAGAAGGTCATGGCCTGCGATGCGGCGCGCTTCAGCCGCTTCTTCCACGGCATGCTCGCCGAAGGCGTTTACCTCGCGCCGTCGGCGTTCGAAGCGGGGTTCGTCTCGGCGGCGCACACCGACGCGGACATCGACGCCACCGTGGCGGCGGCGCGAGCGCGCGTTTGCGCGCTGAATAGGCGATGCGCGCGTTCGCGTGGTTTCTCGGTGCCATCGTGCTCGCGCTCATCGTCGGCGCGTGCATCGCCTACCCCGCATACTGGCTCGTCGAAGGGATCGGCCATTGGGCGTTCCACCGCGTCGCCGAGCGGATCGCGATGCTCGTGCTCGCGGCCGAGCTCGTGTGGCTCTGCCGGCGCCTGGGGCTGCGCCGGCGCGGCGATTTCGGCTACGGCCTGGCGCGCCGCCGCTTCCTCCTGCAGGCGCTCTTTTGGGGCGGCATCGGCATTGCCACGGCCGCGGCGGGCGCTGCTTTCCTGTTGCTGTCGGGAATTCGCATCGCCGACCCCGACGTCGTGTTCTCGGTCGCCTCGGTGGCGCGCATGTTCCTCATGGGCGTCTCCTCCGGCGTCGCCGTCGCCCTGATCGAGGAGACCGTGATGCGCGGCGCGATGCATACGGCGATCGAACGCGAATCGGGACCGTGGGCCGCGGCGCTGCTGACCGCGCCGCTGTTCGCGATCCTGCACTTCTTCGCGAAAGCGAGCATCCCGGCGGCCGAACTCGGCTGGTGGAGCGGCTTCGACCTGCTGCACCGCTCGTTCGTGCCGCTCGAGGCGCCGCTCACGGTGCTCGACTCGTTCCTCTCCTGGCTCGCCGTCGGACTGCTGTTGAGTCTGACGCGCGTGCTGACCGGCAATATCGCCGTCGCGATCGGCCTGCACGCCGGCTGGGTCGTCGTGCTGCGCATGCTGCAGCTCGGCACCGTGCGCAACGCCGCGGTCGCGCATTCGATATGGGTCGGCAAGTTCGACGGCCTGCTCGGCTACTGGATGGTGCCGTGGAGCGCCGCGATCGCGATCGCCTTGTGGAGCACGCGCAAATGGTGGGTGCCGCGCGCCTCAATGCGCGGCTGACGCCGGCCCCGATTCGGAGGATTCCCCGTCCGACCGGCTGAGGTGGATCAGCGGCGCGAGCACGTCGAGCCGCCGCAGCGGATCGGCGAGTTCGAGACAACACTGCTTGTCGGCGAGATCCAAGGGAAGAATTTCGGCGATCCGGTTGCCGACCCAGGCGGCGTCGTCGAGCCGCATCTCCACGCCGGCGTAGACTTCCCCGAGTTGCGGCAGGACGGTGCGCAGCAACTCGGCGAGCGCCGCGTGGCGCTCGGCGAGGGCCACGGCCGGATCGGGCGGCAGCCATTCGACCTGCCCGAGGTTCAAACCGTCGGCCTGGCGGCGCCGATCGCGGATGCGAAAGCGCTGCCGTCCGACGCACGACAGGCCGAGCAGGCCGTCCGATAATTGGTGGAAGTCGACGATCTCGGCCATCGTGCCGACGTCGCCGAATTCGCGCCGCGCCGACCTTTGCGCCGCCGCGGATCAGGACGACGCCGAACCCCTGGGATTCGCGCAGGCAGCGGCGCACCATGTCGACGTATCGCGTCTCGAATATGCGCAGCGGCAGCGGCCCTTCGGGGAACAGCACGAGGTTCAGCGGAAACAGCGGGATCTCGTTCACGGCGTTGCCCGCGAGCGCAAGGCGCCGAGCAACTGTGTCGTGAATGCCGCCGAACCCGCCGTTGCTCATGATGAGCACGTGGTCGCCGGCGCGAGCCTCGTCGGCGAGTTCCGCCGCGAGCGCGTCGACCGTGCCCGCGAAGTGCGCCTTGCCCCCGAGCGCCGACACCGCGGCGGGCAGGTCCCAGCCGAGATCCGGCGGATTGAAGAACCAGCTTTGGTCGGCCGCCGCGAGCGCAGCGCGCGAGCTGATCGCGATGCACGCCGAGCCTCATCGTATTGGAGCGCGGCTCGACGACCGCGACGATGCGCGCGCGCGCCGACGCGCGCGCCGCAGGCCCGGCGAGCGTCGTCGCGATCGCGGTCGGGTGATGCGCGAAATCGTCGTACACCGTGACGCCCGCGGCCGTGCCGCGCACTTCCATGCGCCGCTTGACGCCGCGAAAGTCCGCGAGCGCGCGCACGGCGCGTTCGGGCGTCGACGCCCGCATGGCCGGCCGCGGCGATCGCCGCGAGTGCGTTCATGACGTTGTGCTCGCCGAGCAAGCGGCCACTCGACGCGGCCGGCCGCGCGGCCGTGCGCGCGCACCTCGAACCGGCCGCAGGCGCTGCCCGGGTCGACGCGCGCGGTCCAATCGGCGCCGGATTCGGGCGTGCCGAACGACTCGCGCGGCGTCCAGCAACCCATCTTCAGGGTCGCGGCGAGATTCTCGTCCAGCGCGTTGACGACGACGCGTCCCGATGCCGGGCACGGTGCGCAGCAGCTGGTTGAACTGCCGCTTGATCGCATCGACGTCGGGATAGATGTCGGCGTGGTCGTATTCCAGGTTGTTGAGCACCGCGGTGCGCGGGCGGTAATGCACGAACTTCGCGCGCTTGTCGAAGAACGCCGTGTCGTATTCGTCCGCCTCGATGACGAAGAAGGGCGCTCGCCGAGCCGCGCGGTCGCCTCGAAATTCGCCGGCGACGCCGCCGATCAGGAAGCCGGGCGAGAGTCCCGCGTGCTCGAGGATCCACGCGAGCATGCTCGTCGTCGTGGTCTTGCCGTGCGTGCCCGCGACCGCGAGCACGTGCCGGTCGTCGCAGCACGTGCGTCGACGAGCCACTCGGGCCCCGACGTGTAGGGCAGCCCGAGATCGAGCATCGCCTCGACGACCGGCACGCCGCGGCTCAATGCGTTGCCGACGACGACGACGTCGGGCCGCGGATCGAGCTGCGACGCGTCGTAGCCCTCGGACCACCTCGATGCCGAGCGCCGCGAGCTGCGTGCTCATCGGCGGATACACGTTGCGGTCCGATCCGGTGACGCGATGGCCCGCGCTCTTGGCGATCGCGGCGACGCCGCCCATGAAGGTTCCGCCGATACCGAGGATATGAACGTGCATCGTTTATGCGGTCCATTCGGTCATAATCGTGATCCGACGGATTGTACACGTGGATCAAACGATGCCGGACCAGATTTGGATCGAGCGGGACGACGAATTGACCGACCTCGCGCAGAGGCTGTCGGCGCGCCGCAGCATCGGCGTCGACACGGAATTCCTGCGCGAGAAGACTTTTTTCCCAAACTGTGCCTGCTGCAGATCGCGGCCGGCGAGCAGATCTTGTGCGTCGACGCGATGCGTTGCCGGCTCGATCCCTTGCTGCCGCCGTTCACCGCGGACGCGACGCGCAAGATCGTGCACGCGGCGCGCCAGGACCTCGAGGCGCTGTATTTCCCGACGCGGCGCGTGATGACGCCGATATTCGACACCCAGGTCGCCGCGGGCTGCGTGGGATTGAAGCCGCAGATCGGCTACGCCGAGCTCGCGAGCACGCTGCTCGGCGTGCGCTTGACGAAGGAGCAGACGCGCACCGACTGGTCGCGCAGGCCGTTGTCGCCGCGAACAGCTCGACTACGCGGCCGACGACGTGCGCTACCTCGCCGGCATCGCCGAGCTGCTCGAAGAGCGGCTGCGCGAGCTCGGCCGCGAGGCCTGGGTCGCCGAGGACTGCGCGGCGCTCGCGGACGCGCGCCTCTACGAGCCGCCGCCGGCCGCGTCCTGGGAGCGGCTGCGCGGCCTCGCGCAGCTCGACCCGGAGCCGCGCGCGCGCGCGCAGGGCGATCGCGGTGTGGCGCGAGCGATTGGCCGCGCGACCGCGACCTGCCGCGCTCCTGGATACTGGCGGACGCGGCGATCTTCGATGTCGCGTTCGCGAATCCGGCGAGCGCCGCGGCGCTCTACGAGGTGCGCGGGATCCCGCCGTCGTTCAACCGGCAGTTCGCCGAAAGCCTCGTCGAGGCCCTGCAGCAGCAGGCGCGCGCCGCCGTCGTCGATTCCGCGCCGCGGCAGGACGCGCGGCCGACCGATGCGCAGAAGGCCTTGCTCGATCGGCTGATCGGCGTCGTCGATGCGCGCGCCGCGGAGTTAGGCTTGAGCGCGGAGATACTCGCACCGCGCGGCGAGCTCAAGGCTCTCGCGCTGCGGCAATCGCGACGGTCGCGCGCTCGAAGGCTGGCGGCGCGCCGAAATCGGGGAATCATTGTTGTCGAATCTCGATTAGGAACCCCGCACCGCGCGCTCGAGGCTCGCGAACACCGTTTCGACGTCCGCGTCCGCGTCGACGACCCGCAAGCAGCCCGTTTTCGCGGTAGTGGCTGATCAAGGGCTTGGTCTGCGCCTCGTAGACCTCGAGCCGCTTGCCGATGACCTCCTCCCGGTCGTCCGGCCGCTGCAACAGCCGCGGCTTGTCGCCGCACCTCTCGCAATGCGGCGGCGTGCCCGGAGGCGAGGTCAGCACGTTGAACACCCGGCCGCAGTCCTCGCAGATGCGCCGCCCGGTCAGCCGCTTGAACAGGACGCCGAGGTCCAGGTTCATGAGCACGACCGCTTCGAGCGGCTGCTTGATCTCGGCGAGCAATTTCTGCAGCGCCGCGGCCTGGGCGATGTTGCGCGGAAAGCCGTCGAGGATGAATCCCCCGGCCGCATCGGCGCGCGAGAGGCGCTCCCGGATCATGCCGAGCACGATCGCATCGTCGACCAATTGGCCCTGGTCCATCGCCGCCTTTGCCTTTAGCCCGAGCGGCGTGCCTTTGGCGACGGCCTCGCGCAGCAAATCTCCGGTGGAGACCTGCGGCACCCCATAGGCCTCGACCAAACGTTGTGATTGCGTGCCCTTTCCCGATCCCGGCGCGCCGAGTAAAACGATTCGCATATAGTAATTATGGTTGGCTGTTCAAAGCGCGCTAACCTACCTTCGCCGGCCGAGATCGTCAAACGGACGCCCGCCGGCGCTCGACATATTTCGGCGAGCCAGCGCCGCAGCGGCCGCGCCGCAAGTCGTGCCCCGGCCGCCGCGATCGGCTATTCTCGTGCGCTCAATCATGGCCGGAAGGGTCCCATGGCCGGGCAAAAAACCGGGCGCTCGCGCCCGCAGAACGCATTTTACGCGCAATCCGGCGGCGTCTCGGCCGTCATCAACGCCTCGGCCTGCGGGGTCATCGAAACCGCGCGCAAGCACAAGGCCACGATCGGCAAGGTGTACGCGGGCCGGCACGGCATCGTCGGCGCGCTGACCGAGGACTTGATCGACACGAGCAAGGAGAGCGCGCTCGACATCCGGGCCCTGCGCCATACGCCGGGCGGCGCCTTCGGCTCGGCGCGCTACAAGCTCGCGGGCCTGGACGCGAACCGCGCCGAATACGAGCGCCTGATCGAGGTGTTCAGCGCGCACGACATCGGCTATTTCTTCTACAACGGCGGCAACGATTCGATGGACACCGCGCAGAAGGTGTCCGAGATGGGACGCCACCTCGGCTATCCGCTGACCTGCATCGGCGTGCCGAAGACCGTCGACAACGACCTGCCGATCACCGATTGCTGCCCCGGCTTCGGTTCCGCCGCGAAGTACATCGCGATCTCCACGCGCGAGGCGGCGCTGGACGTCGCCTCCATGGCGCGCACGTCGACCAAGGTGTTCGTGCTCGAGGTCATGGGCCGCCACGCCGGCTGGCTCGCGGCGGCCGCGGGTCTCGCGGGCCGCAAGGCCGGAGACGCGCCGCACGTCATCCTGTTCCCCGAGATCGCGTTCGACGCGGACAGATTCCTGGCGAAGGTCAAGCTTGCCGTCGAGAAATTCGGCTACTGCGTCATCGTGGTCTCCGAAGGCGTGCGCGACGCCTCGGGTAAATTTCTCGCCGAGGCGGGCGGGAAGGACGCGTTCGGCCATGCGCAGCTCGGCGGCGTCGGGCCCTTGGTCGCGGAGATGACGCGCAGCGCGCTCGGGTTCAAGTTTCATTGGGCGGTCGCCGATTACCTGCAGCGCTCGGCGCGGCACATCGTCTCCGCGGTGGACGTCGAACAGGCCTATGCGGTCGGCAAGGCGGCGGTCGAATTCGCGGTCAGCGGCAGGAACGCCGTGCTGCCGGTCATTGTCCGCACCTCGTCGAACCCCTACCGCTGGAAGATCGGCGAGGCGCCGCTCGCGGCGATCGCGAACAAGGAAAAGAAGGTGCCGCGCAATTTCATCTCGGCGGACGGATTCGGCATCACCGCGGCGGGCCGCCGCTATTTGTCGCCGCTGATCGGCGGCGAAGATTACCCTCCGTATCGGGACGGGCTGCCGACCTACGTCGAAATGAAGGGCATCGCCGTGCCGAAGCGGCTCAAGCGCGCCTTCGTGGTATAGTCGCGGCCGCTTGCGAATAAGACCATAACTTTCAGTCGGATAACCCTCGAAACTAGGCGATACGGAGACGGGATAATGAACCTTGATAATGCGCTTTGGCTGGCTTTGGCAGCCGGTGTTGTGGCAATCCTCTACGGGCTGTATTCGGTGCGCTGGATCCTCGCGCAGCCGGCCGGCAACCCGCGCATGCAGGAGATCGCCGCCGCGATTCAGGCCGGCGCACGCGCCTATTTGAACCGTCAGTACACGACGATCGCGATGGTCGGCGTGATCTTGTTTCTCGCCTTGGGATTCGCGCTGGGCTGGCCGACCGCCGGCGGCTTCGCGGTCGGCGCCGTGCTGTCGGGCGCCGCCGGGTACATCGGCATGTTCATTTCCGTGCGCGCGAACGTGCGCACGGCGCAGGCCGCGCACGAAGGCGTCAATGCCGCGCTCAAGGTCGCGTTCCGCGGCGGCGCGATCACCGGCATGCTGGTCGTCGGCTTGGGCCTCTCGGGCGTCGCCGGCTATTACCTTGCGATGCGGCATCTGCTCGGCGATTCGGACGCGGCGCTGCGCTCGCTCGTCGGCCTCGCGTTCGGCGGGTCCTTGATCTCGATTTTCGCGCGCTTGGGCGGCGGCATCTTCACGAAGGGCGCCGACGTCGGCGCGGACCTCGTCGGCAAGGTCGAAGCCGGTATTCCCGAGGACGACCCGCGCAATCCGGCCGTGATCGCCGACAACGTCGGCGACAACGTCGGTGAT
>CAVQYI010000023.1:0-6369 GCA_963718135.1 uncultured Pseudomonadota bacterium | reverse complement strand
GTCGGGGATGCACCGTGTGCCGCAGACTCATCGCCAGATCCCGATCTTTCCGCCATGGATGCCCCGTCAACGGCCGTCGCCAAAAAAGGACGGCAGTATAGCGCGGCGCACCCTAGCCGGGAGCGCCCGAGAGCTCGCGATACAGGCGCAGGAATTCCTCGGCCGCTTTGTGCACGTTGTTCTGCCAGGCATCGGCCGCCGCATGATCCGCGCCATCGGTCACGTATTTGACGCACGCGAAACGCGCGCCTTCGAACCAGCAGACCTTCGCCAGCGCGTAGGCCTCCATGTCGAGAACGCCGCATTCCGATGGGCACGTCACCGGTCGCGAACGAGTCCCCGCTGCCGCAAATCGCCTGGGCCAAGCGCGTGAACGCCGGCTCGAACTCCAGGCAGGCGGGCACGTCCTCGTAGGGCGTGACGCCGAACGCGAAGCCCAGCCGCTCACATCCATGTCGCGCTGGACGAAGCGGTGACATGCGTAGAAGCCGCCGGTGTCGTGGCGGCGGCTGCCCGCGGAGCCGAAATTGACGACCGTCGGCAGCGCTTGCCCGGCGTGCGCATAGCGCGCGAGTTCGCGCGTCAGTGCGCGCGCGGCATTGACCTTGCCGACGCCGCAATAAACCACGGGGATCCCGGCCTCCTCGAAGACACCGTTCGATTCGGCCGGCAGCGCCATGACGACGAGGGTGCTCGGCATTCCGCTGATGGCCGGGAGCCTCTAGTAGACGATCGCGGCGTGCGGCCGCATTTGCCGCCAGGTGAAGTCCTGCGCGATCCGCAAATCGATCAGCACCGCGAGGGCTTCGACGCGATAGCCCGCGCGCACGCAGAGTTCGGCCGCGGCTTTCAGCGTGCCGCCGGTCGCGAGGACATCGTCGATCAACAACAGGGACCCCTGTCCGGGCTGCATTTCGAGCACGCCCGAGCCGTACTCGAGGTCGTAGGAGAGGTCGATGACCGGCGGCGGGAGCTTGCCCTGCTTGCGCACCAGAACGAAGCCCTTGCCGCGGCGCGCCGCCAAGGCAGCGCCCAAAATGAACCCGCGGGACTCGATGCCCGCAACCGCGTCGATGCGGCTCCATTGATCGCCGGTCAGCAGGCCATCGAGGGCGTCGAGAGTCGCGCCGAAATGCTCGCGCAGCAGCGGTGCGATATCGCGAAATAGAATCCCGGGGCGCGGAAAATCGGGGGCATCGGCAATGATTGTCTTGAGGTCGAGCATGTTCACCGGGCAAAGCGATGGGTATGGGTGCCGGCATTATACCGACCGCGCCGGCCGCTGCTCAGGCGGCGAACGGTGTGCGCAGCGCGCCTGCGCCGTCGAGCCTGCGATTGCGGACGGAAAAATCGCTGCGCCAATGCGCACCGCGACTCTCCTCGCGGGCGAGCGCCGCCGAGACCATCGCCTCGGCGAGGCCATAGTGCTGCCGCAGGCCGATGTCGGCGGCATCGAAGCGCCTGCGCGCGCTGCGCAAGATCTCGAGCGCGTGCGCAAGATCCGGTCCGCTGCGCACGGGGCCCAACACCTGCCACAGAAGTTCGCGCAGGCGCCGCCATTGGACGCTGGTCGGATCGAGCGGCGTCGCCGCGCTCGTGGCCGCGCGCGCATTGGGCGCCCGTCGCCGGTACTTCGCGCCGGCGAGCGCCTTGCCCGCGGCCGCGCCGACGACGACCGCTTCGAGCAGCGAGTTGCTGGCCAGGCGGTTCGCGCCGTGCAAGCCGGTGAACGCTGCCTCGCCCGCCGCCCACAATCCCGGCAGGCTGGTCCGGCCCTCGGCCGTGATGACGATGCCGCCCATGTGAAAGTGCGCGGCGCAGGTTACCGGAACGGCTGCGCGCGCGGGATCGAAGCCCTGCGCGACGCAGGCGGCAAGCGCGGCTGGAAACCCGTGTCGCCGGTCGGAGCCGAAGATCGCGGTCGCATCCAGCACCACGGCATGGCCGCGGCGCTGTTCCTCCCAGACGGCACGCGCGACGATGTCGCGCGGCGCGAGGTCGCCGCGCGGATCGACGTTGCGCATGAAGCGCACGCCGCCGGCCGTCAAGCGTGCGCCCGCGCCGCGCAGCGCTTCGGTCAACAGCGGCAAGGGGTCGACATCGCACTTCAGGGCAGTCGGATGAAATTGCACGAATTCCAGGCCGGCGACGTCCGCACGCGCGCTTAGCGCCATTGCGAGCCCGTCGCCGGTCGCGTGGCGCGGGTTCGTCGTCGCCGCGAACAATTGGCCGATACCGCCGGTCGCGAGCAAAGTTTCCGCCGCGCGAACCGCGACCGTCCTTCCGTCCTTGCGCAAGGCCGTGATGCCGGCGACGCCGCTGGCGCCTGTCAGCAGGGTCAATGCGTGCAGATCACGGCAGACGCTGATGTGCGGGCTCGCGCATGCCTGCGCGAACAGCGCTTCCTGGATCGCGGCGCCCGTGCGGTCGCCATTCGCGTGCAGCACGCGTGGCATGGAATGTCCCGCTTCCAAGTGAAGATCCGGCCCATCGCCGCAGGCGTCGAAGCGCGTGCCCGAGCGTTCGAGGAAATCGATCGCCTCGGCCGCCGCGCCGATGATCGCGCCGGTCATCCATTCCGAGCCCGAGTGATCCGCCGCAAGCAGGGTGTCTGCGGCGTGCAAGGCGACCGAATCGCCCTGCCCGACCGGCGCCGCAATGCCCCCTTTCGCCAATTCCGTGCTCGAGGCCCCGGGGCCCTCGGGCGCCAGCAACAGCACGCGCCTGGGTGCGGCGTTCAACGCGGCCGACAGGCCCGCGGCGCCGGCGCCGACGACGAGGACTTCAGTGTCCGAGGTTTGCATCATGGCGCCTCAAAGCGTGAGCATGCGTTCGATCGGGCGGCGTGCGCGCGCGGCGACCGCCGGGTCGATCAGTATCTCGTTGGACAGATCCTGCAGCACGAGTTCAACTCCTTCCAGCGTGATCGCCTTCATGTAGCCGCAGAGATTGCACGGCTTGAGGAATTCGATTTCCGGATGGCGTACGGCGACGTTGTCGGCCATCGAGCACTCCGTCAGCAGCAAGACGCGCCGCGGACGACGTTCGTCGAGGTATTCGGCCATCGCCGACGTGGAGCCGACGAAGTCGGCGCGCCGTTGCACGTCTTGCGGGCATTCCGGATGCGCAAGCACGACGGCGCCGCTCGCGGCGCGGTAGCCGTCGATGTCCGCGCCCGAGTATTTGACGTGGACCTCGCATTGACCGTCGGTACTCACGATCTCCAAACCGGTCTGCGCCGCGACGTAGCCGGCGAGGTGCCGATCCGGGACCATGATGACTTTTGACGACTCGAGTGAGCGGGCGACGGCAACCGCGTTCGCCGAGGTGCAACAAACATCGGCTTCGGCCTTCACGGCGGCGGACGTATTTACGTACGCGACTACGGGTGTCCCCGGATGTCGCGCCCGCAGATCCCGAATATCCTCGGGCTGGATGGACGCGGCGAGCGAACAGCCGGCCAACATGTTCGGCAACAGAACGGTCTTTTCCGGATCGAGCAATTTGACCGTTTCGGCCATGAAATGCACGCCGCAAACGACGATGACCGGGGCGGCGGAGCGTGCCGCGTAGCGCGCCATTGCGAGTGAATCACCGACGAAATCGGCGATTCCGGCCGTGATCAGCGGTGTCTGGTAATTATGAGCGACGACGACGGCATGCCGCTCCCTCTTCAAGGCGGCGATCGAATCGAACAGCGGCAGCGCGAGGACGATCTCGGCTTCCGGAATCACGTGCGCGAGGCGGGCAAGCAAGTCTCGTCCGTTCGCGGCGCGCGGGTCGCGCGCGGTCTCGCCGGATCCGAATGCCGCGAATTCGCCGACTGCTGCCATGCGCTGAGCCTACGTGGAGGCGACGTCCGAAAAACTGATCCCCGTCAGTATTCGACGCGGTCTTCGCCGGCGAAATCGGGCACGATCGCCGGATGCGGTACGGGAGTCGATTTGCATGCGTAAGGAAGGCGAAGGCTACTGCGGGCTCTGCGGCTTGCGCCGAATCTGCTTTCCGGGACGCGTCGCGGCCGGAGGGAGCTCGAGCTCGAGCCCGCGGCAGCTGCGAATCCGCCGCGCGCGCGTCGCGCGCGGAACCGCGCTGTATCGCGTCGGGGAGCGGATCGAGTCGTTCTACATGGTGCGCAGCGGCTGTATCAAGGAGATCGACGTTGCGAGCGGCGGCCCCGATGCAATCGTCAATTTCTGCGTGCCGGGGGAACTGTTGATCGTGCAAGGCGCACGCGGCGCGCGCAGCCAAACGACCAGCATCGCAGTGGAGGCCTCGTACATCTGCGCGGTGCCGTGGCGAATCTTCCACCAAGTCTGCGCGGCGGCCCCCGAGATCGCCGGCGAGTTCATCGAACTCGTGACCAAGGCCGGCGCGAGCACGCGCGAGTTGCTCGCGATGATCCGCGGCAAGGGAGCGCTCGAGAGAGTGGCCGGATTTCTGTTGAACCTGCGCGCTCGCCTGCAGCTTCGCGCGCCCGGCCAACGGGAATTCCGCTTGGGCATGAGCCGCGACGACATTGCGGGCTATCTGGGCCTGCGCAGCGAAACCGTGAGCCGCTCATTTTCGGAATTGGCGCGGCGGGAACTCGTCGTGGTGCGCGCCAAGCGCGTCCAGATATTGAATCCGCAGGAATTGCGCCGCGTGTATACGGGACAGGAGTAATCCCGTGGATTTCGACATCCTCGTCATCGGCGCGGGACCCGCCGGACAGAGTGCGGCGCTCGCGCTTGCGCGGCGCGGGCACTCGGTCGGGATCATCGAGCGATCACCGCTCGAGTCCATCGCGGAGCCCGCATTCGACGGCCGCGAGATCGCATTGACGCATCGATCGGTTCGCGTCCTCCAGGATCTCGGCATCTGGTCGAACATTCCCGCTGGGGCGGTTTCCGAGCTGAAGGCCGCCATCGTCATGAACGGCGGCTCGCGCTACCAGTTGAAGTTCGATCCCGGCCGCTCGCGCCGCGAATTCCTCGGCCACCTCGTGCCGAATCACGAGATCCGCCGCGCGGCATTCCGCGCGGCCGCCGCCGCGCCGCGCGTGAGCTTGCTGACGGGCCGCGGCGTCGCCGCGATCGACTCCACGGCAGGCGCCACGGTCGTGCGCACGAGCGCAGGGGAGCGCTTCGCCGGCCGGCTCGTGATCGCGGCCGACAGCCGTTTCTCCGATGCACGGCGGGCCGCGGGGATCGCCGCCGAGATGGTGGATTTCGGCAAGACGATGCTCGTTTGCCGAATGCGCCATGAGCGTCCCCACGAGAGCACGGCATGGGAGTGGTTTCAGGATGGATGCACGCTCGCGCTCCTGCCGCTCAACGGCAGGGAATCGTCGGTCGTGATCACGGAGTCGGCGCAAGGCGCCCGCCGTCTTCAGGTATTGGGCGAGTCCGAGTTCGGCGCCGAGATGGAGCGGCGCTTCGAGCGGCGTATGGGACGAATGAGGCTCACGAGCACGCGCCACGTCTACCCGCTGGTCGCGACTTACGCGCGACGTTTCGTCGGACCGCGTTTGGCAATGATCGGCGACGCCGCCGTCGGCATGCATCCGGTGACGGCGCACGGGTTCAACCTCGCGCTGCGAAGTCAGGAATCGCTGGTGCGGGAGATCGAGCACGCGCGCGCCTGCGGGCAGGATATCGGCGCGGACGGGGTGTTGCGCCGCTACGAATCCAGACACCGGCGCGACTCGCTACCGCTCTACCTGGCGACGAATGCGATCGTGCGTCTCTACACGGATCGCCGGCCGCTCGCGAACGCCTGTCGATCCCTCGGATTACGTATCGCGAATCACCTCGCGCCTCTGAACCGTTCGATCGTCGGCTTGCTGACGGAATCGGGCGCATCGTAAGATCGTCGCGGGGGACCCATGCCGACCGACGACGATCAAATGAGCGGCCTCGCGCGCTTGCAGGCGATGATCGCCGGCCGTGAGCGTTCGCCGATAGCCGACGCGCTGCTGTTCGACTTGGTCGAAGCGCAGCCCGGCCGCGCGGTATTCCGCGCGACGCCCGGCCGGCACGCCTACAATCCGATCGGTTGCGTGCACGGCGGCTACGCCGCCACCCTGCTTGATTCCGCGTGCGGTTGCGCGGTGCTTTCCATGCTGCCCGCGGCGCGCGCGTACACGACGCTCGAAATCAAGGTCGCCTATCACCGCGCCCTCACCGATGAAACCGGCGAGGTTACCGTCGAGGGGCGCGTGTCGTCGATCGGCAGCCGCGTCGCGTTCAGCGAAGCGAAGCTCGTCGATGGCGAGGGTCGATTGTGCGCGTCGGCCACCTCGACGCTCCTGCTGTTCGACCGCAGGGCCTGAATTCGCGCGGATGCGCGGCGAGCGGGCGCAGGCGGCTCAGGGTCTCCCCAAGCGCG
>CAVQYI010000022.1:0-118416 GCA_963718135.1 uncultured Pseudomonadota bacterium | reverse complement strand
AGCGAAAGGATGAGCGTTACGCTGGGTTTCTGCACGGGCGGGCCTCGCCTTTATTCTAAGTGCGCCCTGCCTGGGCGCACAAATAAAAAGGCCGCGCGTCACATGACGCGCGGCCCCGAATCGACATACTCCAAATCGTCGTTCTTAGAACTTCTGAGACACTCCTACCCACCATTGGCGCCCCAGCGTGTCATACGTCTCCACGTCGGTATTCGCATTGGTGACATTGTTCTGATAGAAGATCGGCGGCTGCTTGTCGGCAAGGTTCCGGATACCGAGCTGCAGCCGGGTCTTCGTCGGGAACGAGTAACCCACCGTCGCGTCGACATACGTCATCGAGCCGATATAGAGCGGCGGGTACGGAGCGCCCGTCGCGGTCACACCGGATCCCGACGGATTGGTCAACAGCAAGTGGTGGATATAACGGAACGTGACCAAGCCGTCGATTGATTTGTAGGTCCAACCAATCGAGCCCAAGCCGCGGTACCTTGCGTAGTTGCCGAACTGCTTGCTGTACGTTCCGGCAATCTGCTCAGGCGCCGCACCCGGTGCCGGCGTGTTCAGATAGCTCATCGTGTCGGTGACATCCATGCCGAACTGGAACGAACCGATCGGCGTGTTCCGGAGCGTGTAATGGACACCGAAGTCGACACCGTCCGTCTTGAGCTTGCCCAAGTTGAACGTCGGCTGCTGCGACACGAGGACGTAACCCTGGTTATTACCGCTTTGGTAACGCTCCATCAAGTTACAGAACGTCGGATTCCCCGTCGCAACGCATTGGCTCGCCGCATAGTTCGAATCCAAGGTGGTGATCAATCCGTCGAGATTGTATTCCCAGTAGTCGACGTCCACCGACAAGCCGTTGATGTAATGCGGATCGTAGACGAATCCGAATGTCTTCACGTTGCCCGTTTCCGGCTTCAGATTCGGATTACTGACGTTCAGGCCCGTGATCTGGCCGTTAGGCTCCCTGAAACCGCTGTCGGGAATTACGCCCTTGCAGGCCAACGCCAGGTTCGGGTTCGCGGCCAACGCCGCCGACGTCAGTCCATTGCAAGGATCGTTGAACGTGACCGACGTGTTCTGCGGTGCCTGGAACAGGTCAAGGATCGTCGGCACGCGGAACACTTGCGAGAACGTTCCGCGCACGAGGAGGTCGCCAATTGGTCGGTACTCGACCTTGAACTCACTCTTCGTCGTGCTGCCGAACAATGAGTACTTGGAATAACGCACGCCTGCGTCGACGTTCAAGGCCTTGGCACCCGGCATGTCCTTTAGGATCGGGACGAACAATTCCAAATACGCCTCGCGGGAGTCGTATTTGCCGCGCGTAGAGCCCGAACAAGCCTCGTTCGATACCTGGCATGCCAGATATAGCGGTGGCGCCGAAACCGCCAGCGAACTCGCATCGAACTGCCCTTCTTGACTGTGGTAGTCGAAGCCGATGCTCCCCTGCATGGCGCCCGCCGGGAGATCGACGATCTTGCCGTCGGTTTCCAACGAAGCCGACTTGTATCGGTAGGCATCGACGTTGACGACGGTTGCCGCAACCCCCTGCAGTGCCGCCTGCTGCGACGGGTCAAAAATGTTGAATATATCGAGCGGCGTGCAATTCGTGACGATTGCGCCCGGGACGCCGCAAGTTGGAATTGCGCCCGCGGTGCCCGCGGCAACCGGATTGCCCGATGAGTCCGCCCAGAACGAGGGGCCGACCGCAGCCGTGAACTTGCTCTTGATGTAATAGCCGCCTTGCGCTTGGGTGTAGTCGAGCCGGCTGTATCCGACGTTCGCGTCCCATTCCCAACCGGTGTCGCCGATCTTTCCCTTCAAGCCAGTGTTGAACATCGTGGCCGTCGTGTCGGCCTTGAATACGCGATCCCCCAATCCCTTCAAACGCCAAAGCGCATTCGGATTGCCGGACGTCAAACCGCCGAAGTCGATGCCAAACGGGTTATAGAGGTTGTTCTTCGAGATAACGACGTCATCGACCGAGGCATCGAACGGCAGCGACGCGATTTCAGATCCGGAGTGCGTGCGGTTGGAGATCAGGTTCGCATAAAAGCTGACGTGATCGTTGATATCATATTGCACTTTCGTGAAGAACTGGCCGCGCTCGACCGGCGTGATCAGCAAGTTGTACGGCTGGTAATTGTAATGGTCCGCTCCGGTGAAGCACCTGTAATCGGCGAGCGAACCGCCCGACGAACCGGCAGTTCGCGTCACGCTGCTGCAACCGTATTGAGTGCGCAGCGCCGAACCGCTCGGCATGGATATGCGGCCCGTCGGTGTACGGCTCGACCCGCCCTTGTAGGCACCATAGGTTCCACCGTACAAATATAGGGCATATTTCGAGAAATCGCGCGCGCCAGCGTAGACCGCATCCTGTTGCTGGTAGCTGCCGCCGGCCATGATGTTCCACTTGTCGGTGGACGTGCCGAAGATCATGTCGAAGCTGTGATGGGCGCCGTCATTATGGGTCGTGCGCCCGTAGTCAGCGTGAACTTCTAGACCATCGACGGACTTGCGCGTGATGAAATTGACTACACCGCCGATTGCATCCGATCCGTATACGGCGCCGGCGCCTTCCTTCAGGACCTCGACGCGCTCGATCATGTTGATCGGGATGTTGTTTACGTCGGTCGCGTCCGAGGCACCGACGATGCCGAGCCGGCGTCCGTCGACGAGCACGAGGGTGCGCTTCGCATCGAGTCCACGCAGTTCGATCGTCGATTCGCCGAATCCACCGCCGTTGTTGACTTGCGGGTTCGTCGCCGCTCCGGATACCGCCGGGATGCGTTGTAACAATTCGCCGACCGTCGAAATGCCGGATTCCTGAATCTGTTTGGCGTCGAGCACAAACACGGGATTCGCCGTTTGCACATCGACGCGCCGAATACGTGACCCCGTGACGACGACTTCTTGAAGCGCATTGTCGGCCGGCGCGGCGGGTGCGGCGCCAGTGCCTTCCGCCGCGAACGCATGGCCGGCGAAGCCGACCGTGGCCGCAGCGGCCCCGGCGGTACCGACAGCCAGTCCGACTGCTTGTTTGAGAGAGAGAGTACTCGACATTGAGCGTGCTCCTTGAGTTTGAGTCAAGTTCAAATCTGAATGAGTCCGAAATAGCTAACGAAACCAGGCCGCAGTGCGGCACTGATTAGCCGATCGATCCACCATTACCGAATTTATCGTTCACCCCGATCCGAGTGTTGTAGCATCGCTACACATCCGGCTTTTGTAAGAGCGACAATAACACCGCAAGCTGCAAAATCCAAGAATGAATATCAGCTTGGTTGTACGTAAGCGACAATTTGGCCGGTATTAGCGCGAGGCCCGGAATCGCCCGTCCGGTGACGCGGGAGGGCGGCGAGCGCAAGCTCATCCGCGACCGATCCCGTATGCTTTGCACTTATGAACTCCGCCACAAATCCTGACTCCCTCGTTCAATCCGCCTGGTCGGCGTGGTCGCGCAACGAGCGGCAAGCGGCCATTGCGCAGTGTGAGGCGGCTTTGGCGATCGCTCCGCGGCATCTGGAGGCGTTGGGTGTGCTCGGATTCATGCATCATGCGGTAGGAAACCACGTGAAAGCGGAAACGCTGTTCGTAGATCTGACACAGCTGGAGCCGTCGGAACCAGGGCATTGGATGAATGTCGGCACCGCGCGGCGCTGCGCCGGCCGGCCGGACGAGGCCCTTGAGGCGTACGCGCGCGCGGCCGCCCTCGGCGCCAATTCTGCAGATTTCTACTTCAATGTCGGTCTCACGCACATCGATCGCAAGGACTACGAATCCGGTCGCGTCGTTCTTGCGCAGGCCGCCGACCTCGCGTCCGACGATGCCGAGATACGCTACCAATACGCGCTGTGCTGCTACGAGCGAGTCCGCACGGACGAGGCGCTCGCGGCGCTCGATAGCTGGGAAATGCTCGCTGGACTGACGAACGACCTCACGGCCGACATCGGGCTCTTGTTGATGAAGCTCGGCGCGCCGGAACGCGCAGAGCCGGCGGTTCGCCGCGCGGTTGCCGCCGCGGGCAGCGGCCCGCAACCTCTGTTGACGCTGATCCAGCTGCTCGAGCGCACGAACCGGCTGGAGGAAGCCGAGCAGCGAATGCACCAGCTGCTCGAGGATCCGCGGGCCGCGGCCTTGGGATCGGAGCTCACGTTGATGAAGGCGCAACTCGCCCAACGCTTGGGCGACCACGAGGCCGCGGCGGCGTTATTTGCCGAATTGCTCGAAGACTGCAAGGAAGTGCACCTGCAGCATCTGCTGCAATTTCCGCTCGCGAAATCGCTCGATGCACTGAAGCGGCACGACGAAGCGTTCGCGACACTTGCCGCGGCGCATCTATCGCAGACCTCGCTGTTGCGGATGACCGCGCCCGTGCTGACCGCGCGGGGTGCGCCAAACCTGTTGATCACGCGCTACGGCTGCGACCCGGACGATGTCGCGTCATGGACCGACTCAACCGCGCCGAGCTTGCGGGAGAGCCCAATATTCATCGTCGCGTTCCCGCGCTCCGGCACGACGCTGCTCGAGCTCACGCTCGACTCCCACCCGCTGCTGGTCTCCATGGACGAGCAGCCGCTCGTGCAAAATGCGCTCGATGACATGATGCGCGAAGGCATCGCCTATCCTGAGCGCATGCGCGACCTGAAGAGCGATCAGCTCGACGCAGTGCGGGCGAATTACTGGCAGCGTGCGCGCTCCAAGGTGACTCTGGGACCGGGTCAGCGGCTCGTCGACAAGAATCCGCTGAACATTCTGCGCTTGCCCGTGATCCGCCGCTTGTTCCCTAACGCGCCGATTATCGTCGCGGTCCGGCACCCCTGCGACGTCATGCTCAGCTGCTTCATGCAGCACTTTCGCACGCCCGATTTCGCGCTATTGTGCAGCGACCTGCAGGCCCTCGCCTTGGGTTACCGGCGCACATTCGACTTCTGGTACGCACAGCAAGCGCTGCTGCAGCCCAAGACGATGGAATTGCGCTATGAAACGTTCGTCGCGCGGTTCAACGAACAAATACGCGGCGTCCTCGATTTCCTCGCTCTGCCATGGGATCCCGCCGTGTTGCGGCCGGAAAATACCGCCCGCGACAAGCGCTTCATCAGCACGCCGAGCTACTCGCAGGTCATCGAACCGGTCAACACGAAGGGCATCGGCCGTTGGCACGCCTATGAACGGCATTTCTCGCCGGTGTTGCCGATCGTCGAACCCTACCTCAAACGTTGGAGCTACACAGGTTTGGGGTCCTCGAACAGCAAATAGGTCGACACGATGTACTTATCCCCACTGACGGGGGGCGTTCCTTCGTGCTGGTACATCCAAAACGGCGGGAACATCAGCAGCCGTCCCGCGCGCGCCGCGACGCTCAATTCGAGTTGAGGGAATCGCGTCTCGCCGCCAACGGCCACGTCGTTGAGGTACCAGAGAATCACGAGATAGCGATTCGCGACGTGGTTGATCGAATCGAAATGCAATTGAAACTTATCAATGCCACCCGGGCTGTAGCGTTTGATCGTCAGGTCGGAGAATTTCCCGGAATTCGGGATAGGGATGCGCAGGCCGAGGTCGGCGTTGTAACGCACCAGCGCCGCGTTGATGAACCCTCGGAACATATCCAGGAATGCTGCATCCGATAGCCGGCTGACATTCATTTCCACCCAGGCGGACTCTTCCAAGCCGCGCCGAATGCCGCGGCCATTGCGCTTCTGGAACTGCTCCAGGCGGTGGAAAGCGTCAATCATTTTCTGGCAGAACGAGGCTTCCAGGTTATGATCGTAAACTCGAACGTAATGTCTTAAATCGCTGACCATCATGGCTTATATGATACCGCCCGCAAGTGGCGCCGGAGGCCCAGGTGCGCGATGGGGCCAAAAACTATGGTGAACCCGGCTGCAGAAGCGCAAGAATTATTAAGGCAAGGCCGGATTCGCGAGGCGGAATCCGCGTTCGCGCGCGTCTTGGAAACGCATCCGGATCATCCCGACGCGCTGAACGCGCTCGCATTGTCTGCCCTGCGGGGCGGCGATGCGCGGCGCGCGATCGAATTGCTAAAGCGTGCGGCGCGTACCAACCCAGTCGATGCTGTAACGCAGCATCATCTGGGTCGGGCGTACGAGGCGCTCGGCGACTGGGCGGCGGCGGCGGCGGCGCAGCAGTCGGCCGTGCGGCAGCGGCCCGAGTTTTCCATCGCGCGGCTATATTGGGCGTTGGCGCTCGAGCGCAATGGCCAACAGGACGAAGCGGTATTGCAATACATGCGCGCACTCGGCGATGGGCAGAAGTCTGGCCGTTGGCTGAACCCCGAGACCACGCCGCCGCCGCTGCGCCCGCTGATCGAGCATGCGGTGATGACCGTGCGGGATCGGCGCGGTAAAGCATTCGCGAGCCTGTTTGAGCCGCTCGTCGCGCGCTTCGGGCGCGACTCCCTGTCGCGGATCGACCAGGCTCTGCGTATCTATTTCAATCAGGAAGCGGCCGAATATCCCGATTCGCGCCAGCGACCCACATTCTTTTTCGTGCCGGGATTGCCGACGACACCCTATTTGGACCGCTCGCTGTTCTCCTGGATCGATGACCTCGAAGCCCAGACGGCGCAGATCAAGACCGAACTCTTGAATTTGCTGCCTCAAGAGAAGGGACGTGAACGCGTATTCACGTCCATAGAGCTCGAGCAAGCCAATTTGCGCGGTTACGGCGCGGCGCCAGACTGGACTGGATTTTATTTCTATCGGCACGGAGCGCGGCGCGAGGACAACTGTGCGACATGCCCAAACACGGCCCGCGCGATCGATGCGCTGCCGCTGTCGCGGGTGCGCAATCACGGTCCAGAGGTGCTGTACTCGGTCTTCGCACCGGGAACCCACCTATTGCCGCACCAGGGCGTGACCAATACGCGGCTCGTGGGCCATCTACCGCTTCTCATACCGGAGAATTGCGCGCTCAGTGTCGGCGGCGAGGTTCACGCCTGGGTCGAGGGACGCACGGTCGTGTTCGACGACACGTACGAGCATGAGGCATGGAATCGCAGCACGCAGACCCGGGTCGTGATGATTTTCGACCTATGGAATCCGCACTTGACGGAAACCGAGCGTCTCGCGGTTGCCGAGATCGTTTGCGCGATCGGCGATTTCCGCGAATCCGTCGCCCAGGCATGAACACAGATTGAGAAGAGGACCGATGCGCAGCCAACCGCCGCCGGCGAATCCGGCGTCCTCGTACGCGATCTCACGAGCCCCATGAAACTCGCCAAATCCTTCTATCGCCTGCCCGTGCGCTTCGACGTAGAGCGGCTCGCCGAGGAAGTCGCGGCGATTCCGACCGACGCGTGGGCCAGCCATCCGAACGAGCTCAAGGGCAATAGCTTCGTACGCTTGATCAGCGAAGGTGGCGGGGAGAACGATGCGGTTGACGGGATCATGTTGCCGACGGCCCATCTGCGCCGCTCTCCCTACATTCGGCAGGTACTGGCAAGTTTCGGAGTCGTCTGGGGCAGATCGCGTCTGCTGAAGCTCGCGCCGCAAACCGGCGTGCCGCCGCATTCGGATATCAACTATCACTGGTTCAACCGCGTTCGATTGCACATTCCGGTCGTTACCCATCCCGATGTCCACTTTCACTGCGGCGACGATCAAGTTCACATGGCGGCCGGCGAGGCATGGATTTTCGACAATTGGCGGCTGCATCGTGTAGACAACCCGGTCGATGCGGAGCGAATTCATTTGGTCGCGGACACGTCCGGCAGCGCATCGTTTTGGCAGTTCGTCGCCGAAAGCGATGTGGGAGCGATTGCCGAGCACGTCCACCGCTACGACTCGACGTCCGATGCGATGCCGTTGACGGAACGCACGCCGCTGCGCCCGGTCATGCCGCCTTCGGAAGTGGATCTGCTGTTGCTGGACCTGCAGGCGGAACTCACTGCACCGGCCGAACCGGCGGGCAGCGACAAGATATTGCGCTACATCGCGCTGCTCGATGCCTTCCGCCGCGACTGGCGTCAGCTGTACCTACTGTTCGGCGAAAGCTCGGCCGGATGGGCGGAGTATGCCAATCTGCGTGACAGCCTGCGCGTGGCCTCGCGCGAGCAGTCCCCAGGGACTGGCGATGCGCACCAATCGAGTCGCCGCCCATATGGTTCTCGAGGGGCGCCTGCTGCGCTCGATATTGGCGCAGCCGAGCACCCGCCATCCGCGCTCGACGAGTTCACGCGCCGACGACAACCGTCTGCGGCGGCCGATTTTCATTGTCGCGGCTCCGCGCTCCGGAAGCACCTTGCTGTTCGAAACGCTCGCGGCAAGTCCTCAAATCTGCACTCTAGGCGGGGAAGCGCATTGGCTCATCGAGGGCGTCCCGGAACTGCGGCCTGGAGCATCCGGCGTCGAATCGAACCGGCTCCTCGGCGAACACTACAGCGACGCGATAGCCGAGCGCATCGTCGACGAAATCCTATCCCAATTGAAGGATAACGAAGGCCGGCCGGCGCCGGCGGGACCGTCATTGCGATTGTTGGAGAAGACGCCCAAGAACGCCCTCCGCGTGCCGTTTCTCGATCGGCTCTTTCCGGATGCGATGTTCGTCTTCCTCTGGCGCGATCCGCGCGAGAACCTCGCCAGCATCATCGAGGCCTGGCGTTCCGGCAATTGGCGGACCTACAACGGACTCGAGGGCTTCGACGGCCCCTGGTCGTTGCTTCTGCCGCCCGACTGGCAGAGGATGCGCGGCAAGCAGCTCGAAGAGATTGCCGCATTCCAGTGGGAATCGGCGAACCGGATACTGCTCGACGATCTCGATTCCCTGCCCGACGCCCGCTGGACCGCCCTGAGTTATTCCGAACTGACGTCGGACCCGGCCGCGTCGATTCGCAAAATCTGTAACTTCCTCGGCCTGGAGGTCGACTCCGCGCTTGCGACTCGCGTCGCCGGCCCCCTGCCATTGTCGCGCTATACGCAGACACCGCCGGCGGACGGCAAGTGGCGGCGCCACGAAGAGGCCATTCAGCGCGTCATGCCGGTGGTGCTCGGCACGTGGCGACGCCTCAAGGAACTCCGCTAAGTGGCGGGCTCCCTGATCTTCGCCGCGGATACCCTCGTGCGATTCAAGGCCGGGCGCATACTCATTCACACGACGACGAGTTCGCTGCCGGCATTTGAGAGCTCGAATCCGATGCTCATCGGCTGGCTGTGTCAGTTCTACAAACCGACGTCCGCCAGTGCCGTGCTCGGCGCGCTCGACCCGACCGACCGGGCCGCGGCCGCTCCGGCGGTCGACTATTTGATACGCAGCGGCGCGTTGGTCGACGCGGCCGCCGCGCCGGCACAGCCGGCGTCGGAGCAGGAGACTCTCCAGCGCACCAAGAATCATCTGCGCCTGCTCGCGCGCAGTTTCTACGACATGGCCTGCGATTTGGCGGCGTTCGGCCCGTTCGCGGAGCGCGAGTTGTCGACACGCAGCGGCGCCGGAGTCGAACGGCGGCTGATGGCATTGCTCGCCGCGACCGACGGCTTGCGCGGCGAGCTCGGCGCGTTGCGCCAGACATACGTCGAACGGCAATTGGAATCAATCGCGGCGAAGTCGGCTTCCCTCTCCGGGGCCTCGCGCGAGCTTGCATCGAAACTACATATCGGCTGCGGCAGGAGCCCGCTCGACGGCTGGATCAATATCGACGTTCACCCCGCGCCGCTCGCGCTCAACGTGCTCTGGGGCCTGCCTTTCCCGGATGGCAGCGTGCGGCGCGTCTTTGTTTCACACATGCTCGAGCATTTATTCTTCCCGCGGGACGTCAAGCCCTTTCTCGCCGAATTGATGCGCGTGCTCGCGCCGGGCGGCGTCGTGCGCATCGTCGTGCCGGACGTGGAACAGTGCATCGACGCCTACGTGCGCAACGATCGCCAATTTTTCGGCAATCGCCGCGAAACGTGGCCGTGGTGGCCGGAAAATCCGACGCGGTTGGAAGACTTCCTCGCCTACGCCGGCGCTGGCGCCGAACCGGCATACATATTCGAGTCGCACAAGTACGGCTACGATTTCGAGACCTTGTCGCGCGTGCTCGCCGATTCCGGCTTCACCGAGATCGTTCGCTCCGACTTCATGGCGAGCCGCCACGAGGACCTGCGCGTCGATTATGCCAGCGCCATCGCCAGCGCAAAATACGGCGACCGTTATTACTCGCTGTTCGTCGAAGCGCGGCGGCCCGCCCCATAGGCGGCCGCTATTCCCCGAAGCGGTAGCGGTGCCTCGCGATCACCTCGGCGTCGCGCTCGGCCACTAAATCGCGCAGCGAGCCGCTGTAGTATTCCGTGTAGTCCGAGTGCATCGACGAATTGCTCGGCGCCTCGTTTTCGAGGTAAGCGCGCATGTCGTCGCTGATCGGTTGGCGCACGCTTTCGAGCATAGGCAACAGATCGTCGCGTAAATCCTCCATCCGGCCGACGATGGCCGGCCTGTCGCCGCCGCCATAGAGGTAACGATACAGGTATGTGTAGAAGCCGAGGCCCGTCCCGCGAATCGGCTCGAGCGCGAAGCCGGGCAAATTCAGGCCTTGGTTGCTATATTTCGACGGCAGGGCGCGAATCACGAGATCCAGCCGGATGCTGCCCACGCCCAGATCCAGCATGTTGCGCACGGTGTTCTCGAAATCCAGGCGCCCTTCGTCGCTTAGGATTCTGAACAAGAAATTCGGGTGAGGGCGCTCCATCTGAAACGAATACCAGGAGACGTAATAGCTCCACGGATTGCGCACGAAACCCAGAACCGGCAGGGTCGCAGACTCTGTAGGTACCATCGTTCGCGGCAGGTGATAGCCGATATGGCGCGCGTCCGGCACGAACCGCATCAGGAATTCGTTGACGAAAGTACCGCCCGATTTATGCAAATGCAGGAAGACAAAGCGGTCGGTCAATATCATTGGGCGGCCGTGAAGCCCATCGCCTGCGATACGCCGAAATGCTCATCTACTTCGGCCAGTCGCTCGCCCAAATGCCGCGCACCCGTGGCGAGCAAATCGAGCAACGCGGCACTCGGCAAGAAATCGCAAATCAAATGCGTGCGCGATGAGGATGAGTGTGCGTTCCAAACGGCGTGTGGAGCGCTGTTGTTCAACACCCAAACCTCGCCCGCACGCATGCGGTACGAGAGCCCTCGCGACCACATATGCACCTGATCGTTCGTCTCCACCGGCACGTGTATCCGCAAGGTCTTGGCAAAATAGGGCGGCCGATCGACGTGCGGCGCGATTGATGCGCC
The DNA here is from genome assembly GCA_963718135.1 of uncultured Pseudomonadota bacterium. Taxonomy (GTDB): domain Bacteria; phylum Pseudomonadota; class Gammaproteobacteria; order Steroidobacterales; family Steroidobacteraceae; genus Bog-1198. The sequence continues at coordinate 107,175 of CAVQYI010000022.1, read as the reverse complement.
GGCTGGCAATCGTGCGAGCAGGCATCGCAAACGGGGCGCCGGTATGATCTCTTCGATGATGCTCCGCGTGTAGGGCAGTTCCGCGAGCGCCGCCCGATCGGCGACCGGCTTGTCCCCTTCGGCCGGCGCGTAGCCGCGCAAGAACAGCGCCCCGGCAGGCCGATGCACGCCGACGCGGCCGCCGGTACCGGACCAAACACCAGGCGGCAATTGCGCGATCTCCTGCCGCAATCGATCCGCATCAACCGTGGCGGCTAGACGAACGCAGCCGCCGATGATGCGCCCCTTTTCCAGAATGGGCGAATCAGGAATATCGAGCACGCGCGGTTCCGGATCAGCGCCCGGCTGGGGGCGGCACCTGCCTCTCGACGTTCATCAGGCCACGCTGCGTTTGCTCGCGTAACCGATCGACTTGCGCGACCGTCAGACAAACAGTTTCGCGCTCGACGTGGGATCCGGTCAGCACCTCGGAGCGGCAATAGAGCGTCTGGCCGTTCTCGTTCACAAGCCGGTATCCCATCTTGCGTGCCTCAACGACCCGCTCGGGATTGGCCAGCGGCCGTTCAGCTGACATCGATTGCGGCGCGCTCGGCTGGCCAGCGCATCCGCAGAGGGTTAACGTGAGACCAAACATCGTGGATCGCATGAGGATGTATTCCTTGAACGACATAGGCGCCTAGGATACTGCATGGACCGCGAGCAGGGTACCCACCCCACCGGGAAATGGCGACAGGCACCACGCTAGAGCGCCGGCCCCCCCCCCCCCCCGGCAAGGTTCGGTTAAAGTGCTCATTTGGTGGCACCCGCGGACCACATCGATATGAAGAATCAACCATTTTTTCGCAGACTGCGGCACGCTGCGAGCGGCTTCGGCGCGGCCGTCAAGGCTGAGGCGAGCTTCCGCACGCAACTGCTGCTCGGCGCGGCCGCAGGCATCGTGCTCGCGCTGCTGCGCCCGCCGCTGCTCTGGGTCGTCCTCTGCGTGTTGTCGGCCGCCCTGGTCCTCGGCCTCGAACTCGTCAACACGGCGCTCGAGCATTTGGCGGACCATCTGCACCCGGAAAACCACGCGGCGATCCGCATCGCCAAGGATTGCGCCGCCGCGGCGGTCCTCGTCGCCTCGGCAGCGGCGCTCATCGTCGGCCTGCTGACGGTCGCGGTCAGCCTCGGTTGGACCTAGGGCGCGCCGCCCGCGACCTTCACGAGCACGAGCGCATTCGGCTCGAGGCTCAAACTGAGCACGCCACCCTCGAGATGCACGCGGTCCGGCGCCTTGAGCGCGGTCGCATCGTTCATCCACGCGACCTGCGCCGGCGTCGGGTAGCGCGGGCTCCCCATTTCCTCGTAAATCGGCAGCACGTTGCCATGTTCATGATCGATGCGCTGGATCTCGACCGCGGCCTCTGGTGCCACACCGCGCACCTCGAACCGGATCGTCTTCGTCGTGCCTCGCTCGCCCGGGTCGACGAGGTTCCAGGCTGCGATCGCGAGCGCGCCGTCCTGCGTGCGCGTGACGATGACGTGCTTCGACGGATTCGACAGGCGCTCCTGCCCCAGCTCGCGCAGGAGACCGAACGCATAATAGCTCGGCTTGTTGATGCCGCCGTTCGCACGCAACCCGTACATGCCCTCGAACGGCCGGCGGCTGGGTCCGCTTTCCTCGAATACGTCGGAGAATGTCCAGTACGACATCAGGTCGACCTTGCCGTCGCAGGCGCGCACGGTATCGGCGAGCGCGGCGCCGACGAAAGTCGTGTCGCGTGCGCCGTACGCGCCGATCACGTTCCACTCCGTCCAGAAGAGCGGCAGGTGCGGCCGCGCGGAGGCCGCGATTTCACGGTGCACCTTGGCAACGGCACGGCAAACGCGTTCGTCCTTCGGCACTTTCGCATCACTATGGAACAAGTTCTCGACGCTGTCGTCCGCGTAGCCGTGCGTGGAGACGAAGTCAACGGGCACGTGCTGCGCGGCGGTATGCGCGAGAAAGGCGCTGATCCAGGAGGCCGCCGCCGTCGCGGGGCCGCCGACGCGCAGGCGAGGATCGACGGCTTTCAGCGCCCGCGCGGTCTGGTCGTAAAGATAGAAGTATGTCTTCTGTGGCGGTACGCCGCCCCAGAAGTCGATGTTCGGCTCGTTCCACACCTCGAAATACCACTGCGCGACCTCGTCGATCCCGTAACGCGAGACGAGGTGCTGTGCGAACGCGCGGATCAACCCGTCCCACTTGAGATAATCCTTCGGCGGGGACACATTCGGCTTGTACCAGAATACGTGCAGAGCGTCGGGATTGAACGCGAGTTCCTTCGGCATGAAACTGAGTTCGACGAACGGACGCACGCCGTTCTTCAGCAAGCCGTCGTAGATGCTGTCGACGAGCGTGAAATTGTAGACCGGATTGCCGTGGTCATCTTCGGTATAGACGCCGACGTCGTCGTCGAAAATGCCGTGGAACCGCACGTACTCGAAGTCCGCGACTTTCTTCACCGCGCGAACGTCGTCGAGATAGCTCTCGCGCATCGCGAGCGTCGCATGCCCGGAACCGAACATGCGCTCCCAGAAATGCGGGAACGGCGTCGCCTTGGCCGCGGCGTCGATACGCACCGTCTCCTGTGCGAGCACCCGTATCGGCAACAGGCAAGCGGCGAGAATCAATCCCAATGGCAATCGGCGCATCGCTTGACACCTACTGAGCTTGCGGCTGGGCGGCATAGTATCTCGTCAAGAATTGCTGGCGCGCCGCGCCGCGATCGACGGCAGAGCGGACGTCGGCGCCGATTCTCTGGCGCAGCACGCCGCCAGGCGCTTTGCGCACGGCCGGCCAGACGGGGAGCCCGGGGCCGTTCGGCTCGCCGGTCTTGATGAATTGCGCGAAATAAGCTTGCATGATCTCCGATACCCGATAGTCGCTACGGGTCCAAGCGTATACCGTATTGCCGCGAAGGTTGCCGAGTGCGTACTCGATCTCCGCGCTGTGCACCGCGCCGGCCGCCGGTGTTTCGCCGGGCAGGGGATGCCGCCTCGCGGGCCTCGCGTGATCGAAATAGTAGTAATACACCGGCGCCTTGCCGGTGCGCCGCTGCAAATCCATCCAGCGCCAGGTCGTGTGGGCGATGAACAGATCGCCGGCGAGCGCGGTCGCGGACCGCCGCACCTCGGCCGCGCGCACAGCCGGGATAAAGCGCCAACGCGCGCCCGGCGCGCGGCCCGAACAGACGTTCGATCGCCGCACGGTAATGCGCCGGCGTCGGCGACTTGCCCTGCAAGATCGCGGATTCAGGCGCTTCCTCGGAGTTCGAACCCACCAGGAGCGGCACATCGGCCTGCGCTCCGCGCTCGAACGTCGCCGCCGGCGGCTCCTTGAGAACATCGCCGTCGACGTCGGGCGCAAACCTCACCACCGGCATCAGCTTGGGGTCGGTCGCCTGCAACAGCGTGGCGGCCGGCATCGCACGCAGCGCCGCGAGCGATTGCGCGCCGACGTGCCCGCTGAAGACGGCGCCGACGCGCTCGGCCGCGGCGAGCGTCTGCGGCGCAATCGGCGCGATCAGCGCGCCGCTCTCGCCGATCGCTCGCGTGAACAGACCGCGCGCGCGCGGCGAAGCCGCGAGCGCGTTGACCGAGATCGAGCCGGCCGATTCACCGCCGATCGTCACTTGGCCGGGATCGCCGCCGAAGCGCCGATGTTGTCCTTGACCCAGGAGAGCGCCGCGACTTGATCGAGAAGACCGTAATTGCCGGCGGCGTGCGCAGGCGATTCGGCCGCGAGCGCCGGCAGCGCGAGGAAGCCGAACACTCCGAGTCGATAATTCACGGTGACCGTGACGATGCCGCGCGCCGCGAGGCTCGCGCCGTCGTAGCGCGGCTCCGAACCGTCGCCGGCCACGAAGCCGCCGCCGTAGAAGTAGACCAGCACCGGCAGCTTCACGGGCCGCGTCGATTGCGGCAAGCGCGCCGGCGCCCAAACATTCAAATAGAGGCAATCCTCGCTCATGCCGCTCGCGCGGAACACCATGTCGCCGAACAACGGCAGTTGCATGCAGCGCGGGCCGAAGCGGCGCGCCGGGCGCACGCCCTGCCAACGAGCGGCCGGCTGCGGCGGCCGCCAGCGCAAATCCCCGAGCGGCGGCGCCGCATACGGAATGCCGCGGAACTCGCGCAAAGCAACGCCGCCCGCCTGTGCCGGAATTCCCTCGAGGACACCTGATTCGACGGTCACGCGAGGAGCGGCGTGCGCCGCGCCCATGGCCATGAGCGCGGCCGCCGCGATGACCCGCCGATGTCGCTTCACGACCTAGAGCAGGCTCCCCGCCGAGCTGCCGAGCATTTCCTTGCGCAGCAGCGGAATCGGCGGCCCGCCATACGACAGGAACTCATCGTGGAATTTGCGCCACAGCTGATGCTGCTCTTCCTCGGTCGCGGATTTGCCTTGAAGTTGCTTCGCGACCCAATCCGCGCGCAACTTGAGGATCATCAGCTTGCCGAGCGTGTAATTGAGGTATTCAGGGTCATAAGTGCCGCGGGCCGCCTGCTGTTCGGCATTGCCCGGGTCCTGGAACGCGACGTCGGTGAACATCTTCTCCGACTGCGCCGGCGTCATACCCTCGGTCTGCATGCCGATCGCCGACAACAGCCGCACGTCCCGCAGCAGCGCCTCGGTGAGCTGGCCGATGTGCATTTCGGGATCGCCGTTGCCGAATCCCATTTCGAACATCATCTGTTCGCAGTAATGCGCCCACCCTTCCGCGAATCCGTAGCCGACCCACAGTCCCTCGAGCTTCGACGGGTTGCTGTTCGAGTGCAGGAACTGCACGAAATGTCCCGGCCATACCTCATGCACCGACGTGAACATCAAGTCGGCTTCGCCCGGTATGTAGGCGTCCTGCTTCTCCTTGCTCCATTTCGGATCCGGCGGCGCGATGTTGTAGACCGACGCGACGCCCTTGTCGTAGGGGCCGGGGACCTGGATAAACGCGAAATTGCTGCGGTTGTACGGCGGCGCCTCCGCGACGAGCGCGTTCTCGCCGCTCGGCACGCTCACGATGTGGTGGTCGACGACGAACTGCTTGAGCATGTCCAACTGCATCCGTGCCGCTTCGATCGAACCGCCCTGCGGCTTGTTCGCCTGCATGTGCGCAACGCAGGCCGCAAGCGTTCCGTCCGGCAAATAGGCCGCGCACGCCGCCTTCAACGCCGCGGTATTGCGCGCGAGATCGGCGCGGCCGGCGGCTTCGATCTGATCGATCGGCGCATCGACACGCTCGGTGTCCTCGAGCATCTCGGCGAACAATGCCTTGCCGAGCGCGAACTTCTCGTTCTCCGTCTTGCGATCGGCGTCGAAGCGGCCCTTCAGCCTCGTCATCGCCTTCGCAGCCGCCTCGTCCGCATCGGCGAGCTGCTTCTGCAGCGCCGCGTCCTTGACGTCGGCGAATACCGGTGCGACGTCGTGCCGATAGAAATCCGCGTAGCCGCCGAACGAGTCGATCGCCAATTTCACATAGGTCGCCGGCATCGGCGGCTTCAAGTTCGCCTCGATGTCGGCGACGATCTTGGGGATCGCGCGTGCATATTGAATGTATGCCTTCATGCGCACGTCGGGCGGCGCGTACTTGCGGCTCAAGTACATGTCCGGATCGATCTGATTCAGATACCACGCCGGATTCGTGAACGGCGCGCGCGCCTTGTCGAGCCAGAACAAGTCGTCGTCGACGACGCTCATCGCGTATTCGCGTTCGAACCGGTCCCTGTCGCTGAATCCGCTCGTGTCGAGGCCCGCGAGGCGGGTCCGCCACGCCTGCAAGCGCACGCTCTCGCGCTCGATCCCGGCCGCGCTCAGATCAGGCATCTGTCCGTCGAATTCGTGCCGGCCGGCCTGCGCCGCGAAGAACGGCTGCGCCTTCAGGTAATCCTCGATGAAGCTGTCGCGGGTCGGTACCCAGGGGTCCGGGGCGCTTGGGCCGGCGGGCGCCGCGGCACTCGACGAGGTCGGTGCTGCCCGGGTGGCATGCGGCAAGTCCGATCAGCAATGCGGCAAGGATGGAGATTTTTGCTTTTGACGACGACATGCCGGCCTCCCATGGTACGGAAAGGTGCTCCCCTTGAGGCCCAAGCATTGCACGAAACGGGCCGCATCGCCTACAGGTGGAACGTGGCATGCTTCGATCCAGTATCCGTTCGAAGCCAAGAGGTCTTTCCGCCGATGTCCCAAACCCCCATTCGTATCGTGACCCTGCAGGCGCACATCCTCGCCGAGCAGGTGCATTACCCCGAGGCGAGCGGCACGCTGTCGTGGATCTTGTCGGCCTTGTCGATTTCCGCGAAGATCATCGCCGACAAAGTGCGGCGTGCGCGCCTCGAGAACGTGCTCGGCAGCGCCGGCCGCGAGAACGTCCAAGGCGAGGTGCAGCAGAAGCTGGATGTGCTCGCGAACGACGTGCTCCTGGCGACGCTCGGCGGGCGCGAGGGCGTCGCGATCGTCGCTTCCGAGGAAAACGAGGAGCCGGTGATCCTGCGCGAAGAGGCGAGCGGCGAACGCCGCTATTGCGTGCTGTTCGACCCGCTCGACGGCTCCTCGAACCTCGACGTCTGCGGCGCCGTCGGCACGATATTCAGCATCTTGTCCTACGACGCAGGCTTGGGCGCCGCGCGCGATTCGCTCCTGCAGCCCGGCACGCGCCAGGTCGCGGCGGGCTACGTCCTCTACGGATCGTCGACGGTGTTCGTGCTCACGATCGGCCACGGCGTCGACCTGTTCGTCCTCGACCCTTCGATCGGGGCATTCATGCGCGTCGAGCGCAATTTGCGGATCCCGGCCGGCAACAAGGTGTATTCGGTCAACGAGGGGAACCGCCGCAGTTTCCCCGACGGCTATCGCCGCTACCTCGACTGGGCGCAAGAGAACGGCTACTCGAGCCGCTACACCGGCGCGATGGTCGCCGACGTCCACCGGATCCTGCTGAAGGGCGGCGTCTTCATGTATCCGCCGACGCACAAGGCGCCGCAAGGGAAGCTGCGCCTGATGTACGAGGCGAATCCGCTCGCGATGATCATCGAACGCGCGGGCGGCAAGGCGATTTGCGCGCCCGGGGAGCGGCTCCTCACCGTGACGCCCACCGCGATTCATCAGCGCACACCCGTGATTTTAGGATCCGCCGGCGAAGTCGACGACGTCGTGCGCCTCATCGGGGGCGTGTAAGCCCGCGCACTCGCGCCTGCGCGGCGTCGGCCCGTGAATCGAGCGTCCCGATCATGATCATCACCGGGTTCTCATCCGGCTCAATGTCCGCCCTTCACGAGAAAGCCGGCCGATGCCAAGGCATTCGCGAAATCCTCTTCGATCCTGACGGCATCGGCGCGCGCGATATATTGAAGATGCAGCGTCGGCCCCGTCAGCACCTCGAGGCCCCTCTTCAAAACGCTGCCTGCCGCGCGGATGCCCGCCTTGTGCTGATCGAAACGCTGCGCCGGCGTGTACTTCGTCATACCGACGTAGAAGCCGTAGGGCCCGCCGCGGCTGTCCTGATAGTCGAGCAGAACCAGATAGACGTTCGACCGGCCCTTCGCCTTCGCGCGGAACGTGAGGGCAATATCATAGACTTCCGCGAGCCGGTCGACATAGCGCATCGGCAGCCAATCCGGAATCGACTCGGGCGCCCTCGCCCACAGCGCTTCGATCGCGCGCTCTATGTTCAGCGAGATTTCGCCGCGCATCCACAATTCATGCACGCAATGCGCGCCGGCGGCGCCGTCAGCTTCGAGGAGCGCACGCTCCAACGCCGCGTCGAGTTCGCCGCGCGACAGGCCGGCGAGCGGCCGGTTCGTGGGCGGCACGTCCAACAACTCGTCCCCGGGTTTCTCGAGCATGCCGGCTATCTTGCCACCGCCGCCGCCGTTGACAACGACAACCGGCATGGCGAGGCCGCGCGCGAGTCACGGGCTGCGGTGCGCTTCGCCGCCGCGCAGACGGATCTCGCCGACGCAAGGATCGAGCAGGCGCTCGATACCGGCGCTGTACCCCATCGTACGCAGCAGCGCGAAGCCGCGCACCCGTGCATGCGGCAGCGAGGAGCGCACGCGGTTGGCCGCCGCGAGGAAGGTCCTGCCTTTCGTGACGACATCATCGACGAGCACGACATCGTCCGGCGCGTCGACACCCGGCACCCAGGCCATGGATTCATAATGCTGCGCAATCGTCGGGCGCGCGCCCGCGGGAGCGGTCGCCGATCGGCGCACGGCCGACGTGCGCGCGAGGGCACGCCGCACGCCCGCGCCCAGGCCTGCGCACGCGAGCGCCTCGGCGACGCGGGCCGCGGCCCATGGCGAGCCGCGGGACTCGGGCGCACTGCCGGGCACCGGCACGAGAATGCTCGTACACCGAAAGAAGTCGGCGAACGGCCCGGCCGCGCTCGATTCCTCGCGCACGCGGGCCGCGCACTTTGCGAGCAGGGCCGCCTCGCCCGCTTTCAACAGCGCGCAGAACGAGCGTGAGTGCTCCGATGCCTTGCCCGCTGCCGACGGCGCGTACACGTAACACGAAGCGAACGGCAGCGCGCAAACGAGCGCCGGGCGGTTACCGGCCAAGGTCATCGTCCCGTCCCCGGTCGTGCGCCTCGCCGGCGTCCATCCCGGCCCGCTGCCGCATCTCGAGCCAGCTCTCGCGCGCCCGGCGGCGGATTTCGTTCAGGTCGGTCCGCACGGCCGGACGCGGCGCTTCTGCGGCCGCGGGTGCGGCTTGCGCGGCATGGACCTCCGCGCGCGCCGCCGTGCGCATGCGATGTTCCTCGCGCAAGCGCTCGCCGACGAAGCTGCGTTCTCCGCGCCGCTCCATTTCAATGACCGCACGCGGGATCGACGGCAAGGGGTCGCGGTCGATGCCCTGCGCCTCGAGGCTGCGGTGATCGACGCGCGCGTCGATGTGCGCCGCCGCGAGCCCCGCATTCGTCGCAGCTGCCCAACGTTCGCGGATCGCGATCACTTCCTTGAAGAATGGCTCGAGGCCGCGCTCCTGACGCCCCGCATCGCTAATTTCGAGCGCGGTCCTCTCGCCGAACCCGTCCGTGCGCAGCTCGCGCGTCGTCGCGAGAAGATGCGCATGATGATTGGGCGTATCGGTACGCGGCGCGTGAATCGCGAAGTCGAGCGCGAAGCCGTGCCGTTCGACGAGATCGCGCGCGAAGCCGCGGACCAGATCGAGGCGCTGCGCATCGTTCATCTCCGCGGGCAGCGCGACCAGCACCTCGCGCGCGACGCGCGCGTTCGTCTGCAGCGCGGTCGCGCCGGTCATGAACGGCGATGCCTGCGCCAGGACGAGATCCGGAGCCGCGAGGAACAGTGCGCCGGCGAAGCTGGCCGCGCCGGCGAATCGCCGCCGGCACCGAAGAGAGCCAAGATGGTCGTGCATGGCGGACTTCCCGGGTTAGATTTCCGTTTCCAACGCCGCAAGCTCCTCGCGCTTCGCCTTTCCGGGCGCGCCGAACTTGAAGCTCTGGACGATGTACGAATGATCGTACTGTTTCTCGCCGTCGCGGTCGGTCCAGTTGTTCGCGCGTAGCTGCGCCTGGAGAATCAATTGATCGCCCTTGCGCGCGTTCTTCGCGATCACTTCGCCGAGCGACTCGAACGCGGTGAACCAGACGCTGGTCGCCGCCTCGCGTGGCTTGCCGGACTCGTCCTTGCCGACGTAGTCGTTGCCGACGAGGCAGAAGCGCGTATAGGTAACGTCGCCTTTGACGGCAAGCTCCGGATTCTTCGCGAGATTGCCGATGGCGGTAATGGTGAAACTATTCATGGACGTCCTCCTTGCCGGACAGGTTGCGGGAGCGAACTACGCGCGATTTGCGCGGAACCCAGTCTGCGAGAGCGCCACCATTCGGTAAACGCGATTAACTGCGGGGTTCTTTCAGAAAGACGCGCGGCCGTTTCGTTTAAACTGCGCGAATGTCCACGACCAATCCATCGATCGCCGACGACGGCGTCGCGCTGCGCATCCGGAATCTGGGCAAGCGGTACGGAGCGGTCACGGCGGTCGACGACGTATCCTTCGCCGTGAACCGCGGCGAAATCGTCGGCCTGTTGGGGCCGAACGGCGCCGGCAAGACCACGACGATCAACATGATCCTCGGCCTGCTGGAGCCGACGGCCGGCACGGTGCGCATCGGTCATGTCGATTTGCGCGAAAATCGCGTCGCCGCGCTGTCGCGTACGAACTTCGCGGCCGTCTATGCGTCGCTCCCGGGAAACTTGACCGTGACCGAGAATCTACGTTTCTTCGGGCTCCTATACGGCGTGCGCGGCCTGCGCAAGCGCGTCGACGAACTGATCGAGGAGTTCGAGCTGACGCATTTGCGGCACACGAAATGCGGGCTTCTGTCCTCGGGCGAGCAGACGCGCGCCGCGCTCGCGAAGGCGCTGATCAATCGGCCGCAGCTCCTGCTGCTCGATGAGCCGACGGCCTCGCTCGACCCGTCCGCCGCGCAGATCGTCAGGCAGAAGATCCAGGGGCTGGCCACGGTCGGGCGCTGCGGCATCCTTTGGACCTCCCACAACATGTATGAGGTCGAGGCGGTATGCGATCGCGTGCTGTTCCTGTCGCGCGGCAGGATTCTGCTCGAGGGAGATCCGCGGACGCTGCCCGGTTTGCACGGAGCCGCGACGCTCGAAGAGCTGTTCATCCGCGTCGCGCGCGAGCCTCTCGCGCAGGAGGCGTCGTGAGATTGCGCCCGATCGCAGGCGTCGTGTTGCGCCAGGTCTATTTGTTGCGCGGCAGCCCGGTGCGCCTGTTTCCGATGATCACCTGGGTCGCGATCGATATCGTGCTCTGGGGATTCATCACGCGCTACCTCAATTCCGTGAGCGGCAGCGGCATGAACTTCGTGCCGACGCTGCTCGGCGCGGTGCTGATGTGGGATTTCGGCACGCGCATCATGCAAGGGGTCAGCACCGCCTTCCTCGAGGACGTCTGGTCGCGAAATTTCCTGAATCTGTTCGCCTCGCCGCTGTTGATCTCCGAGTACGTCACGGGCCTCGTGATCACGAGCATCTTGACGAGCAGCCTGGGTCTCGTCGTGATGCTCCTGCTTGCGACCACCGTGTTCGGCCTGCATTTCCTCGCGATGGGCGCGACACTGGCCGTTTTTCTGCTGGTGCTCTTCGTATTCGGCGTCACGCTCGGAATCGCCGGCAGCGCGATCGTGCTGCGGCTCGGTCCGGCCTCGGAATGGCTGTTGTGGCCGCTGCCGGCCGTGCTCGCGCCGTTCGCGGCCGTGTTCTATCCGCTCGCGACGCTCCCCGAATGGATGCAGGCGGTCGCACGCTGCCTGCCTCCATCCTATGTGTTCGAGGGTATGCGCGCGGTGCTCGCCGGACGGCCGGCGCCGATCGGCCTGCTCGCGCCGGGCGCCGCGATTGCGGCCGCTGAATTATTGATCGCCGCTTACGTGTATGGCCGCGTCTATCGCCATGCGGTGCGCACGGGACTGCTCGCGCGCTACAGCGCGGAGAGCAGCGGCTGAGCCGCTAGTTCTCCGGGTATAGCGGTGCAATGCCGGAGTCGCGCGCGCCCGCGGCCGCCGGCGCCCGCGGCAGATCCTTGAACAGCGAGGCGAGATTCTCGCCATTCCAATCCGCGCCTGCGTAGCAGGCTCGCTCGAGCTCCGCGAGCGCTTCGATCTGCGCCGGATTCGATAATTTCTTTGCGAAAGCGCTCAATCCAGCCGGCGCCGGTTCCGGCCACGCCGCGGCTATCCAGGCGAGCAGCCGGTGGCGAGCGGCCGGTGCGTCGTGACGACCGCAGGCCTGGTGAAACTTTTTGCGCGCGCCCGCGGCATCGACCGGCTTTGCCGTCGGCACGACGGACGCAGGCGCCGCCGGCGCCGATCGGGCTGGCGCGGTCTCGGGTCGAGGTGGCGCGGAAGCCGGTACGGGGGCCGACGCCGTGGGCGCGGCCGTTTCGCGCGGCGGACGGCGCCGCGACATCCACCAGCCGAGCATCGTCACGATCCACAGGAGGCCGAGCCCGACGCTGACGAGGATCCAGGGCCGGTCGGCATTCCGTAGTTGCCGCCAGATGCTCCCGATCGGCGCAGGCCCCGACGCCGGCGGCTCGGCGCCGCCGGTTGCGCGCGCGGCTGCGGCCGCCGCGACCGTCGGGGCAGACGCCGCGGCGCCGCCCGCGGCGGGCAGGATATCGAGCGTCTGCGCGGGAACGTCGACGTCGCGCGCTTGATCAGCCTTCGTGTCCCACCACGACAGGTGCAACGCCGGCAAGACATAGCGGCCCGGCCGATCGGCGATCAGCGCAAGATTCTGGTCTCTGCTGCCGATCACGAGATCGTCTTGCGCGTCGTTCTTGAGCTTGGCCTGGTCGGGATAGGCCTTGAGGCCCTGCGGCAGCGCCAACATCGTCGACAAATCCGGCAATTGCGCCGCGGTCAGGCCGTCCGCTTGCAGCCGCAATTCGAGCGTGATCGGATCGCCGGCGTGCACCTGCATCGATTGCGGATGCCATTGAGCGCTCAAGCTCACGCCCTGCGCCGGCAGCCAGGGACCACTTCCCGACGCCGCCGGACGCGGGCGCACATCGAGCACGATCGGGTCGCCGTGCACCCGAATCGGCTTCGTGCCGGCCATGCCGTTCGCCGCGCCGAGCAGATCCGCGAACGGATCGTTGCCGGACGAATCGTCGCGAATGCGCACCGGGACTTGCCCGGCGAGCACAGCGCCGGGCAGACGGATCTGGCCGCTATGCTGCGGGAACAGCACGTAATGCCGTTCGATGACTTGATATTGCCGGCCGTTCTTCTCGGTGTTGCTGTTTTGATCGCTGCCGACTTGCTGCACCAGGACGTCGTTGCCGCTCGGGAAGTCCAGGCTCGCCTGGTACAACTGTTCGGCCGTGTAGACGCGCACCGTGACATTGACGGCACCCTGCACATACGGATTCTGATCGTCGACCTTGGTCGAGACGAAGACACTCGCTCCGGTCGCCGACGACGTCGATGAGTTGCCGCCCGCCGCATCGCTGACGGTGAGCGTAAGCGGCTGACTCATCTCGCCGCCCCAGGAAATGGCCGGCACGGTCAACTGGCCCGGATGCTTCGGCGACAAGACGATCTGCGCCTCGACCGACGACGACAAGCTGCCGTTGATGATTTGCACGTTGCTGCTACGGCCCACGGACAGCACGTCGAAATCCTGTTTCAGCGGCGCAAGGTCCGGTGACGCGTCGGTTTGTCCGTCGCGCGCCAGGGTCAACTGCACGGTGTCGCCGGTGCCGATGCGGTCGTTGTCCAGACTCGCGCGAACGGCCGCCTGGGCCGTGCCGCCGATCAAGCAGAGCAACATCAGGCCGAATGAGAAAAGTCGCCTCATCGCTGCGCTTCCTGCTGTTTCAGCATGTGCTCGATCATGAATTTTCGCCGTAACAAGCCCGCCGGGTCATCCGGTATCCAGCGCAACCATTGATCGAGCGACATCGATTTCTCGGACTCCGGCCGCGGCGGCGATCGCGTGCCGCCGGTGGTGTCTTGCGGCGCCTTCCCTAGCGCGGCGGCCGCGTCGCGTTTCGCCCGAGCCGCATCGACGTCGCCGCTCGGCTTGTTCTGCTGCGCCTGCCGCGGTGGTTCGGCCGCCGGCGGTTGCGATTGCGGTTGCGCCTGCCGGGCATTCTGGCGCTGCTGCGGATGTTGTACCTGCTGCGATTTTTCGCCCTGCTGTTCGTTCTGCGCCTTGCTGCTGATTCTGCCCCTGCTGCTGATTCTGCCCCTGCTGCTGATTCTGGCCCTGCTGCCGATTCTGCCCTTGCTGCTGGCCCTTGCCGCTCTTGCCGCTCTTGCCGCCCGATTTCTGCTGCTGTTGCGACTTCAACTGCTGCGCGACCAGGTCGCGGTTGTGCTTCGCATCGCGATACAGGTTCGACTTCGGTGGCGCCTTTTTCAGCGCCAGATCATACGCCGACAGCGCATCGGCCAATTGCCCGGCGCGCGCGAGCGCATTGCCACGGTTGTATTCGGAGGCTGGGTCGGCGAACGGCTGCAGTTGCTTCGCGGCGTCCGCATAGCGCGCGGCTTTGATCTCCGCATACGCCTTGCGGCGCGGATCCCGGAACAGGGGCACGGCGGCCGCGGCATGTCCCCTGTCCAGCAAGCCTTGCGCACGCTGATCCGGCGTCGACCACAGATCCGCCCAGCTCATCGCCTCGGCGCTCGCGCTCGCGAGCGTCAACACGAGGAATGGCAGGAGCAGGCGCGACTTCACAGCCAACCCCGCCGCGCCAACATCGAGGCAAGCAGCAATATCGGCAATATCAGCCAATACCCCTCGTTGCGCCAGGCATCGACGTGCAGCGCGGCGGCGACCTTCGCTTGGTCGAGCGGATCGTCGCGTTCGGCGTGCAGCGCGCCGATCAACCGCTGTAGCGCATCGACCGACCAATAGCGGCCGCCGCCCGCGGCGGCGAGGCGCTCGAGCAAGTCGGTCGACAACTGGGAGATCGCGATGCCGCCGGCGGCACCGCGCACGAAGCCGCCGTTGCCGTCGGGCATGGGAGCGCCGGTCGGCGTGCCGATGCCGATGACGTCGATTCTCGCGCCCGATTGCCTGAGGCGCTGCGCGGCGCCGAGCGCTTGCGTCGGGTCGTCGAAGCCGTCGGACAGTACGATCACGCGGCCATCGCGGCTGCCGGCTTGGGCGAGCAGCGATCCGGCCTGATCGAGCGCGGGAGCGATTGAGTGGCCGGATTCCGGCATGATCGAAGGCGCGAGCGGCTGCAGCAAGTCGCGGATGGTCGCGACGTCCGACGTCAGCGGCACGACCGTATGCGCCTCGCCGGCAAAGACGATCAAGCCGACGCGCGCATCCAGGGCGGCGCGCAGCAGATCATCGATCAAATAATGCGCGCGCGTGATGCGATCGGGCGGCAGATCCGCGGCCGACATCGACGGCGACAGATCGAGCACGATGACCCAGTCGGCGGGCGCGCGGAACCCGGCACTTTCCACGCGCCGCCAGGCAGGTCCCGCGAGCGCGACCGCGGCCAGGGTCCACGCGAGTCCGAGCAGGATCCACGGCGAGCTCTTGCGGTTGCCCTCCTGGAGCCGCAACGCGGCCAGGAGATCCGCGTCGAGCACCTGCGACCAGTTGCCGGCGCGGCGTTGCCGCCACAGGAATGCGCCGGCGACCGCGAGCAGCAACGGAATCGCGAACAGCCATCGCGGATGGAGAAAATGAAACGCGCTGTAGGCACTCAAATCCATGCGCGCGCTCCGAACACCCCCGCGGGAATACTCAGGAGCAGCGCCGCCGCGAGCGGATAGAGAAACCACTCGTCCTTGGGCCGCAGCCATTGCGCGCGGCCGGCCGCCGGCTCGAGCTTGTCTATTTGCCGATAGACTCGCGCAAGGGCATCGGCGTCGGTCGCGCGGAAATACTGCCCGCCGGTGATTTTCGCGATCTCTTTCAGCGTGCCCTCGTCGAGATCGTTGTTGCCGCCGAGGCCGAAGAACCCGCCGCCCGACGCCGCGCCGACGCCGATCGTGTAGATGCGCAAGCCCTCCTCTTTCGCGAAGCGTGCGGCCTGCAGCGGATCGAGCGCGCCGGCGTTGCTCTGACCGTCAGTGAGCAAGATGAGCACCGTGGGCTTCGATGCATGCGCAGGGCCGGCGCCCGCCTTTTCAGCGCGCAGCCGCTTGATCGCCATGCCGATCGCATCGCCGATCGCGGTCTGCGTCCCGGCCACGCCGACCATCGCCTCATCGAGGAACCGGTGCACGGTCGCGAGATCCGCGGTCACCGGCGCCTGCACGTACGGTTGAGTGCCGAACAGAATCAGGCCGACTTGGTCGCCGCGACGGCCGTCGATGAAGCGTCCGGCCACCTGCTGCACGACTTCCAAACGGCTCTCGCGATTCGCCATGTCCTCCGTCGCCATCGATCCGGACACGTCGACCGCGAGCAGGATGCGCCTTCCCGTGGTCGGCGCCGGCAGCGGATCGCCGAGCCACTGCGGCCGCATCGCCGCCAGCACCACGAGCGCCCAGATGAGCGTGAACAGCGTCCGGCGCGTGGTGCCCGACGCGGCGAGGCCCGCGGACTGCGGCGCGATCGACGCGGCAAACGGCAGAAATATCGCCGCCCCGCCCGAACCCGCGGCGCTGCGCGTTCGGTAATGCAGCCACGGCAGCGGCAACAACGCGGCCATCCACGGCCAGGCGAGATGAATCACGGCGGCGGCTCCCGCCGCGTTCGCGCCGCGCGCCGCACGAACCCTTCCGCGGCGATGAGCCAGGCATCGCGGTCCTTGTACGCTTCCTCGGCGATCACGCCGGCGAAGTTCGCACGCAGCAAGGATTGCCCGATCGCGCCGTTCATCGAATCGCCGCCGCGCATCGCGAGGAACCGCAGCCAGGCATCGCCGTGCAGGCGCGCGACACGATCGTGGCCGAACACCGTGAGCGCATAGC
The DNA here is from genome assembly GCA_963718135.1 of uncultured Pseudomonadota bacterium. Taxonomy (GTDB): domain Bacteria; phylum Pseudomonadota; class Gammaproteobacteria; order Steroidobacterales; family Steroidobacteraceae; genus Bog-1198. The sequence goes on along the minus strand of CAVQYI010000022.1, from coordinate 90,721 downwards.
GCCGCAATAGATTCTGTACCGCGCGCGCCGTGCGGATCACGTCGCCTTCGGTCGCGCGGATCCGGCGTAGTTCGCCGAGCGCCGCGCGGCGCAGGCGCAGCCGTGGATTGCGCCACCAGGCGATGCCGATCGCCGCGAGCAAGAGTGCGATCCCCGCCAAGGCCCACCAGCCGGGCGCCGGCGGCCACCAGCCGGGCCGCGCGGGCGCGTATTCAGGCGCTAGCTGCGCGAGCCAATTCGTGTTCATGCCGCAAACTGAGGCGCTCGCGGCATCAGCGGCAAGACGTGCTCGACGGCCTCGGCGGTGTCGAGCCGCGTCAGCGGCGTGCGCAGCCGCTCGCCGATCGCCTGCACGCGCAAGCTTCGCTGCCGGAAGCTTTCTTGCCAGCGCGCCCGTAGCGCCGCGCCGTCGAGCGGCCAGAGCCGGCCCGGCAAGCCGCCGCGGTATTTGCCGTCCGGCAGCCCGCGTTCCTCGATCGCGTCGGTGATGAAGTACAGCCGGCACTCCGCGTGCGCGGCGAGCCGGAGCCATCGCGCCTCGTCGACGTCGTTCACACCCGCGAAATCGCTCAACGCCAGGATCAGGCTGCCGGGATGCACGAGCGGCGCGAGCGCGCCGAGTGCCTCATTCAGCGTTTCCGGGACCGGTTGGGCCGGCGCACGCGGCTGCATTTCGAGCAATGCGTTCAAGATCGGCAGGACGCCGGCTTCGCGCGATCGCGGCGCCAGGCAACGCGTCTGCGTCCCGTTCGCGATGACCGCGCCGACGCGGTCACCGCCGCTCAACGTAGCCCACGCGAGCAGCGCGGCGGCGCGCACGGCGACCGCGGACTTCAGCTGCGCGCGGCTGCCGAAGAACATGCCGGGCTGCAAGTCGACGAGCAGCCAGACCGGCCTCTCGCGCTCCTCGCGGAAGAGCTTCGTGTGCAGACGGCCGCGGCGCGCGGTCACGCGCCAGTCGATGCTGCGCGAATCGTCCCCCGGCACGTACGGGCGGACCTCCTCGAACTCGAGGCCGCGGCCGCGATGCGCGCCGCGATGACTGCCGAGCAGCTGCGCGCGCGCGGGACCGCGCGTGCGCAAACCAACGGCGCGGGCTGCGCCGCGCAGGCCGAGGAGTTCCTCGAGATCCGGGAGCTTCACGGCGCCGGCACCCGCCGCAGCAATTCCTCGACGCACGCCTGCGCGCTCACGCCGCGCGCCTGCGCGCCGAAGTCCAACAGCATGCGGTGCCGCAGCGCGTCCGGCGCGATCATCTGCACGTCCTCGGGACTGACGAAGTCGCGCCCGTCGAGCCACGCGATCGCGCGCGCACCGCGCTCTATGGAGATCGCGGCGCGCGGACTCACGCCCCAGCGCAGCCACTCTTTCAATTGCGCGCTATAGGGCTCCGGACGCCGCGTAGCATCGACCAGCGCCGCGATGTATTCCGCGACCGAATCCGCGAGCGTCAATGCGAGCACGTCGCGGCGCGCGGCGAAAATCGACTCCTGCGAGAGGCGCTGCGCCGGCGGCGGCAGTTCCCGCTGGGCGATCGCCTCGCCGCGCGCGAGGTTCATGATGCGAATCGTCGTCGCGCGGTCGGGGTAATCGACCGCGACGTGCAGCATGAAGCGATCGATCTGCGCTTCCGGCAGCGGGTAGGTGCCCTCCTGCTCGATCGGATTTTGCGTCGCCATGACCAGGAACAGCCGCGGCAGGGGGTAGGTCGACTGACCGACGCTGATCTGCCGTTCGGCCATTGCCTCGAGCAACGCCGACTGCACTTTCGCGGGCGCGCGATTGATCTCGTCGGCGAGGATCAAATTGTGGAACAGCGGGCCGCGCTGGAAGCGGAACCCGCCTTCGTCGGGCCGGTAGATTTCCGAACCGGTCAAATCCGCCGGCAGCATGTCGGGCGTGAACTGCACGCGCTGCACATCGCCTTCGACCGCGTGTGCGAGCGCCTTGATCGCGCGCGTCTTGGCGAGTCCCGGCGGTCCTTCGACGAGCAGGTGCCCGTCCGCGAGCAGCGCGACCAGCAGCCGCTCGACCAGGGTCTCCTGGCCTATGATCTGGCCCGACAAATACTCGTGCAGTCGCTGGAATGCCGCGCGCGAATCGGCTTTTGATTTCAGCGCAAGTTGATTGATGCTGGCATCCGTCATCCGATCCTCCCGATACCTCGTCGAGCGCGTGCCCACCGTTCCGGCGTTTTCGACATGCTTCACTACGGCGAAGTTCCATCGCCGGCGGGCGCGGTATGGCCGGCCGGCGGCCGCCGGCCGACATCGCAGCCTGCGCTGCGATACACTTGCCGCGTGGGTCGCTCCCGCTTATACCTGATCGGATTCCAGGAGCCCACCAGCGATGATCAAACGAATTGCATTGACAGCCGCCGCCTTTTGCGGGTTCGCGCTCGCCGGCTGCAGCGGCCCTGGTACCACGTCGACCCAGGCCACCGGCCCGGCGCCGCCGCAGATCACGACCCAACCCCAAAGCGAGACCGTGGCCTTGGGCGCCGCGGCGACGTTCTCGGTCGCCGCCGCGGGCACCGCGCCGCTTCAGTTTCAGTGGTCGAAGAACGGCGGCGCGATCACGGGCGCCACCGCGGCAAGCTACACGACGCCAGCCACCGTACAGGCCGACGGCGGCGCGACCTTCACCGTCGTCGTCGCCAACAGCGCGGGCAGCGTACAGAGCACCGCCGCGACGCTCACCTTGACCACAGCGCCGCCGACAGCGCCTACGTTCACGACCCAGCCGCAGAGCCAAACCGTGACCGTGGGTTCCGCGGCGACGTTCTCGGTCGCCGCCTCGGGCACCGCGCCGCTCACCTATCAGTGGTCGAAGAACGGCGGCGCAATCACGGGTGCGACCGCGGCGAGCTACACGACGCCCGCGACCGTACAGGCCGACAACGGCGCGAAGTTCGCCGTCCTCGTCACGAATTCCGCCGGGAGCGCGACGAGCGCTGCGGCGACCTTGACGGTCACGGCGGTCGCGCCGACGGCGCCGTCGGTCACGACCCAGCCGCAGAGCCAAACCGTGACCGTGGGCGCCGCGGCGACGTTCTCGGTCGCCGCCTCGGGCACCGCGCCGCTCACCTATCAGTGGTCGAAGAACGGCGGCGCAATCGCGGGCGCGACCGCGGCGAGCTACACGACGCCCGCGACCGTGCAGGCCGACAACGGCGCGAAGTTCGCCGTCGTCGTCACGAACGGCGCCGGGACTGCGACGAGCAATGCGGCGACCTTGACTGTCGTCGCGGCCGGCGCCGGTACCGACGTCACGACATATCACGGCGATTCCGCGCGCACCGGCCAGAACTTGACGGAGACGACGCTGACGACCGCGAACGTGCGGCAAGCGACCTTCGGCCTGAAATTCCTGCTGCCCGTCGACGGCAAAGTCGACGCCCAGCCCTTGGTATTGAGTCAATTCAGCATCGGCGGCGCGCTCCACAACGTCGTTTTCGCCGCAACCGAACACGATGGCGTTTATGCGTTCGACGCCGATACCGGCACGCAGCTTTGGCATGTCTCTCTGCTGGGCTCCGGCGAAACTCCGAGCGACAATCGTGGATGCGACCAGGTGACGCCGGAAATCGGCGTCGTCGCGACGCCGGCAATTGATCGCGCGGCGGGCGTGATGTACGTGGTCGCGATGTCAAAGGACGCGGGCGGCAACTACATCCACCGTCTGCACGAATTGAATCTTGCGACCGGTGCGGAAATGGGGGGGAGTCCCGTGACCGTCACCGCTTCGGTTCCCGACACCGGCGCACCCTATGCGGTCAACGGCCAACTCCAGTTCATACCGGGTCAATATCAAGAGCGCGCGGCGCTGCTCCTCGCGAACGGCACGGTGTACACGTCATGGACCTCGCATTGCGACATCCCCAACTACACCGGATGGATCATTGCCTATAGCGCCTCGACGCTGCAGCAGACCGCGGTGTTCAACTCCAACCCCAGCGGCGTCCAGGGAGGCGGCCAGGGCGAAGCATCGTTCTGGAACGCGGGCTCCGGGCCGTCCGCCGACTCGAGCGGCGACATCTACGCGATGTCGGCGAACGGTATCTTCGATACGACCCTGACTCCGAGCGGCTTTCCGCACGGCAATGATTACGGCAACAGCATCCTGAAGCTCACGCCGCCGAGCGGCAACACGATGTCGGTGCTCGATTATTTCACCATGTACAACACAGCCGCCGAGAGCGCGACCGACACCGACTTAGGTTCGGGCGGACTGATGCTGCTGCCGGATCAGACCGACGCCGGCGGCGCGATCCGTCGCCTCGCGATCGGCGCCGGCAAGGACCAGAACATCTACCTCGTCGACCGCGACAACCTGGGCAAATACAACGCCGCCGACAACACGAACGCGTATCAGGTACTGAACACGGCGATCGCCGGCAACAACGGCAGTTGCTCCGGCCTGCCAATCGACTCCGGCGAATTCGGCGCACCGGTCTATTTCAACGGCACCGTGTATTTCGGCGGCTCGGGCGATGTGATCCGCGCGTACAAACTCGCGAATGCGCGACTGCCGAACGGCGCGACGATGCAAACGGGACAGACGTTCTGCTATCCCGGCGCGTCGCTGTCGATCTCGGCGAATGGCGGTTCGAACGGCATTCTCTGGGCGGTCGAGAACTCCTCGACGCAAGGCGTCCTGCATGCCTACGACGCGGGCAGCCTCTCGAACGAACTCTACAACAGCGCGCAAGCCGGGACGCGCGACCGGTTCGGCCCCGGATCCAAGTTCACGCCGCCGACGATCGCGAACGGCAAGGTATTCGTCGCGACTCAGGGCGGCGCCGGCGTGCAAAACTATGTCGCGGTCTTCGGCCTGCTCTAGTGGGGCCTAAGGCCGGCGGGGACGGCGCGGCGAAACGCCTCAGCGCCTTCGCCGCGCGACCGAGGACAGCGAATCAGGCCTTTTGCAGTTTCGCGGCGGCGTTCTCGTAGTTCGCCAATTTGTTCAGGAAATTATCGGTGAAGTCGGGGCGCCGGTTGCGGAAGTCGACGTAATAGGCGTGTTCCCAGACGTCGAGGACCAACAGGACCTTGCCGTCGCCGGTCGCAAGCGGCGTGCCCGCATTGCCCGTCTTGACGATCTTGAGCTTGCCCGTGGGCGCGAGCACGAGCCAGGCCCAGCCCGAGCCGAACTGGCCCAGCGCCGCGGCCTTGAACTGTTCCTTGAACTTGTCGACGCCGCCGAAGTCCTCGGCGAGTTTCTTCTCGAGGACGCCCGGGATCCCGCCGCCGTTCGGCGACAGCGACTCCCAGAACACGCTGTGGTTCCAGTGTTGGCCGGCGTTGTTGAACACCGGCTGCAGGTCGTCCTTGCCGTAGGAGAGGCGGATCAGGTCCTCGAGCGACTTCCCCTTCAGCGCATCGTTCTTTTCGACGAGGCCGTTCAACGCCGTCACGTAGGCGTTATGGTGTTTGCCGTGATGCAACTCCAGCGTCTCCTGGCACATGCCTCGCGCACCCAGGGCATCGACAGCGAACGGCAATGCAGGCAGCGTAAAACTCATGATTCAACCTCCGGTGATTCTTGCATCCTAAGCCGCACGGGTGAGCGGCACGACCCGGCACAATGAGCGCGAGCGGCGCCCCGGCGGATGCGGTCGGTCGGGCGCACTCCTAGGGTATCACGCCGGTCAGCGCAGGACCCAATGGCTCACGCCCTGCTCCGCGAGGAACGCTTCGGCCTCAGCGCCATGCAGCAGCGCCAGGGTCGACAGCAATCCCGCCTCCGTACAACTGCTCGCGGCGACCGTGACCGAGCGCGGCGCGTTCGCCACCGGCCAGCCGGTGCGCGGGTTCAGCACGTGTCCGTAACGAACGCCGTCCTTGAGCAGGAAGCGGCGCGCATCGCCGCTCGTCGCGAGCGCGCCGCGGTCCAATTCCAGGATCAGCGCCGCGCGCCCGTCGGATTCCGGACGCTCGACGCCGACCTGCCACGGTCCGCGGACCGTGGGTCGATTCGCGCGCAAGTCGCCGCCGAAATTGACCAGGAAGGGCTCATCCCGCTCGGCCGCGATCAATCGATACGCGCGGTCGACGGCGTATTCCTTGCCGATGCCGCCGAAGTCGAGTTCCATGTCCGCCGGTAGAAACAAGTGCGGCGGTTCCCAGCGCAATTTGTCGAAGCCGACGAGCGGCAACAGGCGCTCGACCGCCGCCGGCGCAGGTAAGCGATCCGAGCCGTCGAATTTCCAGGCGTGCCGCAATACCCCGCTCGTGATGTCGAACAAGCCGTCGCTCAAATCGAAGCACTCGCGCGCAAAATCGAGGAGCGAGGCGGTTTCCTCGTCGACGTCGATGCCGGCGGCACCGCCGCGGCTGCGGTGAATCGCGGCGACGACGCTGTCTTCGCGATAACGGCTGAATTTCGCTTCGATGCGCCGGGCTTCGCGCGCGGCGACCGCACCGAGATCCGCCGCATGGGCGCGCTCCGATGCCGGCAGCAGCAGCTCGCACGGGCTCGCCATCGCGCTGAAGCGAACGGCTAGAAGGTCGGGTCCCCTCGCCTCGATATTGAGCGCCGCATCGGGCGTCCGACTGGTGTTCGGCACGATCTCACGCCGCGAATCATCCGCTAGAACCGCCATCCGACCTGCAGCAGGACCGCCTCGAGACCTGGGTACAGATCGAGCCCCTGCAGAGAACCCGGCCCCGCACGCGGGTGGTCGGGCGTCTGCCGGTAGTATTCTAGCCTGACGCTGAACTCCGACGAGCTTTGATCCTCCGAGTCGTCGAGCTTCACGCCGTATTTCAAGCCGTACGTCACCGCATGGAATGCCTGCAGGCGCTGATCGGCGGACGCGTAGCCGATATGGTTGCCCGCGGTGCTGTCGAGCCACGGCGTATAGAAATCGGCGGCCGATTGCCGGTACCAGCGCAACGTAGGCTCGAGGTAGCGGTCGCGGTCGAAGTTCCACCAGCGCACGTGCAGTTGCACGGTGTCCGAGTGGACATGCCAGTCGTCGACCATGTAGCGCATCGACACGTTCGCCGACACCCTGCCCCATGCGGCGCGGTTCTCCCAATAGGCGCTCATGCGCATGCGTGTGTCCGGACGCCTTTCGTAGAGATATCCGGTCGTGTTGCCGCCGCCGTCGATCAAGGAAATGATCTTGTACGGATCGTTCAAATAGCCCTTGAATCGGTCCGCCGACAGGTTGAGCTCCGTCAGCCAGCGGCGCGTCATGACCTGCGTGAGCCCGAGCATCACACCCACGCCGTCCTTGGTCTTGCCGCCGCTCTTCGCGAACAGCGCATAGTCGCTCGCCGCGACCGGCGCGCCGCCGATCGGGCTCAAGGAATCGAACTCATTGTTCACCCCGAACGACAGCGTCGTGTTCTTCTCGTTGAAGTCGCGCGCCAGCCCCGCGTCCGCGGACATCGAGAAGAAATCGCGCTCGTACGAGAGCTTGCCGCCGGCGGTTCCGTGCAGCAGCCGCGTGAACGCATGCCCCCAGGTCCCCGATGCCGCGATTCGCTGATCGTGGTAGTTCGGATCCATCGGCAATTGACCGGGATTGATCGCGTAGATCGGCGCGCTCTGGCTGACGAGCTGGCCGGACGAGGTCGTATAGGTCGTCGGCGCGGCGCTCAAGGACTTGCCCGACGGCGACGCGAAGGTCTGCGGCCGCGTGCTCGTCAAGGCGCCGTTCGGCGTGCTGCCGGAAAGGCTGTCGAAGACGAGCTGCGCGCCGAAGGTGTTGCCGTCGCCGTAATCCTTGGAGATGTTCACGATCGGTTCGATCGCCTTGATGCGCCCGCTCTCGTGGTAGTACGCGATCGCCGAATCGATGTTCCAGTCGCCGGACGCAGAGTCCGCGGCCGCGCTCGACGCATCCTGGCCGCGCGCCGCCGTCGCGCCGAGCAGCGCGCAACTCGCCGCGATCAAGCGGCTCCGCGCGCGCTTCAATTGCATCCGCAACCGCCGCCCGCGAACCCGCGCCCGCCGGAGGAGGCCTCCTTGCTGAAATACATGTGATCGTCGATCGCCGCATCCAGAGGCTCGGCGTTCAGCTGCATATCCGCGCGCGCGAGGACGTCGCGCTGCCAGGGCTTGACGCCGAGGGTGCTGCATCCGCCCAGGAGGGCGGCGCCGCCCGCGAGCAGCACCATGCTTCTCAAATTGATTTTCATCTTCTCTCCGTGCCGCCGAACCGCCGCGCAATTTCGCGCGGCGGGCGATTGCCTCATTTTTCCGCCAACAACACTTTCACCTGCTTCTCGTAGGCAGCGGCATCGGCCGGCCGGAAGCCGATATGCGTGAAGCGCACCGTCCCGTGCCGATCGATCAGCATGCTCGTCGGCATGCCGTGAATCCTGTACCGCTCGGCCAGGGATCCGTTCGGGTCGAAGATGACGTCGAAGTCCGGGTGAAATTTCGTCAAGAACCGATCCGCGTCGCTCTTGTCCCGATCGAGATCGATCGCGACCACGCGCAGGCCTCGCGCGGCATACGCATCCTTCAACGACTCCATCCACGGAAAGGATTGCTTGCACGGCCCGCACCAGGAGGCCCAGAAATCCAGATAGACGACCTGGCCCCGGTATGCATGGAGACTGAACGGCGCGGCGGCGAACGATGGCGCGACGGCGAGCAGGCTCGCGATGACTCCGATGAATCCCGGTTTTCGCATCGGCACGAAATCCATCCTTCTACACAAATGGTTCGACAGGCGCGGGATGAGTGGAACGCTTGCGGTGCGGAAAGTTCCGGCGCCGCAGCCGAGGCCCACTGCAAAGATCTGCAAAGTACGAAATCCTTGCGCGGCAGTCCGGCTTACGTGTACTTTGTGTGGCAAAGTAAGTCCGTGCGGCCGCAACGAATCGGTGCCGAGCGCTTGAGAAAATATTACGACGCCTTGTCCGACATCCATGCCATACGCGGCCAGATCGCGCGCGGCACGGAGTTTCGCGGCTATGGCCCCGCATCGATCGCCGCCTCGGGATTTCTCGCGTTCATCGTCGCGGCGACGGAGGCGCGCTGGTTTGCAAGCCGGGTCCACGGCCTGGCTGCGTTCCTCACGACCTGGATTGCGACGGCGGCGGTTTCGCTCGTATTCACCGGCATGGAAACGATCGGCCGGGCGCGGCGCGTGCATTCCGGGTTCGCGAAGGAAATGATTCGATCCGCCGCCGAGCAATTCGTGCCGGCGCTGATGGCGGGAATGCTGCTCACGGTCGTGCTGCTGCGATTCGATCCGCGGAATTCGTGGATGCTTCCCGGACTGTGGCAAATCGTGTTCAGCCTCGGGGTGTTCGCGTCCTGCCGGTTCCTGCCGCGTCAGATGTTCATCGTCGGCGTCTGGTATCTCTCGGCGGGTCTCGCCTGCCTCGCCGTGGGCGGCGGCGACCCGGTCTTGTCGCCGTGGGCGATGGGCATCCCGTTCGGCGTCGGTCAACTGCTGGTCGCCGCGGTCCTGCGATTCGGCTACCGGAAAGCCGATGTCCGAGCATAGGCGCCGCGCGAGCGCCGGACATCGCTTCGCCTACGACGGCATCGACCGCGTGATTCACGAGCACGCGCGCCTGTCGGTGCTGACCTCACTGGTGTCGCATCCGCATGGCCTTGCGTTCGCCGACTTGAAGCGCTTCTGCGACCTCACGGACGGCAACCTCAATCGGCATCTGCAGGTTCTCGAGACCGCGAAGCTCGTGGCCATCTCCAAGGGAGTCGACGGCAATCGTCCGCAGACGATGTGCCGGATCACGGCCGTGGGCCGCAAGCGCTATTTCGAATATCTGAGCGTTCTGGAGCAGGTCATACTGGATGCCGCGGCGGCCGCGAAAGCCACGGGCGTGAAGGCCCTGCGCAGCCGTTCGGCGACTTGAGTGGCGCCGCCATCCGGCGCAAGGAGTGAATCTTGGCGAATACCCATCCTATTTTCTGCAAGCAGCGGCTCGGCGCCTTCCTCCTGATGCTGACCGCGGCGTCGAGCTCGGCCCATGCCGGCGGCGGCCCGATCGGCATCGATCATGAATGGTCGCTCGACCAAAGCGGGATCTGGGCGCGCAACTACCAAACCGCGCTGGAATTCGGCGTCGTCGCGGTCGAGGCGGCCGGCGCCCTCTGGTACGGCAACGACAACAAGATCGGCCATACGTTCTGGCAGAGCGCGGATGCCTCGATCATTTCCGGATTCGGCTCGCTCGCGCTGAAATACGCGTTCAGCCGCGCGCGGCCGCGTCAGGGCAACGATCCCAACCGCTGGTTCCAAGGCAGCTGCTGCCAGAGTTTCCCGAGCGGCGAAGTCACGCTGCAAGCGAGCTTCGTGACGCCGTTCATCGTCAATTACGCGAAGGAAAACCCCTGGGTGTGGTCGCTCGAAGCCTTGCCGGTCTACGATGCGGTCGCGCGCATGAAGAGCCGGGCGCATTGGCAAACCGACGTGATCGCGGGCTGGGCGCTCGGCACGGCGGTGGGCTACTGGAGCACGACGCGCAAGGTGCCGATCACCGTCGACATCCTGCCGCGCGGGCTTTCGATCGGCTATTACAAGCGCTTCTAGCGTGTCGAGGCGGCGCACCGCGCGTTCGCCGCGCGGCCGCTCAAAGGTCGGTGTACTTCTTGCTCGTCCCGCGCGCGAGCGCGGCCGGGTATTTGAGCGCGTTCAACTCGAGCTTGCGGCGCGCGGCATCGATCAGGTCTACTTCCAGCTTGTCGGCGAGCCGGATCAGATACAGGAGTACGTCGGCCATTTCGAGCGCGACGTGTTCGCGCTGGCGCGCCGACAAGGACTCGCGATCGCCGCGATCCATCCACTGGAAATGTTCCAGGAGCTCGCCCGCCTCGACGATCAGCGCGCTCGCGAGATTCTTCGGCGTGTGGAATTGATCCCAGTCCCGGTCCTGCGCGAATTCGCGCAGGCTCCGCTTCAGCGCCTCGATACCTTCGTCACTCATGCTCGCAGCCTCCGCACAGCCGCCTGTGCGCCGTTGTCGCTCCCGGGATCCGCGGACGGTATGTTACCGCAACGTTCGATCGTGGCGCCGGGGTCTGCTTTGGGAGTAGGATCGGCACAACGACCATGAGCGACATCGTCATCCACAGCTTGCCCGGAAGCCCCTACGGCCGCGCGGTGTTCGTCGTGCTCGAGGAAAAGGGCGCGCCTTACCGGTTCGCTCCCGTGACGGCCCGCGCCTTGCGCGCCGCGCCCCACCTTGCACGTCATCCGTTCGGCCGGGTGCCGGCCATCGATCACGGCGACTTCAGTCTCTACGAGACCCAGGCGATCCTGCGCTACGTGGACCGCGCGTTGCCGGGTCCCGCTCTGACGCCGGCCGATGTCCGCGCCGCCGCGCGCATGGATCAACTGATGAACGTCAACGATTGCTATCTCTTTCAAGGCGTCGCGAACGTCATCGCGTTCCAGCGCGTGGTGGCTCCGCGCATCCTCGGCCTCGCGCCCGACGAAGCCGCGATCGCCGCGGCGATGCCGAAGGCGCACGCCGTGTTCGAGGAACTCGCGAACCAGCTCGGCGATCAGCCGTTTTTCGTCGGCGACGCGATCACGCTCGCCGACGTCCTCATCGCGCCGCAGATGGATTTCCTGCGCCAAACGCCCGAGTGGGAGCCGCTCGCGGCCAAGCATGCGAACCTGCGCGGATGGCTCGACCGCATGAACGCACGGCCGAGCATGGCGGCGACCACCTGGGAGCGCGTCGCGGCGATGGCCCAAGCCAACTGAGCGCGTCGCGCGCTCAGGCGAGCGCGGCTTTGTACAAGGCGACGAGTTTTCCGAACGCGCGCTCGGCATCCGCGCTTGTTGTAAATCGGCTTGCCGTCGTGCAGCGGCATATCGGGCACGCACCAGCCGTGTATCGTTCCCGGATAGACCTCGATCGTCGCCGGCACATGCGCCGCGGCGAACGACTCCCTGAGCTTGTCCTTGGCATCCGGTTGACGTTCATCGTCGCTCGCCGCGATCGCGAAATACATCCGCGCCTTGATCTTCGGCGCGAGCAGGTGCGGACTATCGGGCTTGTCCGTGACCAAACCGCCGCCGTGAAACGATGCGCCGGCGCCGATGCGGTCCGGCAGCTGCGCGGCGGTCCTGACGACGAGCGGGCCGCCCATGCAATAGCCTTGCGTGCCGATCTTCTTCGTCGTATCGACGACGCGCTCGCCGTCGAGAAAGGCGATGTAGGCCTCGGCATCGCGTTCGACGGCGCCCGGCGTGTACAAAGGGCCCGTCCATTGGTCCAGCTTCGCGCGTTGCGCCTGGTCCTTGAAGTCGAATGTCGACGGGTCGGCGATCACCGGCGCCTTCGAAAAGCGATAGAACGGGTTCGGCACCAGCACCGAATAGCCGAGCGCCGCGACGCGCCGGCCGAACGCGCGGAACGAGGGCCGGAGACCGAACACATCGGTCCAGATCAAGACGCCCGGATGGGAGCCCTTCGCCGGATGGAAGAACGCCGCGTCGCAGACGCCGTCGCCCGTCTTGACCTCGACGTCGTGCTCGACGACGTGGCGCTCCGCGCCCGCCGCGGCGCCGGTGGCGGCGACGAGCCCCGCGGCCGCGGTCGCGGCGACGAAGTCCCGGCGCGACAGATCGGGGGATGTCTGCCTGCGACCGCGGTCGTTACCGTCGTTGCCCATGTGTCGACCCTCCCGTTCAGAGCAAAGGTTGGAGGGCAAAGTATACGCCGCAGATAGCCGCAATTCCCGCGGCTGAGTCGTGACTGCAGGTCTCGTTTCGCGCCGCCTTCGATCAGCAAATTCTCGGCAGCGGATCGTCTTCGAGTTCTTCGAGAAAGCGTTCGCCGCCGATCTCCGTCTCCAGGATGACGCCGCCGGCGACCGTCGCCGACGACGCCGATCGCGCCCGCCTGTTCGCCGCCCGGCGTCGCGCGCCACCGCGACAGGATCTCCTCGGCCGCATCCGGCGCGGCCACGGCGACGACGCGCCCTTCGCTCGCCAGATAATAAGGGTCGTAGCCCAGGATGGAGCAGAAGGAACGCACGGCGTCGCGGACCGGAATGCGGGCTTCGGCGAGGCGCACGCCGAGGCGCGTCGCCGCCGCGATTTCGTGCGCGACCGTCGCGAGTCCGCCGCGCGTCGGATCGCGCATGAAGCGCAAGCCATCGACCGCGGCGAGCGGCGCGGTCAGCGGCGTCACGGGCGCGCAATCCGACTCGATGGATCCTTGCAGCTCGAATTCCTCGCGCGCGAGCATCACGGCGATGCCGTGATCGCCGACCGGCCCGCTGACGAGCAGCACGTCGCCCGCGCGGATCCGGTCGATACCTAAGCGGCGGCCGGGCTCGCGAAAGCCGACGCCGGTCGTCGCGAGATAAAGGCCGCCGCCCTGCCCGCGCGGCACGACCTTGGTGTCGCCCGCGATCACGCAGACGCCGGCCGTGCGCGCGGCTGCCGCGAGGCTCTTGACGATGCGGTCGAGGCAGCGCACTTCGAGGCCTTCCTCGATGATCACGTTGAGCGTGAGATACTTGGGCAGAGCGCCGCTGACGGCCGAGGTCGTTGACGGTGCCGTTCACGGCGAGCGAGCCGATGTCGCCGCCGGGAAATTCGAGCGGCTGCACGGTGAACGCATCCGTCGTGATGAATGGCAGCATGCCCGGCGCGATTTCGAACGGCGCCGCGTCGAGGCGCACGTCGAGCGCCGGGTTCGCAAGATGGCGCGCGAAAATCTCCTCGATCAATTCGCGCATGTGCCGGCCGCCGTTGCCGTGCGCGAGCATCACGTGGGTCGCGTCGATCATGGCGGATCTCGCAAGGTCTGGGCGGCCTCGACGAGCTGGCCGAATGCGAGTCCGCCGTCATTCGCAGGAACCGTCGCCGGCAGGTGCGCCGGGATGCCGCGCTCGCTCAATAACGGCGAGCGCGCGCTCGGCGAGCAAGCGGTTCTGGAACACGCCGCCGGTGAGTCCGACCGCGTCGACCGCCTCGCTTTGGGTCAGCGCCGCGGCCTGATCGCAGAGCGCGCGCGCGAGGCTTTCGTGAAAGATGCCGGCGCGAAGGCTGGCGGCGAGGCCGCGGTCGGCGAGCACCGGCAACAGCGGCGCCCAGTCGGTGCGCCGGATGCCGGCATCGTCGATGTAGCGCGGCAGTGAAACGGCGTCGACTCCGGTCGCGGCGACGCTTTCGAGCATCATCGGTCCCTGGCCTTCGAAGCTCGCCGCATCGACGCCGAGAACGAGCGACGCGGCCGCATCGAACAAGCGCCCGACGGCGGAAGTCCTCGAGGTGCCGATGCGCTTCTTCCACGCTTGCGCCGCGAGCGCCGCGCCGTCGACCGGCGGCAGCCAGGCATGGCCCGCCTCCCACATGAGCGCGGCCGCCGACCGCCACGGCTCGCGCGCCGCGCGGTCCTTGCCCGTGAGATGGAACGGGCGCATGCCGGCGATGCGCCGCCAGGATCCGGGCGCGCCGATCGAACGCCTCGCCGCCCCAGAGATCGCCGTCGCCGCCAAAGCCCATGCCATCCCACGCAAACGTGAGCCAGCGCCCGACATCGGGGAATTCGCCGGCCAATGCGGAGGCATGCGCGGCGTGATGCTGGATGCGCAGGATCGGCAGGTTTTGCGCGAGCGCCCACCGCGTGCTCGCGTATCCGGGGTGCGCATCGCAGGCGATCCGCCGCGGCCTCGACGCGGTACAACGTCTGCAGGTCGGCGATCACTTGTTCGAAGACCCGAAGGCCGCGCGGGCTGTCGAGTTCGCCGATATGCGGCGAGACCACGGCGCGCCGCCCCCAGCCGAGCGCGATCGCCGCCTTCATGTGCCCGCCGACGGCCAAGGTCGGCTGCGCGAATTCCCCGGGCAGTTCGATCTCGAGCGGCGCGATTCCGCGGCCGCAGCGGATGCTGCGCGCCGTCCCGCCGATCACGCGGCACAACGGAGTCGTCCGCGGGCCGCACGATCGGCCGGTCGTGATGCAGGAATGCATCGGCGACGCGCGCCAGCCGCAGCTCGCGCCTCGGCGTTGTCGGTGAGCACCGGCTCGCCGCTGACATTGCCGGAGGTCGCGACGAGCGGCGCGCCGAATTCCGCGAGCAGCAAATGATGCAAAGGACTGTACGGCAGGAACACGCCGAGCTCCGCCCAGGCCCGGTGCGAGCGCGGCGCTCAATGCGCAGGATTCGCGCCGCCGCGCGAGCACGATCGGGCGCGAAGGCGCCGCACAGGCTTGCGCTTCGGCACGCTCAAGATGCACGCACGCGCGAACCGCATCGAGCCCGTCGATCCCGGTTTGCGGGAACATGACCGCGAGCGGCTTGTGCGGACGCTGCTTGCGCGCGCGCAGGCGCAGAATCGCGGCGTCGTTCGCCGGATCGCACATCAAGTGATAGCCGCCGACGCCCTTGACGGCGACGATGCCGCCGGCCTGCGAGCGCGGCAACGGCCGCGGCGAGCGCCTCGTCGCCCGCGCAGGCATCGGCGCCCGCGCGGTGGAACGCAAGTCTCGGACCGCAATCGGGACAGGCGAGCGGTTCGGCATGGAAGCGCCGATCGAGCGGGTTCTCGTATTCGCTCCGGCAGCGCGCACAGAGCGCGAAGCCCGCCATCGAGGTGTTCGCCCGATCGTAGGGCAAGGCCTCGATGATCGTGTAGCGCGGTCCGCATTGCGTGCAATTCGTGAAGGCATAGCGATAGCGGCGTGCGGACGGATCCTGCAGTTCCTCGGCGCAAAGCGGGCAACAGAACGAATCCGGCGGCAGATGCACGTCTGCGGCCTCGCCGTCCGCGCTCGCGAGAATCCTGAAATCGCGCGCGCCTTCGACCGCGGCCGCCGCCGCGGTCGCGAGCCGCGGCCGCGCGAGCGGCGGCGCCTCGCTGATCAGCGCGGCCTCGTAGCGGCGGAGGTCCGCCGGCGCCCCTTCGATGTGAATGACGACCTGGCCCGCGCCGTTGCGCACCCAGCCCGCGAGTTGCAGCGAACGCGCGAGCCGATAGACGAAGGGCCGAAAGCCGACGCCTTGCACCTGCCCGCCGACGACGAGGCGCCGCGCGCGAGGCTCGAGCCTCGCCGTCAATATCGTGCCGGGCCCGGACCATGCACCGCTTGCCTCTCGCCCGAGGCCCACCAGATGCGGCACGCGCCCTCGTCCGAAACCATGCAGGGACCCACGGGCTCGCGCGGTGTGCAGGCCCGGCCGAACAGCACGCATTGATTCGGATAGATCTTGCCGAGCACGACGCGCGCGCAATCGCAGCCGGGAGGCATCTCCCCCGCGCGCTTGCGTGCGCCGTCGGCGTCGACGTCGAACCGGCGCATCGCGTCCAGGTGGGCAAACTCCGGCCTGAAGCCGAAGCCCGAACGTGGAATGACGCCGATGCCGCGCCAATTGGCGTCGACGACGTCGAATATCTCCTGCAACAGGCGCCGCGCGGTCGGATTGCCGTCGGGTTTCGCGACCCGCCCGTAGCAATTGTCGAGGAACGCCTTGCCCTCGAGGTGCTGCCGCAGGACCGAGTACAGCGCGGCGAGCAGGCTGTCCGGCTCGAAGCCGGCGACGGCCGAAGGCATGCCGTGGTCCTCGGGCACGAATTGCCATTGTTCCGGGCCCATGATCGTCGCCACGTGACCCGGCGCGATCAGCGCATCGAAGCCCGCCTCCCCGGTGTCCGAGCAACATCGCCACCGCGGGCCAGGTCAGCCGCGCCGACAGCAAGACGCTGAGATTCGGCGGCAGTCCCTCGGCGATCAGCCCGGCGACCGGCGCCGTCGTCGTCTCGAATCCGGCGGCGAAGAACACCACCTCGCGGTCAGGGGTCGCGAGCGCGATTCTTCACCGCTTCGCGCGGCGATGCGATCGGCCGTACGTCGCCGCCGGCCGCCTGCGCCTGCATGAGCGATCGCGGCTCGCGCCTGGGACCATTCGCGGGCACGCGCAGCATGTCGCCGAAGGCGACGACGGTGACGTCCTTGCGCAGGGCGAGCTGGATCGCGGCATGCACATCCTCCTCGGGACAGACGCACACGGGGCAACCCGGGCCCGGTATGAGCTCGATCGCCGGCGGCAGCGCGCGGCGCAGGCCCGCCATGGAGATCGAGCGCTCGTGCCCGCCGCAAACGTTCATCACGCGGACGCGTCCGCCCAAAGGCAGCGCGCGGATGCGTGCGAGCCAATCCTTCGCGACGCGTTTGCGCGTCGGTCATCGGCCATCAGGCCGCCGCGCGGCAATCGGCCAGTCGCCGTTCGAGCCAAGCGATCCACGGCGCGAGCGTCTCGGGGCGGCGCGCCGACGTGCGCAGGATCTCGGCCGGATTCGCGAGTGCGCGTACGTGCCCCTCGGCCGCCGCCGGCGAAAAATCGTCGAGCACGTCGAGCAGGTCGATCTTCGACAGCATGATGAGATCGGCGGTGCGGAACATCGTCGGGTATTTTGCGGGCTTGTCGTCGCCCTCCGTGACCGCGAGCAGCGCGACGTTCGCATGCTGGCCGAGATCGAAGCTCGCCGGACAGACCAGGTTGCCGACATTCTCGATCAGCAAGACGTCGACCGCGGCGAGGTCGAGCCCGTGCAGCGCATCGTGCACCATCTCGGCGTCGAGGTGGCAGGTCTGTCCGGTCGTGATCTGCACCGCGGGCACGCCCTTCGCGCGGATGCGCCGCGCATCGTTCTCGGTCTCGAGGTCGCCCTCGATGACCGCGATGCGAAAGCGGCCGCCGACGGCATCGATCGTCTCTTCCAGCAGGCTGGTCTTGCCGGATCCGGGCGAGGACATCAGATTGACGGCGAGAATCCCGTGGCGCCGGAGGTGTGCGCGATTGTGCGCGGCCCGGCGGTCGTTCGCGCCCAGGATCCCGGTCAGGATCTCGACCGACTTCGAGCTCACGGGGCGCAACGAGAAGGCGCCATGCTGGTCGGCGATGCGCACGATTTCCGGCGTCGCCGCGCAGCCACATTGATCGCACATGATGTTGGTACCTCGTTGGCTCGCTCAGACCGCCGCCGCCGATCCGCCTCGACCGCGAGCTCCACGCGCTTCAGCAGCAATTCCCCGCCGGACTCGAGATCGACCCGCCAGCCGCCGCAGCGGCCGCAGAGCAAGGCGTTCGCGCGCGCTTCCGTTTCGACCGCGCAGAGCCTACACCGGACCCGCACCGGCACGGCCTCGATCTCGAGCACGGCGTGCTCGGCGATCGTGCCGCAGCGCGCAACGTCGAACGCGCGCGCGAGCAAGGGCCCTTCGACGCCGGACAACGGGCCCACGGCCACGACGATCCGGGTCACCTCGTGCGAGCCGTTCGCGGCCGCCGCGCGTTCGACCTCGCCGAGCAGACTCTGACAGACCGCGAGTTCATGCATGGCGAAGTCTCACGCATGGCCGCGCATTGCGTCGTCGGCCGCGAGCATTTCGTCGTAGAGCTCCCAGGCGCCGCGCGCCTCCGCCTCCGAGATCTTCTGAATCGCGTAGCCGACGTGGACCATGACGTGGTCGCCCGGTGCGATGTCTTCATGCTGGAGGAGGAACAGGCTCACCGTGCGCTCGATGCCCTTCGCGTCGCAGCGCGCCAGGTAGCCATCCCGCTCGACGACCCGCATCGGTACCCCAAGACACATGACGCACCTCCCAAACCGAGATGACTCTATCTAACCGATCGGAGGGGCCATTGATATACGCGTGATTACGTATAGGGAACGCGCGCGAACGGCATAGAATCGTGCGCGGGTTAATCGGCGACGGCAGGGACGGACCACTGAATGTCGGTTGAAGTCGCAGCGATCCGCACTTTGCTCCTGGGCTTGGGCAACGTCCTGCTGAGCGACGATGGAGTCGGCATCCACGTGATTCGCGCGCTCGATTCGTCCGCGCGCACGCGCCAGATCGAGCCTGCGGTCGCGCTGCGCGACGGCGGCACCCTCGGCCTCAATCTGCTCATGGAGTTGGACGGGATCGGCGCGCTCGTCGTGATCGACGCCATGGAATTCGGCGGCGCTCCCGGCACGGTGCGGGCGTTCGTCGGCGACGACATGGACGCGCAGCTCGGCGGCAAGTGCCGCAGCGCACACGAGGTCGCGCTCGCCGACCTCCTGTCGGCCGCCTTGCTGACGGGCCGCGCACCCGTGCGACGCGCGCTCGTCGCCGTCCAGCCCGCCTCCACGGACTGGGGCCTGGAACCCACCGCGGCGGTGCGCTCGGCGATACCGGCGGCCTGCGACACGGTGCTCTCCTTGCTCGAGGACTGGGACCATGTCCGACGACCGCATTGACCTCGACGAGTTGCGCACCGGCCTCGCCGACAGCGTGCTGCGCGAGATCGCGGAGCATCTGGCGGCTCTCGCCGGCAGCGGTGCGACCGCGGCGATCGACCTGCGAAGCCTGCCGCTGACGGCCGCGGATCGCCGCGAACTCGAGAACCGGCTCGGCCGCGGCGAGGTCGACGGTGAAGCTCGAGGTCGCCGGCACGAGCGAGCTCTGGGAAACGCGCTATGCCGGCGTCTGGTGGGTGCGGCATTTCGGCGACGGCGACCGGATCGCGTCCGAGCGCATCGAGATCGCCGCGATTCCGCAAATTTTGGTGTCGCAAGACGAGGATATCGCGGCCGCGGCGGCGCGCGTACGCGGGGAGGTCGAGACGCATGGCTTTGCGTGAAACCATCGGCGAAGAGCTCTTGCGGCACGGCATCTCGCGCCGCGCGCTGCTCAAGTACAGCGCCTATCTCGCGACCCTGATGGCGCTGCCGCCGATGGCCTCGCGCGCGATCGCCGAAGCGCTCGCGAACGCGCGGCGGCAGTCGGTCATCTGGCTGTCGTTCCAGGAATGCACCGGCTGCACCGAATCGCTGACGCGCTCGTTCAGCCCGACGATCGAGGACATGATCTTCAACTTGATCTCGCTCGATTATCACGAGACGCTGCAGGCGGTGTCGGGCGCCGCCGCCGAGGAAGCGCGGCTCACGGCGATGCGCGAGAACAAAGGCAAGTACATCGTCGTCGTCGACGGCTCGGTCTCGACCAAGGACGGCGGCGTCTATTCGACCAATGCCGGCAAGACCAACCTCGAGATGCTCAAGGAGACCGCCGAGAACGCGCTTCGCGGTGATCTCGGTCGGCACCTGCGCGGCGTTCGGCGGCATACCGCATGCGCATCCGAATCCGACGGGCGCGGTGCCGGTGTCCGAGATCGTCACCGACAAGCCGGTGATCAACATCTCCGGCTGCCCGCCGATCCCGGAGGCGATGGCCGGCACGATCGCCTATCTGGTCACGTTCGGCAAGCTGCCCGACCTCGACGCCTTGAACCGGCCGAAGGCGTTCTTCGGCGACACCATCCACGACCGCTGCTACCGCCGGCCGTTCTACGACAAGGGCCTGTTCGCGAAGAGTTTCGACGACGAGGGTGCGCGCAAGGGCTGGTGCCTGTACGAGGTCGGCTGCAAGGGGCCGGTCACCTACAACGCCTGCGCGACGCTGAAATGGAATGGCGGCGTGTCGTTCCCGATCCAATCGGGGCACGGTTGCCTGGGCTGTTCGGAGCCCAATTTCTGGGACAAGGGCGGATTCTACCGGCCGCTGTCGGCGAGCACCGGCGGCGGCGCCGCGGTCATCGGCGGCGCGGCGGTCGCGGGCATCGGCATCGGCGTCGCGAGCGCGCTGATCTCGCGCCGGCGCAAGACGCGACGCCGCGAAGGAGCCCAAATCATGAACCTGTTGGCTTTCGCCCGCGGCCCGGCGCTCAACGTCGCGTTCGCGGTGTTCGTGGCCGGCGTCGCCTGGCGGCTGCTGTCGCTGCTGCTGCTGCCTTGGGCGCGGGACCTGTCGGTCGCGCGAGCGACCGCGCCGTCGGCGCTCGTCGGCGCCGCGAAAGGCTTCGTGCGCCATCTGTGGCCGCCGCGGCCGTTCGCGCGCGGCGCGCTGTTCGTCACGGTGAACGGCTATGTGTTCCACCTCGGGCTCGCCATCATCGTGTTCGGGCTCGCCGAGCACATCCTGTTCCTGCGCGGGCTGTTCGGCGTGCATTGGCCGAATCTGCCCTCCGGCGTGATCTCGGCCGTCTCGGTGGTGACGCTCGCGTCGCTGCTCGCGGCGCTCGGCCGCCGGCTGACGAATCCCGTGCTGAAGCTGATCTCGACGTTCAACGACTACTTCAGCTGGTTCGTGACCGTGCTGCCCGTCGCCACCGGGCTCGTCGCCGTGAGCCATCTGTGGGCGCCGTACGAGACGCTGCTCGGCGATACACATGCTGAGCGTCGCGCTGCTCCTGATCTGGTTCCCGTTCGGCAAGCTCATGCACGCGTTCCTCGTGTTCCTGACGCGAGCCGAGACCGGGATCTTCTATAGCCGCAGGGGAGCCGAGATATGAGCGCGCGCATCGTCGTCGATCCGATCACGCGCATCGAGGGGCATTTGCGCATCGAAGCGCAGACCGACGACGCCGGCGCGATCACCGGCGCCTACAGCTCCGGGCACGATGGTGCGCGGCATCGAGCTCATTCTCAAAGGACGCGACCCGCGCGATGCCTGGGCGTTCGCGCAGCGCATCTGCGGCGTCTGCACGCTCGTGCACGGCATCGCCTCGGTGCGCGCGGTGGAGAATGCGCTGGATTACAAGATTCCGCCGAATGCGCAGCTGATCCGCAACCTCATGATCGCCGCGCAATTCGTGCATGACCATGTCATGCATTTCTATCACCTGCATGCGCTCGATTGGGTCGACGTCGTCTCCTCGCTCAAGGCCGACCCCGAGGCGACCTCGAAGCTCGCGCAATCGATATCCAGCTATCCGAAATCGAGCCCCGGATACTTCGCCGACACGCAGAAGAAGCTGAAGAACTTCGTCGAGTCCGGCCAGCTCGGCATTTTCGCGAACGGCTTCTGGGGGCATCCGGGCTTCAAGCTGCCGCCCGAGGCGAACCTCATGGCGGTCGCCCATTACCTCGAGGCGCTCGCCTGGCAGCGCGAAGTGGTGCAGATCCACACGATCTTCGGCGGCAAGAACCCGCATCCGAACTTTCTCGTCGGCGGCGCGCCGTCGCCGATCAGCATCGACACGACGGGCTCGGGCGGAACCTCGGCTACCGCGCTCGACATGGCGGGCCTCGATCGGATCAAGAGCGTGATCGGGCGCATGAAGGAATTCGTCGAGCAGGTCTATCTGCCGGACACGCTCGCGATCGCCTCCTTCTACAAGGACTGGTTCGCGCGCGGCGAAGGCGTCGGCAATTTTTTGACCTATGGCGACTTCCCCGAGAAAGGGATGGACGACCCCTCGAGCTGGCTGATCCCGTCGGGCGCGATCCTCGGCCGCGACCTGTCGACGATCCATCCGATCGATTTGACGAACCCCGATGAAGTCCAGGAGTTCGTTTCTCATTCCTGGTACGACTATTCGGGCGGCAAGAACGAAGGCCTGCACCCCTACGAGGGCCAGACCAACCTCCACTACACCGGCCCGAAGCCGCCGTTCGAACACCTCGACGTCGACCAGAGCTATTCCTGGCTGAAGTCGCCGCGCTGGAAGGGCAAGGTCATGGAGGTCGGCCCGCTCGCGCGCGTGCTGATGCTGTACGCGAAGGGCCACGAGCCCACGCGCGAGCTCGCGGGCTATCGCGCTGAAGAAGCTCGACCTGCCGCTGTCGGCGATGTTCTCGACGATGGGCCGTACGGCCGCACGCACGCTCGAGAGCAAGATCATCGTCGATCAGATGCAGAACTGGTACGCGAATCTCGTCGCCAACATCAAGGCTGGCGACCTCGCGGTCCATAATCCGGCCAAATGGGATCCCGCCTCCTGGCCGACGACGGCGCGCGGCGTCGGCTTCATGGAGGCTCCGCGCGGCGCGCTCGCGCACTGGGTCGTCATCAAGGACGGGAAGATCGACAATTACCAGGCGGTCGTGCCCTCGACCTGGAACGCGGGCCCTCGCGACGGGCACGGCCAGCCGGGCCCGTACGAGGCGGCGCTGATGGACCGCCATACGGTCTACGACCCCAAACAGCCGCTCGAGATCCAGCGCACGATTCACAGCTTCGACCCCTGCATCGCCTGCGCGGTCCACGTCGTGAACGCCGCCGGCGAAGAGCTCATGCAGCTGCGGGTCACCTAGAGGTCAAGACCATGACGAGCACGATCGACGTCGATGCCGCCGCGAGAACATTCCTCGCGCACACCGAGGAACATCTCGCGAGCTACCTGGAAGCCTGCGTGCATTGCGGATTGTGCGCCGAGGCCTGTCATTTCTACGAAGCCTCGGGCAACCCGAAGCACACGCCGGCCTACAAACTGTTGCCGATCGCGAAGGCCTACAGGCGCCAGAAATTTCCGCTCGCGTGGTTGGGGATGGCGCCGCGCATTCGCGAAGACGACCTGACAGCACTGGGAGGAGCTGCTGTTCGACACCTGCACGATGTGCGGGCGCTGCACGACCGCCTGCCCGATGGGAATCGACATCGCCTCGATCGTCGGCGGCGCGCGCCAGGCCTTCGTCGCGGCGGGCTTGGGGCCCGCCGACTTGCTCGCGGCCGCCGACAGCTCGCGCGATCACGGCAGTCCCCTGGGCCTCACCGCGCAAAAGCTGCGCGAGCGCATCGAATGGCTTGCCGACGAGCACGAGGTGCCGATCGCGCTCGACAAGGCGAAGGCCGACGTCCTCCTCACCGTCTCGTCGATCGAGACGATGAAGTATCCGGAGTCCATCGTCGCGATGGCGAAGCTCTTGAATCATGCCGGCGTCGATTGGACCTTGAGCACCAAGGGCTATGAGGCCACGAACTTCGGCTACCTCTCCGGCAAGGGCGACATCGCGAAGCTCATGGTCGAACGCATCGCCGACGCGGCGCAAAGCGTCGGTGCGAAGACGGTCGTCGTGCCGGAATGCGGCCATGCGTTCGGCGTGCTGCGCTGGGCGGGAGCCAACATGCTCGGTCAGCCGCTGCCGTTCGCAGTGCTGCACATCTCGGAGTTCATGGCGCAGTTGAAGCGCGACGGCAAGCTACGCTTGAGGCCGCTCGAGGAGTCGATCACCTATCACGATCCCTGCCAGATTTCGCGGCGCGGCGGCGCGACCGAGGATGCGCGCTACCTCCTCGAGGATTTCGCGCAGGACTTCCGCGAGATGACGCCGACCGGCAACGCGAACTGGTGCTGCGGCGGCGGCGGCGGCGTACAGGCGATCGCGCGCGCCGCGGATCTGCGCTACAAGGTCTTCAAGATCAAGATGGACCAGGTCGAGCGGACCGGCGCCAAGACCATGGTGTCGTCCTGCTCCAATTGCCGCCTGACGATGGACGAGAGCAAGGCGCACTGGAAATGGGAGGGCGGGCTCGCCAGCCTCGTCGAAATCGTCGCCGACCACTTGGTCGAGGAAACGAAGCCCGCCGCCTGAGTCGTGTGCCGCCCTGCCTAGGGCATCCAGGCGTAGCCGAATTCCATGATGTACTGATGCATCTTCAGCGTGATGGTCTGCGTCGGATCGAAGGTGTTCGGCCCGCTGATGCTCTTCTCCGGCGCATAGGTGAACGCGAAATTGAATTCACCCTTGTCGCCATTGCGGCGCGTGAAGCCGAACGCGATGTGGTTCTCGATCACGCCCGGCGCGAGGATGTTGAACGTCGCTTGCGAACTCGGAATCGGCTGCCTGCCGTGGCTGAAGCCGACGCGCCCGGTCCACTCGTCGTCGACCTGCCAGCTCAAGCCCAGTTTGTAGACCGTCATGTCGCGCCAGCCGAAGCCCGGCCCGCGACTGCCGCCGAAGCAGCTTTCGAGATCGGTGCCGCCCGCGCCCGCGGTCGGACAGGCGAACAGATTGCTGATCGGGTTGCCGATGGAATCTATCTTGCTGTACCAGATGCGCTGCACGTCGAAGCTCACCGCGACCGGCGGCGTCGGCTTGAAGGTCACGCCGACGGTCGCATTCGCCGGAATGTCGAATCCGCCGTCGCCGGCGAACAGGTCGCTGTATTTCTTGAATTTCGACATGTAGATCTTGGAGGTGTACGCGAGCGCCGCGCTCCACTGCGGGTCGGGGCGCCATTCGATGCCGAGCGACAGGCCGCCGCCGTAGGACATGTCGGCGCCGGCGTTCGACAGCGCCGTCGGCATCACCGTACCGCCGCTCGCGGCGAAGGTCTTCGTGTACGGCGCGAAATTGCCGACGCCGCGTATGACGAAGCGCTGCGCGGCAAGAATCGCCGAAGCGCCCACCGAAACTTGCTCGTCGATCGACGCATGCGCGATCGACAGGTTGATGAACGCCTGCATCAAATCGACGCCGGCGGTGCCCGCGCCGTAGGTTCCGGGGAACGTGGTCACGGGCGCTCCGGGTCCGGGCGCGAAGCTTGCGGTGCCGCCATGCCAGACGGTGTTCATGCCGCCGCGCGCGTAGAACGCGGCGCCGAGGTAATCCTGCGCATCGAGCCGCCAGTTGGCGGCGACATAGGGCATCGGAAACAGCTTGTCGCCGCTGTCGATGTCGTTCGGCCCGATCGTGAAGGCGCCGCCGTTGCCGTTCGCGAGGCTCGGTGAGGTGGAATACGAGCGGTTCGGGCTGAACAGGCCGAGGCCGGCCTCGATGCGCTCGCCGACGAACGCGAGACCCGCGGGATTCGTCGCGATGCTCATGACTTCGTGCGGATCGGCGCTGCCCGCGCCTGCCAACCCCAGGCTCTTCGTTCCGGCGCCGTCGGTGAAGTAACCGTTCGTCGCCTGCGCGAGTCCCGCAAACAATAGCGGCGGCACCATCCAAGTCAGCCGCATGATAATTCTCATAATCCGGCCCCCCCCCTTCAAGCTCGCCAAGTACGCGCCTCTGGCCGGGCGCTTTTGCTAAGTGCGGCGACGCGCGGACGTCACTCCGTGCGGCGCAGGATGAAGCGAAATACGTTGCCTTCGGTCGTCGACTCGACGAGCTCGTTGCCCGTCGTGCGGCAAAACGCCTGGAAATCCTTCACGGATCCTGGATCCGTCGCGATCACTTCGAGCGTATTGCCCGGCTTGAGCGTCGCGAGTGCCTTCTTCGCACGCAGAATCGGCAACGGGCAGTTGAGCCCTTTCGCATCTAATGTCTGGTCAGCCATGGATTCCCCGCCAATTTTCGAGCCACTGATCAAATGAACAAATTGATGTCGGACTTCGTCGCGACCTCGATGTAGGTCGCCGCGCCGCCGAGTTCCGGCCCCTCGATCATGTCCTTCAGCGTGTATTCGAAGAGATCCATCGTCATCTGGCACGCGATCAGGCGTACGTCCGATTCGACGGCGGCCGCGCGCAGGTCCTCGATCGACGCAACGCCCTTCTTCTTCATGAGGTTCGTCATCATCTTCGATGCGGCGGCATCCACGCCCGGAATCATCGAAGCGATATTCGGCATCCCCATGTGCATGCCGGCCATCGGCATTTTCATCGCCGGGTTGCCGAGCGGCGAGAGCTGCAGATCGAGCTTCTTCAGGAGCAGCGGCAAGCCGTAAAACGTAAAGAACATCGTGACGTCGAGGCCCATCGCCGCGGCGGTCGTCGCCAGAATGAACGGCGGATACGCCCAATCGAGCGATCCCTTGGTCACGATGATCGACATGCTCTTCGATGCCATCGCCTTCTCCCCCCGTCGAGCCGACATGTGGTTTTTTCCGAATCTATCAGAGTTAAATTCATTAGCAAAGGGTGATAAGGTATTTCGTGCAAATAGTTCTAAGGATCGCACCAAGAGTTCTAAGGGGGCCTGTGCGGGCGGCGATTCGCTGCAGCACAGCGTACGGCGGCACGGGATATGCGGCGTAAGGCGATATTCATCGGCAGCGACCATTGGCGAGCGCCGGGATTCGGCGGCGATCATCCGCTCGCGATCCCGCGCGTCGCGAGCGTCATGAACTTGTGCACCGCACTCGACTGGCTGGCCCCGGATGAATTCCGCCATGCCCCGCAGGCATCGGTCGCGGAGCTCGCGCGATTCCACGATCCGCAATACATTGAGGCGCTGCAAACGGCGGATGCGGCAGGCGTCGCGAGCATCGAAGTGCGCGAGCGATATGCGATCGGCACGCGCGAGAATCCGCTGTTTCCGGGAGTTTTCGCGCGCGCGGCGACCGCGGTCGGCGGCTCGGTGCTCGCGGCCGAACTCGCGCTCGCCGGCCAGGTGAGTTTCCATCCGGCCGGCGGTACCCACCATGGCCGCGCCGACCGTGCGCACGGCTTCTGTTATTTCAACGATCCGGTGTTCGCGTTGCGCCGCCTTGCGGACGACGGCCTGACGCGCATCCTCTACGTCGACCTCGATGCGCATCATGGCGACGGGGTGCAGGATGCGGTCCGCGACGATTCCCGCATGCACACGATCTCGATCCATGAGAAGAACCGCTGGCCGTTCAGCGGCGCGGCGGACGATCGCGGCGGCGGACGATCGCGCAATTTCCCGGTGCCGGCCGGGTTCAACGACACGGAACTCGAGTTCCTCATGCGCCGTGCCGTGCTGCCCTACGCGGCCGCGCTGCGCCCGCAGGCCGTGGTCGTCGTCTGCGGCACCGACGCACTCGCACGCGATCCGCTCTCCAGGCTCGCGCTCAGCAACGGCGCGCTCTGGCGCGCGGTCGAGGCGCTCGTTGCGAGTGCGCCGGCCGCGGTGGTCCTCGGCGGCGGCGGCTACAATCCCTGGACCGTCGCGCGCTGCTGGACGGGCCTCTGGGCAAAGCTCAGCGGGCGCGACATTCCGCCGACATTGCCTGCGGCCGCGCAGCGGATCCTCGAGGCGCTGACCTGCGACCTGATTGACGATTGCCTGATCGATCCGGCATGGTGGACGACGTTGGCGGATCCGCCGCGCACAGGTGAACTGCGCGGGGAAATCCGCGACCTCGTCGAGAATATTGGATTTGGCCGAGAAGCCGTCGTTGCCGCAGGTGACCTCTCATGAGCTGGTTCGACACGCTGAAGACGATCGAGGAACTCGAGGACGCGCCGCTCGACCGGGGCTTGATCGCCGAGCTCGAGCGCGCCGCGCCCGCATCCCTCGCGCGGCCGATCCGATTCTCGACGCCGACGTTCAAGGACTATGCAAGCACCGAACTCAAGGGCTGTTCGAAGAACAGCTTCCCGGCGTTCTCCATCACCGGCGGCGCCTGCGGCCTCGACTGCGACCACTGCCAGGCGAAGATCCTCGCGCCGATGTTGCCGGCGACGTCCCCGGAAATGCTCGACCGCAAGGTGCGCGAACTCATCGCGACCCAGGGCCTGCAGGGGTTTCTGCTCTCCGGCGGCTCGAATCGGCGCAACGAAATCCGCTACGAGCGCTTCTATCCCGTCGTCGAGCGCCTCAAGCGCGATCATCCTGGATTGAAAGTTGCGATTCACACCGCGCTGACGACCCGGGCGGGCGCGCGCGCGATGGCAGCCGCGGGCGTCGATACGGCGATGATGGACGTGATCGGCGCCGACGAGACGATCCGCGAGGTCTATCACTTGGACCGGCCCGTCGCGGACTTCGAGGCGACGCTCGAGGCGCTGTGCGCGACTTCGATGGAGGTCACGCCGCACATCGTCATCGGCCTGCACTACGGCCGGATACTCGGCGAGGCGAATGCGTTCGACATCGTCAGCCGCCACCCGGTGACGAGCCTCGTGCTCGTCGTCGTGATGCCGTTCTACGCGAAGCCGGGCAGCTTCGCCGTGCCGGACACCGCCGAGGTCGGCCGCATTTTCGCCGAGGCGCGCGCGCGGCTGGGGCATCGCAGCGTGCTCTTGGGCTGCGCGCGGCCGCCCGGCATGCACAAGCGCGTGACCGACACCTATGCGGTACTCGCCGGCCTCGACGGCATCGCGTTCCCCGCGGACGGCGCGGTCGCCGTTGCGCGCGCGGTCGGACGGCCGTTCGAGCAGCAACACGCTTGCTGCTCGATCAAGCTCGGCACGAGCGCGCGCCGCACGGAGTCAAGCGGCTGCGCGAGCGGACGCGCATCGGCCGGCGATATCACCATCGGAGGAGCCGTCGCATGAGCTGCGTGAAACTTCAGGATGACGGCCGCACCGCGGATGGCGCCGCGAACGGCGACTGCAACGCATTTGCCGCGATGCAGCCGCGCGCGCCCGCACCGACGCCGCCGGATCGGCGCAATGGCGCGCGCGTCAAGACGGCCGACCAGCGGCCGGAAGGCGTCTACCTGCCGAACAACAATCTCCTCGCGCCGCACATGCGCTCGCCGGAGTACGTGCAGCTGTCGACGGCTGCGGCGATGACGCTCGGCATCATGCCGGGCCGCATGCATCGCTGCGACTGCACGCGCTGCCTCAATTTGCTGCTCACGTATCCGGAAGGCTGCCGCGCGAACTGCGCCTATTGCGGGCTCGCGCGCCATCGCGAGGCGGAGCGCGATTACGCCGACCGCAACTTCATCCGTGTCGACTGGCCGGCGGTGCCGATCGAGCAGATCGTCGACATCGTCGCGCGCGACGCCGCCGCGAGCCCGTTCCACCGCATGTGCATTTCGATGATCACGCACCCGCGCTCCGACGACGACACGGTTTCGGTGCTGCGCGCCTGGACGCGGCGCATCGACCCGGCGGCGATCCCGGTCTCGATCCTGTCGAATCCGACGACCATGAGCCGCGGGGACGTCGCGCTCCTGAAGGAACTCGGCGCCGACATCTTCACGGTCGCGATGGATGCGGCGACGCCCGCGATTTTCGACCGCACGCGCGGCAAGGGCGTGCAATCGCCGCACAAGTGGGACAAGTACTGGGAAATCCTGCTCGCCGCGCGTGACATCTTCGGGCCGCAGAAATTCGGCGCGCACATCATCATCGGCATGGGCGAAACCGAGTTCGAGGCCCTCGAATTGGTGCAGCGCCTCGTCGATCTCGGCGGGCACAGCCACATGTTCTGCTTTTTTCCGGAGAAGGGTTCGCTGATGGACCATTTGCCGGCGACGCCGCGCGATCAGTGGCGGCGCGTGCAGCTCGCGCGCTATCTGATCGATTACGCGGGGGTGCGCGTCGAGCAGATGCGCTTCGACGAACGCGGCCGCGTCGTCGAGTTCGGCCTGCCCCAGGTCGAGCTCGACCGCATCATCCAGGAGGGCATCGCGTTTCGCACCTCCGGCTGCCCGGGGAAGTTCCGCGACGACGTGTCGGCGTGCGACCGCCCCTACGGCGATTCCCCGCCGAGCGACATCGCAAGTTTCCCGTTCCAGCCCAACGGCCACGACCTGCGCAAGATCCGCAAACAGCTCAAGATTCCCGTCGTGCGGGCCGAGGACGCGTGAGCGGACGGTTCCGCGTCGTCGATGCGGGGCTGCGCGAGGGCCGCTACAACATCGCGCTCGACCAGGCGATGCTCGAATTGCATCAGGCGGGCACGATCCCCGATTCCATCCGCTTCATCCACTTCTTGCCGGTCGCGCTCGTCGGCCGCCACCAGCAGCTCTCCACCGAAGTCGATCTCGACTATTGCCGGCGCCACGGCATCGGCGTCGGCCGGCGCATCACCGGCGGCGGCGCGATCTATCTCGACCAGGGCCAATTGGGCTGGGAACTCGTGTTCGGCCGCCGCTCCCTCCCGGGATCATCGCTCGGCGACATCGCGCGCTCGATCTGCGAAGCCGCCGCGGCGGGCTTGAGCCGCCTCGGCGTCGATGCGCGCTTTCGGCCGCGCAACGACATCGAGGTCGACGGCCGCAAGGTGAGCGGCACGGGCGGCTTCTTCGACGGCGACTCGCTGATCTATCAAGGCACGGTGCTCGTCGACATGGACCCGGAAGCAATGGTCGGCGCGCTGCGCGTGCCGCAGGCGAAGATCGCCAAGCGCGGCCTGGATTCGGCCGCGGCGCGCGTCGTGACCTTGCGCGAACTACTCGGCGAAGAGACGCCGGCGATCGCCGAGGTCGAGCAGGCGCTGCTCGCGGGGTTTCAGGAACGCCTCGGCTTCGAGTTCGAGCGCGGCGCGCTGACTGCGGCCGAGGAATCGCTGGCGCAAGATCTCTACTCCTCGCAGATCGGCCGCGATGACTTCGTCGCCGAAATCGACGGACCGCCGGCCGGCGGCGCCGTGCACGTCGGCGTGCATGCAGGCGCAGGCGGCACGATCACTTGTTACGTGCGCCGCGAGGGCGCCGCGGGCCGGCGGCTCGGACAAGTGCTGATCACGGGCGATTTCTTCGTCGCGCCGCCGCGGCTGATCTACGACCTCGAAAGTCATTTGCGCGGCATCGACGCCAACGCCGCGGGCGCGGCCATCGATGCGTTTTTCGCCGCGCGCCCCGTCGGGCTCGCGACCGTCACGGCCGCGGATTTCCGCCGCTCGGTCGAAGCCGCGCTTGCCGCCCCGGCCACGGCGCCGGACGCCGCGGCGCCGGTTCGCATAAGGCGCGGCCGCGGTGTCCGATTTCGGCAAGACCCTCGCGGTCGTGCAGCATAATTCGGCCGAGTACCTTGGGCTCATCGAGGATCACCTCGAAGGCAGGCAAATCCGCTTTCGGTACCACCGGCCGTTCACGCAAGGCGGGCGCTTGCCGCAGGCGCGCGAATGGGCCGAAGGCTTGGTCCTGCTCGGCGGCGGCCCCATGGGCGCCGTGCCCGGCCCTGCGCGGCTGCCGAGTTTCGATGCGGAGGTGGCCTTGACGGCCACCGCCCTCGCCGGCGGCGTGCCGGTCCTCGGTATCGGGCTCGGCGCGCTGATCCTTTGCAAGGCCGCCGGCGGCGGCCTCTCCCCTGCGCCGCTTGCGTTCGACGTGACGACGGCGGCGCGCACCGCGGACGATGCGCTCGCGGGGTATCTGCCGGCGCGCTATCCGCTCGTGCGCTACGGCCGCGACGAACCGGTCTTGCCGCCCAGCAGCGCGCGTGCTCGCGGTCGACGAAGCCGGGAAACCGGCGCTGTTCCAAGTCGGCGAGCGCGCGTTCGGGTTCGCAGGGAATCCCGGCATCAAGTCCGCGATCATCGAGGACCTGATCATGGAATTTCCCGAGGCGCCGGAGGATCCCGAGCCCCGGCTGCAGGCCTTGCGCGCCTGCCGCGCCGCGATCGAGGATTCGCTCGTGCCGATCATGACCGGATTGGTGCGTTGCATGCGGCTGATGCACGAGTCCGCCGCCTAAGCGGTCGATCCGCGCCGAAGGAACGCTTGCGCGCGATTGGGTTATACATTAGCCTCGGCTAATAACTTGGAAAGGCGGCCTCGGCGATCGGGGCGCACGGACCGAGGCGCACGCTGGGGAAGCAAGCTGGGGAGGATGACGCCGATGGCGACGAAGCTGATCATCGTGATGGCGAACACCGATCCGCGCAACGGCGAGGAGCTGGGTGCGCCGATATTTCAAGCGACCGTCGCTGCCGCGATGGAATTCGAGGTCGAAGTCATCTGCACGGCGACCTCCGGGCGCCTCATGAAGAAAGGCGTCGCCGAGAAGCTGTTCGTGAAGCCAGGATCCCCCAAATCCGTGCTCGATTTCATCAAGGACGCCCACGAGGCGGGCGCCAAGTTCTATTGCTGCTCGCCGAACCTCGATCTGCTTCGACATGACCGAGGCGGACCTGATCCCCGAGTGCAGCGGGATCATCGGC
Organism: uncultured Pseudomonadota bacterium; assembly: GCA_963718135.1. Classification (GTDB taxonomy): domain Bacteria; phylum Pseudomonadota; class Gammaproteobacteria; order Steroidobacterales; family Steroidobacteraceae; genus Bog-1198. Next base: position 58,245 of record CAVQYI010000022.1, on the reverse strand, counting down.
GGCGCGTATCTCATCGAACGCGTCATGCAGGACGAATACAAGGTTTTGACTTACTGAGCCGGCGCGCAAGGACTTCGACATGGAGACAGCGGGCACAACGCGCGTTCAGCAGTTCATCGGCGATCCGGTCGGCGAGGCCCCGCCCGTCGAGCGCGCGAAGCTCGAGGAAATCTTCCAGGACATCCAGTCCGATCTGCGCTTCGATCATGAGCTGAACGGCTGCTTGAACTGCGGCATCTGCACCGCAACCTGTCCGTCCGCTCATTACTACGACTACAGCCCGCGCGAGATCGTCCAGCTGCTCTGGACCGAGAATCTCGAGGGCATCTACGACGCGATGCAGGAAAAAATCTGGGCCTGCGCGCAATGCTACACCTGCGCGGCCCGCTGCCCGTTCGGCAATTCGCCCGGCGGGCTCGTCATGCTCATGCGCGAGGTCGCGATCAAGCACGGCATGGAATCGGCGAAGAACGTGCTGCGGCCGTTCAGCCGCGTGATGCTGAAGCTGATCTCGACCGGCAATCAGCTCTCGCCCGACATGATCAGCAAGGACGCGTTCCCCGACTGGGGCCCGAATATCTCCAAGGTCGACGCGCCGCTCGCGATCCTGCGCAAGGCGATCCCCGTGCCGACGCTGCACACGACCAAGACCGCCTGGGAGGTCAACCTGAAGACCTCGGTCGAGCTGTACACGATCTGGGAAGAGACCGGCGTTCTCGACAGCCTGAAGACGATCGACCCGAATCTGTTCGACGTGATAGGCGACATCATGGACGAGAAGCGCGACGACTATGCCGACTGGCTCGAAGATCAAGAGGAGTAATCCATGGCGAATCCCACCGACAAGACGACGGGCGAGCACCTGACCGGCCACGGGCCGGAATGGAAGGCCGCGGGCCTCGGCGCAAAAGATGCGCAAGTAGCGACCGCCTGGGTCGAACAGATCATCGACAAGCGCTCGATGCTGACCAACAAGGACCGCGTCGAGGACGTGCGCGACGCGATGTGGCAGCTCGAGAAGGACGGCGAGATCGTCGTCCACCGCGTCGGCGACGAGCACAAGCCGGCGCACGTCAAGACGCTGTACGGCTGGGACAAGAAGATCCCGACGACGCGCCTCTGGCACCACAAGTCCTGCGGCCAGTGCGGCAACATACCCGGCTATCCGACGTCGCTCTTGTGGCTCATGAACGAGATGAACGTCGAATATCTCGATGAGACGGACCAGACCTCGTGCACGGCGTGGAATTACCACGGCTCCGGCATCGGCAACGTCGAGAGCCTCGCGGCCGTGTTCCTGCGCAACTTCCACCAGGCGTACGTCGCCGCGAAGGCCCAAGGCCTGCCGGAGGGCTATTACTACCCGCTCGTTCACTGCGGCACCTCCTTCGGCAACTACAAGGAGATGCGCTCGTACCTCATCCACTCGGCGAAGCTGCGCGAGCGCGTGCGCCAGATCCTCGGCAAGCTCGGCCGGCTCGTCGACGGCAAGCTGCTGATTCCGGAAGAGGTCGTGCATTACAGCGAATGGGTGCACGTCATGCGCGGCGAGATCGCGAAGCGCCAGGTCATCGACGCAAGCGGCATCCGCGCGACGATCCACCCCGCATGCCACGTCTACAAGATGATTCCCGAGGACGTGATCTACGACGACGACGTGCTCGACGGCAACCGCGTCGCCGTGTCGACCGGCATCATGCAATCGCTCGGCACGCAGGTCATCGATTATTCGACCTGGTACGACTGCTGCGGCTTCGGCTTCCGCCACATCATCTCGGAGCGCGAGTTCACGCGCTCTTTCGCGATCGACCGCAAGATCCGCGTCGCCGTCGAAGAGGCGCGCGCCGACGTCATGATCGGGCACGACACGGGCTGCATCACGACGCTCGACAAGAACCAGTGGATATCCAAGGCCGACGGCCGCCCGGTCAGCCTGCCGGTCATGGCCGACTGCCAGTTCGCCGCGCTCGTCTGCGGCGCGCACCCGTACAAGATCGTGCAAACGCATTGGCATGCGTCGGCGACCGAAGGTTTGATGGAGAAACTCGGCATCGACTGGCAGGCGAAGAAGGTCGAGTTCGAGGAGTACTTGAAAGAGGTCGCCGCGGGACGCGGTGAGACGCTCTACGATCCGCGGCGCATGATCACCTCGGGTCCCGGCTTCAAGCGCATAGGACAATCCGGATGAAACAACCGATTTTGATCGTCGGCGGCGGACCGGCCGGGCTCGCGGCCGCGCACGCCCTCGCCCGCGTCGGCCAGCAAAGTGTTCTCGTCGACAAGGCCGACCGGCTCGGCGGCGCGCCGATCCTCTCGGGCTACGCGAAGCTCGTGCCCTCGGGCGAATGGGCGAAGGATGCGATCGGCGGCATGGTGCAGCGGGTCGCCGAGGACAAGCAACTCGTCGAAGTGCATACCGGCACGACCGTCAAGAGCTTCTCCGGCGCCCCCGGCGATTTCTCGGCCGAACTGTCGAACGGCGCCACGGTGCGCGCGGGAGCGGCGATCCTCGCGACCGGCTTCACGCATTTCGATTCCCTGAACAAGCCCGAATGGGGCTTCGGCACGTTCCCCGACGTCGTCACGACGACGCAGGTGGAACAGATGATCTCCTCGGGGAAGGGCGTGCGCTGCCCGTCCGACGGCCGCAAGCCGCAGCGTGTCGCGATTCTCCTCTGCGTCGGCTCGCGCGACCGGCAAATCGGCCGCGAGTGGTGCTCGAAGATCTGCTGCACGGTATCGGCAAATCTCGCGATGGAGATCCGCGAGGAGCTGCCCGACTGCCACGTCTACATCTACTACATGGACATCCGCACGTTCGGGCTCTACGAGACCAAGTACTACTGGCGCAGCCAGGAAGAATTCAAGATCAAGTACATCAAGTCGCGCATCGCCGAGGTCACGTCCGACGGCAACAAGCTCATCGTCAAGGGCGAGGACACGCTCGTGAAGCGCCCCGTGACGATTCCGTTCGACATGGTCGTGCACGCGATCGGCATGGATCCGAACGTCGACAACAAGACGATCGCCGCGACCTTCGGCGTAGCCCTCGAACCGCACGGATTCCTCGCGCGCGGCGACACCTACGGCAACATGGCCGAGACCTCGAGGCCGGGCGTATTCGTCGCCGGCGCCGCCACGGGGCCCGAGAGCATCGACGACTCGATCGGGCAAGGCCATGCGGCCGCGATGACGGCGCTTAGCATCGTCGCGCCGTCGCGGGCGAGCGCTTAAGGGGGCTTGGGCGTGCGCAATCCCCTGATGCGGCGCGCGGCGGTGGCCGAGATCGCGCCGGTGCGGCTCGACCTTTCCGGCCCGCGCCTGGACCAAAGCCTCGCGCGCCTCGCGGCCGGCGCCGAGGCGCAAGGCGGCATCGAACGCTACGTCGAAGCGCTGAAGCTGAAGAGCACCCTGTTCCGCGACGCGTTCGGCGATCCGTCGAACCCGGCGGCGGTTCTCGAGCCCGACACGTTCAAGGGCCTCTGCCCGTTCATGCCGACGGTGCGCCGGCGCATCGCGCGCTGGCTCGAGCGCCCCGCGTACGACGCGCTGCGCGACGACATCGCCGAATTCGTGGAAGGCATGGGAGACACGGCGTCGACCGATTCGCGGCTCGCCGCGTTCGGCGCGCGCTTGAGGGCAGGACGCCTCGCAGCGCTGGGTGCGCGATCTCGGCGCCGAACTCCTGCACAACATCGCGCCGGAACGCTATCCCTTGATGAACCGCTGGGTTTGGGACGCCGCCGCCAATACCGGCGTGATCCGCGAGCTTTGGTTCGCCGAGAACCCGGACCACATGCGCATCGACGTGGCCGACGGCTACGCGACCTTCCTTTGCCTGCGCGAGGAGCTGAGCCAATACCTCGCGCGCAACGGCTTCTTCCGCGACATGCCTTCAGTACGTCGATCTCTTGTGCGCGCAGGTCTACGCCGAGTACATCTGCGAACAGGGCAGCAGCTATCTGCGCACCGACTTCTCGGCCGAACAGGACCCGCTCGAATACACGCGCCGCCTCCTCGGCCTCGACGGCGTCAAGGCCGGCAGCGGCCGCACGCGGCTGAAGACGATCGACGGTGCCGTGTTCGTGCTCGCTGAGCGCGGCGAACAAGGACCTTCCGCTTGAGCACACCATGCCCATACATGAAAAAGCGCTGATCCGGCCCGAAAACCTGCGCGAGCACGAGCAGCTCGTCGTCGACGGCGTCGACGTCTCCGGCCATTGGAGCACGTTCATCCAGACGCGCGTCGTCAAGGATTACAACGAGGCGATGGAGGACGAGATCGCGGCGCTGCCGGGCGGCGAGCTCATTCACCGCTGCTGGCAATGCGGGTCGTGCACGAATGCCTGCACGGTGAACGCGGTCAATCCCGATTTCAATCCGCGATTCTGGATCTATCTCGTGCGTTTGGGCATGGAAGAGGAGCTGCCTGCGCGACAAGGACATCATCTGGCAATGCGTCAGCTGCAACAAATGCACGACCATTTGTCCGCGCGAGGTGAATCCGGAAGGCGTCATGAAGGCGCTGTCGCATTGGCTCGAACTCAAAGGCCACACGCCGAAATCGCCGTCGATGGTGTTCGACGAGGTATTCTCCGACCAGGTCATCAAGACCGGCAAGATCGAGGAGGGCCGCACGATCCAGCGGTTCTTCAAGCGTACCGGGCAGTCGCTCAATCAGGACTGGCTCATCGAGATGGTGCGCGGCATGCTGCGGCATCTGCCCATCGGGCTGCTGACGCGCATGGGACTGGGCACGGTCGTCGCACCGCGCACGCGCGGCTGGGCGGAGAGCGCGCGCCGCGATCGAGGAATACGTCGACGAGCAGCGCGCCGTGCAACACCGCGCATTGGGGCTTCCCGACCTCATCGAGACCGCGCGGCGCGATGCCGCCGGCACTCCGCACGCTTAAAGGAGCGCAACCGCGATGTCCGAGAACAAGGCCGACAAGTACCGCAAGGTCGCTTATTACCCGGGCTGCACGCTCGAGGGCACCGGGCATCCGTACAATCGCTCGACGAAGCAGGTCGGCAAGGCGCTGGGGCTCGATCTGGTCGAAATATCGAACTGGAATTGCTGCGGGGCCATGGAGGTCAAGAACATCGACCCCAAGGTCCAGACCTACCTCTCCTCGCGCGTGATGTCGATCGCGGCGAACGAGATGGGCATGGACGTCGTCATGGCGCCTTGCAACGGCTGTTACCACAACCTGAAGAAGGCCGAGCACGACCTCACGCACGACCCGAAGAGCGGCGAAGTCGTCGACCGGCTGTCGGCGAAGGCCGGCCACGAGCCCTACCGCGCGGGCCAGGTCGAGACGATCCACGCGCTCGACTGGATCAAGGCCTCGATCGGCGAGGAAGGCCTGCGTGAACGCGTGAAGAACGGCCTCAAAGGCCTGCGGGTCGCCAATTATTACGGCTGCATGTACACGCGGCCGCGCAACATCTTCCCCGAGAAGGACGCCGGGCCCGGCAGCGAATCGACGTCGAAGCCGCATTTCATGGACGATCTGCTCGGGGCCGCGGGCGCGGTCAACGTCGAATTCCCGCTGAAGACCGCCTGCTGCGGCGGCGCGCATACGCTTTCCGACAGCGACATGTCGACGAAGCTCGTGCTCAACATCTTGAACGCCGCCGAAGCCGCGGGCGCCGAGGTCATCGCGACCGAATGCCCGACCTGTCATGCGGGGCTCGAGATGCACCAGATTCGCGCGGACAAGCGCTTCGGCCGCAAGACCCAGGTGAAGATCATGTACTTCACGCAGCTGCTCGGCATCGCGCTCGGCCTGTCCGCGCGCCAGGTCGGCCTGCACGAAAACGTTTCCGATTCCATCCCGATGCTCAAGGCCAAGGGGCTCGCGTGACATCGATCCTCGCCATCGAGGGACGTCTCGACGGGCTCATCGCGGGCGCGCCGGCGGCGGCCGATGCGCCCGGGATCCTGAAGTTGGGCGAAGAAATCCTCGAACACTGGGTGAGCGCGCGCGGCGAGGTGCCGACGACGGACACTTACGAGGGTTTCCGTCTGCTCGCCCTGCATCGCCAGGGCGCACGCGGGCTGCCGAGCTTCAATGCCTGCCGCGAATCCTGCCGCGAACTCGCCTATCATTACAACCTGCTAACATTGGAGCCGGAACACCCGGATGCCGCGCCACGGGCGCGAATGATGGCTTTGCTCGCGAACCATTTGTGCCTGTTCGTGATCGGCAAGCTTCAGGCCGAGCAGCTCGGGGAGTTCTGCTGCGCGTCGCGCCCATTGCGGGCGGACGCGGGTTGATCGCTTATCGAAGAGGGGGTTGATCCATGGCCACAGTGCGCGGCTGCAATCTGCCGGATGAATTGCTGTACGACGTACAGAGTCACATTTGGTTTCAGGAACAGGGCGACGGCAACGTCAAGGTCGGCATGACCGCGGTCGCGACCGCGATGGCCGGCCGCCTGGTCGCCTTCACGCCGAAGGCCGTCGGCAAGGACGTCAAAGCCGGCAAGTCCTGCGCGACCGTGGAGTCGGGCAAGTGGGTCGGCCCGGCGAAGGTCGCCGCCGCGGGCACGGTCGTCGAGATCAACGAAGCGCTCGTCGCAACCCCGAGCATCGCGAACGAGGATCCCTACGGACGCGGCTGGCTCATGATCCTGAAGCCGGAGGATTGGGCATCGGTGAAGCCGACGCTCGTGCCGGGCACCCAGGTCGCCGCTCCCTACGAGGCGAAAATGGCCGCCGACGGCTTCGCGGGCTGCGGCGCATGACGCGAGCCGCCCCGGCCGCGGCGCGCCCCGCGCCGGTCACGACGACGCTGCGCCCGAGCGAACTCGCAGCGCTGCATTCGCGCGCATCGCGCGTCTGCGTCGTGCTGAAGGCGATTGCGAACGAAGCGCGCCTGATGCTCGTCTGCAAGCTCGCCGAGGGCGAGAAATCCGTCGGCCAGCTGCAGGCGCACGTGGGCTTGAGCCAGTCCGCGGTCTCGCAACACCTGGCGATGCTGCGGGAGCATAAGCTCGTCTCCACGCGGCGCCGCGGCCAATCCGTGCACTATGCGCTCACGAGCGGCGAGACCGCCGCGATCATCAAGACGCTGCACGATCAATTCTGCGGCAAGCGCCGCTGACGCCGGGCGCACCCATGCGCCCCGATGTACTCGTCGTTGGATTCGGACCCGCGGGCGCGAGCGCCGCGGCCGCCGCCGCGGCGGCGGGCTGCGAGGTGCTGGCCGTGGAGAAGCGCGGCGTGATCGGCGCGCCCGTACAATGCGCCGAGTTCGTGTCCGCGGTCTTGAGTCTCCACGCGGTGTCCTGGGACGCCGTCTCCAGCCAGTCGATCGCGCGCATGCTGACGATGGTCGAGGCCGAGGCGCCCGACGTGCGCGACGACTTTCGCGGCCGCATGATCTCGCGGCTGCAATTCGACCAAGCGCTCGCGCGCGAGGCGATCGCGCGCGGCGCGCGCTGTTTGCCGGCAACGACGGTCACGCGCATATTGCCGAACGGCGCCGTACGGCTGTCGAACGGCCTCGAGGTCGAGCCGCGCGTGCTCGTCGGCGCCGACGGGCCGCGCTCGCGCGTCGGCGCGGCGATCGGGCGCGTGAACACCGAGTTCGTCGCGACCCGGCAAGTCACCGTGCCGATGACGCACGCGCACGATGCGACCGACATCTTCCTGCGCGCCGCCTATCGCGGCGGCTATGGCTGGCTGTTTCCGCAGGCGCAACTCGCGAACCTCGGCGTCGGCGTCGACTACGAACACCGCGACCAACTGAAATCCCTGCTGCGCGATCTGCACGCGGAACTCGCGGCGGCCGGCCGGGTTGCGGCCGGCGGAGCCACGCATCTGACCGGAGGCCTCATACCGGTCGGCGGCAGACTGCACTCCATCGGCCGGCTTGGGCAAACGCGCGTGCTGCTTGCGGGCGATGCGGCGGGGTTGACGAATCCCGTGACCGGCGCCGGCATCGAAGCGGCCGTTCGCTCCGGCGCGCTCGCAGGGGCTGCGGCCGCACTCCTGCTCGCCGGCCGCGAGGACGCGCTCGAGGACTACGAGGAGGAACTCTCGACTCTCTATGACACGGCGTACGAGCGCGCCTTGCGCCGCCGCCGCGCCGTGCTCGTGGGCTACGCGAGCGGCGGTCCCGGCGCCGCGGCGCTCAGGCGCGCGTGGATATCCTCGCCCGATTACTGGCAGGAGGCGGCGCCGTGATCGGCCGTCGACTAATCGGTGGGCTTGGGCGTCCGCGTCGACAGACAGCCGACCATTCTTTCAATGCGAATGCGCGTGATCTCGACCCAGGCCTCGAGCCCGTGCGCATCGTCTCCAGCGCGCACCGCGTCGACCAGGGAGTCGAGCGCGGCGCCGAGCTCGCCCGTGCGCGCATCCATCGGCGTCCAGCCGAGGCGACGCCCGGCGCGCCGATACTCGTCGACGTCCGGCGTCGAGCGCGCGAGCGCCTCGAGCTTCTCGAGCCGCGCGATGTCCTCGCGCAACAGCTGCGCGCGAAAGAAGCTCTTCTCCGCCGCGAGCCGCTGCTTGAGATCTTCGATCAGTGCCATATGATCCGCCCTTGCATGCGCTCATTCGATCACGCGCGCGGCGCGTCGGCAAGCGCCGGCAGCACCTCGCTCGCGATGCACTCGAGGGACTCGCGCACGATCTCGGTCGGCAGCGCGCCGGCGCCGACGGCACAGGATAAGTGCGTGACGCCGGCATCGCGATACCGGCGGATGCGCGCGAGGCATTCCGCCGGCGTGCCGACGACGACGAGTCCGGCGAGTTCCAGCACGCCCAAGCGCGCACCCGCTTGCATGAGCCGGCGAAAGCGGCCGAGTTCGCGAAAATGCTCGTAGCTCGGCAACAGCTTCTCGAGCACGGGCGCGGTCACGCGCAGCAGCTCGCCGTAGAACCAGCGCATCGCGGGACCCGCGAGCGCGCGCGCGCGCTTGCCGTCGCGCAGACAGAGCATGCCGACGGTCATGGAAATGCGCGCAGGTTCCGGGCGCTGCCAGGCCGCCCGGTAGCGGCGGATGTCGGCGTCGATCATGAACCATGGCTTGAACGGTCCGGCGAGCACGCCGAGCCCCTCGGCGGCGGCCCATTCGAAGGTCTCCGGGCTCACGGCCGCGGTCCACAGCGGCGGATAGGGACGCTGCAGCGGCCGCGGCACGATCTCGACGTTGTTGAGGCGATAATGAGCGCCGGCATGATCGAGCGGCGCATCGTTCGCCGCGGCGCGCAGGATCGCGAGCGACTCCTCGACGCGCGCGCGGCTCTCGGCCATGTCGACGCCGAAGGCCGCGTATTCCGCCGGCGAGAAGCCGCGCCCGATCCCGACTTCGAGCCTGCCTCCGGACAAGAGATCGAGCGTGCCGATGCGCTCGGCGACGTGCAGCGGATGATGATAGGGCAGCGGAATCACGCCGAGCCCGAGGCGCAGCCGCGACGTGCGCGGCGCGAGCGCCGCGAGCACGAGATCGGGCTTCGACAAATGCGAATAGCCCTTCATCAGATGATGCTCGACGAGCCAGACGCCGTGAAATCCGAGCCGGTCCGCGAGCTCGATCTCGGCGAGCGCATCCGCATAAACTTGCGCCTCGCTGCGCGCGATCAGCGGCGGCATCCCGAACTCGTAGAACAGATCGAGCAGCAGTTTGCTTCTCCCGAGGAGGCTTCACCATGCCGAGCCTAACGGAATTTTCAGCCGTACGGTACGAGGACCCGCTCGCGCGCATCGACTGGGACGGCGTCGCGCGCGATTGCTGGTGGATGCCGCCCGCCGCGTTGTCCCTGTCCGGCGTGCCTGACTTCGAAGCCTTGCCGCTCGCGACGCGGCAGCGCCTGTCGCAGCTGGAATATGTGCATTTGCTGCAGGCGGGCCTGTGGCTGGAATCGCAGTTCATGGCGCGCCTCGCCGAACTTGCGCATCGCACGAAGGATGCCGAGCGCCAGGTACGATTCCTGCACGAGGTGCGCGAAGAAGCGGGACACAGCCTCATGTTCGTCGAACTCCTGCGGCGCAGCGGCTTCGGCGTCGACAAGCAGCGGGGCCTCGGGGTCCGCATCGTCGATGCGCTCGGCAAGCTGGTGCCGTCGGATTCGGCGCTGTTCTGGGCGATGGTCGTCGTCGGCGAGGAGCTGCCGGATCGGCTCAATCGCCGCGTGCGGCGCGGCATCGAGGATGAGACCTTGAGCGCGGTCGTCTACCGCATGGCCGGGATCCATTTGCGCGACGAGGCCGCGCACGCGGCCTATGCGCGCGAACAATGCCGGCAGTCGTCCGACCGCTGCGCGCGCTGGCAGAAGGCGCTGCTCACCCCGGGATTGTCGGTCGCGATCGATTTGTACGCGCGCTATGTGTATTACCCGCCGGCCGGCGTGTATGCGCGCGCGGGCCTCCGGGCCGCGCACGATTGGCGCCGCGCGGCGCTCGCGAATCCGCTGCGACGCGCGCAGGTCGGCGAGATGCTGCGTCCCTCGCTCGAGTTCCTGCGGCGAAACGGCTGGCCGGTGGCGAGCCGCTACGAGGCGTCCGCACGCCCGTCCGCCGCCGAGCGTGCGGCGTCGATCACAACAGCCGCGAGTCCGCCTCGCTGACGCTCGCCGACCCGTCGGCGACGATGCGCGACAGGCCCTGCGCCTCGGGCAGGATCTGCTGCATGTAGAACCGCGCGATTTGCCGCTTGCCGCCGAAGAATTCCGGGTCCTCAGCGCTGTTTGCGCACGGCGATGTCATGCGCCTTCGCCATGGTCCAGGCGCCGATGACGATGCCGCAGAGATTCAAATAAGGGACCGCCACCGCCTGCGCATGCGCCGGCCCGCGTTCCGCGGACTGCAGCAGCGCAACCGTCGCTTGCCGCAAACTCGCGAGCGCCGCGATGGCCGAATTCCTGCCGTCGAGTGCGGCGGCGTCCGCCGCCTTCAGCGCCTCGAGCTCGGCGTTCATGAGGTCGATGAACGCGAACATCCCGGCGCCATCGTCGCGGCTGATCTTGCGGCCGAGCAGGTCGCTCGCCTGGATGCCCGTCGTCCCTTCGTAGATCGCCGTGATGCGCACGTCGCGCCAGTGTTGCGCGGCGCCGGCATCCTCGATATAGCCCATGCCGCCGTGAATCTGTATGCCGAGCGACGCGGTCGCGATTCCGCGCTCGGTCGCCCAGGCCTTGATGATCGGAATCAAGAGATCGCCGCGCGCCTGCGCTTCGGCGCGAGTGCCCGGGTCGGCCGCGTGCTCGGCGAGGTCGAGCTGCAGGGCGCCGTAGAGCGCGATCGCGCGCGATGCGTCGGTCTGAGCCTTCATCGTCATCAGCATGCGCTTGACGTCCGCGTGCTCGACGATCGGCGCCGGTTTGCCGTCCGCGGTCAGCGGCTTGCCCGCGGGACGCCCCTGGACGCGGCTGCGCGCCCAATCGAGCGCGCGCTGATACGCACGTTCGCCCATCGCGTAGCCTTCGAGCCCGACGGACAGCCGCGCCGCATTCATCATGATGAACATGTACTCGAGGCCGCGGTTCGGCTCGCCGACGAGATGGCCCGTCGCCCCGCCGCCGTCGCCATAGGCGAGAACGCAGGTCGGGCTCGCATGGATGCCGAGCTTGCGCTCGATCGACACGCAGCGCACGTCGTTGCGCTCACCGAGACTGCCGTCCTCGGCGACCCGCACCTTGGGCACGATGAACATCGAAATTCCCCGCGTGCCCGGCGGCGAGCCGTCGATGCGCGCGAGCACGAGGTGAATGATGTTCGGCGTGTAGTCGTGGTCGCCGTAGGTGATGAAGATCTTCTGGCCGAAGAGCTTGTAGTCCTCGCCGTCCCGGACCGCGCGCGTGCGGATCGCGCCGAGATCGCTGCCCGCCTGCGGCTCCGTGAGATTCATCGTGCCGGTCCATTCGCCCGCGATCATCTTCGGCAGGAACCGCGCTTTCAGGGCGTCGGAGCCGCAGCGCTCGATCGCCTCGACCGCGCCGCGCGTCAGCATCGGGCAGAGCTTGAAAGCGAGATTCGACGACGACCAGAGTTCATCGACCGCGAGACTCAAGGCCGCGGGCGCCGCGAGTCCGCCCTGGTCCAAGGATGCGCGCAGCCGCGTCCAGCCGGCATCGACGAACCGGCGGTAGGCGTCCTTGAACGCCGGCGGCATGACGACGCCGTCCGCCGACCACTTTGCGCCTTCGCGGTCGCCCAAGTCGTTGATCGGCGCGAGCACCTCTTCCGCGAAGTGCGCCGCCTGCTCCAGGACCGCATCGGCATAGTCCGCGGAATAGTCCGGAAGACCCGCAAGACCGTGCAGGCAATCGTCGCGCGTCAACTCGTGCAGCGCGAAGCGTATTTCCTTCAGAGGGGCTCGATACATGCCGCTCATTATGACGCGCGCGAGGCACCCGATCCATGCGACGGCTCGATCTATGCTACGGTAGGATCCGTGACTGCCATTCACCGCGACGCGGGTCTCGTGCGAGCGCTGGGGCTTTGGGGCCTCGCCACGAGCACCGTCAGCATGATCGTCGGCGCCGGCATTTTCGCCGTGCCGAGCGCGCTCGCCGCCTCGGCGGGACCGTATGCACCCCTCGTGTTCCTGTTCTGCGCCGGCGCCGTCGGAGCGGTCGCGATCTGTTTCGCCGAGGGCGGCAGCCGCCTGCCGACGAGCGGCGGCCTCTATGGCTACGTCGAAGCGGCCTTCGGGCCGCTCGCGGGGTACGTCACGGGGATGCTCTTGCTGGTCGCCGACGTGCTCGCATGCGGCGGCGTCGCCGCGGCGCTCGCCGATGTCATCGTCAGCGTGCTGCCGGCGTCGATCGCCGCGCCGGCGCGCGCGGCCGTCGTCATCGGCGTCATCGGCCTCATCGGCTTCGTCAACATCCGCGGCGTTGCGAGCGGTGCGCGCCTGGTCGGCGTCTCGACCGCCGTGAAGCTGGTGCCGCTCGTGGTCTTCGTGATCGCGGGCGCGGGCTTCATCCACCGCGCGAATTTCGCGCCGCAGGCGCCGACCGAGGCCGCAGGCTTCGGGCGCGCGGCAATCCTGGCGGTGTTCGCGTTCATGGGCATGGAGACGTCCCTGTGCGCGAGCGGCGAGGTCTCGGAGCCGGCGCGCACCATACCGCGCGCGCTCGCCATCGCGCTCGCATCGACCACGCTGCTGTACGTCGCGATCCAGATCGTCGCGCAAGGCATCTTGGGGCCGGCGCTCGCAACGTCGACGGTACCGCTCGCCGATGCCATGGCCAGGATCAATCCCGTGCTGCGCGGACTGATGCTCGCGGGCGCTGCGCTGTCGATGTTCGGTTGGCTGTCGAGCGACCTTCTCGGCAGTCCGCGCATGCTGTTTGCGTTCGGCCGCGACGGCCGGATGCCGCGCGCGCTCGGCCGCCTGCATGCAGGCAGCCATGCGCCGCACGTCGCAATTTTGTGCTATGCGACAATCGCGGTCGTACTGGCCTTGAGCGGCACGTTTGCCGAGCTCGCCGTGCTTTCCGCGCTCGCGGGCGCCGTGTATTACATCTTGGGCTGCGCAGCTTCCTGGCGGCTCGCGCGCCGCGGCGTCGCGCACGCCGGAACGCCCTTGAATTTCCCCTTTCTCGGCGCGGCGGCGACGATCGGCATCGTCAGCATGACGGCGCTGATCGCACTCGCGTCGCGCGCGGAGATCCTCGGTTTGATCGCGCTCATCGGCTTGACCGTGATCGTGCATCTCGTCCAGGCGCGGCGCTTGGTCGCCGCTCCTTGAGCTGTTATCATTTCTTCGCTCGATTGATCAGTCTGCTCGGAGAGGGTTCGGCCCAGAGCCGAAACGCCGAAGGCGCAAGTTCCGCCCGGAAACGCTCAGGCACAGCAACGACGGACTGCGGAAACATTGAGGTTTCCATACGAGCTCTGGAGAGCGGTGGACGATAGATCCGGTCCACCCACCGAAGGGGTGCGGCGCCGGTACGGCGCCTGATCTCTCAGGTCACAGGACAGAGGGGCGGCGGATGTTTCTAGTCGAAGAAGCATCCGCCGCCCTTTTTGTTTTGGAGGGGCCATGGGAAGACGAACCGCTCTTTTCGATCTGCACTGCGCGTCCGGCGCGCGCATCGTCGACTTCGGCGGCTGGGACATGCCGCTCGCCTACGGCTCGCAAATCGCCGAACACCATGCGGTGCGCCGCGCAGCCGGCCTGTTCGACGTCTCGCACATGGGCGTCATCGATCTCGCCGGCGCGCGCGCGCGGGAATTCCTGCAGCACCTGCTCGCAAACGACGTCGGCAAGCTCGAGGCCCCGGGCCGGATGCTCTACGGCTGCATGCTCAATGAGTCGGGCGGCATCCTCGACGACCTCATCGTCGGTCGCCTCGACGACACACGCTTCCGCCTAGTCGTGAACGCGGGCACGCGCGCTGCGGATCTCGCGTGGATCCGCCGCCATGCGGCGGAATTCGGCGTCGAGGCCCGTGAGCGCAGCGAGTTCGCGATGCTCGCGATCCAGGGTCCCGAGGCGCGCGCGAAGACCGCGGCGCTCCTGTCGGGCGCCGAGGCGGACACGGCACTACGGCTGCGGCCGTTTCATGGAGCCGAGATCGGCGGCTGGTTCGTCTCGCGCACGGGCTACACGGGCGAGGACGGCTTCGAAGTGATACTCCCCGCGAACGACGCGGAGCGCGTCTGGCGCGAGTTGACCGCGCTCGCCATCGTGCCTTGCGGCCTCGGCGCGCGCGATACGCTGCGCCTCGAAGCGGGCTTGAACCTCTACGGCAGCGACATGGATGAAACCACGCATCCGTACGAGTCGGGCCTCGGCTGGACGGTCGCGCTGGAGCCGCAAGCGCGGCGCTTCATCGGCCGCGATGCACTCGAGAGGATCGACGCTGCGCACCCGGCGCGACGGCTCGTCGGGCTGCTGCTCGAGGATCGCGGCGTGTTGCGCAGCCATCAGCGCGTCATCGTGCCGGGTCCGGGCGAAGGCGTGATCACGAGCGGCGGCTTCTCGCCGACGCTCGAGCGCTCGATTGCGCTCGCGCGCGTACCGGCTCTCGCCGGCGACGTGGTGCAAGTCGAGATCCGCGGCAAGCTCCTCGACGCTCGCGTCGTGAAGCCGCCGTTCGCTGCGCTTCGGCAAGCCGCTCGTGCAATGAATACCACCAACAAGGAAACGGCCATGAGCAAGATTCCGGCGGACCTCGAGTACACCCGCGCCCACGAGTGGGTGCGCACGCTGCCGGACGGCACGGTCGAAATCGGCATCACCGACCATGCGCAGCACGCGCTCGGCGATCTCGTGTTCATCGAATTGCCGGAGGCCGGCCGCGCGCTCGCGGCAGGCGATGCCTGCGCGGTCGTGGAATCCGTGAAGTCCGCATCGGATGTCTACTCGCCCGTGACCGGCGAAGTCGTCGAGTCGAACGGCGCGCTCGCGAGCGCCCCCGAGGCCGTCAATCAGGATCCGTACGGCGGCGGCTGGCTGCTGCGCGTGCGCTTGGATGCGCGCGCGGGCGCCCCGGCGGATCGTCTGTCCGCGGCCGAGTACGGGAAGTTCGCTCGAAACGGAGGGCGGCTGATGGCCTTCATTCCCCACACGGCCGCCGAGACCCGCGAGATGCTCGCCGCGATCGGCGCACACCGACATCGACGATCTGTTCGACGAGATCCCCGCGGCGCTTCGCGCCCGGTCGCTGCCGGGCGTGCCGCACGCGCTCAACGAAATGCAAATTTCGCGCCTCATGCGCGAGCGTGCGCACAGCGACGGCATACAGCTCTGCTTCATCGGGGCAGGCGCCTACGAACACCACATTCCGGCGGCTGTCTGGGCGATCGCGACGCGCGGCGAGTTCTACACCTCGTACACGCCCTATCAGGCGGAGGCGAGCCAGGGCACGCTGCAGCTGATCTATGAATTCCAGACGATGATCGCGAGCCTCACGGCGATGGACGTCTCCAACGCTTCCCTGTACGACGGCGCGTCGGCGATGGCTGAGGCGAGCCTCATGGCCGTGCGCGCGAACCGCAAGTCGGCCTCGCGGCGCATCCTCGTACCCGCGAGCGTGCATCCGCATTATCGCGCGGCGGCCGTTGCGATCACCGGCAATCAGGGGCTCGAGTTCGAGATATTGCCATATGCCCGGGACACGGGCGCCGTTGCGGCCGAAGCGCTGGCGACCTACGACACCGCCGATGTCGCCGCACTCATCATCCAACAGCCGAATTTCTTCGGCGCGCTGGAAGACGTCGATGCGCTCACGAACTGGGCGCACGCGCGCGGCATGCTCGTGATCGCGGTCGTCAATCCGACCGCGCTCGGGCTCATGAAGCCGCCGGGCGACTGGGGAGATCGCGGCGCGGACATCGCGGTCGGCGAAGGTCAGCCGCTCGGCGTGCCTTTGTCCTCGGGCGGGCCGTACTTCGGCTTCATGACGACGCGCAAGGAGTACGTACGGCAGATGCCCGGCCGGATCGTCGGCCGCACGCTCGATCTCGCCGGCCACGAAGGGTTCACGCTCACCCTGCAGGCACGCGAACAACATATCCGGCGCGCGAAAGCGACGTCGAACATATGCACGAACCAGGGTCTGCTCGTGACCGCGGCGACGATTTATCTCTCGCTCATGGGCGCGGAAGGACTCGAGCGCACCGCGATCGCCTCCCACGCACGCACGCGTACAGCTGGTCGAGGCGTCTCGTGAGTCTGGCCGGCGTGCGCCAGGCGTTCCGCGGCCCCTACTTCCACGAGGCCGTCCTTCTCCTCGACCGGCCCGTCGCACCGGTGCTCGCGGCGCTCGCCGCCCAAGGCATCCAGGGCGGTTACGATCTTGCCGAGCATTACCCGGAACTCGGCTACGCCCTGCTCGTCTGTGCGACCGAGACCAAGACCGGCGCCGATATCGAGCGCTACCTGGTCGCGCTCGAGCGCCAGCTGCAAGCGGCGCCGAAGCCGCGAACGACCGCGTGAGGCCCGCCATGGACAACCGTGAAAACCTGATCTTCGAATACTCGGTACCCGGCCGCGGCGCGACCGATCAATGGCCGCGCGCCGAGGACGCCGACGCAGCGTCGGACCTGCCGCAGAGCCTTCGCCGCGCAAAGCGCCCCCCGCTCCCGGAGGTCGGCGAGCTCGACACCGTGCGGCACTTCACGCGCCTGTCGCAGCGCAATTTCTGCATCGACACGCACTTCTATCCGCTCGGCTCGTGCACGATGAAATACAACCCGAAGGCCTGTAATCAGTACGCGATGCTGCCCGAGTTCCTCGCGCGGCACCCGCTCGCGCCGGAAGTACACGGCCAAGGATTCCTCGCCTGTCTGTACGAGCTGCAGGAACTCTTGAAGAGCGTGACCGGGATGGAAGGCGTCGCCTTGAGCCCCATGGCCGGCGCCCAGGGCGAATTCGCCGGCGTGTCGATGATCCGCGCGTATCACCATGCGCGCGGCGACCGCGCGCGCGACGAAATCATCGTCCCCGACGCGGCGCACGGCACGAACCCCGCGACCGCGACGATGTGCGGCTATGCCGTGCGCGAGATCCCCGTGAACGCCGAGGGCGACATCGATCTTCAGGCGCTCGAGGCCGCGGTCGGCCCGAGGACGGCCGGCATCATGCTGACGAATCCGTCGACGCTCGGCGTGTTCGAGCGCCGCATCGAGGAGGTCGCGCGCATCGTGCACGATGCGGGCGGGCTCCTGTACTACGACGGCGCGAACTTGAACGCGATCTTGGGCAAGGTGCGGCCCGGCGACATGGGCTTCGACGTCATCCATATGAACCTGCACAAGACCTTCTCGCACGCCGCACGGCGGCGGCGGTCCCGGCGCGGGCGCGGTCGGCGTACATGCGCGGCTCGCGCCGTTCCTGCCGATCCCGGTCGTCGGCAAGGACGGCGGCGGATACCGCTGGCTCACCGAGAAGGATCTACCCCATTCCATCGGCCGCTTGTCCGCGTTCATGGGCAACGCCGGCGTGCTGCTGCGCGCGTACATCTATATGCGGATGCTCGGCCGCGACGGCATGAGCCAGGTCGCCGACTACGCGACGCTCAACGCGAACTACCTGCTCGCGCGGCTGCGGGCGCTCGGCTTCGATGCCGCCTACCCGACGCGGCGCGCGAGCCACGAGTTCATCATCACGCTGCAAGCGCCAGGCGCGCGAGTTCGGGGTCACCGCGATGGACGTCGCCAAGCGCCTGCTCGACCACGGGTTTCATGCGCCGACGACGTACTTTCCGCTGCTCGTGCCGGAGTGCCTGCTGATCGAACCGACCGAGACCGAGAGCAAGGCGACCCTCGATGCGTTCGCCGCGGCCATGGCGCAGATTTTGCGCGAGGCCGGAGAGGATCCGGAGCGCGTGAAGACCGCGCCGCATACGCTGCCGGTGCGGCGCCTCGACGACGTGCGCGCCGCGAAGCAGTTGGATTTGACCTGGAGCGCGACGACGACCGGATGATCCGGCAACGCCGGCGGCGCGGGCAAAAACGCGGGGCAATGATTGCTAGCGGCCCGAGCTGTAGTTGGCGCGCGCGGCCGCCCGCCACCGTGCCGCGTGCAGGAGATAGGCCTCCTCGAGACCCGCATTCCCGCCGCGCGATGCGCCGGCCGCGAATGCCGCGAGGCGCGAGCGGAACGGAGGTCTCGCGGGCTTGAGCCCGCGAGCGTCATTCGGCTCCTGTGCGTCAGGCCGCAAGGGACTGCGCCGACGGTACGCAAATCGCAGCAAGCGTATCGCCGACCTCCGCTTCCGTGACGTCCTTGCTCGCTTGCGCGCGCTCGCGGGAGGCTTCGCGCGCAAGATCCGCAAGCGTGATCATGCCGACCAGCGCCCCTTGCTCGCTGAGCACGGGAAGCCTGCGAATCTTGCCGTCGCGCATGACCTGCTCGGCATGCTCCAAAGGATCGCCCGATCGGCAGCTGAGCAACTGCTTCGACATCGCCTCGCTGACCTTCAACTCGGACAAGGGCTTGTGCCGAAACAGTGCGCACATGCTGATGTCCCGATCGGTAATCACGCCTACGGGGCGATCCGCGCCGTTGCCGGCACCGCCGCCGCAAACCGGCAGTGCGCCGCAGTCATGGCTCCACATCCGTTGTGCCGCCTCTTCGAGCGTGTCCTCGGGCCCGCAAGAATGCACCTTTTTCGTCATGAGACTGTCGACGCGCATGATGCAACCTCCTTTTCGGTTCGCTGACGACTGTGCGCCGCGCGCCGGCGCGCGGTAAATACGCGATTATCCGTAAGCCACGTCGAACGCTACGTGCCCCCCGATCGTACGCCGCGATTGTTTCGATGCGGTGACGCCGCGACCGGACGCGCAGGTCTCGGAGCCGGCACCCCGTTGGGATCCGTAGTTTCGCGTATTTCGCCGGCGCGCAGGGTGGCGCAAGGTGGGCGCGTGGCGGTTGCCGCCGCTTCAGGAGAGTTGCCATGTTTTCAGAGACATTCAAACCCGCCATGCGCACGGCCTCGTTCTCGTGGCGGCGCTCGCGCAGGCGCGTGCGCGACCATGACCGTCGGCAACGATTACGATCACAAGGCGGACTTCGCCGCCTACCATACGTTCGCCTGGCTGTCCCTGGGACACCGGACCGAACGCGTACGCAATCCGCTCGTGCCGCAGCGCGTTCGCGAAGCGATCGAGAACGGTCTGACGCAGAAGGGCTACCGGCTCGTCGACGCCAACGACACACCGGACTTCTTCGTCGACTACACCATCGGCTCGCGCGAGCGCATCGACGTGCAATCCTACCCGGTCGGCTTCCGCGGACCTTATCACTGGGGTTACCCGTACTGGGGCGAGCAGCTCAGCGTGCGTCAATACCGCGACGGCACGCTATCGGTCGACGTGTTCGACGGCCGCAGCCACCAACCCGTGTGGCACGGCTGGGCGAAGAAGGAATTGACTGATGCGGATATGAACCATCCGGAGGAACCGATCCGCGCGGCCGTCGGTGCCGTGCTCGCGCAGTTTCCGCCACCCTGAGACAGGCGCGCCTCGGTTGCAGGGCGCGCCGCTAGCGCCAGCCGCCGATCGCGTCGCGCGCCGCCTGATTCCGAGGTTTCGCGAGCAGGCCGGTCTGGGATACGTCGATCTCGAATTGGGCGCCTTCGGCCATCGGCGCGTAGGTCGCGCTGCCGTATAGCGCGTCGACCCCTGGCAGCCACTTGCGGTAGCGCCGCGCGATATCCCACAGGTCGATGGCATCCGGCGGGTTCAGCGCATACACGGTGCGCGGCGCATCCCGTTCGTCCTCGATCCGCTCATAGCGGCCGGAGATACGCTCGAGCCGATACGCCGCATCGAAGCCGAGCACGAACACGAACTCATTCCACTTCACGATGCGCGCGTCCACCTGCCATTCGTCGCCGCGCAGCACGAAGCGCTCGCGCCGGCCATCGGCGAGCGTCAGCAGCGCGTCGAACCGCCGGGGACCGGCACTCGTGAACTGTATGTCGCCGGCGATTTGTTCCGCGCTCAGCCGCTGATACGTGCGCAAGCCGATCGCGATCAGGAGCGCGACGCCGGCGCCGAGCAGCAGCACGAGCGCACCGCCGCCGCCGAGGACGCCGCCCAGGATCTGCCGGCGGCGCAGCCGCCGCGCCGATCCGATCAGCAACCAGATCGCAAGCAATGCGGCGATCGCGCAGAACCATTCGAGGGTCATCGGAACCGGCGCCTCCAATCTCGCGGGTTCAATTCATCTCGCCCCCGGGCAAGGGCAAGCGCGCATCGACGATCTTCTCGCCGCGAAACAGGAAGGTGTAGCGCTTGTAACCGACGTAGCGGCCGCGGGAATCCTTGGCGTCGATCGTCGCGGCGACGGTCCAGCCGTAATGACGTGCCTCGCGCATCAAGATCCCGCCGGTGATCCCCGTCGTGTACCCCTCCTGCGGCGGCGTGATCTCACGATACCGCACGGACTCCGGATCCGTCAGATGCTCTTGAAAGTACTGCTGGATCGCCTCCTGGTAATGGATCGGGCTGTCGCCGTATTTGGTATTTCGCGGGTGCGGCGCGGCGCCGATTGCGCAACGGGCGCGGGCGCGACGGCGGTCGGTGAGGCGTCGACGGCGCTTGCCGACGGCGGCGGCGGCGCCGCGCCGGGTTCGTCCAGGTTCCAGGTATCGACGATGCATTTCCAGGCACCGTCGGCTTGCCTTCTCCAGATCTCGAGGAGTCTGCCTCGATTGGATAGCGGCGCGCCGCGCGAGTCGCTGGTGCCCAGGTCGTAGGTGCCGATCACATACGCGAGGTCCCCCGACGGCGCCACCTCCACGCTGATCGGGCGCCATGCGACCGAGAGATTGGGCAGCGCCAGCAGGCGGGTCACGGCATGGCGAATGATTTCCGTGCCGCTCGCGAGCCGTTCATTGGGCAGACGGACGATCGCATCGGCGCCATAGAACGCCATCCACGCGTCGACGTTGGAGGCGCCGGCCGCCGCGGACCAAGCCGCGTCGGCCTTGCGAACCGCCGCCGCGGCGGCGACGAGGTCGATCCCGGACGTCGCCGAGAGGCTGGTCCCGCAGACGAACAGAGACGGTGCTGGCGAGCGATGCAATGAAGACCGGCAGCCTATTATTCATTCGTTGTCCCCGGCGATGGATGCGCTCGGTTGAGTGTATCGAAGGCCCGTCAAAACGCCACAGGCAGCGGTCGCCTGCTCACGGCGGCCCGCCATAGAGCGCCCATGCGCATGCAAGGTCCTGCACCACGTGGCCGAGCGATTTGTAGACGGTGATATCGTCGGCGGATAGACGGCCCGCGATATCGCCCGCCAGGACCTGACCGATCTCGGCGACGATATGGGAATCGTCAATCACGCCCGCTTCCTTCGCTCGCAGAAACTCGGCGCCCTGGCGCAGAACGCCTTCACGGCTGTCGGCGACGAAGCGCGACCGGGCAACGAGATCCGTGTCCACTTCGACGGGTCCGGCCATGCTCGAACCCACCAGGTTGAGGTGCGTACCCGGGCGCACCCAAGCGCCTTTCAATACCGGCTCGCGGGCGCCGGTGACGGTGCAGATGATGTCGGCGTCGCTGACCAGATCCTGCACGTCGATTGCGGCGGCGAAAGGAATGCCAAGCTCGGCGCCCATGCGGTTGCAGAACGCCTCGGTACGCTCCCGAGAGCGCCCCCACACTCGCACGGCTGCAGATCCGGCGAACTTTGAGCAGGGCTCTGGCGTGGGTCGCGGCCTGTTCGCCATAACCCAGAATGGCCAGGCGCACGGCGTCCGGGCGCGCGAGGACGTCGGTGGCGACGGCACTCGCCGCGGCGGTGCGAATGGCCGTGATCTCGCCCGCGTGGACGATGCAGACCGGTTCGCCGGTTCGGGGCTCGAACAACACCACCAGTCCCTGATGCGACTGCCGACCTTGGGCGAAATTCTCCGGATAGACACTGATCAGCTTCGCTCCGAAGGCCGCGTTTTCGCCCAAGGCACCCGGCATGACGCCGAACAGATGCCCTTGCGCCAGCGGGATGATGGCGCGCAGCAGTTGGCGCGTCTCGCCCCTGGAAAAGGCGACCATCGCCTGCCTGACGATCGGAATGCACACCTCATAGGTCAGGCGATTCGCCACTTCTTCCCGTTCGATCAGCCTCATATCACGATCACTCCGTGGGTCGTCGGCGGTCCACGATTCTACCGACGGCCGGGCACTGCACCGGGGTCCACCTTGACAACATACCGACCGGTTGGTATGTATCATCCCATGGAACAGGGAGTCACGGCACGGTCGCCAAAGGCGGGAGCCCGGCAACAGCTGCTGGCAGCCGCGTTCTCGCTGATCCGCGCGAAAGGCTACTCGTCGACCTCGGTCGACGAGCTCTGCGCCAAAGCCGGCGTCACCAAGGGGGCGTTCTTTCATCATTTCAAGAGCAAGGATGCGCTCGCGGTCGCGGCTGCGAATCACTGGTCCGAGATCACCGGGGCCTTTTTCGAGACGGCACCGTACCACGCGCACAGCGACCCACTCGACCGGGTCCTCGGCTACCTCGATTTCCGCAAGGCGATCCTCAAAGGAGAAATCGCCGAGTTCACCTGCCTCGTCGGCACGATGGTGCAGGAGATCTACGGCACCAACCCCGACATCCGTGATGCGTGCGGGGCGAGCATCAGCCGGCACGCCGCCAGGATAGAAACGGACATCGCTGCGGCGATGATGCGCCATCGGATTCGCACCCGCTGGACCGCCGAGAGCTTGGCGCTGCATACGCAAGCGGTTCTGCAAGGCGCCTTCATCTTGGCGAAGGCCACGGGCGACGCGGCGGTCGCCGCCGCCAGCATCGATCACTTGCGCCGCTACATCGAGATGTTGTTCCAACCCGCACGACCCAAAAGAAAGGAGACCTCATGAGCACGAACAATACCTATCTTGCCGTATTCCTCGGCAGCAAGAACAGTCCGCGACGAGCGGCCTGGGACGCCCTTCCCGAAGGCGATCGCCGCGCGAAGGAACGAGAAGGCGTAGCGGCCTGGAAAGCATGGGTCGAGAAACATCACGCCGCCATTGTCGCCATCGGCGGGCCGTTGGGGAAAACCAAGAAGGTCTCGCAAGACGGCATCGACGATGCGAGCAACGACATGGGCGCCTTCACGGTGGTGCGCGCGGACTCGCACGAAGCCGCCGCCGAACTCTTCGAGAGGCATCCGCACTTTGCGATCTTCCCCGGCGATTCCGTCGAGATCATGCCCGTGCTCCCCATACCGGGCGGTTAGAAGGAGGATCTACCATGCCCAACACCGTGAGACTCCATCGAGTCTTGGCCACGAAGCCCGAAAAGGTCTATCGCGCGTTCATCGAGCCGGATGCGATGGCCAAGTGGCTCCCGCCGAATGGCTTCACCTGCTCCGTGCATCACATGGATCCAAGAGCCGGCGGCTCCTACCGGATGTCCTTTCGGAATTTCACCACCGGTCATACCCACTCATTCAGCGGCCAGTATGTCGAACTCGTCCCGAACGAGCGCTTGCGCTACACCGACAGGTTCGAGGACCCGAATTTGCCCGGCGAGATTCGCGTGACGGTGACGCTGAAGAAGGTTTCGCTCGGCACGGAAGTCGACATCCTGCAGGAGGGCCTGCCGGATGTGATTCCGGTCGAGGCCTGTTACCTGGGTTGGCAGGAGTCGCTGCGAAACCTGGCCAAACTCGTCGAGCCCGAGATCACGCAGTAACGCCTGCTGCGCCCTGGCCGGCGGGAATGACCCCTTCCATGACGGTGACGGCTTGGCCGGCGATGCACAATTCGGTGATGTCTCCGCCCCGCTTTTCGACCCGGCCGAGAACGAGGCGGGCCGTCCCGTGTCGACGCCCGATGTACCTGCCACATCCGGCTCTCGTCGGGCGCACCATCCGCCAAGGTCAGCATCGCGATCGCCGCGCCGGTCGCGCTGCCGGTCGCGGGGTCCTCGATGCACCCATCCAGGGGCGCAAACGTCCGCGCGTGCAACACATTCGCGGCGCCGTCGCGATAGTAGGCATAAACGGCGTCCACTCCGAGCGGCGGCAGCGTCCTTTCATGGGCGTCGAGATTGGGCCTGGCTCGCCGCAGCGCTTCCCGGCTCGTCAGCTCGACGAACAGAAATGGCAGGCCGATGGAGGCCACTAGAGGAAAATGGGTCGACGCGGGCCGCGTGCCGGGCCGCGAGGCGCGGTCCCCGCCGGGATTGGCGGGGACCGTCTCACCATGCTTACTTCAACACCTTGCGAACCGCGGCGGCGATGCGCGCCTCATCGGGGATGACGAAGGCCTCGAGCGGCTCACTGTACGGAACGGTCGTGTCGGCGGCGGTCACCTGAATGATCGGCGCCTTCAATGCCTTGAAACGGTGTTCGGCAATGTCCGCGGCGATCAAGGCGGTCACGGATGCGTGGCGCGGCGCCTGATCCACGAGTACGACCCGACCCGTCTTGTCGACGGACTTCATGATCGCATCGAGATCGAGCGGCGCAACCGTGCGCGGATCGATCACTTCCGCATTGATCCCTTCCTTGGCGAGCTGCTCCGCGGCGGCGAGCGCGCGCGGCACCATCCAGCCCGTCGCGACGATCGTCACGTCGCCGCCGGCGCGCCGGACTTCGGCCTTGCCGAACGGCACCAGATACTCGCCGTCCGGCACCTCGCCTTGCTCCAGCGTCAGCATGTAGTGGTGCAGGAACACGACCGGGTTGTCGTCGCGGATCGCGGTGGCCATCAGCCCCTTGGCATCGGCGGCCGTCGAGGGCACCACGACTTTGAGCCCCGGAACACCCATGAAGAGCGCGGTGAGCGAGCCGGTGTGCTGGCCCGCCCAGCCGGCGGTAAATCCGAAGCCGGCTTTGAGCACCAGCGGGACTTTCACCTGGCCGCCGGACATGTAGCGGAATTTGCGGCGCCTCGTTCACCACCTGGTCCATCGCCACGAGCATGAACTCCGCCATGTAGAGCTCCACGACCGGGCGCAACCCGGCCATGGCGGCGCCTATGGCCATGCCGATCTCCGCCGTTTCGGAGATCGGCGTGACGCGCACGCGGTCATGGCCGTAGGCGGCGACGAACTCGTGATTCTCCGTCGTCG
Source organism: uncultured Pseudomonadota bacterium (assembly GCA_963718135.1). Classification (GTDB taxonomy): domain Bacteria; phylum Pseudomonadota; class Gammaproteobacteria; order Steroidobacterales; family Steroidobacteraceae; genus Bog-1198. The sequence continues at coordinate 32,736 of CAVQYI010000022.1, read as the reverse complement.
CGAGGTTCTGGCCGAAATACAGCACGTTCGGGTCGCGGCGCATTTCCTGGTGAATTCCTGCGTCAACCGCAGCGATAAAAGGCATTTTTGCCATGAGAGTCTCCTGCGACTTACGCGTAGTTGTATTCGAGCGCCGACTCGAGTTTGGGGAAGGGGCTGTTGAGCGCGAAGGTCACCGCCTCCTGCATCTCGCTCGCGATTCGCGCAGACAGCTCCTCCGCTTTGGCGGGCGTGAGTGTGCCGTTCTGCACGAGGATGCCGCGGAAGCGCGGCACGGGATCGCCGCGCAACGCGGCCTCGTACTCTTCGCGCTTACCGAACACGGCGATGGCCTCGTGCTCCGGATAATGCAGCGGCACGCCCGGCGGCGCGATGATGTTGCCGTGTGCGGACAGCCGGTACACCTTGGACTCCACCAGCGTCGGCCCCTGGCCCGCACGCGCGCGCTCGATCGCTTCGCCGACCGTCTGGTACACGGCGAGCGGATCCGTGCCGTCCACGGTAACGCCCGGCATGGCGTAGGCCTTCGCCTTCACCGCGAGCGGCTCGCCGGCCGCGGCGTTGGCGTCTTCCTGCGCGGAGGTCGTGACGACGTTGTAGCCGTTGTTCTCCATCACGAATACCACCGGCAGCTTCCACAGCGAGGCGATGTTGAGCGTCTCGTGGAATGCGCCCTGCTTGGAGGCGCCGTCGCCGAAGAAGCAGAGGACGACGTTGCCCTTCTTGCGGATCTGCGCCGCCCAGGCCGCGCCTGCCGCGTGCGGAATGCCGGCGCCGACGATGCCGGACGTGCCGAGAAAGCCGCGCTTCACGTCGGTGAGGTGCATGGAGCCGCCGAGTCCTTTGCACAGCCCGTCGACGCGACCGTAGATCTCGGCCATCATGGCTTTGGGTTCGGTGCCGAGAACCAGCGGGTAGCCGTGGCAGCGGTAGGTCGCCAGGGCCGCATCGCCTTCGCGAAAATGGCTCGAGTGAGCCGACGATGGAGGCCTCGGCGCCGTCGGCCAGATGCGTATGGCCGCGGATCACGCCGGGATGGTCGGTGAAGGTCCGCTTGACGCGTTCCTCGAAAGTGCGGATGCGCAGCATCTGGGTGAGTATCCAGATCTGCCGCTCGGCATTGGGTGGCTGCAGGCTCATTTGATCCCCTCGTGTGGTGTTGACGGCGATGCCGCCGTCGGCAGAAATCGAATCCTACGCAACCGCTGCGTGCGGTGACAATCCGCGCTCATCGGCGCACCGCCCGGGCGGCTTCCCAGGTCTCGCGCGCCGCCGTGACGACTTGCGTCGTTTTCGCAAATGCTTCCGTGGCCGCGGTTTCCAAGGGCCACTTGCGGATGTACTGGTTCAGAACCTCGACGCCGACGGGCCCGTCAAAGCCCTGCGTCCAGACCGCATGCAGAAACGCGGCGATGTCGAACTCGCCGTCGCCCGGCAGCAGACGCTTGTTGACGACGGAGTCGAGGAAATTCACCGGCATCGCGAGCGTGCCGTCGTTGATCTCGACGCCGAGCGGAATGTCGCGCCCGACCTTGCGCACGATGTCCTCGGGCTTCGTTCCGGTTCGCTGCATATGGAGATTGTCCAGCATGATGCCGCCGTTCTTGGCGCCGGCCCCGCGGCAGACCGCGAGCGCCTGATCGAGCGAGGGCGCACGCGAGAACGCGGCCGGCAGCATCTCGAACAGCACGTTCGTGCCGCGTTCCGCGGCCTCGCGGCACAAGAGACCGAATTCCGCCGTCATCTGCGCAACGTCCGCGCAATCGTTGTGCAGATCGCCGACTTTGATGTGCCGGGCGCCGAGTCCTTCGGCGGCATCGAGCAATAGCTTGCGGGTTTCATCCGAAGCCGCTCGCCGCTGGTCGGTGCAGTACCAGTCGAGCAGCCATTCGACTTCGGTCTGGGTGATGCCATTGTCGTCGAGAATCCGCTTCATCTCTGGAAAGGTGTATTTCTTGCGAATTTCGACGAGGTCCGTGTGCCAAAAGCCCATGGCGGTGAATCCCGCCTTGGCGGCGGTCTCGACGCGCACGCGAAAGTCATGCAAGCAGCGTGCATCACCGAGCGGATCCGCGCCGACGGCCAGGGTCCAGAACGATCCGAGAAGCTGTACGGGCTGTGTCATCGGTTTGTCTCCCAATCGATTCCTATTGCCACGCGTCGCCTTCCAGGATTTCCACCAGGGACGCGAGAAAATCCGCGGCGAGCCGGCCGTCGGCGACGCGGTGATCCACCGTGAGCGTAAGCTCGGACATCGGTCGCACGTGGATGCCGCCGTTGATGGCGACGACGCAGTCGCGCTGGCGGCCCACGGCGAGAATCGCCGACTGCGGCGGATTGATCATGGCGGTGAAGCGATCCGGCCCGCGCGCGCCGAGATTCGAGAGGCTGAACGTCGCGCCCTCGAGCTCCTCGCGCTTCAGCCGTCCCTTCAGCGCCCGCGCGACGGAATCGCCGCGGCGGCGCGCAAGTTCCACGAGTCCGAGTTGCTCGACGTCGTGGAAGACGGGGACGAGCAAGCCGTTCTCGACCGCGACCACGAGTCCGATGTGCGCGCCGCTCGCCGGCACCAGGCGCGCGTCGGGCAGATTCGGCATCGCCCGAGAACGTGGCGTTCAGCGCGGGATATTCGAGCAGCGCGCGCGCGACGCGCCTGCAGCAGGAAGTCATTGACCGAGAGCCTCGGCGCGCCCGCCGGCAGCTGCGCGGTGAACTTCGGCACGCACCGCCTGCAGCGCAGTCCAGTCGACGGAGCGCTCCACCATGAACTGCGGCACGGTCGCGTTGCTCAAGGTCATGGAGCGCGCGAGTGCGCGCCGCATGCGGGAGAGCGGCTGAGCGCCGGCAGCCGCGGGTCCGGCGCTGCCGGGGCGGACTGTGCCGTCGATCGCCCGCCGCACGTCGATCAACTGCACGCGCCCGCGCGGACCCGTCGCGGCGACCCGCGCGAGATCGACGGCATGCTCCGCGGCGAGACGCCGTGCGACCGGAGAACTCGTTGATGCGTCCCTGCTGCGCGCCGGATTCGCGGCGGGCGGTGGTGCGGCGCGCGGCGGCGGGCGGCTGCGCGTGCGCGGTGCGGCGCGGCCGCGACGCCTGGCACCGGCGGCGCGGCCGCCGTTGCGACGGCATCGTTTTCCAACCAGGCGATCCGGTCGCCGACGTGCGCCTCCTGATCCGCCTGCACCAGGATCTCGACCAGCCGCCCACTCTCGGTGGCCTCGATCTCGACGACCGACTTTTCCGTCTCGACTTCGACCAGCGGCTCGCCCTGCTTCACCGTGTCGCCGACGTTCTTGAGCCAGCGCACGACGCGGACTGTCTCCATCACGAGACCGACTTTCGGTATTTCCAACGCAACCAAGGCCACGTCTTGCTACTCCTGCTTGCGCAGCGCCCCGGGCGCAGCCAAGCAGTTCGCGCACCGCGCGCACGATGTGCGGCGCTGCCCGGGAAGCAGCGCCCGCTCGAGCTCGGGCGCGAACGGAATCGGCGCGAACGGGCAGCCGACGCGCGTCACCGGCGCGTCGAGCTCGTCGAACAACTCCGCTGCCGATGCGCGCCGCGATCTCCGCGCCGACGCCGCCGTTGTGCACGGCCTCGTGCGCGATCAGCACGCGATGCGTCTTCGCTACGGACGCGGCGATGCGTCGCCATATCGAGCGGCAGCCAGCGTGCGCAGGTCGATGACTTCAACCGAGATGCCTGAGTCCGCGCGAGTTCTTCGGCCGCCTCGAGCGCGGTGTGCACCATCGCCGAATACGCGATCACGGTGACGTCGTCGCCGGCGCGCGCGATGCGCGCCTTGCCGATCGGCGGCAGCTGCGCTGACCGTCGGGCAGTTCCTCCTTCATCGTATAGAGCCGCTTGTGCTCGATGAACAGCACCGGATCGCCGAGGCGGATCGCGCTCTTCAGCAGGCCGTAGGCCTCGACGGGCGAGGAGGGCGCGACGACCACGAGCCCCGGCACGTGGATGAACCAGGCCTCGAGGCTCTGCGAGTGCTGCGCGGCGGCGCCGCCCGCAGCGCCCGCCTGCGTGCGCACGACCATCGGCACGGCGAGCTGTCCGCCCGACATGTAGCGGTACTTGGCCGCTCTGATTGACGAGGCAATCCATCGACAGCGTGGCGAAATCGATGAACATGATCTCGAGCACGGGCCGGAGCCCGCACAGCGCCGCGCCGGTCGCGAGGCCGGTGATGGCCGCTTCGCTGATCGGCGTGTTGCGCACGCGCTTGTGCGCCGTGTTTCTCGCGAGGCCGCGCGTGACGCCGAACGCGCCGCCGGCCGCGACATCCTCGCCCAGCAGGTGCACGCGGCATCGCGCGCCAGTTCCTCGTCGAGCGCGCGCCGCAGGATCTCGATGAAGGTGTGCGCCATGGACGCTCAGCCTCGATATCGCGGCGAGGGACGGGCGAGCGGTAGACGTAGTCGAGCACCGTCGCCGGATCCGGGCGCGGCGCGGCGCGGGCGCGCTCGACGGCCTGCTGCACTTCCTGTCTTGCGCGCTCGCCGATCGCGTCGAGTTCGGCCTGCGTGACGCCACGCTCGACGAGATGGCGCTTCAGGCGCTCGATCGGGCACTTCTCGCGCACCGCGGCGAGCTCTTCCTTCGATCGGTACTGCTGCGCGTCGCCGACGTAATGACCCGCCATGCGGAAGGTCATGCATTCGAGCAGATAGGGGCCTTCGCCGCGGCGCAGGCTTTCGATCGCCTCGCCCGCCGCCGCATGTACTGTCGGCAGGTCGTTGCCGTCGATGCTTGTCGTGCCGATCCCGTACGGCGCCGCGAAAGCTGCTGACCTGCTTGCACGTTCGAGTGCTCCTCGCGGCTCGTGAACTCGGCGTAGCCGTTGTTCTCGCAGACGAACAGCACCGGCAGCTTCCACAGCGCGGCGAGATTCAGGGTCTCGTGGAACACGCCCGGCGCCGGTGGCGCCGTCGCCGAAGAACACGACGCTGATCGTCGCTTCGTGCCTTGAGCCTGCGCGGCCCAGGCGGCGCCCGCGGCCAGCGGCAGGTTGCCGGCCACGACACCGGTTGCGCCGAGCACGCCGTTGGCCGCATCGACGAGATGCATCGAGCCGCCGCGACCGTGGCACAGGCCGCCGTCCCGACCGAGGATCTCCGCGAAGGCGGCCTGCAGATCGCTGCCCTTGGCGAGCACGTGGCCGTGGCCGCGGTGGCTCGTGAACAGCACGTCCTCGCGGCGTGAGATGCGCGCAGACCCCGACCGCCACCGCTTCCTGCCCGGTCGACAGGTGCGGAAAGCCGGGACCTCGCCCGCGGCCGGCGAGCCGCTGCACCTGGCTCTCGAACGTGCGGATCCGCCACAGCGCGTGATACATCTGCCGCCATTCTTCGGGTGTTGGAGCGGCAGGGTTCTTCACGGACTTCTTCCCATGTTCGGATCCAGGGTCGTACGCCGACGCAGCCGCCGACTTCGGCCAAGTCCTGCGCGCCATTCGGGGCGGAATGCAAGGGCCGGGAAAGGGCGATTTTACAGCATCGACGCCGCTCCCGGCAGCTGTTTGGGCCACACGGCGGCGCATTTCAGCTATAACGATTCGTGATCCGGACCGTCGGTTCGATAGACTACATCGATCGATATCATTGATTACAGTGCTTTGATCTATCGATTGCCGAAGGTCTACACTGCACCGATCGGCAAATTGCAGCGAAGCAAAGGAAAAAATCATGTCCACCGAATCCAAATGCCCGTTCTCCGGCGAGGCCCGCACGAACGCGGGCTGGTGGCCGAATCAGCTGAAGTTGAACATCCTGCACCAACACGGCGTCAAGTCCGACCCCATGGGCGGGGACTTCAATTACGCCGAGGAGTTCAAGAGCCTCGACCTGGATGCGGTCGTCAACGACCTGCATGCCTTGATGACGGATTCGCAGGACTGGTGGCCGGCCGACTTCGGCCATTACGGGCCTTTGTTCATTCGCATGGCATGGCACAGCGCCGGCACGTACCGCGTCGGCGACGGTCGCGGCGGCGCGGGGAGCGGCAACCAGCGCTTTGCGCCGTTGAACAGCTGGCCGGACAACGTCAACCTCGACAAGGCGCGCAGGCTCCTTTGGCCGATCAAGCAGAAGTATGGCCGGAAGATCTCGTGGGCCGACCTCATGATCCTCGCCGGCAACGTCGCGCTGGAATCGATGGGATTCAAGACGCTCGGCTTCGCCGGCGGCCGCGAGGACATCTGGGAACCGGAGGAACACATCTACTGGGGTGCCGAGCACGCGTGGCTGGCCGACGAGCGCCACACCGGCGACCGGAATCTCGACAATCCGCTCGCCGCCGTGCAAATGGGTCTGATCTACGTCAATCCGGAAGGCCCGAACGGCAAGCCCGATCCGGTCGCTGCCGCGCGGGACATCCGCGAGACCTTCGCTCGCATGGCGATGAACGATGAAGAGACGGTTGCGCTCATCGCGGGCGGCCACACCTTCGGCAAGACCCACGGCGCCGGCGATGCGGCGCTGGTAGGACCCGAGCCGGAAGCGGCCGGCATCGAGGAACAAGGGTTTGGCTGGAAGAGCCGCTTCGGCACAGGCAAAGGCGGCGACACGATCAGCAGCGGTCTCGAGGTCACGTGGACCAGCACGCCGACGAAGTGGAGCAACGCCTTCTTCCAGAACCTCTTCGGCTACGAGTGGGAGTTGACGAAGAGTCCGGCCGGTGCGCACCAGTGGAAGCCGAAGGGCAGCGCGGGCGCGGGTACCGTGCCCGATGCCCATGACGCATCGAAGCGGCACGCGCCGGCCTTGCTGACCACCGATCTGGCGTTGCGGTTCGACCCCGCATACGAAAAGATTTCACGGCGCTTCCACGAGCATCCGGATCAATTCGCGGACGCCTTCGCCCGGGCCTGGTTCAAGCTGACACACCGCGATATGGGCCCCGTGTCGCGCTATCTCGGCCCACTCGTTCCCAAGGAGCGTTTGCTGTGGCAGGACCCCATTCCGGCGGTGGATCATCCCTTGATCGGCGCGCAGGACGTTGCCGCGTTGAAGGCCCGGATCCTCGCCTCCGGACTATCCGTCTCGCAACTGGTCACCACGGCCTGGGCGTCCGCTGCCACGTTTCGCGGCAGCGACAAGCGCGGTGGCGCGAACGGCGCACGGATTCGCCTGGCCCCACAGAGTCATTGGGAGGTCAACCAGCCGCTGGAACTCGCCAAGGTCCTGCAGAAGCTGGAAGCGATCCAGCAGGACTTCAACAGCGCACAGTCGGGCGGAAAGAAGGTTTCGCTCGCCGATCTGATCGTTCTGGCCGGCTGCGCAGCCGTCGAGGCCGCCGCCAAGAAAGCCGGCCACGATGTGAAAGTCCCCTTTTCGCCGGGACGCATGGATGCGTCGCAGGAACTCACCGACCCGGACTCGTTCGCCGTACTCGAACCGCTCGCGGACGGGTTCCGCAACTACGTTCGCAAGGGACTCGAAGGATCGGCGGCCGAGCTGCTGGTGGACAAGGCGCAGTCGATGACGCTGACCGCCCCTGAGATGACGGTTCTGATCGGCGGCCTGCGCGCCCTGAATGCGAACGCCGGCCGGTCCCGGCACGGTGTTTTCACCAATCGACCCGAGACGTTGACCAATGACTTCTTCGTGAATCTCCTGGACATGAACACGAAGTGGCAGAAGTCGGCCACCTCGGAAGGCGTGCTGGAGGGGCGCGATCGGGCAACCGGCGGACTGCGGTGGACGGGCACCGTCGTCGACCTCGTCTTCGGCTCGAACTCGCAGCTCCGTGCGCTCGCGGAAGTCCATGCCTGCAGCGACTCGCAGCCGGCGTTCGTGCGTGACTTCGTGGCGGCCTGGAACAAGGTGATGAATCTCGATCGCTTCGACTTGACGTGATCCGATGAACCGGCGGCGCATCGCCGGTGCGCTCGCTCGCCTAATGCACCTCGACGAGCGCGAGCGCATAGGACGGCAGGGTGACCGTCAGCGCGCCATCGCGCAGCAGGACCTCCTGTGCGGCCGGCAGCTCGGCGGCGCGCCGCAACGCGCCGATCTGCGCGCGCGTCGGATACCGCGGCGCGCCCATCGCGGCGTAGGCGGAATGCAGGTCGCCATGCACTGTGTCGATCTGGGTGATCGTCGCGGTGGCGGCGTCGACGCCCTCGAATCGGAGCGTCATCGTCCTCGCCGGTCCGGGCCTGCCGGGCGGCGCGTAGTTCCAGACGGCGACCGCTAGCGTGCCGTCCGCGCGGCGCGTCGCGATCGCCGAGTCCGACGCCAGGGCGATGCGGCGATCGCCGAGCTCGTGCAACAGGCGGAACGCGTTGAACGCGGGTTTCGGGATGCCGCGCTCGGCGAGCAGGCCGAAGCCGCCGTACAGCGGCTTGCGGATCACCCCTTGCTCCTCGAACACGTCGGAGAACGTCCAATAGGACATCATGTCGACGAGACCGTCGCATTGGCCGATCGTCGTCGCGAGCCACGGACCCATGTAGGCCGAATCCGTGACCGTCGTGTCATTGTCGTAGGCGGCGTTGTATTCGCTCCAGATCAGCGGCAAGGCCGGGCGGGCCGAGGCCAGGATCTCCTCATGCACCTTGCGCACGGCGCGGCAGATCATCCGGTCCCGCGCAATCCGCTCGCCGGTACCGAACACGTCCTGGGCGCGGTCGTTGCCATAGACATGGGTCGACACGAAATCCACCGGCACCCGGTGCCGCGTCGTGTGCGCGAGGAACGCCGCGACCCATGCGGCCTGGGCGGTCGCCGGGCCGCCGACGCGCAGCCTCGGGTCCACGGCCTTCAGCGCGCGGGCGGTGTGATCGTACAGTCTCCAGTAGGTCGCCTGTTTCGGCACGCCGCCCCAGAAGTCGAGATTTGGCTCGTTCCAGACCTCGAAGTACCAGGTGGCGACCTCGTCGATCCCGTAGCGATCGATCAGGTGCCGCGCGAACGCACGAATCAGCGCGTCCCAGCGCGCGTAGTCCTTCGGCGGCGAGACGTTCGGCTTGTACCAGAACGTGTGCAACAGATGTTTTGCCGCGAGCGCGTTCGGCATGAAGCTCAATTCGATGAACGGCTTCACGCCGGCGGCGAGCAACCCGTCGTAGATTTGATCGACGTACGAGAAGTTGTACACCGCGCGGCGCTGCTTGTTCAAGGTGTAGACGCCGACGTCGTCGTCGAGGATGCCGTGAAAGCGCACGTACTCGAGGCCGGTCGCGCTCTTCGTCGCGACTAGGTCGCGCCGGTAGGCCGAGCGCAGCGCGAGCACCGCGCGACCCGAGCCGAACATGCGTTCCCAGAAGTGCGGGAACGGGCGCGACGGCGCGGCGGAGTCGATCACGAGCGTCGCGGCCGGCGCCGGCGCGGGACCCGGCGCCGCAGATGCGCACGCGGCGCTCAAGAGCAAAAGGCAGGGAACCATCCGAAGCGTCGCAGCCATGAACCCGTCTTGCGGCGATGAATCGCGCGCTGAGTGCTGAGGAGATGAAAATTACCCTAAGCCGAAGCCGAGCGCTCTGGCTTCGAGTGGATCCCGCACGGCCAGTTATACTGCGGCATATCGCCTTTGCCTGGTCCGACCACGCTTCTGCACGGGAGAAGAGATGATGCGAATCGAGCAGCGCGCCGCACCGATGCGGCGGATGAACCGGCCGAGTTGGCCGTTTCGCCTGGGATCTGCGGCCGGAGCCGCCTGCATCCTGGGCATCGCCGCCGCCGGCGCGCACTCCCTGTTCGACAACGGGCCCGTGGGATTCACCGAATTGCAGGCCACGCGCGGTCAGACGGCTTATGGCGAAAGTTGCGCCGCATGTCACGGCCCCCATCTGGACGACGGCCAGTTCGGTCCGCCCCTGAAGGGCGCCGCCTTCGAGGCGCAGTGGCACGATCAGTCGCCGCAGGCTCTTTGGTCGCTGATCAGGCAGCGGATGCCGCCTGCGAGTCCGGGCAGCCTCGCCGGCCGGACCTATGCCGACATTGAAGCCTATTTGCTGCGGGAAAACGGGGAAAAAGCCGGGGCTACGGCGCTTGCGGCGGCAAACGCACCCGCGGCGGGCGGCGCGTCGGCGAACGATTCGGGCCCGCGCGTCGGTGCCGCCCTCATCGACAACCAGGACGCTCGATTTCGTGAGGTCATGGCCGCGAGGCAGACGCTGCTGCGCAAGCTCACGCCGGTCTCGGACGCGATGCTGCGAAACCCGCCCGCCGCCGATTGGCTGATGTGGCGCGGCACCTACGCCACGCTCGGCTACAGTCCGCTCGCTCAGATCAACACGAGGACCGTGCGCCATCTCGGCGTCGCGTGGACCTTGGCGCTGCCGCAAAGCGCCAACGAGGCCGCGCCGTTGATCCACGACGGCGTGCTGTTCATCGAAGGCGCCAATACCGTGGAAGCGGTCGACGCCGTCGACGGCACCATTCTGTGGCAATACGTTCGCGCGCTGCCGGACGCGCTTCACAACGGCCGCGATGCGCGGATGAAGGGTTTGGCGATCTATGGGGACAAACTCTATGCCCCCACGGCCGACGGGCACATCGTCGCGCTGGACGTCAGGACCGGGAATCTACGCTGGGATCACGCGGTCGTCAGCCCTGAACAGGGAGTACACCCCGGGCAATTCGACGGCGCCTACGTCCATATTTCCGGCGGACCGCTGGTCGTTCGCGGCAAGGTGATCGTCGGCGTGAGTCTCGGCATCGATACCGGCGGCGGCGACTTCATCGTCGGCCTGGACGCGCAAAGCGGCGCGGAACGGTGGCGTTTCAACACCATCGCCCGTCCGGGCGAGCCCGGCGGCGATAGCTGGAACGGCGCTCCCGTCGACGAACGCTACGGCGGCGGCGTCTGGTCGATCGGCAGCTACGATCCGGATTTGAATCTCGTCTATGTCGGGACCGGCAACACCTACGACGTCGGCACCCTGCTCGCGCCGCGGGCCGGCAAGGCGTTGTCGAACAACGATGCGCTGTACACCGACTCGACGCTGGCGCTCGATCCCGATACCGGAAAGCTGACCTGGTTCTACCAGCACATGAATCGCGACGTCTGGGATCTCGACTGGGCATTCGAACAGTCCCTGATCACGCTGCCGGTCGACGGCAAGCCCACGAAACTCGTGGTCACCGGCGGCAAGAGCGCGATCTTCGACGCCGTCGACCGGACCGACGGCCGGTATGCGTTCTCCAAGGACCTCGGCCTGCAAAATCTGGTCGCGAGCATCGATCCGAAGACCGGCAAGAAAATCATCAAACCCGAGCTCGAGCCACGAGCCGGCAGGACCGACATCATCTGCCCCGCGTCGACGGGCGCCCGAAGCTGGCCGACGACGGCGATCGATCCGACTTCCAAGTACCTCTATGTGCCTCTTCTCGACAACGACTGCATGAATTACGGCTGGGTCAAACGCGACGCCGCCGCGATCGCTGCCGGCGGCTTGGACGTGCGCCTCGGGGCTCGTCCGAAACCCGGTAACGACGGCAACTTCGGCCGCATCGAGGCCATCGACCTGAAGACCAGGCGCGTCGTCTGGTCGAAGCGCCAGCGCGCACCCGTTGCGAGTTCCCTGCTGGCGTCGGCCGGCGGCCTGGTATTCAGCGGCGCGCGCGATCGGCGCTTCCGCGCGTACGACGCTGCCACCGGCGCGGTGCTGTGGCAGAACATCGTGAATGCCAGCCCCAGTTCCTCACCGGCGACCTACAGCGTCGACGGCGTGCAATATGTGGCCGTGGTCGCCGGCGGCGGCGGCGCCTTCGATGCCGGCACCCGGAGCCTGACGCCCGAAATCATCGATCCAGCCGCCGGCACGACCTTGTGGGTATTCAAGCTCGCAGATCCAAGCGCGGCGGCGATGCCGCGATAGGGCGACGCGACGCGACGTGGCCGTCGCCGGCCGGCTCAGGTATCTTGCGACGGAACGCTCACGCCAAGGTTTCAGGCACATGCACCTGCATCCGACGGGTCAATTCGACAATCACGCGGCCGACTATCGCCACATCGAAGCCCGGCCGCTTGCGGCCGCCATGGGTGCGGAAATCGTCGGCGTTCGAATCGCGACGATCGGCGACGAGCAATTCACGGAGCTTCGCGACGCGCTGTTCCGCCACAAGATGATTTACCTACGCGGCCAGGGCGAGCTGTCGCACGCCGACCAGGAGGCCTTCAGCCGGCGTTTCGGCCCGTTCGCCGAGGACGCCTATACGCAGGGCGTACCCGGCCACCGCAACGTCCACCCGTTGATCAAGGAGGCCGACGACCGGTCGGAGATGGTGTTCGGCGAGGGCTGGCATACGGATTCGCCGTTCCTGCCCGAGCCCCCATCGATCACGATCCTGCGTTCCGTGCAGATCCCGCCGTTCGGCGGCGACACCACGTTCGCCAACGCCGCCCTCGCCTACCGGATGCTCAGCGAGACCTATCGGAGAATCCTCGCGGGCCTGCGCACGCATTTCTCGCTCCGCGACGTCCTGCAATCCGTCTACGACGCCGTCGAGGTTCGCGACAGCCCGATCGGCCGGCTCGCCGCCACGCGCGATGCGGAGGCGCTCTCCGAGGACCTCGCGCGCAAGATCCGCGGCAGCACGCACCCGATGGTGCGCACCCATCCGGTGACCGGCGAGAAGTCCCTGTACCTCGATCCGTCGTACGGCATCGGCATCGAAGGGCTGTCCCACGCGGAAAGCGCGCCCATTCTGCGGTATCTCGGCGAGCACCTCGTCCAACACGCCTTTTGCTGCCGGCTGCGCTGGGAAGCCGGCATGGTGGTGGCGTGGGACAACCGGCTGTGCGTCCACCAGGCTTACAACGACTATCAGGGCCATCGCCGCGAGATGTACCGCACGACCGTGTGCGGCGAGAAGCCGATGTGAGCCTGCGGAGCGCAACGATCGTCGACGAGCTCTCGCGGCTCGTCGGTACCGACACCGTCGTCGCACCGACTGCCGAGAACCTCGTCCGGCACACGCGCGACTACAACGTCGAAGGCGACCCGGACGTCGGCATCCTCGCACTGACGTTCCCGCGAAACACCGGCCAGGTGTCCCAGATTCTGCGCTACTGCAGCCTGCACCGGATCGCCGTTCAGCCGCAGGGCGGGATGACCGGACTGGCGGGCGGCGGCGTGCCGGTCAGCCCTTGCGTGGTCATCGGACTCGAGCGGATGCGCGCGATCCGCGAGATCGACCCCGCGGCGGGTTCGATCACGGTCGAGGCCGGGGTCGTCATGGAAGCCGTGCAAAAGGCGGCGGACGCGGCGAACCTGTTCTATCCGCTCGATCTGGGCGGTCGCGGTTCCTGCCAAACCGGCGGCAACCTCGCCACCAACGCCGGCGGCAATCGCGTGCTGCGCTTTGGCATGGCTCGCGACCTCGTGCTCGGCGTCGAGGCGGTACTCGCCGACGGCACCGTCATCGACGGGCTGCGCAAGATGATCAAGAACAACGCGGGATACGACCTGCGGCAGTTGTTCATCGGCAGCGAAGGCACGCTCGGGGTCATCACCGCGGCGGTGCTGCGACTGTTCCCGAAGCCGCGCAGTCAGTGTACGGCCCTTTGCGCGGTGAGCGATTACGCCGGCGTGCTCGCGTTGCTCGAGAGCGCGCGCGCGGGATTTGGCTCGCAGCTCACCGCGTTCGAGGTCATGTGGCCGGACTTCTACGGAGTCGCAACCCGCGGACTGGGACGCAAGGCCCCGCTCGCCGAGGGCCGCGGTCTGTACGTCCTGGTCGAAACGATGGGACCTGACGAGGACGCCGACCCGATGCGCTTCGAGTCGGTCATCGCGCAAGCCCTCGAGACCGGTATCGTCGAGGACGCGGTCGTCGCCCAGTCGCGGCGCGACGCCATCGACCTGTGGGCGGTGCGGGACTCGCCGGGGGAATGGCGACGGGCGGGCCACTGGCCGCAGCTGAGCTTCGACGTCAGCGTGTCGACCGGCGAAATCGGCGGGCTCGTCGGCAGAATACGCGAGGTCATGACGGCTCGCTGGCCGGACCTGTGCACACTTTATTTCGGGCACGTGGCCGACGGCAACCTCCACCTGTCGGTACGCATGACCGACGACGCCGGGTTGGCCGAGCGCATCGAGGCGGCGGTCTACGGCGTCGTGTGCGAGTTCCGCGGTTCCATCTCCGCGGAACATGGCATCGGATCGCTCAAGAGGGACTACCTGCACCTGTCGCGCAGCCCGGCGGAAGTCGCGCTGATGCGCACGCTCAAGCACGCGCTGGATCCGAACGGGATCCTGAACCCCGGCAAGATCTTCTAGCTCGCAGCCGGACACCGCCGCTTCTTTGCCATCAGTACATATTGACCCTCATGGCCCCGACCTAGGACCATCCATCGGAAAGCTCGGGTAACAAGGAGAAGGCCATGCGCAACCCGATGAAAGTCACGCTGATCGCACTCGCCGCGCTCGCGCTCGTTATGGGCGTCGCCGCGTTTCTGCTGTCGCGGGTCGATGTTCAATCCCGGTTCGAAGCCTTGGTTTCCGAAGCCACGGGGTTGGACGTCGTCGTGAAAGGCGGCGTCTCCGTCGGTCTCTTTCCGGCCCTGCACGTGCGGCTCAAGGATGTGACGCTGAAGAACAAGGGGGCGCAGATCGCGTCTCTCGGCAAGGCCGACGTCGGCGTGGAGTTTTGGCCGCTGCTGCGCAAGGAGGTTCGCATCGACCGACTCACTCTGCAGAACGCGAGCATCGACGTGGTGCGAGACCGCCACGGACATTTCAACTTTGCCACGACGGCAAAGGGGTCGACGGAAAAGCGACATGTCCCGGCAATGAGCCTCGGGAGCGTATCGCTCGCCAAGGTCGCCTTTCGCTACACCAATCAGAAGTCCGCCAGGACTATAAAGGGCGCCGACTGCAAGTTCGACAGCAACGACTTGCAGATCGCCGAGGGAAACTTCAAGGACATCATGAAGCACCTGTCGCTTTCCGCGCGCATTCAGTGCGGCGAAATGCGCAACAACTTGTTCGTGGGCACCGACGTCCACTTCTCGGTTACGGGTGAACACGGCATTTTCAAGCTCGACACCGGTGACGATGCGGATCATGGACGGGAAAGGCTCTGGAAACGATCGACGCGAATTTCACCGGCGCGGCACCCGTGTATCGGGTTCACTATGCCGTTACGCAGCTGCAGTGTCGGCAATCTCTTCAAGTCGCTTGCGCCCGGCAAGGCGGGTGAAGGATCGATGGACTTCACCACCGACTTGTCGATGCGCGGATGGAATGCCGATGAAATGACCCGCACCGCGGACGGCGAGGCATCACTGCGCGGGAAGGATCTCGACGTCGCCATCGGCGATCTGGACGAACGGTTGGCGCACTACGAATCGAGTCAGAACTTCAATCTCGTCGATGTCGGCGCCTTCTTCATCGCAGGGCCTCTCGGCGTCGCCGTGACCAAGGGCTACAACTTCGCGAGCATCTTCCAAGGCACGGGAGGCAATACCCACATCCGTCTGCTCGTGTCCACCTGGAAAGTGGAAAACGGTGTCGCGCACGCACAGGATGTGGCCATGGCCACCAAAGAGAATCGGCTGGCCATGAAAGGCGCGCTCGACCTCGTCAACAAGGATTTCGACGACGTGACGGTCGCGATTCTCGATAAGAAGGGATGCGCCCGAGTCGAGCAAAAAATTCACGGCCCCTTCAGCAAGCCGGTCGTCGACAAGCCCAACGTGATCGCATCCCTCGCCGGCCCGATCAGCAGACTGATCGGCAAGACGAAGAAGCTGTTTGGCGCGAAGTGCACCGTCTTCTACGACGGGTCGGTGCAACCCTGAAGCCGGCCGGAGGCACGCGCGGGCGCAGCTTCCAATGGAATCATGCGGCGGGCTGTCCGTCGTGCGCGAGCGCGAACAGCTGATATTCGACGCCCGCCGCGGTTTCCCGCGCTTCCGCCACGGCCAACGTCTCGTTCAGCCAGGAGTACCGCGGGTCGCCGGTCTCGAATTGAACCTGTGCCATGAACAGCGTGTCGCCGAATTGCGCGTCGCCGCCGCTCGCGAGCGTTCGGCTCACGGCGGCGTTGAATTTGTACAGACCGATGTAACTGACGTGGATCAGCGCGCCGTCATCGGTTTCAAAAGTCTTACGGACGTCGAGGCGCGCAAGATCATTCGCGCCGCGGACGAACCAGTCGCCTCCGCCCGCAAGAATCCGGCCGCGTAGCTTGGGTCCCGTGAACACGCCTTCGCCAACGATGTAGGTCGTGCGCTCCCCGAAGGGCGTTTTGCCGATGGCTTGGGCGGTAACGCCGTTTGAGAAGCGCAGCAGCGGTTCAAGCTTGATCATGGTCGGTCGCTCCGTTGGCTGCGGAGGTTGACACACGCCGATGGCGATCGACAAATGAGATGTTTGCGCCATGCATGAGAAAACCTAACTCTGGAAATTCTTGGGGCGCAGCGCCGCAAGACTCTCGTCGGCGTTGATTTCCTCGAGCAGCCACGCTTGAAATGCCGTTATCTTGCGCAGCGTCCTGTGTTCGGCCATGTACACGAGATACCAATCCCCCGGTGCCGGCACCGTGTGTCGCCGCAACGGGGCGATCAGCAAGCCGGCTGCCAGGTCCTCGGTGACGTAGGGCTGCATGGCGAGCGCCACGCCGATGCCGCGCGCCGCCATGCGCAGCGCATGATCGTAGCTGTCGAACCGCAAACCCGCATCGGGATCCACGCCTTTTGCGCCGGTAGCCTCCAGCCATGCGGCCCAATCCCCCGCCGAGGGGTACACCTGAAGTATGGTGAAGCCGGCCAGATCATCCGGGCGCTTGATGCGCTTGCGCGCGGTGATCAATTTCGGACTGCACACGGGAAACATCGTCGGGCTGAAGAGATATTGATAGTGAACCGGTCCCGGCTTCGGCCGACCGATCACGACCGCAAGGTCGATGTTCTGATCCGGAAAGGCTGGATCGAGCTGTGAGGTCATCAGCCGCACCTGTATATCCGGATGCAGGTCCTGGAATCGATGCAGACGCGAGATCAGCCATCGAACCGCGAACGTCGAATACATGCGGACCGTGAGAATATCCTCATGAACCACCCGCGTGAGCAACCGGGTGCCGTCACTGATCGAGTCGAAAGCCTGTTGCAGGAACGGCAGATACGTCCGGCCAGCCTCCGTGAGCACGACGGCGCGCGTACCGCGATCGAACAGCTTCACCGTCAGGACCTTTTCGAGATGCTTGATCTGGTGAGAGACCGCGGACTGCGACACATGCAGTTCGAGCGCTGCGTCCTTGAACGAACCCGTCCGGGCCGCCGCCTCGAAGGCGCGCAAGGCGTTGAGCGGGGGCAGCGCGCGCATCAGATCTCCCATGTGAAAATCGGTGGGTCGGATCGACTTGAGATTATCTCATGTGTTCGGGAGAAACGATCGGTTGTTCGGAAGGGCCGCCGCCGTTAGTGTTCGACGTTCGTTGGCCTTTGGGAGGTTGGAGAATGCGCGCAGCCTATTACGAGTCGGTCGGACCCGCATCCGAAGTTATGCGCGTCGGGGAACGGCCGACGCCGCAACCGGGTCCGGGGGAAGTTCGCGTCCGCGTGCACGCCTCGGGAGTCAATCCGTCGGACGTCAAAGCGCGTGCCGGAGCGCGCGGCGCACTCGCCCATCCCTATGTCATTCCCCATTCGGATGGCGCCGGCATCATCGATCTCGTCGGCAGCGGCGTAGAGCCCGGCGAGAATCGGCGAGCGCGTGTGGACTTGGAACGGCGCGTGGCGCCGGCCCTTTGGAACCTGCGCCGAGTTCGTCTGCCTGCCGTCGGAGCAGGCGGTCATGCTTCCCCGGAACACCGGGTTCGACGCCGGTGCCTGCCTCGGAATTCCCGCCATGACGGCCTGTCACGCGGCGCTCGGCGACGGCCCGCTCGACGGCAAGTCCGTATTGGTGACCGGCGGTGCCGGCGCCGTGGGCCACTACGCGATTCAGTTCGCCAAGTGGTCGGGCGCGCGAGTGATCGCGACCGTCAGCGGCGCGGCCAAAGCAACCCACGCCAAGGCGGCCGGCGCGGATCACGTCGTCAATTATCGCGAACAGGATGTGGTCGCGATCATCAAGGAGTCTGACGGCCGGAGCCGGCGTGGATCGCATCGTCGAGGTCGAGTTCGGCGGCAATCTGGCGGTTTCCAACCAAGTCCTCAAAAGCGGCGGCGTGATCGCCGCCTACGGGTCCGCGGCGGTTCCGACACCCCAATTGCCGTTCTACCCGATGATGTTCAATCACACCACGCTGAAGCTCCTGCTCGTCTATGCGCTCGACGCCCACGAGCGCCGGCGTGCCTGCGGCTTGATCAACGAGGCGCTCGAAACGGGGATCCTGAACCATCACGTCGGCGCCAGATTTGCCCTGGACGACACGGCGCAGGCCCATGTCGCGGTCGAATCCGCGTCCGTGATCGGCAATGTCGTCGTCACCGTCGATTGACCTGCCGTTCGAATGACCCGCCGTTCGAACCGAGCCGACTCGATGCCTAGGACCACGTCACCCTCGCGACTCGTGCTGCTGGTGACCGCGGCGGTATTCGTCAACTACATCGATCGCGGCAACCTGGCCACGGCGGCGCCGCTGATGCAGGACGAACTGCACTTGAGCGCGAGCCGGCTCGGGATACTCCTGTCGGCGTTTTATTACGGGTATGTCGTTTGCATGCCCGCGATGGGATGGCTCGCGGAGCGTTACGGCGCCAAGCTCGTGCTCGCCGCCGGCGTCGCGATTTGGTCGGTTGCGACGCTCACGACCGGCTTCGCGGGCAGTTTCGCGACGCTCTTGGCCCTGCGCGTGCTCCTCGGCATCGGCGAGAGCGTTGCCTTTCCCTGTGCATCGAAGGTGCTGGCACACACGGTCGATATCGGTCGCCTCGCGGTGGCGAATGGGGTCTTGAGCTTCGGCTATTTGCTGGGACCTGCCGTCGGCACGTTGCTGGGCGGCTACATGATGACGGTATTCGGCTGGCGTCCGGTGTTCGTGGTGTTCGGCGCACTGTCTCTACTTTGGCTATGGC
Source organism: uncultured Pseudomonadota bacterium (assembly GCA_963718135.1). Classification (GTDB taxonomy): domain Bacteria; phylum Pseudomonadota; class Gammaproteobacteria; order Steroidobacterales; family Steroidobacteraceae; genus Bog-1198. The sequence continues at coordinate 13,749 of CAVQYI010000022.1, read as the reverse complement.
CGTGGAGTCGCGTCGGCATCGGTCCGCCGGCGGCGACCGGGCCGCTTTCGACCGAATCGCAGCCGTCATTCCGCCCAAATCCTGAGGCGCCGTGAGTTGTGGGGCGCATCGCTCGGCCACTTCGCCTCGAACTACGGCTATTACTTCATCGTGTCGTGGCTGCCGTTCTATCTCGTCAAATCTCGCGGCTTCTCCATGGGCTCGATGGTCGCCATCGCCTCATGGGCCTACCTGCTGAACGCCTCGAGCGCGCTTGCCATGGGCTGGCTCGCCGATCGATGGGTCCGTGCCGGCCGCAGTCCCACGATCGTCCACAAGGCCATCATGGCGGCCAATCACATCGCCGGGATCGGCTGCATGATCGGCATGGTGATGCTGCCGGCGGCCGGGTCGATTGCGGCGCTGTTCGTTTTCGAGATCGTCAGTGGTTGCTCCTACCCTGGCCTATTCGCGATACCGCAAATACTCGCAGGTCCCCGCGCGAGCGCCCGCTGGGTGGGGGTGCAGAATGCCGCCGGCAATGTCGCCGGCCTCATTGCTCCGGCGATCACCGGCGTACTCGTCGACCGGACCGGACTGTTCGACGTCGCGTTCGCGCTCGCCGCCGGCGTGAACGTGCTCGGCTTGATCGGCTGGGTGCTCATGTTGGGAAAGATAGCGCCCATCGAGTGGACGCCCGAGCCGCGCGTGGCCGCGGTCTCCTAGGCGGATCTCCCCAGGCGAAGGACAGGGAAGCTCATGACAAAGACGACTTCGATCGAATTCCGGTTGCACGGACGACGCGCGCTCGTGACCGGCAGCGCGTCGGGTATAGGGCTCGCCACCGCGGAGCGGCTCGCGCGCAGCGGTGCCCATGTCGCGATGAACGATTTGCCGACGGACACTTTGGCTCGAGCCGTCGACAGGTTGCAGGCTCAAGGATTCTCGGTGGACGCAGTGCCCGGCGATCTCGGCGTGTCGGCGAACGCGCGAGAGGTCGGCCAGAAGGCATTGGAATTGCTCGGCGGGATCGACTATCTCGTGAACAACGCCGGCGCCCCCGGCACTCGCACGCCCATCCCCCCCTCGGACCTCGACGCCCTGACGGATGATTTCTGGGACCGAATCCTGCGCGTCAATCTGCTGAGCGCGTTCTGGGTGACCAAGACGCTCGCCGCCGCGTTGATCGATGCGCAAGGAGCCGTGGTCAACACCGTATCGGTGGCCGCGCTCGGCGGCGGCGGCAGCAGCACCGCGTACGCGACCGCGAAGGCCGGACTGGCGGGATTGACGCGGGAGTTGGCCCGAGGCCTTGCGCCGGCCGTGCGAGTCAACGGAATTGCGCCTGGCTACGTAAACTCGCATTGGGAGTGCTCGTTCGGGGACATGGACGCCGCCGCGAAGGCGACGGTTCCCTTGGCGCGCGTGGGCGAGCCTGCGGATTATGCCGAGGTGATCGTCTATCTCTGCGCCGGCGCGTCGTACATCACCGGCGAGGTCATCCCGGTGACCGGCGGCACTCGCATTTAGGCGTGAACGGGCGGACTCGGTGGCGTGTCAGCGGGAGACAGCCGGTGGATAGGGGTCCTGCAGAACAACGGAGCCGGTCTCCAGAAGGGACTTCAGATTGGAGATGATCTTCGGCCAACCGCCGGACACCGCCTCGATCAGTTTCGAGGGTTCGCGCTCGATGGTGTGCGTGATCGACAGCTTGACCGCCGTTCCCGTGGCTTCCAGTTCCATCGTGCAGCGCGACTCGCCTTCGGCCTTGAGCTCGGGCTTGTCCTGATGCTGCCAACGGATCACCAGCCGCCGCGGCGGCTCGGCCTCGATGATCTCGCCGGCGTCGCGGACCTGACCGCCTCCGGACACCAATTTCCACGAGGATCCCGCCGTCCACCGGCTTTCGCAGTGCACACCGAACCAGTACTGCTTCATGAACTCCTCGTCGGTCAGCGCCGACCACAGTGCCTCCGGCGTCGTGCGGATGTAGGTCACGTAAACAAAGGTCGATCTAGCCATGGGTTTTCTCCAATCGTCGTTTCAAATCGTTGAGCGCCTTCAGACGCGGCTTTTCGAATTTGGCAATCCACCGCTCGTAAATTTCCTGCAGCGGCACCGGATTGAGGAAGTGCAGCTTTTCGCGGCCGCTGCGCACCGTGGCGAGCAGATTCGCCGCCTCGAGCAGGTCCAGGTGTTGCGTAACGCCCTGGCGCGTCATGTCCATGTGCGCGCACAGCTCGGCGAGGGTGCGCCCGTCGTGCGCATGCAGCAGATCCAGCAGCTTGCGCCGGTTGGGATCGGCGAGGGCCTTGAACAGCAGATCGGTATCAGGCAAGGGCTGGGCCATGGAAGCCTATAGGCAAGTATTTACTTGCCTTCATGATAGGCAAGGATACCATTGCATGTCAATCACCCTGTCGAGCTTTCGCGCCGCGCATTGCCTTTCCCCTGTGGCGGCGCTGTGGATGTCACCCGCCCTTCGTGAGATAAGTCACTCACGAGCACCGTACATACCGGGGGAAACGCATGAGCAGGCTCTACGGCGAACGGCACCGCGCATTGCAGGATGAGTTCGGCTGTCGCGGCATGGCGGACCGGATCGAATCCATTGCGGTCAAAACCGAACTCGGTGATGCGGAGCGCGCTTTCATCGAAAGCCGCGACATGTTCTTCCTGACGACCATCGATGACCGAGGACGGCCTACCGTCTCGTACAAGGGCGGTGACCCGGGCTTCATCCGCGTGGCCGATCCTCGGACAATCCTGTTCCCGAACTACGACGGCAACGGCATGTACCTGTCGATGGGCAACATTGCGGGCCATCCCGAAATCGGCATGCTGTTCATCGATTTCGAGCGTCCCTTCCGCCTGCGCCTTCAGGGTCGCGCGGACCTGACGCGCGATCCGTCCGTTCTCGCCCTATACAAAGAAGCCGAACTGGTCGTTCGCGTGGTGGTTTCCGAGGCGTGGATGAACTGTCCTCGCTATGTCCACCGCCTGCAGAAGGTGAAACCGTCCCGCTATGTCCCGCGCGAGGGCAGCGAGACGCCGCTATGCGAATGGAAGCGCATCGAAGGCATGGAGGACGTGCTGCGTCCGGCTGATCTGGCCGCCGTCGGGAAAGCCGGCAAGATCACCGAGGAGCAATGGATCGGCAGAATCGTCGCCGGCGACGACGACGTCTGAAAATTGATGCCTCGATGAACTCGTACGCGCAACGGCCCGACGGGCTTCGCTGCATCTTGCGCGAAACCGGCCGACCATCAACCGGGTCACTGCGCCACTTCCGGCCCGTTCAACGACCGACCGTCGGGCAATTCGCCGTCGCCGGCTCCCCGTCGAAGCGCGCTTTGATCCACGCGAGTTGGTCCGGCGTCGACTTCACCATGACCGAATGGTGATCGAGTCCCGGATAGGTTCGCAGCGTGATCTGCTGGCCGACCCCGCAGGCGTGGCGAACCGTCGCCCGTACGCCGTCGACCGGCACGATCTGATCCGCCTCACCCGCCAGTACCAAGATCGGGCCGTCGGCCGGCACCCGGCCGAGCAAGAATCCCTTGACGTATCGATGCACCCAGCGGTTGCGCTCGGCGTGTGGCCGCAAGAACGACCCGGCGGCAATGCCTCGATCCACGGCCGCGCCGTAGACCCAACAGCCCTTCGTCGTGACGTCGGCATCCTGTTCGAGCGCGGCCTTGGAGAGGAAATTCTCCGGCCGGAACGAGGGATATTGCGCGTGAATGCCGAACGCGATGTAGGACAGCACGAAGCCGAGGCCGGGGGTCGCATTCAGGTGCTGGAAAAATCCGGCTTCGCGCACACCGCTCGCGACCGATACCGCGCCAAGATAATCGGAGTCCCGGAGATCGTGCTCGACCTCCGCGACGCCCCACGACGCCAGTCCTCCCTGCGAGTGGCCGTCGACGACCCAGCGTTTACCGAGCGCCGGCACCGCCGCGCGCGCCGCCGGCACCGAGAAGATCACGTCACGCGCCTGCGCGAGCTTGCTGAGGTACTCGTGAGCCCCCGCGGTGCCGAGTCCATGAAAATCCGTCGCGACGACCGCGTAGCCGGCGGCGACCATCGGCATCAACCCATCCTTGCCGTAATACACGTCCTTCATCGCCGAGGGCGCGCAGACTCGTGCGACGCCGCTCGTTCCATGGGCCCAGGCGATGATCGGCCAGCCGCCCGGCGGCGGGGTGCCCGCCGGAATCAAGACGACGCCCGACGTTGCGACATCGGCCCCGGTCGAACTCAGCGAGTGATAGAGAATGCGTACCGCGGTCGCGCCCTTCGGCAGCGCGTAGCCGTCGAAGGGTTCACTGCGCAGCAAGTCGCCGGGGCGTGTCTCGGAGAGATTGCCGGGCGTCGAATAGAACGTCGTCAGGGGTAACCGATCGGCCTGCTCCATCGCCAACGCGGCGGCGACGGGATTCGGCGGGTCGTTCGCACGCGCGGCGCTCGCCCACGAAATCGATGCGATCAGAGCAGCAAGGATCCCGTTCGCCAGCCGATCGTGAGCGAATCGCGTAGCCGTACTTGCACGTTTCATCGAATGTGTTCCCCTTTCCAAGATTCCACTTCTGCGCCGTCCCGAGGCAGAGCCGTCGAACTCCACAGTCTACCGAGAATCCCGACGGCGACTACAATCACAAAGGAGTTCACGGAAATCGTGGACGGAATCACGGGCGCCGCCCGCGCTCCCGCAAGCAACCTAGCGGATGGCGATTATTGTCCGTCTGCGCCATAGTTCGCGTTCACCGGTCCGCTCACTCGCTCGTCACGCCGCAAGGAGCCAGCATGGCCCGTCTCGAGGCATACCCGATCACCAGGAAATGGCCCGCCCAAGATCCCGACCGTCTCCAACTCTATTCGCTGCCGACGCCAAATGGCGTGAAAGCCTCGATCATGCTCGAAGAGACCGGCCTGCCGTACGAACCTCACGCCGTTAGCTTCGATCGCAACGATCAGCACTCGCCGGAGTTTTTGTCTCTCAATCCCAACAACAAAATACCGGCGATCCTCGATCCGAATGGTCCGGGCGATAAGCCAATCCCTCTGTTTGAATCAGGCGCGATTCTGATCTATCTCGCCGAGAAGACCGGGCAGTTCATGCCGCGGGACGCCGCCCGGCGCTACGAGACCATTCAGTGGCTGATGTTTCAGATGGGCGGCATCGGCCCGATGTTCGGCCAGGTCGGATTCTTCAACAAGTTCGCCGGCAAGGACTACGAAGACAAGCGTCCGCGCGACCGCTATGTCGCCGAATCGACGCGCCTGCTCGGGGTCCTCGACCGGAGACTCGCTGGCGGTGCATGGATCATGGGTGATGACTACACGATCGCCGACGTCGCGACGTTCCCATGGGTCCGCAATCTGATCGGCTTCTATGAAGCCGGGGAATTGGTGGGCATCGAGAATTTTCCGCACGTGACCCGGACATTGAATGCCTTTCTCGCGCGCCCGGCCGTCAAGAGGGGACTCGAAATTCCCAAGCGGGAGTGACCGACCGAAGCGCGGCCGAGAGGCGCAGATCGCCGGCCAGGGGCGGAATGGAACCACCGTCACGAGGATTTTCGGCGCATCGGAGAGGATCACAGGGCTTTATAAATCCATTGCTTGCAGCGCTTGCCACCCCGAAACCCGGCTCACCATGCCACAATCCTGGCGCAGCAAATCTGCATTGGCCCCCTGTTTGACATCGCCCATAACGGCGCGCAAATCTTGCGGAGTCCCAGCCAACTTTCAATTGCGTCGGTCGGTGGAACATCACCGGCGTCGCTAACGCGGCGGCGGAACGAGCCCGGTGCGCATGGTATTGGCTCGCGAGAACATCATGCAGCGCCAGTCACCGAATGTCGTTCGGTAACAGATCCCCGAGCCGTCCGTCTCATCCCAAACATTGCAGTTGTTGGCGCCGACGCCGGGATAAGTCTTGACGTTGGTGCAGCGGTACTTGGTCCAGCTGCCGCGGATCGGATCTGCGGGTTTCGTGACATCAATTCCGGAATATCCGTCGCCGCTCTGGCTCGGACGCGACCCGCCGATTCTCGTGACCGTAATGAGGTCGCTGTCGGTAAGTCGACGGAGTTCTCTCTGGACCGCGCCTGAGCCGAAGCCGATGAGCCCAATGAGCTCGGTCGCAACGAAGCTTCGGTCCGGCTGCCCGAACATCAATCCCAGTGTCCGCTGTTGAGTGGCCGGGAATAATGCGTCGGCCATGGTGATCGCGGAATGTGGCCCGCTCGAGTGCCTCAAGACCCCTCGGCGGGAAGGCTTCGTCTTGCTGGTCTTCGCGCGCATGCCCACTTTGGGCACGACAAGGCCCAAAATGGGCATTTTCAACCATCCCGGGAATCACGTCGCTTCGGCCGTTGGGTCCGAAGCGCCAGCCTGCGAGAACGGAAGAATGTCATCTCACGCATGTCCGCGCGCGGCGCCGTCGATCGCCGCTAGCGCATCACGTTCGCCGATCGCTCGTACTCTCCCGAGCCTCCTCGATCCTTTGCCAATTATCGGCCGCTTCTTACGTCGCGACGCCATGATGCCATCACTTGCTTCGCTACTTTGAACCCCCGGCAGCGCGCTCGAAGGCCTGCCGCAAATCGACAATCAGATCGTCCGGGTGTTCGAGTCCCACGGAAATGCGGATCAGCCCCTCGGTGATGCCGGCCCTCTCGCGAATTTCTCGCGGGACGCCGGAATGGGACGTCGAGGCGGGATGACAAACGAGCGACTCGGTTCCCCCGAGGCTGACCGCGAGTTTGAACAGCTGCAGCGCGTTCAGCACGCGGAACGCGAGCGGGCGGTCGGCGGTGATGACGAACGAGAACGTCGATCCCGGGCCGCTGCACTGCCTCTGGTAGACGGCCAGTTCCCGGGGGTTCTCCTGGTGCATCGGATGCAGCACCTTGCACGGCAACAGCGTATTCGCCGCCAGCCACTCGGCGACGCGGATTCCGGTCGCGGCCGCGCGCTCCATGCGCAACGCGACGGTCTCCATCGATCGCGACAGCATCCAGGATGAGAACGGATCGAGATGGAATCCGTGCATGCTGCGCGTTTGCCGGATCTCGCGCAGCACATCCTTGGAACCGGTGACGGCGCCGCCGACCAAATCGCTGTGACCGCCGACATATTTCGTCAAGGAATAGATGCAGAGGTCGATTCCGTGTTCGATCGGCCGCTGGAATACCGGACCCAGCATGGTATTGTCGCAGACGATCAGCGGCTTCTGTCCGCATGCCGCGCTCCACTCGTCGACCGTACGCCGCACCATCGCCAGATCGATCATCGAGTTGGTTGGGTTCGCCGGGGTTTCGAGGTAGACAATTTTCACCGGACCCTGTGCCGCTGCCTGGCCGAGCGCCTGGAGCAAATCTTCCGGAGACAGCCCGTCGGTGAAGGGCACCGGTTTGATCCCCCAGCTGGGCATGATTTTCCCGATGACGGTTTCGGTACCGCCGTAGAGCGGCGTGTAATGCACGATGGCAGCGCCGGGGCGCAACAAGGTCAACAGCACGGCACTGATCGCTGCCATCCCGGAGCCCGTCAACAACGCGGCCTCGGCGCCGTCCAGCAACGCCAGACGGTCCTCGACGATTTCCGTATTCGGATTGTTGAAGCGGCTGTAGACAAGTCCGCCGGCGCCCGCACCCGGCGGCGCGGGTTTGCGGCCGGAGACGACATCGAAGAATTCCGCGCCTTCCTCGGCCGACTGGAACAAGAAATTGGAGGTGAGAAATACCGGCGGCTTGACCGAGCCTTCCGACATCATCGGATCGAACCCATACGACATCATCTGTGTCGACGGGTGCAGCCGGTGGCCGCCCAGGTGGGTGCGGCGGAACGATTTCTTTTCAGTCATGCCAACCTCGCGTTTCGTTTGGTTTCGCGATCAGAAGCCGAAGGCGCGCGGAGGCGTGATGATGCCGAGGCGAGTACTCTTGCGCAACCGCGGATCGGTCTTTGAATGTCCGATACCGCCGGCACTGGCCTTCAGCGATGAATTGCCCGGCAATCGCGCACCGAATAAGTCGACCTTGATGCGCTGGCCCTGCCGGCGAGAGCACACGACGTCCCACTGGGGATCCGCCGAAAATATACTACCGAATCGGGATACCCACCAGCACCGACGAACGATGGGCGCAGAGAATGCCCGACGCCGGCTACCGGCGTGCGGACGTGACGATCGCAGGACCGCTCAATTACGACCGCTCCTCCGACGTCGCACGCCTCTTGTGCCTTTCCGAGGACACCTTACAGGCCGCTCGGAAGCTTGGACGCCATCAACTTCCGCCGGTCGAGCCGGCGCCCATCGACGATGAACGTGCCGTCGCCGACCGCGTGAATCGTGCGTCGTTCCTTGCGCACAGGATCCTCGTAGGCGGCCATGCCCTGCAGCACGACGATGTGGTGCTTGCTGACGATGTCGATGACCTGGCATTCGATGTTGGCCAGACACTCCTTGATCAGGGGCGCCTTGACGATCCTGCCCCGGACCGGCGTGAGCCTGAAGCGGGCAAATTTGTCCGTGTCGATCCCGGAGCAGGTCCCGATCCCGACCACCGTGTCCAGCAGGTCGACGGTGGGAATCGCAATCACGCACTCCTTGGTCTTTCGCAGCGCCGCGAACGAGTGATTCCACGCGCCCGTGGTGATCGCGAAGACCGGCGTGAAGTCCATCACCATGGTCCATGAGATCGTCATGACGTTATTCATCTTGCCGTCATGGGTCGTCACGAGGACCACCGGTCCCGGTTCCAGCAAGGTAAAGGCCCTGCTGCGTTTCAGCTGCCGCATGCGAGCACCTCCCGATCTTCCCTTATCCACCTGGCCGCCATTCGCCGAGAACCCATCGCTCGATGTCGGTCCACGAGTCCGCCGCGGGACCCTTGAGGTGCCGGTTGGTGGAGTTCCTCATGACGATGACCTTCCTGCCGGCGGACCTGAGCGAGTCGATATTTTCGGGCGCATCTTCGACGTAGACGTCTGCGTCCACGGAGGACTTGGCCGCCATGAAGCACAGGTCCCAGTACGGAATGCCGTGCTTCTCGAGCCATTCGACGGTTTGCACCACGGCTTGGCGGTGGAACCACGGAATGTACAGTCGGTGCGTGATGATCCGGATGCGAACCCCGCGCCGGGACAATCGGCGCAGAGCGACGCCCGCGCCGTCCACGACCGGAAGCACCTCGAACAACCGGCGCTCGCGCAGCGCGAAGCGATGAAGATTCTCATAGCCGCGCTTGCCGCCGAGCTTCCATTCCTTGAACCCGTAGCTCACGTCGTCGGTCAGCTCGTGCGCGGGAACCCCGAGCCATTCGGCGGCGATCGGTTTCATGCCGCCGATGAAATCGGCCACGACGCCGTCGAGGTCGACGCCGAATACGAAGTCTCTGCGAACCATCGCTCCACCTCTTCGCCGCTGCGATCACTCGGTGCGATTGTGCGCCTCGGCGGCCTCAGATTCCCGTCGGACGAGCGGCGCGCCCGGACGCGCTCGATCATGGTCCGTGTTACCGCGAGCGCTTCGGTTCGCCCCGTGAGGTCGTGCATGACTTCCGGATCGGAATTCAGTGCGTTCGGTCCTTCGAGGCCGATGACCGGCGAGCGAGGCATGGGGTTGTTCCGGCGCGAAGTGAACTCGCCGCTCGGATCGAGGCACCGCGCGGCCTCCGGGGAGGCTAGCACGCACCGCGCGGCACCGGCGCTGCGACTCCCCGCCGCGAACCATCGTTTGCACCCGCCGTCGCCCGGCGCGATGATTCGACCAAACCTTGAGCGGAGACCAACCGATGACCTCTTCCACCCCGACCGTCGACGACAAGCGGCGCGCCTTCCAGCGTCTGCACGAACACGGCTGCTTCGTGATCCCGAACCCCTGGGACGTAGGCTCCGCCCTTGCATTGCAGTCCTTGGGCTTCCCCGCGCTTGCGACCACGAGTTCCGGCTTCGCCTGGTCGCAAGGACGCGCGGACGGTGCCATGTCCCGCGATCAGGTCCTCGAGCATCTGCGGACCCTGGTGGCCGCGACGCGCGTACCGGTCAACGCCGATTTCGAGAGCGGCTACGCGGCGACCGCGGCGGGTGTCGCCGAGAGTGTGCGGCTCGCGGTCGCCACCGGCGTCGCGGGTCTGTCGATCGAGGATGCGAGTGGTGTGGCTGCGGAACCGCTCTATCCGCTGGACATTGCCGTCGAGCGGTTGCGTGCGGCACGACAGGCGATCGATCGCGCCGGCACCGATGTCTTCTTGGTCGGGCGCTCGGAGGGATTCATTCGTGGCCGGCCCGATCTCGAGGAGACGATCCGAAGGCTGCGCGCCTACGCGAACGCCGGCGCCGACGGCCTGTATGCGCCCGGGATCCGCACGCGCGAGCAAATCGCTGCCGTGGTCGAGGCGGTTGCGCCGAAGCCTGTGAACGTGCTGATTGGCGGGGCGAGCGAGTTCAGCGTATCGGCTCTCGCGGCGCTCGGCGTGCGGCGCATCAGCGTCGGCGGTGCGCTCGCGCGTGCGGCTTGGACGGGTTTCCTCACCGCGGCGCGCCGGATCGCCGCGGAGAGTCGCTTCGACGCACTGGGGTTGGCGATGCCGCACGCCGAGCTCGACGCGTTATTTGATGATAGGCCGTGACCGTCGAATCGACGGGATCGTCCGCCGCGAAGCTCACCGGCCGCTGCCTGTGCGGGGCCGTGAGTTATCGCTGCGGAGCGCTCCGGTACCCGGCGACGTGGTGTCATTGCGAATCCTGTCGCCGCGCGAGCGGCACGGTCCCGGTCGGCTGGTTCACGGTTGCACTCGCCTCGGTCGAATTTCACGGTGACGCGCTGCGCACCCACCGTTCCTCGCCCGGGGTCGAGCGCCGGTTCTGCGGCGGCTGCGGCACGCCGCTCACGTATTGGAGTGAGCGACGCCCCAACGAGATCGATTTCACGCTGGGCAGCCTCGATGACCCCGATCGCGTGACGCCGGTCGATCACATCTGGATGGCCGATGCGCCCGCCTGGGACCATCCGACGGACGGCTTGCCGCAGCATGCGGGACTGCGTCCGACGATGCCGCCGTGATACGTGGCCCACGGCCTAACGGCACCCGCTCACCGGCTGAATCAGCGCGAAGTTCAAAGCCTGTGCAATGCACAGAGCTTGTGACCGTCCGGATCACGAAGATAGGCCAGATACAGTTTACCCACACTGCCCTCGCGCACGCCCGGCGGGCCTTCGCAGGTGGTACCGCCGGCAGCCAGGCCGGCCGCGTGCCAAGCATCTGCCTGCGCGGGCGACGCAGCGGCAAAGCCGATCGTCATGCCGTTGGCGCAAGTCGCAGGCCCGCCATTGATGGGTGCCGTCACGGAGAAAACGCCGGTCGGCGTTCGATAGAAGATCCTGTGTCCGTCGACTTTGGCCGGCGGCACGCCAAGCGTGCCCAGCACGGAATCATAGAAGGCCTTCGCGCGCTCTAGATCATTGGTACCGATCATGATGTGGGAAAACATCGACCTTCCTTTTGATTGGGAATCCGGCCCGCCCAGTATACGGATCCGCGACACCGGCGCATCGCCGCGCAAGGGGATCCATATTGCGCCGGGCATGGATGGGGCCGCCCTGACGTTCCGTTCGGCTACGATGCGGCCACCAATTGCAGGAAGGACCTGACCACCGCCTCGAAGCGCTCCGGTTGGTCATAGGGAACTCCGTGGCCGGCGTCTTTTATCTGTTCGACCCGAAGATGCGGGTTAAGAGTCTGCAGTTCGCGTGCCGTCTCAAGGGAAACAACACCGTTGTCCCCGATAACCAACAGGATTGGAACGCAAATGGTGCTCACCAACCGGTGATATTCTGGGTTGGGCGGTGTCAGAACGTCAAACGCACCTATTCGGGTTCTCAGCCTCGCCTCGGTAACCAGTTCGACGAGTTCCGGCCTGAACGATGCGGGTGTCGGACCCGTGCCTGAGCCAGCACGTCTCCCCTATCTAAGCTGAGAAGTCGGCGGTGTTGCTCGACGACATCGCTCTCGTGCACTTCGCGCTGGCGCTGGGGGCTCAAGAAAGTGGGGTCCGCCAAAATGACGCCGCGAATGGCCGTGGCGAGTTGACTCGCCACCACGGCCGCAGTCATGCCTCCCATCGAATGGCCCAGCAGAACCGGAGCGGCAAGTCCGAGGCCTTGGATGAGTCCAACGACATCGCTTGCGTAATCCTCGTATCGATACCCATGGCGCGGCGTGCTCGAATTCCCGTGGCCCTCTGGCGTCGGGCATCACCACGTCGTATTCACCTTCGAGAGCGCGTGCCAAAGGAGTCCAGCAGGCTCCGCTCCCGGTCAATCCATGGAGTAGAACCAGCGGGGGCTTGGACCCTCCGGTTCTCAGGTAGTGGATGTGGATGCCGTTCGTTTCGCAGACTCCGGTCATCCAGTTCGTCATTGAAGCCAATCGACACCCCGTCTCCCGGCTACAGCGCCAGGTGGAGGAATTGACTGAACTCATCGGGGCGGTAAGTCGACGCGCTTCGCCGATGAGGTGATCGAGGAGCGCACTGGCGACGCCCGGCCTTCCGGCCTAGGCCGCGTCGGCCTCCAGCCGCCGCCGCTGCCGGAACTCCGCTTCCTGGCGCTCCTCTTCGATGTGATCGAGCACCGCATCGACGTCCGCCGCGGTCGTGTCGGCGGCGCAGCGTCCGGACAGCGCCGTATCCGGCGTCAATTCGCCGGCTTCGAAGAGCTTCCAGATTTCGCGTGCGTACTCGGTCTCGAGCAACTCCGGTGCGCTTCGGCCAAAGGCGGCGCGCATGTTGTTCACGTCACGTTCCAGCATCGCGAACGCATTGTTGTTGCCCGCTGCGTGCACCGCCTGCGGCAGGTCGATGATGACCGGTCCGCCCGCGCTCACCAGCACGTTGAAATCCGACAGATCGCCGTGTATCAGCCCGGCACACAGCATGCGGACGATCTGGGAGATCATGAACGCATGCCATTCGGTGGCTTGCGCGGCCGAGATCTCGACATCGTTGAGTCGCGGCGCGGGGTGTCCCTCGGCGTCGCACACCATCTCCATGAGCAGCACGCCTTCGTGGACCAGATAGGGCGTCGGCACCCGCACGCCGACTCCGGCGAGAAGGTACAAGGCGTCCACCTCGGCATTCTTCCATTCCGCTTCCTGCACCCGTCGCCCGTGGCGGCCGCGCTTGCTCATCGCGCGCTGATCGCGGCTGTTGCGCATTTTCCGGCCCTCGGTGTATTGCGCGAGCCGGTGAAAGCCGCGGTGCTCCGCCTCCTTGTAGACCTTGGCGCAGCGGATTTGATCACCGCAGGCGACGATAAAAACGGAGGCTTCCTTGCCGCTCTTCAAGCGGCGTACGACGGTATCGACCAGTCCGTCATCGATCAGTGGTTGCAGACCTGCGGGCGTCTTCATCATGCTTTGAAGCTCATGGAAGGTTACGGGCCACGTAGGTGCCCGAGAGTGCGAGCGACGCGGCGACTACCGTGCATGCGACGGCGACCGTCGATGCAAGTGCCAGCGCAGGGAAGCTCGGCTCTTGACTAGCCGGCATTGTAGGGGCAAATAGGGTCCGAGATCCGTGATTTCGCCGAAAACCGGGCAATCGGACCACGACAGCCTCGGTTTGCGATCCGGCAGGGCCTACGCCGTTTGGGTGGGCATGGTCACCTGGCCGCCCAACGCTATTGCGGCACGAATTCCTTCGGCTTGTCCGAGCCGCCGGCGAAGAAAAACTTCTCCATCTCCGCGACCAGGAACGCGC
>CAVQYI010000021.1:0-205541 GCA_963718135.1 uncultured Pseudomonadota bacterium | reverse complement strand
GAAAGCTCAATATCTTCGCGAGCTCCGCGCCGCCGTCTTGCGGCTGCGCGCTGGTCCGATCGCCCATTGCATTCATCGTCAGGACACCTCTTCGTTCATGCCGCTAGCTCCGACGGTCGCCCTTCCGTGCCGAGGAACGTGTGGATCACGCCGGGCACGTCGATGATCAAGGCGACGGTGCCGTCGCCGTGGATCGTCGCGCCCGCGAGTCCCGGCACCTGCTTGAAGTTCGTGTCCAGGCTCTTGATCACGACCTGCTGCTGCGCGAGCAGTTCATCGACCAGAATCGCCGCACGGCGCCCGTCCGCCTCGACGACCACGAGCAGGCCCTCGGTCATGTCGCGGCTGTCGGGTGCGATGCCGAACAGGTCGTCCAGCCGGATGATCGGCAGATAATCGCCGCGGTGCCTCAGCAATTCGACCTTGCCGCCGATCGAATTGATCTGTTCGCGCGTCGGCTGCACGGTCTCGATGATCGAGACGAGCGATATGACGTAGATTTCCTTGCCGACGCGCAGCATCTGTCCGTCGAGGATCGCGAGCGTGAGCGGCAGACGAATGCGAATCGTCGTGCCGCGCCCCTCGGTGCTCGAAACCTGCACATGCCCGCCGATTTCGTTGATGTTGCGCTTCACGACGTCCATGCCGACGCCGCGCCCGGAAACGTCGCTGATCACATCGGCGGTCGAGAAGCCCGGCAGGAACATCAAGTTGAAGATTTGCTCGTCGGTCATCGCGGTCTCGCCGTCGATGAGGCCGCGCTCGCGCGCCTTCGCGAGGACGCGCTGCTTGTTGATCCCGGCGCCGTCGTCCTTCACCTCGATGATGATGCTGCCGCCTTCGTGATAGGCGTTGAGCTCGAGAACTCCGGTTTCGCTCTTGCCGGCGGCCAGGCGCTGCGCCGGGGTCTCCAAACCATGATCGAGGGAGTTTCGCGCCAGATGCACGAGCGGATCGGCGATCTTCTCGAGCACCGTCTTGTCCAATTCGGTCTGCTCGCCGTTCATCTGCAGTTCGACCTTCTTGCCGAGTTTGCGCGACAGCTCGTGCACCAGCCGCGGAAAACGGTTGAACGAGAAGCTGATCGGCAGCATGCGGATCTTCAACACGCTTTCCTGCAGTTCGCGCGTGTTGCGGGACAGATGGATCAGGCCGCGCCGCAGCGCCTCGAGGTCCTGCGGATCGCAGTGATCGACGAATCGGCTGAGCATGGACTGGGTGATGACCAGTTCGCCGACCAGATTGATCAGCGCGTCGACCTTCTCGATGCCGACTCGAATCGAGGCGGCGTCGCCGGCGGGTTTCGCCGCCGCTGCGGACGCGGCGGCCGCGGGCGGCGCCGCGGGTGGGGCCGTCGGCGGCGGCGCGATCGACGCCGGCGGCGCGATCAACGCCGGCGGCGCGATCTTGGGTTCGGGCGCGGCCGCGGCCGCGGCGGTGTCCTGTTTCAGCGGCGTGATGTCGACTGCGGAATTCGCGTCCACCCAGTCGAAGATTTCCTCGACCTGGATCTTGTCGATCGCGCCCTCGAGGGCGAGCGTCCAGCCCATTCGACAGAGCGTCGGGTCGAGCTCGGCGAACGGCGGCAGCGCCTCGAGGTGCGGCGTGACCTTGAGATCGCCGAGCCGCGCCAATTGGGAGAACATGCGCAGCGGATCGTTGCAGGTCTTGAACAGGCTCGGATCCGGCTGAAATTCGATGAGCCAGCCCTCGTGCGCCGCGTTCCGCGACGCCGCTGCCGCCGGCGCGGGCGCCGCGGCCGGCGCGTGGCCGTGATCACCGAGGATGCGTTCCAGTTCGCGGGTCAGTTGCTCGCCCGCGGCCGTGGCGATCGGCTGCTTCGCGAGCGCCGACTGCAGCATCTCGCGGATCACGTCGACACCCTGCAGAAGGATTTGCACGGCGTCGGCGGTGACCGGACGAGCGCCGTTTCGCATTTGATCGAGCAGCGTTTCCACGCCGTGCGTGAATTGCGAGATCTCCATGAACCCGAAGGTGCCCGCGCCGCCCTTGATCGAATGCGCGGCGCGAAATATCGTGTTGATGGTCTCGCGGTCGGCTTGCGCGTCGAGCGACAGGAGACCCGACTCCATCGCATTGAGGCACTCGGAGCTCTCTTCGAAGAAGATCTTCAGGATCTCTTCCATTTCCAGATCCATGCTCATGCCTCTAAAGCACCTTCGCTATCGTGGCGAGCAACTTCTCGGGATTGAACGGCTTGACGAGCCAGCCGGTCGCGCCCGCTTGTTTGCCCTCCATCTTTTTCTCCGGACCCGCCTCGGTCGTCAGGACGAGCATCGGCACGAACTTGTACGGGCTCAGCTGCCGCAGCTCCCGGACGAGCGTGATGCCGTCCATACGCGGCATATTGACGTCGGTCAGCACCAGGTCGACCGAATGGTCGCGCGCATACTCCAGCGCCTCGACGCCGTCCGCCGCTTCGACGACCTCGTAGCCGGCGCGCCGCAGCGCGAAGCCGACCATCTGGCGCATGGACGCCGAATCGTCGACCGCTAGTATCGATGCTCCCATATGCTGTTCCTCTGTATGCAACGGTCTTCGACGCGTTCTGCCGCGCCTCGATACCTGGTATCGGCGTTCCGATTGGAAGGTTTAGCGGGACTTCGGCCGATGCCGCCGTTTCCGCGATCAATCCGCTGCGGCGAGGCGGGCGACGCGGCCGCTGATCGCCTCGAGCGGCAGCACCTCCGCCGCGCCGCCGATCGCACCGCCTCGCCGGGCATGCCCCACACGACGCTGGTCGCCTCGTCCTGCGCGATCGTCGGGCTGCCGACCTCGCGCATCTCCTTCAGCCCCAGCGGCGCCATCCTTGCCCATGCCGGTCAGGATGACGCCGATGGCGTTGCGACCGGCCTGCTGCGCGACCGAGCGGAACAGCACGTCGACCGACGGCTTGTGGCGGTTCACGGGCGAGCCGTCGTCGAGCCGGCAGACGTAGCGCGCGCCGTCGCGCACGACCATCAGGTGCCGGTCGCCCGGCGCGATGTACACGTGACCCGGGCGGATCTGCTGGCCGTCCTCGGCCTCGTAGACCGTCATCTGGCACATGCGGTCCATGCGCTGCGCGAACGGCGTGCTGAACGCCTTCGGGATGTGCTGGGCGATGACGACGCCCGGCCAGTCCGCGGGCAGGTGCATCAGCACTTCCTTGATCGCCTCGGTACCACCGGTCGAGGCGCCGATCGCGATGATGCGGTCGGTGGTGCGGAAGCTCGGCGGCCGCTGCGCCTTGGGCAGCACCGCCTCGACGCCGAAGCGCGGCACGACCGGCCGCGTCGCCACCCTCGTAGCGCTTGCACCCGCGCGCGCGAGGCAGCCTTCACCTTGGCGATGAGCTCGTCGCGATAGTCCGCGAGCGTCGCCGCGAGGTCGATCTTCGGCTTCGACAGGTAGTCGACCGCGCCGACGGACAGCGCGTCGAGCGTGATCTCCGCGCCGTGCTCGGTCAGCGACGACACCATGACGACCGGCATCGGCCGCAGGCGCATGAGGTTGCGCAGGAAGGTCACGCCGTCCATCTTCGGCATCTCGACGTCGAGCGTCAGCACGTCGGGATTCAGCGACTTGATCTTCTCGCGCGCGACGTACGCGTCGCCGGCGGCGCCGACGACCTCGATCGTCGGCTCCGAGCGAGAGCAGCTCCGTGAGGATCCGGCGGACGAGCGCCGAGTCGTCGACGATGAGCACCCGGGTCTTGCGTGTGGCGGTTCCATGGGGCGTTCGCTTCATGAACAGCTCGATGTCGTTGGTGTCGCTCGCCGCCTTCTTGCGAAAGCTGGTGAGGTAGTCCTGCTCGCGCGTCGCGATCACGCGGCTCTCCATCGAACGCAGGTGCTTGACCATCACCTTGCCGGTCGCCGGGGTGTAGATCACGCGGCGCGGCACGGTGTTGCCCACGTCCTCGGCCGAGATCCTCAGGCCTTCCATCGCGAGCCAGTGGCGCGCGAACGCGATGTTGCGCGCGCCGACGTCGGTCATCGACGCGAGCATGCGGCCGCCGCCGAACAGTTTCACTTCGAGGCGCTCGCGACTGGCGCCGAGCTTCAGCAGGCTCGTTGATCAGGCTTTCCATCGCGAACGAGCCGTAGCGCGTGGAAAGGCCGGTGGCCTTGTCGAGCCAGCTGCTGCGCCCGTCCGAGGTGTCCTCGGGCAGCATGAAATGGTTCATGCCGCCGATCGCCAGTTCCTTGGTCGCGGATGCAGGCCGAGATGCACGAGCCGAGCACCGTGGTGATCGCCTCGTCGGGCTCGTCACGTAGTACTCCCCGGGCAGGATCTTGGCGGACCAGTGCCCGATGTGGTGATCCCAGTAACGATGGACCCGCTCGAAGCCGGGCGCGGGCGTGGGTTTCGGCACCCGCGCGGCGCGCTCTGACATGCTCGTCGTCATGTGCGAGTTTCCGCCGAGGGCCGTCTCGTCAGAACGCCTGCCACTCGCTGTCGGTACCGTTCGCGACCGCGTCGCGCACCGCCCGCGTCTTCCGCGCCGGCTCCCCGCCCTTGTCCTTGCCGGCCCAAGGCCGCGCAGCGCCGCGCCGTTCGACCCGTGCCGGCTGCGCATGTCCGACCTGCCGGCCGCCCGCGGTCATCGCCGCGGCCGCGGCCGCGGCCCGGCCTCGTGCGACACCTGGTAATGCGACAGCATCTCCCGCAGCGAGCGCGCCTGCTCGGCCATGGACTGGCTGGCCGGCCGAGGCCTGTTCCACCAGCGCCGCGTTCTGCTGCGTCAGCTCGTCGAGCTGCATCACGGCCTTGTTCACCTGGTCGATGCCGGCGGACTGCTCGTGCGTGGCGGCCGGCGATCTCGGCCACGATGTCCGTGACCTTCTTCACCGCCGCGACGATCTGCTCGAGCGTCGCGCCGGACTGCGTGACCAGGCTCGAGCCCTCGTCCACCTTCTTGACGCTGTCCTGGATCAGCGCCTTGATCTCCTTGGCGGCCGTCGCGGAGCGGCCGGCGAGGTTGCGCACCTCGCGTGGCGACCACCGCGAAGCCGCGGCCCTGCTCGCCGGCGCGCGCGGCCTCCACCGCCGCGTTCAGCGCCAGCAGGTTGGTCTGGAACGCGATCTCGTCGATCACGCCGATGATGTCGGCGATCTTCTTCGACGAGTCGTTGATCTCGGCTCATCGCCTTGACGGCCTGCGCGACCACCGCGCCGCCCTTCTCGGCCTGGTCGCGCGCGGCGACGGCGAGCTGGTTGGCCTGGCCGGCGTTGTCGGCGTTCTGCTTGACGGTGGAGGTCATCTCCTCCATCGAGGAGGCGGTCTCCTCCAGGCTCGAGGCCTGCTCCTCGGTGCGCTGGGAGAGGTTGGTGTTGCCCTGCGCTGTCTCCTCGGCGCCGCGCGTGACCTCGGTCGCTGCCACCTGGACCCGGCGACGACGTCGGACAGGTGGTCGATCAGCTGGTTGATGCCGCTGCCGATCTCGGCGAACACGCCCGTCTTGCCGTCGAGGTCCATGCGGTGCGTAAGATCACCGTCGTTGGCGTTCTGGACGAGATCGCGCAGTTCGCTCTCGACCGCGATCTCGACGGTGCGGTCGACCCACTCGACGACGGTGCCGATCCGCCGGCCCGATCCGTCGAGCATCGGCTTGGCGACGATGCGCATGCTGCGCCCGCCGATCGCCATCTCCGCGACGTGGGCCTTGGACAACCCCGCGAGCATCGAGCGCTGGTGCCCCGGGTTCTTGTGGAATGCGTCGATGCTCGCGCCGATCAGCCGGTTCACGTCGAAGTTCGGCAGATCCTTGCGGAAGTCCGCCTGCACCTCGCCGAACATATCGCGAATGGTGTTGTTCAGGTAGATGATGTTGAAATCCGTGTCGGCCACCATCACGTTCGAGCGGAGGTTGTCGAGCGCGCCTTTGAAGGCGGCGTTGAGCTCGGCCTGGCGCTTCTGCTCGGTGATGTCGGTCGCGTACTCGACGACCTTGAACGGCCGGCCGTTCATGTCCAGGATCGGGTTGTAGCTCGCCTGGATCCAGATCTCCCTGCCGCCCCTGCCGACCCGTTTGAATTCACCCGCCTGGTAGTCGCCGCGGCGCAGCTTGTCCCAGAACGCGCGGTACTCGGCGCTGTCGCGCACCGCGGACTCGACGAACATGCCGTGGTACTTGCCGCGGATCTCCTCGAGCGAGTAGTCGAGAGTCTTCAGGAAGTTGTCATTCGCGGTGATGACCGTGCCGTCGAGGTTGAATTCGATGACCCCTTGAGCCTTGCTGACCGCCTTCATCTGGCCTTCGTAGTCGGCGATGCGTCGTTTGCGCTCGGTGACGTCGGTGGCGAACTTGACGATCTTCGACGGCTTGCCGCGCGAGTCCAACACAGGGTAGTAGTTCGCCTGAATCCACACTTCGCGCCCGCCCTTGGCGATGCGCCGGAACTCGCCGACCTGGTATTCGCCGAGGCGCAGTTTCTCCCATAGGCCGCGGAACTCCGCGCCGTCGCGGTCCTGCGGATCGACGAACATGAGGTTCGACTTGCCGCGAATCTCATGGAGCGCGTAGCCGAAGATCTGCAGAAACGGCTCGTTCGCCGAGATCACCGTGCCGTCGAGCGCGATCTCGACGACCGGGCGCGAGCCGAACATTGCGGCCACGATCGCGCGCGCCTCCGTAGTCGATGCCTCTGCGGCGGCGATGCGGCGGCTGCCCGGCTTCCTCTTCCTCGTTGCCATTTCAAATACCTCGGGGATGTATCTATCGGGTTGTCCGCGCGGCGCCCTCGAGCCGGCGCGTCAAGCGGCTCCCGCCAGCTCGGACATGGTCATCTGTTCCATGTCGCGGCGGATCAGCTCGTCGACATCCAGCAAGATCAGCATCCGCTCGGCGACGATCGCCAGCCCCTGGATGAACTCGACGGTCGCCGTGCTGCCGAGGCTCGGCGTTTGCTTCAGATTCTCCGCCGCGATGTCGACGACATCGGACACGCTGTCGACGACCAGGCCGAACTCACGCTGCCCGTTCCCGGATTTGACGGACAAGACGATGATCACGGTCAGCGGCGTGAATTCCGCCTGCGCAAGGCCGAAGCGGATGCGCAGGTCGACGATCGGCACGATCGATCCGCGCAAATTAAGGACACCGAGCACATGCGGCGGAACTTGCGGAATCTTGGTGACCGGCGTCCAGCCGCGGATTTCCTTGACACGGAGGATGTCGACGCCGAAGTTTTCGTCGCCGAGCGAAAAGGTCAGCACTTGATGAGGCGCCCCATCTCCGGCCGGCGCGGCGTTCGCGGATATGCTTGCGGTCATGCGGTCGTCTCCCGGAAATCGTTGAATCTCGTTGCCTGAGGTTCCTTATCGACGACCGCACGGCGAACTTGAGGGATTTTGTGCGCGGCAGCGACGGAGCGGCGACGACCACGCTACGCTCCGCGCAAAAAAAACGGGCCCGTGCGGGCCCGTTGTTCCATGGATGGCGGAGAGGGTGGGATTCGAACCCACGTGCCGGAATTACCCGACCATCCGATTTCGAGTCGGCGCCGTTATGACCGCTTCGGTACCTCTCCGGTTAACTTAAGACATTTTTAGTTGTGATCGATTGACCAACCGGACGGGAAACCCATTTGTCAAGAGTTCGCTCCAATCGATATGCCGGCTATTCTAGCGCATCGGCAACGGGCGTGCGTACTTCGGGAACCAGCCCAGCCTCACGGGACTCGAACTCTCCTATACCGTGTCAATATCGAATGCGCCGAAAAATTCGTTTACTTGGACCAAGGTGGCCGTCGCGGTATCCGCCGTAACGCTGCTCGCCACCTATGCGCCGGTGCCGGATTTGATCGGCCAAATCCAGGCGCTCGGGGAATTGCGCGTGGTGACGCGCAACGGGCCGCTCGCCTTCTATCGTGGTATCGACGATATGCCCGAGGGTCCGGAGTACGAGCTCGCGCGCCGCTTCGCCGATGAGCTCGGCGTGCGCCTGAAAATCACGCCGATGAAGAGCTACGCCGAAATTTATCGCGCCGTCGCAACCGGTCGCGCACACCTCGCCGCGGCGGGGCTCAAGGTTCCGTCGACGCCGATCCCCGGGATCGCCTTCTCGCCGGGCTATCAGCGCGTTCGCGAGCATCTGATCTATCTGCGCGGAGAAACGCGGCCGAATTCGCTCGCGGCGATCGGCGACCGCGACCTGCAGGTGGCCGCCGGGAGCTCGCACGCGAGGGCCCTGGACGCCGCGAGGCAGTCGATTCCAGGTCTGGTCTGGGTGGAAAACTCGAGCGTCGACACGCAGGCGCTGCTCGATGCGGTGGCGGACGGCGAAATCGACTACACGATCGCGGATTCCGCCGAGTTCGCGCTCGCCCATGCGGCGCACCCGGACCTGCGGATCGCGTTCGATCTGCCGGGAGCCCGTTCGCTCGCGTGGGCCGTGAGTGCGAACCATCCGGATTTCCTGAATGCGATCGGCGACCTATTTCTCGACCATCCAGGCGAGCGGAGAATTGGCCGCGATCGTGCAGCGCTATTACGGCCGCGCCGAGAACATGCATTTCGTCGGTCCGCGCGATTTCATGCGGCAGATGCAAAAGCGTCTGCCGCTGTATCGCAACTGGTTCGAGGAAGCGGCGACCGCAAGCAATGAAGATTGGCGATTGCTCGCGGCGATCGGCTATCAGGAATCCAAATGGGATCCGCGCGCCGCGTCGCCGGCGGGCGCGAAAGGCTTGATGCAGCTGACGCCGCAGACCGCGACGGAGGCCAGGCGTCAAGGACCCGAACGACGCCCGCGAGAGCATCTTCGGCGGCGCGCGGTATTTCAAGCAGGTGTTCGAAAAGATACCCGCGCACGTGCCGGAGCCCGATCGCACCTGGTTCGCGCTCGCGGCGTACAACATCGGCTTCGGTCATTTGGAAGATGCGCGCGTGCTCGCGCAAAAGGCCGGGCGCAACCCCGATTCCTGGCAGGACGTGCGGGAATTCCTGCCGCTGCTGTCCCAGGAGCAGTGGTATTCGCAAACGCAAAACGGCTACGCGCGCGGCTGGGAGCCGGTGCGCTACGTCGACAACGTGCGCGGCTACCGCGATCTGCTGGAGTGGGTCTGGGGCGGGCACGCCGCGCTCAACTGAGCGTCAGCGCCGCGCGGAGAAGAAACCCTTCAACAGCACGGCGCATTCGTCGCTGCAGACGCCGCCGAAGACATCCAGCCGGTGCGTGAGCCGCGGCTCGCGCGGCAGATCGAACAGGCTGCCGCAAGCGCCCGCCTTCGGGTCCCAAGCGCCGAACACGACGCGCGCGACGCGCGCATGGAGCAGTGCGCCCGTACACATCGCGCAGGGCTCCAAGGTCACGTACATCGTCGCGTTCTGCAGCCGATAATTGCGCTCCCGAATCGCCCCGGCGCGCAGCGCGACGATTTCGGCGTGCGCCGTGGGGTCGCAGCTCCGATATCGGCCGATTCCAGCCTTCGCCGATCACCTGCCCGCCCGCGGCGACCAGGACCGCGCCCACCGGCACCTCGCCGTCGCGCTCGGCGCACCGCGCAAGGTCGAGCGCGCGGCGCATGAAGCTCACGTCATCCGCCGGCATCGGCGCTCACGATCCAGACCGCGGCGGGCATCAGCACGCCGTCCGGCGTGACGTATGGCGCAAGCGACGCGCGCACCGCCGCGCTGACCGCGTCGAGACAGATGCGGATGGTCGCGCAGCACCGAGCCGAGCGGACCGATTCGGCACGCAAGCTGCAGCGAGTCCTCGAGATCGCCGCCGCCGATGCGCGTATCGAACGGCGTGGCGTGCACCGCGTCGAATCCGGCATCGCCCAAGATGGTGCGCAGCCGCCGGTCGTCGGCGAACGCGAATGGGCCGGGAGCGTCGGGGTCGGCGGGCTCCTGCGGCGGCAGGAACGGCCGGGCCGCTTCGAGCGGCGCGAGCATCCAGCGGTTCTGCGCGAGCGCCCGCCAGCAGACGAACGCGAGACGGCCGCCCGGTTTCAAGGCCTTGCGGACGTTCGCGAACGCGGCGACGGGATCGCCGAAGAACATGACGCCGAACCGCGAAAATGCGGCGTCGAACGCGTGACCGCCGAGCACCTCGACCTGGGCATCGGCCTGTCTGAACTCGACCGGCAGTTCCCGGCGACGCGCGCAGGCGCGCGCGCGCGACGTCGAGCATGGGCCGCGAGATATCGACGCCGACGACCGATCCCGCGGGGCTCACCGCGGCGGCGAGCTCCAGCGAGGTTTGCCCGCAGCCGCAGCCGATGTCGAGAATATGCTCGCCGGGCCGCGGCGCGAGCACGCGCAGCGCCTCGCGGCCGAGCGGGTCGATCTGCCGATCCAACTGATGCTGCCATTTCGCCCAGGTCTCGCCGACCGTTGAATTCCAATAGTCGATTTGGGCGTCGTTCGGCGCGCCCGCGGCTGCGATCATGCGAGACTCCGGGGATGATGGATTTTGCGGGCCGATCTTAGCGCCCATGGAGTTCACCCGCTACACTCGCGGGCATGAGCTCAGCTTTGGTCACCGACGAGTTGGCCGCGGCCTTCGACCGCGACGGCGCCGTGCTCCTCAAGGGGCTGTTCGCGCCCTGGGTCGAGGAACTGCGCGCGGGCGTCGAGCGCAACATGTCCGATCCCGGGCCTTACGCCGCCGAGAACCTGAAGCCCGGCGAAGACGGCCGATTCTTCGACGACTATTGCAACTGGACGCGCATCCCCGAATTCGAGCGCGTCGTCCGCGCGCCGCAAGTCGCGGCCGCGGCGGCCGCGTTGATGCGATCCGACCGCGTGCAGATGTTTCACGATCATGTGCTGGTCAAGGAACCGGGCACGACGAAGGCGACGCCTTGGCACCAGGACGCGCCGTATTACTTCGTCGAGGGACGACAGACCCTGAGTTTTTGGACCCCGCTCGATCCCGTACGCGAGGCCAGCCTGCGCTGTGTCGCGGGCTCGCACCGCTGGCCGAAGATGGTGTTGCCGATTCGCTGGCTCTCCGAGCAGAGTTTCTATCCGGACGCGGACGAATTCATACCGGTGCCGGATCCTGACGCCGAGCGCATGCGCGTGCTCGAGTGGCCGATGGAGCCGGGCGACGCGGTCGCGTTCGATTACCGCACCCTGCACGGCGCACGCGGCAACGAGACCCGGGCGCGGCGCCGCGCATTTTCGCTGCGGCTGGTCGGCGACGATGCGCGCTACGTCGAGCGGCCGGGGCGCACCTCGCCGCCCTATCCCGGCCATGGAATGCGCGCCGGAGAGCGCCTGCGCGCCGACTGGTTCCCGTACCTGCGCGGCAACGACGGATGCACGCGCTTGATCGCATCGTAGGCGGAACCCGGGGTACTTATTGACAGACTCGGCGATCGGCTTTAAGGTAATCCAGTACCAGAATACGAGAAGGCGCTCGATCCAGCTAGTGTCGCCGGTTGTTCAGGATGGCGCACCAAACACGCGGCATGCCGGCCGGCGAGGAGATGGCGATGGCGGAAACAACCAGTGTCTCGGTGGCGATGGTCGGCAGCGGCGGAGCCGGCGTGCTGACCACCGGCGCCATGCTGCTCGAGGCGGCTTGCGCGGCCGGATGGAACGGATTGCTGACGCGCTCGGTCGGGCCGCAGATCCGCGGCGGCGAGGCCGCCGCCCTCGTGCGCCTCGCGACCCGGCCGGTCGAGTGTCTGGCCGACCATGTCGATCTGTTGGTAGGCATCGACTGGGTCAGTGCGCAGCGCTTCGAGGGCGAAATTGCGCTCGCTCCCGGCAGCCTCATCGTCAGCGACCCGAGTGCCGGGCCGCCGCCGGCGGCGCTCACGACGGCGGGGGCGCGGGTCGTCGAACTGCCGCTCGCGCAACTGACGAAAGCCAATCCTGCGTGGCGCGCGAACATGATCGCGCTCGGCGCCGCCGCGCGCCTCCTCGGGCTCGACGAGCACGTCCTGCGAGAGACCATCAAGCAGCACTTCGAAGCCAAGGGGGAGGACGTCGTGACCGCCAACGTCAGCGCGGCGCAAGCGGGCGGCCGCGCGGTAGCCGCCGCGACGAGCGGGTTCCGGCTCGCCCCGCCGCTCCGCTCGAATGGCAAACGCTGGCTGATCACCGGCAACGAGGCAACCGGGCTCGGTGCCCTGCGCGGCGGTGTGCGCTTCGCGGCGGCCTACCCGATCACGCCGGCCTCTGAAATCCTCGAATGGCTTGCGCCCAATCTGCCGAAGCTCGGCGGGACGCTGGTACAGGCGGAGGACGAACTCGCCTCCGTCAACATGATCATCGGCGCCTCCTACGGGGGCGTGCCGGCGCTGACGGCGACCTCCGGTCCCGGGCTCTCCTTGATGATAGAGGCGCTGGGCCTTGCGACCGCCGCCGAAATACCGATCGTCGTCATCGACGTGATGCGCGGCGGGCCCTCCACCGGCATTCCGACCAAATCCGAGCAGACGGATCTGAACATCGCCGTGTATGGGCTGCACGGCGAAGCGCCGCATTTGGTGATTGCGCCGCAGTCCGTGACGGACTGTCTGCTGGCAACGCAATGGGCAACGTTTCTCGCCGAGGCGACGCAGGCGCCGGCGATCGTTCTGTCGGATCAATCCCTGGGTCAGACCCAGGCCGCGGTCAGCCGCCCGGCCGATGTCAGCTTCATCGGTCAGCGGATCCGCGCCGCCGATTTCTCGGCGCCCTACAAACGTTACGCGCTCGGCGGCAGCGGCATCTCGCCGATGGCGATCCCCGGGACGCCCGGCGGCCAATACACGGCCGACGGCTTGACCCATACGGAGCGCGGCATTCCGACCAGCAGTGCCCGCGAGCATGGAGCGCAACTCGACAAGCGCCGGGACAAGATCGAAGGCTACGCTTACGGCGCGCTTTGGGCGACGCTCGAAGGCGAAGGCGAAGTGGCCGTGATGACCTGGGGATCCCTGACCGGCGTCGCGCGCGAGGCCATTGCGCGCGCACGCGCCGATGGCCACGAGGTCCGCTTGATCGCACCGCGGCTCTTGCTGCCGACGCGCCCGGTCGAGATGGCCGCCGCGCTCAACGGGGTCAGGCGCCTGTTGGTCGTCGAGCAGAGTCACGGCGCGCAATTCCACCGCTTTCTGCGTGCGCACTACACGCTGCCGGAGGAGACGTCGGTCTTGCATCGCCCGGGTCCGTTGCCGATCCGCCCGGGCGAGATCTATCGGCAACTCACAGAAGGAAAGCTCCTATGAGCGCGACCGCACCGCTCGCATGCAAGCCCGGCGACTACAAGTCGGAAACCAAGCCGATCTGGTGCCCTGGCTGCGGCGACTATCATGTGCTGATGGCGCTGACCAGGGCCTTGGCGGCGCTCGGCGAGCCGCCGGAACGGATTGCCGTGGTTTCCGGCATCGGTTGCTCGTCGCGCATCCCCGCGTATACCACCTGTTACGGCTTCCACGGCGTCCACGGTAGATCGCTGCCGCTCGCCGCGGGACTCAAGATCGTCAGGCCGGATCTGACCGTCATCGTGGCGAGCGGCGACGGCGATGGGTATTCGATCGGCGGCAATCATTTCCTGCACGCGTGCCGGCGCAACGTCGACCTCACTTACCTGGTGATGGACAACCATATCTACGGCATGACCAAGGGTCAGCCGTCGCCGACGACGGAGCCGGACTTCGACACGGCATTGACGCCCGGAGGCACCGGCGTGAGACCCTTCAATCCCCTCGTGGTGGCGCTCGCCTCCGGCGCCAACTTCGTGGCACGGGCCTATGCCGGCAATCCGCACGAAACCGCGAACATCATCGTCGAGGCCGTGCGCCATCCCGGCTTCTCGTTCATCGAAATCCTCAGTCCCTGCGTGACCTACCGGCCGGACCAGCGCGCTTGGAAAGACCGCGTGCATGCGGCGCCGGTCGAAGCAACCGATGACGCGGCGCGAGCCGCGCGCCGCCTGATGACCGACGACGGCTTCAACCTGGGCGTGCTCTATCGCGGCAATCGCCGTCCCTTTCGGCCGGCCGCCGCCGCCGTGCCTTGCGATCAACTCGAGCTCGAGAAGGGGTTTGAAATATGAGCGACACATCGAACATCCGGGCGGTCGATTCCCCGGCGGCGCTCTATGCGCTCGCCTATGAGATCGAGACCGACGCGGTCGAGCGCTACAAACTCCTCGCCGAGCAGATGGAGACGCACAACAACGTCGAGCTCACGCGCATTTTTCTCGATCTGGCACGTGCCGAAGGCCTGCACGCGGAAGAGATTTGCCGCATGTCCGGCGACTTGGGCGTCGAGGCCAAGGACGGACCGATCGGCACCTGGCGCACCGAGAGCCCCGAGTCCGCCGATTTGAACTCGGCTCATTATCTCATGACGCCGCGAGACGCCTTGCTGATGGCTCTCGCCGGCGAAGAGCGGGCGCTCGCCTTCTACAGCGGCCTTGCATCGGCCGCCGGCGACCCGGTGGTGAAGAAGCTCGCCGAGACTTTCGTCGACGAGGAGCTCGAGCACGTCGAGCTGTGCCGTCGGCTGCTGCGGCGCTATCCGCTGCCGTCGGGCGCGTCGGACGGCGACGATCCGGATCCGCCGTTCGCGGTCGACTGAGCCGGAACCTCAAGGCTTGGGCTTGGCGAGCACCTGTGCCGCGAAGTCTTCGTCGAACGAGGCGCCCTGCGCGATGAGCTGGCGGTATTTGACGAAATCGATGACATCCGTGCCGGTCGCCCGCCGGGCATCGAAGGCGCTGAATCCGAGCCAGGCCTCGTGATTCATGTTGGCGGCGAGCCAATGCCGGTTCGCGAGCTTCATCTGGTCCCAAAAGAATTTCTTCTTGGCGCGGATGCCGTCGATGGACTTCATGAGGCAGGCGGGGAACAGGTTCGTGAACTTCCAGACCAGTTCGTTCACGGCGCCGTCGAGTTTGGCGAAATCCGTCGTGCACTGTGCGATCAAGTCCTTGGCGGCCTGGAAGCGGTCGGCGGCCACGGGTTCGCCGTAGACGATCTCGCCGTCCTCGACATAGGTATCGGTGCGCACGAGCGGGTTGCGCAACCACCGGCCGTCTTTCTTCAGTACCGGCACGACCGCCGTGACCAGATTCTTGGCCTTCATCTTGTAGGCGCTCCAACTCTCGCAGGAAACGCAGTTGTACATGGCGTCCTCCATGTTGAGGAACCAGGGAAGGAAGTCGGTGGCGCCTCCGTCCGGCGCACTGCCGTGCTTGGGACCGGCCTGGCCGAACACGGCCGTATCCGCGGTGACGGTCAGATCGGTCGCGAGCCCCAGTTCCTGGCCGCCCGCCACGCGCAGACCGTTGACACGGCAGATGACCGGCTTTTTGCAATTCAGGATCCCGTCGACCATGGCGTTGAACAGATCCATGTATTCGCCATATTCGTTCGGGCGGCGTGAGTAGTACGCCGCGTACTCCGCCGTGTTGCCGCCGGAGCAAAAGGCTTTGTCGCCGACGGCGGTGAAGACCACCGCAACCACTTCTCGGTCGCTCGAGGCGCGCTGGAAGCCCGCGATCACGGCCTTCACCATGGCGGTGGTATAGGAATTGTACTGCGCCGGATTGTTGAGAATGATCCACGCCGCGAACAGGCCGGGCACGGCGCCGCCGCGCAGGTCCTCGACCGGTCGCTTCTCGTAGATGACCGACGGCGCGGCGGCGCCGAATCGCTCCTCGCCGAACAAGCCGTGGTCCTTGAGTCCGTCGTCTCTGCGCAGCCATTCGAGAGTCATGTCGAGCCCTCCGATCGTCGGGTGGTTACTGCCCCTGATTGACTATGATACAGTATTCTGGTACTTAAATACTTTAATACGCAATTGCGAGCGGCCAGCGTAATGAGAGCGACACGATGGCAGATGACCGGTCCGGGCGCGCCGTTGGCAGCGGCCGAGTTCGAGCCCGTGGCGGGCGCGGACGAGGTGGTCGTCGCGGTCGCCGGCTGCGGCGTCTGCCACACCGACCTCGGCTTCTACTACGACGGCGTACGCACGAACCATCCCCTGCCCTTGAGCCTGGGACACGAGATCAGCGGCTGGGTCGTGGCCTGCGGCCGGGGCGCGGAACGCTGGCAGGGCCGATCCGTGATCGTCGCCGCCGTGATCCCCTGCGGCGAGTGCGATGCTTGCCGGCGCGGCCGGGAAACCATTTGTGCGCGGCAAAAGATGCCGGGCAACGACCTGCACGGCGGATTCGCGACCCACGTGGTCGTGCCGGCCCGCGGGCTGTGCCCGGTCGACGTCGCCGGCCTCGCGGCCGTGGGCCTGGACCTCGCCGGCGCCAGCGTGGTCGCGGACGCCGTGACGACGCCCTACCAGGCCGTCACGCAGGCAGGCCTCGGTGCGGGCGACTTCGCGATCGTCAACGGCGTCGGCGGCGTCGGCGGCTACTGCGCGCAGATCGCCGCGGCGTTCGGCGCCACGGTGGTCGCGATCGACGTGAATGACGGGAAGCTCGCGGCGCTGCCCGACACGGCTGCCGCGCTCAGGATCAATGCCCGGGGCGCCGCGCCGCGGGAGCTGAAAGCGTCGATTCAGACCTTCGCCAAAGCGCGCGGGCTGCGCGACAAATCCGAATGGACGATATTCGAATGCTCCGGCACGCGAGCCGGTCAGGAAACCGCGTTCGGGCTTTTGAACCACGGTGCGACCCTGGCCGTCGTCGGCTTCACGATGGACAAGGTGGAAGTGCGCCTGTCGAACCTCATGGCCTTGCATGCGCGCGCACTGGGCAACTGGGGCTGCGCGCCGCGCTTGTATCCGCAGGCCTTGGAACTCGTTCTCACAGGCCGGGTGCGGGTCGCCCCTTTCATCGAACAGCGGCCGCTCGAGGAAATCAACGCGGTGTTCGATGCGGTCCACCGCGGCGAGTTCGAACGTCGCGCCGTCCTCGTGCCCGGGTTGCCGCAGTCATGAGCGCGCCGCTCACCGTCTGGCTCGAGGCGCAAGGCCGGCTGCTGCGGCTGCGGCTCGCGCGGCCCAAGGCCAACCTGCTGAATGAGGAGATGATCAGCGCCCTCGATGCGGCGCTCTCCGCTCATCTGGCGGCGCCGGCGCTGACGGCAGTGCTGATCGACGCCGAGGGGGCGCACTTCAGTTTTGGCGCGAGCGTCGAGGAACACCTGCCCGCGCAATGCGCCGCGATGCTCGCGTGCCTGCACCGGATCCTCAGGCGCCTGATCGAGTCGCCGGTGACGGTGCTCGTGGCGGTGCAGGGCAAGTGTTTGGGCGGCGGGCTCGAACTCGCCCTCGCCGGGCACCGCCTGTTCGTCGCCGCGGATGCCGAACTCGGCCAGCCGGAAATCAAGCTCGGCGTCTTCGCTCCGGCCGCCTCCTGTCTGTTGCCGGAGCTCATCGGCGTGGCGCCGGCGTCGGACATGCTGCTGTCCGGACGCACGATCACCGCTGCCGAAGCGATCAGCTCGGGGCTGGCCCAAGAGATCAGCGCCGATCCGGTGGCTGCGGCCCTTGCCTACTTCAGCTCGCATCTGCTGCCGAAGAGCGCTGCGTCGCTGCGTCACGCGGTCCGCGCCGCGAGACTCGACTTCGCGGCGCGCGTCGGCGCGAAGCTCGACGCCGTGGAACGGCTCTATCTGCAGGAACTCATGATCACCCGGGACGCCGTCGAAGGCCTCGAGGCTTTCCTCGCGAAGCGGCCCGCCCACTGGGAGCACCGTTAGCCATGCCTGAAACTGCCGCCATCATCGATCACGCCACCGCGCTGTTCGAGGACCTGAATTTCGGCGCCGCGCGCGACTGGAAAGCCGCCGTGCCGGGCCGCAAAGTCGTCGGCTATCTGCCGATCTACGTGCCGCGTGAGCTGATCCACGCGGCCGGCATGCTGCCGCTCGGCATCGTCGGCGGCGGCGATCAGCTCGAGGTGATCCACGGCGATGCCTACTACCAGAGCTACATCTGCCGCATCCCGCGCTCGACGATCGAGCTCGGCGTTTCCGGCAGGCTGGACTTCGTCGACGCGATGCTGTTCCCGTCGATCTGCGACGTGATGCGCAACTTGTCGGGGATGTGGAAGCTGATGTTTCCGCAGGTTTACACGCGGTATTTCGACGTGCCGCAAAATTACCGCGACGACATCGGCGGCAACTACTACGTCAATGAGCTCGCCGAGCTGCGCCATGAACTCGGTGCGTTGCGCGGCGCGCCGATCACGGACGCAGAGCTCAATCTATCGATCGACGCCTACAACGAGAACCGCCGGCTGGTCAACGAACTCTACGGCTACCGCATCGCGCAACCCTGGCAGGTTCCGGCGGCGGAGGTGTACCTGTTGATGCGCGCCGGTCTCGTGCTGCCGGTCGATGAGCATTCGGCGATGCTGCGCGATTACCTCGCGGCGGCACGGCGCACCGCGCGGCCGCGGCGCGACAACTGCCGCATCGTGCTGACCGGCGTGTTCTGCGAACAGCCGCCCCTCAATCTGATCAAATCGCTGGAGCTGTCCGGCTGTTATGTGGTCGATGACGACCTGTTGCTGGTGACTCGCTGGCTGACGGCGGACGTGCCCACCGGAGGCGATCCGCTGCAGAACCTGGCGCTCGCCTTCTTGCACCACTCCGAGTCGACGGCTGCCAAATACGAGCCGAGCCAACAGGAGAAGGGTCAGCATTTGGTGCGTGCCGTGCGCCGCTCGAATGCCGAGGGGGTGATCTTCGCAAGCCCGAGCTTCTGCGACCCGGCGCTGCTCGACCGGCCCATGCTGCAGCACGCGCTGTCCGCGGCGGGGGTCCCCTACGTCGCCTTCAAGTACGCCGAGAATTCCGGGCAGATGCAGCCGATCCGCGAGCAGGCCGGGACATTTGCCGACTCAATCAAACTGTGGAGCGAACAATGAACGCAACGACTGCGGCGCCGAAGGCGCCCGGCAAAGACGCCGAGAAGGACGCTTCCATGCAGAAACAGAAAGCGATGATGGCCGCGCACTACGACCGGCTGACCGATGCGCCGCAGAGCGGCGCGAAAGTCTGCAGTACCTTCGTGCCCGGCAACCTCAACGAGCTGATCGCCTGCTTCGGATTGCTCAACAACCTGCCGGAAGTCAACGCCATTCAAAACGGGCTGCGCCGCACGTCGGGCCAATTCGTGCTGGAAGCGGAGAAACTCGGGCATTCCGAGGACGTCTGCACGTACGTGAAATCCGACATCGGCATGATGGCCAAGGGCAATCTCGCACCCAACGGCAAAAAGTTCCCGGATCCGGACGTCCTGCTCTTGTCCTATACCGGCTGCTTCACGTTCATGAAGTGGTTCGAGCTGCTGCGCGAACAGTTCGACTGCGAGACGATCATGCTGCATACGCCGTACATGGCCGACGGCAGGATCACGCCGAACATGCTCGAGTACATGGTCAAGCAGCTGAAGGAGGAAGTGATCCCGAAGCTCGAGCGCGTCTCGGGCGTGAAGTTCGACATCGACCAATTGCGCGAGCGGCTGAAAAAGTCGGCGCAGGCCGAGGAAGACCTCGTGCACGTGCTGCAGACCGCCCGCAACCGGCCTTCGCCCATCGATGCGTACTTCGGCGGCATTTACTATATCGGTCCGATATTCGGCGCCTTCCGCGGCACCGACGATGCGGTCGAGTACTATCGCTTCCTGCGCGCCGAGGTCGACGCGCGCCTCGCCGCCGGCTTGGGTCCCGTGACTCCCGAAGGCGACCTCGGCAAGGAGCGCTATCGCCTGGTGGTCGAGGGCCCGCCGAATTACACGAATTTCCGCCAGTTCTGGAAGATGTTCTACGACGAGGGCGCGGTCGTCGTCGCCTCCAGCTACACCAAGGTCGGCGGCGTGTACGACTTCGGCTTCCGGCACGACCCCGACAAGCCGCTGGAGACGCTCGCGGAGTACTGCCTCGGCGTCTACACGAACCGCAACCTGCCGATGCGCATCGACATGCTGGTGAATTACCTCGAGGACTACTCGGCCGACGGGCTGCTGATCAACTCGATCAAGAGCTGCAACAGCTTCTCGGCCGGTCAGCTGCTGATGATGCGTGAAATCGAGAAGCGCAGCGGCAAGCCCGCCGCATTCATCGAGTCGGATCTCGTGGACCCGCGCTACTTCTCGGCGGCCAACATCAAGAACCGGCTCGAGAGCTACTTCCAGATGATCGAGCAACGGCGCGCCGGCGCGAGGAGCGCCGCATGAGCGCAGCGGCAATGAAAACGTTCATCGGCATCGACTTGGGCTCGACGACCACGAAGTCGGTGGTTCTCGATGAGTCCAGCCGGGTCATCGGCCGCGGCATCACCAACTCCCGCTCGAACTACGGCACCGCCGCGCGCGTGGCCGGCGAGGAGGCGCGCGTCGATGCGCGCTTCACGCTGTTTCGCCGCGCGCTCGCCGAGGCGGGCGGCCTGGGCGGGCGCCTCGTGGAATTCATGGCGGCGCTCGAGCGCTCTTTTCGCCTGGAGCAATTCACCGAGCAGCTCGGCGATCTCGAGCGCACGTGCCTGGGGCAATTGAAGGGCGGACGCTTTGCCGAGCTCGAAGTGCGCCTGCGCGAAGCGCTCGGCGAGGCGTTTCGCCGGCTGCGGGCCGAGGCGCCGTCGCTGTATGCGCCGGGCGCGAAACGCAAGTCGGATTTCTTCCGCGACATCGCCGGCGCGCGCTTCTACACGCACGCCGAGGCGGTAGCGCGTGAAGTCGGCTTCCCATACGAGGTGCTGCTCAACTTCTACGACAAATCCATTCTCGAGGTCGAGAACCGGCCGCCCTCGGGCAGCCTGAGCGACCATTTCCGGCGAGCGCTCGCGCGCGTGCTCGCGGCCGACCAGGCCATCGTCGGCCGGGCGGCGGGCGTCGTGCAGTCGACCATCGAGGATTCACTGGCGCTCGAACTCGAGGAGTCGTATCTGGTCGGCACCGGCTACGGGCGGGTCACGCTGCCGTTCTCGAAGGAGCACATCCGCTCCGAGATCCTCTGCCATGGCCTCGGCGCGCACCTGATGTATCCGCGCACGCGCACCGTGCTCGACATCGGCGGCCAGGACACCAAGGGCATTCAGATCGACGAGCACGGCATCGTCACGAGCTTTCAGATGAACGACCGCTGCGCCGCCGGCTGCGGCCGATATCTCGGATACATCGCCGATGAGATGAACATCGGCCTGCATGAACTCGGACCGATGGCGATGAAATCCGAGCGCCCGGCGCGCATCAATTCGACCTGCACGGTTTTCGCGGGCGCCGAACTGCGTGACCGGCTGTCGCTCGGCGAGAAGCGCGAGGACATCGTCGCCGGCCTGCATCGGGCGATCATCCTGCGGGCCATTTCGATCATTTCACGCTCCGGCGGCGTCACCGATGAGTTCACGTTCACCGGCGGCGTCGCCAAGAACGAGGCGGCCGTGCGCGAACTGCGCAAGGTGATCCACGAGAACTACGGCGACGTCGCCATCAATATCGATCCAGACTCGATCTACACCGGCGCGCTCGGCGCGGCCGAATTCGCGCGCCGCGCCTACGAGGGCGGCGCCATTCCGGAGGCCAGACCATGACCATTGCCGCAGGCATCGACGTCGGTACGGGAGCCGTCAAGGCCGTCCTGATGCGGGTGGAGGACAGCCAAACGGAGTGGCTCGCGCGCGCGACGCTGCGAATCCGCCAGCGCGATCCCCTCGAACTTGCCCGCCTCTGCTTCGATCAAGTGCTCGAACAGGCGAAAGTCGCCGAGAAGGACGTCGATTACGTCGCCACCACCGGCGAGGGGGAAAGCGCCCCGTTTCACACGGGACATTTCTACTCGATGACCACGCACGCGCGCGGCGCGATCTACCTCGATCCCGCCGCCCGGTCGGCCCTCGACTGCGGGGCGCTGCATGGCCGTGCGATCGCGATGGACGAGCGCGGCAAGGTGCTCAAGTACAAGATGACGAGCCAGTGCGCCTCGGGATCCGGCCAATTCCTGGAGAACATCGCGCGCTACCTCGGCATCGCCCAGGACGAGGTCGGCACGTTATCGTGCCAGGCGGATAATCCGGAAGCGGTGTCCTCGATCTGTGCGGTGCTCGCCGAGACGGACGTCATCAACATGGTGTCGCGGGGCATCACCGCGCCGAACATCCTGAAGGGCATACACCTGTCGATGGCCGGCCGGCTCGCGAAGCTGCTCAAGTCGATCGACGCGATGAGCGGCGTGGTCATGGTCACGGGCGGGCTCGCACTCGACGCGGGACTGGTCGCGGCGCTCGGTGAAGAAACCGGCAACATGAAGAACATGAAGACGGAGGTCCGCAGCCATCCTGACTCGCCTTTTGCCGGAGCGATCGGCGCGGCGCTGTGGGGCGCGTACCGGCACGGGAAACTGTTGGCGCGCGGTGAAAATCCCCGGGCGGCGTAATCTTGCGGAGGAGATGAAGACATGGCACTGATGATCGACGAGAAATGCACGGCGTGCGATGCCTGCGAGCCCGTGTGCCCAAATAAGGCGATCACGGCGGGGAGGCCGACCTACGTCATCGACCCGATGAAATGCACCGAATGCGTCGGCGCCGAGGACGAGCCGCAGTGCCGTCTGGTCTGTCCGGCGGAGTGCATCGTCGCGAATCCGGACTTCATCGAAAGCCAGGACGAGTTGCTCGCCAAGTACCAGCAGCTGCACGGCTGAGCGGGCGGTCGAAGCGGCTATCCGCGGTCGGGCTCGCGCCTGTCAGGGAGGTATCCCTCCGGCATTGCCCGCATAGACGTCGTACAGACCGGCATCGCTCTCGGGATCGAGAGTCTCCTCGAGCAGCGGCAGCAGCGCCATCTCTTCCTTCTGCACGTGCGCGAGCAGCTGTCCGCACAGATCGGCCGCGGCCAGCCGAAACTCCGACCAACTGGCATCGCCAAAGCCCGCCGTGAGCGCCGTCGCTCCCACGTCCAGCAAGCGCCCGAGGAGCGGCCGCATGGCCTCGTGCTCTGCGGTCAGATGCGCGCCGATCGCCGCCTCGCCGTCCGCGGCGAGGAGCGGGAACAGGCGCTCCTCCTCGAAGTCGAAATGCCCGGCGAGTTCCGCACCGAGTGCGCGCGGCAGGTCCTCGAGGACGCCCGCGACCGCGGGATCGCCGCGGTCCGGGTGAGCCCGCGGATGCCTGCCCAGCATGGCCTGCATGCGCTCCGCGAACCGCTGCGTGCCGAGGTGCTCCTCGTGCAGGATCTGGCAGACCCGGCTGGGCGACATCGTTCGACTCCTGGGAACATTGCCCCGCGGCCTCAGGCATCTTGCCGCATAACACGATTTTGGTACCTTAATACCAATTTGGAAAAAGTCAAGCCGCCGTCGCGGCGCTCGAGGCCGGCGCCCCGCCGGCCCCGCGCGCAGAGCGATTTGTGTACTCTGCATTTCGGAGGTATTATCGTACTAGAATACTGAAATAACGCGCACGGGCATCTGGTGGTGGCGATCATGGCTGGCGAACAACCCTATAATGCCGCCGTCGACTTCCTGGACCGCAACGTCGAGGAGGGACGCGGCAACAAACCGGCGGTGCACGAGCCCGAACGATCGCTGACCTATCGCGAGCTCCTCGACGCCGCCGCCCGGATCGGGCCGATGCTCGCGGCATTCGGCGTCGAGCCGGAGAACCGCGTCGCACTCGCGGTATTCGACTCGCTCGAGTTTCCGATCCTGTACTGGGGCGCCATGCGCGCCGGCATCGTCCCCGTGCTGCTCAATACCCGGCTCACGGCCGAGCAATACCGATTCCAGCTGGAGGATTCGCGGGCCAAAGTGGCGCTGGTGTCCGCCCCGCTGCTGCCGCTGATCGAGGAGGCCGCCCGCGGCTTGGCCACGCTGAAGGCCATCGTCGTCGTCGGCGCAGGCGAATCGGCCTTGCCGAAATTCGATGATCTGCTCGCGGCGGCCACGCCGGCGCCCGCCGCCCGCACGTCCGCCGACGACGTGGCCTACTGGCTCTACTCCTCGGGCACCACCGGCAATCCGAAGGGCGTCATGCACGCCCACGCGACGCCGCGGCTCATCTCCAAGTACGTCGGCTGCGGCCGGCTCGATGTGCGCGAGGAAGACGTCTGCTTCTCGGCGCCGAAGATGTTCTTTTCGTACGGGCTCAGCAACTCGCTGATCGTGCCGATGGGCGTCGGCGCAAGCTCGGTGATCTGTCCCGATCATCCGACGCCGCAACTGGTGTTCGACCTGATGCGCAAATATCGGCCCACGGTCTTCTACGCCGTGCCGACGCTTTACACGATCATTCTCGAGGACGCGACCTGCCAGGCGGACAGCGGCTGGAGCCGCGTGCGCTATTGCTTTTCCGCGGGCGAACCCTTGCCAGCGCACGTCGGCGCGGCGTGGCGCGAGCGCTTCGGCGTCGACATCGTGAATGGCGTCGGCACCACGGAAATGGGACACCTGTTCCTGACCAACATACCCGGCAAGGTCGAGTACGGCACGTCCGGCGTTCCCGTCGAGGGATACGAGGTGAAGCTCGTCGATGACGATGAGCGGGAACTGGTCGGAGGAAATGTCATCGGCGAACTGCTGGTTCGATCGCCGACGTCGGCACTCGGCTACTGGAATCAGCGCGGCAAGACCCGCCGCACCTTCCTCGGCGAATGGACCCGGACGGGCGACAAGTATGAGCGCCGGGCGGATGGCGTCTACCTGTATTGCGGCCGCAACGACGACATGTTCAAAGTGAGTGCGATCTGGGTATCGCCGTTCGAGGTCGAGGCGGCCCTCACGAGCCACCCGCGCGTACTCGAAGCCGCGGTCATCCCGTTCGAAACCAAAGAAGGGCTGCTGAAGCCGAAGGCCTTCGTCGTTCTGAAGGAGACCGGCGATGAGCCTCCGGGGCGCGCGCTCTACGAGGAACTCAAGATCCACGTCAAGCGTTCGATAGGGCCGTGGAAGTATCCCCGCTGGATCGAGTTCGTCGCGAGCCTGCCGCGCACCGCCACCGGCAAGCTGCAGCGCTACAAGCTGCGCGAATGGAACGAGAAACTCGCACGGCAGCCGCCCCCGAGGCCGCGCGCGCGCAAGCTCAAGGAGTAGCCCAACATGCATTCCGAACGGCATGCAATGCTCGATCTGGCGCACCTGTCATGGCCGTTCTTCGATGATGCGCAGCGCTCCTTCGCGACCGGGCTCGCCGCGTGGGCGGACCCCGCGGTCGAGGCGCAGATCGTCCCGGGCAACGTCGATGAATCCTGCCGGGGCCTGGTGCGCGCACTTGGGGAGGCAGGTTGGCTGCGGGCATCGGTACCGCGAGCCTACGGCGGCCTCCACGACACGCTGGACGTGCGCACGCTGTGTCTCGCCCGCGAGATTCTTGCCTGGCACGACGGCCTCGCCGACTTCGCTTTCGGCATGCAGGGCCTCGGCAGCGGCGCGATCTCGCTGTTCGGATCGGATGCGCTGAAATCCCGCTACCTCCCGCCGGTGTGCGCGGGACGGGCGATCGGCGCCTTCGCACTCTCCGAACTGGAGGCGGGCTCCGACGTCGGCGCGATCAGCACGTCGGCGGTGCCCGACGGCGCGGCGCACGTGCGCCTCGACGGCGCGAAGACATGGATCTCGAACGGCGGCATCGCCGACTTCTACGTCGTGTTCGCACGCAGCGGCGAAGCGCCCGGCGCGCGCGGGCTGTCGGCGTTCGTCGTCGATGCCGACAATCCCGGCCTGTCGATCGCCGCGCGCATCGATGTGATCGCCCCGCATCCGCTTGCGACGCTGCGCTTCGAGGGCTGCCGCGTGCCGCTCGGCCACCGTCTCGGGGCGCCCGGCGCCGGCTTCAAGGTTGCAATGGCGACACTCGACATCTTTCGCTCCACGGTCGCCGCGGCCGCCTTGGGGCTGGGCCGGCGCGCGCAAGCCGAGGCGCTGCACCGGGCGGCGACGCGCCGGCTGTTCGGCGGGCCGCTCGGCGATCTGCAGCTGACGCAGGCGGCGCTCGCCGACAACGCGGCGGAATTGGACGCCGCGGCGCTGCTGATCTACCGCGCCGGCTGGACCAAGGACAGCGGCGCCGCGCGCATCAGCCGTGAATCGGCGATCGCCAAGATGTACGCGACCGAGGCGGCGCAGCGCGTGATCGATCGCGCCGTGCAGCTGTTCGGCGGCAACGGCGTGCGCGTCGGCGTCAAGGTCGAGGCGCTGTACCGGGAGATTCGCGCGCTGCGCATCTATGAGGGCGCCACCGAAGTGCAGAAGATCGTGATCGCGCGCGACCTGCTGAAATCGCAGGCCGCGGCGGCGGCGGCGGGAACGGCGCCGTGATCAGCCTTGCCGTCGCCGCGCGCATCGCAACCCTGAGCCTGGATCGCGCGCCGGTCAACGCGATCAGCGGCGAATGGCTCGAACAATTTCACGCGCACCTCGATGCGCTCGCGCGGCGCGCGGACTGGCACGTGCTGCACATCCGCTCCGCGCTGAAGGTGTTCTGCGCCGGCGCCGACCTCGCCCGGATCCGCGAGCGCATCGACGCCGCGGACGGCCCGGACCGCATGCTCGCCTATGCGGCGGGCATCCAGCGCCTGTACGCGCGGCTCGAATCCCTGCCGCAGGTGACGCTGGCCGAGATCAACGGCGCGGCCATGGGCGGCGGGCTCGAGCTCGCGCTTGCGTGCGATCTGCGCATGGTCGCGAATGAGGCCAAGGTGGGCCTGCCCGAGGTGCGGCTCGGCCTGCTGCCGGGCGCCGGCGGCACACAACGCCTCAGCCGCCTGTGCGGCCGCGCCGTCGCGACCCGGCTCATTCTCACGGCCGAGATACTCGACGGCGCGGCCGCCGCCGGCCTCGGCATTGCGCATTGGGCGGTGCCGAGGAGCGAACTGCCGGCGCGGGCCGCGGCGCTCGCCGAGCGGATCGCCGCGCTGCCGCCGGCCGCGCTTGCGGCCGCGAAGAGCTGCCTGGCCGCGTCGGCGGAACCCGGCCGGGGCGGCTATTTCGACGAACTCGAATACACGCGCCGGCTGCTGACCGACCCGGAGACGCGCAGTCGCGTGGAGGCCTTCCTGGCCGGCACGCTCGAACAAACAACCACTCGGCATCAAGGAGACGGGCCATGAGGCTTGATGGGCAAACGGCGCTGGTCACGGGCGGCGCCTCGGGTATTGGCAAGGCAACGGTGCTGACGCTCGCGCGCAGCGGCGCTTCGGTGATCTGCGCGGACGTGAACGAAGCGGGCGGCGCGGAACTCGTGCGCGAGGCGGCGGCGGCCGGTCTCGCGGTCGAGGCGGTGGGCATCGACCTCGCCGATCCGCTGTCGACGCGCCGCACGGCGGCCGCCGTGCTCGCGCGGCGCGGGCGGCGTCGACATTCTCGTCAATGGCGCCGGCTGGGGCGGGATCCAGCCGTTCGTGCGAAACACAGCCCGACGTGATGGACCGGCTCATTGCGATCAACCTAGGCGGGCCGGTGCATCTGACGCAGGCATTGCTCGCGCCGATGATCGCCGCGAACCGCGGCAAGATCGTCAATATCGCGAGCGACGCCGGGCGCGTCGGCAGCAGCGGCGAGACCGTGTATGCGGCGGCGAAAGGCGGAATCATCAGCTTCACCAAGTCGCTCGCCCGGGAAGTCGCCCGTCACGCGATCAACGTCAACTGCGTGTGCCCGGGCCCCACCGACACGCCGATGCTCGCGACGCGCGCCGAGAAGATGCGCGAGGCGTTTCTGAAGGCCATACCCTTCCACCGTTTCGCCAAACCCGAGGAAATCGCCGACGCGATCCTGTTCTTCGCGAGCGGGCGTTCGACTTACGTTACCGGCCAGATCTTGAGCGTCAGCGGTGGACTGACGTTCGCCGGCTAGCGCCGCATACATGACCGAGAGGACCAGACCATGAACGATACCGATAGCCGCTTTCACCCCGCCGGACTCGATCTGATGACGTTCGCGCCGAAGCACTTCCTCTGGCAGATCGAAGGCGCCGTCGCCACGATCACGCTGAATCGACCGGAGCGCAAGAATCCGCTGACCTTCGATTCGTACGCGGAGCTGCGCGACACCTTCCGCAACCTCGCCTATGCGCCGCGCATCAAGGCGATCGTGATTGCCGGCGCCGGCGGTAATTTTTGCTCCGGAGGCGACGTGCACGAAATCATCGGCCCGCTCGTCGAAATGCAGCGCCGCGACGACATGCCGGGCCTG
This sequence comes from uncultured Pseudomonadota bacterium, assembly GCA_963718135.1. Classification (GTDB taxonomy): domain Bacteria; phylum Pseudomonadota; class Gammaproteobacteria; order Steroidobacterales; family Steroidobacteraceae; genus Bog-1198. Next base: position 177,498 of record CAVQYI010000021.1, on the reverse strand, counting down.
CTGGCATTCACCCGCATGACGGGGGACCTGGTCAAGGCGATGCGCGCCTGCCCGCAGCCGATCGTCGCCGCGGTCGACGGCATCTGCGCCGGCGCCGGCGCGATCGTCGCGATGGCATCGGATCTGCGCCACGGGACCGCGCGCAGCAAAGTCGCGTTTCTGTTCGTGCGCGTCGGTCTCGCCGGCGCCGACATGGGTGCTTGCAACATGTTGCCGCGCATCGTGGGCTCGGGGCGTGCGGCCGAGCTCCTCTATACGGGCCGGGCGATGGACGGCGCCGAGGCGCTGCAATGGGGATTCTTCAACAAGCTGGCCGAGCCCGAAGCGGTGCTCGCCGACGCCCAGGCGATGGCCAAGTCGATCGCCGACGGACCGGCGTTCGCGCATGCCATGACCAAGAAATGCCTGCAGCAGGAATGGAGCATGGGCATCGACGATGCCATCGAGGCCGAGGCGCAGGCGCAGGCGATCTGCATGCAGACCAAGGACTTCGAACGCGCCTATCTCGCGTTCGTGAACAAACGGAAGCCGGAGTTCGCGGGCAATTGAGCGCCATGCCGCTCCCTGGGCGCCGTGCCGCTCGCTGCGCGCATCAAGGGTCCGGCACGACCGCGGTCGCCTCGATTTCGACCTTGGCGCCTTCGTCGAGGAGCGCCGCGACCTGCACGACCGTCATCGCGGGAAAATGCCTTCCCATGACGGCCCGGTAGGCCGCGCCGATCGCCGGCAGCTGGCGCAAATATTCCTCGCGGCTCGTCAGGTACCACGTGAGGCGCACGACGTGTTCCGGCCGGCCGCCGGCTTCGGCCAGCACCCGCACGATATTCTCCAAGACGACGCGCACCTGCGGCGCCAATTCATCATGCGCAAATCGCTGCTCCGCATCCCAGCCGATCTGCCCCGCGATGAACACGGACCGGCCGCGCGCCGCGATCCCGTTCGCGTAGCCCTTCGGTCGCACCCAACCCTCGGGCTGCAGAACCGTGTGCGTCACCGCCGCGCCCCCTTCGCTCATGACATGACTTCGCCGCCGGCGACCGCGATGCTCTGTCCCGTGATCGCCTCCGCGCCCGGCAGGACCAGCCAGGCGACGGCGTTCGCCACCTCGACCGGCTGCACGAGCCGCGCCTGCGGATTCTGCGACGTCAGCGCGTCGCGGGCCTGCGATTCGCTGCGCCCGGTCTGGCGCTGGATGTTGGCGATCGCGCCGCGCACGATGTCCGTCTCCGTGTACCCGGGGCAAACGGCGTTGACCGTGATGCCCCGCTGCGCCACCTCGAGCGCGAGCGCACGCGTGAGTCCGATGACGCCGTGCTTGGCGGCACAGTAGGCCGTGACGTAGGCGTAGCCGCGCACGCCGGCTGTGCTCGCGATATTGACGATGCGGCCGTACCCTCGTTCGAGCATGGCGGGCAGCGCCGCGCGAATGCCGTGGTAGGTGCCGGTGAGGTTGACCGCGAGCATCGAGTTCCACAGCTCATCGGACGTGCGGTGCAGCGGCGCGCTTTGCGCTTGACCTGCGTTGTTGACCAGGATGTCCACGGTGCCGAAGCGCGCGGCGGCCGCCGCGAACGCCTGCGCGATCGCGGCCCCATCGGTGACGTCCGCGCAGACGACATGCGTCGAATCGCCGAGCGAGGCCGAGAGCTGATCGAGCAACGCGCGATTGCGGCCGAGCAGCGTGAGGCGGGCGCCTTCGCGCGCGAGCCTATGCGCAATCGCCGCGCCGATGCCACGCCCCGCTCCGGTCACGAGCGCATGGCGTCCCTCGAGGGCCTGCCCCGCCATGCTCACGCCGCGAGCGAAACGAGCAGGCGCGCCGCCAGCGCGCCTGCGACGATCCGCCTGTAGTTGGACTGCGTGAGCGTCGTGCGCATCGGCCGCACCTGCTTCTGCACGAGCTTGTTGAGTTCGGCTGCAAGGGGATCGCGCACCTCCCGCCCGAGCAGCGCCGCGGTGCCTTCGATCAACAGCGGCCGCGAGTTGGTCCCGGTCACCGCCACGCGCAGCGCCGACAAGCGGCCGCCGCCGAGTTCGAGCATGAGCGCGACGCCCGCCAGCGGGAAATCGAATGCGCCGCGGACCCTGGCCTTCGCGTACGCGCAGCGCACCGGTCCCGGCGGCAGCATGACGGCGACGACCAGTTCGCCCGCGGCGAGCTGCAGATGGGCGCGCCCGTCTTCGCCGTACAGATCCGCGAGGCCGATGCGCCGGCGCCCCATGGGCCCGGCGATCTGCACCTCGGCGCCGATCGCGAGCAACGCGGGCGCGAGATCGCCGCTGAAGGCCGCATGGCAGCGCTCCCCTTCGGGCGCCACGTGACACGTCGTACCCCCGTGCTTGAGACAAAAGCCGTTCGACTCGCGCCACCAGGCGCTTTGGTTGTAGTAGATGCAGCGGGTGTCGAGGCACAGATTGCCGCCGACCGTCGCCAGATTGCGGTGGCCCGGCGCGGCCACCGTGAGCGCCGCTTCGCGCAGCGCGGGATACAGCCGGCCGATCGCCTCATCGGCGCCGAGCCGCGCGATGCTCACGCCCGCGCCGATGCGCGCGCCCTCCGCCGCGCACTGCAATTCGCGCAGATCGCCGATGCCGGAAAGATCGATCAGCGCGCCCGGTGCGCCGAGACCGCGGCGCAGGTTGACGATCAGATCCGTCCCGCCCGCCAGATACCGGGCGCCCGGGCTCGCCGCGCAGGCCGCAACCGCCGCCTCGACGGTCGCCGGGTGCAGCACGCGGAATTGCGGCAGCCGCGCGCTCATGGCGCGGCACCGCTCTGCGCCTGGCGACGCGCCCGCCGGCGCAGTTCGACAAGCGCTTCGATCAGACGGTCGGGTGTGACCGGCAGCTCGTCCATGTCGACGCCGACCGCGTTGGCAACCGCGGCGACGAGTGCCGGCGCGAAGCCCGCCAATGCGCCTTCGCTCGCCTCCTTCGCGCCGAGAGGCCCGAGAGGATCGATGCTTTCAACGATGTGGACCTCGATCGGCGGCGATTCCACGATCGTCGGCACGCGGTACTCGAGCAGACCCGCATGCGCCGGCAGTCCCTCGAGGTAGCGCGTCTCCTCGCAGAGCGCCTGACCCAGGCCCATCCATACCGAACCCTGGACCTGGCCCTGCACCGCGAGCGGATTGATGGCATAGCCGCAGTCGAGGGCGACCCAGACCTTGTCGACGGTGATCTGGCCGGTCGCGGCATCGACGCTCACCTCGACGACCTGCGCGCCGTAGCTGAAGCCCATCGTCGAGCCCACCGCGCCGCCCTTGTGCTTGCCGCCCTGGGACTCAGGCGGACACGTGAACGTACCCTTGACGGTCAGCGTACCCTGGTCGACGAGCGCTTCCTTGACGACATCCGTGAACGTCATCGCGGCCTCAGGGACCACGAGGCTCTGAAAGACGCCGCCGACGCATTCGACTTCGTCCGGCTTCTGGCCCATCTTGCGTGCCGCCGCCGCGACGAGCCGCTGCTTGAGCTGGCGCGCGGCGTCGAGCGCCGCGTTGCCCACCATGAACGTGATCCGCGACGAATAGGCGCCGTTGTCCTTCGGCGTAATGGCGCTGTCGGCGGCGATGACCCGGATCCGATCGAGCGGCAGGCCCAAGGTCTCGGCGACCACGATCGCGACCATCGTCGAGGAGCCCTGGCCGATGTCCGGTGCGCCGGTCAGCGCCGTGATCGACCCATCCCAATCGAGCTTGACGTTGACGACCGCGTGCGGCTCACCGGTCCAATGGATCGGCTTCGCCGCGCCGCTGACGTAGTGCGAACAGGCCATGCCGAGACCCTTGCCGGGCGGCATATGAGCGCGGCGCTCGTGCCAGCCGCTCGCACGCTCGACCCGATCCAGGCAGTCGCCGAGGCCGTAGCTGTTGACCATCAGCTCGTTCAGCGTCCGCGTCGGCGCCTGCAGCAGGTTGCGGCGCCTCACCTCGAACGGATCGAGGCCGAGTTCGCGGGCCATGCGATCGAGCAGCACTTCGAACGCGTGGCGCGTATTGACGCCGCCGTGGCCGCGCATCGCCCCGCAAGGCGGGAGATTGGCGTAGACGCGATAGCCGTCGTACTTGACGGCCGGAATGTCGTACAAGCCTTGCAGCAAGGCGCCGGCGTAGAGAATGGTGACGATGCCGTAGCCTGCGTAGGCGCCGCCGCGTTGCACGACCTCGCACTCGCAGGCGGTGATCCGGCCGTCGCGCTTGAGCCCGAGCTTGAGCTTCACCCTCGTCTGCGGCCTCGCCCGGTGCGTGAGGAAATTCTCCTCGCGCGAAAGCTCCATGAGGACCCGGCCCTGTGCCGCGCGCGCGAGCAGTGCCGTGACGATTTCGAAGTTCAGCACCTCGACGCGCGCGCCGAAGCCGCCGCCGACGAAAGGCTTGATGACGCGGATTTGCGACTCGCTCATCTCGAGACAGCGCGCCAGCATCAAGTGCAGATAATAGGTGACCTGCGAGACGCTCTGCATCGTCAACCGGTCCGTCAGCGGATCGTATTCCGCGAGCGCGGCATGCGGCTCGATCTGCGCATGGTTGACCTCGGCGCAATCCACCGTCGCCTCGCGCACGAGATCCGCCTCGGCGAAGCCGGCGGCGGGGTCGCCGAACAGGTGATGGACCGCCCGTTCGAGATTATCCGCCTTGTTCTCGTGCAGCCTCACCGCGCCTGCCGCGCGGGCGCTGTCCGCATCGTAATAGGCGGGCAGCTCGCGCACTTCGAGCTCGATCAAGCGCAAAGCGCGCGCGGCAGTCTCGGCGTCGACCGCCGCGACTGCCGCCACGGGCTCGCCGCGGTAGCGCACCTTGTCGTGCGCCAGCGGAAACTCGTTCATCGCCACCGGCAGGACGCCGTACGGATGGCGGCAGTCCGCGCCCGTGACGACGGCGACGACGCCCTCGAGGGCGCGCGCGCGGGACACGTCGAGGCTGAGAATCTCGCCGTGGCTCACCGGGCTGCGGAGGATCCGGCCGATGAATGCGCCGCGGTGCTCGAGGTCGGCGGTGTAGCGCGCGCGGCCGGTAACCTTGTCGATGCCGTCGATCAGCGGGACGCCGCGAGCCGGGGCCGTGTCGGTTGTCATCGCCGCGGCCTAGCCATCGGCGTCGGCCGCGGCGCGGACCGATTCGATGATCTTGACGTAACCCGTGCACCGGCACAGGTTGCCGGACAAGGCCGTGCGGATCTCGGCGTCGCTCGGGTGCGGCTGGCGCCGCAGCAGGCCTGCCGCCGCCATGATCATGCCCGGAGTGCAAAACCCGCATTGGGTGCCGAGTTTTTCGTGGAACGCGCGCTGCAGCCGGTGCAGCCGGCCGCCGTCCGCGAGCCCCTCGATGGTCTCGACGGAGCGGCCGTCGCAGCGGATCGCGAGCGTCACGCAGGCCGGCACCGCCTCGCCATCGACGAGCACGGTGCAAGCGCCGCATTCGCCGCCGTCGCAACCGGTCTTGGTGCCCGTCAGGCCGACGGTCTCGCGCAGATAGTCGACGAGCAGCTCATTGTCGGCCACCGCGTCCTCGCGCCAGATCCCATTGAGCCGCAGCCGCACGAGGCGCTTGCGGGGTTCCGGTTGATCGAGTTCGGCCATGTTTACTTCCTGGCGCCGCCGAATTTGTCTAGGCAACTGTTCTCGGGTATTATCGTACTTGAATACTTGTATAACTTCCATGGGGAATTTCCGGCCCCATCGGCAGGTGCCGGGGGCCGCACGGCGGCGGCCCATTACAATGGCCATTTCGCAAACTGATCATGGGTATTTGATGAAACAATCTTCCACCCGCGCCAAGACGCGATCCCGCCCGGCCGCGATCACCGTACGCGCGGCCAAACGCGGAGATGTCGCCGCCGTGACGGCGCTGGACGCACGCATCACCGGGCTCGCGAAATCCGCGCACTGGATCGAACTGTACGATCGCCAGAAGAAAGCCGGCCGGCCCGCCGGGATCTTCCTCGTCGCCGTCGGCACCGACACGCCCGACCGGCTGCTGGGCTTCATCGTCGGCGAGATTCGCGCCTGGGAATTCGGCTCCTCGCCATGCGGCTGGGTCTACGCCTTGTCGGTCGACCCGGAATCGCGGCAGCTCGGCGTGGGCGAGACCCTGTTCGAAGCAATGGCCGTCGAATTCCGCAAGGCGGGTATCGCGAAGATGCGTACCATGGTGGCGCGCGACAATCTCCTGCCGATGCTGTTTTTCCGCGGCGAAGGCATGATGGCCGGGCCGTACGTCCAATTGGAAAAGGACCTCAATTGAACCGCCCCGACGCTTTCGCGCCGCCGCGCAGGCCGCGCGTATGAAATTACAAATTGCCAGCCGCTTGGCGATCTTCGCCGTACTGGAATTGACGGAGAGCCTGGATCGACAACTGACGGTTGCCGACATAGCCGCCAAGTACGGCGTCTCGACGCACCACCTCGCCAAGGTCATGCACGCGCTCGGCCGCGCCGGGCTCGTCCGCTCTGCGCGCGGCGCCGGAGGCGGCTACCAATTCTGCGGCAACGCCCGGCGTACGACGCTGCTCGACATCATCGAGCTGTTCGAGCCGCTCGGGCCGAACGGCGACGCCGGCGAGCCGGGCAGCGGCACGAGCGAGGCCGGCGCCCTCGATATCGTGCTCGGCGAGATCGACGATGCCGTGCGCGCGACGTTCGGCTCGATCACGATCGCGACGATGCGCCGCCTGGTCGAGCGCGGCCGCAGACCGCGCGCCGCGGCGGGCGCCCGCTAAGCGGAGCCGGAACCTCCGCTCACTCCCACTCGATCGTCGCCGGCGGCTTGCCGGAGATGTCGTAGACGACGCGTGAAATGCCGCTGACTTCGTTGATGATCCGGAGCGCGACGCGGTCGAGAAAGTCGTACGGCAGGCGCGCCCAGCGCGCCGTCATGAAATCGATCGTCTCGACCGCGCGCAGCGAGATCACGTAATCGTAGCGCCGCCCGTCGCCCATGACGCCGACCGAACGCACCGGCAGGAAGACCGCGAAGGCCTGGCTGACCTTGTCGTAGAGCTCGTTCCGGCGCAGCTCCTCGATGAAGATTGCGTCCGCACGGCGCAGCAACTCGGCATGCTCCTTGCGAATCTCGCCGAGGATGCGCACGCCGAGTCCCGGGCCCGGGAACGGATGCCGGTAGACCATCTCGGCGGGCAGGTCGAGCTGAACCCCGAGCTTGCGCACCTCGTCCTTGAACAACTCGCGCAGCGGCTCGAGGAGCTTGAATCTCATGCCCTCCGGCAGCCCGCCGACGTTGTGATGCGACTTGATCACGTGCGCCTTGCCGGTCTTCGCGCCGGCCGATTCGATCACGTCCGGATAGATCGTGCCCTGCGCGAGCCACTTGACCCCCGCGAGCTTCGCGGACTCCTCCTCGAAGACCTCGACGAAGGTGCGGCCGATGATCTTGCGCTTCGCTTCGGGGTCGGCGTGGCCGGCGAGCGCCGCGAGAAACCGCGCTTCGGCATCGACCCGGATCACGCGGATGCCCATGTGCTCGGCGAAGGTCGCCATGACCTGATCGCCCTCGCCGAGCCGCAACAAGCCGTGATCGACGAACACCGCCGTCAGTTGATCGCCGATCGCGCGGTGCAGGAGCGCCGCGAGCACGGAAGAATCGACGCCGCCCGACAGACCGAGCAGGACCCGGTCGGCGCCCACCTGCCCGCGGATCCTTTCGATGCTGTCCTCGACGATCGACGATGTCGCCCACCTCGCGTCGCAGCCCGAGATCTCGCGCACGAAGCGGCGCAGGATCTCGCCGCCCTGGAGCGTATGCGTGACCTCCGGATGGAACTGCAGGCCGTACAAGCCGCGCGCTTCGTCGGCCATCGCGGCCAACGGCGCGTTGTCGCTCGCGCCGATCGTCTTGAAGCCCGGGGGCGCCGCGATCACGCGGTCGCCGTGGCTCATCCACACGTCGAGCAGGCGGCGGCCGGCGGCATCGCGCGCGTCCTCGAGACCGTCGAACAACCGCGTGCCGGCTTCGGGCCTGACCTGCGCGAAGCCGAACTCGCGGTGCGCGGACGATTCGACCTTGCCGCCGAGCTGCGCGGCCATGGTCTGCATGCCGTAACAGATGCCGAGCACGGGCACGCCGAGTTCGAACACCTCGCGCGGCGCCGCCGGCCCCTTGGCGTCGTAGACCGATTCCGGGCCGCCGGAGAGGATCACGCCCTTGGCCTTGAAGCCGCGGATGTCCGCGACGTCCGCGTCCCACGCGTATATTTCGCAATAGACGCCGAGTTCGCGCACGCGGCGCGCGATCAGCTGCGTGTATTGGGAACCGAAGTCGAGGATCAGAATGCGGTCGGCATGGATATCGGGCATCAACCAATCCGATAGTTGGGCGCTTCTTTGGTGATCGTCACGTCGTGCACGTGGCTCTCGCGCACGCCGGCGTTCGTGATGCGCACGAACTGCGGACGCGTGCGCATCTGTTCGATGTTGGCGCTGCCGGTATAGCCCATCGCCGCGCGCAGGCCGCCGGTCAGCTGGTGCAATATCGCGACGAGGGTACCCTTGTACGGCGACGCGCCCCTCGATGCCCTCCGGAACGAGCTTCTCGAGTTCGGTCGTCGTGTCCTGGAAATACCGGTCGCTCGATCCGTGGGACTGCGCCATCGCGCCGATCGAGCCCATGCCGCGGTACGCCTTGTAGGAACCGCCTTGATAGAGCTCGACCTCGCCCGGCGACTCTTCCGTGCCCGCGAACAATCCGCCGATCATCACCGTGTGCGCGCCCGCGGCGAGCGCCTTGGCGATGTCGCCGGAATAGCGGATGCCGCCGTCGCCGATCACCGGCACGCCGCTGCCTTCGAGCGCCTGCGCCACGCGCGCGATCGCGCTGATTTGCGGCACGCCGACGCCGGCGACGACGCGCGTCGTGCAAATGGAACCCGGCCCGATGCCGACCTTGACGGCGTCGGCCCCATGTTCGACGAGATCCAGCGCGGCTTCCGCAGTGACGATGTTGCCGCCGATGACCTGCAGGTCCGCGTACGCCTTCTTGATCTTCGCGACCGTCTCGAGCACGCCGCGCGAGTGGCCGTGCGAGGTGTCGACGACGATCACGTCGACGCCGGCCTCGCGCAGCGCCGCGACCCTGTCGAGCGTGTCGGGCGCGGTGCCGACCGCGGCGCCGACGCGCAGGCTGCCGACGGCGTCCTTGCACGCGTTCGGGAATTCGGTCGCCTTCTGGAAATCCTTGACGGTGATCATGCCCTTCAATTCATGATCGTCGTCGACGACGAGGACCTTCTCGATGCGGTGCTTGTGCAGGAGCGCGAGCACTTCCTCTTTCGGCGCGTTCTCGCGCACCGTGACGAGCCGCGCTTGCGGGGTCATCACGGAGGAGACCGGCGCGTCGAGCTTGGTCTCGAAGCGCAGATCCCGATGGGTGACGATCCCGACGACCTTCGTGCCGACGACGACCGGAACCCCGGAAATGTTCTTCGCGCGGGTCAGCTCGAGGACTTCGCGAATGGTCATCTCGGGGTTGACGCTGATCGGATCGCTGATGACGCCGCTCTCGAACTTCTTCACGCGGCTGACCTGGCGCGCCTGTTCCGCGATCGACATGTTCTTGTGAATGATGCCGATGCCGCCCTCTTGGGCGATCGTGATCGCGAGCCGCGCTTCGGTCACGGTATCCATCGCCGCCGACAGGATCGGCAGATTCACGCGAATGTTGCGCGTCAGTTGGGTCGACAGGGAGACTTCGCGCGGCAGGACTTCCGAATATGCCGGAACCAGCAGGACGTCGTCGAAAGTCAGTGCCTCTTCGAGAATACGCATAAGGGCGGCGTTCACACCGGTTCGTGTAAGAGGCGCCGCATTCTACCTTGCGCGGGCGGGCGGGTAAACCGCAGTATGATTCGAATGATGGATGCGCCTCCCGGAATCGGCCTCAAGGAACGCGACGTTTACACGGTTTCGCGGCTGAATCGCGAGGCGCGGGTGCTCTTGGAGCGAGGCTTCGGCACCCTTTGGCTCGAGGGCGAGATCTCGAACTTCGCGCGTCCGAGCTCCGGACACTGGTATTTTTCCCTGAAGGACGCCTCGGCCCAGGTGCGCTGCGCGATGTTCCGCCAGCGCAATATGCTCTCGTCCGTCACCCCGCGGGATGGCCAAAAGGTCCTCGTTCGCGCCCGAGTCGGCCTCTACGAGCCGCGCGGCGAATACCAACTGCTGGTCGACCATATCGAGGATGCGGGCATCGGCCTGCTCAAGCGCCAATTCGAGGAGCTCGCCGCCAGACTGTCGGCCGAAGGCCTGTTCGCGGCCGAGCGCAAGCGCCCGCTGCCCAAGCTCCCCCGGCGCATCGGCATCGTCACCTCGCCGACCGGCGCCGCCGTTCGCGACATACTGCACGTCCTGTCGCGCCGCTACCCGGCCGCGGCGGTTCTCATCTACCCGGTGCCGGTGCAGGGCGCGCAGGCCGCGGCGGCGATCGTCGCGGCCTTGAAGCTCGCGGGCGAGCGCGGTGAATGCGACGTCTTGATCCTCGCGCGCGGCGGCGGCTCGCTCGAGGACCTCGCGGCCTTCAACGACGAATCGGTCGCGCGCGCGATTTGCGCCTGCCCGATCCCGATCGTCGAGCGGCGTCGGCCACGAGGTGGATTTCACCATCGCCGATTTCGCGGCCGACGTGCGTGCACCGACGCCGTCGGCGGCCGCCGAGATCGTCGTGCCGGACGTCGAGGACTGGTTGAAGGCGTTCCGCGGTCTTGCGGCGCGGTTGCGGCAAACGATGCGCCGCCGGCTCTACGACGGCCGCGAGCGCCTCGCCTGGCTCGCCGGCCGTGCGGCGCAAGCCGGGCCGTCGGCGCGCTTGACCGAACAAATGCAGCGTTTGGACGAACTCGAGCAGCGCCTGCGGCGCGGCCTGCGGCATCACCTCGGCGTTTTGCGCTCCGAACTCGCCGAACGGCAGAGCCGGCTGTGGCGCGCAAGTCCGGTGGTGGGCGTACGCGAGAGCGCCGCGCGCCATGGCGACTTGCTCGCGCGCTTGCGCGCGGCGCAACTGCAACAGCTGCGGCGTGCGAGCGAGCGCCTCCTGCCGCTCGTGCGCACGCTGAACGCGGTGAGTCCGCTCGCGACGCTCACTCGCGGCTACGCGATCGTGAGCATAGTGGGCGGCGAGATCCTGCGCGATGCAGCCAGTGCGCCGGTCGGCACGCGCATCGAGGCGCGCCTCGCCCGCGGGACGATCCGCGCGACCGTCGACCACGCATCCGTCGACGAGGAACCGACATGAGGCGCACTCTGGCCGCGTTTCTTTGCCTCGCGTGTCTCGCGCCGGCGTTCGCCGCGGCGCTTGCGCTGCCGCGCGATCGGCCGGTCCCGGGCGGCGTCAAGATCCTGCGGCTTAAGGCCACGGGCGGCGCCGCGCCCCGGGTTCTCGCCGATGGTCGCCGCGCACTCGTGGTCCGCGACGGCGCGGGCTTGGGTCGCCGTGATCGGCATTCCGCTATCGGCGCCGCTCGGATCGCGGCAGGTGACGATCGCGACGGACGGCGCGGCGCGCGAGCTCGAGTACCGCGTCGGCCCGAAGCAATATCGCGTTCAATCGCTGCAGGTTGCACCGCGGCAGGTCGACCTCTCGCCGCGCGATCTTGCGCGCGTGCTGGGCGAACGCAAGGTCATCGACGCTGCGCTGGATCACTGGTCCGATACGGCGCCGCGCGCGCTGCGTTTCGCGCCTCCCGTGCCGGGAATACGCACGAGCTCCTTCGGCTCGCGGCGCATATTCAACGGCGAGCCCCGCAATCCGCACACCGGGATGGACATCGCCTCGCCGACGGGCACGCCGGTACGCGCACCGCTCGCCGGCGTGGTCGTCGACACGGGGCGGTATTTCTTCAATGGCAATACGGTGATCATCGACCACGGCCGCGGCTTTCTCAGCATGTACTGTCACTTGAGCAGGATGGACGTCAAGCCGGGGGATGCCGTGAGACGCGGCGAGCGCATCGGCTTGGTCGGAAAAACCGGCCGCGCGACCGGCCCGCATCTGCACTGGGGCTTGAGCTTGAACGGCGCCTGGGTGGACCCGGCGCTATTCCTGCGTTGACGCATCCTTCTTGACCGGCTTGCCGGCTTGGCCGGCGTCGCCTTTTTCTTCGGCGGATCGGTCTTGACCAGGGAGATCAACGGACAAGTCTGGTGGCGCAGGCGGATCGAGCTGAACTTATCGAAGCTCCCGTCGGGGTTCGTCTTGAACCCGATCGCCTCGGAAAACGGCAAGTCGAGGCAGGAGCTCATGAGTGTGGCCTTGTACCAAACCCTGTTTTGGCCCTCGATCAACAGCGTACGGTCGTTCACGACCTGCCAGCCGGAGATCCCGTGATGATCGGCGAACGGTATGCGCGCTTCGGGCTTCGCCGCCGGGGGGTCCGCAGCGAACGCCGCGGCCGCGACGCCGATGCTTGCGAGCACGCCCGCGATCACGACGCCGGACACTGTCTTGATGGTGTTCATCGCATGTCTCCTGAATCGCCGCCGCTACATGGTGTTCGACCCGGCCGTGCCCGATTCGTTCCTTGATGTTACTTGAGCGACAGCTGCAGCCGCGCCAGCCCCTCGTGCACGGCGCCCTTGTCGTTGGCGACGAGGAACACCCGCTTCGGATCCAGGCCCGTATCGGTCAACAGAGCCTTTTCCATCGCGACCGCGCGCTGCTCGGCGAGCGCCTTCAGGTCCGCCTCGCCGACGGTGATGCGGCTCTTCAGAGCCGTCTCGAGGTACGAGCGCTTCGCCAGGTCCGCGTCGTTCACCGACTTCGGCGGCCCTGCCTGCTGCGGAAACTGCGGTGCCGCGCCGAATTGCCCGCGGTATAGCGCCGTCAACACCTTCAGCTGCGCGCCGAGGTCGAGTTGCTCGAACGGCGGCGGCGGCACGGCGGTCTCGGCCTTCTTCGCCTTCTTCGCCTTCTTCGCGCCGCCCTCGGCGCTCTGTTCCGCGGCGATCTCGTCGGCGAACCGCTGCTCGGCGAGTGCCGGCGTGTCGAGCGAGGCGAGCGGCGCGATCGGCACGTCCAGCTTCAGCTGCGGCCGCGCGCCCAACGCCTTCGCGACCGCGTGCATCTTGTCGACACCGGCCGCATCGAGAACCGCGCTCCCCGGACGAAAGTCGACGTACTGGATTTGCGGACCCGCGCCGAACAAGTGCCCCAACAAGGCGAACGGCGCGGTCACCGCCTTCGTCAGGATATTGAGCACGACTTTCCAGATGATCGGGCCCAGGCGAAATTTCGGATCGTCGAGCGAGCCCGTTACCGGCAAATTCAAGTCGATGACGCCATGGCGGTCCCGCAGCAGCGCGACCGCGAGTTTGACCGGCAGCGACACCGCGTCCTTGCTCGCGGTCTTCGCGCCGAATTCGAGCTGGTCGATGATGATGTGATGGGTCGCGTCGAGCTTGCGGCCGCCGATCTTGTAATGCAGTTCGGTCGTGAGCTTTCCCTTCGTGATGTTGTAGCCGGCGAATTTCCCCGAATACGGATTGAATATCGTCAAGTCCATGTTTTGGAAGCTCATCGCCAAATCCGTGTACAGCGCGGGACCGAACGGATTGACTTCGCCCTTGATCGACACCGGCGCGTATGGACCCACCTCGCCGTTCAGTTCGACGTTCGCGCGCGCGTTCGGCGCCGACGAGAGCCCGACGATGCTGCCGGTGAGTCCCTGGATGCCGGACGAGAAATTCGGCTGGATCGACAGGTCCGTGAAATCGGCCTGGCCCGAACGGATATCGACCGCCTTGATCACGACGGGCATCGCGCTCTGCGCGACCGGCGGCGGCGCGGCCGCGGCGGTCTGCGCCCTCCCCGGGCCGGCACCGGGACCCGTGAGGATGCGCTTGACGTTCAGAGTCTGGTCGGGCTCGATGATTACACGCGCATACGGCGCCTGCGCGACGACGCGCGCGATGGTCAACCGGTCGGGCTCGAGTTGAAATTTCAGCCCGCGCACGTCGAGCCTGCGCCAATTGATGAAATCCTTGCGCAGCGCGTTGTCGATCGTATGCAGTTTGTCGACGCGGACGGTGCCGGCGACAGTCATCGCCGGCCCGCCGCGGTGATAGCGTAGATCGATATCGCCGCTCAAGAATCCGCGCTCGAGGGTCATCGAGGTCGCTTGCGCCATGTAAGGCTGCAGCGCGCGCAAATCGATGTCCTTCGCCTTGACCGCGAAGCCGGCGGCGAGCGGCGCAGGCACGAGTTCGCCGTTCGCGGCGAAGCGCCCCCCGCCGTCGATGCCGGCATCGAGCTTGATCGCAAGCGGCCGCGTGAGGTCGAGGCTCGCGCCGTCAACTTCGAGCGACAGGGGCGCGAGCACGACCTGCGCCGGCGGCGCCGTAGCGCGGTCTTCGGCCGAAATATGCGCATCATCGAGCGTGAACTTCCGCAAATCCACGCGCCAGGAAGGCGCCGCGGGCGCGGCCGCCGCGGCGGTCGCGACCGGCGTTGACGGCGCGCCTCGCAGCTTCAGCAAATTGAGCGAGCGATCCGCATCGAGCCATGCCGTCACCTTCAAGCCCTTCAGCGCGACTCGTTCGACCTGCACTCGGCGGTTCGCGAGGTCGAGCGAAGCGCCGCCGACGGCGAGCGACGGCAGCGTGATCCAATCGGCGGCCGAGCCCGGCGGCGCGACGCCAAGATCGGTGACTTCGGCTTGCGGCAGATCGACGTTCAAGCGCAGCGCATCGCGCAGCGAAAAACGGTAATGCGAGTCGGCGCCGATCGTGCCCGAGTGCACGCTGAAGCCGATGCGGCCGCCGAGCGCATCCTTCAGGTAAGCCCATACCGTGCGCGCGCGCAGGCCGGTGATCCGGATCTCGCCGTCGGAGGCGAGCGGCTGCACCGACAGGCTGCCGCGCCAATCGAAGCGCTCGCCGAGCTTTGACGACGCCCGTACGTGGAATTGCCCGCCGCCGGCATCGGTCGTGAAGTTGCGCAGCGTGAGATCGATCGGCGTCAGTTGCGTCGTGAAATGCGCCGGCCGGCTGCGATCCTCGTAGCTCGCGCTGCCGCCGGATAGGTGGAACAGCGCGATCCGGATGCGCGGCAGCGGCGCGCTTCTTGCCGCGGGCGCGGGCGCGGGCGCCGCGGACTTCGGCCTGAGGTGCATCAAGTTCAGCCGCCCGTCGGCGCCCACGACCGCCCGGGCGAACGGTCCCGCGATATCCACTTCCTGGAAGACGTAGGCGCGATGCCAGAGGGAGGAAATTTCGAAATCGACGAACAGCCGGCCGAAGCCCGCCATCGGCCGCCGGGACCCGTCCGCGAACGCGAGGTCCCTGACGTCCAATTCCAGCAGGAACGGGTTGAATCGGATTTCGCCGACGCGCGCCTCGAGGCCGAGCGCCGTCTTCGTCTGCTCGACGATCGTCGAGCGCAACAGTCTCGGCACCAGCCAGAAGCCCGCCGCCGCGTACAAACCGACGAGCAGAAGCACCAACGCCGAAGCGCGAAACCATCGCGCCTGCAACAACGGCCGCACGAAGCCTCCCCGAAAGATCTCCCTGAGCGCGGCCCTAGTCTAGCGCTTATTTCGCTGGATCAGACGCTTGCGTTTGCGCACCTGGCGCGGAGTCAAGGGATTGCGCTTGCCGGCGTACGGATTTTCCTCGCCGCGGAACACGACGCGCACCGGCGTGCCGGTCAAATCGAACGCCTTGCGGTAGACGTTGACCAAGTAGCGCCGATAGGCGTCCGGCACGGCTTGCGTTTGATTGCCGTGAATCACGACGATCGGCGGATTGCGCCCGCCTTGGTGCGCGTAGCGCAGCTTGATCCGCCGGCCGCGCACGAGCGGCGGCTGGTGGCTTTCGATCGCGGCCTCGAGCACTCGCGTCAATTCCGGCGTCGACATCTCCCGCATCGCCGCCGCATAGGCATGGCGCACCGATGCGAACAGCTCGCCGACGCCGCTGCCGTGGCGCGCGGAAATGAAATGCAGCGCCGCGAAATCGGCGAAACTCATGCGCTGTTCGATTTGCTGGCGGATCAGGTCGCGCTGTTCCGTGGGTATGTTGTCCCACTTGTTGACCGCGATCACGAGCGCGCGTCCCTGCTCGATGACCGTGCCCAAGAGGCTCGCATCCTGCTCCGCGACCGAATCGTGGGCATCGACGACGACGACGACCACGTGCGCCGATTCGATCGCCTGCAGCGTCTTGATCACGCTGAATTTCTCGACGGCCTCCTCGACGCGCGCGCGCCTGCGCACGCCGGCCGTATCGATGAGGGTGTAGCGCTCGCCGTCGCGTTCGAACGGCACCATGACGGCGTCGCGGGTCGTGCCGGGCTTGTCGAAGGCGACGAGCCTCTCCTCGCCGAGGATGCGGTTGATCAACGTGCTCTTGCCGACGTTCGGTCGTCCGATCACCGCGACCTTGATGCCCGTGATCTCGGGGCCGTCGCCCGCATCGGGCAGCAGCCCGGCGAGCACCGCCTCGAGGAGGGATACCACGCCTTGGTCGTGCGCGGCCGCGACCGGGTGCGGCTCGCCAAGCGCGAGCTCGTGGAATTCGGCGACGGCGGCGGACGGGTCATATCCTTCGGTCTTGTTGACCGCGAGAACGACCGGCTTGCCGCTGCGCCGCGCGAGACGCGCGACGAACATGTCCTGCGGGGTCGGGCCCGCGCGCCCGTCGACGACGACGATGAGCCGGTCCGCCTGCTCGATCGCGCGCTCGGTCTGCGCGATCATCAGACTCTCGATCTCATTGGCGGTTTCGAGGATGCCGCCGGTGTCGACGACGATGCAGGGTACGTCCGTGCGGCGCGCGAAGCCGTATTGCCGATCGCGCGTCAGGCCCGGCAAATCGGCGACCAAGGCGTCGCGAGTGCCGGTCATGGCGTTGAACAGGGTCGATTTCCCGACATTCGGCCGACCGATTAGCGCGACTACCGGCAGCAAGACGGGTTCTTAACCGGCCGGCTTGGCGCCCGCGCGGAAGGCCGCGAGCTCGCCGCCGTCGCTCAAGACCACGACCGTGTCCGCGACCGCCACCGGCGCGTTCGAGACGCGGTATTTCGAGTCGCGGGTGCGCGCGACGATCTTGCCGGTCGCCTTGTCGAGCCAGTGCATATAGCCCTGATAGTCGGCGACGACGACCGCCGTATCCGTCAACACCGGCGCGCTCAAGCGCCGCCACTTCAGCTGATCGTTGTGCCAGATGACCGACCCGTCGCGCGCGCGCAGCGCGGCGACCGTGCCGTCCGCTTCCGCGACGTAGACGTTGTCCGCATCCGCCGCGAGCCCGTGATCGCTCGACATGTCGTGCGCCCACCAGATCTGGCCCGAATCCAGGCCGATCTGCGCCGTGCGCCCGTGGTATCCCGTCGCATAAACGTTGTCGCCGACGATCTTGACCGCGTCATCGACGTCGACCAGGCGGGCGAGTTCGGTGGAGCCATGCGGCGCACCCAAGGTCGCATCCCACAGGGTGTCGCCGGTCTTCAAGTTCACCGCCACGACTTTGCCGTTGTCGAAGCCGCTGACGACCGCGTCTTTCGCGATGACCGGCGTCGCGATGCCGCGCAGGCTGAGGCGCGGCACCTGCTGCTCGATCGACCAGACTTCCTTGCCCGTCTCGGTGTCGAGGCCGCGCAGGTGGCCGTCGACGGACCGCAGCACCACGATGTGTTCGCTGATCGCGGGCGCCGACAGCAGCTCCGAGTTCATGCGCGTGCGCCACTTCTCGTGCCCCGTGGCTTCGTCCAGCGCGACGATGTCGCCCTTGCTCGAGCCGATGACGACGATGCCGAAACCCGCGCCGGGACCGCCGGACAGCGGCAGGCGCAAGCGCTTGCGCCAAACCGTGCGGCCGGTATCGAGCTTCACCGCCATCACCTCGCCTTTGTGCGATGCTGCGTAAACGACGCCCTCGTCGACGCACGGTCCCAAGCCGAGCCTGAGCAGCATCTGATGTTTGCCGCCGCCGACGTCGACGCTCCAAAGCTTCTTGACCGCCAAGGTCGTCGGGAACTCGACGAGCTTCGCGGGCTGCTCGACGTCCTTGTCCTTGCTGCAGCCGGCAAGAATCAGCAGCCCGGCGAGTCCCGCGGCAAGCGACGCGCGCATTACGGAGCCGCCGTCTGCGGCGCCGCCGGCTTCGCGGCAGGGCCGGGCGATGCGGGAGCCGCGCCGAGATCCGTGATCTTCAGCGTGAGCAGCGCCGTGTCGCCGGTGGAGGGATCGGTCGCCGCGAGCGCGCGCTGATATTCCGCGAGCGCGCCGCCCCGATCCTTCTTCGCATAGAGCGCATCGCCGCGCACCTCGTGGTAGAGCGCGGCGAAAGCTCCCGGATCGCCGCCGCCCGCGAGCGTATCGATCGCCTCGTCGGGCTTCGCCATCGCGATCTGCACGCGGGCGAGCCGCAGGCGCGCGATCTTGCGCAGCTCCGTGTCCTTCGAGTCGTCCATGACCTTGTTGAGCTCGCCGGCCGCAGCCGCGAATTTGCCGTCGTCGACGTCCATGCGCGCGAGCGTCAGCTGCGCATGATCGGCGTACGGCCCGCCCGCATACTTGTCGACGATTTCCGCGGCGATGCGCCGCGCGCCGGCTCGATCGTTGCCGCCGAGCGCCGCGGTCATCTGATCGAACTGCGCGGCGGCTTGGAGCGCGCGCGCCGTGCGGTGGCTCTCGTAGAACCGGTAGCCGAACAGCAGGGCGGCCCCCAGCAATGCGCCCGCGAGCAGCCACGGACCGTTCTCGGTCAACCAACGCTTGACGACCTCTACCTGTTCGTCGTCCGTCAAATAATCTTCAGCCATGACTACCCCGTGTTCGCCTGTCCGTTGCCCAACAAAATGCCGATGCGCTCGCCGACTCGATCGAGCGCGCACTCTTCCTGGGCCTGTCCGCGCCGCAAATCCTTCAGACTCACCGTGCCGCGCGCGATCTCGTCGTCGCCGAGGACGATCGCGTATTGTGCGCCGCTCTTGTCCGCGCGCTTGAACTGGGTCTTGAAATTGCCGCCGCCCATGTTGACCTGCAATCTCAAGTCGGGCCGCGCCTCGCGCAGCTGCTCCGCCAGTTGGAACCCCGCTCGCTCCGCTCGTTCCCCGCTTGCGATCAAATATACGTGCGGCATGTCGCCGGGGACGATCTTTCCCTGCTTTTCCAGGAGCATGACGATGCGCTCCTGACCCATCGCCCATCCGATCCCCGGCGTCGGCGTCCCGCCGAGCTGGGCGACCAATCCGTCGTAGCGCCCGCCGGCGCAAACCGTGGCTTGCGATCCGAGCGAGTCGGTGATCCACTCGAAAACCGTGCGCGTGTAGTAATCCAGACCGCGCACCAGACGCTGGTCCACATGATACTCGATGCCGGCGGCCCGCAGGTGGCCGCACAGGGTGTCGAAGTGCTCTTTCGACTCCGGGTCGAGCGAATCCCCGAGATGCGGCGCGCCCGCGACGATGCGCTGGGTGTCCGGATGCTTCGAGTCCAATATCCTGAGGGGATTGCCGTGCAGGCGCCGGCGGCTGTCCTCGTCGAGTTCGGACTCGAAGTCGCTGAAATAGGCGATGAGGCGCTCGCGATACGCCGCGCGCGACGCCGGCGTGCCGAGCGAATTCACGTGCAGCTTGATCCTGTCGAGGCCCAAGCGCCGCAGCAGGCGCGCCGACAAGAGGATCATCTCGGCGTCGATGTCCGGCCCCTCGAAGCCGAATGCCTCGGCGTCGATCTGGTGGAACTGGCGGTATCGACCCGCCTGCGGCCGTTCGCGCCGGAACATCGGGCCCATGCACCAGACACGCAGCCGGCCGTTGCGCAACAGGCCGTTCGAAATCACCGCGCGCGCGATGCCCGCGGTCGCTTCCGGCCGCAGCGTGATGTGATCCTCGCCCTGGTCGACGAAGCTGAACATCTCCTTCTCGACGATGTCCGTGAAATCGCCGATCGAGCGCTTGAACAGCTGCGTTTGCTCGATGATCGGCACACGAAATTCCTCGTAGCCATAGGCCGCGAATACCTCGCGCGTCGTGCGCTCGAGGAACTGCCATGCGGCGGCTTGCGCCGGCAGGATGTCGTGCACGCCGCGCAGGGGTTCTATGATCGTGCTCAAGAGCTCTCCGTCAATTTTGCGGCCGCGAACGGTCCGCGTGGCGCCGCACGACCCCGTCGGCGCCGACGTCGAAGCGGGCAACGTTGCCGCTCGACGAGCGCGGGCCCGACCTCGGCGGCGCGGCCGTCGATTTCCAGGCGCACGCCGCGCGCGAATCCCAAAACCACCGAAACCGGCGCCTGCCCCGTGAGCGCAAGAGCGGTATTCGCGCTCCGGACTCCGGTGTATAGGCGCTTACCCAAGGCATCATGCACGTTGATCCAGGAATCGACCGTAAACATCAGGCGCAAATGCACGGTCCCGGCCGGAACCGCGGCCGGCTTCGGCACCGTCCGCGCGGCGGTTGCGGGCGCCCGGGCAACGGCGGCCGCAGGCGCCATGCCGGCGGCCGGACCGTCCGGCGCGGCCGCCGCGGGCGCCTCGACCTGGGGCCGCCGGGCGGGCGGCGGGCCGGGCGTCGCGTGCCACGGCTGCCACCAGAGTACGCCTACGATCAGCGCCAGGAGCAGCGCCGGGGACGGCGAACCTGCGCCACGGCAAGAGGTGCGCGAGGGACGGCAACGGCCGCGCCCGCGTCTCGGGCGCGGCGACTGCGGGCTCGGCCGCGCGAGGCTTGAGCGACTCGTAGCTGGCCGCGATCTCATCGAACGGCAGGCCGAGCAGCGCCGCGTATTGCTTCAAATGTCCCTTCGCGAAGACCGCGGCGCCCAGGCGGTCGAATTGGTCCGTCTCGAGCGCTTCGATGGCCCAGGCGTCGAGGCGCAGTTCATCGGCGGCCTTTTGCACGCTGATGCCCCGACGCTCCCGCTCGGCCCGCAAGCGCGGTCCAAGTTCCGCCGAGCCGTTCATCGCGACATGCCGGCCCGCATCGCGCGCGCTTCACGCGACGCGGGAAAATCCTTCTGCAGCCGTTGCCCGTAGGCGTCCGCCTCGCTCGCGCTGCCGAGCGCGCGTTCCGCGCGCAAGCCGAGCCACAGGATTTCGGCGGTCGGCGGGTTGACCGCGAGATAGCGCTGCACGATTTGCGCCGCATTCTGCGGATCATTGCGCTCGAGCGCGAGGGCGCCCGATTCCAGCATGGCCTCCGGCATGTTCGGACGGACCGCGAGCGCGCGCTGGAAATAGCGGTCGGCGCCGATGAGGTCTCCGGAGCCTCGCAGGCAGACGCCGGCGTTCACCATCGCCACTTCCGGCGTTTGATAGAGAGGGCTGGCGATCACCTTTTGAAACAGCTTCTCGCCTTCCGCCGCCCGGTGCGTGCGGCACAAATAGCCGGCGTAGGTGTTCAGGATATTCGGATCGTCCTTGCCGATGCTCGCGGCCTCGGCATACGCGTGCCGCGCCTTGTCATCGTCGCCGATCCGCTCGTAGACCAAGCCGGCGGTCTCCTGCACGCTCGCGTTGTGCGAATCCTGGCGCAGCGCGCGGTCGATGAATTTTTGCGCGATCGACAGCTTGCCGAGGCGCATATAGGCGATCGCGAGCTGCACGTTGATCGCGGCGGCGTCGGCGGGCGTCTTGCCCGGCTCGAGTTCCTCGCTCGACACGCACGCGGACAAGGCGAGCGCCGCGCAGAGCATCGCGGCGGCGCGCTTCATCGGGCCACCGCCGGCCGCTCCGGCTGCAGCGGCCGCTTGGCGCCGAGGCGCACGAGCGTACGGTCCTTGACCTTGCCCGCCAACTGCCCGCACGCCGCGTCGATGTCGTCGCCGCGCGTGCGGCGGATCGTCGCGATGACGCCCGCATCGTTCAGCATGTCGCGGAATCGCAAGATCGCCGCGTCCGTCGACCTACGGTAGCGCGTGCCCGGAAACGGGTTGAACGGAATCAGATTGAGCTTCGCCGGCCTCCCCTGCAGCAGGCGCGCGAGCTCGCGCGCGTGCTCGGGCCGGTCGTTGATCTTGTCCAGCATGACGTATTCGAACGTGACGCTGCGGCCGTTCTGCCGGTCGATGTAGTGCCAGCAAGCGGCCAGGAGCTCGGCGATCGGATGAATGCGGTTGATCGGCACCAGCTCGTTGCGCAGCTCGTCGTTCGGAGCGTGCAAGGACACCGCGAGCGCGACGTTGCATTCCTCGGCGAGCTTGTAGATTTGCGGCACGAGCCCCGACGTGCTCAAGGTCACGCGGCGCCGCGACAGGTCGTACCCCAAGTCGTCCGTGAAGATGCGCATCGCCGGGACGACGTTGCGGTAATTGGCGAGCGGCTCGCCCATGCCCATGAACACGATGTTCGTGATCGCCCGGCCTTGTGCCTCCGGCCGCGCGAGCTCGCGCTGCGCGAACCAAACCTGGCCGACGATCTCCGCGACGCTCAGGTTGCGGTTGAAGCCCTGTTGCGCGGTCGCGCAGAACGCGCAGTCCATCGCGCAGCCGACCTGGGACGAGATGCACAGCGTGCCGCGATCCGGCTCCGGGATGTAGACCGTCTCGATGCCCTGCACGGCGTCCATCGCGAGCATCCACTTGCGCGTACCGTCGCTCGAGTGCTGGCTCGCGACGACGCGCGGCACCGTGATCATCGCCGCGTCGGCGAGCTGGGCGCGGAAATCCTTCGCCAGATCGCTCATTTCGCCGAAATCGGCGGCGCCGCGGCGATAGATCCACTTCATCAGCTGGCGCGCCCGAAAGGGCTTCGCGCCGAAGCGCGCGGCGACGAAAGCCTCGAGCTCCGCGCGCGGCAGGCCGAGAAGATTGACGCGTTCGCCGGCCTCTTGATTCATGCAGTTGCGTTCGACCCGCGCCGCGCGTCAGCGCGTGCGCGGACAGACCTCGATGTCGCTGAAGAAGAACGCGATTTCGCGCGCGGCCGTGTCCGCCGCGTCGGAGCCGTGGGCGACGTTCTCGTCGATGCTGCTCGCCAGGTCCGCGCGGATCGTGCCCGGGGCCGCCTTCTTCGGGTCGGTGGCTCCCATGACGTCGCGGTTCTTCGCGATCGCGTTCTCACCCTCGAGGACCTGGACCATGACCGGCCCGGAGGTCATGAAGCGCACGAGATCCTTGTAGAACGGCCGCTCGCGATGCACGGCGTAGAACGCCTCGGCCTGGGATTGCGACAGGTGCATCATGCGCGCGGCGACGATGCGAAGGCCCGCCAGTTCGAAGCGGCGATAGACCTCGCCGATCAGATTACGGGCGACGCCGTCGGGTTTGACGATGGATAGAGTGCGCTCAACGGGCATGATGACCTCAAGGTGAATTGCGAAAGCTCACGGCCCCGCGTAGGGCCGGCAAAGATCGCCAAGTGTAGCCGAGCGAATGCCGTCTAGCAATCGGCTTGATCGCCGAAGTGTCTGTATTAATTAGGAAAACCGAGGCGGGAAAGGCGCGGGGACGGGTCCTTGGCGGCGCTCAGACGCTGAAGCTCTCGCCGCAACCGCATTCGCCCTTGGCTTTGGGATTCTGGAACTTGAAGGCCTCGTTGAGCCCCTGCTTGACGAAATCGACGATGGTCCCGTCGATCAGCGGCAGGCTCGCCGAATCGACGATCACCTTGATGCCGTCGGCATCGAAGACCTCGTCGTTGGGACCGATCGCATCCGCGTAATTGACGACATACGCGAACCCCGAGCAGCCGGTCTTCTTGATGCCGAGACGAAGTCCGAGTCCGCTACCGCGTTTGTGCAAATGGGTCCGCACCCGCTCCGCCGCCGCCGCCGTCAGCACGATCGCCATGAATTTTCACCCTCCGAGCGACCCTGGAAGAGATCGCCGATATACATAACATGCCACGGATGCGAACGCACGGCGCCTAGTTCTCGGTTTCTTCATCAAGCGCCCTGATCGCCGCGCGCCACGCATCTTCGACAATGAGCAAGCGGCCGAGTTTCTCGATGGGCACTTCGAACAGTCGCTGCAGTGCATGAACGTCCTGCGGCAGCGCCGGCGCCGGCGCGCGTCCGGCCGCCTGGTCTGCGACCCAGGCCGCGACCGCGATCGTATGCGGACAGGCGAACGCCTGAAACCGGGCGGCGGCGATCAGGCGGCCCGCCGGCCCCTCGTCCACCCGAATGTCGAATCGCACCCAGGTGCCCTGCGCGCGGCTGCCGGCCTCGCCGCGCGCAACGCCGGGCCCGGTCAGAGTGCCGGCGGCCGTCGCGCCGTCGAAGTACCGCCGCGTCAATTCGTTGTAGCGCATACACCTGCGATGCGGCGCAGCCGCCTGACCGCGGCCGTCACCGCGGCGACCGCGCGGTCGACTTCCGCGGCCGTCGTGAACCGGCCGAGACTGAACCGAAGACTGCTTTCGGCGAGGCGCTCGTCGCGGCCGAGCGCACGCAGCACGTAGGAGGCTTCGCCGGAGGCGGACGCGCACGCGGATCCGGTCGAGACGGCAATGTCCGCGGCGACGGCCGCGAGCAGACTCTCGCCCTCGACACCCTCGAACGAGAGGTTGACGATCTGCGGGACGGCGCGCACGCCGCCGCCGTTGCGGGCGATGCCTGCGAGCGCGGCGAGCCCCGCGAGCAGGCGTTCGGCCAAAGCCGCCGCCCGGCGGCCGTCCGCCTCCTGCTCGGCCGCCGCTATGCCGAAGGCCGCCCCCATGCCGACCACCTGATGCGTCGCGACCGTGCCGGAGCGCAGCCCGCGCTCCTGGCCGCCGCCGAATTGCCGCGCCTCGATCTGCACGCCGCGCCGGCGCGAGACCAGCAAGGCGCCGACACCCTTCGGTCCGTACGCCTTGTGCGCCGACAGCGACATGAGATCGGCGCCGCAGCCGGCGAAATCGACGCGGCATTTGCCGACGCTTTGCGCGGCGTCGACGTGCAGGCGCGTGCGCGCCGTGCCGCGCGCAAACCTCGGCGATTGCGGCGATGTCCTGCACGACGCCGATCTCGTTGTTCACGTGCATGATCGAAACCAGCGCGGTGTCGGGGCGGAGCGCAGCCGCGACCTGCGCGGGGTCCAGGATGCCGTCGCGGCCCGGCTCCAAATAGGTCACGCGCCAGCCGCGGCGCTCGAGTTCGCGGCAGGGGTCGAGGACGGCCTTGTGCTCCGTGCGCGCCGTGACGAGGTGTCGGCCCAGCGCCCGCGCATGCTGCGCGAGGCCGAAAATCGCGAGGTTGTCCGCCTCGGTCGCGCCCGAGGTCCAAATCACGTCCCGCGGTTCGGCCCCGACCGCGGCGGCCGTTTGCGCGCGCGCGGCCTCGACCGCCGCCTGCGCCTCGGCGCCGTAGACATGGCCGGTCGAGCTCGGGTTGCCGAACACGCCGTCCGCCGTGAGGCAGCGCGCCATCGCGGCGGCGACGCGCGGATCGACGGGCGTCGTCGACGCATAATCCAGATACGCGGGCGGGTTCATCGGCCGCCGTCCCGGGCCGCGCGGCGGCGCCTTCCCTGCACGGCGCTCAGGATGCCGCGCAGGATGTTCAGCTCGTTGCGGTCGAGCTGCGCGCGGTTGAACAGGCGGCGCAGACGCTCCATCAAGTACCCCGTGCGGTCCTCGAATTCGATTTGCCCCAGGACCTCGGCCAAATGCGCGTAAAAGAGCTCGACGTCGCCGGAGTCGGCGAGCGGCGATTCGAATTGCCGCAGCGTGGCCGGCCGCTCGCGCGCGACGAACAGCTCGTAGGAGAGCAGCTGCACCGACATCGCGAGATTCAGCGAACAATATTCGGGGTTCGCGGGTATGCGCACGAGGACGTTGCAGTACTGCAGATCTTCGTTCGCGAGGCCGTAGCGCTCGGAGCCGAACAGCAGCGCGGCGCGGGATGCGGCCGGCAACTCGGCGATCCGCGCCGCCGCGTCGCGCGGCGTCGAGAACTCCCAGCTATAGGAGCGCGGCCGCGACGTCGTGCCGGCGATGAACGCGCAATCCTGGATCGCGTCGGCGACCGTGTCCGTGACGCGCGCCGCGGCGAGCACGTCGTCCGCTCCCGCGGCGAGCGCGACCGCGTCGGCGTGGGGAAACGACCGGGGCCGCACCAGGACGAGGTCCAGCAAGACCCATGTTCTTCATCGCGCGCGCGACCGAGCCGACATTGCCCGGATGGCTGGGATCGACGAGGACGATGCGAACGAGAGCGGTCATGCTCTGTTATTCTAGCGCTACGTTATGCAACCACTTCTCAATATCGGCATGCGCGCCGCCCGGCGCGCCGGCGACCTGATCGTCCGCAGCCTCACGCGCCTCGATTCGCTGAAGATCGACACCAAAGGGCGCAACGATTTCGTGACCGACGTCGACCGCAAGGCCGAAGCCGAGATCATCGCGACGGTTCGCCGCAGCCACCCGGACCACGCGTTCCTCGGCGAGGAAACCGGCGCGAGCGGCGACAGCGAATACCTCTGGATCATCGACCCGCTCGACGGCACGACGAATTTCCTGCACGGCTTCCCGACGTTCGCGGTTTCGATCGCGGTCGAGCACAGGAAGCGGCTGCAGCACGCGATCGTCTACGATCCGATGCGCCAGGAGTTCTTCACCGCTTCGCGCGGCGAGGGCGCCCAGCTCGACGGCAAGAAGATCCGCGTGAGCTCCCAGCGCACGCTCGAAGGATCGCTGATCGGCACCGGCTTTCCGTTCCGCGCAGGGTCGATCTACGTCGACGACTATCTCGCGATATTGAAGGCGGTGATGGCGGTCGCCGCAGGCGTACGCAGGCCCGGCGCCGCGGCGCTGGATCTGGCGTACGTCGCCGCGGGCCGCTTGGACGGATTCTGGGAATTCGGCTTGTCGCCGTGGGATACGGCCGCGGGCGTGCTGCTCATCCAGGAGGCCGGCGGCCGTGTCGGCACGCCGTCAGGCGCCGACTACGCGCTCGGCCGCAACATCGTCGTCGGCAACCCGAAAGTCTACGAAGCCCTCGTGGCGACGGTCGGCCCGCTGACGCCGGCCGAGCTGCGCGTCTAGCGCGCAGCGTCCTTGCGCCGCAGCCGGCTGTGCTTGTAGCCGTAGGCGAAGTACAGGATGAACCCGATCACGCTCCACAACAGGAGACGCAGCCAGGTCGCCGCCGGCAGGAACGCCGCCATGCCGGCGCAAAAAACCACGCCCATGATCGAGGTGAACCACACGGCGGGCACCTTGAACGGCCGCGGCAGGTCGGGGCGCGTGTAGCGCAACACCAGTACGCCCGCGCAGACGACGACGAACGCGATCAGCGTGCCGATCGAGACGAGTTCGCCCAGGATGCCGATCGGCAGCAATCCGGCGAACGTCGCCGCGAGCACGCCGGTGATCAGCGTCGAGATATGCGGCGTGCGGTATTTCGGGTGCACCGCGCCGAAGAACTTCGGCAGCAGGCCGTCATGCGACATCGTCAGCCAGATGCGCGCCTGCGGGATGATCATCGTGATGATCACCGACGTGAGTCCGAGCAGCGCGCCCCAGATCACCCAGCTCGTCAGCCAGGCCAATTGCGGGTGCGATTCGATCGCGACCGCGACCGGCGCCGCGTCGTTGAGCTTCGGGTACGGCACCAGGCCGGTCATCACGCCCGACATCAAGATGTAGAGCACCGTGCAGATCGCGAGGCTCCCCAGAATGCCGATCGGCATGCCGCGGCTCGGGTTCTTGGCCTCTTGCGCGACCGTCGACACGCCGTCGAAGCCGATGTACGCGAAGAATATGATGCCCGCGGCCTGGATGATGCCGCTCCAGCCGAACTGCCCGGACACGCCCGTGTTCTTCGGTATGAACGGCACCCAGTGCGCCGTGTCGACATACTGCGCGCCGAAGACGATCACCGCGATGACGATGCTGACCTTGATCGCGACGATGATCGTGTTGACGAACGTCGATTCCTGAATTCCCTTGTAGCAGAGCGCGGTCGCCGCGACGATGATGGCGATCGCCGGCAGGTTCACGACCGCGCCCGTGCGATGCACCTGGAAGCCGACGTCGGCCGCCGCGAACGGCGCCGAGGTCAGCGACGCGGGCAGGACGTTGACCCCGTAATGATCGAGGAGCTTGACGAAGTAGCGGCTCCAGCCGACGGCAACGGTCGAGCAGGCCATCATGTACTCGAGGACGAGGTTCCAGCCGACGAACCAGGCGATGAATTCGCCGAGCGTCGCGTAGCTGTACGCATACGCGCTGCCGGCGACCGGGACCATCGTCGCGAACTCGGAATAACAAAGGCCCGCGAACATGCAGCCGATGCCGGCGATCACGAACGAGATGACGATCGCGGGGCCGGCGTGCTGGGCCGCGGCGAGGCCGGTGAGCACGAAGATGCCCGTGCCGATGATGCCGCCGATGCCGAACGCGATCAGCGACGGGGTGCCGAGCGCCCTGACCAGGTTCTTGCTGGCCGCCTCGTCGTGGTAATCGGAAATCGGCTTGGTCGCGAACAGTCCCGACATTTTCATTTTGTACACCCAATGTGACCTTGAGATAGGCGGGTTCCGCCCCCGCCGCCCCGACTGTAACGGCTTTCGCGCCGCCTGCGCTAGGGCATGCCGTCGACTTCCTCGGGCTTGCTCATCTTGCGCTCGAGCAAGTCGTCGGTGCGCAGGCCCAGGTCCATCGCGATCGCCGCGGAAATGTAGATCGACGAATAGGTTCCGGCGACGATGCCGATGACGAGGGCCGCCGAGAAGCTATGCAGGGTCTCGCCGCCGAAAATGAGGAGCGCGACGACGACCAGGAGCGTCACGAGCTTGGTCATCAAGGTACGCGACAGCGTCTGGTTGATCGACTCGTCGATGACCTGCGCGATCGACAGCTTGCGCGCATTGCGCGCGCGCTCGCGGATACGGTCGAAGACGATGACCGTGTCGTTCAGCGAATAGCCGATGACCGCCAGAATCGCCGAAATCGCGGTGAGATCGAACGTCATTTGCGTGACCGCGAAGAATCCCACGACGCAGATCGGATCGTGCAGCACCGCGAGAATCGCGCCGAGAGCGAGCTTCGGGGTGAATCGGATCAGGACGTAGATCAGGATCAGCACGAGCGTCGCCGCGAGCGCCCAGGCGCCTTTGACGAACAGTTCCTGGCCGACCTGCGGGCCGACGACCTCCGTGCGCTGGAGCTTCACGCCGGGTGCGACCGTCTGGAAAAGGCCGAGTATGCGCGCGCCGATTTGATCGCCCTTGATGTTCGGATCGGGCGGCAGGCGCACGAGGATGTCGCGCGAACTGCCGAACGCCTGCACCTGGGCGCCGGCGATGTGCGCGCTCGCGAGCACCGAGCGCAGGCGGTCGATGTTCGGCGGCTGCGGAAAGTTCGTCTCTACGACCACGCCGCCGGTGAAGTCGATGCCGAGATCGAGTCCGCGCACGGCGACCATGATCAGGGAGCCGACGATCAATACCGCGGACAGCCCGTACCACACCTTGCGGGTGTGCATGAACGGGAAGCGCGTTACCTTGTGGAAAAACTCCATTTCAATGGGACCCCGGTTCCGAAGGCTAAATAGGCAGGCGTTCGATCTTGCGTTTGCCGCCGAAGATGATCTGCACCAATGCGCGGCTGCCCATCAGCGAGGTGAACATCGACGTCGCGATGCCGAGCACGAGGACCACGGCGAAGCCGCGGACCGCGCCCGCGCCGAACAGCCACAGGACGAGGCCCGCGATCAGCGCCGTCACGTTGGAGTCGGCGATCGCCGAGAACGCCCGCTCGAAGCCCGCGGAGATCGCCGCGCGCGGCGAGATCCCCACGCGCAGCTCCTCGCGTATGCGCTCGTAGATCAGGATGTTCGCGTCGACCGCCATGCCGACGGTCAACACGACCGCGGCGATGCCGGGCAGGGTGAGCGCCGCGCCGACGAGCGACAACAGCGCGGTCAGGAGCACGACGTTCGCCAGCAGCACGAGGTCGGCGATGAGGCCGAACACCTTGTAATAGACGGCCATGAAGACGAACGCGGCGAGCATGCCGAACACCATCGCGTGCACGCCTTTGTCGATGTTGTCCTGGCCGAGGCTCGGGCCGATCGCGCGCTCCTCGACCTCCGACAGCGGCGCGGCCAGGCCGCCGGCGCGCAGCAGCAACGCGAGCTCGCGCCCTTCGATCGGATTCACGCCCGTGATCTGGAAATTGTTGCTGAAAACGCCGCGAATCGTCGCGCGGTTGATCACTTCCTCGGTCTTGTGTTCGACCTCGACGCCGGCCGCGTTCTTGTCGCGCGACCGGTCGATGAACACCACCGCCATCAGATGACCGATGTTCTCCTCGGTGTTGCGCAGCATCTTCGCGGCGCCGCGGCTGTCGAGGGACACCGACACCGCGGGACCCTCCTGCGTGTTCGGCTGGAACGAGGCGTCGGTGAGCTGATCGCCGGTGACGACGACGTCGCGCTTCAGCAATACCGGCTGCTTGTCACGCGTGTAGTAGAGCTTCGCCCCCAGCGGCACATGGCCGGTGCGCGCGGATTCGTACGGATTGTCGGTCTCGTCGACCATGCGGAATTCCAGCGTCGCGGTCTTGCCGAGGATCTTCTTCACCTCGGCCGAATTCTGCAGGCCCGGAAGCTGGATCGCGATCTGGTCGGCGCCCTGGCGCGCCACTTGCGGCTCGGAGACCGCGAGTTCGGGACTGTTGAGGCGATTGCGCAGAATGATGATGTTCTGCTGTACCGCGTAGTCCTCGCGCTGCTTGATCTGCTCGGCGGTCATCGTCAACTGCAGCGCCGGCGAGCCGCCGACCGTCGTGTCGCCGAGGCTCAGGTTGCGGTTGTCGTTCTCGATCGCTTCCTTGCCCTTCGCGAAGCTGTCCGCATCGCGGAACAGCACCGTAACGCGGTTGCCGGGATAGTCGACGCGCACGTCCTGGTAGGGCACCCGGGCATTGCGCAGCGACGCGCGGAAGTCCTGCTCGTAGTGATCCAGTTCCTGCTTGACCGCGGCCTGCACGTCGACCTGGTAGGCGAGATAGACGCCGCCGCGAAGGTCCAGGCCCAGCTTCAGCGGAGTCAGGCCGAGATTGCGCATCCACTCCGGAACGCGCGACGCCTCCGACAGCGCGATCGTGAATTGATTCGGCATCGCCGCCGAAATCAGGTCGCGCGCCTTCATCTGATCCTGCTTGGTCGCGAATCGCAGCGTCAGGCGCCCCTGCTCGATGAACGCGCCGGTCGGCGCGTCGCCCTTGTCCGCCAGGATCTTCTCGACCGCGTTGCGGTCCGCGTCGACGACCGCGGCCCGATCCCGCGCGAGCTGCAGGGCGCTCTCCTCGCCGAACAGGTTCGGCAGCGCGAGGAATATCGCGAAGATCAGCACGATCGCGACCAGCGCGATCTTCCAGCGCGGATAACTCATGCGTTCTTGACCGTGCCTTTCGGCAAGACCTGGGCGACTTGGAATTTCTGCAGCTTGATGTTCACGCCGGATGCGATTTCCAGCGTCAGGAACTGTTCGCCGACCTCGACCACCTTGCCGAGCATGCCGCCGGTCGTCGCCACTTCGTCGCCGGCGGCGATCTTGGACAGCATTTCCTTCTGTTCCTTCGAGCGCTTGTTCTGCGGGCGGATCAGCAGCACGTAAAAGACCACCAGCAGCAGCACGGGCAGCATCAGGGCGCCGACGATGCTCTGGCCTCCGGTCGTTCCGGTCGATTGCGCGTAGGCTGAATTAATGAAGAAATCCATGGTGTTACACTCACGTTTGGCGGCTTCGGCCGCGCCGGAAAGCGGGGCATTATACCGAAACCATCGGCCAATTCTTGGAAAAGCCCCGCCCCATCCCCCATGCCGTCAGCCGGCTCGCGCCGATCCTTGCGCCAGTGCCGCGTAGAACTCGGCCGCGTAGGCCCCGAGCCGCCCGGGCGTCGATCGCCGCGCGGATCTCGCGCATCAGGCGCTGATAGAAATAGAGATTATGGATCGTGTTCAGCCGCGCGCCCAGGATTTCATTGCATTTGTCCAAGTGCCGCAGGTAGCCGCGCGTGTAATTGCGGCAGGTATAGCAGCCGCAGCCGATCTCGACCGGCCCCGTGTCCATGCGGTGCGCGGCGTTGCGGATGTTGACGACGCCCGCGCGCGTGAACAGGTGCGCATTGCGCGCATGCCGCGTCGGCATCACGCAGTCGAACATGTCGACGCCGCGCAGCACCGCCTCGAGGATGTCCTCGGGCCGCCCGACGCCCATCAGGTAGCGCGGCTTGTGCCGCGGCATCAGCGGCATCGAGACGATCGAGAACCGATTCCCGCTCCGCTTGCGGCTCGCCGACCGCGAGCCCGCCGACCGCGAGCCCGGCGAAGCCGATGTCCTCGAGCGCGGCCAGCGAGGCGAGCCGCAAGTCCGGATGCACGCCGCCCTGCACGATGCCGAACAGCGTGCCGGGCGGATCGTCGCGGTAGTACTCGACGAAGCCGCGCTTCGCCCAGCGCATCGACAATTCCATCGACGCGCGCGCCTCGGCCTCGGTCGCGGGATAGGGCGTGCACTCGTCGAAGCTCATCGCGATGTCGGATTCCAGCGCCCGCTGGATGCGCATCGATTCCTCGGGCGAGAGGAACACCGGCGCGCCGTCGACCGGCGAACGGAAGCGCACGCCCTCCTCCGTGATCTTGCGCATCTCGGCGAGGCTCCAGACCTGAAAACCGCCGGAGTCGGTCAGAATCGGCTTCGGCCAATGCATGAACCGGTGCAAGCCCTCGTGCGCGCCGATCACGTCGAGCGCCCGGCCGCAAGAACAGGTGGAAGGTGTTGCCGAGCACGATCTCGGCGCCGATCGACTCCAGCTCCTCCGGCGTCATCGCCTTGACGGTGCCGTAGGTGCCGACCGGCATGAACGCCGGCGTCTCGACCGTGCCGCGCGCGAAGCCCAGGCGGCCGCGCCGCGCCGCGCCGTCCACGGCGAGCAGTTCGAAGCGCATGTGCTCAAGGCGGCTCACGCGGCCTCCGGGACGTCGCGCCGGGCGTCATGAACATCGCGTCGCCGTAGCTGAAGAAGCGGTAGTTCTCGCGTACCGCGTGCGCGTAGGCGGCGAGCACCGCGTCGCGGCCGACGAACGCGGAACACAGCATCAACAGCGTCGACTCCGGCAGGTGGAAATTCGTGAGCAGCGCGTCGACCGCGCGGAAGCGGTGCCCCGGGCGGATGAAAATGCGCGTCTCGCCGCGAAACGGAGCCAAGGCGCCGGAACTCGCGCGCGGTCTCGAGCGCGCGCACGACGGTCGTGCCGACCGCGACCACGCGCCCGCCGGCGGCGCGCGCCGCCTCGATCGCCGCGCAAACCCCGGCGGGCACCTCCAGATACTCGGCGTGCATCACGTGCTCCTCGATCTCCTCGCTGCGCACCGGCGGAAACGTGCCCGCGCCGACGTGCAGCGTGATGAACGCGTGCTTGATCCCGCGCGCAGCCATGGCCGCGAAGAGTCGCTGCGTCGAAATGCAGGCCCGCGGTCGGCGCCGCGACCGCGCCCGGCGCGCGCGCGAACACCGTCTGGTAGCGCTCGCGGTCGGCCTCGCCCGCCGGCCGCGCGATATACGGCGGCAGCGGCATCGAGCCGTGCGTTTCGAAGAACGCCAGGACGTCGCCGGAGAATTCCAGCCGGAACAGGTCCCCAACCCGCCCGAGCATGCGGGCCCGGCAGCCGCCGGCGAGCGCGATCGTGCCCCGCGGCCGCAGCGGCTTGCTGGAGCGCGCGTGCACCAGCGCGATCGTCGGGCTCTCGACGCGCTCGAGCAGGATCTCGATGCGGCCGCCGGTCGATTTCTGGCCGAACGCGCGCGCCGGGATGACGCGGGTATCGTTGAAGACCAGCAGATCCCCGTCGCGCAGCAGCGCCGGGCAGATCGCGGAACGCAAGGTCCCGAATGGCCCCGCTCGCGCCGTCGAGCGCGAGCAGGCGGCTCGCCGAGCGCACCGCGGCCGGTTCTTGAGCGATGAGCTCCCGGGGAAGCTCGAAGTGAAAGTCGGTGCGGCGCATGGCGGCGGCAATACTATCAAGAGCGCCGATCGCATATACTGCGCGGATTGGCTCGCCCGGATGGCGGAACTGGTAGACGCGCCGGACTCAAAATCCGGTGATGGTGACATCGTGTGGGTTCGATTCCCTCTCCGGGCACCAGTACCTAACGTTGGATGACCCGTGAAATTCTGCAGCCACTGCGGCTCGGCCGTCACCTCCAAAGTCCCCGACGGGGATCACCTGCCGCGCTTCGTCTGCACGGGCTGCGGCATGATTCATTACCGCAATCCGCTCCTCGTGCTCGGCTGCGTGCCCGAATGGCAGGGCCGGATCCTGCTCTGCCGCCGCGCGATCGAGCCGCGTCTGGGCTTCTGGACCGTGCCCGCGGGATTCATGGAGATCGGCGAGACGATGCAGCATGCGGCGCGGCGCGAATGCCACGAAGAGGCGCTCGCCGAGGTCGAAATCGGCTCGCTGCTCGCGGTCGTGAGCGTCACCCACGCGGCGCAGGTGCACGTCATGTTCCGCGCGCAGATGCTGCGGCCGGAATTCGGCGCCGGCGACGAAAGCCTCGAAGTCGGGATGTACGCCGAGGACGAGATCCCGTGGCCGGAACTCGCCTTCCCGAGCGTGGAATTCGCGCTGCGCCGATACTTCGCGGACCGCGCGGCCGGCCGCGAGGACCACCATTTCGTCGAACTGGCCCGCCCGCTCGCGACCTGACCGCCCCTCGAGTCTATGGCAGAATAGCGCGACTTCCGCTCGAAAAATTGAAAGGGTATGCCATGACCTTTGTGGTCACCGAAAACTGCATCAAATGTAAATACACGGACTGCGTCGAAGTCTGCCCGGTCGATTGCTTCCACGTGGGTCCGAATTTCCTCGTCATCGACCCCGAGGAATGCATCGACTGCACGCTGTGCGAACCGGAGTGCCCGGTCGAGGCCATCTTTTCCGAAGAGGACATACCGGCCGGCCAGGAAAGCTTCAAGCAATTGAACGCGGAGCTCGCGAAGAAATGGCCGGTCATCAACGAGAAAATCGCGGCCGCCCGCCGACGCCAAGGAATGGGAAGGCATGGCCGACAAGCGCAAATTGCTCGAGCGCTGAGCAGCCGCTGGCCGGCCGGACTCAGCGGCCGGCGGCCGTCTGCAGGCCTGGATCTCCTGGACCAGCTCACGCGGCGGCAGGTACCCGTCGATGTATTGACCCGCTTCGGTGACGATCGCGGGCGTCCCGCGCACGCCGATCGCCTGGCCGAGCGCGTACTCCTGCGCGACCGGGTTCGGAGTGCAGATCTTGGACAGATCCAGCGTGCCGCCCGCCTTCGCGAACGTCAACGCCTGCTTGCGGTCCGGCGCGCACCAGACGGCCTCGGCCTTGCGCCAGCTGAGCGTGCCCGGGCCGGTGCGCGGATAGAACATGTAGCGCACGCGCACGCCGAGCTGGTTGATCTCGGCCATCTCGCTGTGCAGCTTGCGGCAATACGGACAATCGACGTCCGTGAACACCGTGATCGTGTAGCGCGGGTTCGGCGGCGAATAGATCAACATCTCGGACTCGGGGACCGCATTGATCAACGCCGCGCGCGCCGCCGTGCGGCGCATCTCGGTCAGGTTGCGGCGGGAATGCATGTCGTAGATGTTCCCGTCGATGAAGAATCTGCCGTCCGCGGTCAGATAACTGATGTCCGCGCCCTGCATGAATTGGTAGATCCCCGGAATCGGCGACGGCGACAAATCGTCGAGCTTGGACCCCGGCGGCAGCAATTTCAGCAGCGCGGCGCGCGGATCCTGCGGCCTCGCCGGCATGGGCGGGCGACGGCGGCGAGGCCCGAGGCCATCGTGGCCGCCATCAGAACGGCGGCGAATTTCTGCAGCATGAACGGCTCTCCGGGAGCGGCCTCAACGTTGAGACTCCGCGGCACCGCGGAGGTTCCGCCAAGAATACCAGGTCCGCGAGCGCGCTAGCCGCGCGGGTGGTGATGGGAATGCAATTCCTTCAGGCGTTCGCGCGCGACGTGCGTATAGATCTGCGTCGTCGACAGGTCGCTGTGGCCGAGCAGCATCTGCACGACGCGCAGGTCCGCGCCGTGGTTCAGCAAATGCGTCGCGAACGCATGCCGCAGCGTATGCGGCGAGAGTTCCTTGTCGACGCCCGCCTTCTTCGAATAGCGCTTGATGATGTGCCAGAACGCCTGCCGCGTCATCCGATCGCCGCGGCGCGTCGGGAACAGAAAATCCGTCTGCCGCTCGAGCAATATCTCCGCGCGCGGGCCTTGCATGAATTGCTGCAGCCAGCGAACGGCGTCCTCGCCGAGCGGGATCAGGCGCTCGCGGTTGCCCTTGCCGACGACGCGCATCACGCCCTGATTCAGGTTGACCTGGCCGTGCTTCAGGCTCACGAGCTCCGAGACCCGCAGGCCGGTCGCGTACAGGACTTCGAGCATGGTGCGATCGCGGTGGCCGAGAGGATCCGAGATCGTCGGCGCCTCGAGCAGCGAATCGACTTCGGCCTCGCTCAGCGACTTCGGCAGCGAGCGGCCGATCTTCGGCATCGCGATCTGCGCGGTCGGATCGACCGCGACGAGGCCCTCGCGGGCCATGAACCGGTAGAACCGGCGGAAGCTCGACAACTGCCTCGCGGTCGACCGCGGCCGCGAACCGCCCTCGACGCGCGCGGCGATGAATCCCAGCAACTCGATGCGCGTCGCCTTCAGGAGCGCGCTGTCGCGCGCCTCGAGCCAGCGCGCGAGCGCCGTGAGGTCCGCCCGATAGGCGGCGAGCGTGTTCGCCGACAACCCGCGCTCGATCCAGACCGCGTCCAGGAAGCGCTGCAACGCCGGATCGACGGCGTCGCGCTCCGGCGGCAGTACCGCCGTGCCGGAAGTGCGTGTATAAACCGTGCGTTTGAGAGCCGTCGCCATAATTTCCTGAGTCGTGACGCCGCACGGGTGCCTTAGCTGTGCGGTACGGCAGGCAGTATGAGTGCGGTGCCCCGCGTTCGACGTGACCCGAATCACAGTAACCGCAAGTCTTAACATAAGGAGAACCAGATCACAGAACCAGACCGAAAAAAGCCGCCGGCGATACGCGGCGGCGTGTATTCGTTTTATTGCGTGACGGTATTCGCGGTGCTCGCAGGCACGGCGCTCACGGTCAATCTGTTCCTGCCCGGCTTGCGCGCGCGCCGACGGGTCGCGGCCGGCTTTTCGCGCGCGTTCCTGCGGGCGGCGGGCATCCCGTTTTCGGTCCACGGCGCCGAGCGCCTGCCGCGCGAGCCCTGCGTCGTCGTCGCGAACCACGCGAGCTACCTCGACGGCATCGTCGCGACCGCGGCGCTGCCCCCGGATTTCGCGTTCGTGATCAAGAGCGAGATGGTGCGGGTGCCGCTCGCCTCGCTGCTGCTGCGGCGCCTGGGTTCCGAGTTCGTGGAGCGCTTCGACGCCAAGCGCAGCGCGACGGATGCGCGCCGCGTCCTCAAACGCGCGGCCCGCGGGCAGTCTCTCGTGTTCTTTCCGGAAGGAACGTTCGACGAGATGCGCCAAATCGGCAAGTTCATGCGCGGCGCCTTCGCCACGGCCGCGCGCGCGGGAATGCCGGTCGTCGCCGTCGCGATTCACGGCACGCGCGACGTGTTGCCGTCCGGCACCATGCTGCTCCGGCGCCGCCCGATCAGAGTCGAAGTCCTCGAGGTCCTGCACGGCGCCGACGCGCGGCATCGCAGCCGCGAACTGATCGGCCGGGCGGTCGACGAACCGCTCGCCTAGCGGCCCGAGCGGCGCCCGCGGGAGGTATACTGCGCCCCGCGACCACCAACCCGAAGGGATCAACGCCGATGGCTTCAGACCCAATCCTGATTCTCGCCGCACAGCGCACGCCGATGGGCGCCTTCCAGGGAGTACTTGCGCCACTCACGGCGCCGCAATTGGGAGCGTCCGCGATTCGCGGCGCGATCGCCGCCTGCGGACTCGCGGCCGGCGGCATCGACGAGGTGATCATGGGCTGTGTGCTGCCGGCGGGCCTCGGCCAGGCGCCCGCGCGCCAGGCCGCGATCGGCGCCGGGGTGCCCGCCGCCGCACCGGCGACCACGCTGAACAAGATGTGCGGCTCGGGCATGCGCGCCGTGATGGCGGGCGCCGATCAGATCGCGGCCGGCTCGGCCGCCGTCGTCGTCGCCGGCGGACTCGAATCGATGACCAATGCGCCGTATTTGCTGCCGAAGGCGCGCGCCGGCTACCGCATGGGCCACCAGGAAGTGCTCGACCACATGTTCTACGACGGCCTGCAGAGCGCGTGGGACGGCAAGCTGATGGGCGTGTTCGCGGAGGCGACCGCCGAGAAGTACGGCTTCACGCGCAAGGAACAGGACGACTTCGCGGCCGAATCGGCGCGCCGCGCGCAAGCGGCCGTCGCGAACGGCTCGTTCAAGCCCGAGATCACGCCGGTCACCGCGAAGACGCGCAAGGGCGATGTCCTGATCGTCGACGACGAGACGCCGAACAACCTGGAAATCGCGAAGATTCCTTCGCTGAAGCCCGCATTCAAGAAGGACGGCACCGTGACCGCGGCGAGTTCTTCCGGCATCGCCGACGGCGCGTCGGCGATCGTCCTCGCCTCCGCGGCGGCCGCGGCGGCGAACGGCCTTGCGCCGCTCGCGCGCATCCTCGGCTACTCGAGCTTCGCGCGCGAACCCGAATGGTTCACGCTCGCGCCGGTCGGCGCCATCGCGAAGCTCCTCACGCGCCTGTCGTGGCGGGCCGAGGACGTCGACCTGTACGAGATCAACGAAGCCTTCGCCGTGGTCACGCTGGCCGCGATGCGGGACCTTAAGCTCGATCCGGCGAAGGTCAACGTCAACGGCGGCGCGTGCGCACTCGGCCATCCGGTCGGCGCGACCGGCGCGCGCATCATGACGACCCTGCTGTACGCGCTGAAGGCGCGCGGCAAGAAGCGCGGCATCGCGAGCCTGTGCATCGGCGGCGGCGAAGCGACCGCGATCGCAGTAGAACTAGTCTGAAGGTACCGATTCGATGAGCGACAATCCACGCGATGTCATGGAATACGAGGTTGCGATCGTGGGCGCGGGGCCCGCGGGCCTCGCCGCCGCGATCCGGCTGAAACAGCTGCGGCCCGAGATCAGCGTCTGCGTGCTCGAAAAAGGCGCGAGCGTGGGCGCACATTCCTTGTCCGGCGCCGTCATGGAGCCGGGACCGCTGGATGCGCTGATGCCGCATTGGCGCGCAACCCGCCCGCCGTCTGCGTGCCGGCGGGGCGCGACGAATTCCGTTTCCTGACGCGCCGCCGGGCCATCAAGCTGCCGACGCCTCCACAGATGGCGAACCACGGCAACTTCATCGTCTCCCTCGGTCAATTGACGCCGATCCTCGCGGCGGAAGCCGAGAAGCTCGGCGTCGACGTGTTTCCGGGATTCGCCGCGGCCGAAGCGCTCATCGACGAGCGCGGCGCCGTCCAGGGCGTGCGCATCGGCGACATGGGCGTCGAGAAGTCCGGCGAGCCCGGCCCCAATTTCGCGCTGGGCCCGGAGATCCACGCGAAGCTGACCCTGTTTGCGGAAGGCTGCCGCGGCAGCGCGTCGAAGCAGCTGATCCGCCGCTACGCGCTGGACCAGGGCAAGTCGCCGCAGACCTACGGTCTGGGCTTCAAGGAGCTGTGGCAGCTTCCCGCGGGACGCGCCGAGCCGGGCCTCATCCAGCACACCGTCGGCTGGCCCCTCGACAGCCGCACCTACGGCGGCAGCTTCCTCTATCACCTCGGCAACGACCGGGTCTATGTCGGCTTCGTCGTCGGCCTGGATTACGAGGACCCGCGCCTCAAGCCGTTCGAGGCGTTTCAACAATTCAAGCATCATCCGGCGATCAGACCGCTGCTCGACGGCGGCGAGATCCTCGCCGCGGGCGCGCGCACGATCATCGAGGGCGGCTATCAATCGATGCCGACGCTCGAGATGCCGGGCGCGATCCTCATCGGCGACGCCGGCGGCACCTTGAACACGCCGAAGATCAAGGGCATCCACCAGGCGATCCGCTCCGGCGTGACGGCGGCCGAACATTACGCCGAGACCGGTTCCGGCGAGGGATTCGACCGGCGCTGGCGCGCCTCCGCCGGCGGACGCGAACTGCACAAGGTGCGCAACATCCGCCCGGGATTCCGGCGCGGCTTGTGGTTCGGCCTCGCGAACGCGGCGCTGGAGACAGCGACGATGGGCAAGTCCCCGTGGACGCTCGCGAACCACGCGGATCACTCGGCGCTCAAGAAGCTCGACGAGTACGCCTCGCCCGACCGCGGCTGGGTCGAGCGGGCTTTGCCGCCGCGCGATCGGCTCGCGTCGGTGTTCTTCGCGGCGACGGCGCACGAGGAGAACCAGCCGATACACCTGCACGTCGCCGACACGTCGATCTGTTCGACGCGCTGCGCCGTCGAGTACGGCAATCCGTGCACGAACTTCTGCCCGGCGAACGTCTACGAGATCGTGAACGAAGGCGGCGCGCGCAAGCTGCAGATCAATTCGTCGAACTGCGTGCATTGCAAGGCCTGCGACATCAAAGAGCCCTACGCCGGCCAGATCACGTGGTGCACGCCGGAAGGCGGCTCCGGGCCGAACTACCAAGGCCTTTAGATCGGCCGGTATCGCAGTGACCGTGGAACATCAGCCGGTCGCCGCGCGGCTCGAGCGGGAAGTGGCCGACCGCCGGCTGGAATTCGACGCCGCGCAACTCGCCGCCGCCGCGCGCCTCGATGCGCTCGCCGCCGCGCTGCGCGATGGGTCCCGGGACCTCGGGTTCGCGGATCGTGTTCGCCTGCCGTGGCGCGCGCGCGGCCGCGCCGGCGAAGCGCCGCGCGGCCTGTACCTGTGGGGCAGCGTCGGCCGCGGCAAGACCCACTTGATGGACCTGTTCTACGAGTCGATGGATTGCGTCCCGCGCGAACGCGACCACTTCTACATCCTGATGCGATCGGTGCACGCCGAATTGCGCGACGCGCGCAACCGTGCGCGGCCGCTCGAGCTGGTCGCGGAACGCATGGCCGCGCGCGCGAGGCTCCTCTGCCTCGACGAATTCTTCGTCGCCGACATCGCCGATGCGATGATTCTCTCGGGCCTGCTCGACGGCTTGTTCCGGCGCGGCGTGACGCTCGTCGCGACGTCGAACCTGCCGCCGCAGGATTTGTACAAGGACGGCCTGCAGCGCTCGCGCTTCCTCCCCGCGATCGACATGATCGCGAGCCGCATGGACGTCGTGCACCTCGACGGCCCGACCGACTACCGCCTGCGCAGCCTCGAACGGGCGCGCACATATTTCGATTCCGCGAAGGCGGACACGGCCGCCGCAATGGCGCAGTTGTTCCGCACGCTGTCGACGGACTCGCGCCACGGGCCCGGTCGCCGTCGCGGTCGACGGCCGCGCGATCGCCGCGCTCGACAGCGCGCCGGGTCTCGCTTGGTTCGAGTTCCGGGAGCTTTGCGAGACGCCGCGCGGCGCGAACGACTACCTCGAGCTCGCCCACCGCTTCCACACGATCTTCGTCTCGCACGTTCCGGTGTTCGTCCGTGGCGGCGATGACGGCGCGCGCCGCTTTCTCACGTTGATCGACGCCTTGTACGATCGCGGCGTCAACATCGTCGTGTCGGCCGCGGCGGCCCCCGACGCGCTCTATCCGGAAGGCCGCTTGTCGTTCGAATTTCAGCGCGCCGCGAGCCGCCTCGTCGAGATGCAATCCCGGCGTTACCTCGCCGGCGAGCATCGGCCGTGAAGCGCGCCCCGCCCGGCCCTGGCATAATTCGCGGATGAAGACGGTCGCCGAATTCAAGATTCCGTATACGCAGCTGCTCGACGAGACCGGCGAGCCGACGCGGGAACTGCCCGCGTTCGCGCGCGACCCGGAAGACGTCTTGCGCATGTACCGCTTGATGACGCTGGTGCGCGCGTTCGACGCCAAGGCGGTGAACCTGCAGCGCACCGGCCAGCTCGGC
Source organism: uncultured Pseudomonadota bacterium (assembly GCA_963718135.1). Taxonomy (GTDB): domain Bacteria; phylum Pseudomonadota; class Gammaproteobacteria; order Steroidobacterales; family Steroidobacteraceae; genus Bog-1198. Next base: position 135,633 of record CAVQYI010000021.1, on the reverse strand, counting down.
ACCTACGCGCCATGTCTCGGCCACGAGGCGACGCACGTCGGCGTCGGTGCGGCGATGCGGCCGGAGGACGTCCTCGCCCCGGTCTACCGCGAATACGGGACGCAGATGTGGCGCGGCGTGACCATGCGCGAGATCCTGACTTACTGGGGCGGCGACGAACGCGGCAGCGACTTCGCGGGCCCGCGCCAGGACTTCGCCTGGTGCGTGCCGATCGCGACCCAGACTCTGCATGCGGCCGGCGCCGCGATGGCGTTCAAGATACGCCGCGAAAAGCGCTGCGCGCTCGCGTACATCGGCGACGGCGGCACGTCCGAAGGAGCCTTTTACGAGGCGCTCAATCTGGCCGGCGCACGCAGCCTGCCGGCGGTGTTCGTGATCGTGAACAACGGTTGGGCGATCTCGGTGCCGGTCGCCGAGCAGACCGCGGCCAAGACCCTCGCGCAGAAGGCCGTGGCCGCGGGCATACCCGGCGTGCAAGTCGACGGCAACGACGTGTTCGCCGTACGCGAGGTCGTGAGCCGTGCGCTCGAAGACGCTCGGGCCGGCGCCGGCCCGACCCTGGTCGAGGCGCTCACGTACCGCTTGAGCGATCACACGACGGCCGACGATGCCAGCCGCTATCGTTCCGATCTGGAGGTGAAGGAAGCCTGGAAGAGCGAGCCGCTCATTCGCATCAGGCAGTTCGTTCTCAAGACGGGAATATGGGACCCGGCGCAGGAACGGGCGCTGCAGCAGGACTGCGCGCGGCAGGTCGACGCCGCCGTCGGCGAATATCTGGCGGCGCCGAAGCCGGTGACGGACGCCATGTTCGAGCATCTGTTCGCGAACATGCCGGCGCATCTGGTCGAGCAGCGCGACGTTGCGCGTAAATACGGCGCCAAATCCGGCAGACATTGACTTGGCGAAGGTAACCATGGTCGAAGCCATCGCGATGGCGCATGGCTGGGAAATGCGGCAAGACGAGAGCGTGGTCGTCATCGGCCAGGATGTCGGCGCGAACGGCGGCGTCTTTCGCGCGACCGCGGGACTGCAGGAACGCTTCGGCAAGGAGCGCGTGCAGGACACGCCGCTCGCGGAAGCCATGATCGCAGGCATGGCGGTGGGCATGTCCGCGCAAGGTTTGAAGCCGGTCGCCGAGATTCAGTTCATGGGCTTCCTCTACCCCGCGCTCGATCAGATCGTCAATCACATGTCGCGCATGCGCTACCGCACTCGCGGCCGGCTGACCTGCCCCGTGGTCATGCGCATGCCGCATGGCGGCGGAATCCACGCGCCGGAACATCACTCCGAGAGTACGGAGACCATGCTCTGCCACATCCCCGGCATCCGCGTCGTCTGTCCGTCGTCGCCCGCGCGCGCCTACGGCCTGCTGCTCGCGGCGATCCGCGATCCCGATCCGGTCGTCTTTCTCGAGCCGGTGCGTCTCTATCGCGCGATGCGCCAGGAGGTCGTCGACGACGGCCGCGCGTTGCCGCTGGACAAGGCTTTCATCTTGCGCGAAGGAACCGACGTCACGATCGTGACCTGGGGCGCGACGACGATCGAAACACTGCGCGCGGTCGCGGAACTCGACAAGGAAGGCGTCAGCGCCGAGGTGATCGACCTCGCGACATTGAGCCCCATCGACAGCGCGACCATCCTGGCCTCGGTCGCCAAGACCGGACGCCTGGTGATCGTCCACGAGGCGGCGCGCAACGTCGGCGTCGGCGCCGAGATCGCGGCGATCGTCGCCGAGCACGCGCTGTACGACCTGCAGGCGCCGATCCGGCGCGTCGCGGGCTTCGACACGGTCATGCCGCTGTTCAAGTTGGAAAACGACTACATTCCGAGCGTGCAGCGCATCGTCGACGCCGTACAACTCACGTTGGCGGATTAGGAGAGGCGGGCGATGGGGACATTCAGACTTCCGGATTTGGGCGAAGGCCTCGCCGAGGCGGAAATCGTCGCGTGGCACGTCAAGGTCGGCGACCGCGTCGCCGTCGATCAGCCGATGGTGTCCGTCGAAACGGCGAAAGCGGTCGTCGAGGTGCCGGCGCCGTTCACCGGGACGATCTCGGCCTTGCACGGCGCGGCCGGCGACATCATTCCGACGGGCGCCCCGCTGATCGATTTCGACGACGGCACGGTCGTCGGCCGCATGCCGCCGACGAGCGTCGAGGAATTCGTCGAAGCCGCGACGATCGGCAACGGCGGCGGCACGTCCGCGCGCGGGCGCGCACTGCCGGTGGCGCGCGCGCTCGCGAAGCGTCTCGGCGTCGACCTCGCCGGCATCGCCGGCACCGGGCGCGGCGGTCTCATCACGCTCGACGACGTGCTGCAGTCGGCGCATGTGCCGGCCTCGCCGCCCGCGATCACGAAGCTCGCGGCGCAAGCCGGCATCCAGCCCCAGCCGCTGCGCGGCGCACGCCGCGCGATGGCGCAGACGATGACGCTCGCGCGCGACCAAATCGCGCTGAGCACGGTCTGCGACGACGCCGACATCGACGCCTGGAAGGATCCGTCCGACTACATGCTGCGGCTGATGCGCGCGATCGCCGGCGCGTGCCGCGCGGAGCCGGCGCTGAACGCCTGGTACGATCCGGCCGACAACTCCCGCGTGCTGCTGAAACACATCGACCTGGGGGTCGCCATCGACACTCCCGGCGGATTGTTCGTGCCGGTGATCCGCGATATCGCGAACAAGTCGCCGGCCGCGCTCGGCGCCGCGCTGACCGGCCACAAGAACGCCGCGCACCAGCGCACCACGCCGGCCGAGGATCTGCGCGATTTCACGTTGATATTGTCGAATTTCGGCACGCTCGCCGGACGCTACGCGACGCCGCAGGTCGTACCGCCCGCCGTGGCCATCCTCGGCGCGGGCAAGGTACGCCGCGACGCGGTCGTCGTCGGCGACGCGATCGCAGCACGCCGGCGCATGCCCTTGAGCCTGAGTTTCGATCATCGCTGCGTCACCGGCGGCGAGGCTTGCCGCTTCCTCGCCGCCGTGATCGCCGATTTGCAGGAAGCTGAATAAGTCCGCGGCTCGATCAAGCACCCCGGGGGAGATAGGTCCGATGTCACAGGCCATGTCCGAACCACAGAAGAAGATATTGCAGTCGATTTGCGCCGCCGCGGGGCGCACCGGCGTCGCCGGCGTGCAAGGCGCAAGCTACTTGCGCGAGTACTACGCCGGCGTGCCGCCGCAGGACCTCGCCTCGCGCGACGCTCGCGAGCTCGCCGCGGCGGCGCTCGACCAGCTGCGATTCGCACGCCAGCGCACACGCGGCCGCGCGCGGGTGCGCGTGTTCAACCCCACCGTGCGCGAGCACGGCTACGACTCCCCTCACACGGTCGTCGAAATGGTCGGCGACGACATGCCGTTCCTCGTCGATTCGATCGGCCTGCCGTTCCTGCGGCGCGGCCTCACCCTGCACTTTCTCGCGCATCCGATATTCGCGGTCGCGCGCGACGCCAAGGGCGCCCTGCGTTCGCTGCGGCCGCGGGGCGCGGCGGACGGCAATCCCAGGGCGCGGCTCGAGTCCTTCCAGCACGTCGAAATCGACCGCATCGTCGACGCGGCGACGCTCGAATCGCTCACGCAGGAGATCGAGCGGAATCTGCGCGACGTACGCGTCGCCTGCGCGGATTGGTCGAAGATGCAGGCGGCGGCGCGCAAGGCCGCGGACGATCTGCTCGTGGAACGCGCGCGCTTCGACCGCGCGACGCGAGCGAGACGCGCGAGCTCTTGGAGTGGATGGTCAACCGCCATTTCACGTTTCTCGGCTATCGCGAATACCGCCTGCGCGGCGCCGGCGGCAAAGTATCCCTCGTGCCGGTCGAAGAGAGCGGACTCGGCATCCTGCGCCGCAGCCATCGGCGCCCCGAGCGCAGCGCCCACGCATTGCCGAGCGACATACGGCGCCAAAGCCGCACGCGCGAATTGGCCCTGGTGACGAAGTCGAACACCCAATCCACGGTGCACCGCTCCGGCTTCCTCGACTACGTCGGCATCAAGCAGTTCGACCAAACCGGCCGGCTGATCGGCGAACGGCGGTTTCTCGGCCTGTGGACGTCCGCCGCGTACAACAGCAATCCCCGCGAAATCCCGCTGCTGCGCCACAAGGTCGAGCGGGTCGTGGAGCATTTCGCGCTCGCGCCGGACAGCCATGACGGCAAGGCGCTGCAGCACATCCTCGAGTCGTTCCCGCGCGAGGAGTTGTTCCAGGCGAACGTCGCCGAGCTGATCCGCGTCGTCGCGGGAATATTCGGCCTGCAGGAGCGTCCGCGCGTGCGCTTGCTGCTGCGCCGGGACCCGTTCCGCAGGTTCTATTCCTGCCTCATTTTCGTGCCGCGCGAAAAGTACAATACCCAGGTCCGCCAGCGAATCGAGGCCGTCGTGCGCGATGCGTTCGGCGCATTCGACCTCGAATCGCAGGTGCAGATCGCGCAATCGAATCTCGCGCGCATCCACATCGTCGCGCGCACCATGCCCGCCGACGCCAAGCGCCTGCAGCCCGACGATCTCGAGCGGCGCATCGAAGCGGCGGTGCGGTCCTGGGCCGACGGCTTCAAGACCGCGCTGCTGGCGCGCTTGGACGAATCCGTACGCGCTCAGGCTCTACGAAAAATACGCGCCGGCGTTCCCGGCCGCGTACACCGAGGATTTCGGCGGCGACACGGCGGCGCTCGACGTGTCGTTTCTCGAGGCCCTGGAGGACGATCCGGCGCGGCTGCAACTGGAGACCTATCGCGCCGACGCGAAGCGCAAGGAGCGCGTGTACCTGAAGATCTACCGGCGCCGCGACGCGATCCCGGTGTCGGATCTCGTGCCGATGCTCGAGAACATGGGCCTGCGCGTCATTGCCGAGCGCCCCTACGAGCTGGAATGCGCGGGCGAGCGGCGCGGCTGGATACAGGATCTGGAATTGGAGATTCCGCCGGCCGCCCAGGCGAAATTCGAATCCCTCGCGGGAGACATCAAGAGCGCGTTCGTCGCGGTCTGGTCCGGCAAGATGGACAACGACAGCCTGAACAGGCTGACGCTGCACGCCGGCGTGCCCTGGCGGATCGTCAACGTGATCCGCGCGTACTGCCGCTTCCTGCTGCAAACGGGCCTGCCTTACAGTCAGGGCTACATCGCGCAAGTCCTGATCGAAAACCCGCGCGCCGCGCGCCAGCTCGCCGATCTGTTCGTCGCGCGCTTCGAGCCGCGGCTTTCGCCGGCGGCCCGGCGCTCGTCGCTCGCGCGCCTCGCCACCTCGATCGGCGCGGCGCTCGACGACGTCCGGCGCTCCGACGAGGACCGCATCCTGCGCGCGCTCTGGAGCGCGCTCACGGCGACGGTGCGCACGAACGCCTACCAGATTCCGGCGTCGGGGCGGGAGAAGGAATTCCTGTCGTTCAAGGTCGAGAGCCAGCGGCTGCTCGAGTTGCCGCTGCCGAAGCCGCTTTGCGAGATATTCGTGTTCTCGCCGCGCATGGAAGGCGTGCACCTGCGCATGGGACGGGTCGCGCGCGGCGGCATTCGTTGGTCGGACCGGCTCGAGGATTTCCGCGTCGAGGTTCTCGGCCTCATGAAGGCGCAGAACGTCAAGAACACGGTGATCGTGCCCGTGGGCGCGAAAGGCGGGTTCGTCTGCAAGCGCCTGCCGGCCGCGGGCCGCGAGGCCCAGCAAGCCGAGGTCATCGCCTGCTATCAGACCCTGATCCGCGGACTTCTCGACTTGACCGACAACATCGTCGGCGACGAGATCGTGCCGCCGCCGATGACCGTGCGCCACGACGGCGACGACCCGTATCTCGTCGTCGCGGCGGACAAGGGAACGGCCAGTTTTTCCGACATCGCCAACGGCATCTCGGAGGAATACGGATTCTGGCTCGGCGACGCCTTCGCCTCGGGCGGCTCGGTCGGCTACGACCACAAGAAAATGGCGATCACCGCGCGCGGCGCATGGGAGTGCGTCAAGCGCCACTTCCGCGAGCTGTCGATCGACATCCAGCGCAGCGAATTCAGCGTCGTCGGCATCGGCGACATGGCCGGCGACGTGTTCGGCAACGGCATGCTGCAATCGCCGCATATCAGGCTCGTCGCCGCGTTCAACCACCAGCACATCTTCATCGATCCGAACCCGGACGCGGCGAGCTCGTTTCGCGAGCGCGCGCGGCTGTTCAAATTGCCGCGGTCGAGCTGGGAGGATTACTCGCGCGAGCTCATTTCCAAGGGCGGCGGCATCTATGCGCGCGCCGCCAAGAACCTGAACTCTGTCGCGCGAGGCGCAAGCCCTGTTGCAGCTGCCGGCGCAGACGACGCCGAACGAGGCGATCAAGGCGATCCTCAAGCTGGACGTCGATCTCCTCTTGAACGGCGGCATAGGCACCTACGTCAAGGCGAGCGCCGAGAGCCACGCCGCCGTCGGCGACCGCGCCAACGACGCGGTGCGCGTCGATGCGCGCGACCTGCGCTGCAAGGTCGTCGGCGAAGGCGGCAATCTCGGGCTGACGCAGCTCGGCCGCGTGGAATACGCGCGCCGCGGCGGGCGGCTGAACACGGATTTCATCGACAACTCCGCGGGCGTGAATTGCTCGGACGTCGAAGTGAACCTGAAGATCGTGCTGAACGGCGCGGTCCGCGCGCGGCGAAATCACGCGCGCCGCGCGCAACCGGCTGCTCGCGCGAATGACGGACGACGTCGCCGCGCTCGTTCTGCGCAACAATTACCTTCAGAGTCAGGCGATCAGCGTGCTCGAGTGGCAGTCGAAGGAGCGCCTGAGCGAGAGCGCCTACATGCTGCGCGCGCTGCAGCGTTCCGGCGACCTCAACCGCGCGCTGGAATTCCTGCCGACCGACGAGGAGATCGCCGAGCGGCGCAAGGCCGGCGAAGGCCTGACGCGCCCCGAGCTCGCGATCGCCCTGAGCTACGGCAAGATCTGGCTGAACAAGGCTCTGATCCACTCGGACGTGCCGGAGGACAAATATCTGTCGGCCGAGCTCCAGGGCTATTTTCCCGGCCCCGTGCGCGAGCGCTTCGCCGCGCCGCATCGAGAAGCATCGGTTGCGGCGCGAGATCATCGCCACCGCGATCACCAACAGCCTGATCAACCGCATGGGTCCGGTGTTCCCGGTGCGTGCGCTCGACGATACGGGCGCCGACCCCGCCGCGATCGCGCGCGCCTACACGATCGCGCGCGAGGTGTTCCGCGTGCGCGAAATCTGGGCGCAGATCGAGTCGCTCGACAACCGCATCGCCGCGTCCGTGCAGTGCGCCGCGATCGAGCAGACGACGCGTCTGTTGCGGCACATGAGCTATTGGCTGCTGACGCACAGGCGCGGGGAGCTCGACATCGAACGCGCGGTGCGGCGCTACGCCGCGGGCACGTCGCGGCTGATGAGCGAGCTCTCCGCGGTCCTCGGCGCCGGCGAGCGCGCGCGCCACGACGAAGCCCGCACCCGCTTGATCGGCGAGCGCGTGCCCGAGGGTCTCGCCGGCCGGATCGCCTCTCTCGAGGCGCTGCACGGCGCCCTCGATCTGGTCGAAGTCTCGGCGGCGAACCGGCGTGCCGATCGAGTTCGCCGCGCGCGCGTATTTCGACCTCGGCGAGCGCATCGGACTGTCCTGGGTCAAGGAGCAAATCGAATCCCTCGCCGCCGACGGCCGCTGGCACGCGGTCGCGCGCAGCACGCTGCGCGACAATCTCTATGCGCTGCAAAGCCGGATCGCGCGCGCCGCGCTCGCGTGCGCGGGAGGCTCGCCGGCGGCGCGCGTCGATGCCTGGATGACCAGCCGGCGCGCGGAGATCGATTATCTGAAGGGCCTGATCGTCGACTTGCGCGCCGGCACGGCGGCGGATTTCGCGACCTTGTCGGTCGCGCTGCAGTCGGTCAGGCGGCTCGCCGAAGGCTGAATGCGCAACGCACCGCAAACCATATTTTTCGAGAGGAATACATCGTGCCCGGAAAGTTGATTTTGGTCCGCCACGGACAAAGCATCTGGAACCTCGAGAACCTGTTCACCGGCTGGGTCGACGTCGACCTGACCGAACGGGGCCGCGCCGAAGCCGCGCAAGCCGGCCGGGAACTGCTCGCGGAGCAAATCGAGCCTCACGTCGCCTTCACCTCGGTGCTCAAGCGCGCGATTCGTACGCTGTGGATCATTCTCGACACGACCGACCGGATGTGGATTCCGGTCGAACGCAGCTGGCGCCTGAACGAGCGCCATTATGGAACGCTGCAGGGACTCGACAAGGCGCAGACGGCCGCCGCGCACGGCGAGGCGCAGGTCAAGATCTGGAGGAGGAGCTACGACGTGCCGCCGCCGCCGCTGCCGCAGGACGATCCGCGGCATCCGCGCTTCGATCCACGTTATGCGGAAGTCGACCCGCGCTTGTTGCCGGCGTCGGAGTCGCTGAAGGACACGCTCGCGCGCGTTCTTCCCGATTGGCAATTGCGCATCGCGCCGCAGCTCGAGGCCGGCAAGAACGTGCTCGTCGTCGCGCACGGCAATTCGCTTCGGGCCTTGGTGAAAATGCTCGACGACATGCCGGAGAAGGACATCGTCGAATTCAACGTGCCGACCGGCGTACCGATCCTGTACGAATTCACGCCCCGACTCGAATCCGCCGGCCGCCGATTTCTCGGCGACGCCGCCGCGATCGCGGCGGCGCAGGAGGCCGTGCGCAAGCAGGGCGAAAAGAAGTGAGCCCCGGCCGGGCCTTCAGGTATCCGGCGCGATCGTGACTTTCAGGCCGTCGAGCGCCTCGGTGAAATCCACCTGGCACGACAAGCGGGAGGTCTCGGGCCGGTAATCGGACAGTTCCGTGAGCAAATCCTGTTCGTCGCTTTGCTTCTTCGGCAGACGATTCACCCATGCATCGTCGACGAACACGTGGCAGGTCGCGCAGGAACAAAGACCGCCGCAGATCGCGGCCACGCCGTAGTCCAGCTCACGCAGGATTTCCATCAGTTTCAAGCCCGGCTTCGCTTCGACCACGTGTTCCTTGCCGTCACGGTCCACAACCGTTATCCGCGCCATTCTGCTCTCCGTTGAAATGATCCGATTCGCGGGTTCACCGCCAAGCGCGCTAGTCTGCCGGAACTTCCCCGGCGGAACCACCCAAATCGGATTCCAAGCGCGCCGCCAGATGCTGCGCGCGGGCGAGCTCCTCGGCACCGATCCGGTCCGCGTGCCGGGCGAGGTAAACCTCGCTCCAGATCAGGCAGACATAATCGTACAGCCATGCGAGGTGCCTGAAGCGCGCCCACTCGGCAGGCAGCCAGCGGCGGCCGAGGTAGCCGCGCAGGAGATCGCCGCTCATCGCCGCGCCGAAGTCGTTGACGGAACTCCATCCGGCCAGGTCCCACAGCGGATCGGTCACGTGCGCGTATTCCCAGTCGAGAGCGACGAGTGCGGACGGCGTCTCGACGACATTCAACCGATGAAGGTCGCTGTGGCAGAGAACCGCGGCGGCGGGTAGCCGCGCGAGCGCTTCGATCCGGCGAACCGCCTCGGCGCGCAGCGCGTCGAAATTCGCGGCCGCGCGACGCACGCCCGCATGCGGCATCTCGTAGCGCGCGATCCATTCGGCCGGCGCCACTCGGCGCGCGGGGCGCGGCGGCGTCAGTGCGTGGATGCGCCGGACCAGGAGCGCGACCTGCGCGACGCGCGCCGGCTCGCACGCCTCGGCCGCGCTCCACGTGCGGCCCTCGACCCAACGCGCGAGCATGATGCCCGCGGCCGCATCCGCGTGCAGAACGTCCGGCGCGAGGCCCGCGGACCCCGCGAGCTCCCGCACGCGGTACTCCCACAGCGGGTCGAACGCGTCGCGCGAGTCCGCGCGCGCCGCGACGCGCAGCGAAAACGATTCGTCGCCGCGCTCCACGCGATAGGTCTCGCTGCCGAGGCCTGCGCCGACGAGCCGGACCCGCGCCGGGCCGGCCCCCGGCACGAGGCGCATCGCGAGGGCCTCGACTTCAAGCGTCCGCATGCGCCGCGGCGGGGAGGCTCCGCCGCCATTCCCGGATGCCGAACGCGATCATGACGAGGTACAGCGCGAACAGGAGCATCGTCGGATACAGGCCGCGCCTGTAATAGACGAACAGCGCCACCGAATCGATGACGAGCCACCAATGCCAGTTCTCGTAGACCTTGAGAGCGACCAGGAACGTCGCAAAGGCGCTCGACCACGTCACCATCGAATCGACGAACGGCCAGGCGGCCGGCGTATAGCGGCGCAGGAAGAACGAACTGCAGAGCGACAGCGCGATCACGGCCGCGAGCCCCAGCGCGTGGCGCTCGAGCGGCCAACGATGGACGCCGCGCCCCGATCCGGACGACCTTCGCGCCCATTGCCAATAGCCGTACACGGCGATGCCCGCGTAAAAGGTGTTGAGCACCGACTCCATGTAGAGCCGTGCACGGAACATCACCGCGACGTACAGGCAGGAGCTGACGAACGCCGCGACCCAACAGCTGCGCCGCTGCGCTATCGCGAGCAGCAGGTACAGGACGGCGAGCACCGCGGCGACGATCTCGATCCAGCTCGCGGAGCGCCAGGCGCCGGCGAGCTGGTCGACGAGCGCCATGATCACGTCGCGGCGGCGCCGGCCGGCGCGCTGAGTCCCGGCAATACCTTCATGACGTAGACGATCTGCGGCGAATCGAGCGAGGACCGCGCCATCTCTTCGGCGAGCGCGCTCATGATCCGATCGAGCTCGCCCCAGATCTGCGTGCTCAAGTCGTTCGTGACGACGACGAACTCGCCGCGGCTGTTGAGCCGTTCGATGAACCCGAGAATTCGCTCGATGTAATCCCCGGCAAGCGGGTACATGCTGATTTCGACGGCTGCGCGCATATTGAATCACCTACTCCCTACGCCGGCATTAACCGGATCAGGTTCAACGGGTTCGCAGGATCGGTCGACGAATCGACGTCTTGCGTCTCAGGCGTCACGAGGGCCACCCCAAGGCGGGCAACAGTGTAGCGGCATGGCCGTTGGCATGCAAAACTAAAGAATGCGCATTTTTCAGGTCGACGCCTTCACGCGTAGCCGCTACACCGGGAATCCGGCCACCGTCGTCCTCGGCGCGGAAGGCGCGGGGGACGACGTGCTGCGCGCCATCGCGCGTGAATTCCCGCATGCCGAGGCCGCGTTCGTGCTGCCGGCGACCGGCGCCGATCACGATGTCGGCATCCGCTTTTTCAACGCGCGCAAGGAGGCGCCGTTCGTCGGCCACGCGACCGTGGCGGCGCACGCGGTGTTGCTCGCGCTTGGGCTGCGCGGACTCGGGGTCTGCCGCCAGCGATCCGGAACCGGGATCATCGAGGTGACCGCGGCCACGCCGGCCGCGGACTCGCCGCCGTCGATCGAGTTCAAGTCATCGACGCCGGAGCTCGATGCGCCCCTGCCGTTCAAGACGGCGCTGCGCGTCGCCGAGGCTCTCGGCCTGCCGGGGGCGAAGCTGCACGAGACCCTGGCCTTGCGCATCGCGCGCAAAGGCAGCGCCCGGCTGTTGATACCCGTCGCGAACGCGCACGCGCTCGACGGCTTGACGCCGCACACGGACACGCTGCTCGCGCTCGGCAAGGAACTCGGCGCGGAGGGTTTTTTTGCGTTCGCATTCACGCGCGGCGCGCAACCGGCGTCGACGGAGTCGCGGATGTTCTGCCCGGCGATCGGCATACCGGAGGACCCGGTCAGCGGCAACGCCCACGCGATGCTCGCGGCCTACTTGTACGAGGCCGGCCTGCTCGGCAGGCCGGCGGCCGGTTTCGTCGGGCGCCAGGGGGCGCAGATGGGTCGTCCCGGAAGAGTCGATGTCGCGCTCGACGTGGACCGGGGCCGCCTGACCGCCGTGCGCATCAGCGGCACCGCGGTGATCGTCAGCGAGGGACGCCTGGCGTCATAGGCCCCCCCGGGGGACCCATGAGCCAGTGCCTCCCGGTCGCACCGTCAGTCGGATGCGGCGGGCGCCGCGGGCGCTGCCTCCGGCAATTTCAATTTGATCGTTTCGGCCACGGCGTCGACCTTGGACTTGACGTCCTTCGCCGTGCTGACCGCCTCCTCGAGATTGCCGGCCGCGAACGCGGCTTGCGCCTTCGACCACAGCGAGGTCGCGTCCTCGAGCCCCGACTTCGCCGATGCGAGGTCGATGCCGCGCGCCATGCGGCGGTTCTTGCCGAGTTCCGTGATCCGCGCCTGGATCTTGCTTACGGCGTCCGGCAACGCGCCTGCCAGATTCGACCAATCGCCGTTCAGCGCCTGCATGATTTCGTCTTTCTTCGCGGCGGCCGCCGCGGCCAGCCCTTGCGCCGAGGCGAGCACGGCCGGTGCGCCGGTGATCACGGCGGTGTAGTCCTTCTTGTCGAATGACGCCTTGAGATCGGCCAATTTGCCCTGCACGTCCTTGAGTTGATCGGGGACGTATTTCTCCGCATCCGCGGACGCCGCGGTCACGGTCGAGTCGATCTGCCCGATCAATTTCTGCGCGGGCTCCATCTTGTTCGCGCAAGCCGCGAGCACGACGGCCGCGGCGACGACCCACGCGTAGCGATTGACGCGGTGTAACTTGGCCATGGTTGGTCTCCTTTGCGTTTTGGGGGAACGCGGAGATTAGCGCGGCGGAGCGGCGCCCGCTAGCCCAATTCCCGGCGCGCGCGGTCGAGCCACTCGGCTTGAGCGCGGCGATAATGCGACGGAGCGAGCCGCGCGCTCTCGGCCATTTCCTTGAAGACCCGATTCGCCTCGTCGAGTTTGCCCCGGCGCTTCAACATGAGTCCGTATCGCAGACGCGCCTCGGCACCGGGATATTCCGGGGCGATGGACGCGTATTCGCGCTCCGCGAGATCGAGCGCGCCGTCCGCCTCCAGAGTACGCGCATACAACAGACGCCCCTCGGCCGATTTGAATTCCGGATTGTGCAGCGACAGATCCTCGAGGCTCGCGCGCGCGGCGGGAAAATCCTGCTTCGCGAACTGAGCGCGCGCGAGTTCGAGGAGGAGAGTCGGGTCGTGCTCGAATACACCCGCGAGGCCGCCGCGGCAGGCCTCGATCGCGCGGTCGTACTGGCCGCGGCGGATCAATTCCTCGGCGAGGCGGCGGCGTGCGTCGACGTTGCCGGAGACCTCGACCTCGGCGCGCGCGCGCCGCAGGTCGCGGTCCGGGTCGAAAAGCCGTCCGGCACCCGCGCGCACGCGCCGCCCGGCCCCGCCGCGAGAGTACTCCGGCAGGATTTCCACGGCGACGTAGGCGAGCGATCCGGCCACGGGCAGCAGCGCGATCGCGACGACCCAGAGGGCGTTGCGCCCGGTCTTGAGCACATGCGCGATCAATGCGACCTGGATCAAAAGCGATAGAACGATGAAATGCACCCGAGGATCTCCGCAAACCGCCCGCGCCACCGTGCCGCGCCGGCATTGTACGCGAGGCTCAGCGCAGGGCGATGCGGATACGCCGTTCCATACGTCCGCAAGTCGACCAGCCGACGTCGGCCGTCGCGTAGCCCTCGACCCGCAGCGAACGGGCGTCGACGGTGACCTCCAGCTGACAGCCGTGAAAGCCCGCGGGCGCGCCCGCGGGCCGATCGGGCAGGAACCATATATAGACCAGCGCGGTCTCGGTTCGATCGATCCTTCGCGGCGGCCCGAAATCCCGCGCGAGGCCGTCGACGGGACGCCCGACCGCGTCCGCCATGATGCGGGGAACCGCGCGCACGGCATAGCCCGAGCCGGCGCAGGCGGCGAGCGAGGTCAGCGTGAACCCGAGAATCGGCGAAACGATGCGTCGCATAGGGATCGCTTATGCCGCGCGCAAGCCGGTTTGCCGCCGACTCAGTTCGCAGAATTCGCAATGAACGCCTCGGCGCGCCGCTTATGTAAACGCAAGACATGCGTAATCCCCTGCGGCAGGTCCTCGAGGTGATGTACGGCGATGACGAGCGTGAGTTTTGCGGCCATCAGTCCTTCGAGGCGGCGCTTGCTCGCCGCGCGCTGCCCCGGGTCGAGTCCGGTGAGCGGCTCGTCGAGCAGCAGGATCCGCGGGTTGCCGACCAAGGCGCGGGCGATCAACGCGCGGCGCAGCTGGCCGTACGACAATTCGCGCGGACGGCGTTTCGCCGCGGACGACAGGCCGAAGTATCCGAGCCAGCGCCGCGCGGCGGACCGATCCTGCCGCGTCGGCGGGTCCGACAAGCCGATGCTCGCATATCGGCCGCTCGCGACCAGATCGGCGAGACCGACGTCGGCATCGTAATCCGTCTGCAGCTCGGGCGACACGTAGCCGATGCCGCTCTTCCACCGCGGGATGCCGCCCCCGGCCGCGGCGCCATCGCGCTCGACGCTGCCGCCGAGCGCGGGCGACAAGTCGCCGTACAGGAGCTTGAGAAAGCTCGACTTACCGCAGCCGTTTGCGCCAGTCACCGCCCAATGCTCGCCTGCGCGCAAATCCCAGTTCACGTCGCGGAGCACGCGCCGGTAGTCGACGTAGAGATCGACGCCGCGCATTCGCACCAGGATCTTGGGCTCGCGGGATCGCGCCGCATCGGCGGCATCGGGCGCGGCGCGCGCGCGCCGCGGCAGCGCCGGCGCCCCCGCCTCGCCGGCCGCGCGCGCGAGCGCGCCGGCTCGCGCCGCGCTCCACGCGGTCGCGACGATCGGCTTGCCGGCATGCAGATGGAGGAGTCGATCCGTGCCCCGCGGCACGTCGGCGGCGCGGTGGGCGGCCGCGACCCACGACTGGCCGCGCCGGCGCGCCGCGTCGAGAATGCGGTCGAGGCGACGCCGGTAGTGAAGGTCCAGTCCGTTGTAGAACTCGTCGAGCAACAACCAATCCGGCGCACCTGCGAGCGCGCGCGCGAGCAACGCGAGGCGCTTCTGGCCGTACGACAGGGACGCGAACGGCCGCGCGGCCAGGCGCGCGAGGCCGCATGCGCCGAGCGTGCGCTGCGCGCGCGCCTTCTCCGCCGGCGTCGCCGCGCGCAGCGGCAGGTCGGTGCCGTGCAAGCCGGTGATCACGAGCTCGCGTACGCTCAAGTTCCAACCGTAGCGCGCATACTTGTCCTGGCGCTCGGCGCCGACATAGGCGAGCCGCCGCCGCGCTTCGCCGATGTCCACGGCAAGGCCGCCGACTTCGTAGGTGCGCGCCCCGCGCGCGGTCGGCGTCGGCCAGAGGTCCGTCGCCAGCAGCTTCAACAGCTGCGTCTTGCCGGCGCCGTTGTCGCCGATGAGCGCGTAGCGATGAGCGCATGCGAGGCCGAGCGACAGGTCGCGCAGGACCCATCGCCCGCCGCGCCGCAGACTCACGTTCCGCAAGCCGATCTCGAGGCGCGGCATCCGCGCCGCGGCCGGGCCCTGCGCCGGCCGCCTTTGTCGTTGTTTCGCCACGTTGGATCGCACCCGATGGATGTCGCGCGCGCACTTTAATCGCCGGCCGCCGATTTGGCGAGCGCGCCCGCAATTATCCGGCTTATGTTTCCTCGGTGGTTGCGTGGTGCGGCGGACCCGCTACACTTTGGCGCATGCCCAAATCGCCCGACGCCGGACGCTTCAGTGAACCCTTGCCTTGGGACCAGTTGGCGCATGCCGATGCGGAACAATCGCGGCGCCTGCTTGCCGAGTCCTTGTCGCAATTGCTCGCCGACCTGCTCGGCGCGGTGCTCGAAGATGGCAGCCCCTCGATGCCGGCGGACGAGTCCGCGGTCGAGCGCTATCTCGATCTCACGGATGCGCTCGCCGAGGCGCAAGCGGGCCGGCGCGCGGGCCTCGGCGTGTCGCGCGCCGGGCTGGCGAAGCGCTGCGTGACCTGGCTCAAACTCCTGCTGACCGCGCCGCCCGCCGCGGCGTCTTCGTCCGGCATGCGCGACTTCGTCGAAGCCCTGGCGCTGTTCTCCGCGCTGTTCGACGGCGAGCCTTCGGCGCGATCGCGCCGCGCGACGCTGACGCGGCTGTTGACCCGCGACCTGCGCTCGGGCGGCGGCACGCGCGAAGCGGCCGCCGCGCTGATCGACGCCTGTGAGAATCTCGGCGTTCTACTCTGGCCGGACTCCGAATTCGGCGACATGCCGCGTCAATGCGAGGGCCGCGGCCGGTAGCTGAGCGTCACCAGGTAATTGCGCCCGTCCTGCGGATAATAGAGCGCGGTCTGATAGCGCCTGCCGGTAAGATTCGCGAGTTTCCCCTCGAGATAGACGCCGCGGCGCAACCGCCACGAGGCGAGCAGGTCGAGCGTCGAGTAGCCGCCGAGTCTTTGGGTGTTCGCCAAGTCATCCCATCGGGGGCCTGCGAAATTCAGTTGTGCGCTGACGCGCAGCTGCGCGAAGTCGCGCGCAAGTTGCGCGCGGCCGCTCACGCGCGCGCGCCGCTGCAGAAGCTTCCCGCGATTGGGGTCGTTCGACTCGTTGCGCGGGTCGAGCCAATCGGCGGCGACGTCCCAGCTCCATTGCCGCGATCCGCCGGCGAACTCGGCCTCCACGCCGCGAATGCGCGCCCGGTCGATGTTGTCGGCCGTGAAGTTCGCGTTGGTCGCGATGAGATCGTCGACATGCGTCTCATACGCGTGCAGCGACCAGCGATTGCGTGAATCCGCGTGATCCAAGCCGATTTCGGCCGTGCGCGAGTTCTCCGGTTTCAAGCCGGGATTGCCGTAGTACGGGTAGTACAGCTCATTGAAACTCGGCGCCTTGAACGCGGTGCCGAACGAAGCGCTGACGCGGATCGAATCCGCGAAGCGGTAGCCCCACGCGATGCCGCCGGTCGTTTTTCCGCCGAATTGTTGGTTCCGGTCGTGGCGCGCGCTCGCGACGAAGTGCTCTCGGCCGTATGCGCCTTCGTATTGACCGAACACCGCGGCATTGCGCCGCGACCTCACGGGGTATTGCGTGTCGCTGTCGATTTGATCCCGCAAATAATCCCCGCCCGCCGTCAGCGTATCGTGGGCGCCGATTTTCCAATCCGCTTGCAGGGTTCCGGTGTTCCGCGTCGTGTCGTAGCTGTTCGGCGCCACGGGATATTGCGGATTGACCGCGAGGCCGACGGCTTCGTCGAGCGCATTGTCGCGCGCCTGCCCCATGCGCATCGTCAGACGCAAAGCGCGGGCCGGCGACCAATGGCCGTCTACGCCTAAGCTCTGCTGCACGAATTCCTCGCGGTTCTGGTAATCGCTGTGGAAATCCGTCATGCCCTGCGCGTGCAGGACATGCACCTGCAAGTCCGAGTCCGCCGACGGGCGGTAGCCCATGTGGGCCGCGTAGGACGCGTTCCGATAGCGATCATCATAGGGCACGAACGTGTAGCAGCCGCCGCCCGGCGAACTCGGCGAGACATACGGCGCGCCGACGCAGGAGTCGAAGCCGTTCGTCGTTTGGTAGCTGCCGGAAGCGCTGTAGGACCAGCGGCCCGTGGCGCCGCCGCCGCCCGCCGAGATTTGACGCAGATCGTGACTGCCTGCGGACAGGGCGATGTTGGGTTCGAACGGGCCCGATCCGCGTCGCGTGAATATCTGGATCACGCCGGCGAGCGCGTCGGAGCCGTAAAGGCTGGACCGCGGCCCGCGCACGATCTCGATGTGATCGATCTCATCGACGGGAAGGTACTGAATCGCCGTGCTGCCGACCGTCGCGGAACTCAAGGGCACGCCGTCGACGAGCACGAGAACGTGCCCGGATTCCATGCCGCGCATGAAAATCGCGCTCTCCTTGCCGAGGCCGCCGTTGTTCGCGATTTCAACGCCGAGCACGCCGCGCAGCAATTCCGGCAGTGAGCTTGCCTGGCGCGCTTCGATCTGGGCGCGATCGAGCACGGTGACGGAAGCCAGCACATCGGCCGTCGCTTCGGGCGTGCGTGTGGCGGTGACCACGACTTGATCCAGGGAGTCGCCCTCATCCGCGAAGGCCGCGGCCGAGCAGGTCAGAAACAGGAGCGCGGCGCAGCGCCGCAGCGAAGTCTTCATGCAGATCCCCTTCAACGCACCCACCGTGCGCGATTGTTTTTTCAAAAGAGTTGGGGGATCACAGACGACACGGATGAAGCATCCGTACCGATGTCGCCCACCGCAACACCTAGCTCGCGATGGGGCCGGTCTACGGGCTCATGAGCGGGCTGAACACCCAGGCGAGTCGCCTTCCCATGCGCGATGCACAGTGGCTTTTCGACTCGCTTTGACTCACATACCGTTGCGGGGGCAGCGTCGGCTTAGGTTTTTGGCCTTACCGGCTTCCCGTTTAACTCGACGCGGAAAAAATGATCACCGCGGCGAGCACCTCAAAGCCCGCGCAGTTTGACGCCGAAGGCGGCGATGGTCAATACCTCGAGGGCGAACCGGATTCGCTGCGCGAATCCGGTTCGCCCGCGCATCAGTACAGTACGACGCTGCGGATGGACTCGCCCGAGTGCATCAAATCGAACGCCCGGTTGATGTCGGTGAGCGGCATCGTGTGGGTGATCAGGTCGTCGATGTTGATCTTCTTGTCCATGTACCAATCGACGATCTTCGGCACCTGCGTGCGGCCGCGCGCGCCGCCGAACGCGGTGCCCTTCCAGACCCGTCCCGTGACGAGCTGGAACGGACGCGTCGCTGATTTCCTTGCCCGCGCCGGCGACGCCGATGATCACGGAGACGCCCCAGCCGCGATGGCAGCATTCGAGCGCCTGGCGCATCAAATCCACGTTGCCGATGCACTCGAAGCTGTAATCCGCGCCGCCGTCGGTCAGCGCGACCAGAGTGCGCGACGAGATCGCTGCCGACCTCCTTCGGATTGACGAAATGCGTCATGCCGAATTTCTCGGCGAGCGCCTTGCGGCCGGGATTGATGTCGACGCCGATGATCATGTTCGCACCGGCCATGCGCGCGCCCTGAATCACGTTGAGGCCGATGCCGCCCAAGCCGAACACGACGACGTTGGCGCCCGGCTCGACCTTCGCCGTGTTGATGACGGCGCCGATTCCGGTCGTGACTCCGCAGCCGATGTAGCAAACCTTGTCGAACGGCGCGTCGGGCCGGATTTTCGCGACCGCGATTTCCGGCAGGACCGTGAAGTTCGAGAACGTCGAGCATCCCATGTAGTGATGCACCAACTCCTTGCCGATCGAGAAGCGGCTCGTGCCGTCGGGCATCACTCCCTTGCCCTGCGTCGCGCGGATCGCGGTGCACAGATTGGTCTTGTGCGAGGTGCAGGATTTGCATTGGCGGCATTCCGGCGTGTAGAGCGGAATGACGTGGTCGCCCTTCTTCACCGACGTCACGCCGGGGCCGACGTCGACGACGATGCCGGCGCCCTCATGGCCCAGAATCGCGGGGAACAGGCCCTCGGGGTCCGCGCCGGATCGCGTGAATTCGTCCGTGTGGCAGATTCCGGTCGCCTTGATTTCGACCAGGACTTCGCCCGCCTTGGGCCCGTCCAGATCGACGGTGACTATTTCCAACGGCTTTCCGGCGGCGTATGCAACGGCGGCTTTGGTTTTCATTTCAGGGTATCCTTTTTCGTTACCGGACTCCCACCCTAAATCAACCCAGGCCGACTTGGAAGATGGTTATGAACATTGAATTATCCCCGGTCGAGGCGCGCATCATCGGTTGTTTGATCGAGAAGGAGATCACCACCCCGGATCAATACCCCTTGTCGCTGAATGCGCTGACGAACGCCTGCAACCAGAAAACCAACCGCGAACCGGTCATGGAACTCGCCGAGACCGCCGTGCAGCAGGGAGTCGACTCCCTCCTGAAGAAACACCTGGTCAGCGACCGATCGGCCGGATACGGCGGCCGGGTGACCAAATACAAGCATCGCTTCTGCAACACGGAATTCGGGCCGCTGAAGTTCTCCGCGCAGGAACTGGGAATCATCTGCGTTCTGTTGCTGCGCGGGCCGCAGACGCCGGGCGAATTGCGTTCGCGAACCAATCGGTTATGCGAGTTTGCCGATACGGGGCAAGTCGAGTCGACGCTCGCGGGCCTGATGACGCGCGAGGAAGGGCCGTTCGTCGCGCAGCTGGCGCGTGCGCCCGGCTCGCGCGAATCGCGCTATGCACACCTGTTTGGCGGCGCGATCGAATCGGAACCGCAACTCTCGCCGCCGGCCGAGCCCGCCGGCGAGGCGGCGCATGCCGCGGCCGGCTTGATCCACCGTGTCGAGCGGCTCGAGGAACTGGTCGACGCCATGCGCGCGGAACTCGACGCGCTCAAACAGGTTCAGGCCCCGCGTTGAGGTCGGGGTCCCGCGCCGAGGTTCAAGCCCCGGCCTCCGGCGCGGTCGCGTCGATGCCGATCCGCAGGGCGTTGGTCGCGATGCGCACTTCCACCAGGAATGCGAGCAATGCCGCGGACAACGACAGCATCGACAATATGAACATGATCGCGATGAACGCCGACAGGTCCCAGCGCAGGAACGCATTGAGGAACAGGCTGACGACGACGAGCGAGATCTCGAGCGCGGCCAGGGTGATCAAGGTGATCGCCGAGTTGATGTGGCGCGCGCGCCGCGCGAGGACGCGCAATTGCACGGGCAGGTCGCCCTCCACCGGCGCTCCCGTCGCACGCTGCGACTCGCCGACACGCGCTTCGATCGAGCGCGCCCGATCGACGATGCGCGCGAGCCGGCTCGTCAGCACGTTCAGCGTGACGCCGATCGCGGATATCAAGAATATCGGCGTCAGCGCGACCTGGATCAGGTGGGCGATGTCGACGGGCGCGGCCGCGAACGGGGTCATCGGCGCCTAAGGTTCGTCTGCGCGCACGACAACGAGGACGGTCAAGCTGCCGGCGCGCGCAAATCTCAGTCGCACCGGGAAACGCATGCCCGCGCGCAATGGCCGTCTCAAACCCGTCAGCATCAGGTGCAGGCCGGACGGTTCCAGGCGCACGGTCTTGCCGGGCGGCAGGTCCACGGCGCCGACGGCGCGCATTTCCATGACGCCGCCGGCATCGCGCGTCTCGTGCATGGTCGCCTCGGCGGCGATCGGCGTGGTGGCGCCCAAAAGGCGATCGGGCTTGGATCCTTCATTCCGTATCGCGAGGTACATGACGCCGACCGAGGCGCCGGGCGGCGTCGGCCGGGACCATGGCGCCGTGACGATCAACTGCGCCGCGCGGAAACTCTGCGGCGGCGCCGCCATCGCCCAGGCGCAAGACGCCGCAATCCAAATCGCCGCGGCCGTCATCGCGGTTCCGATCGAAAGGTGCTTCGGCGGCATGTGTCGAATTATACCGAGCGCGGCCGCAAAAATGAAAACGCCCCGGCCGCCTTTTTGCGGCTGCCGGGGCGTCGAGGTAAGCGAGCCTCCGCGTAAGCGGACTTACGCGGGCGGACGACTTACTTCGTTTCCGGCTTCTTCTCGGTCTTCTTCGCCTTGACGTGGTGCTTGACGTGGTGCTTGACGTGCTTCACGTGCTTGACCTTCTTCGGCGCTTCCGTCTTGGCGGCGGGCGCGGCGGCGGCGGCGGGCGCATCGGCGGCAACGGCCGTCGCGGTCACCGCACCGGCGGCGAGACCAAACGTCAACAAGGCGGTCGAAATCAAGCTTGCGGACCTATTCATGGAATCTCCAGGGTGAATTGAAAGCCGGCGGCAAGAATACGCGGTCCGGGCACGATTCCACGGATATGAAGATCATTTCACCTGCCCGCGAGGCCGGCGCCGCGAAAGATTAAGAGGGATTCACGTTCGCGGCGAGCCGGCGGCCGTGGACCGGCCGGGGTCGCCCGCAAGACGAAGATCAGGTACCAGACGATCGCGACGTTGACCGACAGCACGACGACCTTGCTCGCCGACAGGCGATGCCAGATCTCATAGAGCTCGAGCGGCACCAGCGAGCCGGTGATGACGATCGTGAGCCATTCGGCCCAGCGTCGGCCCATCCACAGGCCGATGCCCTCGACCGAAAAGATCCCCGCGTAGACGAGCGTCACGACCCCCAGGGCCTGCACGCGCGTCGCGCTGAGTCCGCCGAACCAGACGAGCGCGCGCAGCGCGAGATCGTGCTCGAGGCCGGACGGCAGCGTCGACGTCCAGGAATAGATGCGGTGGACGACCGTGGCGTCGCGCAAGCGCAGCCAGCCGTAGGCGGCGGCGAGCAGGAGAACGACTTTCGTGATCTTGTAGACCGCGATCGTCCGCAGCAATCCGAGGCGCGCCGAAGGCGTGAGATGGCCCATCGAAAGATCCCGCTGCCGTCCCTTAGGTCGGGTTCTCGAGATTGAATATCTCGTTCGCGTCGTTGTACGCGAACGCCTCCGCGTACCGGCCCCACTGAACGACCGCGCGCAAGGTATTCTCGGCGTCCGCTTCGCTCATGAAGTCCTCGAGCTCGTCGACGAAGCGGCTCTTGCGCGCGGAGTGCGACGCGCGCTCGTCGAGCACGCGCCGGATATGCGCGGCGAGCGGCACGTAGGCGAGCAGATGGCGCATGAATATCCGCTTGCGCTCGTCGAGATCCGCCTGCGCGAACGCCTTGCCGTCGTCGGTGAGCTTCAAGTCGCCGCCTTCGAGTTCGGCGAATCGCATCATTTGCAGGGTTTCGGCGACCGGGAAGAGTTCGTCGATTTCCATCTGCAGGTCGGACCCGATCTTCGGCAAATCGGCGTTGCCGTTGAACGGCGGCGCGGCGACGGCCTCCAGGAGGCCGGCCTGCGAGTTCGGGGACACCTGCGGCAGGATGCTGCCTATCCCCAGGCCCGGGAACCGCTCTTGCCGGCCGACGGCGGCGGTGCCGGTCGGGCGCGCGGTCATCTCGACGTAGATCCGTTCGACGAGTTCGCGAAAGCTCGGATCGAGGCGGTTGCGCGGCTGCGGCAGCCCCACCTTGATCTCCGAGAGAATGCGGCCGGGATTGCTGCCGAAAACCAGGATGCGATCGCACATCAGGATCGCCTCCTCGATGTTGTGGGTGACGAGGATCACGCCCTTGATCGGCATGCGCCCCTCGGACCACAAGTCGAGGAAATCCGTGCGCAGCGTTTCGGCCGTCAGCACGTCGAGCGCGGAGAACGGCTCGTCCATCAGAAGAATATTCGGGTGCACGACGAGCGCGCGCGCGAAACCGACGCGCTGGCGCATGCCGCCGGACAGCTCCCGCGGGTAGGCCGATTCGAATCCGTCGAGACCGATCAAATCGATCGCCGCGAGCGAGCGCTTGCGGATCTCCGCCTTCGGCATGCGCTGCGCCTCGAGCCCGATCGCGACGTTCTCGTAGACGGTGAGCCACGGAAACAGCGCGAAGCTCTGGAACACCATCGCGATCCCGGCGGCCGGCCCGAAGATCGGCTGGCCGAGGTAGGAGATCCGGCCGGCGCTCGGCTCCGCGAGACCCGCGATCAAGCGCAGCAGCGTCGATTTGCCCGAACCGGAGCGGCCCAGCAGGCCGACGATCTGCCCCTCTTCGACTCTCGAGATTCATGCCGTCGAGCACCAACAGCTCGCCGCCGTCGGGCTTCGGGAAAGCCTTGCGCAGATCGGTGCATTTCAATAGCGTTGCTGCGCTGTTCATCTCGACGGCCCTTCAAGTAAGCCGATATTTGCGTTCCGCGTAGTAATACAGCGGGCGCCAGAAGAGTCTGTTCAAGGCGACGACGAACAGGCTCATGACGCCGACGCCGAGCACGATCCGGTGGAAACTCCCGGCCGTCGCGGCGTTGGCGATATACGAGCCGAGGCCCTTGGCTTCGACCTTGGTGTGGCCCCAGGTGACCAGCTCGGCGACTTGCGCCGCGTTCCAGGAGCCGCCCGACGCCGTGATCGCTCCCGTGACGTAGTACGGCAGAACGCCGGGCAATGCCACCTTGCGCCACCATAGCCAGCCCTTGATCCCGAAATTCGCGGTCGCATAGCGCAGCTCCGCCGGCAATGCGGCGGCCCCGGCGATGACGTTGAACAGGATGTACCACTGGGTACCGAGGATCATCAAGGGACTGAGCCAAATGTCCGGCTTCAGCCGCCAAACGACTATGCCGTAGATCGCGATCGGGAACAACAAATTCGCCGGAAACGCCGCCATGAACTGCGCCACGGGCTGCACGATTTGCGCGACGCGCGGCCGCAAGCCGACCCAGACGCCGATCGGCACCCAGATCAGGCTCGCGAGCGCGATCAAAACGAACACGCGCAGCATCGTGATGAGCGCGAGGCCGCAAACGTGCAAGGCCTCGGCTAAGCGACGTTCCGGCGATCACGCCGGCGACGAGATGCCAAATCCCGAGCGCGACCGCGGCGCCGACGAGCGAGACCCACAATAGATCCGACCTGCGCTTCGGCCCCACGGCATCCGGCGGCGGCGGATCGCTGCGCTTCACCGCGCGGCTCGTCCACAGCACGGCCGCGTGGAACGCCAATTTCGCGGCCTGGATCAGCCGCGACCGGCGCATCATCGTCAGCGCCCAGGACTGCGGTTCGCGCGCGCCCGGCTCCTGCTCGACGCGAAACCGGTCGACCCAGGCGACCAGCGGGCGGAACAACAGCTGGTCGTAGATCAGGATCACGAGCAGCATGGTCGCGATCGCCCAGCCGATCGCCGCGAGATTCCTCTTCTCGATCGCGAGCGCGATGTACGAGCCGACGCCGGGCAGGACCACCGTCGTCCGGCCGACGCTGATCGACTCCGACGCGACGACGAAGAACCAGCCGCCGGACATCGACATCATCATGTTCCAGACGAGGGCGGGCAGGCCGAACGGCACCTCGAGCTGCCAGAACCGCATCCACGGCGACAGGCGGAACGATTCGGCCGCTTCGGACAACTCCGTCGGGATGGTGCGCAACGACTGGTAGAAGCTGAACGCCATGTTCCACGCCTGGCTCGTGAAAATCGCGAAGATCGCGCCGAATTCCGCGCCGAGCACCCGCCCCGGGGCGAGCGACATGAAGAAAACGTAAGTCACCGAGATGAAGCCCAGGATCGGCACCGACTGTAAAATGTCGAGGATCGGCACCAGCAGCTTCCCGGCGCGCTCGCTCTTGGCGGCCCAGGTGGCGTAGGTCAGCGTGAATACCAAGGACACCCCGAGCGCGGCAAGCATGCGCAAGGTGGTACGCGCCGCGTATTCCGGCAGATGGCTCGGATCGAGGGACATCGGCGTCACCTCGAGCTGCGACAGCGGCACGAACAGGCCGCGCGCCGCTTCGCCGAGGAACGCGATCAAGCCGATGACGACGACGAACGCGGCCAGGTCCCAGCGCGACGCCAAATCGCGCAGGAACCCGAAAGGCCCGAATCGACGCGTTGCAACTTCGCTCATGGCGGCATTTGACAATCGAGGGGTCGACGAATTCGATATTTTCGCAGGACAGTCTGCGCACTAGCTAGTAGGGTATACAGTTTTCCCGACGGTCGCGGCCCCTTTTTGCGCCGGATCCGACGCAACGAGTTTTGACATGCAAGACAGCCTCGCCGCAACTCCCGCCCCGCCCGTTCGCACCGAAGCGACACGCTTCAAGGTCCTCGGCGCGATCAGCTTTTCGCACTTCCTCAACGACATGATGCAGTCGCTGATCATCTCGATCTATCCGCTGCTGAAAGGCACGTTCAACCTGAATTTCGCCCAGATCGGCCTGATCACGCTGACCTATCAGCTGTGCGCGTCGATGCTACAGCCCGTCATCGGCAGCTACACCGACAAGCATCCGCAAGCCCCATGCGCTTTCCTTCGGCATGGCGCTGACGCTGATCGGATTGCTGACGCTCGCGGTCGCACCGAACTACGCCTCGGTGCTGATCGCGGCCGCGCTCGTCGGCGGCGGTTCGGCGATCTTCCATCCGGAATCCTCGCGCATCGCCCGGCTCGCGTCGGGCGGCCGCCACGGCCTCGCGCAGTCGATCTTCCAGGTCGGCGGCAACACGGGGAGCGCCGTCGGGCCGCTGCTCGCGGCCTTGATCATCATTCCGCACGGCCGCTCGAGCCTCGCCTGGTTCGGGATCGCCTCGCTGATCGCGATCGTCGTCTTGTGGCAGGTCGGCTCCTGGTACAGCGCCGGCATCTTCAGGGACGCGCGACGGCGCGGCGGCGCGCGGCGGCGCCGAGTCCCGTACCTCGGCGCACGGTGATCCGCTCGATGGCCATTCTCGTATTGCTGCTCTTTTCCAAGTATTTCTACCTCGCGAGCATCGGCAGCTACTACACGTTCTACCTGATCGAGAAATTTCACGTCTCGATGCCGCGCGCCCAGGTGTATCTGTTCGTGTTCCTGTTCGCGACGGCGGCCGGCACGATGCTGGGCGGCCCGATCGGCGATCGCATCGGCCGCAAGCGGGTGATCTGGATTTCGATCCTCGGCGTCGCGCCGTTCACGCTGGTCCTGCCGTACGTCGGGATCGGCTGGACGATGATCCTGAGCTTCCTCATCGGCCTCGATCCTGGCGTCGGCGTTCTCGGCGATCCTCGTCTACGCGCAGGAGCTCGTGCCGGGCAAGGTCGGCACGATCTCGGGCCTGTTCTTCGGCCTCGCGTTCGGGATCGGCGGGATCGGCGCCGCGGCGCTCGGCGGCCTCGCGGACCTGCGCGGCATCGAGTTCGTCTACCGCGTCTGCGCGTTCCTGCCGCTGCTCGGCGTGATCGCCGCGTTCCTGCCGGATATCGAGAAGAACGGCCGCTACGCGGTCGTCGCACGCACCTGACCGCGGCCGGCCGACAAGGCCGCGAGTATGCCGCCGAGCAGCCGCGCGGGACTCGGCGGGCATCCCGGTATCGCGACGTCGACCGGGATCACGCCGGCGACGCGACCGACGACCGCCCCGCTCTCGCCGAAGATTCCGCCCGTGCAGCCGCAGTCGCCGACCGCCACCACGAGCTTCGGGTCGGCGGTCGCCTCGTAGGTTCGGCGCAGCGCATCCCGCATGTTGAGCGTGACCGGCCCCGTGACGAGAAGAAGATCGGCATGGCGGGGACTGGCGACGAAGCGTATGCCCAGTCCCTCGATGTTGTAGATCGGGTTGCCGAGCGCATGCATCTCGAGCTCGCAGCCGTTGCAGGAGCCCGCATCGACGGCGCGGATGCAGAGCGCACGGCCCATGACGTCGAGGATCCTCTGCTGCAACGCCTCGCGCACGCGCAGCGCGTCGTCCGCGGCGGGCGCGGGTTCCGTGACGATGCCGATCCGATGGATTTTTCGCAGTGTCTTCAGCATCGCGCCGCCCTCAAAGATCGTGCCCGCTGTACGAGAGATTGAACGACTTGTTGATCAACGGAAAATCCGGAACGATGTTGTCGATGATCGCATGTTCGAGCGCAGGCCAGTTCTGCCACGACGGATCGTGCGGGTGGCAGCGGCGGATCGTCCCGCCGGGGCCGGCGTCCAGCGCGATCAGCACCGGCCCGCGCCAGCCCTCGACGAGCCCGATCGCGAAAGCGTCCGCGGGCGGCGCCGCCACTTGCGTGCGCACCGCGCCCGCCGGCAGGTCCGCGAGGATCCGCCGGCCGAGCCGGCAGGACTCCTGCACCTCGTCGAATCGCACCGCGACCCGCGCCGCCACGTCGCCGCCGTCCGCTCCGCATTTCAGCGGCCGAAGCGCGTCGTACGGCGCGCACGGCGCATCGATGCGCCAGTCGAACGCCTGTCCGCTCGCGCGGCCCGCGAGCCCGGTGAGTCCGAGGCGCGCCGCGAGCGAAGCCGGCACCGTGCCCGCGCCGACGAAGCGATCGCGCAAGCCCGCGTGCTCGTCGAAGATATCGCGCAATTCCCGCACCTCGGTGGCGAGACCCGAAAGACAGCGATCGAGCGCGGCGCCGGCCTGCGGCGGCAGGTCGGCGCGCATGCCTCCGGGAACCACCGCGTCGAGCAGATAGCGTTGCCCGAAGCCCTGGTCGGTCACACGCAGCAATTCCTCCTTGAGCCGCGAGAACTGCGCGAGCCCGAACGCGAAACCGGCGTCGTTGCCGAGCGCGCCGAGATCGCCGAGATGATTCGCGAGGCGTTCGAGCTCGAGCGCGAGGGCGCGCAGCCACGCGGCCCGGCGCGGAATCTCGACGGCCACCTGACCCTCGAGCGCCTGGACATAGGCCCAGGAGTAGGCGACGGCGGAATCGCCCGAGACGCGTGCCGCGAGGCGATGGCCGTCCAGGATCCCCATCTGTGCAAATCGCCGCTCGATGCCCTTGTGCGCGTAGCCCAAACGCTCCTCGAGGCGCAGCACCTTCTCGCCGACGACCGAGAACCGGAAATGTCCGGGCTCGATGATGCCCGCATGCACGGGGCCCACGGCAATCTCGTGCACGCCCTCTCCCGCGACCTTCACGAACTCGTACGAGGCTCCGTCCGACGCGTGCTCGAGCCACGGCCTTGCGTCCGCATCGGTCGACCGAACGCCGTAAAGATCGCAAGCGGCGCGCTGCATGCGGTTCGCGCAATGGATAAAGGTCCGCAAGCCCCGGGAACCGAGGCTCGCCGTCCGACCGCGTCGCCCGAGCGGCAACTCGACGACGAGCACATCCGATGAGGCCGGCGAGCGCGGCGAACACGGCGCGGTGTCCCGATTCGACGCCTTGCGCCCACAGCGCGAGCAGCCGCCCGCCCGCGGCCGCGAAATCCTCCGCTGCGCGCCGCCAATCCTCGGCGCCCAACGCGAGGCCCCTGACGCCCGGTGCGCCCGGGAGCGGCGCAGCCGCCGTGAACCACTTGGCTAGCGGCACGTCATCCGCCTCCGATCAGGCGCGCGGCCGCGCGGTACCAGTGTGCGAGATACGGCGGAATGAACAGGCCGAGCATGAGGACGATCCCGAGGTGAACGAACACCGGAACGAGCGCCGGCGAGTGCGGCAGGCGCTTCGCGGTCGTATCGCCGAACACCATCGGCTGCACGCGGGAGAAGATCCCCGCGAACGCGACGGCGAACGCCAGCAGCAGAATCGGCGTCGCCCACGGATGGTCGCGCATCGCCGTCGTCAGGATCAGGAATTCGCTCGCGAACACGCCGAACGGCGGCAGGCCGAGGATCGCGAGCGACCCGAGCATCAGTCCCCACCCGACGGTCGGGCTGATCGTCACGAGACCGCGGATCTTGTCGATCGACTGCGAACCCGCCTTCTGCGCGGCGTGGCCCGCGGCGAAGAAGATCGCCGATTTCGTCAGCGAGTGCACCGTCATGTGCAGCAAGGCGGCGAAATTCGCGACCGGTCCGCCCATGCCGAACGCGAACGCGATCAGCCCCATGTGTTCGATCGACGAATACGCGAACAGGCGCTTGATGTCGCGCTGGCGCCAAAGGCAGAACGCCGCGAACACCACCGACAGCAGTCCGAATCCCATGAGCATCTCGGACGGCCAGGCCGAGTGCAGCGACCCTTCGACGAGTACCTTGCAGCGCACGACCGCGTAAATGGCCACGTTCAACAAGAGACCGGAGAGCACGGCGGAAATCGGCGTCGGACCCTCGGCGTGCGCATCCGGCAACCAGCTGTGCAGCGGCACCAAGCCGACCTTCGTGCCGTAGCCGACGAGCAGGAAGACGAACGCGATGCTGAGGACCCGCGGCTCGAGCTGGTGCTTGACCGCGTCGAGATGCGTCCAGAGCAGCGCGCTGACCCCCTGGGAGCCGAGCACCTTCTCGGCCGCGATGTACAGAAGTATCGTGCCGAACAGGGCCTGGGCGATGCCGACGCCGCAGAGGATGAAATATTTCCAGCCCGCCTCGAGGCTCGCGGGCGTCTGGTACAGGGTCACGAGCAGCACGGTCGAGAGCGTCGCGGCCTCCATCGCGACCCACATCAGCCCCATGTTGTTGGTCGTCAGCGCGATCAACATCGTCGCGATGAACAGCTGATACATGCTGTGGTAGAGGCGCAGGCGCGCCGGCGTCACCCGCCGGTGTTCGGCCTCGATGCGCATGTATGGACGCGAGAACAGCGACGTCGTGAGGCCGACCAGCGCCGTCAATGCAACGAGGAACACGTTCAGCGGATCGATGAAGAACTGCTCGTGCAGGAACGTGAGGTTGCCGGCGCCGATGACGTGGACGCTGAGCACGGCCGCGGCGGCGAAGGTGACCAGGCTGAAGAACACGTTCGCGGCGGGCGCGATGGCGCGCGCGCCGAGCCATGTGAGCGCAAGCGCGCCCGCGAGCGGAGTGCCGATCACGAGGAGGAAGTCCACGTCAGCGGTCCTCCTTTCCGGCTTCGAGCTCCTCGATGTCGAGACTGTCGAACTGCTCGCGGATCTGGAAGAAGAACACGCCGAGCACGAGCATCGCGACGAGCACGTCGAGGGCCACGCCGAGCTCCACGACCATCGGCATGCCGTAGGTCGCGCTCATCGCGCCGAAGAACAGCCCGTTTTCCATCGACAGGAATCCGACCACCTGCGACATCGCCTTGCGCCGCGTGATCATCGTCAGGAACGCGAGCAGAATCACCGCGACCGCGATGCCGACGGCGCTGCGCGTCGCGGTGCTCGCAAGCGCCGAAATCGGCTGCGCCAGCCCGAACGAGAAAATGACGATCACGAGGCCGACGAGCATCGTTCCCGGTATGTTCAACAGCGGATCGGTATCCCAATAGACGCCGAGCCGCCGGATCAGCCTGTGCAGCAGACGCGGCAGGACGACGACCTTCAGCCCGAGCGTCAACGCCGCCGAAACGTACAGGTTCGCCTCGCCGGTCCGCCACGCGAGCAGGAGCGTCGCCGCGCAGAGAACCGCGCCCTGCAGCGCGAACAGGTCGACGAGGGTCACGACGCGCCGCTGCGCGAGCATCGCGAACGACAACAGCAGCAGCATCGCGGCCAGCGCGTTCAGCAGCTGCATCACGAACGGCACGGGCGTCATCGTCCTCAGGCCCCCAGGAGCAGATGCACGAGCAGGCCCAGCACCGCGAACAGGAACGCGGTCGCGAGGAACTCCGGCGCCCTGAAGACGCGCAGCTTCGCCGAGACCGTCTCGATGACGGCGAGCGCCGCGCCGGCGACCGTCAGCTTCAAGGCGAGAATCGGAATCGCCGCGAGCAACGCACCCGGCCCTCCTCCGCCCATCGCCGCTTCCCCAGGGGATGAACAACGCGAACCCGATGCACGCATAGTTGAAGAGCTTGAGCGCGGCGGCCAGCTCCATCAGCGCGAGGTGCCGCGCCGAATACTCGAGCAACATCGCCTCGTGGATCATCGTGAGCTCGAGGTGGGTCGCCGGGTTGTCGATCGGTATGCGGCCGTTCTCCGCGAGCAGCACCATCGTGAACGCCACCGCCGTGAACGCGAGGCTCGGCGACAAGCGTGAGCGCCTGCGTCGCGAGACGCTCCGAAATCGCCGGCAGGGACGTCGTCATGGAGATCAGGGACGCGACGAAGACGACCATCAGCAGCGCGGGCTCCGCGAGGAAGCCGATCATCATTTCGCGGCGCGCGCCGAGCGTGCCGAACGCCGTGCCGACGTCCATCGCCGCGAGTGCGAGGAACACGCGCGCCGTCGCGAACAGGCCGACGAGCGCGATCGCGTCCGCGGCCGACGAGAACGGCAGCCGCGTTCCCATCGATGGAATGACCGCGGCGGCCGTCAGCATCGTCGCGAACACGACGTACGGAGCGATCCTGAACAGCGGCGACGCGCGCTCCGCGACGACGGCGTCCTTGTAGAAACAGCTTGCGGATTCCGCGGTAGGTCTGCAGCAGCGGCGGCGCGCGCCGGTTCTGCAGCCAGGCGCGGCATTGGTTCACCCAGCCGTGGAAGAGCGGCGCCGCGGCGAGCGCGGCCGCGACTTCCAATACCTGCGTGACCAATGCAGCGTTCTCATACGCACGAGCGCGAGCAACACGCAGAGCGTGACCAGTGCGTAGAGGAGATAGAGCGAAATGCCGCCCCTGCTGCACGCGTCGCGAACACCGCGGCGACGCGCTCGACGAGCGGACCCAGGGGCTCGTACAGCGCGTGCCAGATCCGATCGCCGATGACGACGCGATAGACTGGGCGCGGAATCGAACGGGCTCGGCAGTTCGCGGCTCATCGCGAAGAACGGCGTGAACAAATGGCGGATCGGCTGGCCGAAGCCCTCCGCGGTGTCCTGCATGCGCCAGTTGAGCGTCCCGAACCCGCAATCCCAGGGCGGCGCGCGCCGGACGCGGCGGTGATACAACATGCGCACGGCGATGACCGCGAACAGCACGCACGCGAGCACCGCGGCGGCGAAGACCACGGGTGCGTACGACGCCTGGCCGTTGTTGAGCGGCGTCAGCATCCACCACGGCGCCGCGCTCCCCGGCAGGACGCCGACGTGCAAATCCGCCGCGACGCGCGCCAGGGCGGGAATCACCTGCGCCGGCAGCAGCCCGAGCGCGACGCAGCCGAGCGCGAGCCAGGCGAGCCCGATCCGCTCCATCACGCCGGCGTCGTGCGCGCGGGCCAGGCTGGGCTCGCGCGGCGAGCCGAGGAACACGACGCCGAAGAACTTCACCATGACGTAGCCGGAGAGCGCCGCGACCAGCGCGACGACGCCCGCGCCGAGCGGCAGGAGCATGTTGACGAAGCCGTACGGCACGGCGTGCGCGTACAGGAACGCCTGCAGCAACAGCCATTCGGAGACGAATCCGTTCAGCGGCGGCAGGCCCGCGATCGCGAGCGCGCCGACGAGCGTGAGCCACGCGACCCACGGCATGCGGTGTATGAGTCCGCCGAGGCGGCCCAAATTGCGCTCGCCGGTCGAATGCAGCACGGAGCCCGTGCCGAGGAACAGCAGGCTCTTCATGAACGCATGGTTCACCGAATGGTAGAGGACCGCGAGCAGCGCGAGCGCCGCATATTCCTGCATGCCGGTTCCGCGGAACACCATCGCGAGCCCGATCCCCGTGAACAGGATGCCGACGTTCTCGATCGACGAGTACGCGAGCAGACGCTTCATGTCGGTCTGCGCCGCCGCGAAGACGATGCCGTAGAGCGCCGAAAACAGGCCGAGGCCGACGGGCAGCAGGCCCCACCGCCAGTCGAGGCCGCCGAGCAGGTCGAAGCTGACGCGCAGCATGCCGTAGACGGCCATCTTGAGCATCACGCCGCTCATCAGCGCCGAGACCGGCGAAGGCGCCGCCGGATGCGCTTCCGGCAGCCATACGTGCATGGGCACGATGCCGCCCTTCGCGCCGAAGCCGGCGAGCGCCAGTAGAAACGCGATGGCCGCCCAGGACGGCGCGAGATGCGCGGCGCGCATCGCGTCGAACGTGAAGTGCCAGCTCCCGCCCTGCAGCACGCCGAAGCACAGCAGAATCGAGAGCGCGCCGACGTGCGCCATCATCAAATAGAGGAATCCGGCCCGGCGTATCTCGGCGATGCGGTGCTGCGCAATCACGAGAAAATACGACGCCAGCGCCATCGTTTCCCAGGCCACCATGAAACCGTAGGCGTCGTCGGCGAGGAGGACGAAGCCCATGCTCGCGAGGAACAAATGGTATTGCAGGCACAGCAGCCCCGGCGGCGTGCCCTGGCCCGAACGGAAATAGCCCGCGCCGAAAATCGATATGCCCGCCGAGGACGCGCCGAGCAAGAACAGGAATACCCGGCTGAGCGCATCCAGGCGCACGTGCATCGGCAAGTCCGGCAAGCCGATCGCGAGTTGCATCGTCTCGTCGGGCATCGCGATGCTCATCGCGGCGACGGCGGCGATCGCGAGGCCGCACACGGCGCCGAGCGGAAACAGGCTGCGGCCGGCGATCCGCAGACTCATCGGCCGGACGAGACCCACGACGCCGATCAGCACCCACGCCCCGAGCAGCAAGAGGATCGCGGAAAGCGGTGAACCGGATGTCGCGCTCACGGCGGGTGGATTGTCCTATTCGCGTCAAATGATCATCAGATGCATATTGTATTATAATAAAAGCGATCGTGTCCCAAGAACACCGCACCGCCCGCCTGACCGTGCTGATCGACCCTCGCAAGAAGGCCGTTTTCGAGCGCCTTTGCGCCGAAGAGGACGCCGTTCCCTCGCAGGTCGTGCGCAGGCTGCTGCGAAAGTACATCGAGGAGCGCCTCGGCAAGCCCTGGACCCCCGAGGGCGCCGAGCTGCCGCCCGCGCCGCGCCGCGGCCCGCGCGCGCCGGGCCGCGGTTGACCGCTCGCGCCGCCGCGCGGGTTATGATCCCGGGCGCCGGGGGATGGACGCGCGCTTCACCCCGCCTTGGAACCTATGGGCCGCGCGGAGGCGACCGGTCATGAGCG
This sequence comes from uncultured Pseudomonadota bacterium, assembly GCA_963718135.1. Lineage (GTDB taxonomy): Bacteria > Pseudomonadota > Gammaproteobacteria > Steroidobacterales > Steroidobacteraceae > Bog-1198. The sequence goes on along the minus strand of CAVQYI010000021.1, from coordinate 101,560 downwards.
CTCCTGCCGATCTGCATCACGTCGTCATCGTCGGCGCCGGTTTCGGCGGACTATCCGTCGCGCACGGGCTGGCGGGAGCCCGGGTGCGCATCACCGTGATCGACCAGCGCAATCATCACCTGTTCCAGCCGCTTCTGTACCAGGTCGGCACGGCGACGCTCGCGACCTCGGAAATCGCCTGGCCGATCCGGCATCTGCTGCGCAAGCGCAAGGAAGTCACGACGCTGCTCGGGGTCGCGAGCGGCGTCGACATCGTGAATCGTCGTGTACTGCTCCAGGACGGCGGCGCCGTGCCCTATGACACGCTGGTTCTCGCGACGGGCGCGCGGCACGCGTACTTCGGGCACGACGAATGGGAGGCCCATGCCCCCGGCCTGAAGACGCTGGAGGATGCCACGGCGATCCGCCGGCGCATCCTCATGTCGTTCGAACTCGCCGAACGCGAACAGGACCCGGCGAAGCGCGCGGCGCTGATGACCTTCGTCATCGTCGGCGGCGGACCGACCGGCGTGGAACTCGCGGGCGCGATCGCCGAACTCGCACACGTGAATCTCCCCGAGGAATACCGTCACATCGACACGCGCCGCGCACGCATCGTCCTGATCGAGGCCGGCCCGAGGATACTCCCGAGTTTCACGCCGGACCTGTCCGCTTACGCGCAGGCCGCGCTCGAGCGCTTGGGCGTCACGGTCGAACTCGGGCGCGCGGTCAGCGAGTGTTCGGCCGCCGGCGTCGTCTATGGCGGGCAAGAGCTGCCGGCGAAAGTCATCGTCTGGGCCGCCGGCGTGCGCGCGTCGGCCGCCGCCGATTGGCTCGGCGTGGCGGCGGACCGCGCCAATCGGATCCGCGTGGAGCCGGATCTCAGCGTGCCCGGCCACCCGGATATCTTCGTGATCGGCGATACGGCGAGCATCGACGCCTGGCACGGCAATCCCGTGCCGGGAATCGCGCCGGCGGCGAAGCAGCAGGGACTGCACGTCGCCGCGACGATCAGACGGCGCCTGCGCGGCCGTACCGAGCCGCGGCCGTTTCGCTACCGCCACTCGGGCAACCTGGCGACGATCGGCAAGCGCTCGGCCGTCATCGATTTCGGCTGGATGAAGATCCGCGGGCACATCGCCTGGTGGGTATGGGGACTCGCGCACATCTATTTCTTGATCGGAGTACGCAATCGCTTGGCGGTCGCGCTCAGCTGGCTATGGATCTACACCTCCGGCAGCCGCACGGCATGCCTGATCACCCAGGGCGAGCAGCGCTCGGAATTCACGCGACACTAGCAAGAGGAACGAGAGATGCGAAACAACGAGGCCCGCTATTCGAACCTGATGATCGCGATTCATTGGCTCACGGCCGTCCTCGTCGTGGTCGCGTATCTCGTCAGCGAACCCGCGCACGAGGAGCAAACCCATCCGTCGCTCGTGCACTTCCTCTGCGGCTTGGCGGTGCTGATCCTGGTTCTGCCGCGCGTGATCGCGCGCGCTCTGGGCGGTGCGCCCGCGCCTCTGCCGGGCGTCGCCCCTTTGCTCGCGCGCGCCGCGAAACTCGGTCACGCGGCCTTGTATCTCCTGTTGATCGCCGTGCCGCTGACCGGCTGGTATGCCGCATCGCGCTTAGGGATAAAGATCGCCGCATTCGGCTTGACGCTGCCGCCGCTCACGGCCGCGGTCCAGGGCGAGATCGGGCCGATCGGTGAAGTGCACCAGCTCGGCGGCAATGCGATTCTGATTCTCGCCGGCCTGCACGCGGCGATGGGTCTTTGGCACCAGTTCGTGCGCAAGGACCACACGCTCGAGCGCATGAATCCGTTCGGCTGAGGCGCGCATCGCAAAAAATCGGGGCCCTCGTTCGAGGGCCCCGCTCGTTCGACCGATCCCCAAACTCGGCTGTCAGTCGTTCAGCATGACGACCATTCGGTCGACCGACAGCACGCCGGTGGCCGCGTCGTACGGACCAACCGCGTCGACGCCGAGCACGGCCGTCGTTCCGTTCAAGTCCGTCGTCAACGCCGTGACGAAGTCGTTGAACGTCGAGTAGGAGTCCGACTTCCACGACGCCCGATGCGCGATCGTGAAGCCGACGTTCGTCGCCGACATATCCGGTACGATCTGCAGGCCGGCGCTCAGGGTCGACGGATCGGTCTTCGTGAACGCGACCTGCAGTTCGTGCTCGGCGCTCAGCATGAGCGTCGCCTGGCTGATCAGGATCTGCGAGCTCGTCAGTGTCGCGAACGGCGCGGTGACCCCGGGCATCTCCCAGCGCACGTCGAGCTCGGCCTTGGTGTCGGCGTAATTGACCACGCTTAGCGCGCTGAAATCGGGAGGTCCCGATCCGAACGGTGCGACGAAGCCGACGAAGCGCACGGGCACGCCTTGCGTCAGCGAGCTCGTCGACAGAGCCGCCGGCACCTCGACCGTGTAGGCCGCCGCGCTCGTCACTTTGGTGCCGGTGAAGTCGAACGCGGCCGGCGCTTGGCCGTCGAGAGAGCGCAAGGCGAGCGTCACGACGTTCGCCGCGGTCGAAGCCACCGTCCCGGCGAGAGCCGTCGGCATCAGCAAGGCGCCGCCGGCGGTCGCGTCGAGCATCTTGTTTCCGGAACCGTCGGTCCCCAATTTGCCCGAGAGTTGGACGCGTTGGCCGACCGAGATGTCGTCGATCGTGAACGCGCCGGATTGGCCGAGCTCGTTCACCGTCGTCGCGCTGCCGATCGTCGCCGTGATCTTCCGCACGTACCCCATGTCGTCCATGCCCGCATGCTCTTCGACGCCGTTGGCGATGGTCAGGGTGTCCAGCGAGCGCGCGAGTACCGTGCCCTTGACGCCGTCCCTGTCCGGTGCCGGCGACGCTGGATCCGGCGAGCACGCTGGTCGCCGTGAAGGTCTTGGTCGCGACGTCGAGCGCACCGTACGCCGCCGTCATCGTACCGGCGGGCAAGGACGCGAGCGCGGTCACGCCCGCGGGACCCGTGTAGCTCGCGCCGTTGATCGCGAACGTCGTCGCGCTCGTCGTCTGCACGGTGAACCGGCCGTCGTCACCACTTTGATTCTCGAAGGGTTCGACGTTGACGACGAACGAATTCGCAGTCGTATCGGCGCTCACGAACGCGCCGCGCACGCGGAACTGCTTCGTCGGGTCGGGCACGAGACTGCCGGTCAACACCGGATTCACAATCACCGTCGTCGGATTGGTCGCCGGCGGGGTGATCGTATTGGACGCGGCGAGATTGAAGTCCAAGGCAAGGTGCGCGATCTTGCCGGGCGTGATGACGAGCGGCGCGTTCGACGGGCAGCGTCAGCGAGACGGTCATCTGCGAATTCGGCGCCTGCAGCGGCTTCGGCGGCGACGTCGAGCCGTCCATGATGCTGCCCGCCGCGATCGTCACGCCGGTCGTGCCGTTGTCGACGACGATCGTCGCCGACGCGTAATCCAGGGTCATCGACGCCGACGTGTAGTTGCCGGCCGGGATCTGCGAGGAGCTGACGATCTCGGAGAGATTGACGAGCTGCGCGAAATCCACCGTCGTCGCGACCGGAATCGTCTGCACGACCGTTCCGTCGGAACGCGTCAACTGCAGCGATACGACCTTGACGATATAGCTGAGAAAGTCGCCGGGCGCGTCGGTCAGCGACACGACCGCGGCGCCGCAGTTCGCGCTGCAGGACGTCGGCGCCGCGATTCCGCCCGGCGAGGCGCCCGACAGGCCGCCGCCGGATCCGCAGGCTGCGAGCGTCGCCGCGCCGAGCGCGACCAGGGCCGCGCGGCTCCGCGCCTTGCACGCGGACCACCAGCGTCGCGAGTGGTGCAGATTGTTCATGTGGGAGCACTCCTCTGATCGCGAGAATTCGCGTGCGGCGAATTGTGCGGGCAGCGCCGAGACTTGCGCAAAATGTCGGCCTGCACCGACAAAGATTTTGCGCATTTTGCACATGAGTTCGCGCGGCATCATCGGGCGTCGCGCGGCTGTTCGCGGCGACGATTCGCGCCGTTCTAGCGGCCGGCGGCCTGCGGCTTCGCGCCGCGATTGAATCCCCAGGACATCGCGCCGCTGATCCAGCCGCCGCCGAGACTCGCGGCGGAGATGTCGCCCAAGTCGTACGCGGCGCCGGCGAGAATCGATGCGGCGGCGCGCTGGCCGCTCTTGATCGCGGGCCCGATGCCCTCGCATAGATCGCGCGTCGCGAGCCCGGCCGCATCGCCGACGAGATAGGCGTCGCCTTGCCGAAACGATTCGCGCGGCCCGCGCAAATAATAGCTGTAGCCGGTCGGCTCTTCGGGCACGCGGATTTGAAACCCGGCTTCGAGCTTGTCGGCGAAGCGCCGCCAATGCTGCCAGATATCCTCGCCGCGCTCCTTGAGCCGCAGCGCCAGTGCGCCGATGCCGACATTGAGCCAGCCGCGCGCCTTCGGCACGTACCAACTGTAACCCGGCAGGCCGGCCTCGAAGAACCAGAGCCGGCAATCCGGATCCCGCCAGTCGTAGGGAAATTCGAGTTCCAGGGTCACGGTCTGCAGCGCCCGCTCGCGCGGCGAGGACTCGCGAAAGAATGCGCGGTGAACCGGACACGACGTGCCGCCCGCGCCGATCAGATGGCGGCAGCGGAATGCGTCGTCGATCACGAAATCGCCCGCGTCCCGGCGGACTTCCTTGACCGCGTGCCGCAAGACCTCGGCGCCCGAGCGCTCGACGAGCCAGGCATCGAACTCGAAGCGGCGGATGGAGTGCTGCAGGCACGGGACCGGCAGATGCAGCCCCTTCAAGTACCAGTGCAGCCGCCGAAAACTCAGGAACCGGTGCGGATAGGCGCCGACATCCATTTGCAGGTCCGCGACCACCTCCGGCGTGATCCAGCCGGCGCACAACTTGTGGCGCGGGAATTCCTCGCGGTCGAGCAGCAGCACGTCGGCGCCGCCCTTCTTCAGGCGTTCCGCGGCCGCGGAGCCCGCGGGACCTCCGCCCACGACGATGACATCGGCGCTCTGCATCGTTCAGCGCGGGTACATGTACTCGCGCGTCAACGGGATGTCGTTATTCTCCTGCGTCGTGAACAGGACCTGGAACAACTGCAGCACGCCGCTCTCGAACGCCGCGACCGATCCCGCGAGATAGAGCCGCCACATGCGCACCAACGACTCGTCGAACATCGCGCGCACGGTGTCGACGGCTTGCTCGTAGCGCTCGAGCCAATGACGCAGAGTCATCGCGTAGTGCAGGCGGATGTTCTCGACGTCGAGTACCGAGAGGTCCGACGGCTCGAAGATCTGCATCATTTCGCCGATCGACGGCGGATAGGCGCCCGGGAAGATCCGCCGCTCGATCCACGGGTGCAGCGGCGCCGGCCGGTTGCGGCCGATCGAGTGGATCAAGCCGCGCCCCGCCGGACCGAGCGAGCGGCGCGCAACGCGTCCGAGCTCGGGGTAATTTTCGGCGCCCACGTGCTCCAGCATGCCGATCGAGACGAAGACGTCGTAGCTGCCGGAAATGTTGCGATAATCGTCCTCGACGAACTCGACGCTGCGCTCGAGGCCGAGTTCGCTCGCGCGCCGGCGCGCGAACGCGATCTGCTCCTTGGAGATGTTGAACGCGCGCACCTTCGCGCCGTAGCGGCTCGCCATGTGCAGCGCGAGGCTTCCCCAGCCGCAGCCCGCCTCGACGACCGTGTCGCCCGCGGACAGCCGGAGCTTCCGGCAGACATGATCCATCTTCGCGACCTGCGCCTCGTCGAGGTCCGCGTCGGCGCGCGGATAATAGGCGCAGGTGTAGGCCATCGTGGCGCCGAGCCACAGGCTGTAGAAATCATTGCCGAGATCGTAATGGCGGTGGATGTTGTCGCGCGAACCGGCGAGCGTGTTGCGCCGCGGCTTGTGCAGCCAGCCGGCGACGCGGTGCGCGAACGAGCTCTCGCCGCCGTTCAGCGCCGCGCTGCGGTACAAGACATTGAGCAATTCGACGAGGTCGCCCGAAACCTCGATGCGCCCCGCGCAATACGAGTCGCCGAACCGGACTTGCGGATCGGCGAGCAAGCCGAGCAGCGCGCCGCGGTCCGCGACCTGCACCTGCGCGACCGGCTCCTTCGACGGCGCCGCGACCCGCTCGCCGGTCCACTTGAACAGGAACTCGATCGGCGGGTCGCCGAGGCTCGACAGGAGCCTGCGGATGAGCCGCGCTTCCAACGAATGCGGGCCCGAATCCCGTGGTTGAACCGTTTGCGGAGCCGCGCTCATCCCTGACTCCCCTCGATGGCTTAGTCCAGCTGTGCCCGCAGCACGCGCATGCGTCGATGCTGGAAGCGTAACTCGTACTCCAGTTCGCGCAGCCGCGCCTGGATCGTCGAATGTTCCCAACGCTCGGCGACCGCGCGCTTGGCGTGCGCCAATTGCTCGCGCAAATCCGTCCAGGTGGCCACCGCCTTGCAGAAGGCCTCGTATTCGTCCGCGACCCGCTTGCGCAGGTGCTCGATTTGAGCCCGGCCGGGATGACGCGCGAGCTGGCGCTCGGCGCGCTGGAACTGCGCATCGAGCAGTGCGCGCTGAATCTTGAACCACGGCACCCGCTTCAAGTTGCGCGCGAGGCCGACGGCCCGCATCGCGCTGATGAACCACTTCGACGGATCCCACTGCCAGGCGCGCACGCCGTTGCGGTAGTCGTGCGCGAACATGTGGTGGAAATTGTGGTAGCCCTCGCCGTGAGTGAAGAACGCGAGGACGAAATTGTCGCGGGCCGTATTCTCGTCCGTGTACGGCTGCGATCCCCACATGTGCGCGAGCGAATTGATGAAGAACGTGAAGTGATGGCTGAGCACGAGGCGCAGCACGCCGGCGAGCACGAGCATGCCGCCGATGTCGCCGGTGACCCAGCCGATCAACAGCGGCAGGCCGATGTTCATCGCGAGCGTGATCGCGAGGTAATGGCGGTGCTGCCAGGCGACCAGGGGGTCGCGCTGCAGGTCGCGCACGCCGCCCATGTCGGAATTGCCGCTCGGATAATTGCGCAGCATCCAGCCGATGTGCGAATACCAGAATCCGCGCTTCGCGCAATAGGGGTCCCGATCCGGGTCGTCGATGTAGCGGTGATGCACGCGGTGATCGGCGCTCCACTTCAACACGCTGTTCTGCAGCGCCATCGCGCCGAACAGCACGTACGCGAGCCGCAGCAGCGGATGCGCCTCGTAGGTCGAATGCGCGAACAACCGATGGTAGCCGCAAGTGATCGCCATGCCGTTCGCGACGAGCAACAGGCCGAACCAAATCCACGAAGACGCGTGGAAGCCGTGGGTCAGGCCGTACCACGGCACGCCGACGACGGCCGCCAAGGTCGTCAGTACGAACATCAGCGTCGTCGGCCAGTTGCGCGGCGCCTCGACGCCGGTCTCGGCGGCCGGGGTGGCGTTCACGGGCTCCGGAGCGCTGTACATCGGCTCCGGGGCACTACGCGGTTCAGTCATCGATGCTCTCCTCCGCGGCCGCCAGCGGATCGTTGAAGACGGTCGTCACACAGCCATTCTAGTCGGTTCCGTTGGTCCGGCGGGACAGCGCAGCACGACGTTTGGCCGCACCAGTGTAGCCTTGGAGGCAGGCTGCGCGAAAGCCCGTTGTTTTCTCCTCGGGTTTTCAACCGCCTGCGGGGCCTTTATTGCGTCATCGACCGATATGGGGTTGCGCCGTTCCGATTCAATGGGCGCCGCCCGCCCACGGGTTCAGGCAATTCCGCAAGCGGGCTGCGGCAATCACGAATGGCGCGCGCGCGCGCGTTCCGCGACATTGCCGTCGAGGATCCATTCGATTCGCGCCGACACCGAGGAGGCTCACATGAAATCGGACACCGATATTCGCCGCGACGTGCAAAGCGAGCTGCAATGGGACCCCATCATCGATGATCGCGCGATCGGCGTCATCGTCAAGGACGGCGTCGTCACCCTGACCGGCGAGGTGCCGCAATTCTCCGACCGCTGGAACGCCGAGGACATCGTGAAACGCGTCGGCGGCGTCCGCGCGATCGCCAACGAACTGCAGGTGCGGATTCCGGCGAACGGCACGCGCACCGACACCGAGATCGCCGAAGCGGCGGCGAACGCGCTGCGCTGGCATGTTGCGACGGCGGCCTCGGAGATCAAGCCGGTCGTCAACGACGGCTGGGTGACCTTGGCGGGGCAAGTGAGCTGGGGCTTTCAAAAGGCGGCGGCCGCGAACGCGATGCGCACGCTGCCCGGCGTCAAAGGGCTGACCAACAACATCAAGATCCGGTCGGCGATCAAAGCCGCGGACGTCAAGCAGAAGATCGAGGACGCGTTCAAGCGGCATGCGCTGCTCGACGCGAAGGACATCGATGTCAAGGTGGACCGGGCGACCGTGACTCTGCAAGGCCGCGTCCACTCCTGGCAGGAGCGCGAGGACGCGGCGCGCGCCGCGTGGTCGGCGCCGGGCGTCGACAACGTGGAGAACCACCTGACGCTTCAGTGATCAGAACGGCAGCGCCGCGGCGAAGTCTTTCGGCTTGACGATGAGGGCATCGCAGGGCAGCGACTCGAGAATGCGCTCGGCCGTGCTGCCGATCAAGATGCGCTTCAAACCGCTGCGCGAAATGGCGCCCATGACGACGACGTCGGCGCGGCATTCACGCGCGATGCGCGGCAGATATTCCGCGGCCACGGCCGCATCGACGTGCAACCGGTCCCCGGCCACGCCGTACGTCGCGCTGAACGCCGCGATCTCGCCGCGGCGCCGGTCGTTCTCGGCGCGCAAGGCCTCGACCGCGACGTCGACGATCGGCGGCATGCCGCCCGCGGCGCCGGTCCCGATCGACGCCGGGAAATAGGCGTGCACGACGTGCAGCGTGCCGTCGAGCCGGCTCGCCAGGCACGCACCGTAATCGAGGATGCGCTCATCGAGCGCCGCCGTCCGGTCTTGCGCATGGCCGGGGTCGACGGCGGCGACCAGCACCGGCGGACTCGCCCAAGGCGCGCGTTTCGCCAGAAGGAGCGGCACCTGGCAGCCGCGGATCAGATGCCGGTCCGTGTTCGTGATCGCGAGGCGGCTCGCGAGCGAATGGTGGTGGGTGTCCTTGACGACGAGATCGACGTCCGCGGCCGCGATCCAGTCGAGTAATTTCTCGTGCAGCGAGTCGCCGCCGATTTCGTGCATCGCGACTTCGAGGCCGTGCGCCCGCAGTGGCGCCGCCAATTCCGCGAGAGGCCGCGCCGCGTGGTGTGCGCGCGACTCCTCGGTCTCGCAGGCGAGCAACTCGACTCGCGCGCCGAGCCGCGTCGCGAGGAGTCCGGCCTTGGCGACGGCCGGCTGATCCACGGTGGTAGGATCGATGATCGCCAGGATGGCCGCTATTTTGTCCATGAGCTGTGGCGCCTCCCATGCGGGACTTCGAGAGCCCCGACCGTCAATTCAACGGCGCGGTGTATCCGCCCGCGCCGCCCGCCCCCCGCCGGGACCGCGCAGCCGCGACAAATAATCCGCGACCGCGTCCGCGTCCCGCTCGTCGAAACTGCGCAGGAAGAGTACTAGATTTTCATCCACGCCGTGCCGCTCGCCGGCGGCGAGCCGGTGCATCTGCCCGACGAGATAGGAGTAATGCTGATTGCGCAGCGAAGGCACGAGGCCGTCGTCGTCGCCGCGCGCATCGTAGCGATGGCACGAAGCGCACTGCTCGTGAAAGATCCCGCGGCCGAGCGCCACGTGCGCACCCGAGCCGGTCTGCGTGACCGGCGGCGGCGTCGCCTGGCTCAAGAAGGCGGCGATGTCGGCCCAATCCTGCGGACCCCGCAATTGCGCCCGCGATACGACGGCATGCATGCGCGCGCTTTCACGCCGGCTTGCGCGGAAATCCGCGAGCTGCCGGACCAGGTAGCGGAACCGCTGGCCGGCGAGCACCGGGATCGCGCGCACCGCGTCGCCCTGGCCGCGGGCGCCGTGGCAGCTCGCGCACAGCCGGCCGAATTCGACGGCGCCGCGCGCGGGATGCGCCTCCAGCGACAACGCCGCCCGCGTCGCGCGGTCGGCCGCCTCTCGCGCCACCGCCGGTTGGATTGCCGTCGACGATAGCAGCGCAAGCGCGAGTGCGCCGAACGAAGCCCGGCGAGCGGCGAGAGTCGGTTCGATTTCGGTCACGATGCATCCGTCCTTTGAGAACCCGAAGGCGCGGCCCGCGGGACCATCAAAAGAGCCTCGAGGCGGCGCCGTGCTGCCTAGTATGCGGCCGTTGACCTCGCGGCTGTAGAGCGAATGGCGCGAATCGCGGAATTTAATGCCGGAGGTGGCTCAATACCGCGAATCCGCGGGCTTGCCGCCGTGCGGCCAGTCGTTGATGTTTGGCAGGAAAATCCGGGCGCGGCATGTGGGTGAAATATTCCGCGACGTCAACGGCCTGCTGATCGGTCAATCCGCCCTGGCCGAGAGGAAATTTCAAGGTGTTCGATATCGGCATGTTGTTCTTGACGAACGCGGCGGCGGTATAGGTCTTCGCGATCCCGGCGCCGATGTTGAAGGACTGCGCGCCCCACAACGGCGGAAACACGTAGCTGCCGTCCGCCCGCTTCATCCCCTCGCCGTTCTCGCCGTGACAGGCGGCACACTGATCCTCGTAGACTTGTTTGCCGTCGTTCACGTTCGGGATGATGCTCTTGCTGATCTTACCCACGCCGCGGCCAGGGATGGGCTGGCCCGGCTTGGCATTGCTCGTCATGTTGTTCATGTAAGCCACCATGGCCAGCATCGCCTTGGAATCCGGGTCGAGCGGCTTGCCGTTCATGGAGCGCGTCAGGCAACCGTTCACCCTTTGCTTGAAATCGATGACCTTGCCGGCACGCGGCTGATAACTCGGGAACAGTGCCGAAATGCCGACATAAGGCGAGCCAAGGGCCACGGTGCCGCCGTTCAGATGGCAGCTGTTGCAGGTCAGTTCGTCACCGACATTGTCCGGCAGCATGGCCTTGGTTTCCGCCATCAGCCGCATGCCGTAAATCAACTGGTCGGCATTCGGGACTGGCCAGCATCGCGGCATACCGCGGCACCACGAACTTGGACGGCTCGAGCGGTGCGAGCGCGATTTCACCGCGCACCTCTTTGACCGCGTCGGCGGTCACCGGATCGCCCTGATTGCCCCATTGGGTGCGCACGAAGCTCACGATCTCGGCAAGTTCCTGATCGGACAAGGCGCGGAAATTCGGCATGCCGAATGCGCGCTTGGCCTGCTCGGTTTCGGCCGATTTCCAGCCGCTCAACACCACGTGGATCACCGAGGTCGGGTCCTTGGACTGCACCGACGAATTGTTCGCGAGCGGCGGGAAGAAATTGTCGACGCCACGGCCATCGACCTGGTGACAGGTGGAGCAGAACTGCACGTAACCCAGACCGCCGCGAGTCTTGTATAGAACGTCGTCCCCGGCCATGGTCACCGGCTTCGGCTTGATCGCGCCGGTCTCGTGCGTTGGGCGGCAGCGTGCTCAAATACTCGCCGATCGCGGCGAGGTCGGCGTCGCTGAAATGTTGCGTGCTGAAATGCACGACCTCGGTCATGCTGCCATAGGCGGCGGCAAGACCGTTATGGCCGGCCTTCAGGAATTTCGCGATCTCCGGCGCCGCCCAGCCGTTGCGCAGGTCGACGGCGTGCCAACCGTCAACGGTCGATCCGGCGAGGAAGTATTCGCCGCCGTCGCCGGCCTGACTCATGGCCTGTTCCTGAAACGCGAACCCACGCGGCGTATGGCAGGAGCCGCAGTGGCCCAGCCCCTGCACGATGTAGGCGCCGCGATTCCATTGCGGCGATTTGGCGGGATCGGGCTTGAACGGCGCGTCGTCGAGAAACGCCATGTTCCAAAATTTCAAGCCGAAACGCAGGCTGAACGGCCATTGCAATTGGTTCGCCCGGTTTGGCCGGCTTACCGGCGCAACGCCATGCATCAGGTACGCATACAGCGCCTGCATGTCGCTTCCGCTGATCTTCGCGAACGAAGGATAGGGCATCGCCGGGTAGAGATTGCGGCCGTCCGCCGCGACGCCTGCACGCATGGCGCGATCGAATTGCGCGAAGGAGTAGCCGCCGATTCCGGTTTTGACGTCGGGCGTGATGTTGGTGGAGTAAACCATGCCGAACGGCGTGTTCATTCCCAGTCCGCCCGCCAGCGGTTTGCCGTTGGCCGCGGTGTGGCATGCGACGCAATCGCCGAGGCGCGCAACGTATTCCCCACGCCCGACTTGCGCATCCGTCGGTTGGCCCGGCGAGGCGGCGTACGCCTGATGGACCGCGAGAGCCGACAGGAGCACGCCCGCACAGGTCGCAAAGTTGAATCGGACAGTCATGTTCTGGACCCTGGCCGTGTTCAAGGACGATAGGGCTTGAATCCGTATCGTCCGAGAATCGCCAATGCCTTGGGCGATTTCAGAAAGGCCACCCAGGCCTTCGCAGCCTCGGGATTGGGGGCGTCCTTGAGCACCCCGGCAGCATAGATCGCCGTCGCATTTTGCGCCGGAGCGATTTTCACGAATTCAATCGGATTGCCCGCCATTTCCTGGAAGACGGCCTCCGATTTCCAGGTCACTCCCGCATCCGCCAAGCCCCGCATCAGAAACATCGGGCTTTGCCGATGGTGGATTTGCGTCAAGATGGTCTGACCGTTCCCGACCTTGGTTTCATAGACCTGCTTGACCAGTTGCGGTCCGCCCGCCTTCGCCAGAGCCGCCTTGATCTGCCTCGCGACTCCCTCGAATTCCGGATTCGGCATGACGAGGCGAATCCCCGGCTTGCCCAAGTCCGCGAGCGACGCGATGTGGGCGGGATTGCCCTTGGGAACCATGATGGTGAGGTCGTTCGTGGCGTAAGACACGAGGGCGCCTTGCAGGAGCCCCTTGCCGGCCATTTCCCGCAAGTGCTTCAAGCCCGCGGCGTAGACGTCGGCCTTCACCGTCCACGTCATGTTGCCGACCGTGATGGTGCCGCCGAGGTCGATCTGCCGCGCGAGCAGGCCGGGCGGAATCGTTTCGTAATAGATCTTGCCGCGCAGTTCGGGGTGCTCATCCTCGAACGCCGCGACCAGCGGCGCCATCGCGAAATAATAATTTCCGCCGACGAAGATCGCGAGTTTCGGGTTGAGGGGGTCGCCGTGGAAATCCGGCAGGTTGTCGACCTCGGGAACCGTGAACTCCAGCCCCCGCTCGGTGACCGGATTGTTCTTGCCCTGGCTCCAGGGCGGATAGACTCTCGACGCGTCCGCCGCGGAGGCCGCGGCGGACAACATCGTCACGGCAAATCCCAACCCGATGAGTTTGAAAATTGGCGGCGTGCGCACGAGGTTCGGTCCTTACATCGGCATCAGGCCATAGCCTTGATGCTCGAGTTCCGTGACCGTGACCAGGGCCGAGAGCGCGAGCGTCACGTCGTGGGCGATCCAGTCGTACTGAAAATTCGCCTCGGCGACCGCCTGACCGCAGACCGCCACGTCGATGCCCGCCTTGCGCAGCTCGGCGATGAGGCCCAGGTTCGGATTGTCGACGCCGAATTTCTGCATGTAATGCGCATTGTCCAGGACGATCCGCGTCGACGGGCCGGCGATGATCGCGACGAATTTCAGGTGACTGAGCGGTACGCCCGCGGCCACGTACAAATTGACCGCGCGCGCGACGTGCTCCAGGCCCGGGTTCACGTCCGTCGGCTTGGCGCCATCCTTGGTGATGAAGAACACCACTTTATAGGTTTGCGCGGGGTTGGGTTGGTAGGCCGCGTGCGGCAGCGGGTGCATCTTGCCCGCGCCCGGAATCGTCGGCGTGATCCAGAAGGGCGCGGCGGCGGGCGTATCGGCCGCGGTCGCGACGCCGGCGAACACCAAGGCCGCGGCGGCGAGCGCCGCGCGATAGATGGCTTTCCTCGACATGAGCGTGTTACTCCTGGGTCATGATGGGATTTTCGTTCAAGTTAGACCGCTGCCGCCGCGGCGACAAATACATTGTGGCTATGCGAGCCTTAACATAGCCGTCTAGGTGCCGCATGGCCAACTTCGTGCCGCGTGGCGCTATTCGACATCGCTTTGCGGCTCTTCCCGCACGCCGCGGACCTCCGGCTGCACGCCAGGAAGCTTCGCGGCGTCCAATTCGAGGTTCAGCGCGGGAACGTCGGCGCGCGCGATGCCTTGCCAGCGCTTCTTGAGACCGGCGAACTCGAGCGCAAGCGTGGCCGCGGCCTGCCGCTGCGCCGTCGTCGGCCCGGCATCCACGCCGGTCACGTCGGCATAGAGCGCGTTGATGTCGCCGTCGACTTGATGCAGCGTCGGCAGGGGCTGCGCGGGTGCGGCGCCCGCCGAACCGTCGGTGAGCGCGGCGATCTTCGCACTCAAGCTTGCGACCGATTTGCCGAGCGCGCCGCGCGCCTCGCCGGACAATTTCGTGAGCGCGGCGGCGGCCGCGCGCGCCTGCGTCAGGGTCGCGGCGCTCGACGACATCATCGCCGCGAGGCGTCGGGCGAGCCACAGTTGCCGCGCGAGCGCCGCGGGCGTGGCCGTGACGCGCGGATCCATTTTCACGACGAGCGGCGCCGTCGAAACGCGGCCGTCCACCGTCAGGCGCACCGTGTATCGGCCCGGCAGCGCCAAGGGTCCCGACGGCAATCGCGGCGTATCGTGCACAACCGCGGCGATCGGATAGGAATGCTCGGCCGACCGCGGCGCGGCGTAGCGCAAGTCCCAAACCCAGCGATGCATCCCGGCCGAGGCCGGCAGGCTTCTGAAACGCCGGATCCAATAGCTCGGGATCACCTGCGCCGCGATCTTTGCGTCGGTGAGCGCGGGCGTATCCGCGCTGGCATAGCGGCGCACGAGGTTTCCGCGCGCGTCGAGTATTTCCAGGCTCACCGCGCGCGCTCCGGATGGCGGCGGCAGCACGTAGTCGATGATCGCGCCGTCCGGCGGATTCCGGCCCGCGGGCTCGTCCGGGGGCAGCGGCGTATCGGTGTTGGTATCGCGCCGAACGCGATAGGCGAGCGCCGGACGATAGAGGTGCGGAGCCGCGACCGCCGTATCGGCGCTCGCCTGGCGCAGCGGCGAGATGTCGTCGAGGATCCAGAACGAACGCCCGTGCGTGGCGACGATCAGGTCGTCGCCGTGCACGGCCAGGTCGCGCATCGACGTGTGCGGCAGGTTGAGCTGCAGCGACTGCCAATGGTCGCCGTCGTCGAAGGACACCCAGACTCCGGTTTCGGTGCCCGCGTACAGCAGGCCGTGGCGCACCGGATCCGCGCGCACCGTGTCCACCGGCGAATCGTCCGGCAGGCCGCCGACGATCTTGCCGCCACGTGTTGCCGCCGTCGTGCGTTCGATAGATGTACGGCTGCCGATCGTCGATGCGCAGGCGGCTGACCGAGACGTATGCCGAGCGATCGTCGAAGCGCGACGCGTCGATCTGCGTGACCTTGCTCCACGCGATCACATCGGGCGGCGTGATGTTCTTCCAGCTCTTGCCGCCGTCGTGCGTGATCCAGACGAAGCCGTCGTCGGTGCCCGCCCAGAGCGTGCCCGCCTTGCGGTACGAGGGCGCGAGCGCGTAGATCGCGCCGCGGTGCTTCGCGGCCTTCGGGTCGTCGTCCGCGAGTGCGCCCAGGCTCGACGGCACGCCCGGATGGGGCCTCGCCAGGTCGGGGCTGATCGACCCGCCAGCTTCTCCGCCGTCGCTCGTCTTGTAGAGCACGTTGGCCGCGTAATACAGCACGTGCGGGTCGACCGGCGAGAACACGATCGGCTGCGTGCGCTCGGCGCGCGCGTTGCCGAGCAGCGGAATCGGCGTGACGTTCTGCACCTGGCCGGTCGACCGGTGAAACTTCGAGACCCTGTTGCGGCCCGCGCCGTAGACGATGTCCGGATCGCAGCGGATCGGGCGCGACGTTGCCGTACTCGATCGTCGCCGACCGGATGCCAGTCGCGGAACGTGATCTCGCCGTCGTTGCCGCGGCTCGAGATGCAGACCGAGCCGCTCTCCTGCTGGCCGCTGCACACGCGGTAGGGAAAGCCGTCGTCGGTGACGACGTGGTAGAGCTGCGCCGTCGGCTGGTTGTACCAGGAGCTCCAGGTGCGGCCGCCGTTGACGGTCACGACCGCGCCCTGATCGCTGACCAGCAGGATCGATCTTCGGGTCGCTCGGATTGATCCACATGTTCTGGTAGTCGTCGCCGCCGGGCGCGCCGCGCAGCGGTTCCCAGGTCTTGCCGCCGTCGCCGGACCGCATCGTCGACGATGCTCGTGCTGTAGACGACGTCGGCGTCCGTGGGATCGACGACGGGGACCGGCAGGTCGCCGCCGCCGATCTTCATCGTCGGCCGCGGATCGGTCGGTGACCGACGCCCAACTCTCGCCGCCGTCGTCGGAGCGATACAAGCCCATGCCGTCGCGCGGACTCGTAGTCGCCCGGCTTCAGCGTCGAAACAGACCGCGTAGAGACGCTGCGGATCGGCTGCGCCGCGATCGGCGACGTTGACTTGCACGAGATCGCCGGGCAGACCCTTCCCCAGCCGTCGCCAGGTCGTGCCGCCGTCGGTCGACTTGAACAGGCCGCCGCTCGTGCCGCTCGTACGTCGTTGTCGTCCTCCCACGGACCGTGGCGCGCCTCCCACAGCGCGGCGTAGACGACGTCGGGCTGTTCGACGGATCGATCACGACGTCGGATCCGCCGATGTCTGCGTCCCGGTACAGCACCTTCTGCCAGCTCAGGCCGCCGTCGGTCGAGCGAAAGATCCCGCGCTCCGTGTTCGGGCCGTACGGATGGCCGAGCACCGCGGCGAACACGCGCTTCGGGTCGCGCGGGTCGACCGCGAGGGACGGAATCTGCTCGCCGTCGCGCAAGCCGAGGTGCGCCCAGGTCTTGCCGGCATTCGTCGGACTGGTAGATGCCGTTGCCGACGGACAGATCGGGGCGCTGCAGGCCCTCGCCGCTGGCGACGTAGACGATCCGCGGATCCGACGGCGCGACCGCGATCGCGCCGATCGACTGCGTGGGCTGGGCATCGAAGATCGGACGCCAGGTGCGGCCGTAGTCGTCCGACTTCCAGACGCCGCCGTTCACGGCGCCGATGTAGAGGACGCTCGGCCGCCCGGGCACGCCGGCGAGGCGCGCGTGCGGCCGCCGCGGAACGGCCCGATCATGCGCCAGCGCATGCCGTCGGCATGCGCGCGGCCGCCGAACGTCGCGCCGACCACGCACAGCGCGAACAGCATCGCCATTGCGTTGCGCCCGCGGTGCCTCTGCGAGTCCATCGATTTCATTGCCTCACCCGCTTCCGTCGTTCAAAAAATTCCGAGCGCAAGGCCGCTCGCGAGCGTCGCGCCGAGTTCGCGGCAACGCTCGCCGTCGGCAGGCAGAATGCACTTGGCCTTGGCGATTTCCGCCGGTGTCTGGGCGTGGGTGCAGACGATCAGCGCGGGCGCGATCGCCTTCAGCCGCCATCCGGTCGCGATGCGCTCCACCTGGCGCGCCGCATTCGTGCCGTCGCTGCCCGCGCAGATCATCGCCGCGTATGGCCGGCCGACGATGCGGTCGAGCGCGGCGTAATAGGTCCTGTCGAAGAAATGCTTGACGACGCCGCATATCGCCGCGAGGTTCTCCGGCGTCGCGAACAAATAGCCGTCGGCGGCGAGAACGTCGTCCGGTCCCGCCGCGTCCGCATGCATCAATCGCAGGTCGAGCGCGGGCTCGGCGGCATGCGCGCCTGCCTGCGCCGCGCGCACCATCTGCAGCGTGCCGCCGGTGTCGGAGTGATAGACGATCAACAGCGACTGCATCACTCGAGACTGGCTGCGCTCGCCAGCAGACGCTCTGCGATCGGGCGCAGCCGGCGCCAACCGGCGATCGCGTCCGCGCTCGGCGCGGCATCGCTGCCGTCTATCGCCTGGAACAGGCCCTTGAGCGCCGCGCCGACGAAGACGAAGCTCTGCAGTTGTTGCGGCGGAAATCCAAACGCGTCCGTGGGGTTCGGCTTGCTCACCGATCCCGCGATCGCGTCGAGCCGCGCCGACAAGGCGTCGAGCCTCGCGGCCTCCACCCCGGTCGCGGTCGCCCGCGCGGCGGCGACCTGCTCGCGGCGACGGTCGAGCCGCTGCGAGGCCGCGGCGATGCGCGCGCGCATGTCGTCGACTTGCCCGCGCCAACGCGAATTGCGCGCGATACGCGGCTTGCGGCAATCGAACGCGCGGATCCGCGCGGATCGAGAAGCGTTGCGACATGCGGCGGCCGTTCGCCGTCAGCACGCCCGTGTAGCTGCCCGGAGGAGCCCAAACCGCGTCCTCTTCCTCGAGGCCCGCGGGCGGCGCGTAGGTGAAGTTCCAGACGAAGCGATGCGCGCCCGCGGCCGCGGACAGATGCGGCGCCGCCGGCGCCCACTCGGGCGAGAAGTCGATCTTCGCAAGGTCGGGCGCGGCCCGGCGATCCGCGCTCGACCAGCGGCGGACCAGGCTGCCGGCGGCATCGAATATTTCGAGCGTGACCGGCGCCGCTTGCGTCTCTTTCAAGCGGTAATCGAGATAGGCGCCGTTCGGCGGATTCCCGGCCTTCGGCTCCTCGGGCGGCAACGGCGTGCCGATGAACGCCGGCATCCGCAAGCGCACGGCGGTCGCCGGCTTGAACAGCCAGGCGTCCGCGGCCGCGACCTCGCGGCGTGAACTCGCGCAGCGGCGCCGCGTCGTCGAGGATGTAGAAGCCGCGGCCGTGCGTGGCGATCACCAGGTCGTCGCCATGCACGTCGATGTCGCGCACCGACGTCACCGGCAAATCGATTTGCAGGCTCTGCCAATGATCGCCGTCGTCGAACGAGACGTACATGCCGTGCTCGGTGCCGGCGTACAACAGCCCCGGGCGCTCGTCGTCCTCGCGCACGACGTTGACGAAATCCCGCGCGGCGATGCCGCGCGACGATCGGCGTCCAGGTCTTGCCGCCGTCGTGAGTGCGGTAGATGTACGGCTGGTCGTCGTCCAGCCGATGCCGGTCGACGGCGACGTAAGCCGTGTCCTCGTTGAAATGCGAGGCGTCGATGGCGCGCGACCTTGGACCAGGCGCTCAGCGCCGGCGGCGTCACGTCGCGCCAATGCTTGCCCGCATCGCGGCTCGCCAGACGAGCCCGTCGTCGGTGCCGACCCAGAGATCCGCGCGCTGCAATCGGGAAGGCGCGACGCTGTAGATGACGCCGCGCCGCGGCCCCTGCCCGAGGTTGTCCGTCCAGCGTCGCCGGATCCAGGTTCGCCGGCATTGCGGGATCCGGCCGCGCGAGGTCGGGACTGATCGGCGTCCAATGCAAACCGCCGTCGCGCGTCACGTACAAGCGCTGGTTCGCGAAATACAGGCTCTTCGGATCCTTCGGCGAGAACGCGAGCGGCAACGTCCACGCGCCGCGGTTCAAACCCGGATGAGCGAGCGTCGGGTCGACCGAGCGCGTCTGTTGCGTGCGCAGATCCAGCCGGTCGACGCGGCCGCCGTACACGAGATCGGGATCCAGAGGGTCGGGTGCGATCATGTCGCTCTCGCCGCCGGGAACCAGTTCGTGGAACTCGGGCATCGCGATGCCGTCGCCGGAGATCGTCCGGCTCGGCAGCATCACGGCGCCGGAGTCCTGCTGCGCGCCGTAGACGTCGTACGGAAACCGGCTGTCGGTCGCCACGTGATAGATCTGCGCGGTCGGCTGGTTGAACCAGGAACTCCAGGTCTTGCCGCCGTTCAGCGTGATCAACACGCCCTGATCGACGCCGAGGATCCGCCGATCCGCGTCGGTCGGATCGATCCACAACGCATGGAAATCGTCGCCGGTCGGATCGCCGCGTTCGGGCAACGAACGTCTTGCCGCCGTCGTCCGAGCGCAGCACGATCGTATTCATCGCCCAGACGCGATCCGCATTCAAAGGATCGGCGGTGACGCGCGTCGAAATACCAGCCGCGCTGCCAGATGCGCGGGTCCGCGCTCATGCGGTTCCACTCTGCGCCGGCGTCGTCGGATCGGTACAGGCCGCCGTTGGGCCCGGCGGCGATCGCATAGACGCGCCGCGGCGCGCTTGGACGAGATCGCAAGGCCGATGCGCCCGGGGCTTGCCGGAAATCCATGGCCCTCGAGCTTGCGCCAATGCTCGCCGCCGTCGTCGGACTTGTAGAGGCCGCTGCCGGGTCCTTCGGACGGCGGGTAGATGTTCCACGGCGGCCGCCGCGTCTGCCACAGCGCCGCGTAGATCACGCGCGGATCGCCCGGTTGGAAGGCGAGGCTCGCCGCGCCGGTGTCCGCAGTCGCGGTACAGGACTTTGCGCCAGGTCTTGCCGCCGTCGGTCGTCTTGAACACGCCGCGCTCCGCATTGGGCCCGTACGGATGGCCCATGGCCGCGACGTACGCGATGTCCGCGTCGTTCGGGTCGACGAGGATCTGCGCGATCTGACGCGTATCGTCGAGCCCGAGATGCATCCAGTGCTTGCCGCCGTCGATCGACCTGGTAGACGCCGGCGCCCTGCGCGATGTCCGAACGCATGTCCGCCTCGCCGGTGCCGACGTAGATCACCTGCGGGTTCGACGGCGCGACCGCGATCGCGCCGATCGACGCGACCGGCTCGCGATCGAAGATCGGCTGCCACGTGCGCCCCGCGTCGCGGGTCTCCCACACGCCGCCATCGACCGCGCCGAAATACCAATGCAAGGGCTCGCCGGGAACGCCGCTGACGGCGAGCACGCGGCCGCCGCGAAACGGCCCGATCGAGCGCCAATGCAAGCCGCCGAACAGCGTGGCGGGGAAGCCTGCAGCGGGCGCGCCGCGCATCGCCGCGGCTGCGGGGGCCGCGGCGGCGGGTGCCGTTGCGGCGGATGCGATCGCGGCGGACGTCATCGCCGCGGACGTGAGCAATACGGGCAGCAGCGCCCGGCGAACGAAACTCGGCATTGGCACTCCGGATTGCGGCGGCGCTCGCGCGGCCGCGCGAAAGGCTGAAAGTCTAGCATGGCCCCCGATCGGCACGGACAGGGCGAATCGGGTAACCTTGCCGGCTTGTGCATTTGCGCGGAAATCAGCATGAACTCCAATAAGCCGCCGATATCGCAAACCCGTTCGTTCACGACGGTCTATCCTGATCGAACTGTGGGAGCGCTTCGGCTTCTACGGCATGCAGGCGCTGATCGTCTATTACATGATCCAGCGCCTCGGTTTCGAGGACCAGCGCGCGAATCTCGTCTGGGGCGCGGCCGCGGCGCTGATCTACGTATCGCCCGCGATCGGCGGCTGGGTCGGCGACAAGGTACTCGGCACGCGCCGGTCGATGCTCGTCGGCGTCGTGATCCTGACGATCGGCTACGCCTGATGGCGGTGCCGTCGGAGAACACGTGGACCCTGTTCGGCGCGCTCGGCGTGATCGTCGTCGGCAACGGCATGTTCAAGCCGAATGCGGCCAACCTCGTGCGCAAGATCTACGAGGGCGACGACGCCAAGATCGACAGCGCCTTCACCATCTACTACATGGCCGTCAACGTGGGTTCGACGGTGTCGATGCTGCTGACGCCGTGGATCAAGGATTACGTGAACCGCGACTATGGACACAATCTCGGCTGGCACGCGGCATTCGCGGTCTGCTGCATCGGCCTCGTGATCGGCATGGTCAACTTCTACCTGATGCGCGCGGCGATGCGCCATATCGGCTCGGAGCCGGACGATGCGCCGATGCCCTTCAGTCGCCTCCTCGCGGTGTTGGGCGTGAGCGCGCTCGGCGTCGCGGCATCGGCGGTCATCCTTCAGTACGAATCGCTCGCGCGGATATTCGTCTACGCCGCGGGCGTCGCGCTGCTCGGCATATTCGCGCTACCTGATCGCGAAGAGCCGCCGCAGCGAGCGCGCCGGCCTGATCGCGGCGCTCGTGCTCGTCGTGCAGACGATTTTCTTCTTCATCTTCTACCAACAGATGTCGACCTCGCTCGCGCTGTTCGCGCTGCGCAACGTCGATTGGCATCAATACCTGTTCGGCGTGCGTCTGTTGACCTGGACGCCGGCGCAGTACCAGGCGCTTGAACCCGATCTGGATCATGCTGTTGAGCCCGGTCCTCGCGTGGGCGTACACGCGCGCCGGCGCGCGCGGCAAGGATCTGTCGATCGCCGCGAAATTCGCGGTCGGCTTCGCGGTCGTCGCGGTCGGCTTCTTCATCTACGGCGTCGCCGGCCGGTACTGCCGTCGGCGGCATGACCTCGTCGTGGTACATGATCTGGGGCTACGGCTTCTACTCGCTCGGCGAGCTGCTCGTGAGCGGCCTGGGGCTCGCGATGATCGCGCGTTACGTCCCGGCGCGGATGGGCGGTTTCATGATGGGCGCCTACTTCGTGGCCACGGGCATCTCGCAATACCTGGGCGGCGTCGTCGCCAATTTCGCGAGTATCCCGAGCAGGCTCACGGACCTGTTGAAAATGGCGCCGGCGCGGGGCATGAACGAGATCGCCGCCGCGTACCCGCAGGCACTGAAGCTCACGCTCGACGACTTCCGCCAGTGGATCGGCGCATTGCCGACCGACGACGCGGCGAAGCTCGACGAGACGCTGAGACTCGCGCACGCGGCCCCGTTCCACAGCCTGCCGGCCGCCACGCAATCCTTGTTGACCGGATTCAGCGAAAGCCTTCACGTCGCGACGCTCCCCGTGTACACGAGCTTGTTCAACAAGCTGGGCTACGCCGCTGTCGCCTGCACGCTGATCGCGGTCGCGGTCGTGCCGCTGATGAACCGGCTCTCGGGAGCGCATGGCGCCGGTCAGGGTTCCGATCGGCCGAACTGACCGAAATACCATTCCTGGAAGGTCTCGACCCGGCGCTCGTGTTCCGAGTAGCGTCCGGGCCGGTAGCGCTTCGACAGGATGCCCGCCTGGTTGTTCTCGGTGATCACCTTGTCCTGCTTCGTGGTCCGATCCCAGCCCCAGATCATTCGCGGCACGTCGTAGCCGCTCGCGTTGCCGTCGACGAGCCAGGTCAATTCGACGTCCGTTTGCATCGTCCCGCGCGGCGTGAACTGGAACAGCACGGCGAAGTCGTTCGTCGCCACGACCTGCGTGAACGGGCTGAAGCTCAGGTACATGCGCCCCTGATCGAACGCGCGGCGCTTGCCCATCAGCGTGGACGCCGGCCGCCCATCCTCGGTCTCGCTGTCGAAACCCTCGCGGATGGTCCGCTGCAGCAACAAGCGCAGGTGCGAGGATTCCGGGCCGTCGTCGACCGTGCCGATCGGTCGTCCGAGCGCGGCCGCGCGCCGCTCCCACGCGCGCAGCGTCGGCAGGTAATCCCGCACCGCGTCGGCGGGTCCCGAGCTCGGGCCCGCGCCGAATGCGATCAAGGCCTCGGGCGGGTGCATCGAACTGAACTCGGGGTGCGACGGCGTGCAGTGATAGCACTCCACGAAATTCTCGACGACGAGCTTCCAATTCGCGGCCGTGGGATACGACTCCGTATGCGCGATTTTCGCGTCGGCGAACCCGTGGAAATCCAGGTACGGTTCGAGATCGCCGAACGTCGCGTCGAAATCGACGGGCGCGCCGTCGGACAAGTTGATGAATATGAAGCCGTGGAACACGCGCACGTGGCAGCGGTGCAGCCCGTTGTCCTTCCTCGAGAAATCGGCCGGCATCAGCCGCGCGGCGAGCAGTTCGCCGTCGAGCCCGTAGCTCCACGCGTGATAGCCGCAGGTCAGACGGCTCACCCTGCCCGATGCCTGGGTGCAGATCAGCGAGCCGCGGTGCCGGCAGACGTTGTAGAACGCGTTGATCGCCGCGTCGTCGCTGCGCACGACGATGATCGACTCGTCGCCGATCTTGTAGAGGAAGTAATCGCCCTTGCGCCGTACGCGATCGACGTGGCCGGCGACGATCCACTT
Source organism: uncultured Pseudomonadota bacterium (assembly GCA_963718135.1). Classification (GTDB taxonomy): domain Bacteria; phylum Pseudomonadota; class Gammaproteobacteria; order Steroidobacterales; family Steroidobacteraceae; genus Bog-1198. The sequence goes on along the minus strand of CAVQYI010000021.1, from coordinate 77,719 downwards.
GCGGCCCGCGACCTCGCCCATGTCGCGCGCGAAAATCTCGTCGTCGCAGTAGAAATCTCGGTCGAGGCTGTAGCCTTTCCTCGCGCCCGCCGCGAGCGGCGAAATCTTGCGGGTACTCATCGTCTTATCGGTCTCCGGTGGTTGCGCCGACACCGCGGTCAGCGCCTGATGCGCTCGTTCCGCGGATCGAACATGGGAATCAGCGAGGCGCGGGCCGCGTGGCGCCGGCCGGCGATCTCGATCTCGAAGTCCTCGGCGCCGATGTCGCCGGACGGCGCGCCGTCCGGCAGGGAAACGTAGCCCAAGCCGACCGCGGCGCCGAGCGTATGGCCGTACATGCCCGAGCGAATGTGGCCGACGAGCGCCCGCCCGCGCCAGATCGGCTCGTTGTGGTACAGGAGCGGCTCCGGCGAGTCCAGCGTGAACTGCACGAGGCGCCGGCGCACCCCGGTCCGCCGCTGCTCGAGCAGCGCCTCGCGGCCGATGAACCCTCCGGGCTTGTCGAATTTGACCGCGAAGCCGAGTCCCGCCTCGAGCGGCGTCTCCTCGTCGGTGATGTCGTGGCCCCAGTGACGGTAGGCCTTCTCGATGCGCAGCGAATTCAACGCGTGGTATCCGGCGTGCACGAGCCCGTGAGCCTTCCCGGCCGAGGTCAACTCCTCGTAGACGCCCACCATGAACTCCGTCGGCACGTAGATCTCCCAGCCGAGCTCGCCGACGTACGTGATGCGGGTGGCGCGCACGATCGCGTAGGCCGAGTTCGATCGAGCGGCTCGTCGCGAACGGAAAGCCCCGATCGGAGCAATCGTCCGGCGTCACCGACTGCAGGAGATCGCGCGCGTTCGGGCCCATGATCGAGAGCACGCCCAACCCTGAGGTCACGTTCGTGAGCACGCAGCGGGCGCCGGGCTCGATGTGCCGGCGCAGCCAATCGAAATCCCGGGTTTCGGTCTCGGCGCCGCCGACGATCAGGAACGCGTCCTCTTGCGAGCCGCGTCACCGTGAGATCCGCCTCGATTCCGCCGCGCTCGTTGAGCCATTGCGTGTAGACGACCCTGCCCGGCTCCACGTCCACGTCGTTCGCCGCGACGCGGTTCAGGATCCGCGCCGCATCCGCTCCTTCCAGCCGGAACTTGGCGAACGACGACTGATCGAAGAGCCCGACCGCGCCGCGCACCGCCATGTGCTCGCGCGCGCTGTGCTCGAACCAGTTCTGGCGTCCATAGCTGTATTCGTACGCAGGCTCGACGCCCGGCGGGCGCGAACCAGTTCGCGCGCTCCCAGCCGTAAGCCTCGCCGAAGCAGGCGCCGGCCGCCGCGAGCCGGTCGTGCAGCGCCGACCGGCGCACGCCGCGCGCGGTCGTGTACTGGCGAAACGGCCAGTGCATCGCGTACAGCAGGCCGAGACTTTCCGCGACGCGCGCGCGCAGATACTTGCGGTTGGCCTGGAACGGCATGTTCCGGCGCACGTCGACTTCCCAGAGATCGACGGGCGGATGGCCGTCGCGGATCCATTCCGAGACGACCTTGCCGATTCCGCCCGCGGATTGCAGCCCGATGGAATTCAGGCCCGCGGCGACGAACAGGTGCGCGAGTTCCGGCGATTCGCCGAGGTGATAGCGCACGTCCGGCGTGAAGCTCTCCGGCCCGCAGAAGAATTTCTGCAGGCCGGCTTTCTCGAGCGCCGGGATGCGGCGCATCGCGTCGACGAGCACCGGCTCGAAGTGCGCGAAGTCGCCGTCGATCTCGCCGAACGCGAAATCCTCCGGCACGCCGTCGATGCCCCAGGGCTTCGCCCGCGGCTCGAACGCGCCGACGAGGAGCCTGCCCGCGTCGTACTTGAAATAGCTGCAATGATCGTAGTCGCGCAGCACCGGCAGGTCGGGGTGCAGGCCCTCGATGTCCTTGAATATCGCGTAATAGTGTTCGCAGGCATGCAGCGGCACGGCCACTCCCGCGCTCGCCGCGAGATCCCGCGTCCACAGACCGCCGCACAGCACCACGTACTCGGCGTCGATGCGGCCGTGGTCGGTCTGCACGCCGGTCACGCGCCTGCCGTCGTGCCGGATCGACGTGACCTTGACCTCCTGGAAGATCCGCGCTCCGCCCTTGCGCGCGCCTTTCGCGAGCGCCTGCGTGATGTCGACGGCATTTGCATAGCCGTCGCTCGGGATGTGGATTCCGCCGATGACGTCGTCGAGATTCGCGATTTCGTACATCGACCGGATCTCGTCCCTGCCGACGACATCGACGCGCAGGCCGAACACCTTCGCCATCGATGCGCTGCGCTCGAGTTCCTCCATGCGCGCCGGAGTCGTCGCGAGCGATATCGAGCCGCACTGGCGGTAGCCCGTGGCCTGACCGGTCTCCGCCTCGAGGCCCCGGTACAGCTCGCCCGTGTAGCGCGCGAGTTTCGTCATGTTGATCGATTGGCGCAGCTGCCCGACGAGGCCCGCGGCGTGCCAGGTCGTGCCGCTCGTCAGCTGCTTGCGCTCCAGCAGGCACGACGTCGCTCCAGCCCAGCTTTGCGAGGTGATACGCGACGGAACAGCCGATCACGCCGCCGCCGACGATGACGACGCGCGCGCGCGCCGGTATGTCCACGGCCATCCTTCAAGCCCTCATTCGCGAGTTGTCGGGATCGAACGCCGCGCGCGCGAGCACCGTCGCCGCGAGCCTCTGCCCCTGGATCATCACCTCGAAGCGGCTTCCCGGCGCCGCATGGGCGGGTTCGACGCAGGCGAACGCGAGACTCCTCTGCACGCGGTGCCCGTATGCGCCCGAGGTCGTGATGCCGACGCACCTCTCGCCGTCGAACACCGGTTCGCCGCCGCGCGCATCGGCGCCCTGCGCGTCGATTTGCGCGTAGACGATCTTGAGCGGCCGGGCGGGCGCCGCGAGCGTCGCCGCCTTGCCGACGAAATCGCCCTTGGTGAAATCGACGAAGCGCTCCATGGCGGCTTCGATCATGGTCAATTCATTCGTGAGCTCGGCCGACCAGGCCTTGTAGGCCTTCTCGATCCGCATGGAATTGACCGCGTACAAGCCGTAATTGGCCACGCCCAGGCGCCGCCCTTCGTCGAACAGCGCGTCGTAGAGCGCCGGCAGCGCCGACATCGGCGCGTGCAGCTCCCAGCCGAGTTCGCCGACGTAGCTCACGCGCAGCGCGCGCACGCGCGCGCCGGCGACCGTGATTTCGCGCGCGCTGAGCCAGGGGAACGACGCGTTGCCGAGATCCTCGTCGGTCAGCGATGCGAGGAGTTCCCGCGAGCGGGGCCCGCTCACGACGAGAACACCCCAGTCCATCGTGACGTTCGCGACGTCCACCCGCTCGCCCGCGCGCACGCTTTGCGTCAACAGGTCGAGGTCCCTCGATTCCGCCGCGGCCGCGGAAAGCGCGTAGAAGCGGTCGTCCGCGAGGCGCGTGATCGTCATCTCCGCGGCGATCCGCCCACCCGGCGACAGGAGGTGCGCGAGGGCGATGCCTCCCGGCCGCGGGGAAGGCGGTTCGCGCAAACGCGGTCGAGGAAGCCTTGCGCCCCGGCTCCCGTGATCTCGTATTTCGCGAAGCCGGTCAGATCGAGCACGCCGACGCGCCGGTGGACCGCGTCGACCTCGGCGCCGACGAGATCGAATACGTTGTTGCGGCGGTAGCTGTACTCCTCGGTTCGCCCGTCGGGCGAAAACCATTTCGGCCTTTCCCAGCCGAAGGTCTCCGTGTAGACGCAGCCCTGCGCCGCGAGCTTCGCGTACAGCGGACCGACCTTGCGGGGTCTGCCGTCCATTTCCTCTTCGCCGGGCCTGCGCGTCCTGAACGTCGTGCGGTAATCGAGGAACACCTTGTCGCGGACGTAGGCGGCGTCGGCGAACCCGCCGAAGCGCCGCGGATCGAACTCCGTCATGTTGATCTCGGCGTCGCCGTGCACGATCCATTGCGCGAGATATTTGCCGCAGCCGCCGCCCTGCGCGATGCCGAACGACGTTCCGCAGCATTGCCAGAAATTGCGCACGCCCGGCGCCGGCCCGAGCAGCGGCGCGCCGTCCGGCGTATGCGGAATCGCGCCGTTGATGACGCGCCGTATGCCGACTTCGCCGAAGATCGGCATGCGCTCGATCGCCCTTTCCAACCACGGGGCGATGCGTTCCAGATCGTCGGCGAACAGTTCGTTCGATGCCTCCCACTGCGGATGGCCTTGCGGCGCCCACGCTTCGCGCAGCCCGGTGCTCTCGTAGACTCCGATCAATCCCGATTGCTGTTCCTGGCGGAAATAGCCCGAGGTGTACGAATCGCGCATGACGGGAATTTCGACGCCGCGGTCGATGAACGCCTGCACGGGATCCGTGACGACGTAGTGATGCTGCATGTTCGTGATCGGCGCATCGCTGCCGACCATGCGCGCGACCTCGCGCGCGTAGCAGCCTGCCGCGTTGACGACGAGTTCGGCGACGATCGTGCCGCGCTCCGTCTCGACGTCCCATTCACCGCTCGCGCGCCGCCTGATGCCGGTGACGCGGTTGTGCCGCACGACGGTCGCGCCCAGGTCGCGCGCGCCCTTCGCGAGCGCATTGCAGATGCCCGCGGGATCGCCGTGCCCGTCGTCGGTCGTAAAAGCGCCGGCGATCACGCCGTCGGTCGTGAGGAACGGATTCAGCCGCTTGATCTCGTCGAGCCCGACGATCTGCATGCCGAAGCCGATGATCTTGGAATAGCCGTGGATCTGTTCCAGCCAGGCGAGCTCGTGCTCGTCGTTCGCGAGCCGCAAACCCCCGCTCCCATGCCAACTCGTGTATTGACCGGTCAGCGCCTCCAGCCGCGGATACAAACCATTGCTGTAGGCGTGGATCTTCGCGAGATTGAAGCTGCCGGTGATGCTCGGGCATTGCCCGGCCGCATGCCACGTGGAGCCCGAGGTCAGCTCGTGCTTCTCGACGAGAATCGCGTCGGTCAGGCCCTCCTTGGCCAGGTGGTACAAGAGGCTCGCGCCCATGATGCCGCCGCCGACGATGACGATCTTTGCGTGTGTTTGCATGCGATGAAGCTTGTCGAAATGTCCCGTTGGCCACAATAAATTGACCGATGACCCGCGCACAAATTAATAATTTGGTACCTTAGACCCCTAATTTTTTCGAGCGACGCATTAAAGTGACCAAGGCCCGACCGGTCGTCGGCTTACCGACCCTGACGTGGTTGCGGGCGTTCGAGGCGGCCGCGCGCACGTCGAGCTTCAGCTCGGCGGCCGCCGAGCTCTCCTTGACCTCGGGCGCGATCAGCTACCAAATCCGCGCGCTCGAGCGCCATCTCGGCTTCGCCTTGTTCGAGCGGCTGCCGCGCGGGGTGCGCCTCACGCCGATGGGCGTCGCCTACCTGCCGCCGGTGCGCAAGGCGTTCGAGGAACTCGCCGACTCGACGGTCGGCTTGTTCGGCGGCAAGGAGCGCGTGCAGATCACGGTGCATGCGCCCGTCTCTCTCGCGGCGCTGTGGCTCGCGCCGCGGCTGCCGTCGTTCATGGCCGCGAACCCGTCTATCGGCGTGCGCCTGGCGTCGGTGATCTGGGACAACGCGGCGCCGGACGAGGCCACCGATCTCGAGATCCGCTACGGCGCCGGGCTTTGGCACGGCTACCGATCCGAGCGTCTGCTGAATCAGGGAATACTCGCGGTCTGCGCCCCGGCGCTGCTGCGCGAGGCGGTCGCCGCGGGGGACACGGCCGCGCTCGTGACACGCCGCCTGATTCACATCATGGGCCACGAGGATCACTGGCTGAAAGTCTGCGAGGGGCTGGGCCTCGCGGACGTCCGCCCGAGCCACGGCCCGATCGTCGACACGACCGTCGCGGCGCTCGAACTCGCGGCGAGCGGCGCCGGCTGTGCGCTCGCACAGCGGATATTCGTCGATTCGTACTTGCAGACGGGCAGATTGACGCTCGCGTTCGACACTGAGTTCGCCGACGAAAATTCCTACTTCGTCGTCACGCCCGAGAGACCGCGGCGCGTCGGCCGCGAAGTGCAGCTGTTTCGAGCTTGGCTCGTCGCGATGGCCTCGCGCGCAGCGGCTTGAATCAGCCCGCCGCGGCCCCCGCGGCGACCGCGGCGCCCGGCGAACCGAGTTCCGCGATCGCCTGGGTCAAGGCCCGGGTGTCGACCGGCTTGCTCAGGAAGCGGCAATGCGGAATCGGCGACCTGACGACGCGCAACACCGATTCCAGATCGCCGCTCATGATGACTGCGGGAATGTCCCATCCGAGCGCCGCGCGCATGCGATTCAAGACGTCGAGCCCGCTCATCCGGCCGTCGAGACGATAATCGGCGACCAGCATGTCGCCACGCTCGATCGCCCCGAACAGGCGCTCCGCCTCCGCCACGGTGGCGACGCTCCGGGTCCGGTAGCCCTCGAGGTTCAGGAACAATTCCGTCGCGACCCGCACCGCCTGGTTGTCTTCGAGCAGGATCAGGCTGCCCGACGGCAAGGCCGCTGCAATCGCCGTCCGCCGATCCTCGCGCGGCAGCGGGGGCTCGTCCGGCAGCAGCTTTTGCCGCGGAACCCGCACGCTGATCGCGGTGCCCTCGCCGAGCTTCGACGACACGGCGATCCCGAGCCCGAGCAGACGGGACACTTCGCGCACGATCGCGAGCCCGAGGCCGACTCCGAGCCGCGGCGCGCCGTGCGGGTCGACTTGATAGTATTCGTCGAATATGCGGTCGAGCTTGTCCGCCGGGATGCCGATGCCCGAATCCTCGACTTTGACGATCAGGCATTCCGCGTCGAAGGCTTGAGAGACGCGCACATGGCCGCGGTCCGTGTATTTCAACGCGTTGCCGATCAGGTTCTGGAGCAGCTGGATGAACAGCATACGGTCGGTCGACACGACCGCTTGCGTGGCGGAAAACTCGAGGCAGAGATCCTTCGCCGCAGCCGACGAGTCGAATTCGCGCTGCAAATCCGCGAACACGGAAGACAAATGGACCGCGGCAAGCTGCGGGCTGACCGCCCCGGATTCCAGACGGCTGATGTCGAGCAGTGAATCGAGCAGCCGCGTCGCGTGGTCGATCGCGAGCTCCTGGCGGCGCAACAGCTCCTGCACGCTCGGGACCGTCGTCGTCAGCTTCTGCATCGACCCGTTCAGCAGGCGAATCGCATGCATCGGCTGGCGCAGGTCGTGGCTCGCCGTCGCGAGGAATCGGCTCTTCGCGCGATTCGCCCGGTCGGCCTCCGTGCGCGCCGCGACGAGCGCATCGTTGATCGCGCGTTGATAGCTCATGTCGCGCACGGCGGCCGCGACATAATGCTGCGAGTCGAATTGAAACGGCGCCAAACGGATGCCCGCGGGGAACTCGGTGCCGTCGGCGCGGCGCGCGACCAGGTCCGCGACCCGCGCGCCCATCTCGCGGTTCACCGGGTGCTTGAGATAGAGCCCGACGTGCGCTCCGTGGCGCAGCCGGAAGCGATCCGGCACCAGCATGTCGATCGATTGGCCGATAAGATGCTCCGGCGCATAGCCGAGCAGGACCCGGGTCGTTTCATTCGCGAATCGAATGACGCCCCCGGAATCGACGACCACCAGGGCGTCGGGGCTGAACCGCAGCAGGTGCTCGGATAGCGCGGCGAACTGGGTCATTGGCGGTTGGGAAACCAAGCTATCGGGAACGCGTTGAATTCAGTCTACCTCACTTTTGGCATGCAGGCTTCCGCCTAAGGGACAAGCGCAAGCCTATGCGGGAATATCGCGGGTGCAGGATCCCCGCCGATCCGGCACCCTGCGACGAGGGTTGGGGATTGCGGCTAGGATTCAACATTTTCGAAACGGCAAAGGTGCACTTTGACGGAAAGCAAGCCGGCCTGGATCGGATCAGAGGCCATACTCAATCAACTGATGGAAATCGCGCGCATATCGGCGCTCGCGGAAATGGCGAGCGGCATCGCCCATGAGCTCAACCAGCCCTTGGGCGCGATCGCCACGTTCGCGCAGGCCGGCGAACGCATGCTGAACCGCACGGACCCGCTGCCGGGGCCGGCCTTGGACGTCTTTCGCCAGATCAATCACGAGGCGCTCGGCGCGGGCGACGGCATTCGCCGCATTCGCCGCCTGTTCGAGCACGAGCAAGCGACCCGCATGCCGAGCCATATGCCGGACGTCATCGCCGAACTCAAGCCCGTGCTCGACATGCTGGCGCTGCGGATCGGCGGCCGGCTCACCGTCGAGGCCGCGCCGGAGCCTACCCAACTTGTTGATTGATAAAATAAGAATACAACATGTTCTGTTCGCGCTGGTGCAAAACGCGTTCGACGCGGCCGCACCGGCCACGGACGGCGCAGCGCAGGTCGACATCAGCGTGACCGGCGACCGCTACGCCGTCGTCACCAGCATCAGCGATTCGGGACCCGGCGTGCCGGCCGAGATCCAAGCACAACTCTTTCGACCGTTCTTCACGACCAAGGCGCGGGGCACGGGACTCGGCCTCGCCTCCAGCCGCGCAATTGTCGAAGCGCATGAAGGTACAATAGGCTTCGAGGTGAATCCCGGGGCGGCAGTCGATTTTGGTTTCGATTGCCGGCGGCCGTCAATTGAACGGAGTGGAAATGGCGAAACCCATCGAGCCCAACAAGGCGGAGGCGACCATTTACGTCGTCGACGACGACGACGGCATGCGTCGGGCGCTCACGCTGTTGCTGAGCACCGTCGGATTCCGCACGGCGGCCTACGCGCGTCCCAGCGAGTTCCTCGCCAACCTGAAACCCGAGGAACCGGGCTGCCTGGTATTGGACATCCGCATGCCCGGAGATGAGCGGCTTGGAGGTGCAGCAACAACTGAACCGCACGGGCTGCATGCTGCCGGTGATTTTCATCACGGGTCACGGCGACGTGCCGATGGCGGTGCAGGCGATGAAGGCCGGCGCGTTCGAGTTCATACAGAAGCCGTTTCGCGACCAGGACTTGCTCGACAAGATCAATCACGCGCTGCGCTCCGATGCCGAGAACCGCCAGAACGTCGCTCGCCGCGCCGAAGTCCTGCGCCGGCTGCAGTCGCTGACGCCGCGCGAGCGCGAGGTCATGAACTTGGTCGTCGACGGCGGCGCGAACAAGGTCATCGCGATCGACCTGGGCTTGAGCGAGCGCACCGTGGAAATCCATCGGGCGAAAGTCATGGAAAAAATGGGGCGCGCGCTCGGTTGCGCACCTCGTCAAGCTGCATCTGACGCTCAACGAATGAGGCGCGACCTGCGTCAGTGATACCACGGCGCCAGGGACCCCAGCGCGGTCGCGAGGCCGAACAGGAAAAGCACCGCTCCGGCCGCCGCGCGCAGGCCGCGCGCCGCCGTGACGCGCCAGAGCTGCGCCGAGATCAGACCGCCGCCCAACATCGCGGGCCACGTCCCCAGGCCGAACGCCAGCATCGTCGCCGCCCCGCGGCTCGCCTCGCCGCTCAAGGCCGCGAATATCAACATCGAATAGATCATCCCGCAGGGCATGAAGCCCCAGATCGCCCCGAGCAGCAATGAGCCGCCGAAGCCCCGCGCCGGCGACGACCGCACGAGCGGCGTCAACCGGCGCCAGAGCTTCGCGCCGAGCCGCTCCACCGGATCGAATCCGCGCCAGCCGAATGCGACGCGCGCGGCGATCGCGATCAGGAATACGCCGGTAGCGACCCGCATGACGCGCGCGGCGCCGCCGAGATCGAACGCGGACTGGATCGCGCCGCCGAACGCCCCGCACACCGCGCCGACCGACGCGTAGCTCGCGATGCGACCGATTTGCTGCGCGGCCGTATGCGCAACGGCGCGCGCGGGCCCGGACTTTAGCGCGCGCGCGCGCATCGCGAGCGCACCGGATATCCCGCCGCACATCGCGACGCAGTGCAGGCTGCCGGCGACGCCGGCGACGAACGCCGCCGCGAGCGAAGTCGGCACGGCGCCGCAAATGCGCTCGATCATTCCGAGTGCGTCCGCGTTTCGGCGGACGTCCGCGGCGCCGGCGGCAGGCCGTCGTCGTCGGTGAGAATCTCCCATGCCGGCGCCTCGAGCTCGTCGAATTGCCCGGAACCGACGGCCCAGAAGAACGCCCAGCACGCGAGACCTACGAGTACGAGGCTGATGGGAATCAACACGAAGACGATGGCCATTGGCGAGTCACTCCGGTGCCGGACGCGCACGCGTCGAATTCAGGACGACGACGATCGAACTCGCCGACATGCCGATCGCCGCCATCCACGGCGGCAGCCAGCCGACCGCGGCGAGCGGCATCACGGTGGCGTTGTACGCGACCGCCCAAGCCAGATTTTGCCGGATGATCCTCATCGTGCGCCGCGCGAGCCGGAACGCATCCGGGAGCGCTTGCAGCGAGTCGCCGACGAGGATCAAGTCGGCGCTCGCATGCGCGAGCGCCGAGCCCCGGCCCATGGCGACCGAAACCCCGGCGCCGCCGAGCACCGGCGCATCGTTGATGCCGTCGCCGACCATCGCGACGAACTCGCCGTCCGCGGCGAGCGACCGAATGCGCTCGAGCTTCTGCATCGGTGTTTGCCGGCCGGCGTAGCGCTCTATGGAGCAATGCCGCGCGACGCGCCGAACCGCCGCCTTCGAATCGCCGCTCGAGATTTCGACGCCGAGTCCGTCCTCCATGAGCCGCCGCACGACGCCGGCGCTCTCCGGCCGCGGCGAGTCCTCGAGCGTGAACCCGCCGAGGAACCCCGCCGTGTCGCCGAGAAAAATCACGTCGTCGCGTGCGCCCGTCGCGCCCGGCGCCGCGCGTCCGAAATCGCCGCCGAACCCGGCCCGCACGAACGCGTTCGTGCCGATCCGGTACCGGCGGCCGCCGACGCTGCCTTCGACGCCGGATCCGGCGACGATTCGCGCATCCGCGGCGACGCCGCCCGCGCCCGCGGCCGAAGCGAAAGCCCGCGCGATCGGATGTTCGGACGCCGCCTCGAGCGTCGCGGCGATTTCGACGGCATCGCGCTCCGAGGCGCCGCGGCTCGGCGAGAACTCGCCGATCTGCACGCGGCCGTCGGTCAGCGTTCCGGTCTTGTCGAAGACCACACGGGTGACCTTCGCCAGGCTCTCGATCGCATCGGCATGCGCGACGAGTACGCCGCGGCGCGCGAGTGCCGTACTCGCGTTCGCGACCGCGACGAGCGTCGCCAGCGACAGCGCGCACGGGCAGGCCGCGACCAGCACGGCGAGCGTCGCCGGAAACGCCTTCGACGGATCGAGAACGAGCCAAATCCCGCAAACCGCGGCGGCGGCGGCGAGGACGAGACTCAGAAACCAGCCCGCGATGCGGTCCGCCGCGCGCGTGATGCGCGGCCGCTCCGCCTGCGCGCGCGCGAGCAGCGCGACGATGCCGGCGAGCACGGTCGACGATCCGGCCGCCGTCACGCCGAGCGTGAACGGCGTATCCGCGTTGAGCGTGCCCGCGGCGACCCGGTCGCCTGCGATGCGCGCGACGGCGACGGATTCGCCGGTCAACATCGATTCGTCGATGCGCGCGCCGCCCCCGAGAATCTCGCCGTCGGCGGGAATGACCTCGCCGGCGCGCACGAGCACGCGGTCGCCGGCGCGCAACTGCCGCACATCGACGTCTTGGATGATCTCGGCGCCGGGACCGCCCGTCAGGCGATGGGCGGTCGCCGGGATCAGGCGGGAGAGCGCATCGGTGACGCCCGTGCTGTGATGGCGCGCGACCATCTCGACGTAGCGCGCGACCGTGAGAAAGAAGATGAACATCGTCACCGAGTCGAAATAGACCTCGCCCTGCTGCCGCCAGGTGTTGAACACGCTCGCGGCGTACGCGAGGATCAGACCGACGCTCACCGGAACGTCCATCGTCACGCTGCGCATGCGCAACGAGTTCACGGCGCCGCGAAGGAACGGCCAGCCGCCGTAGAGCATCACGGGCGTCGCGACCAGGAGGCTGACGATGCGCAGGTACGCGCGGATCGACGGGTCCATGCCGTCCGCGTCCCCCGTGTACATCGCGATCGCGAACATCATCACCTGCATCATGCCGAGGCCGGCCACCGCGAGACGCTTCAAATTCGCGCGCCGCTCCAGTTTCGCGAGCGAATCCACGTTGCCGCCCGTGACGACGCGCGGCCGGTACCCCAAGGCCGCGATGCCGCCGAGCAATTTGCCGAGCGACGCCTTGCCGTCGTCCCACACGATCTGCGCGCGGCCCGTCGCCATGTTCAAGTCGGCTCTGACGACGCCCTCCATTTGCGTGACGGCGCGCGTGATCAACCAGCCGCAGGCGGCGCAGGTCAGGCCGTCGATCCAGAGTATCGCCGAGCGGCCGTCGGCCTCGCGGCGCGTGAGCGAGTCCCGCAGCGCCGGATCGTCGTACGCGCGCCACTCGCCCGCGGCGTCCGTCGGCTTCGACGCGGGCGCCGTGCGGAACCGGTAGAAATCCTCGAGCCCCAGCTGCGCGATCGTTTCGGCGGCCGCGCGGCATCCGGCGCAGCAGACGGCGACGGCGGCGCCGCGGACCGTCGTCCACAGGGGCGCGCGGCGACCGAGCGGTTCGCCGCAATGAAAGCAATCCGCGGGCGCATCGGCCACGTCGCTCAGTCCGCCGGCGGAACGACCGAATTCACGCCGTGGCCGCGGATCGCCGCGACCGGCGCGCCCGAGCGCGCGACCTCCGGATCCGGATGCTTGAGAATCAGCACGAACGTGATGATGCCGGCGATGACCGCGCCGATCGGCGGCGCGATGACCAGCCACATGATCGGGTAGCGGTACCATGGTTGATCGGTCGCTTGCGGGTTGGTCGTCATATTTCCTCCTGGCGGTTCGGATACCGGCGACGCGTCACGGCTCCGCGAAGAATCGCGCGCGGCTCGTGGCCTTGATCGCGGGATCATCGACCGCCCGCACCTCGATCACGAACCCGTGGCCGCCGTGCTCGGAGTCCTCGGGCACGCGCACGCGCACGACGACGGTCTTCACTTCCTCGGCCCTCACGAAATGGATCGGTGAATCGCTGTCCACGGTCGCGCCGGGCAAATCCAGCGCGGCCACGCGGAACGTGTGCGCCCGCTGGTCCTTGTTGATGATTCGAATGGTGAACACGTTCTCGACGCGGCCGTCGTCGAGCTCGCGGTACAGCGTATTGCGGTCGCGCAGTACGTCGATGTTCACCGGCGCGCGATGCGCGACCGTCCACGCGAACCCGCCGACCAGGATTGCGAGGCCGGCGCCGTACGCGAGGATGCGGGGCCGGAAGATGCGCGTCGGCGCGCCTTCGATCTCCGCCTGCGTCGAATAGCGCACCAGGCCGCGCGGCGCTCCGATCTTGTCCATGACGGCGTCGCAGGCGTCGATGCACGCGGCGCAGGCGATGCATTCGTATTGCAGCCCCTTGCGTATGTCGATGCCTGTCGGACACGCCTGGACGCACAACGTGCAGTCGATGCAATCGCCTTTTCCGGGGCCCCGGTACGTGGTGCCGCGGCCGCGCGGCTCGCCGCGCGTCGCATCGTAGGAAATGATCAGCGTATTGCGGTCGAACATCGCGCTCTGGAATCGCGCGTAAGGGCACATGTACATGCAGACCTGTTCGCGCATGAAGCCCGCGTTGCCGTAGGTCGCGAATCCGTAGAAGGCGATCCAGAAGTACTCCCAGCCGCTCAAATCCCCCGTGAATACTCCGGCGGCCAGTTCGCGAATCGGCACGAAGAAGCCGACGAACGTGAACCCGGTGTACGCGGCGAACGACAGCCACAGCAACTGTTTGAAGCTCTTACGCGCGATTTTCTCGGCGGTCCACGGACCCTTGTCGAGCTTGATCCGGCGCTGGCGCTTTCCCTCCGCGAGGCGCTCCATCCAGATGAACGCCTCGGTCCACACGGTTTGCGGACACGCATACCCGCACCAGAGCCGTCCCGCGAGCGCGGTGAAGAAGAACAGCGACAGCGCGGCGATGATCAGGAGCCAGGTGAGGAGAATGAAGTCCTGCGGGAAGAACGTGATGCCGAAAATGTAGAATTTGCGGCCCGGCAGGTCGAACAGCACGGCCTGGCGGCCGGCCCAGGTCACCCACGGCATTGCATAATAAAACCCCAATAGCGCGACCACCGACAGTATCCGCAGCCGCGCGAACCGCCCCGAGACTTCGCGCGGATAGACCTTCTGATGCGCGGCGAACAAGCCCTGTTCGACATCCTCCGCCGGTCTCGTCATTGCGCCGCCTGGCCGCCACCCGCGCCGCCAGGATGCGACAAGCTGAGAATATAGGCGGTCAACAGGCGCACTTCGTCCGCGCCGAGGCGCTCGAGGTGCGCCGGCATGTGGTTCGTGCGGCCGTTCGTGATCGTCTCGCGAAGGTCGCGCGGCGATCCGCCCCAGAGCCAGATCTTGTCCGTCAGATTCGGCGCGCCGATGATCTGATTGCCCTTGCCTTCGGGCCCGTGGCAGGCCGCGCAGAACGTCATGAATCGCTGCTTGCCGGCGTTCGACGCCGCCGAGGGCGCCGCCCGGCCGCTCAAGGTCATGACGTAGGCGAGGACCTCGTCGACGCCCTGGGGCCCGAGTATCGTCCCCCAGGCGGGCATCGCCGCCTCCCGCCCCATCGCGATCGACTGATAGACCGCCTGCTCGGTGCCGCCGTGCAGCCAGTCGTCGTCGGTGAGATTCGGGAATCCCTTTGCGCCGCGCGCATCGGAGCCGTGACACGAGGAACAATTCAGCGCGAACAGATTGCGCGCCGTCGACATCGCCGTCGGATCCTGTGCCAACGCCGCCATGCTCATGCCCTTGTACGGCGCGAAGCGCTTCTCGAGCGCGGCCCTCGCGGCCTGCTCCTCGGTCTGGTATTGCGACACCGAGCTCCAGTGCGCGACGCCGCGAAACGCGCCGAAACCCGGGTAAATCACGAGGTAGCCGAGCGCGAAGACGATCGTCAGGACGAACAGCCAGAGCCACCAGCGCGGCAGAGGATTGTTGTATTCCGTGAGGTCGCCGTCCCAGACGTGGGTCGTTTCCTGCGCCGCCTGCTTCGTCGTGCCGCGCGTCGTGTACCAGATGAGCCAGAGCGCCGCGGCGATGTTCGCAAGCACCGTGATCGTGATGAACAAGCTGACGCCGGTGCTCATGATCCGCGGCTCCTGTCTTCGGGCGCGTCGTCGTCTTCCAACGGCAGGCGCGACATCGCGTCGAACGTCTTCTTGGGTCCGTTGCTCCACGCCCAGATCGCGTAGATCAGGAACAGGACCATCAAGACCAAAGTGATCACTCCGCGCACTATTCCCATCATGGCGTCCCGTCTCCGTGAAATTTCAAACCCTGCAGGTAGGCGATCAACGCATCCAATTCCGTATGACCGGCGACCGCTGCCGGCGCCGCCGCGATCTCGGCGTCCGTGTACGGCGCGCCGAGCTCCCTGAGGACGCGCATCTTGGCCTTGATGTCCCTGCCGTCGAGCTTGGTCTTGTCCAGCCAGGTGAACGCCGGCATGTTCGATTCCGGCACGACGTCGCGCGGATTGTTCAAATGGATCCGATGCCATTGATCGGAATACTTGCCGCCGACGCGCGCGAGGTCCGGTCCCGTGCGCTTGGAGCCGAACAGGAACGGATGGTCGTAGACCGTCTCGCCGGCGATCGAATAATGCCCGTAGCGTTCGGTTTCGGCCTGCAGCGGCCTCACCATCTGCGTGTGGCACAAATAGCATCCCTCGCGCACGTAGATGTCGCGGCCTTCGAGGCGCAGCGGCGAATAGGGCTTGATGCCCGGCGCCGGCGCGATCACCGAGTTTTCGAAGTACAGCGGCACTATTTCGACCAAGCCGCCGACGCTGATCACGATCGCGATCAGCGTGCCGAGGAGCCAAACGTTCTTTTCTACGATTTCGTGCTTCATCGATCCCCTCCCGTGACTTCAAACGGCCGGAACGGCGACGGCTGCGGTGCTCGCGTCCGGCGATCGCACGGTTTTGGTCACGTTGTAGGCCATGATGAACATGCCGGCGAGGAACAGGAGCCCGCCGACGAGCCTGACTTCATAGAACGGATAGGTCGCCTTCAGCGCCTCGACGAACGTGTACGTCAAGGTGCCGTCCGGGTTCTTCGCGCGCCACATCAGGCCCTGCATGACGCCCGCGATCCACATCGCGGTCACGTACAGCACGACGCCGATCGTCGCGATCCAGAAATGGATGTCGATGAGCCGGATGCTCCACATTTCCTTGCGTCCGAAGAGCTTCGGAATCAGCGCGTACATCGAGCCGATCGTGATGAACGCCACCCAGCCGAGCGCGCCGGAGTGGACGTGGCCGATGACCCAATCGGTGTCGTGCGACAACGCATTGACCGTCTTGATCGCCATCATCGGCCCTTCGAACGTCGACATGCCGTAGAAGGACAGCGAGACGATCATGAACTTGAGGATCGGGTCGGTGCGCAGCTTATGCCACGCCCCCGAGAGCGTCATGATGCCGTTGATCATGCCGCCCCAGGAGGGCGCGAGGAGAATCACGGAGAACACCATGCCGAGGGATTGCGCCCAGTCGGGCAGCGTCGTGTATTCGAGATGATGCGGCCCCGCCCACATGTAGATCGAGATCAGCGCCCAGAAGTGGACGATCGACAGGCGGTAGGAGTAGATCGGGCGGCCGGCCTGTTTCGGCACGAAGTAGTACATCATGCCGAGGAACGCCGCCGTCAGGAAGAATCCGACCGCGTTGTGCCCGTACCACCATTCGACCATCGCGTCGACGACGCCGGAATAGATGTCGTACGACTTCGTCAGCGACACCGGAATCGCGAGATTGTTGAAGATGTGCAGGACGCCGATCGTGATGATGTAGGCGGCGAAAAACCAATTCGCGACATAGATGTGCTTGACTCTGCGCACCGCGAGCGTGCCGAAGAAGACGATCGCGTAGGCGATCCAGACGACGAGGATCAAAAGGTCGATCGGCCATTCGAGCTCGGCGTATTCCTTGCTCTGCGTGATGCCGAGCGGCAGGCTGATCGCCGCGAGCACGATCACGAGCTGCCAGCCCCAGAACGTGAAGTTCGCGAGCTTGTCGGAGTACAAGCGCACGTGACTCGTGCGCTGCACGACATAATAGGAACTCGCGAACAGCGCGCAGCCGCCGAATGCGAAGATCACGGCGTTCGTATGCAGCGGCCGCAGCCTGCCGTAGCTGAGCCAGGGCTGGCCGAAGTTCAGGTCCGGCCAGATCAGCTGGGCGGCGATCAACGCGCCGACGCTCATGCCGACGATGCCCCAGACGATCGTCATGATCGCGAAGCGGCGGACAACGATGTCGTTGTAGGCCGCGCGCGTCTGCGGCGCTGAATCTGGCACTTTCTGCATGTGACGAACCTCTAATTATCTGTTATGGCTCCCAATTGCATGCTATGAACCCACGGAATCAGCGGCTATACGGGAGGGGGCGAGTGTCCATAGGTAACTTTCCCGATAGCCACGCCGCCCGCGGGCCATCCAAGCTCCATGGGGGGCAATGGGGACGCCATCGATGACGAATGAGATTCATTTCGATCCGCAGCTCATGCGCCGCTACGATCGCGAGGGCCCGCGGTACACGTCGTATCCGACGGCGGTGCAGTTTCACGAGGCAGTCGGCCTGGATGCGTACGCAGCCGCTGCGGCGACGAGTTCCGGGGCGCTCGAACGGGCGCCGTTGTCCCTGTACGTGCACGTGCCGTTCTGCCATAGCCCGTGCTTCTATTGCGGCTGCAACAAAATCATCTCGCGCAAAGTCGATCGGGCCGACGCCTATTTGAACCGCCTTTACACCGAAATCGAGCTCCGCGGCCGATATTTCGACCGCGGTCGCGAGGTCGAACAATTGCATTTCGGCGGCGGTACGCCGACGTTCCTGCCCGACGACCGGCTCGTCGCGCTGATGGCGGCGCTCGGCCGGACCTTCCGCCTGCTGCGCACGGATCAGCGCGACTATTCGATCGAAATCGATCCGCGCACCGTCGGCCCCGAGACCTTGCGCACGCTCTGGGACCTAGGCTTCAATCGCTTGAGCCTCGGCGTGCAGGACTACGATCCCGGCGTTCAGCGGGCGATCAACCGCTGGCAGCCCGTCGACATGGTCAGCGGCGTACTGGACGCCGCGCGCGCCTTGGGCTTCGGCTCGATCAATTTCGACCTGATTTACGGACTGCCGCGCCAGACGCCGTCGACGTTCCGCGCGACGCTCGCGACCGTGATCGCGCAGCGGCCGGATCGGCTCGCCGTCTACGGCTACGCGCACATGCCGCAGATGTTCAAGGCCCAGGGGCAGATCGCGTCGGCCGACCTGCCGGACGCGTCCACGCGGCTCGCCTTGCTGCAGATGGCCGTGCAGGATCTCACCGCGGCGGGCTATGTCTACATCGGCATGGACCATTTCGCATTGCCGTCCGATCCGCTCGCGCGCGCGCGCGAAAACGGCACGATGCACCGCAGTTTCCAGGGCTACACGACCCATGCGAGCCGCGACCTCGTGAGCCTCGGCGTGAGCGCGATCGGCCAGGTCGGGTCCTTGTACATTCAGAATCACAAGACGATGCCGCAATATGCCGATCGGCTCGATCAGGGTCGCTTGCCGCTGCATCGCGGCGTGCTCATGAGCGACGACGACATCCTGCGCCGCGACGTCATTCAACAGATCATGTGCCACGGAGCGATCGACTCGCGCATCGACGGAACGCAGGTTCAACATCGACTTCGACGACTATTTCGCCGCCGAATTGCCGCGCCTCGTCGCGCTGCAAGACGACGGGCTCGTCGCGTGCGGCGATCGGCGCATCGAGTTGACGCCGCGCGGACGTCTGTTGATGCGCAACGTCGCGATGGTGTTCGACGCCTACCGGAATGCCGGCGCCGGCGCCCCCCGGCTATCGCGCGTCATCTGACGGCGAAGCCGCCCGGCCTCTCGTCCGTCCACTCGAGCGATTTGCCGATCGCCTTCCGCCACGCGCCGCACAGCCGCGCGCGCCGCTCCCGGGTCATGCCGGGCCTCCAGCGCTTGTCGATGCCCCAATTCGCCTTCAAGTCCTGCACGCCGCGCCAATACCCCACCGCGAGGCCGGCGGCATACGCCGCGCCGAGCGCGGTCGTCTCGATGATGCGCGGCCGCACCACGTCGATCCCGAGAATGTCGGCCTGGAACTGCATCAACAGCTCGTTCACGACCATGCCGCCGTCGACGCGCAATTCCGCGATCGTCACGCCCGAGTCTCGCGACATCGCCTCGAGGACGTCGCCGGTCTGATAGGCGGTCGATTCGAGCGCCGCGCGCGCCAGGTGCCCGCGGTTCGCGAAACGCGTCAGGCCCGCGATCACGCCGCGCGCGTCCGGCCGCCAATACGGCGCATACAAGCCGGAGAACGCCGGAACGAAATACACGTCGCCGTTGTCCTCGACCTCGGCGGCGAGCCGTTCGACGTCCGCACTGTGCTCGATCAACCGCAGATTGTCGCGCAGCCACTGCACGAGCGCGCCGGCGATCGCGACGGAACCTTCGAGCGCATAGCGGGCGGGCTCGCGGCCGAAGCGGTAGGCCACGGTGGTGATGAGGCCCGCTTCGGACGCGACCGGCGCGAGCCCGGTATTCATCAACAGGAAACAGCCGGTCCCGTAGGTGTTCTTCGCCTCGCCCGCGTCGAAGCAAGCCTGACCCACGAGCGCCGCTTGTTGGTCCCCGAGCATGCCGGCGAGCGGCACGCCGCCGAGCGCATCGTCCGATGATCGCGCCGTAGACATCGCTCGACGAGGCGACGCGCGGCAATACCGCGCGCGGTATGTCGAATGCGCGCAGCAAATCCGCGCTCCCAATCGAGCGTCGCGAGGTTCAGAAGCTGCGTGCGGCTCGCGTTCGTCACGTCGGTCAGGTGCAGGCCGCCGCGCGCGCCGCCGGTGAGATTCCACGCGAGCCAGGCATCGATGGTCCCGAACAGCGCGTCGCCGGCTTCGGCGAGCGCACGTGCGCCGGGCACCTGGTTCAACAGCCACTGCAATTTCAGCGCGCTGAAGTAGCTCGCGAGCGGCAGGCCGGTGCGCGCGCGGAACCGGTCCGGACCGCCCTCCTTCGCATACGCGGCGACCGCCGTATCGACCCGGGTGTCCTGCCAGACGAGCGCGTTGTACAGCGGCTTGCCGCTGCGCCGATCCCACAGGACCGTCGTTTCACGTTGGTTCGTGATGCCGACGGCGGCGAGATCGGCCGCGCCGATGCCGGCGCGCGCGATCGCCTCGCGGATGACGGCGCGCGTATTGCCGAGAATTTCGAGCGCGTCGTGCTCGACCCAGCCCGGCTGCGGATAGATCTGCCGGTGCTCCCGTTGCGCGGCCGCCTGGATCCCGCCGCCGCGGTCGAAGATCATGAATCGCGTGCTCGTCGTTCCCTGATCGATCGCGCCGACGTATTGGCTCAATCTGGATTCTCCGCCGGTCATCCTCGCGACCGTTCGGCGGATGATCGCATAACGGCCGCGCAAAGCGGGATACCCCGTACCGAGCGGCGACCTTCACGCATAGGCGCGGGCCGCGCCGTGGGCTACGGTGTGCGCAAATTATCGAGGAATTCCGAGGTGTCGCGCAGGATTGACATGGCGCGCATCGAATCCGCTCGCCGGCGGTGCCACGGGGCCTTTCCGGCCCGAAGAACTGCTGCGCGCCGAGGCGTTCGATCACCCCGTCACGGACCTCGATGTCCTGGAGACGAACACCTCGTGGATCGTGCTGACCGGCCGGTACGCGTACAAGATCAAAAGGGCCGTCGCATTCGATTTTCTCGACATGCGGACGCTCGCGCAGCGGCGGTTCCTATGCGAGGAGGAATTGCGCTTGAACCGCCGGCTTGCGCCGGATCTCTACCTCGCCGTCGTGGCGGTCACGCGCGGCCCGGAGGGCCTGCGCGTCGGCGGATCCGGCGAAGCGGTCGAATACGCGGTGCGCATGCTCCAGTTCGACCGGTCGCAGGAACTGTCGGCGCTCCTCGACCGCGGCGAGGTCTCGGCCGCGGAAATCACCGCGTTCGCCGCGCGGCTCGCGCGCTTTCACGCGGCCGCGGCCCGAACCGGCGACACGGTCGACTTCGTTCACACCGAACACCTGCGCGGCGCGGTTCTCGGCAACCTCGCGATCCTCCTGTCGCACGTCGACGGCGAGTTCGAAATGCCCGCTTTGGGATCCTTGGCCGACTGGACGCACGACAACCTCGACCGGTCGATGCCGTGCTTTCGGCGGCGCGAGGAAATCGGCTGCATTCGCGAATGCCACGGCGACCTGCACGCGCGCAACATCGTGCGCTGGGGCGGCGAACTGGTCGCCTTCGATTGCCTGGAGTTCGACCCGAAGCTGCGCTGGATCGACGTCATGAGCGACGTCGCGTTCCTGTTCATGGACCTGGCCGCGCGCGGCCGCAGCGATCTGGCGTTCGTCTTCCTGAACGAGTACGTCGGGCACACCGGCGACTACGACGGCATCCGTCTGCTGCCTTTCTACGCCGTCCATCGCGCGCTCGTCCGGGCGATGGTCGATGCACTCGCGGCCGAACAGGATCCGCGCAAACGCCGCGACTTCGCGCGCCGCTTCCAGGCGCGGATCGACGTCGCGGTGGATTTCGTGCGCCCGCGGCCGCCGATCCTGATCCTCATGCACGGACCGTCCGGCTCCGGCAAGTCCTGGCTCAGCGAACGCCTGGTCGCCGCTGGTCGGCGCCGTGCGCATCCGCTCCGATGTCGAACGCAAGCGCCTCGCGGGCGCCGCCGCCGGGGACGACCTGTATGAACCGCGATTCAACGAGCGCACCTACGCGCATCTGCGCGAATGCGCGGACAACTGCCTGCGCGCCGGCATGCCGACGATCGTCGATGCGGCATTCCTGCGCCGCGCCGACCGGGACTCGTTCATGGCGCTGGCGGCGCGGCTCGCTGTTCCCTGCGTGATCGTGTCCTGCGAGGCGGGGCGAACCCTCCTCGCAGAGCGCATCGCCGCGCGCGCACGGGCCGGGTTGGATCCGTCCGATGCGGACGCGCGCGGTGCTCGACGGCCAACTGCGCACGCTCGAGCCGTTCGGCGCCGACGAACGGCCGTTCATCGTCGCGGTCTCGACGTCCGACCCGCGCGCGGCGGCGCTCGCACAAGCCGCGATATCCGCGCGGCGCGACATGGTGGCGGCGGATACGCGGTATCGACGCTCATGAATCATTCTCGAAATATTTGGAACTCCGGGCAATACGCGGTTATCGAAACGCACAGGGACCGTCCACAACCGCCTCGCCGTAAGTAGAATCCCCTGCTGCGGAATCGCTCGGCGCGCGTCAGGATTCGGATCCGGAGGAAGATTCATGACGGTCTCGGCGAACATTTGGTCGATCGTCCTGGCTGCCGGTCAAGGCAGCCGCTTGCGCAGCTTGACCGCGGACGATCGCGGGGTTTCGGTTCCAAAGCAATTCTGCTCGCTTTGCGGCGGGTCCTCCTTGTTGCGCGAAGCGCTGCGACGCGCCGAGGCGGTGACGCCACGCGGGCATGTCTGCGCGGTGGTCGCCGAACAGCATGGCTGCTGGTGGAGTCGGGATCTCTCCGACCTGCCGGATGCGAATATCATCGTGCAGCCCGCGAATCGCGGAACCGCGAACGGCATTTTGCTGCCCTTGTTGCACATCGCCAAACGTGACCCGGATGCGACGATCGTCCTGTTGCCCTCCGACCACCACGTGCAGGACGAATGCACGCTCGCGTCGGCGCTGCAAGCCGCGGCGCACCAGATCGACGCCCGCCACGACCGGATCGTCCTCCTGGGCATTTCTCCCGATGAAGCGGACCCGGAACTCGGCTACATCGTACCCGGAGCCGATGTCGATCGCGGCATGCGGACGGTCGCGCGCTTCGTCGAGAAGCCGAGCGCGCCGGTCGCGCAAGAATTGATTCGACGCGGCGCGCTATGGAATTCCTTCATCCTGACCGCGGCCGCCCGCACCTTGCTTGACTTGTTCGAGCGCAAAATTCCCGACATCGTCGCCGGCATGCGCCGCGCGCTGCGGCGCGACGGCTATATCTCGAACGGCGCGCGGGCGATCGCCTCGGAATACGACGGCATGCGCGACACGGATTTCTCCCGCCAGATCATCAGCGACGCCGAAGCGCTGCTGCGCGTGGTCACGGTCCCCGCGTGCGGCTGGAGCGACCTCGGGACGCCGCGGCGCGTCGCGGCGACATTGCGACGTTTGCCCGGGTTCGAGCAGCGTGGCGCGGAGTTCCTGGAGGCCGCGACGGGCATCCCCTGTCTCGCGGCGCGCCATGCGCGGCGGAGCGCGCATGTCATGTGACCATCATGGAACCGTCGCGAGGCCTCGCACTTGACCCGGGAAATATCGTCGAACGCGTCGCGGCGATGGTGCGTTCGGCCGAACTGGAGGAACTCGCGAGCGCGATCGCGCATTCGATGAATCAACCGCTCGGCGCGATCGCCGCCTTCGCGCAGGCCGGGAGCCGCATGCTGGACCGATCGTCTCAGGCGTCGACCGATCGGGCCGCCGGAGATATTCAACGAGATCGGCCGCATCGCGCTCGACGCCGGCGCCGACATGCGGCGCATCCGCGCGTTGTACACACTTGCGCCGTCCGCGGACCGGCCGATCGCAGATGCCGGAACTCGTCGCCGAAATGCGCGGATTGCTGCTCGCGCATGCGCTCGAGAGGCGAGGCTCTGCCTTGAATTCGAATTCGCGGACGCGCTGCCCGATGTCCGGGTCGACCGGCTGCAGATTCAATATGTCCTTCTGTGCCTCGTACGGCATGCGCTCGATGCGACCGCAGCCGCGGGCGACGGGGCGACCGTTTCGATCGTCATGCGCGGCGATGCCGGCGGCGTGGTGACGCGCATCGCCTTCGCCCCCGTCGCGCCGCCCACCGGTCGCGACGCCGACCTTCCACCCGCCTTCGCGATCGACGCCGGCGTCACGGGGTTCGGCCTGCGGACTTGCCGGCTCGATCATCGGCGCCCATGGCGGTCAGTTCGAAACCGACCGGCCCGACGCGAACTCCGGCTGTTTCACGTTCCGCCTGCCGGCCGCGCACGAAACCAGACCGCCTTGAGACCTTCCAGCATGACGAGACTGAGGACGCCGGCCGCCACGCAGATGCCGAGGCTCGTCCACGGCAAGCGATCGAACTGAAACAAGGCGGTCGCCGGATGCCAGAACGCGGCCAATGCGAGCAACGCCGAAACGCCGCCGGTCAACACCCACAGCGATCGATTCCGATGCAGCAGCGCGTGCGCGAGCGACGAATCGTAGGTACGGTTGATCAAGATCAGGCCCATGTTCGTCAGCACGAGCGAGATGAACACCATCGCGCGCAGGGCGCCCGCCGGCATGCCGAGATGCGCGGCCGTGACCAGGATGCTCGCCAATATCGCGAGCACGATCAGTCCCTGCGTGATGGCCCACAGAATGCGCCGCGGCAGGAGCAAGGGCGTCTTCGGATCCCGCGGCGGCCGCGCCATCACATCGTCCTCCTCGCCTTCGGCCTCGAACACCATCGAGCAGGCCGGATCGATGATCATCTCGATGAACGCGATGTGAATCGGCGCGAGCATCAGCGGCAAGCCCAACACCAGGGGCAATAGCGCGAGTCCGGCGATCGGGATGTGGACCGCGACGATGTATTCGATCGCCTTGCGCAGGTTGTCGTAGATGCGGCGGCCGAGCCGGATCGTCGTGACGATCGAGCCGAAATCGTCGTCCAGCAGCACGATCGAGGAGGCTTCGCGCGCGACATCCGTGCCGCGCCCGCCCATCGCGATGCCGATGTGCGCCGCCTTGATCGCCGGCGCGTCGTTCACGCCGTCTCCGGTCATCGCGACCACCTCGCCGTTCGCCTTCAGGCTCTGCACGATGCGCAGCTTCTGCGTCGGCCGGATGCGCGCGAATATCGACGATTGCTCGACCAGCGACTTCAGCTGCTCGTCGGTGGCCGCGTCGATTTCCGCTCCCGTGAGCACGTGCGCCGAATCGAGCCCCGCCTCATGGCCGATCGCGAGCGCGGTCGCCGGATAATCGCCGGTGATCATCAGCACCCGTATGCCGGCCGACCGGCATTCCGCCACCGCGGCCGGCACATTCGCGCGCAGCGGGTCGGCGAATCCGATCAGGCCCACGTAGTCGAACGGCAGCCCGCGCGGCGTCTCGGGCAACCGCTCGGCCTGCGCGCTCCCGAGTGTTCCGGTTTCGGCGAGCGCGAGCACGCGAATACCCCGCCGTCCGAGTTCGTCCGCGCGTTCGCGCATCGCGCGCGCGCTCTCGTCGGGCAGGCGGCATAGTTCCGAAATCGCCTCCAGCGCCCCCTTCGCATAGGCGGCGACGGCGCCGCCGGGACCGGTGCGCAGGACATTGACGACCGCGAACAAGTCCGCCCGCAGCCCATATTGGCGGACGAACTCCAGGTCCCGCGGCGGCTCGCGGCCGGCCCGGGTCCGGTGCGCGAGATCATGGACGGCGATGTCCATGGGATCGATCGGCTCGTGCGGACACGCGTGGAACGCCGTGCGCAACAGGGGCAGCAGCCGATCCGGGAGCGGCACGCCGTCCGGCTGATTCCAGCTTGCGTCCGCGGCGGCGAGCGATACGACGGTCATGCGGTTCTCGGTCAGGGTGCCCGTCTTGTCGGTGCACAGCACGGTCGTCGAGCCGAGCGTCTCGATCGCCGAGGCGCGGCGCGTCAGCACGCGCGCGCGCGAGATTCGCCATGCGCCCATCGCCATGAATACGGCGACGACCAGCGGGAACTCTTCCGGCATCAAGGACATGCCGAGCGCGATTCCCGCGAGCAGCGCGTTCAGCCAGGAACCGCGCAGCAAGCCGTACAGCACGACCGCGAGGCCGCCGGCCGCTGCGGCGACGATCGCGAAATCGCGGACCAGCCAGCGCATCTGTCGCTGCAGGTGCGCCTGCTCCGTCTCGATCGAGTGCAGCGCGCGGCCGATCTTGCCCATTTCGCTGCGCGCGCCGGTCGCGCTCACACGAGCCTTGCCGGTGCCGCGGACCACGAGCGTGCCGGCGAACAGCTGCGGCGATTCGTCGCCGCCGCGATCGGGCGCCGGCGCCGCGGCCGACTTGCGCACGGGAACCGACTCGCCCGTCAGGAGGGACTCGTCGACCAGCAGATCCTCGGCGGACAGCAACGTCGCATCCGCCGCGACCCGGTCGCCCTCGGACATGACGACGAGGTCGCCGACCACGACTTCGCGGCCGGCGATTTGCAGACGCTTGCCGTCGCGGATCACCAGAGCGCGCGGGCTCGCGAGATTGCGCAGCGTCTCCAGCACCCGCTCGCTGCGTGACTCCTGCACGATCGTGATCGAAACCGACAGCGACGCGAAGGCCAGCAACAAAATCGCTTCGACGCGGCTGCCGAGAAGCAGATACACGATGCCGCCGGCGATCAACAGCGCGAACATCGGCTGGCGCATGACCTCGATCAGGATGCGAAGGAAGTTGCGCCCGTCCCCCGAAGGCAATTCGTTGTAGCCGTCGACACGCAGGCGCTCGATCGCGGCGGCGGCGGACAGGCCGGTGCCGTCGAGCGGGTCGCTCATTCCCCGAACCACGCCGCGACGCGCGCCGTCTGCGCCGCGTCGAGCCTGAGCCCAAGCTTCGTCCGGCGCCACAGGACGTCTTCGCTCGAACGCGCCCACTCGCGGTCCTTGAGGTAGTGAAGTTCCGCCTCGTGCAGCAGCGGCGCGATTTCCTCGCCGAGCGCGCCCGCGCCGGCCGCGGCGCCCATGATTCGCTCGATTTCCGTGCCGTACGCGCGGCAAAGCCGCTGGATCAGCGCCGGCGGCGCACCGGCGTAGCGCGCCGTTTGCTCGCGGCTGAAGCGCTCGTAATCGGCGTGCGGGATGTCGCCGCCGGGCAGCGTCGCGGTGCGCGTCCACGGCGTGGTTTGCACGCCGAGCGCCGGCAACAGCTCCGACAATGCGTGTTCGGCGAGCTTGCGGTAGGTCGTGAGTTTGCCGCCGAAGACCGACAACATCGGCGCCCTTGCGTCGGGGGCGTCCAAATCGAAGGCGTAGTCGCGGGTCACCGTCGAGGCGCTTTGCCGGCCGTCGTCGTACAGCGGGCGCACGCCCGAATAAGTCCAGCGCACGTCCGCGGGCTCGACCGGCGCGCGCAGATATTCCGACACGGTCGCGCACAGATAGCCGACTTCCGCCGGGCTCGCACGCAGAGCGCCCGGGTCGCCCTCGAACGGAACATCGGTCGTGCCGATCAACGAGAAGTCCCCGTCATAGGGAATGACGAAGACCACGCGGCCATCGGCGTGCTGCAGAGTGTAGGCTTGCGGACCGTCGTAGAGGCGCCGCACGACGATGTGGCTTCCTTTCACCAGGCGCAGCGATCGCCGGCGCTGCGCGCCGCTCGCGCGCAGCACGTCCTCGACCCAAGGACCCGCGGCGTTGACGAGCGCCCGCGCGCGCACCGTGGTCCGCGCTCCCGATTGCGCCGATAACTCGATGCGCCACCAATCCTCATCGCGCGTCGCGGCGGTCACTGCGGTTCCCACCTCGATGCGCGCACCGCGGGACCGCGCGTCCATCGCATTGACGACGACGAGCCGGGCATCGTCCGCCCAGCAATCCGAGTACTCGAAGCCCCGCCGCAGCGTGTCCCGCAGCGGAGCGAGCTCCGGATCGCGCGCGCGGCGCAGCGAGCGCGTCGCCGGCAGCCGCTTGCGTCCGCCGATGTGGTCGTAGAGCAGCAACCCCAGGCGCAGCAGCCACGCGGGCCGCAGGCCCGCATGCAGCGGCAGCACGAATCGCAGCGGCCAGATCAGGTGCGGCGCCGCGCCGAGCAGGACCTCGCGTTCGGTCAGGCTCTCGCGCACCAGCCGGAATTGGTATTGCTCGAGATAGCGCAGGCCGCCGTGGATCAGTTTGGAAGACGCCGACGAGGTCGCGCAGGCGAGGTCGCCGCGCTCGGCGAGCATCACGGACAAGCCGCGCCCGGCCGCGTCGCGCGCGATGCCGACGCCGTTGATGCCGCCGCCGACGACGAACAAGTCGAGGACGGACGGATCCGGCGCGCTCACGCGGCGGCCGCGAGCGCGTTCAGCCGCGCGATGCGCTCGAGCGCCGGCGGATGGGAGTCGTAGAACGCCGAGTGCAGGCGGTCCGGCGTCAGTGTCGATGCATTGTCGCGATAGAGTTTCACGAGCGCGTCGGCGAGCGCGTGCGCATCGGCGTGGTCGGCCGCAAAAACGTCCGCTTCCCTCTCGTGGCGCCGCGACCACGCGGTGAGCAACGGCGTCGTGAAATAGGTGAATACCGGCACCACGACGATGAACAACAAGATGGCCATCTCCGGCGACGGCAGCGGCACGCCGAGCGCCGCATAGAACGCCGGCAGGCGCGCGAGCCACGCGAGCAGCGCCAAGCCGCCGAGCGTGAATGCCGCCGAAACGAGCAGACGCTGGCGCACGTGGTGCAGCTTGAAGTGGCCCAATTCATGCGCGAGAACGCCTTCGATCTGCGCAGCGTCCAGGCGTGCGAGCAAGGTATCGAAGAACACGATGCGCTTGTTGCGCCCGATGCCGGTGAAATACGCGTTGCCATGGGCGCTGCGGCGCGATCCGTCCATGACGAACACGCCGCCGCCCGCGGCGAATCCGCAGCGCTGCGCAAGCGCCGTCACGCGCTCTTTGAGCGCCCCGTCGTCGAGCGGGTAGAAGCGGTTGAACCATGGCGCGATGAAGCGCGGCCCGGCCCACGTGAGCGCGAACATCGCGCCCGCCAACACGATCCACACCCATAGCCACCACCAGCGTCCCGCGTGCTGCATGAGCGCGAGCGTCGCGAGCACGAGCGGCGCGCCGAGCAACAGCGCGAGCAGCGACCGTTTCACGAGATCCACCGCGAACAGGCCCGGCGTCACGCGATTGAAGCCGAAGCGCGCCTCGACGCCGAAGGTGCGCCACAGGGCGAACGGCAAACCGGCCATTTCCACGACGAGCAACACGGCGAGCACGACCGCGGCCCCGCGCCAAGGCTCCGGCCAGTCGAGCCGCTGAAAGGCGGCTCCCGCAAGGCCCAAGCCGCCGCCGACAGTCAGCAGAAGGACGAGAGCGGCGTCGAATAGCGCCGACCAGCGCCCGATACGCGTGCGCGCGACCGTGTAATCGGCCGCGCGCTGCTGGTCCGCGAGCGCGATCCGGCCCGCGAACGGCGGCGGAACACGATCCCGATGCATCGTCACCGCGTGGATCTGGCGCGTCGCGAGCCACAGGCGCACCGCCGCTTGCAGCGCGACCGCCGCGACGAAGCCGGCCGTCAGTGCATTCATCGCGAATGGATCGGGAATTGCTCGCTCATCGTGGCATTGTGGATGAATTGCGCGGCGTGCGGAATACCAAGGGGCTCTGCGCCGCCGCCGCGCCCGCGGCCGCGACCGCGGCCGTGACGAGCCCGTGATGCGGGGATCGGTCGCAGACGGGATCGGCGTTCGCGGCGTCGCCGGTCAGCAGGTACGCCTGGCAGCGGCAGCCGCCGAAGTCGCGGCCCTTCTCCGGGCAGCTGCGGCACGGCTCCTTCATCCACGCGTCGCCGCGATAGCGGTTGAACGCCGGGCGAGTCGCACCAGATCCGCTCGACGTCCGCTGTCGCGGACGTTCGGGAACTCGAGTCCCGGCAGCATGCGCGCCGCGTGGCACGGCAAGCGCCGTGCCGTCCGGCGTGATGGTCAGAAAGATCGAGCCCAAGCCGTTCATGCAGGCCTTCGGCCGATCCTCGAAATAGTCCGGGACGACGAAGTACACTTGCATCCTGCTGCCGACGCGCGTCGCGGAAAGCGCCGCGTCGTCTCCTCCGCGCGCTCGACCTGCGCGCGGCTCGGCAGCAGCTGCGTCGCGGTTGTGCCACGCCCAGCCGTAGTACTGCGTGTTCGCGAGCTCCACGTACTCGGCGCCGCATGCGCTCGGCCATCGCGAGGATCTCGCCGACGTGATCGATGTTGAGGCGGTGCAGCACGACGTTGAGCACCATCGGATAGTCGTACTGCTTGATCAGCGCCGCGACTTTCGACTTGAGCTCGAAGGTGCGCGTGCTGCTGAGGAAGTCGTTCATCTCCCGCGTGCTGTCCTGGAACGACAGCTGGATGTGATCGAGGCCCGCGGCTCTTCAGTGCGGCGATGCGCGTCTCGTTGAGGCCGACGCCGGAGGTGATCGAGATTCGTGTAGAAGCCGAGCGCGTGCGCCTCGGCGACGATGACCTCGAGATCATCGCGCAGCAGCGGCTCGCCGCCCGAGAGGCCGAGCTGCACGGCGCCGAGCGCGCGCGCCTCGCGCAGCACGCGCAGCCAGTCGTCGGTGTCGAGTTCCGGGCCGATGGTGGCGAAGTTCGTCGGGTTGTAGCAGAACACGCAATGCAACGGACACCGGTAGGTGAGCTCCAGCAGCAGCCACAGCGGCGGCCCGGGCCTGCGGCTCGACGCGGTCGCGGCTGCGCGCGGTCACTCGACGAATCTCCAGCCAGCGCTTCTGCCACGCGCCAGTCGCGACGAATCGGCATCACGTCGGCGGCACGAGGCCGGTCGTCGCCGAACGCCGGCTTCGAGGTCCGCGACGATGATCTCGGCGATCGTGCGCTCGCCGTCGCAGCGCTTCATGATCTCGCCGGCGCTGCCGTTGAGCTTGACCATGCCTTCGGGGTACAGCAGCACGTGCGCCTTCTGCGCCGGCTCCCACTGCAGGCGGAAGCCGCGGCCGATCGCGGGCGGTCGTCCGCGTTGATCGGCACCGCGCTCATGCAGGCACCCGTAGCGCTGCGCCAGCGCATCGTTCATCTGCCACAGCACGTCGAGCTTGAACTGCAGGATCTCGAGCGCGCGCTCCTGCTGTGCGCGCGTGTCGAAAGCGATCGAGCGTGAACGCGAGCCCGAACTCGACGTCGCGGCGCGCGAGGCTCACGCGGCTCTGGAAGTACTTCGAGCCCGGCCGGTCGATCCACGGGTAATGCTCCGGCCAGTTGGCCAGGCGCTGCTTGTGGATCTCGGGCGCGAACAGCTCGGTCAGCGACGAACAGACGGCCTCCTGCCACGGCGCGCGGCGCGCGAAGTTCACGTACGCATCGACGGCGAAGCGCACGCCGGGCAGCACGTCGGCCAGGCTCTCGACGTAGCGCGCGCGTCAGGCCCACCGCCTCGGCCAGGCGCAGCCAGGAGTCGATGCCGCCGGCGTCGTCGCCGTAGCCGTCGTGATCGAGGATGCGCTGCACCCAGCTGCGGCGCACGCGCGCGATCCGGGCAGTTGCGCGAGGATCGCGGCATCCTTGATCGGGATGCTGATCTGGTAGTAGAAGCGGTTCGCGACCCAGCCGCGGATCTGCGCCGGACTGGCGCGGCCGGTGTTCAGCATCACGTTGAACGGATGATGGATGTGGTACGCGCGGCCCGCGCTCGCGCAGCTCGCGCCTCGAACTCCTGCGCGGGTCCAGGCGCGCCGCTCACAGCTCGATCTCCATGCCGTCGCACGCGACTTCGATGCCGCGGCGCGCGAGCTCGGCGCGCTCGGCGAATCCTCGTCGAGAATCGGATTCGTGTTGTTCACGTGGATCAGCACCTTGCGCGTGCGCCGGCGGCAGCCGGTCGAGCCACTCGAGCATTCCGCCCGGCGCCGCTCTGCGGCAGATGGCCCATGTCGCGCGCGCGCTTGCGCGACAGTGCCGAGCGCGATCATCTCGTCGTCGCGTCCAGCACGTGCCGTCGACGAGCACGCAGCTCGCCGGCCTGCATCGCCGCCCACACGCGTCGTCGATCGCGCCCAAGGCCCGGCGCATAGAGCAGCGAGCGGCCGTGACAGTTCGTCCGTGATCACGAGCGCGACGTTGTCGCCGGGCGCGGCGGCTCGCGGTTCGGCGAATACGGCGCGGGCTTGCTCGCGACCGGCAGCGCGCGCCAGCGCACGCCCGCAACGCCTCGACCGCGAAGCCTGCTGCCGTCGAGATCGATGCGGCGCCGGTCGACGCCGCAGTAGTGCCCGAGCACGCTGCAGCATCGGGTTGCCGCGCGTGAGATCGGCGTACGCGCGTGTCGGTGCACCAGATGCGGCCACGGACGCGACGGATTCGCGCAGCATGAAGAGGCCGGTGGTGTGATCGATCTGGCCGTCGACGAGCACGATGCCGGCGATCGCGCTGTCGCGCAGCGCCCGCGCCCGGCTGCAGAATCGCGGATGCGCCTTGAGCTGCGCCAGGATATCCGGCGAGGCATTGACGAGCGCCCACGCCGTGTCCGTCGGTGCCGCCACGGCGATCGACGACTGCGTGCGCGGCCGTCGCGCGCGAATTGTGCCCTGGCGCAGAGCCCGCGCAGTTACGGCAGTTGCAGTTCCATTGCGGGAAGCCGCCGCCGGCGGCGGACCCCAGAACTCGGATCTTCACGGTCGGGAGCGGTCAAGGGCGGACCGGGCCCGCTTGCGCGGGCCCGGCGCCCTGTCGCTGGCTCAGCGATTCGGACACGTACATCGTGATTTCCATGCCGAACCGCAAATCCACCGCGTGCGGGGTTTCCCATTTCATGGTCAGATCCTCGTCGATGAGCGGCCGGATTGCGCCGCCAACCCCGATGCTCCGCGCAGACGCGCCGCCGGCGGAACGGGATCGTCATGAAAGACGCCTCATGATTTTCATGAGTCCGCGCCCGTGGCGCGCCTGGTAACCATCCCTGGCGACATGAAGCTGCGCGACCCGCCTGAACCTCGTGCGTCGCCGGCCTGACGCGCCACGTTCGTGATCGTGCTGATCGCCGCCGAGATCAACGGCTCGCGCGATTCCGTGCGCGAGGAGATCGCCGCGGCCAATCGCGTGGCCGCCTCGTTCCTGGGCCGGCTCGCCGAGATCTATTCGCGCGGGCGGCGGACCCGAACTGGTGCTGCAGTTCCTGCAGCAGCTCGGGCGCGTGCGCGCGAACGACATCACCTCAGGCGCCGTCGGGCGCCGTGCTCTACCGCTCCCCGCCGGCCACCTACAAGGCCGGCCGCACGGCGCCGGCTTGGTTCGCGCACTTGCTGGCGCCCGAGGCGCCCACAATCACGTATGGCCTGCCCGGCGGCTCGCAGTTGGTCGTGCAGGCCGGAACCTTCGCGCGCGGTGCTCGATGCGTGGGACGACATCACGAGCCTGCTCGCGATCGCGGCCGCCATGTTGATCATCGTCAACGGCCTGGCGTTCTGGTCGTCGCGAGGACGCTGGCGCCGTTTCCCGTGATCGCCGCCGGCCTCGATCGCATCGAGCGCGGCGACCTCGGCTTTCGGCTGCCGCGACTCGCGGGCTACGAAGCGCACGCGATCGACGCGGCGTTCAACCGCATGGCGCAGGCCGTGGAGGACAAGGTGCGCGTCGAGCGCAAGGCGCGCGATGCCGAGACACGCCTCGAGGAGCGGCGCGAGATGGCGCCGCTTGGCGGAGCAGCGCGTCGAGGAAGAGCGGCGCCTGATCGCCCACGAACTGCACGACGAGTTCGGGCAGTCGGTGACCGCGATCCGCAGCCTCGCGCTCGCGATCGCGACGCAGGGCGGCGCCCGCGACCCGGCGACGGGCGAAGTCGCCCGGCTGATCTCGGACGAAGCGGCGCGGCTGTACGACGCGATGCACGGCCTGATCCCGCGGCTCACGCCGCTGTCGCTCGACACGCTGGGGCTGTCGGCCACGCTCGAGAGCCTCGTGCGCGACTGGCAGCGCCGGCATCCGGCGATCGCGCTCTCGTTGCGCCAATCGCACACCGCCGATCTCGGGCCGAGCGTCACGCTGGCGGTTTACCGGGTCGCGCAAGAGGGCCTGATCAACGCGCTCCGACACGCGAATCCGTCGCGCGTGGACATCGAGGTGACGTCGGACGACCGAGCGGCATCGTCGTGCAGGTCGTCGACGACGGGGTCGGCCTGCCGGCCGAATGGTCGCGGCCGGGCCATTTCGGCTTGCGCGGGCTCGCCGAGCGCGTCGCCGCCTTGGGCGGCGTATTCCAGGTCGGCGGCCGCGACGCAAGGGCGTGCGGCTCTACGCCGATATCCCGTTGGCCGCGCGCGCATGATCCGCATCATGTTGGTGGACGATCATGCCGTCGTGCGCACGGGATTCCGGCTCCTGCTGCAATCGCGCGCGGAGATGTCGGTGATCGGCGAGGCCGAATCCGGCGAAGCCGCGTATCAGCGCTACGTGGAATCGAAGCCCGACGTCGTCGTCATGGACCTGGCGATGCCGGGCATGGGCGGCCTCGAGGCCCTGCGCCGCATTCGCGCGCGCGACCCGCAAGCGAAGGTGCTGACCCTGTCGGCGCACGACGACGCGGCGCACGTGCGCCACGCGCTGCGCGAAGGCGCGCTCGGCTTTCTGTCGAAGCGCAGCGCTCCGGAAACACTGCTCGACGCGGTCGCGACGGTCGCCGCGGGCCGCCGCTATCTCGACGCGGCCATCGCGCAGAAGCTCGCGCTATCCGAATTTGACGGCGTCGCCGAAGACGCCCGTGGACCGCCTCTCGGAGCGCGAATTCGAGGTGTTCGTGCGGCTCGCGCGCGGCGCGACCGTGCAGCGCATCGCGCAGGACCTGAACTTGTCGGCATCGACCGTCGGCACGCATCTCTACAACATCAAGCAGAAGCTCGGAGCCGTGACGCAGTCGGACCTCACGCTGATCGCGATTCGCCACGGGGTGATCGAAGCTTGATACGTCCGCCGCCCGGCGACAGCGCGAAGCCGAAGCTTCCATGGCGCACGCGGTTGATCGTCCCGTAGACCGCGGCGCTGACGCCGATCACCACCGAGAGACCGACGACTTCCGCGCGCGAGGCCAGCGCGATCAGCACGAGCATGCTCGCAATGCCCACCGTCGCCGCAACCTTCAGGCCGCGGAAATTGAGCGGCTCCCCGGCTTCGGCGACGCCGAGCCGCTCGAGCCGCCAGGCCGCCGCGCAGGCCGCGATGAACACCGGCGCGCAGGCGAGCGTCGTCAGTACGGCGAGTTCCGCGAAAGTGCCGGTCAACGCGAGCGTGATCCCGACGATCGCGTAGCAGAGGATCGCCACCTGCGGCGTATGCCGGCGCGGATGCACGAACCCGAGCGCGCGCGGCATCAGGCCTTCGCGCGCACACGCGAGCCACAGCCGCGGCACGCTGAATATGGAGCTGCACAGCCAGCCGAACATCGACATCGCGGCACCGGCCAGCATCAAGGCGCGCAAGTAGGGGCTGACCCGCGCCATCGCATCCGCGAGCGGCACATGGGAATGCGCGAGCGCGTCCCCCAATATTCCCTGCGTGATGACCTGGATCGCGAGGTACAAGACCGTCACGAAACAAAGGGCGATCGCGAGCGCGCGCGGAATGGTGCGCGAAGGATCTTTCACCTCGCCGCTCGCGCAAAGCCCGCCTTCCATGCCGATGAACGCGAACAGAGCGAGGATCGACGCGCGGCCGAGGCCGGATACGCCGGGCGCCGCGGCTGCCGAGAAATTGCCGATGTGGACGGCGCTCCAACCGACGGTGACGAGCACCGCGAGCGGCAGGAGCTTCAGTGCGATCGCGCCGCCGAGCAGACGCAAGCCTCGCGTCGCGCTCATCATATTGACGGCGGCGATGCCGCCGATCACGCCGACGATCACCGCGACGCGCACGGGCGCCTTGAACGGCGGCGGCACGGCGCTGGTCACCGTCTCCGCGAGCGCCACGGAAATGCCGCCGCAGGCGAGGATGTTGCTGAGCCACAGCAGCGTGCCGATGATCTGTCCGGTCAGCCGCCCGCTGGCGAATTCGACGATAGGCGAACGCTCCGCCGCTGCTGGGGATCCGGCTGCAGCCTTCGGCGAAGCAGATCGCGACGGAGCCGATCGCTATCGCACATGCGACCAGCACGAGCGGCGCGTACGGCCCGACTTGCGCCGCGAGCGCCGCGGGAACGACGAATATGCCGGCACCCACGACCATGCTGACGACGTTGGCCGCCAGGCCCCAGGTTCCGATCGCGCGCACCAAGCCCGCATCGCGTCGAATCGCGTCCATGCGCCGACCCTATCATGGATTCCCGCGCGGACGATATCGGAACGATTCGCCGCGGCCTGAGATCGGCGTCACGCCCGCGATGATCCGCGGTGCAACCCTGTAAAGATCGGCGCATTGCCGCCGCTACGCCGGTGGAGATCGTGCCCCGGCGACCCGTTCGTCGCGCGTGGCAAGCCGATTTTCGGCTCGATCAGGCGCCGCCCCTTCGCGGTACCGCCTACCCCGGGCCTGCCCCGCCCCATCGCCGACACCATGCCCGGGACCGACGCAAAGCGTCGTCCCGAAACCATCGGAGCTGCTCGATGTTTGAATTTTCCGTGCGCGGGAGCGCATACCCGCAATGCTCATGACCTGGTCGCCGGATCTGCTCGCAGGCGGCGCGGGCTTGGCGCTCGGCCTTCTGTGCTCGTGGCTGTGGCGCGGGCCGCTGCGCAACTGCCAACGGGTCAACCGCCTGCGCGAAGCGCTGCAGCTCACCCAGGCCGAACTCGACAGCTACCGCTACGCACTCAACGAGCACGCAATCGTCGCGGTCACCGCGCCGGACGGCCGGATCCTATCGACGAACGAACGGTTCAGCCTGATCAGCGGCTATCGGGCCGACGAGCTCATCGGCCGCACCCACCGGGTCGTATCCTCGGGACTGACGCCGCCGGAGACGTACCAATCGATGTGGCGGGCGCTCGCCGACGGGCAGGTCTGGCGCGGCGAGATCTGCAACCGCGCGAAATCGGGGAATCTGTATTGGGTGCAGACGACGATCGTGCCGTTGAGGGATGCCTCGGGGACGGTGGTGCGGCTGATGGCGATCGACGCCGACATCACCTCGCGCGTGCAGGCGGAGCAGGAACTCGAGCTCGCGGTCGACCGCGCCAATGGCGCGAACCGTGCGAAAAGCGCTTTCCTCGCGAACATGAGCCACGAATTGCGCACGCCGATGAATGCCGTCATCGGCACGAGCCAGCTCCTGCAAGAAACGGAATTGAGCGACGAGCAGCGCGAGTACGTGGACCTGATCCGCGGCGGCGGCGAAACACTGTTGCTGTTGATCAACGACGTGCTCGACCTCTCCAAGATCGAGGCCGGGCGCATCGAACTCGACCGCCACTCGTTCGACTTGCGCTCGCTCATCGAGGCCGCGCTCGATCTGTCCCTGCCCGCGACCCATGGCCGCACGCTCGAGTTGATCAGCGACATAGATCCGCGAATTCCGACCCGGCTGGTCGGCGACAGTGCGCGGCTGCGTCAGATACTGATCAACCTGATCGGCAACGCGGTCAAGTTCACCGAGCGCGGCCGTGTCCTCGTATCGGCGGCGCCAAAACCGGCGGCCGACGGGCGGCAGGATCTCGCGATCTCGGTCGAGGATACCGGGATCGGCATCGCGGCGGACGCGCTGACGCGCATCTTCGACCCTTTCTCCCAGGCCGACGCATCCATGTCGCGCCGCTACGGCGGCACCGGGCTCGGACTATCCATCTCGAAGCGGCTCGTCGAATTGATGGGCGGCTCCATCGCGGTCGAAAGCGAATTGAGCCGCGGCTCGATATTCACGATTCGCGTTCCCCTGGTTTTCGCCGCCGATGCCGGCGACGCCGCCCCGGCGCGCTCGCCGCGGCGTCATCTGCTCGTCGTCGACGATTGCCCCGCGGCCCGTACCGCCGTCGGGCGCCTGCTGCTGCACGCCGGCCACGGTGTCGAGGAGGCCGACAGCGATCTGACCGCGGCTTCCCGCTGGGCCGCCTCGACGACGAGCCG
Source organism: uncultured Pseudomonadota bacterium (assembly GCA_963718135.1). Lineage (GTDB taxonomy): Bacteria > Pseudomonadota > Gammaproteobacteria > Steroidobacterales > Steroidobacteraceae > Bog-1198. Next base: position 39,955 of record CAVQYI010000021.1, on the reverse strand, counting down.
CGTTCCGATCGATGCGGCGTTGATCGACGCGCAGATGTTGACGGCTCCCGGGTCGCGATTGTTCGCGATGCTCGTCGCCGAGAGGGGAACCCGCGGCATCCCGATCATCCTGATGTGCCCGTTCGGATGGCGGACCGATACGCGGCTCGGCTTCACTCCGGCCGCGCAGATCCGCAAGCCGGTCAAGCTCGCGGACTTGACCGCTGCGATGGATGCGGTGGCCAGGGCGAGCGTCGCACCGGGCACGCGGCACCGGCAACCCGCGTCGCGCGGGCGCGCGGCCGCGTGGCGTGCCCTCGTCGTCGAGGACAATCCGGTGAACCGCCTGGTCGCGGTGAAGATGCTCGGCCGACTCGGTGGCGAGGCCATCGCGGTCGGCGGGGGCGCCGAAGCCATCGCGCGCTGCGCGGTCGAGCGGTTCGACATCATTTTCATGGATTGTCAGATGCCCGGCATCGACGGCTACGAGACGAGCCGCCGCTTGAAGGCTGCCGCTCCCTCCGGACCGTGCCGCGGGACCCCGATCGTCGCACTGACGGCGAACGCCCTCGCCGAGAATGAGCAGCGCTGCCTCGATGCCGGCATGGATGCCTATCTCGCGAAGCCCGTGCGTCTCGAGGAATTGCGCGCCGCCCTGGACAAATGGGTCGGAGCGCAGGCGCGGGAACTGGAGGATCTCGAACTCAAATAGCGCTTGAAGCGCGCCGCCATTTGCGCGACTCTTGACGCACGAACGCTGCCTCGCAGCCCGGCAAAATCATCGCGCGGCCGCTTCCGCCGCTCCGACGACCCTCAGTCTACGTGCGAGTACCTCGATATGCGCGAAGATCGGCAGTCATACTTTGTCGGCGGGGACCCCGCGGCCGCGGAGCGGCATCTGCGCATCCTTCTCGTCGACGACGATCCCCTGATCTGCGTCACGCTCGCCGATGCCGCCGAGCGGGCCGGATTCGAGACCGCGACCGCAGGAACCGGGCGCGAAGCGCTCGAGCGCGCGGGCGCGGAGTCGTTCGACCTCGCCGTGCTCGACCATGGGCTTCCCGATTGCTCCGGAACCGCGCTCGCGCGCTCCTTGCGGCGGACCCGGCATCTTCCATTCTTGTTCCTCACGGCCCGGTCCGACGACGCGACCGTCGCCGAGGCGGCGGAACTCGGCGCGCTTGGGTATCTCGTCAAGCCGTTCGACGCCGCGGCCTTGGGACCGGCGCTGCGGGTCGCCTGCGCGCAAGCGGCCGGCCGCGGCCGCGCGCTCGAGCATGAAAGGCGGCGTCTCGCGTCGGAACTCCACGACGGCCTCGGCCAGGAACTCGCGGCAGCGTCATTGATGGCGGCGGCGATCGAGAGCAAGTCGCGACGCGGCGCGCACCCCGCGAATCAGGAATTCGCGCAGCTGCGCCAAACGCTCGAACAGGCGCAGCGGCACTGCCGCGACTTGTCCCGCCGTGAATACCCGACGCGAAACTGCGGCTGCACCCTCGGGCCTGCGCTGCAGGCGTTGGCGCTGAGCCAGGGAGAGCTCAACGGCGTGATCTGCGACTACGAGGGGCCCGTCGGGCCGACGTCGTCGATCCCGGACATCGTCGGCCATCATCTGTATCGAATCGCGCAGGAAGCCCTTCACAATGCGACCCGTCACAGCGGCGGATCGCGAATCGCCGTTCGATTGATCCTGGAATCGCGCGCGCTGGCGCTGTCGATTCGCGACAACGGCAAGGGGTGCGGCTCCCTCGATTGCGGCGGCGGCCGCGGCATCGGCTGTCGCACGATGCGAGATCGCGCATTCGCCATCGGCGGCACCCTGACGGTGCGCGATGCGAGCCCCGGCGGTACCGAAGTGCTCGTCGAAGTGCCGCTGTAGATCAGCCGTTGTCGACCAGCGCCATGGTCTCCATGATGGCCTTCAGCTCGACCAGCCATAGGCGGCGAGCGCGCTCGAACGGAACCTCGGTCTGGCGGCGTGCGAGCACGTCCGCGAGCGTCGTCGCGAACAATCCGTATTCGGCCTCGCCGATGCCCCGACGGCTGTGCGCGACGCCGAGGCGGATCACCTCGGCGCCGAGCGCGCGCCGGTCATCCGCGAATGCGACGAGCACCTGCAGCGTCGCCGACAGCTTGCGCACCTGCCGCGCGAGATCCAATTGCGAAAAGTACGCCGCCATGTGCGGATGGCTGCCGACGAGTTCCTCGTAGAATTCACGCATCAGCCGCTGGCGCTCCTCCTCGGTCAGATTGCCGACCGCCGCGAGGATCTTGGCTCGGTCAGCCCGACGCCCGAAGATCCGCGGCGCGCTCGCCGACAGCGGCATTCGCATCAGAACTCCTTCCACTCCGAGTCTTCGGCCGCCCCGGCGGCCGCGCGCCGCGTCGGCGCCGCCGGCGCGGCGCCGCGCGGCGCTGCGGGCTTCGTCCACGGCCGGCCGGAGCCGCGCCGTTCGACGATCGTGCCGGCGCCGGCGCGTTCCGCACGCGGCACCGCCCTCGCCGTCCGCGACGAGGCGGACGGATCGCCGCCGACGCGGTATTTCGACACCATCTCGGTGAGTTGCCGGTCTGCTCGACGATCGCCTGGCTCGCGGCCGCGGCCTCCTCGACGAGGGCGGCGTTCTGCTGCGTCACCTCGTCCATGCTCATCACGGCCTTGTTGACCTGGTCGATGCCGCTCGACTGCTCCTGGCTCGCGGCCGCGATCTCGGCGATCACCGACGTGACGCGCGTGACGGCCGTGTCGATGTCGCCGAGCGCCTTGCCCGAATCGTCGACCAGCTTCGAGCCCTCCTCGACCTTGACGACGCTGTCCTTGATCAGCGACTTGATCTCCTTGGCCGCGGTCGCGCTGCGTCCGGCGAGCGTTGCGCACTTCGCTGGCGACGACCGCGAAGCCGCGGCCCTGCTCCCCGGCCCGCGCCGCTTCGACGGCCGCGTTCAGCGCGAGCAGATTGGTCTGGAACGCGATCTCGTCGATCACGCCGATGATGTCGGCGATCTTCTTGCTGGAAGACGTTGATCGCGGCCATCGCGGCGACCGCCGCCTGTCACCACCTGCCCGCCTTTTTCGGCCTGCTCGCGCGCCGCCGCCGCGAGCTGATTGGCCTGCGCGACGTTGTCGGCCGTGTTCTTCACCGTGCTCGTCATTTCCTCCATGCTCGCGGCGGTTTCCTCGAGACTCGAGGCCTGCTGCTCGGTGCGCTGCGAGAGATTCATGTTGCCGTGGGAAATTTCCTCCGCGCCGGACTGCACGGATTCCGCGGCGGTCTTGATCTCCTTGACCATCGACATCATGTCGGCGAGCAACGCATTGATGCCGGACGAGAGTTCCTCGAACGCGCCCGCCTTGCCGCGACGATCGATCGGCCGGTCAGGTCGCCGTCCTTGCCCGCAGCGACGACCGCGTTCACGTCCTTGACGACGCCGGCCATGTTCTCGAGGATCCCGTTGAGTCCGTCCGCGAGCGTGCGCGAAGAATCCGCTCTTGCCCTCCTTGCGGACGCGCGCCGAGAGGTCGCCGCGCTGCGCGGCGGCGACGATCGCGGCGATCTCCTCTTCGACCGCGACTTCCTGCGTCCGGTCGACCCATTCGACGACCGCGCCGAGGCGCTCGCCGTTCGCGCCATTGACGGGATTCGCGATGATGCGGTAGGTGCGGCCGCCGACCTTCAGTTGCGACTGGAACGTGCTGCGAAGATCCGCGAGCATCCGCGCTGGTGCGCCGGGTTCTTGTGGAAATCGTCGATGTTGGTGCCGATCAGGCGGCTCGGGTCGAAGTGCGGCAGATCGCGGCGGATGTCCGCGGCGCCGGCCTGAAACATGCTTCAGAACGGCGTTGTTCATGTAGATGATGCGGTTGTCGGCGTCGGCCATCATGACGTTGCCGGACACGTTGTCGAGCGCGACCTTGACGCGCAGGTTCGCGGCCGCGGCCGCGCGCTCCGCCTCGGCGCGCTGACGCTCCTCCTCCTCGCGCCGCAGCTGATCCGTCAGGTCCGCCCATTCGACGACCGTGCCGAGACGCTCGCCGCCATCGTCCAGGATCGGATTCGCGATGATGCGGAACGTGCGGCCGCCGAGTTTGAGCTTCGACTCGAAGGTCTTCGCCAGGCCGGCGAGCAAGCCGCGCTGATGCGCAGGGTTCTTGTGGAATGTGTCGATGTTCGTGCCGACAGGCCGTCGATGTCGAATTGCGGCAGCTCCTTGCGGATGTCGGCCTGCGCATTGCGCATCATGTCGATGACGGTGCGATTGAGGTAGACGATGTTGAGGTCGCGATCGGCGACCATGACGTTCGTGGTCGTGTTGTCGAGCGCGGCCTTGAGCCGGGCATTGTCGGCCGCCGTGTGGTCGACGGCGGTCTTCGCGGTGATCCGGCTGGGGCGTTTCTTCTGCATCGAGTATTCCTCTTCGTCGATTGGTGGATCAGCGCACCGCGTCGCGTGCCGCCGGCATCGCGTCGCTGTCGCTCGGTTTGGAGACATGCGGCTCGGCCGCGCGGATCAGGCGGCTCATGCGCTCGCTCAGCTGCCGCAGACGCGCCGGGTCCGGCTTGGTCAGCAGCGGATAGGCGGCGAACGTCCTCGAAATCATGTCGAGGCCCTCCGCGAGCGTCGCCAGCGCCTCGTGCCGGATGACGTCGGCGGACACGGCGTCGGCGCTTCGCGCCGCGGCTGCCAGATGCGAGAATCGCGTGGCGCCGATCAAGTTGTCTGCGGTCGAATCAGCCATGGTCTCCAAGCCTCGATCGGGGTCGAGACCTGCCGGACGGCGCGGTACGCCGCATGAACGGCAAGTCAACGGTGACGAGGCAAGGAGTGGGCCTCTAGGAAGGTTCGCCGGCGGCCTCGCGGTCACGAATGGCGGGGAGGCGCCGATGCGCATTTGCGCATGACATATGGTGTCGGCCCAGGGAAGGGAAACTTTAGTCGGGCCGCGTCCGCCGGCGGCCCGATCAGGGGTTCACGCGGCGGTGGGACCCAGGGCGTCGAAACGCAGATCGAGTACGGCGGTCACTTGGCCTGCGTCGGTCGCGTAGGAAAGCCTCGATCCGCGCGGCGGCAACAGTGCCCGCACGAGACTCAAGCCGGTGCCGAGGCCCCGGCCCGCGGGGAAATCCAGATTGAACGGCGTCGACCCCATGCGATTGGAGACGCACAGCGTCGCGGACTCCGCGGTGCGCGTCAGTGCGACGACGACGCGCGGCCCGGCGGGCGGCGCCATGCCGTGCTTCACGGCGTTGAAAATGAGCTCGTTCACGACGAGACCCAGGTTCACGGCGTGTGCCCGGTCGAGGACGATCGGGCCATCGACGATGGTTTGATCCACCTCGGTCGCGATGCTCGCCCCCGTGATCTGCTCGAGGTTGCGGCCGATCTCGCGCACCATGTCGCATAACACGACGCCGCGCTCGCCGCGCGTGCTCGTGAGGCCGAATCCGACGGAAATCGACAGCACCTGAGAGATCGCCGGAGCGAGCGCGGTCGCGAGGTCGGGGTTCCTGCCGGCTTGCGCCCGCAGCAGGCCGATGACGCCCTGCAGACTGTTCTTCACACGATGGTGCACTTCGGCGATCAAGGCCTCGCGCAGCCGGCGCTCTTCTTCGACGTGCGCGGCTTCCGCGCGCTTGATGTCGGTGACATCCGTCCAAACGACGAAATATCCGCCGACGCCGCCGTCGTCGCCGACGTCGGGTATGCGCTGAACGATCAGCGACCTGACGTCGCCGCCCGCACGCGTGACCTCGACCGCGGAGGTGGTCGGCGTGCCGCCCAGGACCGTTTGAATGGCCGGCAGCAGCCGATCGAAGTCCACGACCCCGAGGGTCTCGATCGGGCGCCCGACGAGGTCGGCCGAGGAAACACCGGTCCATTCCTCATACGCCTTGTTCGCGTATTTGAACCGCAAATCGCGGTCGACGTGGCCGACGGCGAGCGGAATCGCATCGAGGATCGTGTGCAGCTGGCGCTCGCGGTCGATGAGTTCGGCGCGCGCCTTTGCGAGCTCGGTCGTGTCGATCGCGAAGCTCAGGATGCCGACCGGCACGTCGTTCGCGTCGCGAATCAGCGAGAGGCGGGCGTGAATCGGGTGAAGGCGCCCCAACTTGGTTCGCGCGACCGCGTCGAACTCGTGAAAACCCGTCTCGAGAAGATGGCCGAGCCGCCTCGCACCCAACAGTACCTGTTCCTCGGGCGGGTAGACCAGCGAAACGTGCCGCCCGATCGCCTCCGCCGCCGTATAGCCGTGCAGGCGCTCGGCGCCTCTATTCCAACTCGCGATGAACCCGGCGAGATCCGTCGCGACGACGGAATCATGGACCTGATCCATGACTTGCATTTGCAGCGCGAGCGCGCGGATCGACGCTAGTGTCATGGGTTCCGGATGCTCCCTGGCCGGACGTCGCACACTAGCCCGCATTGTCCTCAGCCTCACCGCCGCTCTTCGCGCCGACGCGCTCGACGTTTTCCGCCGTCGGGATGCTGAGCACCGCCTCGGCGCCGGCCGTGACCTCGAGCGCGAGGTCCGCGAGCTTGCGGCGCGTGCGCCGCGCATGTTGACGCAGCGTCTCGTACGCTGCCTGGCGCGGCAGTCCGCGTTGCGCCATCAAGAGTCCGACGGCGACGCTGACGTCCCGGTTCGAATCGATCGCGCGCGTTAGTTGCTCGTTCTGTTTCACGAGCGCGAACATTTCGCGCGCGCGTTGGGTCGCCGCGCGGACCGTGGGAACGAGCTGTAGCGGGTCGATCGGCTTGACCACGAACGCCAGGGCGCCGGCGGCAACAGCCGCCGAGACCAGCGACTCGTCGCTGTAGGCGCTCAGAAACATGAACGGCTGCCGCAAGCCCGCGAGCAGCGAGGCCGCCGTCAGCCCGTTCTCGCCGGGCATCGCGTAGTCGAGAATCGCCAGCGCGAACTTCGCTTGGCGCGCGATCTCGATCGCACTGGCGGTCGCCGCGGCCGTCGTGACATCGAATCCGGCGCGGCGCAGGCCGTCCGCAATCGTCGCGACGATGATCGGCTCGTCGTCGACGAGGAGCAATCGATCGGACGCAGTGTCATGTTCCGCGATCATTTATTCCCTACTCGCACGGCGCAAAGGCGCGCCGACCCTATTTTGCATAATGACTTCTCGAGTCCATACCGCAGTTTTGTTGCGTCGCGCGTGCGGGGGTTGGGCAAGCGCTCGAGGCGGCGCCAGGCTCTCGAGCCCTCGGCCGCGCCGCTCGGAGTGTTCCGCATTCGATGGGGCAGGTCAATATCATATTGAGAGTGACGGAACCAGATGCGGCGCGGACCTCAAGCCCGCGCCGCGCGCGGCTTGGGCGATACCCTCAAGCGAACGCTCGGGGTTACCCCCGCGGCGACATCGACGTACGCGCGGCACCATCGGCGCCGAGTTCCAAGAGCGTCGTCAGGTAATTCACCGCATCCTCACGCCTCAGCATCCCGACGACTTCATCGCCGCTGACGACGAGCAACTGATTCACGCCGGCGCGCGCCATCGCCTGCATGGCCGCCGACAGCGCGGTTTCGGGATTGACGCGCGCCGTCTTGGCGATCGGCAGCATCGCGCGCTCCACCGTGGTCGCCGCCCATGCCGGGCGCGGCACCGCCTTGACGTTCGACAAGGTCATCAGCCCAATGGTGCGGTCGCCGCGATTGACGAGGAAACAGCGCTGGCCGGTCGCGAGGATGTGCTCATCGATCAACTGCTGCAGGGTCAGGGACGCGTCGACGGCGCCGCACTTGCCGCTCATGGCCTGCGCAACCGTATGGCCCGCGAGCGCCTCGCGGTAGACCACCTGCACCATCTGACCCGCGGCGGCGCTCTCGAGAAACCAGCCGATGAAGGCGGTCCAAAGCCCGCCGATGAGGTCGCCCGCGAACACCCGCAGGACACCGAAGAAGATCAACAGAAAGCCGATTCCCCGGCCGACCGCCGCGGCGATCATGGTCGCGCGCCGCAGATTGCCGGTGACGGCCCAGAGCGCGGCACGCAGGACGCGGCCGCCGTCGAGCGGATAGCCGGGCACCATGTTGAACACGGCGAGTGCGAGGTTGATGAGGGCCAGGTACTTCGCGATGCCGTGCACCAACTCGACTCCGGCCGTCATCAACTGCAGCGCGTAGCAGAGCGCCGCGAGAGCGACGCTCACCGCGGGTCCGGCGACGGCGATCAGAAGTTCAGCCTTCGCGCTCGGCGGCTCGGCGCCGATATCGGCGACTCCGCCGAAGACGAACAGCGTGATGCCGCGGACCGGAACCCTGTATTTCAGCGCGACCGCCGAGTGCCCCAACTCGTGCAGCAATATGCTGAGGAAGAACAAGACGGATGTCGCGGCGCTTGCGAGCCAATAGAGCGGCGGCGCCCAGTGCGGGGATTCCGCCGGAAAGTGCCTGATCGCGAGCATCCACGTCAGCAGCGCGAATATCAGGAACCAGGAGTAATCGAGGCCGACCGGAATGCCCGCGATGCGGCCCAAGGGAATGATGTGCCGTTTCACTTCGCCTCCAGATTCATTGGACCAGCAGCCACACGGCCGCCGCGCCCATGACGAGCGTCGCGACCCAGCCGAGGACGATCAGCGGCCGGCTCGCGGTGAAATCGCCCATCACGGACTTCTTCGAGACCAGCAGGATGATGACGACCATCAGCGGCACGGCGACGACGCCGTTGATGACCGCGCTCCAGAACAACGCCTTCATCGGACTGATCGGCGAATACTGGATGCACGAGCCCGGCGAGCACGCTGACCGCGATGACGCCGTAGAATCCGCGCGCGTCGGTCGCCTTGCGTTCGAGGCCCCAGACTCCAGCCCATGGCTTCGCACAGCGCGTAGGCGGCCGAGCCCGCGAGCACCGGCACGCCGATCAAGCCGACGCCGAGAATGCCGAGCGGCGAACAGCACGATACGCGAAATCGCCGGCGAGCGGCCGCAGCGCGCTCGCAGCCTGCGCCGCCGTCTTGATGTCGGTAACGCCGCCGACATGCAGCGTGACGGCGGTCGCCAGGATGATGAAATAGGCGGTGACGTCGGAATAGAACATGCCGCTCCAGGTATCCCAGCGGATGCGGCGCAGCTCGCGGGGCGGCCGCACGCGCATCGCGCACGAGCGGCGCGGCGCCGGTTGCCCTCTGCATGTCCTCGACCTCCTCGGAGGCCTGCCAGAAGAAGAGGTAGGGGCTGATGGTCGTGCCGAAGACGCCGACGATCACGGCGGCGGCATCGGAATTCGGCGGGAACTCGCGGCCAGACCGTGCGCAGCGCCACCTCGCGCCAGGGAACGTGGACCGTGAACAGCACCGCGGCGTAGGCGAGCAGCGAGAGCGTCAGCCACTTCAGGAAGAGAGACGTAGCGATGATAGGGGACGAACACCTGCAGCAGCAGCGTCGCCGAACACGAAGACCGCCGTCATCAGATGGCGATCGAAGCCGGTGACGAGTTCCGCGACCTCCCCCATGGCGGCGACATCGGCGGCGATGTTGAGGGTGTTGGCGACCAGCAGCAGGAGCACGACGCCCTGCAGCACTCACGGGCGGAAACGCGGCCTTGATGTTGGCCGCGAGTCCCTTGCCCGTGACCCGGCCGATGCGCGCGCACATCGATTGGATCGCGGCCATCAGCGGAAAGGCGAGCGGCATCGTCCACAGCATGTTGCAGGCCGAATTGCGCGCCCGCCTGGGAATAGGTGGCGATGCCGCTCGGATCGTCGTCGGCGACGCCGGTGATGAGTCCGGGCCCGACTCCGCGCGAGCGGGTGCTCCTTCAGGCGCGTCCAAACGCGCAAGGCCGCGCGCATCCGCTGTTTCTCCATTCAAACGACCCGTTTGCGGAACAGCCAACCGGCTGCGGACAGAGTGACGAGGCCGATCGCGGCCATCGGCCAGAATTGCGCGGCAAGCTGAGTGAAGCCCGCCCCTTCGAGGAATACGCTGCGCACGATCACCAGGAAATAACGCATGGGATTGATCAAGGTCAGAACCTGCACCCACGCGGGCATATTGGCGATCGGCGTGGAGAAGCCGGACAGGATGATGGACGGCACCATGAACAGGAACGCACCGAGCAGCGCCTGCTGCTGCGTCGCCGCCAGCGCCGAAATCGCGAGTCCTATGCCGATGACGGCGATGACGAACAGCAGGAGGCCGACGTAGAGCGGCGCCAGTCCGCCGCGCAGCGGCACGTGAAACCAGAAAACCGTGGCGGCGATGATCACGGACGCCTCGAACACGCCGATCAGCAAACCGGGCATTCCCTTGCCGATCAATATGTCGATCTGCCGCAGCGGCGTCACGAGCAACTGGTCGAACGTTCCCATCTCGCGCTCGCGCGCGACCGACAGGCCGACGACGAGCAAGGTCACGACCTGGGTCAGCAGCGCGACGATGCCTGGTACGATGAACCAGCGCGAGACGAGCGTCGGATTGTAGCGCGTGCGCAGATTCAGCATCGCCGGCGGCTTGGGATAGCCGTGCGTCGGCGGCCCAGTCGAGCGCGAAGCCGTTGAGGATGGTGTTCGCATAGCCCTCGATCAGCAGCGCGGAATTGGAGTTGCGGCCGTCGACGATGATCTGCACGGGCGCCGGCCGATGCGCGAACAGATCGCGCGTGAACCGGCGGTCGATCACGAGAACCATCTGCACCCGCCGGGAGTCGATGAGCGCGTCGCCGCGGCGCGCGCTGTCGAGCATGGCTTGAGATCGTAACGTGGGGGAGCCGGCAAACCGGGCGACGAGATCGCGCGATGCCTGGCTGCGGTCCTGGTTGCAGATCGCGATCGGCACGTGATTCAGATCGAACGTGGCGGCGTAGCCGAATACCATGAGCTGGATCAGCGGCGGACCGATCAACATCATGCGGCTCCTGCCGTCGCGCAGCACCGCGAGCAACTCCTTGACGATCAACGCGAGAACCTGGCGCCCCATGCCGTTCAGTCCAGCCGCTTGCGCGCCGTCGCCCGCGCGAGGCCGAGGAAGATCGCCGCCATGACCGCGAGCGCCGCGGCGTTCGGCAGGATCACCGACCAGATGTCGCCGGCCAGGAACACCGATTGCAGGATCGCGACGAAATAGCGCGCCGCCACGACGTGCGTGATGATGCGAACGGCATGCGGCATGCTGTCGATGTCGAACACGAAGCCCGAGAGGATGAACGCCGGCAGGAACGCGACGACGATGGCGATCTGGCCGGCGACGAACTGGTTGCGCGCCGCGCCGGAGATCAGCAGACCCATCCCGAGCGCCGCGAGCATGAAAATGGCCGACGCGCCCGCGAGGACGAGGACCGAGCCGCGCAGCGGCACCTCGAACAGGAACACCGCCAATGCCACCGACGTGGCCATGCCGCCCATGCCCAGCATGAAATAGGGAACGAGCTTTGCGAGAAGGACCTCGTCTATCCGCACGCGGGTCACCATGAGTGCCTCCATCGTGCCCCGCTCCCACTCGCGCGCGATCACCAGCGCGGTCAGCAGCGCGCCGGTGAGCGTCATGATCATCGCGATCAGGCCGGGCACCAGGAAGTCCCTGCTGCTCACGGCCGGGTTGAAGCGCACTTGCGGTTCGACGGCGAGCGGCAGCGACGACGCGCGGCCGGCCGCGCGGGCGCGCGCCGCGAGCCACGTGGCCCAGACCTGCTGCACATAACCCTCGACGATGCGGGCGTTGTTCGCGTCGACGCCGTTGACGATGACACCGATGGGCGCGGCGCCCTGCGAATCCGCGCGGCGGGTGAAATCGCTTCGCAGCCAGACGATGCCGACGATGCGGTTCGCTGCCATCGCCTGTTCGGCCTGCTGGATCGTGAGGTATCGGCGCGGACGAAAGAACGGCGACTGGTCGAATCGGCTCGTGAATTCCGCCGTGAGCGCATCGGGCCTCTCCACGACGACCGCGATCGGGACGTTGCGGGCATCGAGCGATACCCCGTAGCCGAAGATGAACAGCAGCACCGCCGGCAGGACGAAGGCGATCGCGAGCGCGGAAGGATCGCGGCCGATCTGGATGAACTCCTTGCGCATGAGCGCGAGCAGCCGCACGAGCGGCGGGTTTCATGCGGCCGCCGGCGCGCCCGCCGCCTCCACGATCGAGATGAACGCATCTTCCATCGTCGGGTCCGGGCGATCGGCGCGGCGCGCGGCCGCCTTGATCGCATCCGGCACGCCTGCGGTCAGCACCCGGCCCTGCGCCATGATCAGCAACCGATCGCAATACTCCGCCTCCTCCATGAAATGCGTGGTCACGAGCACGGTGACGCCCGCCTCCGCGAGCGCGTTGATCCGCCGCCAGAACTCGCGCCGCGCGAGCGGATCGACCCCGGAAGTCGGCTCGTCGAGGAACAGGATCTCGGGCTCGTGCATCAGCGCGCAGGCGAGAGCGAGCCGCTGTTTGAAGCCGAGCGCGAGATCGCGCGCCGTGGCATCGAGCAACGCATCGAGCTCGAACTCAGCGACCGCCCAGTCGATGCGCGCTCGCTGGTGCGCGCCCGTGAGCCGGTACGCGCTGCTGTAGAACCGCAGATTCTGCCGCACGGACAGCTCGCCATAGAGGGAGAACTTCTGCGCCATGTAGCCGATTCGCCCGCGCGCCGGCGCGGCCGCGGTGCGCAAGTCGAATCCGGCGACGCTCAAGGTTCCCGCCGACGGCGGCAAGAGGCCGCATAGCATCCGAAAAGTCGTCGATTTGCCCGCCCCGTTGGCGCCGAGTAGACCGAAAATCTCGCCGCGCATGACGCTGAACGTCACGTCCTTCACGGCGACGAAGGCGCCGAAGCGGCGCGTCAGATTCCGCACGATGATCACCGCTTCGGTGGCAGCCTGCGCGGCGGCGGCCGTGGTCACCGCGCGCGGCTGCGGCGCGCGCCGCGTCCGCCATGGCAGGCTGCGCCGGTTGGCGGGCTTCCTTGACCAGCCGCAGCCGCGCGACGAAGCTATCCTCGAAGCGCGGCGGCGTCGGCGCGAGCGCGAGATCCGGAGCATCGGCGGCGAGCGCCGCCACGTCGGGCGGCGCGCCGGATGCGGTCACCACGCGCACGCGGTTGCCTTGGATCACCGCGTCGATGACCCCGGGCAACTGCGCCAGGCGCTGCTGCAGGCGCCGGCGGCCGAGCCCCGCGGTCGCGAAGTAGCTGCGCCCGGCCATCTCGGCCGTGAAACTGCCCGGCGGACCGGCGCCGAGCAGCCGGCCTTCGTGAATCAACAGCACGGCGTCGCAACGCTCAGCCTCGTCGAGATAAGCCGTGCTGAACAGAACCGTCGTGGCGGCGTCGCGGGTCAGATGGCCGATGATCGCCCAAAGTTCGCGCCGCGACACCGGATCGACGCCCACGGTCGGCTCGTCGAGCAGCAACAGCTCCGGCGGCTGCAGGAGGGTGCAGGCCAGGCCGAGCTTCTGTTTCATGCCGCCCGACAATCGCCCTGCGATCCGGGAGGTGAAGGGACCGAGCCCGGTCATGTGCAACAGCTCGGCGTACCGCGCCGTGCGCAGCGCCTTGGGCACGCCCTGCAGATCGGCGTAGAGATCGAGATTTTCCTCGACGCTGAGGTCCTCGTAGAGGCCGAACCGCTGCGGCATGTAGCCGAGCCGCGCCTGGACCTCGAGCGGCCGTTGCGCGACATCGATGCCGAGTACTTCGATCCGGCCCGAATCGAGACGCAGCAGGCCCGCGATCAGCCTCATCAAGGTCGTCTTGCCGGCGCCGTCGGGCCCGATGAGGCCGGTTACCGTGCCGCGCGCCGCGCTCGCGCTGATCCCGGCGAGCGCCGTGACGACCCGCTTGCCGGAGCGAAAGCTGCGGCACACCTCATCGAGCCGCAGCGCCGGACCGTGGTCAACGGGGAGCGGCATCGCCCGGTCCGCAGCCGGGCGTCGCCGCCGGGGCCGCTTGCGCCAAATCGATGTGCACGGTCGCCGGCATTCCGAGCCGCAACTCGTGGTGCGCGTCACAGACGAAGACCCTGAGCTGATAGACGAGCGCGGTGCGCAGTTCCGGAGTCTCCACCGTCTTCGGCGTGAATTCCGATGTCGGCGACAGATAGCCGACCCAGCCGTGGTAGACGCGCCCGGGAATAGCTGTCGGTGCCGATCGTCGCCGGCATGCCGAGACGAATGCGCCCAAGCTCGCTCTCGGGCGCATACGCGCGCACCCACAGCGGCTCTGTGAGCGCAATCGTGTACACGGGGATGCCGGGCGATGCCATGTCGCCCGGCTGCAGGATCCGGTCTTCGACGACTCCGTCGACCGGCGCGTACAGTCGCGTGTCGGCGAACTCCCGCTGTGCGAGGGCGGCGGCGGCGGCGGCCGCTTCGTAGGCATGCCGCGCGGCGGCGATGTCCTCGGCGCGCGGGCCCTTCACGGCGAGCATGTAGGCTTGCTTTGCCGCCTCGTAGCTGCCGCGCGCCGAGCGCAGCTGGGCCTGCGCATTGTCGCGATCCTCGGTCGAGGCGACGCCTTGCGGCAACAATTCGGCCGTGCGCGCATACACGGCCTTGGCGTTGTCGTAAATCGCGCGCAGCCCCGCCATCACGGCCTGGGTTCGGGCGATCTCCTCGGGGCGGGAGCCGTGCATGAGGCGCGCAAGGTCGGCCTCGAGGCTCTGCGCGCGCTGCCGCGCCTCGGCGAGCCTCGCCGCGTAGCGCGAATCGTCGATCGTCGCGATCAGCTCCCCTTGCTTCACGCGCGCTCCTTCGGCGACGAGCATTTGTGTGACGGGACCGGCGTCGTTGAATGCCGGCCGCGATTCCCGGATGTCGACGTTGCCGTAGAGCGTCAGGTTATGGCCGGCCGCGGCGGGATGCAGCCGCAAATACAAGCCAGCCGATGCCGATTCCGACCAGGCTCACGGCGACGATGACGAGTGCCGCCCGACGACGCTTGTTCATCGCTTTTCTTCTTCCTCTCCGTCCCATGAACCGCCGCCGAGGGCGACGAACAACCTCGCGCTGTCCACGTAGCGCTGCGCGGTCGCCCGCGCGTAGCCGAGCCGCGCCCGCTCGACGCCGCGCTTCGCATCGAGCAGCCGCAAGAGGTCGCTCCTGCCGGCCGCGTAACTCGCGCTCTGCAACGTCAACGACGCGTCCGCGGTATCGAGCGCGCGCCGCTCGGCATCGACGAGTTCGGCGTCGTGGCCGAGTTCCCGCAGCGTATCGGCCACCTGGCCGAAGGCCGCGAGCACGGTCTGCCGGTAGATCGCGAGCGATGCCCGAAAGCCCTCGACGGCCTGTCGTTTCTGCGCCCGGAGCGCACCGCCGTGAAAGATCGGCGCCGTGAGGCCTCCGGCGAGCGCCCAGACGCCGCTCGACGAGCCGAACAGCGAGCCGGGTTCGAGGGCCGCGGTCGCGACCGAGCCCGAGAGCGTTATGTTCGGATACATTCTCCCCGTCGCGATGCCGACCTCGGCGCTGCGCGCATGCACCAGCGACTCGGCCGCGAGGATGTCGGGTCGCCGGCGAGCCAGGGCCGAGGGCAGACTGAGCGGCAGTTCCGCCGGCAGTTCGAAGTCCGTCAAGTCGAACCCGGGCGGCGTCCATTCGGCCGGGGATTTGCCGAGCAGCACGGCGAGCGCGTCCTCGACCTCGGCCCGCTGCCGGCCGAGCTCGGGCAGCAGCGTCCGATCGTTCGCAAGCTCGGCTTCGGCCGCGAGCACATCGCCGCGCGCAACCCGGCCGGCGGCGAATTTCCGCCGCACGAGCGCGAGATTTTTCTCGTCCGCGGCGATGATCCGGGTGGCGGCATCGATCTGCGCGCGCAGCGAGGCGAGCGTCAGGGCCTCCGTGACGGTGTTGCCGGCGATCGTGAGCGTCGCGGCGGCCAACTGGTAGGCCTGCGCGTCGGCGAGCGCTTGCCGCTCCTCGACGCGTCGCTTCGCCAACCCGAACACGTCCGGCGAAAAGCTCACGGTGGGCCCGACCGAGTACAGGTTGAACTGCGGCAGGCTCTGCCCCGGCGGCACGAGCCCCAGGGCGAACGCCGGGCCCTTTTGGCGCTCTGCGGACGCGCCGAGATCGATTTGCGGATAGTAGCCGCCGCGCGCCTCGAGCACCGCCTGCTGCGCCTGCGCAAGCGTCGCCTTGGCCGCGTCGAGCGTGGGATTGTTCGCGAGCGCTTCATCGACCATCGCGTCGAGCGCATGCGAGCGAAAGCGCCGCCACCACGCGGCGGGGATTCCTCGTCCGATTGCAAGGCGCTGGGACCGCTCGCCCGCGCCCGCGCTCAAGTTCGGCGCGGCGGCCGCGGTCGTGTAGGCGGTGACGGCCGGTGCGGCCGGGCGGACGAAGCGCGGGCCCGCCGCGCAACCCGCGAGCATCGCCGCAAGAACAGCGGGCGCCGCGAGCGTGCGCGGCAACGCCGCGAGCCGTCGGCGGCGCGCGGATCGACCTAAATCGATGTCCTCATCTCGCATACGTCCACACAGCGATATTGTTTGCGCTTCGAGCGTAGGCGCAATAGGGACTTGCCACAACCCGCGCGTCGCCTCGAACGACTCCGAACCTCGTATCATCCTGCAGGTCCAAGCACTGTAATCGCGGCACACCAAGGAGAATCCGATGTCTTACTATTTGGCGAGGACGTTGCCGATCGCTTTCGACGAGGCCATCGACCGCGTTACCGCGGCGCTCAAGCGGGAAGGCTTTGGCGTGTTGACCGACATCGACGTCAAAGCCACCCTGAAGGCCAAGCTGGGCGTGGACACGCCTCGGTACCGCATCCTGGGCGCATGCAATCCGGGATTCGCCCACCAGGCTCTGCAACTGGAGAACAAGCTCGGCGTGCTGTTACCTTGCAATGTGATCGTGCGGGAAGAGAGCCCCCGGCAGACGGAAATCGCCACGATCGATCCCGTCGCCTCGATGGAGCGCACCGGCAACCCTGAACTCGCGGCGGTCGCCGGCGAGGTCCGCACGCGGCTGCAGCGTGCGATCGCGGAACTCTGAACCGCCCCCCCTTCCGCGCGACTGACGATGTGCGAGCTCTTTGCGCTGTCCAGCCTTTTGCCCGCCGAGGTGTCGATCTCACTCCATCGGTTCGCGCAGCGCGGCGGACTGAACAGCCGCACGCTCGACGGCTGGGGACTGGCGCTTTATTCCGACAATGATCTGCGGCTCTATCGCGAGCCCGAGCCGGCCCGCGACAGTGCCTGGCTGGACTTCATCGAGCGGCGGCACCAACCGAGTCACTGCGTCATTTCTCATATCAGGCAAGCGACGGCCGGAGCGATCTCGCTGGCCAACACCCAACCTTTCGTTCGCGAACTCGGCGGCCGCAGGCACTGCTTCGCGCACAATGGCAGATTGGCAGACGTCGGCAGCGCTCTCGCGCCGGCCACGGCGCGCTTCCACCCGATCGGTGAAACGGATTCCGAGATCGCCGCTTGCCTGCTGCTGTCACGGATGGCGGCGTGCTGGAGCGGAACCGACCTGCCGTCATTGCCCGCGCGCCTCGGCATCGTCGGCGACTTCGCCGCCGAGATGCGTGCGCTCGGTCCGGCAAACTTTTTATATGCCGACGGCGACGCACTCTTTGCCCATGGGCACCGGCGCACGCAGGCGGATGGCAGCGTGGCGTCGCCGGGGTTGTGGATGCTGCACCGGCATTGTGCCGTGGACCCAAGCGAATTGGCCACGTCCGGCGTGCGGCTGACGGGGGCTGCGAATTCACAGCAGCTGATACTTTTTGCGAGCGTACCGCTGACCGCGGAAGACTGGCGCCCGCTGCGTGAAGGGGAACTGGTTGCTGTCCGGCAAGGCCTGATCCTGACCTGAGGTGCACCGCACCAGCGCTGCCAGTTTGTCGGCACGCGATTAAGGAATAGACTGTTTCACGAGTGATTCATCGGGTACGGCCTCTCACCGTTGGAGGATCTGGCCATGGGCACCACACTCATCTCTCATGACGATCGGATTTTGCACCTCGAGGTCATGCGGGCGCCGATGCATGGTCCATTGACTTGGTTGCGGCTGGGATGGATCGACCTGCGCAGGCATTGGGGAGCGAGCCTCGCCTACGGTGCATTGATCGCGGCGATCGGCTGGACGGTCTTGGTTTTTTGCAGCACCAATCCGTATTTGGTCGCCGCGGCGATCTCCGGGTTCCTGCTCGTCGGTCCCTTGATGTCGGCGGGCCTCTGCGAAATGTCGCGCCGCGATTCGCTCGGACAGCCGGCGAGCTTCGACGAGTCTCTCGAAGGGTTTGCGCGCAATTCCACCGCGCTGTACGAGTTCGGCGTCGTTTTGGCGATCTGCGCCGCCGTCTGGTTCGGCATTTCAGCGGTCCTGCTCAACAACGTATTTCACCTGGAATTGCCGACGATCCGCGAAACGATGTACCAGGGCTTTCTCGACTCGGCGAAACGCCCGCAGGTCCTCGCCTACATTGCCGTCGGCGGATTGCTGGCCGCCGGCGTGTTCGCCGTTTCCGTCGTCGCGATCCCGCTGATCATCGATCGCCACGCGTCCGCGGCGCAGGCGATCCGCGCGAGCATCAACGTCGTCTTCACCAACATCCCGGCGATGATTCTTTGGGGTGGGCTGATACTGGTCTTGACGGTCATCGGCTACGCACCGTTGCTCGGTGGTTTGGTGATCATCGTGCCTTTGCTGGGGCATGCCACTTGGCACGCCTATAAGGGAACGATTCGCTAGCCAACGCCGTGCGCGGTCCAACGCCGGCGCGGTCAAGGCGATCGTCAGCTATTGCAGGATCGCGCGCTGCACAGCCGCGGGCGCAAGCTCATTCCGAACTCTTCTCCGCGGCGGCGATCGCGGCGTGCACTTGCACCATCGCTCCGTCCGTCGCCTTCTTCGTGCAGCTCGGGGCGTCCGGCGTGTCCAATGGATAGAGCTTGTCGAGTTCGGCGCAGGCCGATTTCGCCGTTTCCTGCACGCGCCTCTCCAACTCCATGGCGCCGGCGTGGCTCTTCAAGTCCAGGTCCGAGAACGTGACGTGTCGAGTCAGCGTGACCAGTTCGACCGGCGCGCCGGTGGTCGACGAATGGCCGACGATCTTCGTCGTGCGCGCGACTTCGATCGATATTTCGGTCAACTCCTGCGCGGCCACGACACCGATTCCGAGCGCGAGGCATGTGGCCGCCAGCGTCACGTGCAGCGTGCGACTACCAACTTGCTTGCGTTTCATGTGGGGTCCTCCGGTTCTTGTTTGTTAAGGCCTCGATTGGAATAGGTTCGCACAGTCGAGAAGCGGACGAACTCCGGAATTTCCGCTACGCGGGTTCGTCATTCCCGGGCGCAATCGTCCCGCCGAGGCGCGACGGCACGCGCATCGTGCGCGACATGCGCGCGGGGCCGAGGCGCAGCAGCGCCGCCGTTGCGGTACGAGGGGGCGAAATCCGGGCCGCGTATGGCGGTGCAGCGAAAACCTGGTTTATGCTCCGGCGTGGCCGACGATCCGGAAGCCGCAATCATCGAAAAGGGAGTCAAAAAAAATGGCGACGCGGAATTTTGCGGCGATTTTCCTGCTCTTGATTGGGGTGCCGATTCATGCGCAGTCCGCGACTGCGTTCGACCCCGCCGCGGCGTTCGGCGCCCGACGCAGCGTCGCGGACCTGAAGCTGTCGCCGGACGGCAAGAACGTCGTCTATCTCGTGCCGACGGCCGGACAGGGATCCGCGGCTGTCACGCTGTCGCTGGCGACGGGCGCCAAGCCGCGCGCCGCGCTCACGGCCGACGGGGATCCGGACCGCCTGGGCGATTGCGATTGGGTGTCCAATGACCGCTTGGTCTGTACGGTCTACGGAGTCGTCAAGGATGAGGCTGCCGGCCTTCTGCCATTCAGCAGGATGATCGCCGTCAACGCCGACGGCAGCAACCCGCGCGTGTTGAGCACGCGAGAAAATGCTCACAGCCGCGGCCTGCAACTCGGCGGCGGCTACGTCATCGATTGGCTGCCGAACGAGGACGGCGCGGTGTTGATGACGCGCGTCTACCTGCCCGACGATCATCTCGGCACCCGGCTCGGGTCGGCGAAAAAAGGCCTCGGCGTCGATTGGATCGACACGCGAAATTTCACCGTCAAGAACATCGAGGAGCCGCGCGACGACGCAGTGGGCTACATCACCGATGGGCGCGGCACCGTACGCATCATGGGCGTGGAATCCCAATACAATGCCGGCGCGAACCTGACGGGCGTCATCAATTTCCTCTATCGCGCGAAGGGCTCGCGCGACTGGCAGAAGCTCGACGACTACGACGCATTGAACGCCGCCGGCTTCGAACCCACCGCGGTCGATCCCGACCTCGACGTCGCCTACGGCTTCGAGAAACACGACGGCCGCATGGCCTTCTATTCGGTCGCGCTCGACGGCTCGCTGCGCAAGACCTTGATCTACGCCCGACCTGACGTCGATGTGGACGGCATGATGCGCATCGGCCGGCACAGGCGCGTCGTCGGCGTCTCGTACGCGACCGACTACCGCCGGGCGGCCTATTTCGATCCTGCGATCGCCAAGGTGTCCGCCGAACTCGGCAAGGCGTTGGGCCGGCGACTGAACCTCACGGTCGTCGATTCGAGCGCGGACGAGAGCACGCTCCTCCTGCTCGCCAGCAGCGACCATGATCCCGGCGTGTATTACCTCTTCCACCGCAAGACCAACCAGCTCCAGACTTTCTTCGTGGTCCGCGATCCGCTCGAAGGCGTCAAGCTCGGCACCGTCGCGCCGATTCGCTATCCGGCAAGCGATGGAACGATGATTCCGGGCTACTTGACGCTGCCCCCCGGCACGACGACGCCGAAAGGCCTGCCGGCGATCGTTCTGCCCCACGGCGGCCCCGCCGCGCGCGATGAATGGGGCTTCGACTGGCTCGCGCAATTCTTCGCCGCGCGGGGATATGCGGTGCTGCAGCCGAACTATCGCGGTTCGAGCGGCTACGGCGACGCGTGGTTCATGAACAACGGCTTCCGTTCCTGGCCGACGGCGATCGGCGACGTGCTCGATGCCGGACGCTGGCTCGTCAAGCAGGGCATCGCCGACCCCGCGAAACTCGGCATCGTCGGCTGGTCATACGGCGGCTACGCGGCGCTCCAGTCGGCGGTCCTCGACCCGGGCGTATTCAAGGCGGTCGTCGCGATCGCACCGGTGACGGATCTCAATTTGCTCAAGGAGGAACATCGCCGCTGGACCGACTTCGGCCTCGTGAGCCGCTACGTCGGCAGCGGGCCGCAGGTACGAGAGGGATCCCCGGCCGATAACGCCGGCAAGATCAAGGTTCCCGTGCTGCTGTTCCACGGCGAGTTCGATCACACCGTGCAAATCGAACAATCACAGCGCATGGCGGATCGGCTCGAGGCCGCGGGCGTTCCGCACCAATTGGTCACGTGGAAGGACCTAGATCACCAGCTCGACGATTCGGCGGCACGCACGCAAATGCTGCGCGCGAGCGACGCGTTCCTGCGCAAGGCGATGGGCATGTAAGCGCGGCCTCTTCGATCTCACGGCGCGTTGGGCGGGCGAATTTCCTTGCTCGAAGGCTCGGCTTCCGCGCTGACCGCGACGAAGATACAGCAGTTGACGCGCTCGGATAGCGAGGCTCGCGCCTGCGGGCCCGACCACCAGAAGCCTCCGGACCGCTGGGGATAATGCCCGAGCACGATGAGGTCTATCGCCAGCCGCTTGGCGCATCCGGCGATTTGATCGAGCGGATCGCCGGCCGCCAGGATCCCTTCGGCGGCCACGCCGCGCTCCTTCAGCCACTCGAGGGACTCGTCGAGCAACTTGCCGTAACCCCGCGACTCGTCCACGAGGCAAAGCATGCCCCGCGGCGCCCGCGATGACCGCGGCATCCGCGACCCCGCGCGGAATGATCGAAAGCACATGGACCTTGGCGCCGAGCAGAATTGCCAGTTCCGCGCCGCGCTTGAGCGCCCGGCGCCCGGCCTCGGAACCGTCATAGCAAAGCAGTACGCGCTTGAACACGACCTGACTCCAGTTCTACCACGCCCGTTTCATTCAAACTGCACGGCAGCTTGCGCGGCGCCGGCCCGCGGCATTTTGACCAAGAATACCAAGGGTATGACCAACAGCGTCAATACCAGCATGAGCCGGTAATTGTCGAGATAGGCAATCATCGACGCCTGGCGGGTCACGGCGGCATCGAGCGCGGCGAGCGTGCCGGGGCGGCTCGTATCGAAGGCCGCGGCCACCGCGGGATTCTTCCAGGCAGGATTGGCGTAGGTCAGCCGCGCGGCGAGCCCCGCATGCGCGATCGAGGTATTGCGCACCAATTCCGCCTGCACCAGCGAGATGCCGATGCTGCTGCCGATGTTGCGGATCAGGCTGAAGATCGCCGTGCCCTGCGCGCGCATCGACGGCGCGAGCGTCGCGAACGCCGCCGCGCTCAGCGGCACGAACACGAGCCCCGTGCCGAAGCCCTGGATCACGCCCGGCCAGATGATATCGCCCGCCGAAAGGTCGAACGAGTAGCCGCACATCCACCACAACGCGGCCGCAGCGATCCCGAAGCCCGCAAGCAGCAGCACGCGTATGTCGACCCGGCCGACCATACGGCCGACGATCAGCATCGCGGCCATCGTGCCGAATCCCATCGGCGCGGTCACGTATCCCGTCGTCGAGGCCGGATACCCCATCAAGTTCTCCAGCATCGTCGGCAGCAGCGCACGCGTCGCGTACAGCACCATGCCGACGATGAATATGAAGACGAGGCCGGAGACGAAATTGCGGTTCTTCAGCAAACGGGAGTCGAGAAAGGCTCTCTCCGCGGGGGTCAACAGCGTGTGCGCGACGAAATAGGTGAATGCGACGACCATGACGATCACTTCGACCCAGGTTTCCCGCGCGGAGAACCAGTCGTTTTGCTCGCCCCGATCGAGCAGCATCTGCAGCGCGCCTATGCTCAGGCTCAACGTGGCGAAGCCGAAGACGTCGAATTTCATCCGTCCACCGCCGGGCGTGGGGCGGATGTAGCGCCAGATTCCGTAAAAGGCGAACAACCCGATCGGCAGATTGATGAAGAACACCCAGCGCCAGTCGTAGCTTTGCGTGAGCCACCCGCCGAGCGCCGGCCCCATGATGGGCCCGATCATGACGCCCACGCCCCAGATCGCCATGGCCTGTCCGTGCTTTTCCGGCGGATTGATGTCGAGCAGCACCACCTGCGACAGCGGCACCAGCGCGGCGCCGAACACACCCTGCAGCAGGCGCGCGCCGACGATTTGCGCAAGGGAAGTGGACAAGCCGCAGAGCGCCGAGGCGACGGTGAACCCCGCGACCGACGCCAGGAACACCCACTTTTGCCCGAACCGGTCGCACAGCCAGCCGGTGAGGGGCGTCGCGATCGCCGCGGCGACGATGTAGGCGGTGAGAACCCAGGCGATTTGATCTTGCGACGCGGACATGCTGCCTTGCATGTGCGGCAGCGCGACGTTGGCGATCGTGGTGTCGAGCGCCTGCATGATCGTCGCGAGCATGATCGACAGCGTGATCATGCGCCGGTTGAGCGGACGGTTCATGCTCCGCCTTCGATGAGGCGCTGCAGGCGCTCCAACAAATCAGTCGCGCTCGCGAGCTGCTTCGCATCGACCTGCGCCAACAACTCGTGCCGAAACGCGTCCGCTTCGGCTTTGACGTCGGCGTACAGACGTTGCCCGGCCTTGGTCAGCGCGATCCGCTTTACCCGTCGATCGGTGATCGACGGTTCACGAATCACGAGCCCGGCTTTGACCAGCCGGTCGATCATCGCCACCATCGTCGCCCCCTCGACGGCGAGCCGATCCGCGATCTCCGATTGCGACAGCGGCGCCGGCGCCCGCGCCGCGACCGCGATCGTCATCCAGCTCGCCTGGCTCATACCGAGATGCTTCAGGCGACGATCCAGCGCTTGGCGCCACGCACGGGCGGTGCTGTGCAGCGCATGGGCGAACCGCTCTTCCAGTCCGGGCATATTGAAAGCTCGCGAATTATTAGGTATCTAAACTCAATATACCAAAGCGGCGGCGACCGCCGATGATTCCTATGCGAGTCCCATCCGTCCTCGCGGCTCGGTGCCGCATGATGCGTCGCACCGGTCTGCGCCGTTAAGTACATCCGCGGATATACCGCTGCTTCGGCCACGCCTACATTTCGACGCAGTTGCGTGCCACGCGGGAGGATGGTTCGTCATGAGTACCTTCATCATGTTGACTCGCCTGGCGACGGGAACGCCGCGCTCCGCGGAGAATCTCGAGGAATTGGAACGTACGGCGATTCAACAAGTCTCGGCCCTATGTCCGAACGTGCACTGGTTGAGCAGTTACGCCGTCCTTGGACGCAGCGACTACGTGGATATCTTCGAGGCGCCCGATGTCGAAACGGCCATGAAGGTTTCGGCGCTGATTCGCACCTTCGGCCACGCGGATACGGAAATCTGGCCGGCCGTCGAGTGGAAGCGGTTCAAAGCCATCGCGCGCTCGCTGCATGGCTGACATCGTCTGACGGGCGCCTGTCACGTCGCGGCGATCCTGTCACGTCACGTCACGTCCGCGACGATCCCGTCACTTCATGCGCCGCTTGCTAGACGATCCAGCGGATCTCAGGAGCCCGGCGCCCGTGCGACTGCGGCCACGCGCGCGGAAATCCCAGCACGATCGGCGCCACGACATGGTAGTCCCGCCGCAAGCCAAGCACCGCCTTCGTTTCCGGCAGATCGAGCCACGGTCGGCCGAACCCGATCCAGCAGGTGCCGAGACCCGCGTCGCGCGCGGCCAGCATGAATGTTTGAGCCGCCAGGCAGCAGTCCTCCTTGGACTGCGCCTCGTCCGAGCGCGCAAGCACCAGCACCAAGGCGGGCGCATGATAAAATATGTTCAACTGCGGATCGCCCAACAGATTTCTGGCATGCGCATCGAGACCCGCGGCATGCGACAACAGGTATTCCTTGGCGCGCCGCGCATATTCATCGATGCGCTCGGCACCGACGATCGCCGCGAACGCCCATGGCTGCAGATTCATTGCGCTCGGCGCGAGCGTCGCAATGCCGATCAATCGCTCGATGACTGCGACATCCACGGGTGTGTCTTGGTAATCGCGCACCGCGCGACGCTCGTTGACCACTTGCAGCAATTCCATGAACGTCTCCTCGGCGGCTCGGGAGGACGCCCCCGTCGAGCGCCTCGCAAACATCGTGCGCGGTCCGTTGGGCCTTTGGGTATACGCGGATTCCCGCGCTTCGCCAGGGTATTCGCGCCGGCCGCGGCGGGATGACGGCCGGCGGCTATCGACTTCGAGACGCCGCGCGCGTTCAATAGGCGCAATGACAACGGTTGACTGGATCGTCGAGCCCCCCGGACGCGGATTCGCGGAACTCACGCGGCGCCTCGATGACCGGGTGCATTCGGCCGGCGCCGCACGCACGACGCGTACTCGTCACCCGATGGTGAACGCCGCATAACGCACCTCCATGTCGTCGCCGCTCGCCAATTTCGTTTGGGAAACGCGCTACCGATCGGGCACACCGGCGGCGGAACGCTCGGTCGAAGACACTTGGAACCGTGTTGCCGCCGCGGTGGCCGCCGTCGAGCACGAACCGCAGCCATGGGCGCAGGCGTTTCTCGGCATCCTACGCGACTTTCACTTTCTGCCCGGAGGCCGCATTCTCGCCGGAGCCGGCGCGCGGCGCGCCGTCACGCTATGCAATTGTTTCGTCATGGGCCACATCGAGGACTCCATCGAGGGCATCTTCGACGCGCTGAAGGAAGGTGCGGTCACGATGCAACAGGGCGGCGGCGTGGGCTACGACTTCTCGACCCTGCGGCCGCGCGGCAGCCGCGCGCGCGCGAGCGGCATGACCGCTTCCGGGCCGGTCTCTTTCATGCACGTGTGGGACACGACGTGTGCGACGCTGACCTCCACGGGCTCGCGTCGCGGCGCGATGATGGCCACGCTCCGGTGCGATCACCCCGATATCGAGGAATTCATCGGCGCCAAGCGCAATCCACGAGCGCTGCGTCAATTCAATCTGTCCGTGCTGGTGACCGATGCTTTCATGCAAGCGGTGCGCGCCGATGCCGCCTGGCCGCTGATCTTTCCGGAGAGCGCCCTGGAAGAAGCGCCGGGCGAGGTACATCAACGC
Source organism: uncultured Pseudomonadota bacterium (assembly GCA_963718135.1). GTDB lineage: Bacteria > Pseudomonadota > Gammaproteobacteria > Steroidobacterales > Steroidobacteraceae > Bog-1198. The sequence continues at coordinate 13,891 of CAVQYI010000021.1, read as the reverse complement.
CTCGATAGGCAATGGTCCGGCGGCGCCGGCCTCGTTCACTGCCGCGTCCTGCGCACCGTGTCCGCGCGCGCACTGTGGAGCGGACTCTGCGCCGGCGCCCGTGCATGCGGCGAGCCGGGAATCCTATTCGTCGACCGGATCAACGCGCTGAACAACCTGGGTTACCGCGAGACTCTGAGCGCCACCAATCCTTGCGGCGAAGTTCCGTTGCCGCCTTACGGCGCCTGCACGCTCGGCTCGGTCAATCTCACGGCGTTCGTCCGGGGGCCGTTCACGCCGGCCGCCATGCTCGACTTCAAGGCGATCGAGCACGCCGTAGCGCTCGCCGTTCGGTTTCTGGACGACGTCGTCGACATTGCGGGGTTCCCGCTCGCGCGGCAACGCGCCGAGGCGCAAGCGACGCGGCGTATCGGCTTGGGCATCACCGGGCTTGCGGACGCACTCGCCCTGCTCGGCCTGCGCTATGACTCGCAAGCCGCACGACAGCTCGCGGCCGAAACAATGCGTACCATCCGGGACGCAGCCTACGGCGCGTCAATCGAGCTGGCCGGCATCAAGGGCGGGTTTCCCGCATTCGACCGCGATCGATTTCTCGAACGCCCCTTCATCCGTTCGCTGCCGCGGGCGTTGCGCGCCGCGATCGCAGCGCACGGCATCCGCAACGGACATCTGCTCGCGATCGCTCCGGCCGGCTCCATCAGCCTGCTCGCCGACAATGTCAGCAGCGGCATCGAGCCCATTTTCCAACTGCAAGGCGTGCGCCGGGTGCGCGAGGCCGAAGGCGCTTACCGGACCTTCGACATCATCGACCGGGCTTACGCGCTCTGGCGAGAGCGAAACGGGGACGCCGCGGCGCCCGCGTACCTCGTCGAGGCAGGCGATATCGATCCGCGTGATCAGTTGCTCATGCAGGCGTCTCTCCAACCCTTCGTCGACGCGGCGATCTCGAAGACGCTCGCGTTGCCCACGGAGGCCGCGGCGGGCGAGGTCGATGCGCTCTACGCGCGGGCCTATGATGCGGGGCTCAAAGGCTGCACCGTTTACCGGCGTCGATCCCGCGCCGACGTCATCGGCGGCTGCGAACCAAGGAATGCTTCACCGGCAGCGCAAGTCGAGTGCGACGCCGGATAGGACGAGGCGGCCCCGCGGCACCCACCCGCGCGCGGCAAACCGGCTGCTTCGATTCGGGGGAATCGGCTGCCGTACGATGATCGGTCGGCAGCCGATGTCCGTCTCCGACTTCCGCGGCGGCCCGGCGCTAGCGCTGTGCCGCTGCGACGACAGCTTGGACGAGCCGCTGCCCGTTCGGCGTGCCGAGGCCAGTCGCATTGTCCAACCGGGCCTCAGCCGTCAGCGAGCTATCGGTCCCGAACATCAGCGCGACCAGCGTCGAATACGGACTGTTGCAGAGCGGCTGTAGAACCGGCGACACTGTCGAGTGGTTGCGCGAGCGATTGCGGCGACGAACACCGGCTGGCCGACCGTTTGATCACGCCGCGCACGTCGGTCTCCGAGCCGACCTGCACGATATCGGTCAATGCGCCGCGCGCCAGTCCATACAGCAAGCGCGCTGCCTCGACCAGCCCATCATCGCCGCGTCCGCTCGCCGCCTGGCCCGCAATCGCCCAGAACTCCGAGAACATCGGGCATGCGAGACTCGTGCCGCCGACCGTGCCGACCTCGGCCCGGTGCCGGGCGGCGCGCCGAAGCCGCTCTCGTGCCATCGCAACACGACTCGACGCCGGTGTACGGGTCGCGAGCCACGACACGTCGTGGCACGTGACGGCCGGGCCCTTGCAGCCGGTCCTGGAAATCGGGCTTCGCGAGGAGCCGCTCGTGCCGCCGCCGCACCCAGATCCGGAAACCCTCGTTTAGCGCAGGATCGAAGCCGGCGGATTGCCCGCGCTGAGCGGCCCGGCGAGCTTCGTGATGTTGTTGCCCCAGGCCGTCTGGAACGCAAGGTTCCCGCTCGCATCGAGAGCAGAGGCTCGTGCCGCCGACCGCGGTCGCCCACGGCGCATCCCGGCGCGCTCACGCCCGGCAGGACGAGGCCCGCCGTGACGCCGCTCGGGTTCGAGTCGCCGTCGTCCCCGGACGAGAAATTCACCGAGATGCCGCGCGCCGCCGCGTAGCGGGCCAGCTGATTGTATTGACCGAGCAGCGATGCCGGCGAATCGGATTCCGCTTCGCCGTAGCTGTTCGAGATCACGTTGCCGAGATGGTGCTGGATCGCGAACAGGATCGCGGTCTGCAGGTCGGAGTCACTCGGCGTCGGCGCGATCACGAGCGCGATGCGCGCGTTCGGGGCGATCGAATGCGCCCATTCGACGTCGAGCGAGGTCTCGGTCGCCCAACCCGGGTCCGCCGCCGGCGGCGCACCGCCCGGGTAATAGACCTGGAAGTTCGCCGGCGTCAGGTCGGGCAATCCGTAGACCTGCGAGAACACTTCGGCGTCGGCCGCGATCGTCGGCGAACCGATCGCATCGATGATCACGATCGTCTGCCCGCTGCCGTCGAGGCCGCTCGCATACAGCGCGCTCAGGCCGTACGCCGCCTGCACGTCGCTTGGTTGATAGCCGCATGGCGGCAGCGTGCCGAGCGCCTGGTTCGCGATGTCCGCGCCGTAGCGATTGCCGAAGTAGCTCGCGCTCGGCAACCCGCCATTGGTCGTGAACGACTGCTGTTCCGGCGCCCTGAAACACTGCGCGGAGAAAAAGAAGCCCGCGGGACCCGAGGCCACCGGGACCGGCGCGAACGGATGCCCGGTGTCGGGATCGAGCGCGCGCACGCTGTAGGTATGCATATGTCGCTCGGACAGTCCGCCTATGGCGGCGACGACGCTGCCGGCCGGCCCGTCGATCGCCGGATCCGCGGTGTTCGAACGGAATATGCGGCCGTGACTCTTGAATTCATGGATCGCGACGTGCATCGCATCCTGAACGTCCGCGACGCTGCCCTGCGCGCGGACGTACAGGCCGTTCGCATCCGTCGAGACCACGCGCAGATTGTGGGCCTGCAAATACTTCTGTACCTGGCGAACTTGCGCCGCGGGCGGCGCGAGCAGCGCGGCCGCCGCGGTCGCGTTCATCCAGTGATGATACTGCGGCGAAGCGGCATCAGAGTTGCCGTACGGCCAGTTCAGCCGCCGCATCGGCGTTTGGCGCCTGCAGCCAGAGCGTGACGGTCATCGAGCCGGACGCCGCTGCGGGTCCCAAATCCTGCGACTGACGAATCGCCGCCGGCGTGTTGTTCGCTATCGTGCGCGCGCTCGCCGGCCGCGCCGCGATCGCCCCCGTGAGCGCAACGGCGGCGCTCAGCAGCAGCGGCAGCGGCCGAATGCGCGCCCTGCAACCATTTAAGCCTGTCATGATTGTTCCCTCCAGATGTGGTGCTTATCGTTAGTCTTGCCACTCGCCTCCGTGCGATTCCATCATTGAGGCGTAGCGCGATCGAGAACAAAGAGCGCTCGAGCGGGGCCGATATCGCGCCCGCTGCGGCGCGACAAGGCGGAGGCAAGATTATGTCGAGTACCGGCCGGTCCGCGGCGATCTCGTACGACCCTCTACGGTTTTGCCTGTGACTCCGGGTAGATTCGGCCATGCTTGATCACGAAGGCGATGCGCCGTGTGTTGGCGATATCGCGACTGGGGTCGGCCGTCAGCACGACCAGGTCCGCGAACTTGCCCGCCGTGATGGTGCCGCGGTCCGCGCCATGGCCCATGGCCATCGCGCTGACGCGGGTCGCCGCCTCGATGGCTTCGATCGGCGTGAAGCCGCAGTGCGCTACCAGCAATGCCATCTCCTCGTGCACCAGCGGCAGCCTGCGCAGGTCCGGCCCCTGCGCGTTGCTTGGCAGACCCGCGCTGTCCGAGCCGGCGTCGATCAGAACGCCCTGCCGGTGGGCGAGTCGCGTCACCGCATAACTCCACGACACGATTCCTGCGCCGACCTTGTCAGGATGCTCCTTCGCCTCCCGCCGGAACGCATCCACGGTCGCATCCAGGATCGTGCCGCGAGCCGACATCGCTCGAAGCAAGGCCAGTATTGGCGCGGCATCGGCGGCAATGTGACGGAAATCGCCGTGCGCACGCACGCGATAGTCGGCCGGCACCGTCGGCGCCGCCTCCCAGACGAGATACGGCGAGTGGGAGATCGTGTCCGCGCCGGCGGCCACCGCATCGCCGGGACGCGCGGGAAAGATCGTGGCATGGGTCCACACTTTCAGGCCCTGCCTGTGCGCCTCGGTCGCCACCCGCCGAACCAGCGTCGGCGAGAGATTGGCATAGAGCTTGACGCCGGTTGCACCGGTGCCGCGGGCCGCGGCCACCGCGAGCGGGATGTCGGTGGTGGCGCGGATCGCCTGCATCCACGGCGCCGTGCCCAACGGCATTCCGATCGACGCCGCCTGCGCACGTGGGTCCTCGGCAAAGAAACTCGGTCCGGACAGCAGCGCGGCGTAAACGATGTCCGGCGACGCGAACGCATCCGTATTGGCCCGCAGCGCGAGATAACCCAGCAGACGATCATCCCCGGCCATGTCGCGCACCGACGTAACGCCCCCGCGCAGCATGGCCCGCAGGAGCGGCCGGTATCCGGCCATCCCCGATGCGGCGCCGCTGAGATGCACGTGGGCATCGATCAGGCCGGGAATCAGGAAACGACCGCGCAAATTCTCCACGCGCGCATCCTGCGGCAGCGGTCGGCTGCCGCTCGCGTAAACCGCGTCGATGCGCGCACCGCGGATGACCACCGTCCGATCGGGCTCGGCCGGGCCGCCGCTGCCGTCGATCACGGTTGCATGCGTGAGCACCAGCGGTGCCGCCGCGTGCGCCCCCGCCATGACGCCGCAAATCAGCAGCCACGGAAGCAGCAATGCCATCGATGTGCGCATCGTTTCGAATCCATTCGCATTCCAGTACGATCGGCAGGCAAGCTCAAGCCCGCGCACAATACCGGCATACGAAGGACCCTTCTCCATCATGCACTTGCGAACCATCGCGTCCTCGCAGCTCTTCTGGCCGCCACCTCTCTTGCCGCAAACGGCCGGGCGGCTGACCGCGCGAACTTGCTCGGCGTCGCCGACACCTCCGGTTGCACGGAAGACCCGGCCGCTTCGACGACCGTTCCGGGTTGGATCACGATCGAGGGCAGCCCCTCGCTCCTATGCCGCTCGCTGGCCGAGATCTCGGCATCGGGTGCAGCGGCCATCCAACCAGGCCGCATCGCGAGCGGCCCCTATGGGTCATCGGCGCTCGAGCGCGACATCGCGGTCGGCGCCGCTGCCGGCGCGATCGACCGCGGCACGGCGACTTATGCGCTGTCGGGGTGGCTCGGCACGAGCGGGTCCGGCCAGGCCAGCGCGCGGCTGACGATGACGTTCCTCGACGCCGCCGGACGCGCGCTGCGCGGCACCGCGCAGCTCGAGGGCCCCGCGCGCGTCGCCGTCCCCTCCACCGCGCCCACCGCCGGTCCGGCAACCGCGTTCGCGGCGCGCAGCGCGCACGGTGCGATCCCACGCGGGACCCGATCGCTGCGCGTCGTACTGCGCTTCGTGAACGCCGGCGCCGCGCATGACGCCGCTTACGCCGAGCGGCTGCGGCTCACGCTGCGGCCCGCATTGAAGCTCCCGCCCGCACCGCCGCCGGCGTCGACGGTGCCGCGCTTCGACCACGTGTTCTTGATCATGATGGAGAACACCGATTACGAGCAGGTCATCGGCGACGCGAATGACGCGCCGTTCATCAACCAGCTCGCCCACCGGGGCGTGCTCCTCGCACGCTACACCGGCGTCTATCATCCGAGCGACGAGAACTACCTTGCGATCGCCGACGGCGACACGGCGGTGCGCGGCGCGATCTACTTTCCGAAAATACACCTCGCCGTGCGTCACCTCGGCGATTCGATCGAGGCGGCCGGCAAGACCTGGAAGGCGTACGAACAGGGCATGGGCACGCCGTGCAATACGACGACGCAATACGACAAGTACTACGAGCCCGACGACGCGCCGTTCGTCAACTACACGGATGTCATCGACAACGCCGCGCGCTGCCGCGCGCACCTGGTCGACACGACGCAGCTACCGGCCGATCTCGCGACGGCCGCCACGACCCCGGATTTCGCTTGGATCGCCGCCGACGACTACGACGACGGCGAGGACTCCGGCAACGGCTCGCCGGCGAGCCTGCGCGTGCAGGACGAGTGGCTGCGGCGGACGCTCGAGCCGCTGTTCGCATCGCAAGCCTGGCGCCGGCAGCGCTCGCTGCTCATTTTGACCTGGGATGAATCCCATGCGACGCGCACCAACCACATCGCGACGATTTTGCTCGGCTCGCCCGGAACGGTGCGCGCCGGCCGCGTGAGCCAGGTGCGCTACGATCACTACAGCACGGGACGAACGATCGAGGAGGCGCTCGGCCTGCCGATGCTGACCGCGAACGACCGTTACGCCCGCCCGATCAACGACGCCTTCGCACGCTGACGGGGCCGGGCCGCGGGCGCGGGCATCGCGTGCGGCCGCTCACAGCAGCCGCCTCCCTGCCGCGATCGCGGTCTGCAGCTTCTGCTCGCCGGCTTTCGCTTGGCTATCGAGGCGGTCGAACGCCTTCACCTGCGCCGCATTCGGTTGGACGTACGCGAGACCGACATCGGCCTGCAGGTAAGCGAGGAAGCTGCGCAGCTTCATCTCATGCATCACGTCCCCTTCGCTCGAATGGACATTGAGCTGCACCACCTGATCGATCGCCTCATCGAGGGAGTGGAGCGCGGCGTGCGCTTTCGATTCCTCGAGGCGATGCCGGGCAATCGCGCGCATCAGGTCGCTGCGCACGCCGATCGCCTGATTGATGTTCCGGCCGAGCTCGTCGACCGCGTCGCGGATGCGCATCTGCAGCGCCATGCGTTGTTGCAGGGCGGCGGCCGTCGTGTGCAGCCGCGGATCGAGCGCGACAGCGAAAGTCGCGCGCGTCGTGCGGCCATTGTAGTCGAGCACGGCGGTATAGCGTCCCGGGTCGACCGCCGGACCGCGCGCGTCGGCGGTCAGGCCGTCGGTCTCTTCGGGCGGCTCGAAGCCGATCACGTCGGTCACGTCGGCGTACCGCAGGTCCCACTGCAGGCGGTTCATGCCCGGCACGATCGCCGTGAGTTTCTCGTCGCCCTCGCGTTTCGCCTCCGAGGGCGTGAGATTGTCGGTGACCGTCGCGCTCGGCTTCGGCGCCTTGACCTTCAAATGCAGTGCGAAGCTGCGCACGAGCCGGCCGTGGTCGTCGAGGAACGAGAGCTTCACCGGCACCTTGCCGTCGTAGCTCGCCGGAATGCGGAAAAACACCGTCGCGCCGAACGGCGGATTCGTGCCGGCCGGACCCCGGTACTTGGCGTGATCGTCCTGTCCGTAGGCTTCGGTCAGCCAAGCCGTCGCGGGCGCGTACAAGCGGACCGCATCCGCCGACACCGCCGATTCATGCGAGCGCTGTTCGAGCAATGCGAGGTCGTCCAGCACCCAGAACGCGCGGCCGTGGGTCGCGATCACGAGGTCTCCCTGACGCTGGTTGATCGCAAGATCGCGCACTTGCACCTTCGGCAGGTTCAGCGCGAGCGACCGCCAATGCGCTCCCGCATCGAAGCTCACATAGACGGTGTTCATCGTGCCGAGAAACAACAGATTGTCGTCCTTGGGATCCTGGCGCACGACGAATGCGTACTGGTCGTCGGGCAGCCCCGTGGTGAGCGGTGTCCAGTGGCGGCCGAAATCGGTCGTCATGAACACGTAGGGACGGAAATCGTCCCACATGTAGCGTGACGCGGTGAGGTAGGCCGTGCCCGCGGCGACGTGCGAGGGTTCGATCGAGGTGATTTCCGCCCAGTCGGCGAGCGCTGCCGGCGTCACCGCCTGCCAATGCCGGCCCGCGTCCGCGGTCACATGCACGAGCCCGTCCTGCGAGCCCGCCCAGATCACCCGCGCATCGACCGATCGACACCGCAAGCGCGGAGATGTCCGGAAACACCTCTGCACCGGTCTGATCGAGATCGATCGGCCCGCCGCTCGGCTTCTCGGTCTCGGGGTCGTTGCGCGTGAGGTCCGGGCTGATGCGCAACCACGTCCGGCCGTCGTCATCACTCTTCAACACGTACTGCGACGCGAGCAATAGTTCGTTCGGATCGTTTGGAGAGAAGAATATCGGGTGCGTCCAGCCGAGACGATATTGCATTTCCGCGGACGAAACGCCGTCGAGGTATTCGGGGAACGGACTGACCGAACGCCGCTCGCCCGTCTTGCGGTCGTAGCGCTGCATGACCGTGTAGTAATCGCTGCCGAAGGTGACGTCGGGTTCCCGGGCTTCGGCGCGACGAACGTACTCTCGCCGAGCGCCACGCTATGCCAGGCGCCCGGTTGGATCGAGCCGCCGGGCATCGCGCTCGGCCCCTCGAACGACCCCTCGTCCTGCTGCGCACCGTAGACGTGGAACGGAAACTGGTCGTCGAGCGCGACGTGGTAGAACTGACCGGTCGGCTGATTATGCTCATCGCTCCACGTGGCGCCGCCGTCGGTCGACACGGTCGCACCGCCGTCGTTGCCCTCGAGCAGGACCTTCGGATCGTTCGGGTTGATCCAGACGATATGATTGTCGCCATGCCGGGTGCGCAGCTTCGCGAACGACTTGGCGCCGTCATGCGAAACCCACAGCGCGTCCACCTCCGGCACGTAGACCGTCTCCGGATCGGTCGGGTCGACGTAGATGCTCATGTAATAGAACGCGCGCTGGCGCAGGCTCCAGTTCGCATTCACACGCTGCCAAGAGGCGCCGCCGTCGGCGGAGCGAAACACGCCGCCGCCCTTCGCCTGGACGATGCAATAGACGACGTTCGGTTCGCTGGCGGCAACGGCGACGCCGATGCGGCCGAGCATGCCTCGAGGCAATCCTGGATTGCGCGAGAGGTCGGTCCAATGAGCGCCGCCGTCGGTGCTCTTGTACAAACCGCTGCCCGGTCCGCCGTCGTTGAGCCCCCAGGGCTTGCGTTCGGCCTGCCACATCGCCGCATACAACACCGCCGGATTTGCCGCATCCATGACCAGGTCGATCGCACCGGTCTTGTCGTCGACGTAGAGAATCTTGCGCCAGGTCTCGCCGCCGTCCACGGACTTGAACACGCCGCGTTCGGCGTTCGATTTGAACACGTGGCCCATCGACGAGGCGTAGACGACGTCCGGATCGCGAGGATCGACGACGATCGCGCTGATCGTGTGCGTATCGCGCAGCCCCGCGTAGGACCAGGTCTTGCCCGCGTCCGTCGACTTGAACACGCCGTCGCCGGTGATCACGTCGCTGCGGATGTCGCTCTCGCCCGTGCCGACGTAGAGCATTTTTGGATTCGACGGCGCGACGGCGATCGCACCGATGCTGTCGCTCGCGGACGGCAGTTTGCCGTCGGTGATGTTGCGCCAGGTGACGCCGTAATTCGTGCTCTTCCAGACGCCGCCGTCGACGGCGCCCATGTAGAATAAATCGCGCTCGCTGGGAACGCCCGCCACGGCGACGACACGGCCGCCGATATAAGGTCCGATGTTGCGCCACTCGAGCTTGCCGCCGAGGAGCGACGGCGCCGATGAGGCCGCAAACGCCGAGGTCGGACAATGCCAGACATGGCCGCGAGCGCGGCCATCGAACCGATCCGGCGGATGCTCATGGCTTCGGCGGTGCGTATCATCATTCGGACTCCTGCTGTGCGGCAGGCGAGCTTAGCGGACTCGCGCGGACGCGGCAATCGACGCTCGCGCGCCGCTGCTTCACGACGATTGACGCTCGACTTGCGGGATGCTGCGCAGGTCGGTTGCCCACGCGAGCGCGGAGCGGTACCAGATCTGGCGTTTGGGAACGAGCTCGGCGCGCTGCTTCAAGGTGCCGACGCGGATGGAATACGTCGGCGGATCCCGCGGGGCTGCGGCGTAGATCTGCGTGCCGCAGTTTGCGCAGAACGCGTGGGCGCGCTCGTTGCCGCTATCGGCGGTCCGGACGTAGATCTTCGGCGCTCCTGATCGCAGCACGAAAGTCTCCGCGGGAGCGGCGACATTCACGCGATAGGCGGAGCCGCTCATTTGCTGGCAGTCGGCGCAGTGGCAGATGCGCACGGCCTCCCTGGATCTATCTCGGCCTCGAACGTGATTTGTCCGCAGTGGCAGGCGCCTTGGACCTTCATTGGCGTGGACTCCGGATCATCGGGCTTGGGGTAGCCCGCTCGAGTCTTGATATTGCCATATCCTCACCGGACTGCCGGCGCGGATTGCGTCGCGCCTGCCGATCAAATCCGGCCACCTCGTTGCTCGCAGGGCGCGGGTTGGGCACACTGCTGCGTACAGGGGGGGGGACCGTATGAAACCGCATGCTTGCACCGGCCTGCTGGCCGCAACTCTGCTCATCTGCACATCGCTGCGCGCGCAGGAGGCGGTGGTCGGCGCGCCGGACCCGGATGCGCTGTTTCACAGCGCCGATCCCGTGCTGAACGCCAACAAGCAGGCCGCATATCACATCATCAAGGACCTCATCGAAGCCGGTCATTGGGAACGGGCGAACGAGTACCTGACCAAACGATACATCCAGCACAATCCCCTCGCGGCTTCCGGCCGCGCCGGGGTCGTAAAGTTCTTCACCGAGGTCATGAAGGCCAAACCGGCGCCGATTCCCGCCAAAATGAACAGCAAGATCGTGTCCGTGACGGCTGAGGGCGACTATGTCGTCGTGGCCTACGTGCGCGAGATGAAGGATCCGAAGGATGCGTCCAAGAACTACACGACGACATGGTTCGACATGTGGCGCTTCAAGCACGGGAAGGCGGACGAGCACTGGGATCCGGCCACGAGATGACCCTGCGGCAGGTGTCCGCACCGCCGGGTCGATATGAAGCTAGAATCGCCCGATCCGGAATCGAGTGAGGTGTTCGCATGCGCATGAGTGTGTTTCGGTCGATGTTGTCGCTCGTCGGCTGCTTGTCCACGGTCGCGGTGGGTTTCGCCGCAGAGCCCGCCGCGTCGACGAGCGTTGCCGATGCTCGGCTTCACGACCGCCCGCGCCGCCGATCAGGCGCGCCCTCGAACAGCGCTTCGACGCGGCGCTGAGTCCGGACGATCTGCGCGACTGGCTGCAGCGCATGTCGTCGGCGCCGAACCAGGTCGGTTCGCCGCACGACAAGGCCAACGCCGAGTGGATGCTCGCCGAGTTCAAGTCCTGGGGCTGGGATGCGCACATCGAGACCTTCTACGTGCTCTACCCGACGCCGAAGTCGGAGACGCTCGAAATGCTGTCGCCGACCGCATTCAAGGCGTCGCTGCGCGAGCCGCGGGTTGCCGGGCGACCGCACCTCCGGCGCCGCGGGCGCGCTGCCGCCGTACAACGTCTACGGCGCCGACGGCGACGTCACCGGCGAGCTGGTCTACGTCAACTACGGCATGCCCGACGACTACAAGATGCTCGCGCGGCTCGGCATCGAGCGTGAAGGGCAAGATCGTGATCGTCCGCTACGGCGCGGGCTGGCGCGGCCTGAAGCCGAAGCTCGCGTACGAACACGGCGCGATCGGCTGCATCATCTACTCCGATCCGCAGGACGACGGCTACTGGCGCGGCGATGCGTATCCGAAGGGCGGCTGGCGGCCGCTCGCCGGCGTGCAGCGCGGCTCGGTGCAGAAAATGGAGGTCTACCCGGGCGACCCGCTGACGCCGGGCGTCGGCGCGACCAAGAACGCGAAGCGCCTGCCGCTCGATCAGGTCAAGGACATCCTGAAGATTCCCGTGCTGCCGATTTCGGCGGCCGACGCGACGCCGATGCTCGAGGCGCTCGGCGGCCCCGTGGCGCCGCCGGGCTGGCGCGGTGCGCTGCCGTTCACGTACCACGTCGGTCCGGGGGCCGCGAAGGTGCATCTCGCGATCAAATCGGACTGGACGCAGAAGCCGGTCTACGACGTGATCGCGACGATCCGCGGCAGCGTGCATCCGGACCAGTGGGTGATCCGCGGCAACCATCACGACGGCTGGGTGTTCGGCGCCTGGGATCCGCTTGCCGGCAACGTTGCGCTGCTGGACGAGGCGAAGGCGATCGGTTCGCTGCTGAAGACCGGTTGGCGGCCGAAGCGCACGCTGATCTATGCGAGCTGGGACGGCGAAGAGCCGGGCCTGATCGGCTCGACCGAGTGGACCGAGGAACACGCGGCCGACCTCCAGAAGCACGCCGTGCTGTACGTGAACTCCGACACGAATGCGCCGCGGTTTCCTCGAGGCCGGCGGCAGCCACTCGATGCAGGCGCTCGTGAACAGGTCGCGGCCGGCGTCACCGACCCGGAGACCGGCGTCATCGGTGCGAGAAGCGCCTGCGCGCGCGGTTCGAGGTGGACGGGTACCCGAAGGACGCGGACGCCCGGGACCGCGCGGTCGCGAAGCTCGCGGCCGCCGGCGCCGATCTGCCGATCGAGGCGCTCGGCTCCGGCTCGGACTACAGCGCCTTCCTGCAGCATCTCGGCATCGCCACGCTCAGCCTGGAATACGGCGGCGAGGACGACGACGCGGGGATCTATCACTCGCGCTACGACTCCTTCGATCACTACCTCCGTTTCGGCGATCCGCAGTTCGCGTACGGCGTGACGCTCGCCAAGACGGTCGGCCACACCGTGCTGCGCGTCGCGGACGCCGACGTGCTGCCGTTGCGCTTCGGCGCGGTCGGCCGACACGATCGGCCGCTACGTCGCGGAACTCCACGCGCTCGCGGACCACGAGCGCGAGCGGACCCAGGCGCTCGGCGCGCTCCTCGATGCCCACGCGTTCGAGCTCGCCGCCGATCCGACGCGCCCCGTCGGCGCACCGGCCCGCGAGGACCAAGTGCCGTACCTCGCGCTCGCGCCGCTCGACAACGCCGTGGTTCGCCTGCGCCATAGCGCCGCCGCCTACGATGCGGCCTACGACCACGCCGCGGCCGCGGGCCTGAAGCTCGATGACGCCCAGGTCGATTCACTGCTGCAGGGCATGGAGCAGATGTTCCTCGACGCCCAGGGCCTGCCGGGCCGCCCGTGGTTCGAACACCTGATCTACGCGCCCGGCCGCTACACCGGTTACGGCGTGAAGACGCTGCCGGCGGTGCGGGAGGCGATCGAACAACGGATCTGGCCGCAAGCGAACCAGTATTCGGCGGTCACGGCACTGGCGATCGAACGCTACTGCGATCGGTTGGACCGCGCAACGGCGCTGCTGCGGGAGTAGATGCGCCACGTTGCGGGGTGATCGAGCCCGGCCATGATCCGCCGAGCGCCTGGACGTTACTGTATGGGGAGTCAAAATGCATTTCGGCAAGATGATTTGGTTTGCAGCCGCAGCGCTGCTCGGGGCCTGCGCCGCATGTGCCGGCGAAGTCACCGTCGTGCGCAACGTGGCCGGGCCCGAAGGTCCGCTCTACATCGACGGCAATCTCTATTTCGTCAGCTGGGTCGCCGACACGCTGTCGAAATGGGATGGCAAGAAGCTCACCGTGCTCAATTCCCTTGCCGGTTGCAGCCACAACGGGCTCGCCCTCACGCGACAGAAGACTTTTCTTCTCGCCTGCACCGATGATCCGGGCGCGATCCTCGAACTCGACATGAACGGCAAGCTGCTGCGCCGCTGGGACACGGACGACAAGGGCCGCAAGTTCGTCGGCGGCATCAACGACGTCATGGTCACCGCCAATGGCGGCGCCTACGCGACCGTGTTCGGCTCCTTTTCAGCCGTGCCGACGGCCGTGGAAGGCAAGATCCTCTATCTGGCGCCGGGGGGCCGGAACTGGGTCGAGGTGGCCAACGATTTGAACTTTGCCAACGGCATCGGCGTCTCGCCGGACCAGAAGACGCTCTATGTCAGCGAAACGGTCGGCAATTGCATCC
>CAVQYI010000020.1:0-20273 GCA_963718135.1 uncultured Pseudomonadota bacterium | reverse complement strand
ATCTCTCCCCCTGCTTATTATGATGTAGGACTGACGACCAAGGGCATATCGGATGCGCGGAAAATCATAGCACGCGAGCGCGAAGCGGAAGCCGCCCGGCCGCCCGAACCAATGGAGCCCGAGTCGATCGAAACGATCGGATTCCACAAACAACGGAGAGCATCGCGCCATGGACTACCAGACCGCCGAAAACCAAGCCGTTCAACTGCAATCCCAGGCCGACCAGGTGGCGCTGGGAATCAAGGGCCTCGCCGACAAATTGCAGGCGAGGGTCGCGGACCCGGGGCTGGCGCGCGAACTCGTGCTCGACTTGCGGGAGGCGGCTCTCGCCGTCCAGAAACAGAATCAGACGACCCTGATGCTCGTCGAGCAGATGGCGCAATACATTCACGCGCTCGAGACGCACGCAAGTTCCGCGCCGCAGCCGAGCTTTCAGCCGCGCGGCTGGGCCAGTCAGCCCTACGCTGCGAGCGGCGGCGGCTTCATGGGCAACGTCATGTCGGGCCTCGGCCTCGGCGCGGGCTTTGGGCTCGCGAACGATCTGGTCGGCAGCATCTTCAACGCGCTCTAGGCCGGCGATCCAGCGCGGTTCGCCGGCGCGCTGCCGGCGCCGCCCGAGGCGCCCGCGGAATATACGGATGGACGCGCCATCCGGCTCGTGCATGATGAGCGTCCAGGCACTGGCGCTGGTCATCGTTCGGAGGCTTCGGCGTGGCTGATGTACGCAAGTCCGCACTCGGTATCGGACCGAAGAAACCGGAGCTCGAGATCAACAAGCCGGAGCCGCGGCGGTTCTGGCGGCAGCCGCGGAATCTGTGGTGGATATATCTGATCGCGATGCTGGGATCGATGTGGCTGTGGGAGGCGGCGCAGCGCTCGGCCGAGGTGCAAATTCCCTACAGCGAGTTCCTTCAGCGCCTTAATGCCGGCGAAATCAAAGAGGCGACGCTCGGCGACCAAATCATCAGCGGCACGTTGACCGTGACCGATCCGAAGACGAATCGGCCGCGCGAGTTCGTGACCGAACGGCCGAGCGACGACGCTTTGGCGCAGTCCCTCGCCGCGCATGGCGTCAAGTTCTCGGCCGCACGCCAGAGCCCTTGGCTGGTCAACCTCCTGCTGAACTGGGTATTGCCGTTCGGCGCGGTGTTCCTGTTGTGGAATTGGTTTGCACGGCGCATGGGCGGCGGCAGCCGCGGCTTGCTCAACCTCGGCGCCAACCGGATCCACATCCACGCGGAAACCGGCGTGCGCGTGACCTTCGACGACGTCGCGGGAGCGGAGGAGGCGAAAGAGGAGCTGAAAGAGGTCATAGACTTTCTGAAGGATCCCACGCGCATTCAGAGCCTGGGCGGCCACATGGTCAAAGGCGCGCTGCTCGTCGGACCGCCGGGCACCGGCAAGACCTTGTTGGCGCGGGCCGTCGCCGGCGAATCCGGCGTGCCGTTCTTCAGCATCAGCGGCTCGGAATTCATCGAGTTGTTCGTCGGCGTCGGCGCGGCGCGCGTCCGCGAGTTGTTCGAGCAGGCGCGCCAAAAGGCGCCGTGCATCATTTTCATCGACGAACTGGACGCGGTCGGCGGCGCTCGCGGGGTCGGCCCGCGATTCGGCGGACACGACGAGCGCGAACAGACCTTGAATCAGCTTTTGTCGGAGATGGACGGCTTCGACCCGTCCACCGGCGTCGTCGTCATGGCCGCGACCAACCGGCCCGAGATCCTGGACAAGGCCTTGTTGCGCGCGGGCCGGTTCGACCGGCAGATCGTCGTCGACAAGCCGGACCTGGCCGCTCGCACGGCGATCTTGCGCCTGCACACACGCCGCATGAAAATCGGCGCGGAGGTCGATCTGCGCGTCGTCGCGCAGCGCACGCCGGGCTTCGTCGGTGCGGACCTTGCCAACGTCGCCAACGAAGCGGCGATCCGGGCGGTACGGCACGGACATGCGGCGGTCACGATGGCCGATTTCGAGGAGGCGATCGACCGCATCATCGCCGGACCGGAGAAGAAGCATCGCGTGTTGAACGCGGCGGAAAAACGGCGCGTCGCGGTGCACGAATCTGGGCACACCCTGGTCGCCCTCAGTGTGCCGACAGGAGAGCCGCTGCACAAGGTTTCGATCATTCCGCACGGCATGGCCGCGCTCGGCTATACGCTGCAACTCCCGGTCGAGGAGAAATTCCTCGCCACCGAACAGCAATTGAAGGACCAGCTCGCGATTCTGCTCGGCGGGCGCGCCGCCGAGGAAATGGTTCTCGGCGAGACCTCCAGCGGCGCGCAAAACGATCTCGAACACGCGAGCGAGATCGCCCGCAGCATGGTCACGCAGTTGGGTATGAGCGAGAAACTCGGGCCGCTGACCTACGGTCGGCGGCAGCAGCTCGTGTATCTCGGCGTCACCGGTGAGGAAGAGCGCAATTACAGTGAAGATACCGCGCGTCTGATCGACGCCGAAGTGCGCGCGCTGATCGAGGAGGGGCAGCGGCGCGCGCGCGAGGTTCTGTCAGCGCGACGGGCCGGTCTCGACGCGTTGGCGGCGGAGTTGCAGGAAAAGGAAGTCATGGATCGGGATCAGGTGGTACGTCTGCTGCGCGTCAGCGTGATAACTACTTAGCTGCGTCGAACATTGCATGGGCGTGTGCCGCAAACCTTCGTCCAATGCGCCGCCGTTGCGCGCTCGCGTTCGCCGCTATGGCGCCCGTATAAACCCGCATTGAGACGCGGCGATGCGCTCGCTAATGTCATCACCGTCGTCGAAGGCTTCGAAGCCGCAGAGCACGACATCGATCGTGACAACGTAACAGGAATATCGCCGTGCACCATACGCCCGACTCCGCGCCCACCCGTCTGTTGCTCGCCGCGCTTGCCGCGGTCTGCGTCGCCGGCTGCGGTGGTTCGCCCACGCCCACGCCCACGCCTGCGCAGCCGCCGACGGCCACGACCTCGACTGCGCAGGCCGATACGGATCGGGACGCAGCGATCGCCGAGAAGGAGGCCGCGCTAGCGAAGCGGGAGAACGATCTCGCGCTCAAGGAGCGCGAGCAGGCGCTGGCGCAGCGCGAAGCGGATGTAGCCGCGAAGGAGGCCGCCGCAGCCCGGTCGAAGGCGAAGGCCGCGAGCGCGAAGCGCCTGGCCGCGAAGACCCGCGTAGCGAGCAAGGCCAAGCAGGCCACCGAGACCGCAGCGTCCGCCGGCGCCGGGCCGGCTCGCCGCGGCGCCGATGCCGCCGCTCGTCATTCCCGCCGGTACGCAATTCGCCGCGGCCTTGACCGCCGCCCTGTCGACCAAGACGGCGAGAGTCGGGGATCCGGTGGAGGCGCGGGTTGCCAACGACGTCATGATCGACGGCCGGCGCGCGATTGCGGCGGGCGCATTGGTTCACGGCAAGGTGACCAATGTCATTTCCGGCAGCCACAAGATCGGCGGCACGGCGGCGCTCGGCGTGCGCTTCGATGGTCTCGAGCTGCGATCCGGAACGATTGCCACGATCAACAGCAGTCTCACGCAGGCAGGCAAGAGCGAGACGGCGAAGGACACGGCGAAGATCCTCGGCGGCGCGCTCGCGGGGGCCGTGCTCGGCAAACAGGTCGGTGACGCCAAGGGCCGGCTGATCGGCGGCGTGCTCGGCGGCGCGGCCGGCGCGGTGGTCGCGGAGAAGACCGGGAACGAGGTTGAACTGCCGCCCGGGACCACGGTCAATCTGGTGCTCGATGCACCACTGACGGTCGACCGCGACTGAGCCACTAGGACTTTGCGTTGGCGGCGACCCAGTCCGCGAACGCCTGCATGAAGGTCCGCAGGAATGCGCGCGTGCCATCGTGGGTCAACTGTCCGGCCGCATCGAACAGCTTGTCCGCGCCGCCGATATAAACCTCCGGCTGCGGCATCGCCGGAACATTGAGAAAGACCAACGATTGCCTGAGGTGGTGATTCGCGCCGAAGGCGCCCATGGCGCCGGGGGACGCGCTCGCGATCGCGCCGGGTTTGCCGCTCCATACGCTCTTGCCGTAGGGCCGCGAGCCGATGTCCAGGGCGTTTTTCAGCACTCCCGGAACCGAGCGATTGTATTCGGGAGTCACGAAGAGAACGGCATCGGCGGCTCCTACCTCGTCGCGGAAAGCGGCCCAAGGGGCCGGCGGACTCGGGTCGTAGTCCTGGTTGTACGGAGTCAGCTCATCGATCTCGACGATCTTCAGCTTCAACGCGTCAGGCGCGAGCGATGCCAGCGCATGCGCGACCTTCCGATTGATCGACTCTTTGCGCAGGCTGCCGACCAAGACGGCGACCGAGTATGTCGATTTCATCGCGCGATTCCTCCTCGTGCTAATGAGCCGCGAAAAATGACTTGGCCGCGGCGAAGCAAAACGGCGCCACCAGCGTCGCATGATACGCTTCGGCGACCGCAAAGGCGCCGCCGTCAGTAGCGCCTTGCGCGACGGCGGTCGCGGCGACGAGATCTTTCGCCAGCCCGAAGTCTTGCTTCAAGTTCGCATAGGGGTCATCGCCCGAGGTCATCGACTCGAGGTCGAGCACATTGAGCGAAGCGGACATCGGCGCATGTGACGCCCAATATTCCTGCATCAGTTGCGTGTTGAGCCAGAACACGATCGGGTCGAGATCACCTCCGCATAGCAGGATTGGCGCCGACGGGACCCAATTGCGCAGGTCATTCAGCTGCAACGCCCGGCGAAACGGCAGGCCGGCCGCTGCGGCTGCCGTTCCCGTGGTCATCGTCGGGAAGCCGCCATCGGGATTTGCCTCTGCGTCCTGCAGGTAGCTGAGGCGATAGCTGTTCCTGAGCAAATTGCCGTCACCAAAGCCGAGAGCGAATACCGGTGCCAAGTTCGCCGGTGACGTCGCCGGCGTAATGTCGGCGAAAGCCGGACTGGGAGGCGTCAAGCTAAAAAGCGCATATTCGGGAAGCTTGCCCTGTGCATACAGCTGACTCCTCGGGGTCGTACTCGGGAATAGGAAGTCGATGCCGTCTGCATAGGGCGCCTCGAACACGTCAACGGCATTGCTGTAAATATCGCCATATGCTCTTTGATACGCGGTGAGCAGCAGGGTCGATGACACGGTTGCGCCGCCGTTGACCTCGCCAGAGAATACGGCGTCGACGAAGGCCGCCAGAGCATACGGTCCCGACATCGGCGCCGAGGCCGTCACTTTCATGCCGGCCGCTTCCATGGCGCGGTGGGTCGCCATCGCCACGTAACCGCCTTCCGAGTAGCCGGTAATGAAAAGCTGACCGCCATCCTTGGTCAGGGTTGCGGAGGCGAACGGCAGCGCGGTGCGCGCCGCAGTCAACGCGTCGATCATGTCCTTCGATTCTTGGTCGGCGATCAAGTAAGGATGGTAAGGGAGCGTCGAAGTGTCATAGCCTGCGTAGTTCGGTGCCACGACGATGTAGCCGTGCGATGCGAACAGCGCCGCCAGGAAAAGAGTTTCCGTATTCTGCATATTCGCCATATCGAACGCGCGGTCCGTGGTCGTGCCATGCGCGTACAAGATGATCGGGCGTGCGCCGGTGCAGTTCGCACCCAAGCCGGTGGGAACCATGAGTGCGCCGGATCCCGTACTGGCTTCATTGGCGCCCCCGACGGTCGCGTACTCGATGTGATAGAGGAGAATGTCGCAGATCGGCGTTCCGCTGAGAGACAGGAGCTGTAGATTGGTCAACGTGTTGAGCTCGAGCAGCAGACTCGGCGCCGTCACCGTGCTGAGAAGCTCGGGGGGAGTCTGCAGCAAAGTTCCGCGTGCCGGATTCGCGTCGGCGCCGGAGCCGGGGACGCCGCCGCTACCGCCACAGGCGGCGACCAGCAGTGCCGCGACAAGAGGAATCGCTGACCGACGGATTGGACTCATGCGAATTGATGGTGTGCTGCTAGCCGCCCGGCAGGCCGGCGGCCTGATACGCCGATAGCTCGCGGCGCAAGAAGACCTCGGAGGTCACCCGATGACCGTCGGCGAAACGGATCGAATACGGCAATCCGGTCACCGATGAGGCGGATGCGCAGTAATGGATGAAGCCCTCTGCGGTCGTGCATCGCGAACCCGCCAGGCGCCACTTCAAGCGCAGGTGGTCCGCGGCCGACTTGGAGCCGTAGGCCACGCCGTTGCGGAAGAAGGCTGCATCCTTCAACGAATCGATGGCCGAGATGAGATACTGGATCTTCAGTGTCTCCGGCGCGCTCGCCGGCTGGGCGCCCGCAACCGCTACCAGGCCCGCCAATGCCGATGCCGCGACGAGATGACGAGCATATTTCATGACGGTAGCGTGGCGCAACGCGCGCGCCGGCTCTGTTCGGTGGAGCACGTAGCCGGGCATCCGGGAGCGGATTGAGTCTCCTACCGTACAGACCCGGCGTACGCGGCTGCGACAATGGCGCGACCACCGCCGATCGCAAGGAATCACCCCAATCTCACCCGTCTCCGTCATACACATTGCCGCCACCCGGGCCGGGTGCCGCGCCGCGCTCGCAATCGCCGTTTTGCTGGTGGCGGCATGTTCGACCGCGATGCCCGGGGCCGATTATCCGCGGACCGCATCCGTGGCGCTCGTCCATCCCGAGGAAACCCGCCTCGGCAAACGGTTCATGGGCGAGGCGAATGCCCACGACGGTCAATCGGGATTTCGCATCATCAGCGACGGAGTCGACGGCTTCCTGCTCCGCGTGCAAATGATCGACGCCGCCGAGCGGACGCTGGACCTGCAGTACTTCATCTTCCGCGGCGATCAAACCGGCCGTCTGTTGATCGATGCGTTGGTGCGCGCGGCGGCGCGCGGCGTACGCGTGCGCGTGCTGGTCGACGACGGCGACACGGTTGCCGGCGATGAGCGGCTCCTGGCACTCGACGGACGTCCGCTGATCGAGGTCCGGGTCTTCAATCCGTTCGCGTATCGGGGTCACAGCCGCCTGCGGCGCGGCGTCGAGTTCCTGCTCGACGCCTCCAGACTCGATTACCGGATGCACAATAAGCTGCTGATCGCCGACGATTCGATCGCGCTCGTCGGCGGGCGCAACATCGGCAATCAGTATTTCCAAATGGACCCCGCATCGCAGTTCGCCGATGACGATGTCTTCTCGGCGGGTCCGATCGCGCAGCAACTTTCGGCGACTTTCGACGAGTATTGGAACAGTCGCTTCGCGATCCCCGCGCGCGCCCTGGCGCCCGCGACGCGCAGGTTGGGCGAGCTCACCAAGCATCAGTGGCGGCGGCGCCGGCGCCATCAAATGCGGACGCTGGCGTCGCCGGGCATCGACTACACCGCCAAAATCGAGAGCGGCGAGCCCTACATCGACATGGTCTCCGGGCGGCTGCCGATCGTGTGGGCCGCGGCCGTGGTGATTTGCGACAGTCCGGAAAAGAAGCTCGTGCGCAGCCGGGAACGGAGCGGCCGACTGATGGAGCGCGCGGTCGCGGTCGCTGCGGGCAAGGTAAAGTCCGAGATGCTGATGATCACGCCGTATCTCGTGCCGGCGCCCGACGAGATGAAACTGCTGGCCGACATGCGCCGGCGCGGCGTCGCGATCCGCATCCTCACGAGTTCGCTCGAATCGGCGCGCGCGCTCTTGCCGCAGTCGGGCTACATGCATTATCGCATCCCGCTGCTCGAGGAGGGTGTCCAGATCTATGAGCTGCGCGCACGCCTCGGCAACACCAAGGGCAGCGGCCAAACCAAGCGGATATCGCGCTTCGGCAATTATTCGCTGCACGCGAAGCAGTTCGTGTTCGACCGCAAGCGCGTGTTCTACGGTTCGATGAATTTCGACCAAAGGTCGCGGCATTTGAATACCGAAGTCGGCGTGATCATCGACAGCCCGGAACTCGCCGCCGAGACCGTGTTGCGTTTCGATGCCATGGTGACTCCCGAGAACGCGTACGCGGTCCGGTTGCTCGAGTCGGCTCCGGTGGCGGCGGGCGGAAAGCCGCATTTGGTATGGGATACGGTGGAGACCGGAGAATCGGTCGAATACGGCCGCGAGCCCGCGCGCAGTGCCTGGCAGCGGATCGGCGTCAGGTTGTTGTCGTTGCTGCGCGTCGATGGGGAGTTGTGAGCCGCGGTCGGGAATGCAATCCGCCGCGCGCCATCAGGGGCGAGCGGCGGGGACGGAGACCGGGGAGATGATCCTTGCTGTCAATCGTCCTTTTTGACCGTGATCCTGCTGTGTACGTCCTTGACCCCCTCGGTCCCGCGGGCAATCTCGACGGCCTCGTTGGCAGCTTTCTGCGTACGAGTCGTACCGTGGAGCCAAACCACGCCGTTGGCATCGGTATCGACGTGAATACGGCCGAGACTCGCGATGTGCTCGGCGGCGAGCTTGGTCTTGATCTTCGTCGTAATGGCCGAATCTTTGACGAAAGCCTTCGGTTCGGAGCGATCCATGTCCGAGTCACTGCCGGCGACCGCCGCGATGGGGCCAATCAGCGTGCCGATGACGAGGAGCGTCGTTGCAATACTTTTCTTCATGAGCTGTCCTTGTTGAGTGGTCACCGCGCATGATGCCGTTCAACGCCGGCAGCGTCGGTCTGCCAGCGTACATACCGGCACGGCCCGCCGGCGCCGCATCATGCGCTGCGGCAGCGGATCATGCCGGAGCGCCGTCCCACGCCAGGCGTAACTGCCGCGACGGAGGCCCGCCCGCCGCACATTGATCGGTGCGCTAGCACACTTAAGGTTTTAGGCGCATGATCGGATGCGCCATCGCACAAGCCGACAGGCGTCCACCAGGCCGACCAATCGATCCCACGGAAACAATGGATGCCGGCCATGATCAGCCCGCGACAGAATCGCCTCTTGGCGGCCTTGCCCGCATCGGAGTATGAACGGCTGTTGCCGCATCTTAAGCCGGTGCCGCTGGCGCTGGGCAAGGTGCTGTACGAGTCGGGCGCGAAGTTGGATCATGTCTACTTCCCGGCGGACTCGATCGTTTCGTTGCTGTATGTGATGGAAGACGGCGCGTCGGCGGAAATCGCGGTGGTGGGAAATGACGGCGTCATCGGCGTCTCTCTTTTCATGGGCGGCGAAACAACGCCCAGCCGGGCGGTGGTGCAGAGCGCCGGCCATGCCTATCAGCTCAGCGGCGGGATTCTCAAGGAGGAATTTACGCGAGCCGGAGCGATGCAGCATCTGCTGCTTCGCTACACGCAGGCGCTCCTGACGCAAATGGCGCAAACCGCGGTCTGCAATCGCCACCATTCGCTGGACCAGCAGCTATGCCGCTGGCTGCTGCTGAGCCTCGACCGCCTGCCCACGCACGACCTGGTGATGACGCAGGAGTTGATGGCTAATATGCTCGGTGTGCGCCGAGAAGGGGTGACCGAGGCGGCGGGAAACCTGCAAGATGCAGGGCTCATCAAATACAGCCGTGGCCACATCACGGTTCTCGATCGCGCGGGGCTCGAGGCACGCACCTGCGAATGTTACGCGGTAGTCAAAAGGGAATCCGACCGTTTGCTGTCCGGCTTTTCCATTCCTTGATCCTGCTCCGCCCGACCGACGCCCACGGTATTGCGCGGCATGCGCGTATTTCCCAACCAGGTGTACGCTGCCGCACATAGCATCCGAGCGGCGTCGCGTATAGTCGCGGATGGGCCGAAGGATCGGCGTTGTTCGTTAATGCCACACTGTCGACTCCCCTTGACTGCCGAGCGTAAGCGTCAACCGGAACTGCGTGCGAGGGGTTCAATGTCGGGTTCGAAACGTGCCGCGCAAACGAATTGGCTGCTTTCCGCGCTGGCGGACCGAAGTAGACGGCGATTTCTCAGGGACTGCGAACTGATTGATCTGCGTTTCGCGACCGTTCTGTGCGAGCCCGGCGAGTCGATTCAACACGCCTACTTTCCTCTTGAAAGCTTCATTTCGCTGATAACGACTCTGGCGGACGGTTCGCGGATGGAAGTCGGCATCGTCGGTGACGAAGGCATGTTCGGCACGTCGCTAATCCTGGGGGTGCATCGGTCGCCGCAGCATGCCGTCGTGCAGGGCGCCGGAGCCGCGATGCGCATGGCGGCACCAGCGTTCCGCCGAGCGCTCGTCAACGATGACGTTCTGCGGCGCACATTGGAGCGTTATGTCTGCGTGCTCATGCGGCAACTCGCGCAGACAACGGCGTGCAATCATTTTCACCTCGTGGAGAAACGGCTTGCGCGTTGGTTGCTGTTGACCCGCGATCGAGCGCACTCCAATCAATTTCGCCTGACGCATGAATTCATGGCATACATGCTGGGGGTGCGGCGGGTTGGCATCACACGGGCCGCCCGCTCGCTGCAGGCGGGCGGCCTGATCAATTATGCCCGTGGTGAAATTGAAATCCTCGACGGCGCGGGTCTGGAACGGGCGACGTGCCGGTGCTACTCGGATGGCAGAGCAATGTACGAGCAAACGCTCGGTTCGCCGCGCGATGCGCCGCGTTGGCGGTAAGTGAAGATTCCAGTGGCCGGCCTCCTGCGCGATATGTTTCGCATCGAATCGACTCGTTCTCCGTGGGGTACCGATGATCTCATTCGAGAAGAGCTATTCAGCATCGAGCGTCTCGAGGAACACGCGACCAGTCTTGCGCGGGCGCAAGCCGTTGCCGTCAAGCCGCGTGCCCGCCGTTCGCTCAATGCGCGACTGCGCGACAACGAAAAAGTATTGCTGGCGGCCTATCGCAGCATCGGCGCCGCGGCGGCCGGGATCACGCGATCACGCCGGCCGCGGAATGGCTGATCGACAATTATCATTTGGTGGATGAGCAAATTCGGCGGATCCACGATGATCTGCCGCCGCAATTCTATCGCCAGCTCCCCAAGCTCGCGGGCGGACCGCTGACGGGTATCCACGCGTGTTCGGCATTGCGTGGGCTTTTGTTGCCCATAGTGATAGTCGATTCGATCCTGAGATGCTGCGCCGCTTCGTGCGCGCCTATCAAAGGATTCAGCCGCTGACCATCGGGGAACTGTGGGCGATCTCGATCACGCTGCGAATCGTGCTCGTCGAAAATCTCCGGCGGGCGGCGGAGCGCATCGTGAGCGGGCGTGTCGCGCGCGTGAGATGCCGATCAATAGCGGACCGGCTGCTGGGCGTCAACGGCACTACGCTGGGCCCCAAGGCGCTCATCCGCGTCGCGAGGTGACGCGACTCTGTCCGCTGTGTTCGTCGTCCAGCTGGTCAAGCGTCTGCGCGATCAGGATCCACGAGTGACCCCGCGCTCAATGGCTCGAAAGCAGCTCAAAGCACAGGGAAACCACAGCCGATGAAATCGTGCGCGACGAGCACCAGCGACAGGGTGCGTCGAACGTCACCGTACGCAACATCATCACCAGCATGCGGCTGATCGCGGACGTCAATTGGCCGAAGTCGTTCGAAGACGTGAGTCTCGTCGACGACGTGCTGCGTTCCGGCAGCAACTTCGCCAGCATCGACTTCGCACCCGCAATCTTTACCGCAGCGTGATCGAGGAGTTGGCGCGGGGCTCGGTACATCGGAACTGGAAATCGCCCGAAGGGCCATAGCAGCACTCGGCGCCGGCGGTGAAGGACGCTAACCGAGAACGTGATCCGGGCTATCACCTACTGGCCCGCGGTCGCCGTGCGTTCGAACGGCCGTGGGATATCGCGCACGCTTGCGTTGGCCCAGCCGCCTCAGCGCATCGCTCGGTCCGGGCGGCTACATCGGCGCCGTATTGCTGGTAACGGCGGATCCTACTCGCCGTCCGATTGTGGAGCTCGACGGATGGGGAACCGTCGGATCTCACGTCTGCTGCTGCTTGCATTGCTCGGTGTGATTCCCGCCATCGATCTGGCGGTCGCGCTGGTCGAATCGCGCAGTCACGCGGGGATTCGGCGCGACGATGTTACCGGGCCTGGCGCTGCGGGACGGTATTCCAGCGGAGTTTGCGCGCGATCGTCGTCGTCCCGACGATGCTGACAACGCGCGCCGCCATCGAAGCGCAGATCGATCGTCTTGAGGTGCACTACCTGGCTTCGGCGGACGGCGACATTCACTTCGCGCTGCTTTCGGACTGGACCGACGCCGCGACCGAAGCGACGGGGACGACTCGGATTCCTCGAATCGCCGCCGAAGGCATCGCGCGGTTGAATCACGTGCACGGTCCTGGCGTCGTGGGCGAGCGCTTCTACCTGTTCCATGCCGGCGCCAGTGTGGAGCGAGAGGCAACAGCAGTGGATGGGATGGGAGCGAAAGCGCGGAAAGCTCCATGAGTTGAACAGGCTGCTGCGCGGCGCGACCGATACGAGCTTTGTCGACCGAGAAGGAAAATCGCCGGTCGCGCCGCCCGGTATTCGCTTCGTGGTCACCGTCGACACCGATACCCGCTTGCCGCGAGAGTCGGTAAGACGCTTGATCGGCAAGATGGCGCACCCCCTCAATCGACCTCGCTTCGACGCAGTCGCCGGGCGGATCACCGAGGGATATGCGATTTTGCAGCCGCGCGTGTCGCTGTCGCTGCCCATCGGTCGCGAAGGGTCGTCGTTTCAGCGCCTTTGCTCCAGCATGACGGGGATCGACCCGTACAGTGCCGCGGTGTCGGATGTGTACCAGGACCTGTTCGGCGAGGGCTCGTACGCCGGCAAGGGGATCTACGACATCGACGCATTCGAATCTGCTCTCGCCGGCCGAGTTCCGGAAGGCTCATTGCTCAGCCACGACTTGTTCGAGGGGATATTCGCCCGTGCAGGGCTGGTCTCCGATATTGAAGTGGTCGAGGAGTTTCCCGCGCGCTATGACGTCGCCGCGGCGCGCGCTCATCGCTGGGCGCGCGGAGATTGGCAACTGCTCCCGTGGATTGTCGGGCGCCGCGATGCGGCTCGACGCGGCAGTGGTTCGCTGCCGCTGCTCGGCTTGTGGAAGATGTTGGATAATTTGCGTCGAACGCTGTCAGCGCCCAGCAGCGTGGCCGCGTTGATCTGCGGCTGGCTGTTGCCGCTCCAGGCCGCCCTGCTTTGGACCGTGTTCGTGCTCACGACCCTCGCGTTGCCGGCATTGATCCCTGTGTTCGCCGCCATTGTCCCGCGGCACGGCGGCGTCATCGCCCGCAGCCACCTGCGGGCACTGCGGGATGATGTTTGGCTGGCAATCCTGCAGACGGTGCTCGCCGTCACCTTTCTTGCGCATCAAGCGTGGTTGATGACGGACGCCGTCGCGCGCACGCTATTTCGACTGCTCGTGAGCCGGCGGAACCTCCTGGAGTGGGTTACGGCGGCTCAGGCACAGCTCAGCGACCGCCTCGACCTGCCGGGCGTTTACCGGCGCATGAGCTCGAGCGTCGTCACCGCAATCCTTGCCGTCATTGCAATCGACGCGGTGGGGCGGGGAGCGTGGTGGGTCGCCATGCCATTCGTGGTCCTGTGGATCGCGGCCCCGGCGGTCGCCCGCCGTATCAGCGTCTCGCCGCCGGTTGCAGGTCGTTTGCCGGTGTCTCCGGCCGACGCGCTCGCGTTGCGTCTGGTTGCGCGGCGCACCTGGCGGTACTTCGAGACCTTCGTGACGCCGGTCAACAACATGCTGCCGCCCGACAACTTCCAGGAAGATCCGCTGCCGGTGGTCGCCAATCGTACATCGCCCACCAATATCGGCCTCTACCTGCTGTGCGCCGTCAGCGCACGCGATTTCGGCTGGACGGGCGCACTCGAGACGATCGAGCGGCTGGAGGCGACGCTGGCGACGATGCACCGGCTGCAGCGATTTCGCGGGCATTTTTTTAATTGGTACGATACGCGCGATCTGCGGGCCTTGGACCCGCAGTACGTTTCCACCGTTGATAGCGGCAATCTGGCGGCCCATCTGATCGCGGTTGCCAACGCGTGCCGGGATTGGATGGGCGCGATCCCGAGCGCCGCGGCCGGCGTTGCGGGTGTCGAGGATGCGATGCTCCTGACGCGCCAAGCACTGCGCGAACTGCCCGATGATAGACGTAGTCAAACGATCACCCGGCATCAACTCGAGGCTTTGCTGGACACCCTCGGCCATGCGCTGCGGGACAGTGGCACGGCGATCAACGACCTCGTCACCGGATCGGCGGCCATCGCGGGTGTTGCGGCGCGCTTGGAAGACGGCGCGCGGGCGCTTGCAGGCGAACAAGATGATGCGGCGCACGGCGAGATGCTTTTCTGGGCCGAGGCCACGCGCGGAGCGGTCGAGAGTTGGCGGCGCGACATGACGCGATCGGATGATGCATGGCGCGCACTGGACGCACGCCTGCTCGCAATCGAAACGGATGCGCGTGCCATTGCGCTGTCGATGGAATTCGACTTCCTGTTGGATCCGCAGAGAAAGCTGCTCGCAATCGGGTATCGCGCAGTTGATGGGGCGCTCGATCCGAGCTGTTACGACTTATTGGCCTCAGAGGCGCGTTTGGCCAGCTTTTTCGCCATCGCGAAAAATGACGTGCCAACCCGCCATTGGTTTCGGCTCGGTCGCGAGGTAACTTCGGTCGGGCATGGAGCGGCGCTCGTTTCGTGGTCCGGATCCATGTTCGAATACCTGATGCCCTCGCTCGTCATGCGGGCTCCGGCCGGAAGCCTCCTGGAGCAAACCAGCCGATTGATCGTGCGTCGACAAATGAGCTATGGCGAGTCGCTCGGAATTCCGTGGGGTATCTCCGAGTCTGCCTATAGCGCGCGCGACCTCGAGTTCACGTATCAATACTCGAACTTCGGGGTTCCCGGTCTCGGGCTCAAACGTGGATTGAGCGAGAACGTCGTCGTCGCACCGTACGCGACGGCGCTCGCGGCAATGGTCGATCCGCCGGCGGCCGCGCGTAATTTCGAGCGGCTCGCAGCGATCGGCGCGCGCGGCCGATATGGCTTCTACGAGGCGCTTGATTACACGCGATCGCGGCTTCCGGAAGGCGCCGATGTCGTCATCGTTCGTGCATTCATGGCGCACCACCAAGGCATGACGATCGTGGCGATCGCCAACGTGCTGTTTGACGGCCGGATGCGCGCGCGCTTCCACGGCGAGCCGAGCGTACGCGCGACCGAGCTGCTGCTGCAGGAGCGTACGCCGCGCGATGTGTCGATTGCTCACCCCAGAGCCGAGGAGCTTGCCGACGCCGTGCGGGCCGGCGACGAACAATCTCCCGAAGTACGACGGCTGCACGGCGTGGACGACGCGACTCCGCAGACGCATCTTTTGTCGAATGGACGCTACGCAGTCATGGTCACGAGTGCGGGCTCCGGCTACAGCCGATGGCAGAATCTGGGATTGACGCGCTGGCGCGAAGATGTGACGCGCGATGACGCCGGCAGCTACATCTTCTTGCGCGACATCGCGGACGGCGCCGTCTGGTCCGCGGGCTTTCAGCCGATCGGCGCCGAACCCGACGGTTATCAAGTGACCTTCACCGAGGATCGCGCCGAAATCATCCGTACCGACGGTGCGTTCACCACGACGCTGCACGTGGTGGTTTCGCCCGAGGCCGACGCGGAAGTGCGCTGCGTATCGATAGCGAACACCGGCGGCGGATCCCGGGACGTCGACGTCACCTCGTACAGTGAGCTCGTGCTGGCGCCGCCCGCCGCCGACTCGGCGCATCCGGCGTTCTCCAAGATGTTCGTGCAAACGGAGTACGTCGCCAAGAGTTCGTTGTTGCTCGCGACGCGGCGACGGCGCGACCCGAAGGAGCCGGAGATTTGGGTTTCGCACCACGCGGTGGTGGAGGGCGAAATACTGGGACCGCCGGAATTCGAGACCGATCGAGCGCGCTTCCTGGGTCGAGGGCACGAAATTCACGATCCCGTTGCGGTCATGGATGGGCGGCGCCTGTCGAATTCCGTGGGTACGGTGCTCGATCCCATTTTCTCGTTGCGCTACCGCGTGCGAATCGCGCCGGGCGCAACGGCGCGCCTTTCGTTCTGGACGGCAGCGGCGTCCTCCCGCGCCGCTGCCTTGGAGCTGTACGACAAGCACCATGAAAGCAATGCGTTTGTGCGCGCTGCGACGCTGGCGTGGACTCAGGGGCAAGTGCAGCTGCATCATCTGGGCGTAACGGCCGAAGAGGCGATTCTATTTCAGCAGATCGCCGGTCATGTGATCTACGCGGACGCGGCCATGCGCCCATCCTCGGAGGAAATTCGACGGGGCGCCGGCACCGCCGCGGTGCTTTGGGCCCAAAGCATCTCCGGCGACCTGCCGATCGTACTGTTGAGAATCGATCAGCTGGAAGATATCGCCGTCGTCCGGCAGTTGCTGCGGGCGCACGAGTACTGGCGGCTCAAGCAACTTGCCGTCGATTTGGTCATTTTGAATGAACGAGGGTCCTCCTATGTGCAGGACTTGCAGGTGGCGCTGGAGACCTTGGTGCGCATGAGTCAATCGCGACCGAGGATCGGCAATGACGGAGCCAAGGGCTCGGTGTTCGTGCTGCGCACGGATTTGCTGCCTGCGCAAACGCGTGCCGCGCTGTCGTCGGCCGCTCGCGTGGTGTTCGTCGGGCAACGCGGCAGCCTTGCAGAGCAGCTCGAGCGACGCGCGAAGCCGGTGAGCGTTGCCCGCGGCGCCCGGTTCATCGCGGATGGACCTGAAGTGCTGCCGCGCTCGGCGGAGCCGGCGGAATTGGAGTTCTTCAACGGCGTGGGCGGATTCTCCGCCGATGGGCGCGAGTACGTGACCAGCCTCACCGCCGAACAGCCGACGCCGGCGCCGTGGATCAACGTCATCGCCAATCCGCAATTCGGCTTTCAGGTCGCGGTTGAAGGTGGCGGCTATACCTGGTCGGTCAACAGCCGCGAAAATCAACTGAGCCAGTGGAGCAATGATCCGGTGGTCGACCGACCGGGCGAAGTGCTGTACGTGCGCGACGAAGAGTCCGGCATGCTTTGGGGGCCGACGGTCTCGCCGGTGCGCGACACGACGGCACCCTACCGCGTTCGACATGGTCAGGGGTACAGCCGTTTCGAACATAACGCCCATGACATTTCGCTCGAGCTCGTGAGCTTCGTGCCGCTGGTCGATTCGGTCAAGATTTGTCGCCTGACCGTCGGCAACCTGTCGAACCGGCGGCGGCGGCTATCGGTGACGGCATATGTGGAGTGGGTGCTCGGTACGACACGCGCCGCATCGGCGCCGCATATCGTCACCGAGATGGACCCGCACACGGGGGCGATGTTCGCACGCAACGCGTGGAGCGCGGTGTTCGGTTCGCGCGTGGCCTTCGCCGATCTTGCCGGTCGGCAAAGACAGTGGACCGCAGACAGGCGGGAGTTCCTGGGGCGCCATGGAAGACTCGAAAATCCGGCCGCGCTTGCCTCCAGGACGCCGCTGTCGAGGCGGATCGGCGCCGGTCTCGACCCTTGCTGCGCCTTGCAGGCGCCGCTCACGCTCGAAGCGAATGAAACGGCCGAAATCGTCTTCTTGCTGGGTGAAGCACGCTCGGCCGAAGAGGCGCAAGCGCTGCTGTTGCGTTATCGCGCGGCAAACCTGGACACCGAATTGCAGTTGGTCATCGACCAATGGGATGAAGTTCTGGGCGCGGTTCAGGTGAAAACGCCCGATCGATCGATGGATATCATGCTCAATCGATGGTTGCTATATCAGACGATCAGCTGCCGGATGTGGGCGCGGTCCGCGTTTTATCAGGCGAGCGGTGCATACGGCTTTCGCGATCAGCTGCAGGACGGCATGGCGATCGTCGATTTCGAAGCCAGCGCATCGCCCGTGAGCATCTGCTGCGTGCCGCAGCGCGCCAGTTTCCGCGAAGGCGATGTGCAGCATTGGTGGCTGCCGCGCACGGGGCGGGCGTGCGAACGCGCATCTCCGACGATCGGATCTGGCTTGCCTACCGCGGCTCATTATCTCAATGTCACCGGCGATGCATCCGTTCTCGATGAAAACGTCGCCTTCATCGAAGGGGCCGCGCTACGGCACGGCCGAGCACGATGCATTCTTCGAGCCCGGATGGCCGACGAAGCGCGACGCTCTTCGAGCACTGCGCGCGCGGCCTCGATGACAGTCTGGCGACGGCGCAGCACGGACTGCCGCTCTTCGGCACCGGCGACTGGAACGACGGCATGAACCGTGTCGGCGAGGAGGGACGCGGGGAAAGCGTATGGCTCGGCTGGTTCTTGCATGCGACGTTGACCGCCTTCGCACCACTGGCCGAGGCGCGCGGAGCGACGCGCGCTGCGTCGCTGGTTCGCGCATGCGGCTCGCTGCGTGCAGCGCTCGAACGCGAAGCGTGGGACGGCGCGTGGTATCGACGCGGATATTTCGACGATGGCTCCGCCGTTTGGGTCGGCCGACGAGCGATGAATGCCGCATCGATTCGATCGCCCAGTCGTGGAGTGTGATCTCCGGAGCGGCCGATCCGATCACGTGCGGCCACAGGCGATGCTGCCGTCGATGAACATCTTATCCGGCGCGACGACGGCGTGGCGCTGTTGTTCACACCGCCGTTCGATACAACTCACATGATCCCGGCTACATCAAAGGATACCCGCCGGGAATTCGCGAGAACGGTGGACAGTACACACACGCCGCGAATGGTCGGTGATCGCATTCGCGATGCTCGGCGAGGGCGACAAAGCGGCGGAATTGTTCTCCTTGTTGAATCCGATTAATCACGCGAATACGCGCACGGGCTTGCGTCGCTACAAGGTCGAGCCGTATGTGGTGGCAGCGGATGTCTATTCCATGCCGCCGCATGTCGGTCGCGGCGGGTGGACTTGGTACACGGGTTCGGCCGGATGGATGTATCGCGCAGCGACTCGAAAGCATGCTTGGCTTTCACCTGGAAGGGAGTTATCTGCTGATGACGCCGTGTATCCCGAAGCTGGCCGCGCTTCGAGATCGTGTTTAGGTATCGGTCCGCTCGCTATGACATCGTCGTCTTGAATCCCGGCGCGGTCAGCTGCGGCGTGGCATGCGCAGCCGTTGACGGCGAGTCTTTGCTCCCCGGGGAATCGAGAATTTCATCGCGGGACGATGGCATCACCCATCATGTGCAGCTGACGCTCGGCGGAGCCGAGAACGCCGCGAGCCAATGCGACATGCGATAATGAGAGCAACTGCCGCTCGGTGCTTCCGTGGTGTGGGTCAAGCTCTCGTGGAACGCCAGCCACGCGATGCGGCCCGACGCCTCCGGGGATTTCGGAAGAGAACGCAGACGGCGCGATCCTCAGGGACGCGCACGGGCAAGTCGAATGTCACCGTCACACGCGCCCCCGCTGAGCGGCCCTCACGCGTTTCGACTTCCCGACGAATTGCGACGGTCAACCGGTTCACGACGAGCGGCCGTGCCTCGTCTGCCGGCACGTCGACGCTCGTACCTTCCCCGCGTAACTCGTTCATCGCGATCTTCCTCAATGCATGGATGCTGGATTGGCGCCGCCGA
Source organism: uncultured Pseudomonadota bacterium (assembly GCA_963718135.1). GTDB lineage: Bacteria > Pseudomonadota > Gammaproteobacteria > Steroidobacterales > Steroidobacteraceae > Bog-1198. The sequence continues at coordinate 937 of CAVQYI010000020.1, read as the reverse complement.
GCCGTGATTGGTCTCGAGCAACCTGGGCGACCGTGGGCACACTAAGGTGTGTCCATTTGCCACACCGTGCGCTGGCACACATAGTCAATCATGGCCGATACCCTGCGGCCGGCGGTGCCGCGATGCAACGCGTCGTGCGGTTCCGGGAAGGGTGGTCTATCCTTCACGCTGAGGTAATCGCGAGGGCGTTGTGATGGCGTGCCGTGGATATCGTGGGCCGTTGTCTTCTGCATGCTGTCGGCGCGCATGGCGTGTGCCGCTGTGACGCCTGCGCTCGCCGATCACGCGGCATCCACCCGCGTGGTGGCGCAGCTCGCGCTGGATGGTCCCGATCGGCCCGGGCGGTGGCGGAATATTTCGACGACGCCTTGCAGCGTGCGGTGGCCGACGGCGCGGCGGCGATCGTGCTGCGCCTGGATATCCCGGGGGGCTGTCGGACTCGATGCGGCAGATCATCGCCGCCATGCTCGCCTGCAAGGTGCCGGTGCTGGCCTACGTGGCGCCGGGCGGTGCGCGCGCCGCTTCCGCCGGCACCTACATCCTCTATGCAGCGCAGATCGCCGCGATGGCGCCGGCGACGACCTGGGTGCGGCGACGCCGGTCAGTCTCACCGGCGGCACGCCGATGCGGTTGCCGAAAATCGCGGACCCGCCGGCGACCCCGGCCGACGATGGCGACGCCGAGTCGCGCAAGGTATTGAACGATTCGATCGCCTACATCCGCTCGCTGGCGCAACTGCGCGGGCGCAACGCCGAATGGGCCGAGCAGGCGGTGCGCGGCGCGGCCACGCTGACCGCCGGCGAGGCGGCGAAGCTGCATGTGATCGACTTCGTGGCGACCGACGTTTCCGATCTCCTGGCGCAAGCGGATGGCCGCGAGGTGCAGGTCGGGGATCGGCATGGTGCGCTTGCGGTTCGCGGGGATGTCTGTGCGCGAT
>CAVQYI010000019.1:0-111631 GCA_963718135.1 uncultured Pseudomonadota bacterium | reverse complement strand
CGTGAAGCCGCGCGCCGCACGATCAACGCCGCCGAGCGCGGCCGGCCGCGTGCGGATTCTGCGCGGCATCGGCGAAATCGATGCGGCGGCCTGGAATGCGCTCGCGGGCACGGCCAGCCGTTCCTGCGCCACGAGTTCCTGTCGGCGCTCGAGGCTTCCGGCTGCGCCACGCCGCAACGCGGCTGGACCGCGGCGCACCTGGTTCTCGAGGATGCGGCCGGGCGCGCGATCGGCGCGATGCCGCTCTACGAAAAGACGCACTCGCGCGGCGAATTCGTGTTCGATTTCTCGTGGGCGAACGCCTATCAGCAGCATGGCCTGCCTTATTACCCGAAACTCGCTGAGCGCGGTGCCGTTCACACCGGTGCGCGGTGCCCGCCTGCTCACGCATCCGTCGGTGGATGCGGCCGCGACGCGGCGGACACTGATCGCCGCGGCGATCGACCACGCCCGAGCGCGAGGCTGTTCCTCCTGGCACGTGCTGTTTCCGCGCGACGAGGAGATCGGCCGATCTTGCGGATGCCGGGCTTGATCGTGCGCCGTGACTGCCAGTTTCACTGGTACAACCAAGCGTACGCTTCGTTCGACGCCTTCTTGTCGACGTTCACGGCCGAGAAGCGCAAGAAGGCGAAGCGCGAGCGGCGCCGCGTCGCCGAAGCCGGAATCACGTTCGATACCTTGCACGGCGGCGATATCGACTCGGCCTCTGGGCGACAGCTGTACGAATTCTATGCCGACACGTTCTATCGGCACGGCCATGATCCCTATCTTAACTTGATATTTTTCAAACAGATCGCGTCGATACTTCCAGAATCTTGATGATGAAAATCGCACGCCTAGGGACGGCGCCGATCGCGGCCGCGATCTTCTTCGTCGGCGAAGATGCGCTCTACGGCCGCTACTGGGGTGCCGGCGGCAACTATCACAGCCTGCACTTCGAGACCTGCTACTACCAGGGGATCGAGTACTGCATCGAGCGTGGCCTCGCTCGCTTCGAACCCGGCACGCAGGGCGAGCACAAGGTGCCGCGCGGCTTCGTGCCGACGATGATGAGCTCCGCGCACTACATCGACGATCCACGTTTCGCGGCCGCAATCCGCGACTTCGCGGCACGCGAAGCGCGCGGCGTCGCCCGCTATGCGGCCGCCGTCGCAGGAGCATGTCCCCTACCACCGTTCGGCCGACGAGGAGTTGCACCTCTGAGCAGGCTCGCATGGCTGGCCGCGACGCCGGAGTCGGCGCCGATTGGTTCCCTCCGGTCGAACAGGCGCTGCGCGATCCGCCGGGCTTGCTCGCGGCGGGCGGCGATCTGCGTCCCGCGCGGATACTGGCCGCCTACGAACGCGGGATCTTCCCATGGTATTCGCGCGCAGCAGCCGATCCTGTGGTGGGCGCCGGATCCGCGCATGGTGTTATTTCCGAGCGAATTCAATCAGTCGCGCAGCTTACGTAAAACCATTCGCAACAAGGTGTACGAGACCCGCGTCGACAGCTGCGTTCGGCGCGACGATCCGCGCCTGCGCCGCGCCACGCCGCTCCGGATCCGACACCTGGCTCAACCCGACGATGATCGAGTCGTACGAACGGCTGCACGCGCAGGGCTATGGCCACTCCGTCGAGACCTACCGCGAGGGCAGGCTCGTCGGCGGGCTGTACGGATTGCAGCTGGGCCGGGTATTTTTCGGCGAATCGATGTTCAGCCGGATGCGCCGATGCGTCCAAGGTGGCCTTGGCGCGACTCGTCGACGAATGCCGCCTGCGCGACATCCGAGTGATCGACTGCCAGGTCGCGAGCGATCATCTGGCGAGTCTGGGCGCCAGCGAGGTGCCGCGCGGCGAATTCGCGGCACTGCTGCGCTCGTATGCGCGCCGCGCGCCGGTCGGCGCTGGGCGGCCAAATCCGCGTAAATTGCATTACCCGAGTGCTTTATGCACAATGCGCGCGGTTTTCGGGCCATTACCAAGGGCGCATGTCAAAAGAAGAGGCAATCCAGATCGAAGGCGAGGTCATCGAGACCCTGCCGAACACGACGTTTCGCGTGAAGCTGAAGAACGGGCACGTCGTCACCGCGCACATCTCCGGCAAGATGCGCAAGAACTACATCCGCATCCTGACCGGCGACCAGGTCACGGTCGAAATGACGCCCTACGACCTGACCAAGGGCCGGATCGTCTACCGCGGCCGATAAGGACCGCGCGGCCGTGCGTCGCGCCGGCGTCAGTCGCTTGCGACACGAGCAGCGGCTCGTCCGCCGCGCGCGCATCGAGCTTCAGCTTCTCGCCGTCGTCGCTCACGCTGACCTCGACGTGGCCGCCGTTGACGAGCTTGCCGAACAGCAACTCCTCGGCGAGCGGTCGCTTGATGTACTCCTGGATGATCCGCGCCATCGGCCGCGCGCCCATCTTCGGATCGTAGCCGCGCTTGGCGAGCCAGCGGCGCGCGGCATCGTCGACGGTCAAGGCGACCCGCTTCTGCTCGAGCTGCGTCTCCGCTTCGACCAGGAACTTGTCGACGACGCGCTCGATGGTGTCCTGGTCCAGCGGCGCCGAACTGGATGACCGCGTCCAGGCGGTTGCGGAACTCCGGTGAGAACAGGCGGCGAATCGCCTCCATGCCGTCCGCCGCCGTCGTCGGACTGGGTGAAGCCGATGCTCGGGCGGCTCATTTCGAGCGCCCGGCGTTCGTGGTCATGACGATGACCACGTGGCGGAAGTCGGCCTTGCGGCCGTTGTTGTCGGTCAGCGTGCCGTGGTCCATGACCTGCAGCAACAGGTTGAACACGTCCGGATGCGCCTTCTCGATTTCGTCGAGCAACAGCACGCAGTGCGGATGCTTGGCGATCGCCTCGGTCAGCAGGCCGCCCTTGATCGAAGCCGACGTACCCCGGCGGCGCGCCGATCAGCCGCGACACCGTGTGCCGCTCCATGTATTCGGACATGTCGAAGCGCACGAACTCGACGCCCATCGCGATCGCGAGCTGTCGCGTCACCTCGGTCTTGCCGACGCCGGTCGGACCCGCGAACAGGAATGATGCCGACCGGCTTGCGCTGATCGCCCAGGCCCGAACGCGACATCTTGATCGCCGCCGCCAGCGCCTCGATCGCCTTGTCCTGGCCGAAGATCGTCAGCTTGAGGTTGCGCTCCAGATTGCGCAGCACATCCCGGTCGGACAGTCGACACGTTCTTCGGCGGAATGCGCGCGATGCGCGCGACCACGTTCTCGATCTGCGTGACCGTCACCGAGGGCTCGCGGTTCTCCACGCGGCTTGCAGGCGCAGATTCGCGCCCGCCTCGTCGACGACGTCGATCGCCTTGTCGGGCATGTGCCGGTCGTTGATGTGCCGCGCCGCCAATTCCGCGGCCGCCTGCAGCGCGTCGTCCGTCGTACTTGATGCCGTGGTGTTCCTCGTACTTCGACTTCAAGCCCCGCAGGATGTCGACCGTGTCCTGCACCGACGGCTCGGTGACGTCGATCTTCTGGAAGCGCCGCGCGAGCGCGTGGTCCTTCTCGAAGATGCCGCGGTACTCGTTGTAGGTCGTCGAGCCGATGCAGCGCAATTCGCCGTTCGCGAGCGCCGGCTTGATCAGGTTCGACGCGTCCATGACGCCGCCCGATGCGGCGCCCGCGCCGATCACGGTGTGGATCTCGTCGATGAACAGGATCGCGCCGGGCTGCTTCTTGACTTCGGCGAGCACGGCCTTGAGCCGCTTCTCGAAATCGCCGCGGTACTTCGTGCCGGCGACCAAGGAGCCCATGTCGAGCGAGTAGATCGTCGCAGTCGAGCAGCACGTCGGGCACCTTGATTCTCGACGATCATGCGCGCGAGGCCCTCCGCGATCGCGGTCTTGCCGACTCCGGCCTCGCCGACGTAGAGCGGATTGTTCTTGCGCCGGCGGCACAGGATTTCGATCGTCCGCTCGACTTCGAGGCGGCGGCCGATCAACGGGTCGATCTTCCCCTTGCGGGCCGCCTCGTTCAGGTTGGTCGCGTATTTCTCCAGCGCGCTGCCGCCGCCGTCCCCGTCGCGCTCCGGATCGCCGGAGGAGCCGACGTCGTCGCGCTCGCTTCTGTCTTCGCCGCCCGCCTTCGACAGGCCGTGCGAGATGAAATTGACGACGTCGAGCCGCGAGACGTCCTGCATGCTGAGCAGGTACACCGCGTGCGATCTGCTTCTCGCTGAAAATCGCGACGAGCACGTTCGCGACCGTGACTTCCTTCTTGCCGCTCGACTGCACGTGGAACACCGCGCGCTGCAGGACGCGCTGGAACCCGAGCGTCGGCTGCACGTCGCGGTCCTCCCCGCCGGGCAGCCGCGGCGTCGTCTGGTCGATGAACTGCTTCAGCTCCAGCCTGCAGCTTGGCGGTGTCCGCGCCGCAGGACTTCAGGATCTCGCGGATCTTCGGCGTATCGACGATCGCGAGCAGCAGATGCTCGACCGTCATGAATTCATGACGCGCCTCGCGCGCACCGCGCGAAGGCGTCGTTCAAACAGAATTCGAGTTCTTGACTAAGCACCTGCTTCACGCCTCTTCTAGCGTTGCCATCAGCGGGTGCTGATGTTGTCGCGCGTACGCGATCACTTGGGCCACCTTGGTCTCGGCAATCTCATAAGTAAAGACGCCGCATACGCCCTTGCCTTTCGTATGCACCTCGAGCATCACGCGCGTCGCCTTGGTCCGGTCCATCGCGAAGAAGCGCTGCAGGATGTCGACGACGAATTCCATCGGCGTGTAGTCGTCGTTGATCAGCAGGACCTGATACAGCGGCGGCCGCTTGAGCTTCGGCGCCGATTCCTCGACGACCAGGTCCGTACCGTTGCGCCCGCGTTCGTTTTCACTCATGGTCCATTGCTTTATAGGGTTCAAAGGCGCCGATGACAAGCCGGGCGGCTGCCGACGGGAGCCGGCGCCGCACTCACCGCTCGGACGGCGGGCCGCTGTCGCCGTTTGGTGTCACTCCACTTTAACAAATAAAAACAAATGCTTGAGGCTCCAAGCACTTAGAACGTATTATTCCAATTCGAGGGAAACCCGGCGGCGCGCACTATAGGCGGCCGCGCATGTTACGCGATAGACGCGCAAGATCTCCATATGCCTGAAACGCGCATTCACGACTGGCTGGCCCGATTACCGCAGAGCGGTCCTTGGCTGGTATCGTTGCTGCTCGCCGCCGCGATCGCCGTGGAATGCGCGCGCCTCGCCATCGCCCTGCTCGGCGGTAAACCGATTGATGAGCTTGCGCCCCTCGGGCCGGGGCGTCAAACCGAGGTTCACCGGGCTGCGGATGTGCAAAGCATCATCGCCGCGCATCTATTTGGCGTCGCAACAGCCGACCCGAGCCTCCAGGATCCGGCTCACGCGCCGCTGACCAGCGCCAATTTGGTGTTGGCCGGCACGATCGCGACCCAAGACCCGAAGCACGGTCTCGCGATCATCAGCTCGGGCGGCCCGTCCAAGGTGTACTCGGTCGGTGATACGGTCGGCGGGGCAAGCCTCTACTCCGTTTACCTCGATCAGGTCATTTTGAACCGCGGCGGCAGCCTCGAGGCGCTGAAGCTGCCCCATATCATGCTGACCGGGCGCACGACGCCCGCGCAAGCGATGATCGGCGCCAATGCGCAAACCATCGCCAACTTGAACAACATCCGTCGCATGGTGCAGCAAAATCCCGGCATCTTGAACGAAGTCATCCGCGCGGTCGCTTCCTACGACAACAAGGCCGGGCGCCTGCGGGGCTTCAGAATCTACCCGGGAAGAAACCAGCGGGCCTTCGCCGGCCTGGGCCTGAAATCCGGCGATCTGATCACCGCGATCAACGGCACGCCGCTCGACGATCCGCAGCGCAGCGAAACGGTGTTCAATACCATCGAGACTTCGAACCAGGCGGCGGTAACGATCGACCGCAATGGTCAAACCATCAACTTGACGCTGAACATCGCCCAGGTGGCCGCCGAGGCGAATCGCGACCTCGGCACGCCGGGACGGACGCCGCAGCCGTTCGTACCGCGGCCGGTCGGCGCAAATCCGAACTTCTAAACGAGAATCCACGATGTCGAAGTCCATCAATCGCCAATTCATGCCGCACAAGGCGGCGATCGTCGCGGTCGCGGCCTTGCTGTTGCTCGCGACGCTGTCGGTCGCCGACCCGCGGCCGGATCCGCAGGATGCGGCGACGATCACGCCGAACTACAAGGACGCCGATCTCAGCCAGATCATCCAGGCGGTCAGCGAAGTCACGGGCAAGAACTTCATCGTCGACCCGCGCGTGAACGCGAAGGTCACGATGCTGTCGGCCACGCCGATGTCGCCGCAGGCGTTCTATCAAGCGTTCCTGTCGGTGCTGCAGGTCTATGGCTACGTCGCGGTGCCCGCCGGCAAGGTCATCAAGATCGTGCCGAACATCGACGCGCGGCAATTGCCGTCGATCGACCTGCCCCGGAGCGTGAGCTCGACCTCGGACGAGCTCGTGACCCAGGTCATCACGGTGAAGAACATCAGCGCCGCCGAACTCGTCCCGCTGCTGCGTCCGTTGATCCCCCAATACGGGCAACTGGCGGCATACCCGGGCGGCAACATGCTGATCATCTCGGACCGCGCGAGCAACGTGAACCGCATCGTGCGCATCGTCGAGCGCATGGATGAAAGCGGCGATCAGCCATACGAGATCATCCCGCTGCACAACGCCAACGCCGCCGACGTCGTGCGCACGGTCAACCAGCTGAACCAGGGCCCCGCGGCGGGCGGCACCGTCGTCAAGGCGGTCGCGGACGAGCGCACGAACAGCATTCTGCTGAGCGGCGACCAAGCGATGCGTCTGCGCACGAAGGCGCTCATCTTGAGTCTCGATAGCCCGCTGAAGTCCGGCGGCGACATCCAGGTTCGCTATCTGAAGTATGCCGATGCGCAAAAGCTCGCCGACAAGCTGAAAGGACAGGCGTCGGCGTTCGCGAAGGCTCAGGGCGGACCGGCGGCGGCGGGCGCGGCCGGCGCGGCGGCCGCGGGCGGCTCGAACTTCGGCTCCGACGTCACGATATGGGCGGACGAGCCGACCAATGCGCTGATCATCACGGCGCCGCCGAAGCTGATGAAGTCCCTGATGGACGTGATCGACAAGCTCGACATCCGGCGCGCACAGGTCGAGGTGCAGGCGATCATCGTCGAGATCGACATCAACAAGAGCTCGGATCTCGGCGTCCAGTGGATCGTCGACGGCACCAACTCCAATACGCTGGCCGGCGTGTCGAACCTGCCGACGAGCGGCGGCGCCAGCATCGTCGACCTCGCCGCCGCGGCCGCGAGCGGCGCCGTTTCGGCGGTCAGCAGTTCCGCGCTCGGGGTCGGCGCATCGCTCGCGATCGGCCGCTACAACAAGACCTCGGGCACGAATTTCGCGGCCCTGCTCCAGGCCCTGCGCAGCGACGGTGCGAGCAACATCATTTCGACGCCGTCCGTCATCACGATGAACAACCAGGAGGCCGAGGTCAAGGTCACGCAGGAAATTCCGTTGATCACGGGTTCGTACTCGACCGCCACCGCGAGCGTCAACGGCACGACGAGCCCGTTCCAGACGATACAGCGCGAGGAAGTCGGCACGATCCTCAAAGTCACGCCGCATATCAACGAAGGCGATTCGGTGCAGCTGAAGATCGAGCAGGAGGATTCCTCTCCGGGCGCGAAGCTCGCGAATTCGGCCGACATATCGACGAACAAGCGTTCGATCAAGACGACCGTGCTGATCGAGGACGGCGGCATCATCGTGCTCGGCGGCTTGATCTCCGATACGGTCAATGAGAGCGAGGACCGCGTTCCGGGACTCGGCCGCATCCCGCTGATCGGCGAGCTGTTCCGTTCGCGCAGCGGTTCGCACCAGAAGAAGGAACTCCTCGTCTTCATCCGGCCGAAGATCCTGCGCGACCAGGCGCAGATCGAGACGACGAGCAGGAACCAGTACGACCACGTGCGCCATCAGCAGGAATCGATGCACGGGGGCAAGGTCACCCTCCTGCCGGGACAGCGGCAGCCCGTGATTCCGGTCATCCCGCCGCGGCAGGTGCCCGCCGCGCAGCCCGCCGCGCACCGCGCCGCACCCGAGACGCCGCAAGCCGGACCCGGACCTTGAACGCCAAACTCGAAGCGCTGCCGCAGGAACGCAAACTTTCGTTCCCGTTCGCAAAGCGGCACGGTGTGTTGGTCCGCGGCATCGTCGACGGCGCCGCCGACACCGTCTGCCGCCCCGGCGTGTCGCCGTTGAGCCTGTCCGAGGTGCGCCGCTTCGTCGGCATGCCCTTGAAGCTCACGCGCGTGTCCGTGGAGCAATTCGACGAGATGCTGCGCGTCGCCTATGAGGCCGGCTCCGGCGCCGCGATGCAGATGCTCGAGGGCCTCGACGACAACACCGACCTCGCGCATTTGGCCGAGGACATTCCCGAGTCCTCGGACCTGCTGGAGAGCGACGACGACGCGCCCATCATCCGGCTGATCAACGCGTTGCTGACCCAGGCCGTCAAGGAAAACGCGTCGGACATCCATATCGAGCCGTATCGAGAATCGGCTGGTGATCCGCTTTCGCGTCGACGGCGTGCTGCGCGAAGTCCTGCAGACCAAGCGGGCCGTGGCGCCGCTCGTCGTCTCGCGCATCAAGGTCATGTCCAAGCTCGACATCGCCGAGCGGCGCTTGCCGCAGGACGGCCGCATTTCGCTGCGCATCGCCGGGCGCGCCGTCGACGTGCGCGTCTCGACGCTGCCGTCGGGGCACGGAGAGCGGGTCGTGCTGCGTCTGCTCGACAAGCAGGCGGGCCGCATCGAATTGACCTCGCTCGGCATGGACCTGCGCACGCAGGAGGCGATGGACGAGATCATCCACAAGCCGCACGGCATCATCCTGGTCACCGGCCCGACCGGCTCCGGCAAGACCACGACGCTGTACGCCGCGCTTGGAACGCATCAACGACAACACGCGCAACATCATGACGGTCGAGGATCCGATCGAGTACTACATCGACGGCATCGGCCAAACGCAGGTCAATACCAAGGTCGAAATGACGTTCGCGCGCGGCTTGCGCGCGATCCTGCGCCAGGACCCGGACGTCGTCATGGTCGGCGAAATTCGCGACCTGGAGACCGCGCAAATCGCGGTGCAGGCGAGCCTGACCGGCCACCTGGTGCTGTCCACCCTGCACACCAACACCGCGGTCGGCGCCGTCACGCGCCTGCGCGACATGGGCATCGAGCCGTTCCTGTTGTCATCGAGCCTCATCGGCGTGCTGGCGCAGCGCCTGGTGCGCGTGCTGAACCCGGAGACGAAGGAGCGGTTCGCGGCCGGCGAATACGAGCGCCGGCTGCTGAACCTCGACCGGAACGGCAGCCCGGTTCAACTCTACCGCCCGAGCGCCGAGCCGGGCAACGGCTACCGCGGCCGCACCGGCATCTACGAGCTGGTCGCGGTCGACGATCACTGCGCACCATGATCCACGACGGCGCGGCGGAGCAGGAACTCGAGCGCTACGCGCGCACCATGAGCCCCGGCATCCGCGACGACGGCCGGCGCAAGGTCCTGGCCGGCGAAACGACGCTCGAAGAAGTGCTGCGCGTCACGCGCGAAGACTGACCTGGGCGCATTCGAATACACCGCGCTCGATCCGCAGGGCAAGGAACGCAAGGGCATGATCGAGGGCGACACCGTCAAGCACGTTCGCCAATTGCTGCGCGAGAAGCAATTGCTGCCGGTGGAAATCGGAAGTCGCGCAGAGCGAGCAAAGGCGCGGGCGCGGACGCGGGCGCGCCTTCGTGCGCCGTGGCCTGTCGACGCCGGATTTGGCGCTGTTGACGCGCCAGCTCGCGACCTTGCTGCGCTCCGGCCTGCCGCTCGACGAATCCCTGCTGGCGGTCTCGGAACAAACCGAGAAGCCGCGCGTGCAGAGGATCATACTCGGCGTGCGCAGCAAGGTCGTCGAGGGCCACCCGCTGGCGGACGGCTTGCGGGACTTTCCGCAGCGTGTTCCCCGAGATCTATCGCGCGACCGTATCGGCCGGCGAACAGTCCGGCAGGCTCGACGAGGTCCTCGAACGCCTGTCGGACTACACCGAGTCGCGGCAGGTGATGCGACAGAAGGTCAGTAACGCCCTGGTGTACCCGATCGTGCTGTTGGTGATGTCGTTCGCGATCGTCTCCTTCCTGCTGGTGTACGTCGTCCCGCAGGTGGTCGCGGTGTTCGAGTCCGGGCATCAGCAAGCTGCCGCTCGCGACGCGCATCCTGATCGGCATGAGTCATTTCGTGCGGCACTACTGGATATACGTCGTGATGATCGATCGGTCCTGGCGGCGTGGGGCTTCGCGCGGTGGCTCAAGAAGCCGGAATCGCGCCTGCGGTTCGACCGCTGCTGTCTGCGCGTGCCGCTCGCGGGCAAGCTGATCCGCGGCCTCAACACGGCGCGCTTCGCGCGCACGTTCAGCATCCTGACCGCGAGCGCGGTGCCGGTGCTCGAGGCGCTTGAAGCATCTCCGCGGACGTCGTCACCAACCTGCCGATGCAGCAAGCCGTCGTCGACGCGGCGCAGCGGGTCCGCGAAGGCGCGCCGATCGGCAAGTCGCTCGCCGCCCGCCAGCTGTTCCCGCCGATGATGATCCACCTGATCTCGAGCGGCGAGACCAGCGGCGAGCTCGAAACCATGCTCGAGCGCGCGGCGACGAGCCAGGAACGGGAACTGGACGGACTGCTCGCGACGTGCCCGGTCTGCTGGGTCCGCTCATGGTCGTCTTCATGGGCGCTATTCGTCGTGGGCATCGTCTTTGCGATGCTGTTACCGATATTTCCAGCTCAACGATCTGGTCAAATAGGCCGCCCGGCGACAGGTATTGCGCCCCGCGGCTTTTCCGATAAAAACGCGCGCTGAAGGTTCGTGAAGCCTGAGGCGTCGGTCATGATCGAGAAACCGGAAAAGGAAGACTTCGACGACGAGGACGACGACGAACCCGCCTCGACGGCGAGGACGTCGATGTCGATCGCGTCTGCGGGACGTGAGCTGGCAGCGGCGGCGCGCGCCAAGGCGGGCGGGAACCCGGCGTTGCGGCGGCTGGAGCTGCTGGCCGAGCAGAAGCGCATCGCCGAGCTGACTTCGCGACTTCGAGGACTACGACCTCGACGACACGGTGCGGTGCCGGGCGCCGAAGAAGAACAAGAAGCCCCGTTGACGGCGCACGGCCGTCAGTGGAAATCCCGCGAGCGCGACGGTCAATTCGCCGAGCAGGAACGAGCGATCCACCAGGTTGCCGGCGATCACGTGCGTCACGCCCCTCGCGCTGCAGCTTCACCGCGCACTTCCAGCAGCCGTGACCCGACCAGCACGCCGTGCTGCCGCTCACCCAGCGCGCGCCACACCAGCACGTTGACCTGCCCTGATTCGTCCTCCAGCGTGACGAAGGTGACGCCGCTGGCCGTGTGCGGCCGCTGGCGCGTGATGACCAGGCCCGCCACGCGCACGAAGTCGCCGGTTCGCTGTCTCCTGCAACTGCGCGGCAGACCCGCGCCGCCTGCAGGCGCTCGCGCAGCAGCGCCAGCGGATGCCGGCCCAGCGTGAATCCCAGCGACTGGTAATCCGCGACGATATCCTCGGCCTCGGTGGGCGTGCGCAGCAGCGGCGCGGCCTTCGACCGGCCATCCGGCGCCGCGGCCAGCGGCGGCAGGTAACCGGCCACGCCCCAGTACGCCAGGTGCCGGTGACCCTCGAGCCCGGCCAGCGCACCGCAGGCCGCCAGCATTTCCAGGTCATGCCGCGACAGCCGTGCCCGGTCGCCAAGATCCGCCACGCATCGAACGAAGCGCGCTGCGCGCAGCCGCGACAGCGCTCGGCGCTGCCTGCGGCAACGACCGCGCACAGGCCAGGCCCAGCCGCAGCGCCAGCGCGCCGGCAGCCTCCGCCCTGCCATCGCGCTCACGCTCGCTCCAGCGTGCACTCCACGTCGCTCACGCCCACATCGACGCTGCGCACCTCGACGCCATGCGCGCGCAGGTCGCGCAGCAGCTGCGCCGGCGCGTAGAACCCCATCGGCTGGCTGTTGAGCAGCGCGGCGGTGAAGGCCGCCGGGTGATGGTGCTTGAGCCAGGCGGAGACGTAGGCCAGCAGCGCGAAGCTGGCCGCATGCGACTCGGGAAAGCCGTATTCGCCGAAGCCGCGGATCTGGTCGAACGATCTGCTCGCGCGAACTCTCGGCATAGCCCTGTGCGCGCATGCCGTCGATCAGCTTCTGCTCGAAACTGACTCATGCCGCCCGGCGCTTCCAGGCGGCCATGGCGCGGCGCAGCTGGTCGGCCTCGCCGGGCGTGAAGCCCGCCGCCACCACCGCCAGCTGCATCGACCTGCTCCTGGAAGATGCGGCACGCCCAGGTGCGCTCCAGCACGCTGCGCACGGCCTCGCTCGGATACGCCACCGGCTCGTCGCCGCTGCGGCGGCGCAGGTAGGGATGCACCATGTCGCCCTGGATCGGGCCCGGGCCGGACAATGGCCACCTCGATCACCAGGTCGTAGTAACTGCGCGGCTGCAGGCGCGGCAGCATGGACATCTGCGCGCGCGACTCGATCTGGAACACGCCGATGGTGTCGGCCGCGGCAGATCATGTCGTAGACGGCGTCGTCCTCGCCTCGGGACTGTCGTCGATGTGCAGCGGCCGTGCCGACCGTGCCGCGTCGACCAGGTCGAAAGCAGCGGCGGATCGCGGTGAGCATGCCCAGCGCCAGCACGTCGACCTTGAGCAGGCCCAGCTCATCGAGATCGTCCTTGTCCCACTGGATCACCGTGCGCTCGGGCATGGCGGCGTTTTCGATCGGCACCAGCTCGCACAGCGGCCCTCGGAGATCACGAAGCCGCCGACGTGCTGCGACAGATGCCGCGGGAAGCCGACCAGCTGTCGCGGCCAGCTGCGACCAGCGTGCGCGACCGGGTCGCTGTCGGGATCGACGCCCGCCTGCGCGCAAGCGCTCCGGCTCGGTCAGGTGCCCGTGTCAGCCGCCTGCACGTTCCTGGCCAGCGCGTCGACTGCGTCAGCGATCCAAGTCCAGCGCCTGCCGACATCGCGCACGCGCGCTGCGCGCCTGGTAGGTGATGACGGTCGGCGGCCAGCGCCGCGCGTTCGCGGCCGTACTTGTCGTAGATGTACTGGATCACCTCCTCGCGCCGCTCGTGCTCGAAGTCGATGTCGATGTCCGGCGGCTCGTCGCGCTCGCGCGACACGAAGCGCTCGAACAGCAGTCGACATGCGCTCCGGATCCGACGGCGGTGATCTTCAGGCAATAGCAGACCGCGGAATTGGCCGCCGAACCGCGGCCCTGGCAGAGGATTCCCGCGCTGCGCGCGAAGGCGCACGATGTCGTACACCGTCAGAAAGAACGGCTCGTAGCCGCAGCTCGGCGATCAGATGCAACTCGTGTTCGAGGTGCGCGCACCGTGTCCGGGCACGCCGCGCGGCCAGCGCCGCGCGCCCGTCTTCCGTCAGGCGCGCAGGTAGCTGGCGGGCGTTTCGCCGGGCGGCACGATCTCGCGGGATATTCATAGCGCAGCTCGTCGAGACTGAACGCGCAGCGTTCGGCGATGCGAGCGTCTCTGCGAGCAGCTGCTGCGGATAGAGCCGCGCAGCCGGCCCGGGCGCAGGCAGCGCTGGCCGTTGGCGAACAGGCTGCCCGCCGGCTGCAGCGGCGTACCAGCGGATCGCAGTCAATGCATCCTGCAGGGCGCGGCGCTGCGCCGCTGCATGTGCACGTCACCGCAGGCCACGCAGTTCATCGAGCCGCTCGCCGAGCGCATTCAGCGCGCTGCGCGGCATCCAGCCCCTCGCCAGCAAGCTCACGCCCAGCCACACGCGATCGGGAAACGCGCGCGCAGCCAGCTGCCGCGTCCTCGTTTCGCCGCGCCAGGCGCCGCCCGGGCGCGGCAGCCAGAGCAGCAGGCAGTCGCCGTGCGCCTCTTCGAGGTCCGCGCGCGCGAGCGCGTAGCGCCCTTGGGCGCGCGCGCCGCGACCGGCGTGATCAGTTGGCTCAATGCCCGTAGCCCTGGCGCGTGGTCGCCAGGATCACGAGCTTCAGGCCGCAGACGCAGAGGAACTCCGCGCCGATGATCAGCGGCAGCGGATGCTCCTTCGCGCGACATGCGCGCGCACCACGCCGGCCACCGAGCATTCGTCGGTGAGGGCCAGCGCCCGGTAGCCGAGCCATTTGGCGTGCGCGATCAGCTCGTCCGGATGCGAGGCGCCGCGCAGAAACTGAAGTTGCTGAGAGCAGTGCAGTTCGGCGTACACGGCGGGCGGTCCCCCTCAGGCGAAACACCATGCAGGAACCAGCGCTTGCTCTGCGCGTTCGCGGAACACCCACCACGCGCCCGCGCCATCGCGGGCGATGTAGTAATCGCGCGCGATGTCCGCGCCATCCCACCAGCCGGACTCGATGCGCTCGGGACCTTGTTCCAGGATCAAGCCGCGCCGGAGCGAGCACGAATCCTCCCGCCCGGACAGCAATAGAGGCTCTCCGAGCAGCCAGACGGGCCGGGGCGCGCCTTCATCGCCGCCCTTCCCGGCAACCGCGGGCGCCGCGGCGCGGCGCAATTCATGGACTCTGCGCGAGGCCGACTCGGGCCGATGTTCAGCGATCGGGGAGACGCCGTAGACCGCGTCGTCGCCGAGCCGGGCGCGCAAGCGCTCGATCATCTGCGCCGCGGAGTCGCGGCCCTCGCGTTGCCCAAGCCGCCGAAAGCGTCGAGCGAGGCGGCAGACAGGCGTTCGAGGGGGCCCGAGACCAGTTCCACGGCCCGCACCGGCGCCGCCAATTCGAGCCGCAGGAGTCGTTGCGCGATCACGTCCCGCAGGCGGCGATACTCGCCCGTGACGCTTGCGAGGCCCAGATGCAGCCCGGTCGTCGGCGCCGTGCGGTGGCGCAGCCTCAACGCCAAAGCCTGCACACCCGCCTGGCGTTCGCGCAGGAACCGCACGCAGCGCGCCAGCACCGGCTCGATCGCTCGCTCGAGGCCGGCGACGCTTTCGATCTCGGTCTCGAAATCGAAAGCGTCGCGAAAACGTTCGCGCGGCACGAACGCTCTGCGCGGTGCGGGTCGGCGGGCGAGCGCGACGTCGAGATCGAGGATCGCATCCTCGCCCAAACGCCGCGCGAGCCCCGCCCGCGGCAATCGCAGCAGTTCGCCGAGGCGCGCGACTCCCATCGCGCGCAGCAGCCGCAAGCGATCCGCATTCCACGCCGTGCAGGCGATCGGCAATTCCGCCAGACGGCCCGTGAGCGCCGCGGGATCCTCGATCAGCGCCCGTTCGCCGCAGCGGGCCAGCCAAAGCGCCGCCAGTGTCGAGGGTGCGGCGGCGCCGTACGCCGGGATGCCGAGTTCGTTCCACCCCGCGTCCAAGCAAACGCATAAATGTTCGAACGAGCCGAACAGCCGCAGGCTCCCTTTGATCTCCAGCAGCAACGCATTGGGCGGATCGATGCTGACGAACGACGTGAATCGTTGCGCATATCGCGCGCAACGATGCAGAACCTGGGCCGACCGTTGCTCAGCGGACAGTTGCGGGAACACCGCGGCATACCAAAGTTGCCGCACCTGCGCCGCACCGGGCGTCTGCGGCGCAGGCGCCGGCATTTGCATCGGCGTCGGCGCAGGCACGAGCGCCGGCTCAGGCGCTGGTTGCGGGGAAACATCCGCCGCGGCGAATAGATCCGCGGTACGGGATTTCATCGCAAGTCCACGGATCCCGGCCGGCCGCCGCGCACTTTGAGCAATTCGAGATGAACCGCGTCTTCGCCGCGGGTCATCAATACACGCAGGCTGGCAGGGGAAGACTCGAACCGATGCCGTTCGGGACGAAACAGCACACCGAGCGCGCCACCCGCCTCGGCCGCGAGTTTCAAACGCCGCAGCCACCGGTCGTCGGTCCCTTTCAACCACAGAAAAACGGCGCCGCAGACGCCCGAACTCAGGGCCTGCTCCGCGGCCCACAGCGCTTCGGTCGCGGACTCGGGGCGCACGACCAAAAAGCGGCCCAAATCGATTCCTTGCTGCGCCAAGGCCGGGGCGTATGGTTCGTGAGGAGGCGCAACCCAGATCAGCCAGGGAACACCGCCGCCGGCTTGGTGTTGGCAGGCTGCGAGAGCCGGCAAGAACAACTGCACTTCGCCGAGGCCGCTATCGTCGAGCAATACCTCGACGAGCGACGCCGTCGGCCAGCCACCGCCCGGCAAGCGCTCGTCCAACGCGCTTTTGCCGGTGGACCAAACCGGCTGAGGCGGTGCGGCCGAGGCGTCTTTTAACTTCCAAACACGCGCATCGGCCAGGATATCCGCAAGCGAGGGTATCTCACGCGGCATCCACGTCTTTACCGCGGCGAAGCACGCCCACGACCACCCCTTCTATGATCATCGGCTGTTCTTTGAGATCGACGCGAATCGGCTCGAAATCGGTATTTTCCGGCAATAGCCAAACGACCGTGCCTTCCTGGCGGTAGCGTTTGACCGTGACCTCGTTTTCCAACCGCGCCACGACGATTTGGCGATTGCGCACCTCGGGAGTGCGATGCACGGCGACCAAATCGCCATCCAGGATGCCGGCGTCCTTCATACTCATGCCGCGCACCTTCAGGAGGTAATGCGGCTGCGGTTGAAACAGCTTCGGATCGATCTGATAGCGCGTCTCGATATGCTCCTCGGCCAAGATCGGGCGGCCGGCGGCGACGCGGCCGATGAGCGGCAAGCCCAATTGTTCGCGCAAGATATCTTTGAGTTGGATGCCGCGCGATGCGCCGGGAATCAGATCGATGACGCCTTTGCGCTGCAGCGCGCGCAAATGTTCCTCCGCCGCATTCGGCGATTTGAAACCGAGGGTGCGGGCGATCTCCGCGCGCGTGGGCGGCATGCCGCTTTCCGCGATGCTGTGTTGAATGAGCCGGAGAATCTGGGTTTGACGGGGCGTGAGGTCGGACATACGGCACCTGTATATGCAGACAGTGACTGTCATTATATACAGTCTTTTATGTCTGGCAAGCGCCCCGCTCGCACGGTAATTTGGCAACCCATCGACCCGTGCCCCACACAATCTCCAAGGACCCGACATGACCGATGACACGTCCGATCGATCGAAGGATAAGGCGCTAGGCATGCATTGCCCGATCACGCGGCGCGACTTCCTGAACGGCTTGGCGATCGGCGCCGCCGCCGCCGCCTCGGCCCAGCCCCTGCTCGCGGCGGCGCCGTCCGGTGCGCTCCCCGCCCAGGACGCGCCCGGTTACTACCCGCCGATCCTGACCGGCATGCGCGGCAATCACCCGGGATCCTTCGAGGTCGCGCATGCGGAGCGCGACGGCAAGACATGGACGAGCGCCACGGATACCGGTGAGCGCTACGACCTGATCGTCGTCGGCGCCGGCCTCAGCGGCCTCGCCGCCGCGCATTTTTATCGCCGCTACGCGGGCGCGAACAGCCGCATCCTGCTGCTCGACAACCACGATGATTTCGGCGGCCACGCCAAACGCAACGAATTCCACCTGGACGGCCGTCTGAACCTGCTGAACGGCGGAACGTTGGACATCGACAGTCCGCGGCCCTATAGCCGGATCGCCGCGGGCCTCATCGAGACCTTGGGCATCGACATCCCCGCGCTCACGAAATCGACGCAGCGCCGCACGGATCTCGGCGAAAAATACTATGAGGCGCTTGGCCTGGAGAACGGCGTGTTCTTCGACAGCGAGACGTTCGGCGCCGACAAGCTCGTCGTCGGCGCCGGCAAGCTGCCGTACGATCGGCTGCTCGCCGACGCGCCGCTGTCGGCCCGCGCGCGCGCGCAAATCGTGCAAATCGAAGACGCGCACATCGACTACATGCCGGGACTGTCCTCGGACGAGAAGAAGCAGCGCATGTCGAGAATCAGCTACGAAGCGTTCCTGCGCGACGTGGTCGGCGTCGAGCCGGCGGTGCTGCACTATTACAACGCACGCACCAAGGGCGAATGGGGAGTCGGCACCGACGCGGTCGCCGCGATCGACTGCTGGGGCTTCGGCATGCCGGGATTCCAGGGCATGAATCTCGCGAAAGGATCGATCGAACGCATGGGTCCCACGCCCGCGGGCTACGAGGACACCGGCGGCTCGCTGTTCTTTCATTTTCCCGACGGCAACGCGACGATCGCGCGGCTCCTCGTGCGCGATCTGATTCCCGCAGCCGTGCCCGGCAGCGGCTTCGACGACGTCATCACCGCCAAGGTCGACTACGCGAAGCTCGACCGACGCGGCGCGCCGGCGCGCCTGCGGCTGAACAGCACGGTGATTCGGGTCAGAAATCTCGGCGAACCGCAATCCGCGCGCGAGGTCGAGGTGACCTATGTACGCGGCGGCCGCGCCTTCACGGCGCGCGCGGGCGGGGCCGTGCTCGCCGGCTACAACATGATGATCCCGTACCTCTGCCCGGAATTACCGGCGGTACAGCGCCAAGCCTTGCATGCGCTCGTCAAGACGCCCCTGGTCTACACGAGCGTCGCGTTGACCAACTGGCGGGCGTTCGAGAAGCTCAAGCTCAAGGAGGTTTACGCGCCCGGCAGCTACCACACCCATTTCCGCCTCAACCCCCACGTCGACCTCGGCGAGTACCGCAGCCCGCGGTCGCCGGACGAGCCCATGCTCGTGCACATGGTGCGCACGCCGTGCAAGGCGGGCCTGGCGGAGCACGATCAAAACAAGGCCGGCCGCGCCGAATTGCTCGTGACCAGCTTCGAGACCTTCGAACGGCGGATCCGCGACCAATTGGGCCGCACGCTCGCGCCCGGCGGTTTCGATCCGGCACGCGACATCACCGCGATCACCGTCAATCGATGGGCGCACGGCTACGCCCCGGAATTCAATCCGCTGTTCGACCCGGACGTGCCGGAAGCCCAGCGCGCGCACGTCGTCGGCCGCGCCCAATTCGGCCGCATCACGATCGCGAATTCCGATGCCGGCGGCGCCGCGTACACGGACTCGGCGATCAATCAGGGCAACCGGGCCGTCATGGAGCTGTTGCAAAGCTGAGCCGGCGACGCTAGGAATTGCCGAAAAATGTTGCGCGCACCCGTAATCCTGACCGCAAATTAATCAGGCGGGGCCGTGTTTGCGCCGAAATGCCGTCGCATTTGGCCGACAGGCCGCGTTTTTTGTTGGATTTAATACGTAAAATTCGCTTTAATGATGAACTGTGTTGCGGCGCAGACGAACCCGCCTCTTAGACAGGGTCCGTCTGTGCCAACACGTCAGATTTTCCGATGTTAATGATTCAACCCTAGGGGAATATGTTATGAAACTTGCAACCGTTGTTAAGGTCTCGGCCGCGGCAGCCTGCTTCTTCGCGTTCGCGGGATGCACCGACCTGAAGCCCATTCAGTCGCAAATCGACGACCTGAAGTCTCAAGTCAGCAAACTGCAGGGCGACACGGCGAAGGCGTCCAGCGACGCGGCTGCGGCGAACACCGCTGCGTCGAGCGCGGCCTCGGCTGCTTCCGGCGCGCAGAGCACGGCCAACCAGGCTCTGTCGACCGCGCAAGCGAATCAGACGGCGATCGAGCAAATCAACGAGAAGATCGACCGCATGTTCAAGAAGTCGGTGTCGAAGTAAGACACGGAACTTTCGATTGATTTGATCGAGATGAAACGCCGCGGCACACCGCGGCGTTTTTTTTAATTCGCGTCGCCGGCCGGTCACGCCCGCAGGTTCGCGCCAGCGGTCGACGGAGATCCGGGTCGGCTCGCCGCGCTGTTGCTCGAACACCCGCTCCGCCGCATGCCAGTCGATGATCACGCGCCGCGTCCCGGTTGCCTCGACGATCGCGCGCGTGAGCGCGGTCATGTCCTCCACATCCTTCGAGCCCGCGTTGTCGAGCGGACGATGCACTTCGAGGTATAGCGCGCCGTCCGCCCAGCCGGTCTTGATCCGCTGGTTGACGATGCGCACCGTCATGCCGACGGGCACCTCGTGAAACAAGGCGGAGATGTCCTCCGGATACAAACGAATGCATCCGTGCGTGATCTGCATGCCGACGCCGATCGGATTGTTCGTACCGTGAATGAGGTACGCACCGCCGGGAATCCCCAACCGCATCGCATACTGGCCCAACGGATTCTTCGGTCCCGGCGGTATCGCCGCCGGCAATACGTCGCCGTCCTTCAAGTGCGTTGCGCGCACCGATTTCGGCGGATACCAGGTCGGCATCTTTTCCTTGCGAACGATCTTCGTGACGCCGAGCGGAGTGTTCCAGTCCATTTGCCCCACGCTGATCGGATACGTCTCCACGACCGCACCGCGGCCCTTGTCGTCATGAAAGTAGTACAGCCGGCCTTCCGGCAGATTGACGACGATGCCGACGCGGGGCGCGTTCGGCAGGATGTGCTGGGTCGGCAGCCGCACGAGCGTGCCCTTGCCCGGCAGCCACATATCGACGCCCGGATTGGCGGCGCCGATCTCGTCGAATCCCAGATGGTAGCGGCGCGCGATCTGTGCGAGCGTGTCCTCAGCCGAGGATCTCGTTTCCGCAGGAGTTCCGACCAAGTCCTGGCCGGGCCCGAGCGGGAAAACTTCCGCGTGCGCGAGGGCCGCCGCCAGGCACGGAACGATCCACCAGAAAACGCGTGTCGGCCGCGAAGTCGCCATCGAATCAGAAGCGGACGAGCGCGGAACCCCAGGTGAATCCGCCGCCGAACGCCTCGAGAAGCAACAACTGGCCCCGCTTCACGCGGCCGTCCCGCACGCCGGTGTCGAGCGCAAGCGGCACCGAGGCGGCGGACGTGTTGCCTTGGTCCTTGATCGTGACGATCACGCGCTCCATCGGCAGATCCAGCCTCTTGGCGATCGCCTCGATGATTCTGATGTTCGCTTGATGCGGAATCAGCCAGTCGACCTGGTCCTGGCGATACCCGCTCGCCGCGAGAGTCTCGGTGACGAGATGCCCGAGGGTATTGACCGCGACCTTGTAGACTTCATTTCCCTTCATTTGCACGCCCGCCTTGCCTGCGCGCACGAGCTTGAATCCGCGCGACACGCCATCCGGGTATTGCAGCAAGTCCTTGTAGCGGCCGTCGGCGTGCAAGTGCGTGCTGATGATGCCGGGTTCCTCGGAGGGCTTCAAAATGACCGCGCCGGCCCCGTCCGCGAACAAGACGCAGGTCCCCCGGTCGCTCCAGTCGATGATGCGGGTCAGCGTGTCGGCGCCCACGACGAGCGCGCACTTCGAATCCCCGAGACGGACGAACTTGTCGGCGACGCTCAAGGCATAGAGGAAACTCGCGCACGCCGCTTCCAAGCTGAACGCCGGACAGCCGTGGATGCCCAAGCGATCCTGGAGGAGCGTGCCGACGTTCGGGAACACGAGATCCGGCGTGGTCGTACCGACGCATATCAAGTCGATGTCCGCCGGCGAAACGCCGGCGGCCGCCATCGCATTGCGCGACGCCTGCTCGGCGAGATCCGTGGTCGTCTCTCCTTCCGCGACGATATGCCGCTTCTCGATCCCGGTTCGCGTGCGGATCCATTCGTCGCTCGTGTCGACGATCTTCTCGAGATCGGCGTTCGTCAAGATTTGCTTGGGAAGGTAGCTGCCGGTGCCGGCGATGCGTGCGTACATTGCTGATGGTCCTTCAATTCACCGGTGGCGAGCCGAGCCGCTGCGCAATGCGCGCCGGTACGCCGTTGCGCGCTTCGAGAATGGCCACTTCGATGGCTCGCTCGAACGCGAACGCGTCCGCACCGCCGTGACTCTTGATCACGACCCCATTCAAACCGACCATGCTCGCGCCATTATAGCGTCTTGGATCGAGCCGCGAGCGCAACGCCTTCAACGCGGGGCTTGCGATCAAGGCGCCGAGCTTGCGTCCGGCGCTGCGCGTGAATTCCTCGCGCATCGCGTCGGTGATCAGCCGCGCGACGCCCTCCATGGTCTTCAGCGCCACGTTGCCGGTGAAGCCGTCGGTCACCACGACGTCGACGGTGTCGGAGAAGATGTCATGTCCCTCGACGAAGCCCACGTAGTTCAGATCGCTCGCGCCCAGCAGAATGTGCGCGGCCTGTACGATCTCGTCGCCCTTGATGTCCTCTTCACCGATGTTGAGCAGGCCGACGCGGGGGCGCGCATGCGCGCCCCCGCCGTCGGCCGCGAGGATGGAGCCCATCACGGCGAACTGGCTGAGTTGCGCCGGCGTGCAAGTCGCGTTTGCGCCCAGATCCAGCATGAACGTGTGGCCGCCGCGCGAAGGTATCGAGGAAACGATCGCGGGCCTTTCGACTCCGGGCAGCATCTTCAGCACGAAGTGAGCGGTCGCCATCAGCGCGCCCGTATTGCCCGCGCTGACGCAGGCATCGGCGTCCCGCGACTTGACGAGATCGAGCGCGCGGCGCATCGAGGAGTCTTTCTTCCGGCGCAGCGCGTCGCGGGGATGATCGGACATGCCGACGACATCCTCGGCGTGGAGGCAGCGGAGATTCGCGGGAACCGATGCGCCGAGTTCGCGCTCCAAATCGGCCTTGCGGCCGACGAGCGTGAAGCGAACGTCGCCGTGCCGCTGCGCCGCGGCACGCGCCGCCGGTACGCATACGGACGGCCCGCGATCGCCGCTCATGGCGTCGACGGCGATATGCAGCGGCGCAGTCACTACAGGAAGCGTCAAGGAGGAGCGCTCGCGCCGGCACGAGCGGCGCCGGCCGGCGCGGGCAATGGTCCTATTCTTCGTCGGCCGCGGCGGCGTCGGCCCGGGTCTCCAGCACCTTGCGGCCCCGATAAAACCCGTCGCGCGTGATGCGGTGGCGCAAGTGCGTCTCACCGCTCTTGCCGTCGATCGAAACGGCGGGCGTCGCGAGCGCGTCGTGCGAACGATGCATGCCGCGCTTCGAAGGGGTTTTCCTGCTCTTTTGAACTGCCATGGTCGCTATGTCCTATCGGTTTTCTTCAATAAATCCTGCAATCCGCTGAACGGCCGCCTCGTCGCCTCGGACGGCGGCGCGGCGGCTACGAACTCGCGCGGCGCCTGCGCCCCGCCGCACGCCTCCGGCTCGGTGCACATCGGCACGAGCGGCAATGCCAACAACAATTCCTCTCCGGCGAGCTCAGCGAGCGATGCCGAACCCTCACTCAGCAAATACGGCTCTCGCGCCGAGTTCTGCGACTCGGCCCCTTGATCGGTTGTGAACTCGATCTCGCTCTGCGCCGCGACCGGGAAATCGAAAGTCCTCGTGCACCGCTGACAAGCGAGATGCGCGACGCCGTTCGCCTCGATCGTCACGCCGGCGTGGCCTGACTCGGTCTTCGCAAATGCGAACCTTACGCGCAGCGCGCCGCTTCCGTCCGCGAGCAAGTCCTGTACCCTGGGCAGATCGGCGAGCGCGTAAACGCGCTCCAACACGGCGCCCTCGTCGGCCAAGCGCTCGCAATCGACGATATCCCGCAAGCCCCGTGCCATGGGCCGCGTATAATAGGGATGCGCACCCCCCCTGTCAAAACGAATTTACCGCAAGTTGTTGTTTTTGAAGTCCCAGCCACCACTTTTTCTGGCCTCCACGTCCGTCTACCGACGCGCACTGCTGTCCCGTTTGGGTTTGCGCTTCGACGTGGCCTCCCCCGGGATCCCGGAGACCGCGCTCCCCGGAGAAGCCCCGGCGGCGCTCGCCGCCCGCCTGGCGCGCGCGAAGGCGGAACGGATCGCGGAGGCGCAGCCGGACGCCTGGGTCGTCGGATCGGACCAAGTCGCCGTGCTCGACGAGAATTCGGTCACCCGCGTCCTCGGCAAACCGGGCACCGCGTCCCGCTGCATCGAGCAATTGACCGCCACATCCGGCCGTACGGTCTCGTTCCTGACGGCCGTCGCCGTCGTGCGGCGGCGCGACTCGGCGTCGATCGAGTTCGTGGACACCACGCGCGTCACATTCCGCAACATGGATCGCGCGACGATCGAGCGCTATGTCGAGCGCGAATCGCCGCTCGACTGCGCCGGCGGCTTCAAGAGCGAAGGTCTCGGCATCGCGCTCTGCGAATCGATCGACAGCGCCGATCCGACGGCGCTGATCGGCTTGCCTCTGATTCGCTTGGCCGCCGCGCTGCGCGACGCCGGCTTCGATATCCCTTAACCGCGCCGCCGCGACTTGCCGGCCGGGCGGCGGCCGGACTTGGTCTTCGTGACCGCGATCGCATCGAGAACGGCGCCCAACTCCTCCGGCAGCGGCGCGCTCGCGTGAAACGGCACACCGGATCCGGGCCATTCGAAGGCGACCGCATGTGCGTGGAGGAACATGCGCTTCAAGCCGTATTCGCGAAACTGCGCATTACGATCGCGATCGCCGTATTTGTCGTCGCCGAGCAGCGGATGGCCGGCATGGGCCGCATGAACGCGAATCTGATGCGTGCGGCCGGTCAGGATATCGACCTCCAGCAAGGTCGCGAGCGAGCCGAAGAATTGGACGGGCTTGAACACGCTCACGGACGCCTTGCCGGCGGCGGCGACGCGCACGTGGCGCTCGCCATGCTCGCGGCTGTCGGTGGACAGCGGCGCATCGATGCGCTTCGTGCCCAGTTGCCAATTTCCCGCGACGAGCGCGAGATACGTCTTGTGCATGCCGCCGTTGCGAATCAAGCGCATGCAGTGCGCTCAAGGTCGCGCGATCGCGTGCGATCAGCAGGCAACCGCTCGTGTCTCGATCGAGGCGGTGCACGAGTTCCAATGTCTCGTTCGGCCGCGACGCGCGCAGCGCCTCGATCACGCCGAAACTCATGCCGCTGCCGCCATGCACCGCAACACCGCTCATCTTGTCGATCACCAGCAAATGCCGGTCCTGATAGATCACCGCACGCTCGATCAGGTCCAACAGGCGCGCAGACGGCCGACCCGGCGTCCCCTCCGGGTCGATTCGCACCGGCGGCAGGCGCACCGAATCGCCGGCCACGAGGCGATATTCGGCATCGACCCGCTTGCGGTTCACGCGCACCTCGCCCTTGCGCAGCAATCGGTAGACGCGGCTGCGCGGAACCGACTTGAAATGCCGCATGAGGAAGTTGTCGATGCGCTGACCCGCGTCATCGGCGCCCACGCTGTGCAAGGTGACCGCGCTCTTGGCGACCGGGGCGCCGGCGCGGGTTTCGGGTTTGTCGGTCATCGCGAGTCGCACTCCAATTCTAAGGTCTTGATTACATTGACCATGGCCAACCCTCGTGATAGTCTTATCAAAACCGTGCCTTGCGTCGCACCCGTTGTGGATGCCGCAACATGGCACCGGTTTCGGTGGTGCGCCCATCCTGCGGGAGCGCCGCATATTAGTTGGTTCTGGATTTCCAGACCATCGCTCGGCCGATGAGAAAGACGCAAGACGGCCTTTAGATAAGGCTTGCGCGTCTTGCAAGCGGTTAACCGAGAACAAGGCCCCGGGCTTGCCGTATACGTTTTGGCAAAATTGGATGTTGACGCCGCCGATCGCGTGGTTCGCGTTCGGCAGCGTCATATTCTTCGTCGCGTCCAGCGTTGGGCGCCCGGCTTCTATTCTCCTGCTCTCCTCGGCTCCTACCATTTCAGTTGGGGCAAATGAAAAGAATGCTCGTCAACGCAATTCAAGAAGAAGAATTGCGAGTCGCACTCGTCGACGGTCAGAAGCTATACGACTTATCGATTGAGATCCCGTCCAAGGAACAAAGAAAATCGAACATCTATAAAGGTCGAATCACGCGCGTAGAGCCGAGTCTCGAAGCCGCGTTCGTCGACTACGGCGCCCAGCGCCACGGCTTTTTGCCGTTGAAGGAAGTGTCCAAGGAATACTTCCGCCAGCAGCCCGGCTCCGGCGGCCGCGTCAACATCAAGGAAGTGCTGCAGGAAGGCCAGGAACTGATCGTTCAGGTCGAGAAGGAGGAGCGCGGCAACAAGGGCGCGGCTCTGACGACGTTCATCAGCCTGGCCGGACGCTTCCTCGTCCTGATGCCGAACAATCCGCGCGCCGGCGGCGTATCGCGCCGAATCGAAGGCGAGGATCGCGATCAGACGCGCGAAGCGATGAACGGCCTGGAAATTCCCGACGGCATGGGCGCGATCGTGCGCACCGCCGGTGTCGGTCGTTCGACCGAAGAGCTGCAGTGGGATTTGAACAATCTGAAGGCCGCTTGGGACGCGATCGTCGAGGCCAACCAAACGAAGCCCGCGCCCTTCCTGATATTCCAGGAGAGCGACGCGGTGACGCGCGCGCTGCGCGACTACTTCTCCGACGATGTCGGCGAATGCTTGATCGATCAGCCGGAGGCGTTCCAGAAGGCGCAGGAGTACATGCAGCGCTTCATGCCGCCCGACGCGCAGCGCAAGCTGAAGATCTACCAGGATCCCGTGCCGCTGTTCACGCGCTATCAGATCGAGAGCCAGATCGAGTCGGCGTACTCGCACAAGGTGACCTTGCCGTCCGGCGGCAGCCTCGTGATCGACCAGACCGAGGCCCTCGTGTCGATCGACATCAACTCGGCGCGCAGCACCCGCGGCGGCGACATCGAAGCGACCGCGCGCAATACCAACCTCGAGGCGGCGGAAGAGATCGCGCGCCAGCTCCGGCTGCGCGATATCGGCGGACTCATCGTGATCGATTTCATCGACATGGAATTGCCCGCCAATCAGCGTGCGGTCGAGGACATGTTGCGCGATGCGGTGAAGATGGACCGCGCGCGGATCCAGCTCGGCCGCTTGTCGCGCTTCGGACTCTTGGAATTGTCGCGTCAGCGGTTGCGGCCCGCGCTCAGCGAGACGACGCACATCCATTGCCCGCGCTGCGGCGGCATGGGATCGATACGCGGCGTCGAATCGATGTCCCTGGCTCTGTTGCGGCTGATCGGCGAGGAAGCGCGCAAGGAGCGCACCGGCCGGGTGATCGCCCAGGTGCCGGTCGATGTCGCCACCTATCTCATGAACGAGAAGCGCGAGTGGCTGACCCAGATCGAGTCGCGTGACAAAGTCTCCCTCGTGATCGTGCCGAATCCGCATATGCAGACGCCGGCTTACTCGATACGCCGCATCCGCGACGACGAAAAGGACCTTCCGGAGAATGCGACGGTGAGCTACCAGATCCCGGAGCAGCCGACGGTCGAGGATTCGCAGATCGGTACCCGCGACAAGAAGCCGCAGGCGGACGCGCCGCTGGTGCCGAGCATTTTGCCGGCTTCGGCGGCCCCGACTCCGCCGGTCGAGGCGCGCCTCACCGCGCCGGTCGCGGCCGCGCCGGCGCCGGATCATCGCGGAGCGCTCGAGCGCTTTTGGACCTGGCTCGTCGGCACCAAGCCAGCCGAGCCCGCGGCCGCGCCGCGCGCACCGGCACCGACTGCGCAGCGCGAGCGATCGGCTCACCGCGACGGCCAGCATGACCGGTATCGTTCGCGCGACCGCGGCGATAGGGATCGGGATCGCGGCGACCGCGATAGAGGCCGCGAACGGAGCCGCGATGCGCGCCCTGAGGGCGCACGCGCGCCGCGCCGCGATGAGCCGCGGCGCGACGGCCGGCCGCCCCGTCACGATGGTCGCGGGGCCCGCAGGCCGAACGCACGCCGGGCACATCACCGATCGAGGGACCGCGCACGGACGCGGGGGTGCGCACCGAGCAAGCACCGCGCGAGCAGGCGCCGCGCGCAGCGGGCGCCGCCGCCCGGGCGAGCGAGAACCGGGGAGCGAGCGGACCAACCGGCGAGCGTACCGGCCGTAGCCGCCGCCGGCGTGGCGGTCGGGGCCGTGGGCGCGATGGCGGCGGCGACAGCGCGGCCAGGTCCGGCGAGTCCGGCGGCGCGCCAGCGGGTGCGGCGCCGGAATCGCGCGAGCCGCAAGGCCCACGCGAGCCGGCGTCTCCGCCCGAGTCGCGTTCGGCGCCGCCGGCGGAATCCCCGGCAACCGCCGCGGCACCGGCGCCTGCACCGACTCCGGCAAGCAGCCCGCCGCCGGCGAATGCGAGCCAGGAGCCTAAGTACGTCGTATGGTCATCGGCGCCGACCGAACCGACGCGAACCGATACGGACAACCCTTAGCGCCGCGCGCGCAGGCGGACGTCCAAGCATAGGGTGACCGCGACCAGCGAGATCGCCATCCCGCGCAGGATGGCGATCCCGATATCGGTCGCGACCGCGGCTGATGCCGAATCCACCGGGATCCCGACGGATCACGAGCGCGGCGCCGCCGGCGAGCAGCGCCGCCAGCGCGTAGGCCAGGAGCCACAGCTGTCGCTCGCTGCGGCCGATCGCGCGCTGGCCGGCCGGTTGCGCCGCCGGACCGCGCAGCGAACGCCCAGACGATCCACGCCGCGATCGCGAGACCCGCGACGGAACTACCCTGCTGCATGAGCTTGTAGGCGAGCAAGTGGTGGCCGGCGATGTCCGCGACGGTGTCGTCGAGCGCGGGAATCATCCGCACGCCGCGCGCATTCTCGTGCGTGAAGGCGTCCCAGACGAGGTGGGTGACCGCGCCGACGAGTAGGCCGGCGGCGGCCGTGAGCCATGCCGCGAGGCTCGCAATGTTCGCGGCGCCGGCCGACGGGCGCGAGCGCAGGTAGGCGCCGTCCGGCAGCAATTCCAGGAGTGCGCGCTTCAGCAGGAATTGAAAGAACCAGTAGGTCGCGAGGCCGACCGGCAGGCAGAACGTCGCGAGCGCGATCGCGCTATGGGTTTGGAAGCGCGCGAATCGCCAAGGGAGAAGATAGCCGAAATCGGGGACCATGCTGCCGATCACGGCGGCGGACAACACCCGATAGCGCGCCAGATGTCGCGAGAACGGCAACACCGCGGCGGTGTGCGAGATCGTGTACGGCATGAAGCTAGCCGCGCCCGAGGCTCGCGAGCAGGCCGCGCGATGCGGCCTCGACGAGATCGAGCACCGTCTCGAACCCGCTTTCGTCGCCGTAATAAGGATCGGGCACATCGAGCCGGCCGGCCTGCGGCGCGTACTCCAGGAACAGCCGCAGCCGCGCGCCCGCACCCCGCGGCGCCGCCGCGCGCAAATTTCGCAGGTTGTCGGGATCCATCGCCAAGATGAAATCGAAACGCAGGAAATCGTCGGCCGCGATCTGGCGCGCGCGCAAACCGCCGATATCGATTCCGCGGCGCAGGGCGGCGAGACGGCTGCGCGGGTCCGGCGGATCGCCGATGTGATAAGCGCCTGTGCCCGCCGAATCGACCGCCAGCGGCAGCGACGGTGAGTCGCGCGCCGCCAGATGCCGCAGCATGCCCTCCGCGGTCGGGCTGCGGCAGATATTCCCCAGACACACGAACAGAACCCGGGTCACGCCGCCGCCGATTTCGCACGGACGCGTTCGAGATCCTCGGGCGTGTCGACGCCCGCCTCGGGCGCCTCCCGCAGCGTCAGGATATGCATGCTCAGGCCGTGTTCGAGCGCGCGCAATTGCTCGAGTTTCTCGGTTTGCTCGAGCGGCGTCGGCGGCAATTCGGCGAATCGCAGCAAGCTACCGGCTCGGTAGGCATAGATGCCGATATGGCGCCACGCGCCGTCGAAGCGCGTCGGCTGGCCGCCGACCGTGTGGTCGCGCGGCCACGGCACCGGCGCGCGGCTGAAATACAGCGCCCGCCCGTCGTCTCCGCGCAAGGCTTTGACGCAATTCGGATCGAGAAACTCGACGAGCGTTCGTATCGGCGCCGCCGCGGTCGCGATGTCGACGGCGGGCCGGTCCCGAAGCGCGGCCGCGAGATCCGCGATCAATCGCGGCTCGATCAGCGGCTCGTCACCCTGGACGTTGAGTACGACATCGCCCGGCGCGAAGCCGAGGAGGCGTGCGACCTCGGCGACACGGTCCGTCCCGGAGGCGTGCGCCGCCGAGGTGAGCACGCAGTCCGCGCCGAAGGCCGCGGCCGCCGCGCGAATCCGCTCGTCGTCGGTCGCGATCACGACGCGCGCGGCGCCGCTCGCGCGCGCTCTCTCCCACACCCATTGAATCATCGGCCGGCCGCCGATCGCGGCCAGCATTTTTCCGGGAAGGCGCGTCGACGCGTAGCGCGCCGGAATCACAACGTGAAACACGGAAGGCCGGTCCTCGAATCTTCTAGCCGACCAGCAGCGGATCGTCGGCGCCGAGCGGGCGCGCCTCCTCCGGCAGCATCATCGGAATGCCGTCGCGAACGGCGTAGGCGAGCCGGTCGGCGCGGCATATCAGCTCCGTGGAAGCGCCGCCCGCGAGCCGCAGGGGCCCCTTGCAGATCGGACAGACCAACAGTTCCAGTAATCGCTTGTCCACGTTGCACCTCGTCACGTCCCGTGGCCGCACCGCGCCTGCCCAGGGACCGCATCACTATGTTCCACAACGCCGCCGCATCGTCGCCGCCGAACGACGCATCGACCGGCACGTACCAATGCCGCTCGTCCGCCAAATTGGCGCATTTTACGGCATCCTTCTCGGTCATCAGCACCGGCTTGCCGTCGGCGAAGCGAATATCATTCCCGCCGATGCGCGCGTGGTCGTCCAAGGGATGCGCGATCACCTCGATTCCGCGCGCGCGCAGCATGCGGAAGAATCGCTCGGGATTGCGCGATGCCGGCAACCGCATGCACCGCGACGCCTTTGAACGCATCGAGCGGCGCCGCCGACCCGCCTCGCAGCGCCACCGCCCGGTCGGCCTCCAGGCGCATCGTGAATTGCCCGGGCCCCGCGCTCGCGCCGTTGACGACGACGGCGTCCGCTTGCGCGAGCCGCGCTCGGACGCTCGCGCAGCGGCCCGGCCGGCAACGACCAGCCGTTGCCGAATCGCCGGTCGCCGTCGATGACGACGATTTCACAGTCCCGGCCCAATGCATAATGCTGCAAGCCGTCGTCGCTGACAATCACGTCGCAGCCGGCTTCGATCAAGAGCCGCGCCGCCTTGGTCCGCGTGCGGCAGACCGCGACCGGCAGCCTCGTGCGGCGCGCGAGCAGCAGCGGCTCGTCGCCGACCGCCGCGGCGTCGTCCGACGGCGCCACCAGCCTTGCGCCGGCGGCGGAGCCGCGATAGCCGCGGCTCGCGATTCCCGGCCGGCGTCCGGATTCGGCGAGGCGCGCCGCGAGCCAGGCGACCAGCGGCGTCTTGCCGGCGCCGCCGACGCTCAAGTTGCCGACGACGACGACCGGGCACGGCATTTGAGTCGACTTGCACAGACCGTGCCGGTAGAGCCAGCGGCGGGACGCCGTAGCCGCCGCGTAGATCGCCGCAAGGGCATCAGCCACGGCGGCGGCGGCGACCGTCGATACCAAACCCGATTGAACCACGACTGCACGGACATGGTTTGCGTTCGCCCGGCAGCTCAGGCGTTGAACTGCATTCCGTGCAGCGCCGCGTAGAGCCCGCCGATCGCCAGGAGCTGCTCGTGCGTCCCGGTTTCGACGATGCGGCCGCGATCGAGCACGATGATCCGATCGGCGCTCTCGACGGTCGACAATCGGTGGGCGATCACCAGGGTCGTGCGGCCCCGCATCAGCAGCGCAAGTTCCTGCTGCACGCGCCGCTCCGACTCGTTGTCGAGCGCCGCCGTCGCCTCGTCGAGGATCAGCACCGGCGAGTCCTTGAGCAAGGCGCGCGCGATGGAAATGCGCTGGCGTTGCCCGCCGGAGAGGTTCTGGCCGCGATCGGCGAGCGGCGCATCGAGTCCAAGGGCCTGCTCTGCGACGAATTCCGTCACGTTCGCGGCGCGCGCGGCCTCCTCCACCTGCGCGTCGGTCTTGTCGACCGCGTTGAACGCGATGTTGTTGCGGATCGTGTCGTTGAACAGCACGACTTCCTGGCTGACGAGGCTGACCTGGGATCGCAAATCCGGAAGCCGGTAATCCCGCACGTCGACCCCGTCCAGCAGCACGCTCCCCTGCCGGACGTCGTAGAAGCGCGGCACGAGGCTGACGAGCGTGGTCTTGCCGCTGCCGGAGCGGCCGACGATGGCCACCGTTTCGCCCGGACGGACGTGGAAGCTTACGTCGCTGAGCACGCCGCTCTTACCGTCGCCATAATCGAACGATACGTGCCGGAACTCGATCTCGCCGCGCGCACGCGCGATCGAAACCTCGCCGCCGCGCCCTTCGCTCGGATGATCCATCAACTCGAACACGCTGCTGCCGGCGGCGATGCCCTGCTGCAACGGGCCGCTGATGTTCACGAGACGCCGCAGGGGTGCGGGAATCAGCATCGCGGCGGTCAGGAACCCCAGGAACTCGTCGACTCGCATGCTGTGCGCGAACACCTGCCGGATCGCGACGTAGAGCACGCTCGCAAGCGCGATCGACGCGATCGTCTGCACCACGGGGTTGCTGATCGCGCGCGCGCGCACCAGCTTCATGTTGGAGGCCCGGTTCAGTCTCGTTGACCTGCTCGAAGCGCTGCGCCTGGTGGTCCTCGGCGTTGAAGATCTTGATCAACCGATGCGCGTCGATCGATTCCTTCGCCACGCGCGTGATGTCACCCATCGAGTTTTGGATGCGCGCGCTGTAGCGGCGGAAGCTGCGGTTCGCGACCTGCATCAGCGACGCGATCACCGGCGCGGCGGCGATGCAAAATACGGCCAAGCGCCAGTTCATGTAGAACAATGTGCCGACGAGCCCGACGATCGTCAGGCTGTCGCGGATCAGCGATACCGACGCGTTCGTGGCCGCATCCGCGACCAGTTCGATGTTGTACGTGAGCTTCGACAGGAGGTGGCCCGATTGCTGCCGGTCCAGGTAGGCCGTCGGCAGGCGCAGGTAATGCGAGAACACGTCGCGTCGCAGCCCCTTGATGACCTGGCGGCCGACGTACCCGGGGAAATAATTGGATACGTAGTCGCCGACGCCGCGCAGCGCGAACAGGACGACGACGCCCGCCGGTATCGCCCACAGGATCTCCGGGTTCCTCTTGATGAACGCGCCGTTGAGGAAGATCTTGACGAGATACGCGAGCGCCGAGTCGCTGGCCGCGAACACGATCATGCCGAGCACGCCGACGAGATACACGCCGACATAGGGCCGCGCATATCCCAACAGGCGCCGGTAGATCGACCACGACCGCTCGCTCTGCGCCGGCGCGGTGGCGGTCGGCGGCGGCGCGCTCAAGGCGTCCCTTCCTCGTGCGTCGTCGCGATGTTGAGCTGCGCGAAGCCCAGCCGGCCGGCGACGTCCATCGCGGTCACGACCGACTGATGCGTCGTACGCGCATCCGCCCGGATCGTGATCGGGCCGCGATAGGCGCCCGCCGCCTTCTGCAGCGCGGATCGAAGAGTATCCGGGCTCGCGTTGACCAGCGGTCGATCGTCGACGCGGTAGCCGCCGTCGGCCGTGATCGTGATGACCACGGGCTCGTGCGTGCCCGGCGGCCGCGGGGCGTCGCTCGCATGCGGCAACTGCACGCGGATGCGGGCCTCTTGTTGAAACGTCGTGGACACCATGAAGAAGATCAACAGCACGAGCAGCACGTCGATCAACGAAATCAAGTTGATCTCCGGATCATCGCGATGTTGATGCGTCCGCAGCTTCATCGTCAGGCGCGCCTCGCGGCGCCCGCGCGTTCGTCGAGCGCGTCGACCAGCTTCATCGCTTCCTTTTCCATCTGGATGACGAGCCGTTCGACCTTGCCGCGCAGGTACCGATACGCGATCAGGGAGGGAATCGCCACGCTCAAGCCCGCGGCCGTCGTGATCAGCGCCTCGCCTATGCCGCCCGAGAGAACCTGCGGGTCGCCGAGCCCGCTCGCGGTGATCGCGTTGAACGCGTGAATGATGCCCGCGACGGTGCCGAGCAGGCCGAGCAGCGGCGCGACCGCCGCGATCGTGCCGAGCGTGTTCAGGAATCGTTCGAGTTCGTGCACGACGTGCCGCCCGCCGTCCTCGAGACGCTCGACCATCAGCGCGCGCGGCTTGTTGCGATTCGCGAGGCCGATCGCGAGAAGCTTGCCGAGCGGCGAGTTTTGCTCGAGCGCGGCGATGAATTTATCGTTCAGCTGGTCCGATTCGATCCAGTTCCACACCTTGCGCCCGAGGTCGCGTGGAATCACACGGCTGCTCTGCAGGGCCCAAAGCCGTTCCAGGATGATCGCGACCGCCGTGATCGAACAAAGCACGATTGGCCACATGAAGCCGCCGCCCGCGCGGATGATTTCCCACATCTTTTCCTCGTTCGTACGTTTCGAGTGTGCCGGCATGATACTTGAGCGCCACCGTCCGAGACAGGCCGGATTTGTCGCGATCCGCGGACGGATCGGGCGACTCGGCGGCGTCTCCCGGGGGGCGCCCGGGGATTTATCAGCCCCTCGGCGGCGAACGCGGCATAATGACGGCTCGGAAACGCGGTCAAGAATTCATGCAGCGCTGGCTCAAACGCATTACCCCCAAACGCGACTCGCTCGAGAAGCTGTGGTGCCTCAAGCCATTCGCCACGGCGGTCGTGCAGCCGGGCTGCTGGACTTTCCACCGCGCCGGCGTCACGCGCGCGTTCGCTCTGGGGCTTTTCATCGCGTTCATTCCGCCGACGCCGTTTTTTCCGGTGCACTTGCTGCTCTGTTCGGTGCTCGGCGTGCTGCTGCGCCTGAACCTGCCGGTGCTGTTCTCCACCGTATTCATCAGCAATCCGTTCACGTGGCTACCGCAGATCCTCGGCTCGGTCTGGGTCGGCGCGAAGCTCATGGGCATCGATTTGATGCCGCTCGTCGGGCATCTCGCGCATCGCGACATGGGCGCCGTGCTCGACCGCGTGTGGGCGCCGTTGCTGCTCGGTGCGCTCGTCCTCGGGGCGCTGACCGCGGCCGTCGGCTACGCCGCGGCGCAGTTTCTCTGGCGGCTGCGCGTGGTCCGGCATCTGCGCCTCCGGCGCGGGCGTTCAGGCGCGCGCAGACGGTCGCTCGACCAGAACGCCGTCGACTAGCGTCAATATCCTCTCCATGCGCGCCGCCAGGCGCTCGTCGTGAGTGACGATCACGAGGCTCGTGCCGAACTCGCGATTCAGCTCCAGCATCAACTCGAAGACCTGGGCGGCATTGGCGCCGTCGAGATTGCCGGTGGGCTCGTCGGCCAGGACCAGTTTCGGCCGCGTGACCAGCGCGCGCGCGACCGCGGCGCGCTGGCGCTCGCCGCCCGACAATTGCGACGGACGATGATCGAAGCGCTCGGCGAGCCCGACGCGCGTCAACAGGGCGGCCGCGCTCTCCTTGGCCGCGCGCGGGCGCATGCGCCTCACGAGCAGGGGCATCGCCACGTTCTCGAGCGCGCTGAACTCCGGCAGCAAATGGTGGAACTGATAGACGAAGCCCACGGCGGAGTTGCGCAGCGCGCCGCGCTCGGCGTCGCTGAGTTCGTTCATCGCGCAGCCCGCGATGCGCACCGTTCCCTGCGTCGGCAGATCCAGCCCGCCGAGCACCTGCAGCAAGGTGGTCTTGCCGGATCCGGACGCGCCGACGATGGCGATGCGCTCGCCGCCGCGCACCGCGATCGAGGCGCCGCGCAGGACCTGCAGCGTGGTCGCCCCCTGGACGAACTCCTTGACGAGACCGGTGCCCTCGAGGACGAAATCATTCGCGTTGGACATGCGTCGAAGACCCTTCAGTCGTTGCGCAGCGATTCGGCCGGCGCCAGGCGCGCCGCGCGCCATGCCGGGTAGATCGTGGAAATGCATGCGAGCAGAAACGCCACGCCGCAGATCCGCAGTACGTCGGTACGGTGAACGCGCGCCGGCAGATCGCTCATGAAGTAGACCCGCGCGTCGAGGAACTTGAACCCGACGATGCTCTCCAGGCCGCGCACCATTTCCTGCAGATTCACCGAGATCAGCACGCCGAGCGCGACCCCGGCCGCGATTCCGAGGAGGCCGATGAGGCTTCCCTGGACGAAGAAGACCGAGAGGATGCTGCGCGGGGATGCGCCCAGGGTGCGCAGGATGGCGATGTCGCGGCGCTTGTCCTTGACGACCATCACCATCGTCGACACGACGTTGAACGCGGCCACGGCGACGACCAGCGACAGGATCACGAACAGGATCCGCTTCGTTATCTCGATCGACCTGAAGAAATTCGCGTGCTGGCCGGTCCAATCGTCGACGTAGAATCCGCCCCCCAGCGCGAGCGCCGCGCCGCGCACGATCCGCGACGCCTGGTACATGTCGTTCATCCTGAGCCGGATTCCCGTCACGGCCCCGCCCATTTGCAAAAGCTTCGCCGCGTCGCCCATCGACACGAGGGCGATGCGGCGGTCGTATTCGTACATGCCGACCGAGACGATGCCGTCGACGCGAAACGCGCGCATGCGCGGGATGATGCCGACGGGCGTCACGTTGCCCTGCGCGACGATCAGCACGACCCGGTCGCCGACGTGCGCGCCGAGCGCGCGGGCGAGCGCCTTGCCGAGGATGACCCGGTACGACCCCGGGACCAGATCGGCCAAATGGCCGCTCTCGAGGTGCGGACTCAGTTGCGCGACCTGCCGCTCGTCGCGGGGAACGATGCCTTGCAGCAGGATGCCCGCGGACTTCGCGCCGTGGATGACCATGCCCTGTTCCTCGATGTACGGCGCGGCCGCCGCGATTCCCGGGTATTTCCTCACCTTCTCGAGGTCCGCGCGCCAGTCGGGAATGCGGCCCTCGAGCCCCGAGATCGTCGCATGGGCCGTGAGGCTCAGGATGCGCGTGCGCAGAACTTCCTCGAAGCCGTTCATCACCGACAGCACGACGATCAGCACGGCGACGCCGAGGGCGAGGCCGGCTATGGCGATCCCCGCGATCAGGGAAACGAACCCGCGGCGCGGCGATGCGCGCAAATAGCGCAGCCCGAGGAATCCTTCGTACCAAAACCCGTTCATTCGTAGCGCAAGGCCTCGGCGGGCGGGGTTCGCGCGGCCTTGCGCGACGGGTAGATCGTCGCCACGAAGGTCAAGACCAGCGCGGCCGCCGCGATCATGACCACGTCGTGCATGTGCGGCTCGCTCGGTATCGTCGAGATGTAATAGACGTCGGGGTCCATGATGTGGAAGCCGAACGTATGCTCCAGGAACGGCACGATCACGCCGACGTTGAACGCGAGCCCGAGACCGAGCGCGACGCCGAGCGCCGTGCCGACCCAGCCGATCAGCACGCCCTGGGTCATGAACACCGCGAGGACCTCGCGCGGGCTCATTCCGAGCGTGCGCAGGATCGCGATGTCCGTGCGTTTGTCGTTGACGACCATCACGAGCGTCGCGACGATGTTGAATACGGCGACCGCGACGATGAGCATGAGGATCAATCCCATCATCGTCTTCTCGATCCCGATCGCGCGGAAGTAGATCGCGTTCTCCTGCGTCCAGTCGCGCACCTGCAGGCCCGGCGTCAGGCGCACCGCCGCGTGTGCGAGGCCGGGCGCCTGCATCACGTCGTCGAACCTCAGGCGAATGCCCGTGGGCCCCTTGAGATCGCGCAATGCCTCGGCGTCCTTCAAGTCGACGAGCGCGAGCACACTATCGTGTTCCTGGAGCCCGACCTCGAAAATGCCGACCACCTGGAATTGCTGCAGCCTCGGCACGAGTTCCGTGCCCTCGGCGCTGCTCGCGGCATCGCCGCTCGGAACCATCACGGTCACGGTGTCGCCGACGCCGACCTGCAGTTTGTACGCGAGCATCCGCCCGAGAATGATGCCGTGCAATCCGGGCTTCAGGTTCGAGAGCCTGCCGTCGCGCATCGAGCGCGCGATCGCCGACACGTTCTTCTCGAGCGCGGGATCGACGCCGCGCACGATCGCCCCGCTCATGTTCGGAGCACGGCTCAGCATCGCATCGGTATCGAGGAACGGCGCCGCGCCGACGAGTCCCTTCGCCCCCTGGAGCGCGCGGATGCGCTCCCGCCAATCGGGCATCGCGGCGCCGTCCGCGCTCAACACGGCGTGCGCCGAGACGCTCAGGAGCCGGGTGCGTAATTCCGTCTCGAAGCCGTTCATGACCGACAGCACGGTGATCAGCGCGGCGACGCCCACCGCGACGCCGAGCAAGGATACCCAAGTGATGAACGAGACGAAAAAACTGTGCTCACGGGCGAGCGAATAGCGCAGGCCCACGAACACCGGAATAGGCTGAAACATGTAGCGGAATTAAACCACAGTCGCTGAAGTTCCGGACGCAAGTCGATGAAAAAGAACCGATTGACGCCTTCCCAGGACTGTTAAACAAGTCCGATTCCGCAGCGCGACGGCGGTGATATAGTGTTTTTTTATCGCCAAGTCGAGGTGCGCCATGGGCTTTCCAAAATTACTGCTCGCCGCCTTCCTGGCCACGGGGCTTACCGCGGCCGCCGTCGGCCGAAACCATCGCGGTCGGCGACTCGATCGAGGTGAAGACACCGACGATCGCGGCGCCGACCCGCGGCATGACGATGGACCAAGTCGTGCAGCGCTTCGGGGAACCCGCGGAGAAGGTGCCGGCCGTCGGCAAGCCGCCGATCACCCGCTGGAAATACCCCGGCTTCGTGGTGTATTTCGAGTCGAGCTACGTCATCGACAGCGTGGTTGCGGGCTGACCGCCGCATCACGTAACATCCCGCTCGCTCGAAACCAAGGCCCACCGCGACCCCACCGGCCGCGGCGGGCGTCTTTTATTTCCCCATTCCCGCGACAAGACGATGCCGCTACTCGCACCGCGCCTGCCGACCGCCCACTCGCAACCAGTCAAATGGGGCAAGCTGTACGGCGCGGCGGCGGCCTTGAGTATCGCCGAGGCGGCCGCCGCCGCCGGCGCGCCGCTGATCGTCCTCGCCCGCAATTCCCGCGCCGCCGAGGCGCTCGCGGATGAGATCGCGTTTTTCGCGGGCGGCGCCGCCCCGGTCGCCCTGTTTCCCGACCTGGAGACCCTGCCCTACGACGCGTTCTCGGCGCATCCGGACATCACCTCGTCGCGGCTCGCGGCCTTGGCCGCCTTGCCGCGCGCGCGCTCGGGTGTCTGGGTCGTCGCGGCCGACACGATCCTGCAGCGCCTGCCGCCGCGCAGCTACATCGAGGCCTATTCCCTCCGGGTGCATGTCGGCGAAACGCTCGACGTCGTCGGCTTGCGCTCGCAGCTGGCCGCCGCCGGCTACGCCGCGGTCACGCAGGTCGCCGCGCACGGCGAGTTCGCCGTCCGCGGCTCGCTGATCGACGTATTCCCGATGGGCTCGGACAGTCCGTTTCGCATCGACATGCTGGATCTCGACGTCGACAGCATCCGCAAATTCGATCCCGACACGCAGCGTTCGGGTGAGAAGCTCGATCGAATCGAATTGCTGCCCGCGCGCGAGACCCCGCTGAATCCGGATTCGATCCGGGAATTCAGGCGTCGATACCGCACACGCTTCAGCGGCGATCTCGCCGAGCAGATGGTGTATCGGGACGTGAGCCAGGGCATCGCTTCCGCCGGAATCGAATATTATCTGCCGCTCTTCTTCGAACGAACCTCCCACTTCTTCGAATACCTGCCGCCCGACGGCATCCTCATCGACGTCAACGATGCCTCGACGCTCATAGGGGACGTTTGGAACGGCATCGTGGAGCGCCACGAGCAGCTGCGTCACGACGTTCACCGGCCGATTCTCGATCCCGCCGAATTGTTCCTGCCGCCCGAGGAGTTCGCCGCCGCGGCGGCGCCTTGGCGCCGCGTTCGGCTGCAGAACTTCGAATGGCCGCCCGAAGAGCCCGGCGAGGTGCAGAATTTTCCAAGCTCCAGCCCTTCGACGGTGCGCATCGACGTGCGCGCCGAGGTGCCCGCGGCCGCGCTCGAAGAGCATCTGCAGCGAAGTCCGGCGCGCGTGCTGCTCGCGGCCGAGTCCGCCGGACGCCGCGAACTGCTGCTGGATTTGCTGCGCGGCCGCGGCCTGCGACCGCAGGCGTTCGACACGTTCCGGGCGTTCGCCGCCGGCGACGCCGCGCTCGGCATCACCGTGTCGGCGGCCGTCACGGGCATGCGGCTCGATGCGCCGCCGCTCGAAATATTGACCGAAGCGCAGCTGTTCGGCGATCGCGCCCGCCAGGAGCGCCGCCGCCGCCGCGCCGAACGCGACCCGGCGAAGATTCTCAAGGAGCTATCCGATCTGCGCGCCGGCGCGCCCGTGGTCCACGAGACCTACGGCGTCGGGCGCTACCTCGGCCTGCAGACGATGGAGGTCGCGGGCCAACTCGGCGAATTCCTCGTCCTGGAATATGCGGACGGCGACAAGCTGTACGTGCCGGTGCAGGCGCTGCACCTCGTGTCGCGCTACACCGGCGCCCCGGCCGAGACGGCGCCGCTGCACAAGCTCGGCGGCGATCAGTGGCAGAAGGCGCGCCGCAAGGCCGCGCAGCGCATTCGCGACGTCGCCGCGGAGCTCTTGGACCTTTATTCGCGGCGGGCCGCGCGCCAAGGCACGAGCCTCGCCGCCCAGGAGGCCGAGTACCGCGCGTTCCAGGCCGCGTTCCCGTTCGAGGAAACCGAGGACCAGGCCAGCGCGATCACCGAAGTCATCGCCGACATGAAGTCGGGAAAGCCCATGGATCGGGTCGTCTGCGGCGACGTCGGCTTCGGCAAGACGGAGGTCGCCCTGCGCGCCGCCTTCGTCGCCGCGCAAGCCGGCAAGCAGGTCGCCGTGCTCGTGCCGACGACGCTCCTCGCGCAGCAGCATTTCACGACCTTCACGGATCGATTCGCCGATTGGCCGATTCGCATCGAGAGCCTGTCGCGGTTTCGCACGAACAAGGAGGCCGAAGCCGTGCTCGCCGGCATCGCCGCCGGCGCCGTCGACGTCGTCATCGCGACGCAGCGGCTGCTGCAGGGCAAGGTGCGATTCAAGGACCTCGGCCTCGTGATCATCGACGAAGAGCATCGTTTCGGCGTGCGCGACAAGGAGAAGCTCAAGGCCTTGCGCGCCGAGGTCCACGTCCTGACGTTGACGGCGACGCCGATTCCGCGAACGCTGAACATGGCGATGGGCGGTCTGCGCGACCTGTCCCTGATCACGACACCGCCGGCCGAGCGGCTCGCGGTCAAGACCTTCGTCATGGAATGGAACGAATCGGTCGTCCGCGAGGCTTGCTTGCGCGAGATTCGCCGCGGCGGCCAGGTCTACTTCGTTCACAACACCATCGAAACGATAGAAAAGACGGCGCAGGCGATCCGCGAGCTCGTGCCCGAGGCGAGCGTCGCCGTCGGCCACGGCCAGATGCGCGAACGGGAATTGGAGCAATTGATGCTCGATTTCTACCACCGCCGCTTCAACGTGCTGGTTTGCACGACGATCATCGAGAGCGGCATCGACGTTCCGACCGCGAACACGATCGTCATCGACCGCGCCGACCGCTTCGGGCTCGCGCAGATTCACCAGCTCCGCGGCCGCGTCGGCCGTTCCCACCACCGCGCCTACGCCTATCTCGTCACGCCGCCGCGCAAGGCGATGACCTCCGACGCGATGAAGCGCCTCGAAGCGCTCGAGTCCCTCGAAGACCTCGGCGCCGGCTTCACCCTGGCCACGCATGACCTGGAGATCCGCGGCGCCGGCGAGCTGCTCGGCGACGAGCAGAGCGGCCAAATCCAGGAAATCGGCTTCAATCTCTACATGGAGCTTCTCGAGCGCGCGGTCGCGGCGCTGAAGTCCGGCAAGCAGCCGGATCTCGAGCGTCCGCTCGATGCGGGCCCCGAGATCGAACTGCACGTGCCGGCGATGATTCCCGAGGACTACGTGCCGGACGTGCACCTGCGCCTGGTCCTGTACAAGCGCCTCGCGGGCCTCGCCACGCGCGAGGAACTCGACGAGATGAAGGCGGAGATGATCGACCGCTTCGGTCCGTTGCCGCCCTATGCCGAGGCCCTGCTGCGGGTGACTCAATTGAAGCTGCGCGCGGCGCGGCTCGGCATTCGCAAGGTCAACGCCGGCGCCAACGCCGGCTACATCCTGTTCGAGGAACAAAACCAGGTCGACCCACGGCGCGTGCTGAAGCTGATCCAGGGCAGGCCGAAGGAATACCGGCTCGAGGGTCCGCTCAAGCTCCGATTCGCGCATGATGCGCGCAGCGAGGAAAAGCTGTTCGCGCGCATCGATCAATTGCTGGATCTGCTCGCATGAGCAAGGCGCCGCCGCCTAGAGCGCGATCCACGCGATCAAACTCGCCGCCGCGGCCGCGGACAGGTAGTAGCCGACGGCAGCGAGCCCGTATTCGGTCGCGAGCCGGGTCGCGACGTAGGGCGCAATCGACGCGCCGAGGATTCCCGCGAGATTGAACGCGAGCGAAGTGCCGGTATAGCGCACCGCGGTCGGGAACAGCATGGCGAGCGCGTTGCCGAGCGGCCCGTAGGTGAGGCCGGTCGCCGCGAATCCGACCGCCATGAAACAGAACACGGCCGTCCGGCTGCCGGCGCCGAACAGCGGTTCGAACGCGAAGCCGAGCGCGATCAGCGCAAGGCTGGCCCAGA
The DNA here is from genome assembly GCA_963718135.1 of uncultured Pseudomonadota bacterium. Classification (GTDB taxonomy): domain Bacteria; phylum Pseudomonadota; class Gammaproteobacteria; order Steroidobacterales; family Steroidobacteraceae; genus Bog-1198. The sequence continues at coordinate 69,278 of CAVQYI010000019.1, read as the reverse complement.
TCATCATCGCGCGCGAGCCGATGCGATCCGCGAGGACCGCCGAGAGCGGAATCGTCAGGCCGAAGAAGAGCACGCAGATCATCTGCAGAACCAGGAATTCCTGGCGCGGGAAGTGCTGCGGTCCGGTCGCCCAGCTCAACAGGAATACCGTCATCAGGTAGAACACCTCGAAAGTCGCGACGGTCGCGATCGTGCCGATGACGAGCGCCCGGGCATGCTTCGCAACCACGGCATACATCGGCACGCGCACCCGCTCGCCCGATTCCAACGCGCGTCGGAATTCCGGCGTCTCGACCAATCGCAATCGGATGTACAGCCCGACGCCGACGAGCGCCGCGCTCGCGAGAAACGGCACGCGCCAACCCCACGAGAGGAATTGCGCATTGCTCAAGTAGTGCGTCAACAGCAGGAACACGCCGGTCGAGCACAGAAATCCGATCGGCGCGCCGAGTTGCGGAAAACATCCCGTACCAGGCTTGGCGGCCCGGCGGCGCGTTCTCGGTCGCGAGCAGCACCGCGCCGCCCCATTCGCCCCCCAGCCCCAGGCCCTGTCCCAATCGACAGAGCGCGAGAAGCGCCGCGGCCCAGATCCCGATCGACGAATAGGTCGGCAGGATGCCGATCGCGATCGTCGACAGCCCCATCGTCAACAAGGCCGTCACCAGCGTCGCCTTGCGGCCGATGCGATCGCCGAAATGTCCGAACAGAGCCGAGCCGACCGGGCGGGCGAAGAACGCCAGCGCGAACGTCGCGAGCGACTGCAGCGTCGCCGTCGCCGCGACTCCCCGACGGAAAGAACAATTTCGGAAAGACCAACACCGCGGCGGTCGCGTAAATGTAGAAATCGAAGAATTCGATCGTCGTGCCGATCATGCTCGCGAACAGGATGTGCGCAGCTTTCGGCGCCGTGCGGGACGGAATGGCTTTCATCGAAATGATCGAATCTCCCTAGGACGCGCGATTGCGGCCGGTCTGCTTGGCGGCTCCGAGCTGCCGGCGGGCCCTCTGCAGAAGACCGGAAGAGTCGTCGTCGTCCGGAGTCGCCGCGGCCACGCCGACGCTGACGCTGACGTAGCGCAGCACGCTCGAGCGCGGGTGGTGTATGCGCAGATCCCTGATCCGCTCGGTCATGGTTTGACCGATGCGCAGCGCCTGCTCGTTCGCGACGCCCGGCGCGAAGGCGATCAGGTTGCCGCCTTCGACGCGCGCGACGACATCGCTCGCGCGCCGCAGGCAGCCACAGATGCAGTGCGCGACCCGGCGTATCGTCGAGTCGCCGGCAGCGCGGCCGAACGTCGCGTTGTACAGGTCCAATGCGTCGATATCGATGCAGAATGCCGCGATGCTGCGGCGATCGCGTCGCGCAGCCGCCCAATCCCGCTTCAACAACTCCTCGAAATACGGCAACGTGAATACGCCGGTCAGGCGGTCTTCGCGCAGCGCGACCGTTATCGGCGGCGGCCCGGGGACGCCTTGCACTTCGCGCGCGCCATGGTTCTGGACCCGCAGGCGCTCGCTCGCATCGCGGTGATAGCCCGCGAAATGCGTCAGCCGTCCGTTCGCATCGTGGACCGGCAAGACCGTCATCTCGTTCCAGAACAGCGTGCCGTCCTTGCGATAATTGCGCATCAAGACGTGGCAAGGCTCCTGCCGCGTCAGGGCCTCGCGCAGCCGCTGCCGGCCGTCTTGTTCGCGGTCCCCCGCCTGCAGCATGCGCAAGTTGTTGCCGATCAGCTCCGCCGCGTCGAACCCGGTCAGGGATTCGAACGCCCGGTTGACGTAGACGACGCGATGTTCCGGATCCGCGGCGTCGACGAGCGCGACGCCGACCGGCGCCGACAGCAGCAAACGCCTGTAGAGGTCCGCGTCGAGGTCGCTCATGAGTCGGCCTCGGTCAGCACCAGCGCGGGCGCGGCCGACAGATTCTTGATCAACGCGACCGCATCGATCCAACGCCGGCTGCCGGCGAGGGTCGGCGGGCGCATCGCCGCGTGCGCGCATGCGCATGATGCGTGCCTGGGAGGCGGGATTCGTCGCCGCCGGCTTGAAGTGGTCGAGAACCTCGGCCACCGCCTTGCGGTCGTTGCAGATGGGCAGCACGTCGCATCCGGCCGCCATGCCCAAGCGCGCGCGCGACAGCACGTCGCCGAACGCCGCCGCTCCCGCCATGCTGAGATCGTCGGCGAACACGCAGCCGTGGAATCCGAACTCGCCGCGCAGGATGTCGGTGATCCAGCGATGCGACAGGCTCGCGGGATGCGAATCGACCCGCGGGTAGACGATGTGGGCCGCCATCACCGCGGACAGATGGTTGTCGATCAGGACGCGATACGGCCTCATGTCGGCTTCGAGGTCCGCGAATCCCCGCCGGTCGACCGGCAGCTCGAGGTGCGAATCGGCGACGACGGCGCCGTGGCCGGGGAAATGCTTGGCCGTGGCTTCCATGCCGGCCTCGCGCATGCCGGCCATGTACGCGACGGCGAGTGCGGCCACCTCGTCGGCCTGCGCGTGGAACGCGCGATCGCCGATGATCTCGCTGACCCCGTAATCGAGGTCCACGCACGGCGCGAAGCTGAAATCGACGCCGACCGCGCGCAGTTCGGCGGCCATGAGCCAGCCCGCCTCCTGCGCGGCCGCGAGCGCCCCGCGCCGATCCGAGGCCAGGTGCGCGCCCCAGGATGCGCGCCGGGGGCAATTGCGTGAATCCCTCGCGGAAGCGCTGCACCCGGCCGCCCTCATGGTCGACCGCGATCAGCAAGGCCGGCGTGCGCACGCCTCGGATCGAGGCGGTGAGCGCCGCCAACTGCCGCGGATCGCGGAAATTCCGCGTGAACAACAGGACGCTGCCGACCAGGGGGTGCGACAGGACCTCGCGGTCCTCGGCGCCGAGCTCGGTGCCCGCGATGTCGACCATCAGCGGACCCAGGCTCATGCACGGCCCTCGAATACCGCGATCGATTCGACGTGCGTCGTATGCGGAAACATGTCCATGACCCCCGCGGCGATGAGCGTGTAGCCTAAGGCTTCGGCCAGGATCCCCGCATCGCGCGCCAAACTCCCCGGATGGCATGAAATATACACGACTCGGCGCGGACTCCAATGCGCCATCCGCTCGACGATCTCGCGTGCGCCGGCCCGGGGCGGATCGAGCAGCACTCGATCATAGCGCCCGGCGGCCCACGCACCCCAGCCCTTGGGCTCGAACAGGTTCGCCGCGTGGAACGCCGCGTTGCCGATGCCGTTCTGCGCCGCATTGGCGCGCGCTCTCTCGACGAGCCCCTGCGTCGCCTTCGACCCCGACGACCCGGGCCGCGCGGCGCGCCAGGGGAAGCGTGAAATTGCCGAGTCCGCAGAACAGGTCGAGCACGCTCTCGCCGCCCTCCAGGCCGAGCTCGGCGACGGCGGCGGCGACCATCGCGGCATTGATGTCGCGATTGACCTGTATGAAGTCCGACGGCCCGAACTCGATCTCGACGCCGAACCCCTCGATCGCATAGCGCAGCGGCGCCGGCGCCGGCGACGCGATCAGCGGGCGGATCGTGTCGAGCCCGCCGGTCTGCAGGAAAACCTGCACGCCGCGGCTTTGGCCGAACGCCTCCAATTTCGCGCAATCCTCCGGCGAAGGCGGTTTCATGACGCGGAACACGAGCGCCGCCGCGTCGTCGCCGGCGGCGACCTCCACTTGCGGAACATGCTCGCGCACGCTCAGCGTCTCGACGAGCGCCGCGAGGTCCGCGGGCAGCGTCGCGAGCTCGTCGACGAGCACTTCGCAGCGGCGAAGGTCGGCGAGATACGGCTTCTCGCGCTCGCGAAAGCCGGCGAGCACCCTACCCTTCTTGTGCACGAACCGCACGCCGAGCCTCGCCCGCCGGCGATAGCCCCAACTGCGCCCGCGCAACGGCTCGAGGATGCGCTGCGGACGCACGCGGCCGATGCGTTCCAGATCCTCGAGCAGCTGGGCCTGCTTCGCGGCAAGCTGCGCCGCGGGCGCGAGATGCTGCAGCGAGCAGCCGCCGCAAACGCCGAAGTGGGCGCATTTCGGCGCGACACGGTCCGGCGAGGGAACCAGGATGTCGACCAGGCGCGCCTCGTCCATCTGGCGCCGCCGCTTCGTCACGTGCAGGACCACGCGCTCTCCGGGCAACGCGTCGGCGACGAAAACCACCTTGCCGTCGACGCGCGCGACCCCGCGGCCGTCGTGCGACAGAGCGACGACGTCGGCCTCCTTGAGGTCGGCCGAATTCAATTCTCGGGCCATGCCGCCGCGAACTCCGCGAGATGGGGCGCCGCACGATTCGCCCAGCAAGTTGACGCACGCGCGCGACTTCCGCGGCGTGCTCCGCGGCCGACAGATTGCCGCGCACCAGCTCGAAGCGAAGAAAGATCAGGTAGGTGTTCAACACGTCGGTCTCGCAATAGTCGCGGATGCGCTTCAGCTCGCCGCGCAGGTACGCGCCCCACACGTCGGCGCCGCTCATGCCGATCTTTCCGGGCAAGCCGAGCAAGGTCGCCGCGTCGTTGAGGCTGACCCGGCCGCGGCCCTGAAATCCGGACAGGATGTCCATCAGGTCCATGTGGCGCCAATGGAAGCGGCTGAGATAGTTCCGGTAGCGGAAGCTCTGATCGTTGTCGCCGAGCTCCCAATAGCGCGACGCGGTCACGCCGTGCAGGAGACTGCGATAATGCAGCACGGGCAGGTCGAATCCGCTGCCGTTCCACGAGACGAGATCCGGCGTGAACTTCTCCAGACCGTCGAAGAATCGCTCGATCAAGTCCTTCTCGGAGGCCGCTTCCTCGCCGAGGCTCCAGACTTTCAGCGCGTCGCGCGAGCGCATCACGACCGAGATCGCGACCACGCGATGTTGCTCGTGCGACAGGAATTCGGCAGCCGGTTTCCTGACGGCGCTTCGCGAACATGATCCGGCCGACCTGCTCGTCGGACAGGTCGCGAAGGTCGTACAGCCGCCGCCCGAGCGCGGTGTCGGGGACCGTCTCGATGTCGAACACCAGCGTGTTCACGGCGCGTTCAGCCCGGCGCCTTGCGCATCAGCACGGCGACCGCGACCACGAGCCCCGCCTCGTCCGTGAGGGTGACGTGGCCGTCGCCGATGCCCAACGCGTCCCGCACGCGCGCGCCGCGCTCCGAAAAGACGATTTCGGGCCTGCCCCAGGAGTTTTGCACGATGCCGACGTCGCGGATCCACACGCCGTGCGCGAAGCCGGTCCCCATGCCCTTGACGATCGCCTCCTTGGCGGCGAAGCGCATCGCGAGAAAGCGCACCGTCCGGGCCGTGCGTGCGAGCTGGACCCGCTCTTCGGGCATCAGCAAATGCGCGACGAAACGCTCCCCGTGCTTCTCGTAGACGCGCTCGATGCGCTCGCTCTTCAGCACGTCGACGCCGATTCCGTAGATCATGGGCGGATCCGCACCGTCGACGCCGCGATGATCCTAGCGCCGCGCCGCGAGCATGAGATCCTTCATGTCGCGCACCGCCTTCGCCAGCCCGTCGAACACGGCTCGCGCGATGATGGAATGGCCGATGTTCAGCTCCACGATCTCCGCGATCGCCGCCACCGGCTGCACGTTGTGATAATGCAGCCCGTGGCCCGCGTTGACGACGAGCCCCAGGGACGCCGCGAAGCCGCGCCGAGGCGCGCAGCCGCTCGAACTCGCGCGCGCGCGCCGCGCCGCCGGCGTCGGCATAGGCGCCCGTGTGCAATTCGACGACCGGCGCGCCGGTCCGCTTCGCCGCCTCGATCTGCGCGGTGATCGGGATCGACGAACAGCGAAACCCGGATTCCGGCGGCACCCAGGGCGAGGCACGCGTCCGCGATCCGCGATGCCTGTGCGGCGACGTCGAGACCGCCTTCGGTCGTGATCTCGCGCCGGGATTCCGGCACGAGACAGCAGTCCTGCGGCAGCACGCGCACGGCGATGCCGATCATCTCCGCGGTCACCGCCATTTCGAGATTCATCCGGGTCTGCAGCGCCGCGCGCAACGCCTGCACATCTTGATCCTGGATGTGCCGGCGGTCCTCGCGCAGGTGCAGCGTGATGCTGTCGGCTCCCGATTGTTCCGCGACCAGCGCCGCGTGCAGGGGGTCCGGATAGCGGGACCTGCGCGCCTGGCGCACGGTCGCCACATGGTCGATGTTGACGCCGAGACCGATCGTGGCGCGTTGCGCCGCATGCGCGGTCATGCGCGCTCCCTCCTGCGCAGATCGAGCATGATCCGGCGGGACATCAGCGTGCGGCCCTCGAGACACTCGTCGATCGCCGCGCGCAGCAGGCGCTTGGCATCGCGCAACGAGCGCGCGTCCGAGAAGACTTCCGCGTCGAGGTCCGCGAGCGATTGTCCGTAAACGGCGCCGGGAGCGTCGGCGACGCACGGCTGCGGACCGCTCTGCGGCGTGAATCGGTAGATACATCGTGGGTTCAATCCGTCGACCCTCGTCCGTATTCGCCAACTGTAACCCATAGCCCAATTCGTCGAGCAGGCGTTTCTCGAAACGGCGCAGGACGGACTCCTCGTCCGCCTCGGCGCACAAGGAACGCACGGCTTCGCCGTAGCAGTCGAAGATCCGCGGATGCGGATCCGCGCGCAGCGTCAGCTTGAGCAACAGCTCGTTCAGGTAAAATCCGCTCATGAGGCGCGCGGGCGGCAGGTCGTCGGCTCGCCGTCGACCTCGGCTCCCTGGAGCTGGCAGGCGTCGGACTTTCCGGACCAGGAGAGCAGCAGGCGCTGGAACGGGCGCAGCGCGGCGCGCAGGCCGGATTTCGGCCCGGTGACGCCGCGCGCGAACAGCGACAGGCGCCCATGCTCGGCCGTGAACGCCTCGACGATGCGGCTCGTGTCCCGGTATGCGTAGTGGTGCAATACGAACGCGGGCGACAGCGATACGCGCCGCGGGCTCTTCACGGCTTGTCGTATCCGAACTGGCGCAACGCCATTTCGTTGTCGGCCCAGTTCTCCTTCACCTTGACCCACAGCTCCAGATGCACGGAACGCTGCCACAGATCGGCCAATTCGATGCGCGCGAGCCGGCCGATCTCCTTGAGACGCTCTCCGCGCTGGCCGATCACGATGGCTTTCTGGCCGGCGCGCTCGACCCAAATCACCGCGTTGACGACGATGCGGCCGTCCTCCTCCGCGAACCGCTCGATCTGCACGTTGATGCCGTAGGGCAGTTCCTCGCGCAGCTTCAGCGTCAGCTTCTCGCGGATCACCTCGGCCGCGTGGAACGGCTCATCCCGGTCCGTGACGACATCCGGCGCGAACAGCGGCGGCCCGGGCGGCAGGCGCGCGCCGATCAATTCGACGAGCCGGTCGAGATTTTCCGAATTCTGCGCCGATATCGGCACGATCGCCGACGCCGGAATGCGCATGGTCATCTGCTCGAGGAACGGCAGGAGACGGTCGCGCGGATGCACCTGATCCACCTTGTTGACGACCAGGAACAGCGGCTGCTTCGCGCCGCGCACCCGTTCCCAGACCCACAGATCCTCGTCGGTGAAGCGCATCGCCTCGATCACGAAGACGATGATGTCGGCATCGCGGCGAAGACGACATCGCGACGCGGTTCATGTATTGGTTCATCACCCGGCGCGCGCTTTGATGCATGCCCGGCGTGTCGACCAGCACCAACTGGGCATCCGGCCGGTTGACGACCCCGAGGATCCGGTGGCGCGTCGTCTGCGGCTTCGGCGCGACGATCGAGACCTTGCGGCCGACGAGCGCATTGATCAAGGTCGACTTGCCGACGTTCGGGCGCCCGACGATCGCCACGAATCCGGAGCGGAACGTGGCGGCGCTCACGGGTTCTTCCTCATGTCCGCGGGCAACAGCCCGATCAGCTTGTCCGCGGCCACTTGTTCGGCCCGGCGGCGGCTCGCGCCCTCGCCGGCCGCCGACAGGCCGAGCGACGGCGACCGCGCAGCCGACGATGAACGATTGCTCGTGCGCGTCGCCGGCGATCCCCGTCAGCGTGTACTCCGGCAGCGCGAGCCCCCTGGCCTGCAGCGCCTCCTGCAGGCGGGTCTTGGGATCCTTGAGCGCGCTCGCGGCCGGCAGGACCGACAGGCGCGATCCGATCAGGTGGCGCACGACGTCGAGCGCAACTTGAAAATCGGAGTCCAGGTAGATCGCGCCGACCATCGCCTCCAAGGCGTCGGCGAGGATCGACGCGCGCCGAAAGCCGCCCGACTTCAGTTCGCCGCTGCCGAGGCGCAGACGCTCGCCCAAGCCCTTCTCGGCGGCGATCTGGGCCAAGGTCTCGCCGCTCACCAGGGTCGCGCGCTGCCGCGACAGGGATCCCTCATCGGCGGCGGGATGCGCATCGTAGAGCAGGCGCGCAACGGCGCAATTCAACACCGAGTCGCCGAGGAACTCGAGCCGCTCGTTGTGGTTGGCGCCCGCGCTGCGGTGCGTGAGCGCGGTCGTGCAGAGCGCGAATCGCGAGAACGAGTAGCCGAATTCCCGGCTGACCCAGGCGCTCATGTCTTCCGTCGCACGCTCCCCGCTCACTGAATCTTTACGGTCTTGTCGAAGCTCACTTCGAGCGAAATATTGCCCATATAAGGCACCTTGTCGTCGTACGCGACGTGCAGCGAGATTCCGCCGTCGTCCTTCTGGATTTCGATGTCATTGTAGTCGACCCTGTCGATGTCCTCGACTATCCAGTGGCGCTCGAGGGAGCGGCGAATGCCCGCATCGTCGACGTTGCCGCCCTTGAATTCGGTGGCGACGCTGTCCATCGAGCGCGCGATCTTCATGTAGTTCAAGTACACCGGCGTCAGCCGGATTCCCGCATAGACGATCAGACCCGCGAGCGCGAGAATGAACAGCAAGCCGATGAACGTCATGCCTTCTTGACGATGCCGCATATTGAGCCTCCAAGAGATCTCTCCCTAGTTAATCGTATGACCGATCCTGCCCCAGAGGGGTCCGTCACGGGTATCGAGATTCAGCCAGATGACGACGGCCTTGCCGACCAAATTGGCGGCGGGGACGAACCCCGGCGCATCCGGGTCGTACAGCCAGCGGCTGTCCTTGCTGTTGTTGCGGTTGTCGCCCATGAAGAAATAGTGCCCCGGCGGCACGGTCCATTCGCCGGTCTTCACCGGGCCGTTCGCGAACATGATCCGATGGCGATGCGTGCCGAGCTGCTCGTACGCGGTGCCGACGCCGGCGTAATTCCACAGGTCGTCCTTCGGCCCTTTGTAGATGGGCCCCGGCGTCTGCGGCACCGGCTTGCCGTTGATATATACCTGGTTGTTCTCGTCGACGCGCACGCGATCTCCGGGCAGGCCGACCAGGCGCTTGATGTAATTGATCTTGGGGTTCGGCGGCAGGTGAAAGACGATCACGTCGCCGCGGTGCGGATCGCCCGTGTGCAGCAGCAAGGTATTGGTCACCGGCAGCCGCAAGCCGTACGAAAACTTGCTGACGAAGATGAAATCCCCGTCGTACAAGGTCGGCATCATCGAATCGGACGGAATTCGGAACGGCTCGAACAGGAACGAGCGGATGACCAGGACCAGCAAAATGACCGGAAAGAAGGACCGGGCGTATTCGACCGCGACCGGTTCGCGCGCCTCGCCCGGCGCCGTGCCGGCCGCCGCCGCTGCGGCGATGCGGCGATTGCGAAAGAACAGGCGGTCGAGCGCCCAGATCGCGCCCGCGGCCGCGCCGACGATCACGAGCATCAGGCTGAAATCGACCGCTTCGTAGCGGAACAGCCGCCACAGCATGATCGCCGCGATCGCGAGCAGCGCATAGCCCGCCGATTTCGCCGGCCAGGGCTCTTCCGCGCTCGTCGCGCCGGGATCGCGCCTGGGGCGAAGGATCCAGCCGTCGTACAGGATCACCGCGACGCAGACCAGGGCGGCGCACAACAAGGCGATGAAAAAATTATCTCCGTCCGTCACGAAAGACCCCCAGTGCTCAGAATATACTCGTCGATCAGCCGGGCTTCTTGCCCACGCGCAAGACGGCGAGGAACGCTTCTTGCGGAATCTCCACCTGGCCGACCTGTTTCATGCGTTTCTTGCCCGCCTTCTGCTTTTCCAGAAGCTTGCGCTTGCGCGTGATGTCGCCGCCGTAGCATTTCGCAAGCACGTTCTTGCGCATCGCCTTGACGCTCGCGCGGGCGATGATATGGCTGCCGATCGCCGCCTGCACCGCGACGTCGAACATCTGCCGCGGAATCAGCTCCTGCATCTTGTCGACGAGCTCGCGCCCGCGCGTATAGGCGTTGTCGCGGTGCACGATCAGCGACAGCGCGTCGACGGGATCGCCGTTGATCAGGACATCCAGCTTGACGAGCGGAGCCGTCTGAAAATGGCTGAATTCATAGTCGAACGACGCGTACCCGCGGCTCGCCGATTTCAGCCGGTCGAAGAAGTCGAGCACGACCTCGGCGAGCGGCAACTCGTATTGCAGGGAGACCTGGCTGCCGAGGAACAGCATTTTCTTCTGCACGCCGCGCTTTTCGCTGCACAGGGTCAACACGGCGCCGACGTAATCCGGCGGCACCAGAATGTTCGCGGTGATGACGGGCTCGCGCAGCTCCGCGATTCGATCCTGCGGCGGCAACTTGGACGGATTGTCGACGCTGATCACGCTGCCGTCGGTCAGCAGGACCTCATAGATCACGGTCGGCGCGCTCGTGATCAGATCCAGGTTGTATTCTCTTTCGAGCCGCTCCTGGACGATGTCCATGTGCAACAGGCCGAGAAAGCCGCAGCGGAAGCCGAAGCCGAGCGCGGTCGATACTTCCGGCTCGAAATGCAGCGCCGAGTCGTTGAGCTTCAGCTTCTTCAAGGCCTCGCGGAACTGTTCGTAGTCGTCGGAACTGACCGGGAACAGGCCCGCGAAAACCCGCGGCTGAACCTGCTTGAAGCCCTCGAGCGGCTTGTCGGCCGGGGCGGCGTCGAGCGTTATCGTGTCGCCGACCGGGGCGCCGTCGATCTCCCTGATCCCCGCGATCACGAAACCGACTTCGCCGGTTCCCAATGCCTCGCGCGTGACCGGCTTCGGCGTGAACCTTCCGAGGCGGTCGACCTGGTGGCTGCGGCCGGTCGACATCACGCGGATCTTCGCGCCTGTCGGCAGGCGGCCGTTCATGACCCGCACCAAGGACACGACGCCGACGTAATTGTCGAACCACGAGTCGATGATCAGCGCCTGCAGCGGACCGTTCGGATCGCCGGCGGGAGCGCGGTATGCGCTTGACCAGTTGTTCGAGCAATTCGGGCACGCCGAGACCGGTCTTGGCGCTCACCAGGGCGGCGTCCGCGGCCGGAATGCCGATGATTTCCTCGATCTCGTGGATGACCTTCGCCGGATCCGCCGACGGCAGGTCGATCTTGTTGATGACCGGGAGAACCTCGAGGCCCTGCTCGAGCGCCGTATAGCAATTCGCGACGCTCTGCGCCTCGACGCCCTGCGCCGCATCGACGACCAGCAACGCGCCTTCGCAGGCGGCGAGCGAGCGCGATACTTCGTAGGAGAAGTCCACGTGGCCCGGCGTATCGATGAAATTCAGCTGATACACCTCGCCGCTCGCGGAATGAAACGCGAGCGTGACGCTCTGGGCCTTGATCGTGATGCCGCGCTCGCGCTCCAAATCCATGGAGTCGAGGACCTGCGCCTGCATTTCGCGCGCATCGAGGCCCCCGCAGACCTGGATGAACCGATCCGCCAAAGTCGATTTGCCATGGTCAACGTGCGCAATGATCGAGAAATTACGGATATTCTTCATCGAGGGCCGGAATTGGACAAACCCCGGATTATACCGGTCATCGGCCCGCGGCGAGGGCTTTATGCAATTCTTCGACGTCCAGGCGGCCGTGGCAAACCAGCTCGCCGTTCAGCAGCAGGACCGGGATCTTGTGGCCGAAGCGCGCACGCGCGGCATCGTCGAGATCGACGTCGACGATGTCGATCGGATGATCTTGCGCCGCGGGCTGCGCTTGGAGCTCGATGATCATTTCCTCGCACAGCCCGCAGCCGGGGCGCGAGTACAGCAAGAAGCGGGATTCGCCGGTCATCGGCGCGGCTAGCGGCGCGGTGCGCCGCCGTACGCCTTGACCGAATGCGCGATGAATTCCAGAGTCTCCGCCGGCACTTCGCCGACGGCGGTCACCTGCTGTCCCTCGACGACCGTCGCGAACGCGAATCCTGAACCGACGCGCGCGAGCCCGTGCATCGGCGGTCGCGCCGCCGCCGCGGCATCGGGCGCGTCGGCGACGGGACTCGCGCCGTGCCTCGGCTCGACGAACACGGAGACGGTGGCGAGGCCGTCGGAATACACCAAATGCTCCGCGGGGCGCCGCGCGCCGCCGAGCGTCTGCGTGCCGGCCACCGTCAAATGAAAGCCGGGCGGCAGTTCGCTCGCGCGGAACTGCACGACGGCCGCCGGCGCGTCTTCGGTGGAGCCTTGGACCACCCGGCGCATGCCCGCGGTGGACACCGTCGGCGTCAGGTCGCGATCGGGGATGGTCTTCGGCATGTCGAGGCGCGCGAACAGGATCTGTTCGAGCACCCGGCCGCGTGCGTCGCAAATCTGGGTCTTCAGCGGCATGGCGGTCTGTCGGTCGAGCCAAAGGCGATAGCCGAAGCGATATGAGTCCTTCGGATTCACGGCGATGACGCGCACGGCTTTGCCGAGCACGCGCGCGTCGGGCAGCGAGTCGATGCGATAGAAGCGGTCGGCGCCGCTGCCGAATCGCGGCAGCGAGTTCAGGAACGGACCGCGATTTTGGACCATTTCCTCCAGAATCGTATGCTTGTCCGGCAGATAACAGGTCAGGTGGTCGTCGTTGCGGATGTACTCCCTTCCCGACCCTTCGAGCGATTGGAGTTTCTCGGTGACCTGCCCGCCCTGGTACCGATGCACGATCCGCATCGTCTCGACCCGGCCGTCGATCAAATGGAAAAAAGTGCCGTCATAGTTGCGAGTCGCGAGCGCGCGGCTCATCTTCTCGAGCCAGACGCGCGGATCCTCGGCCGCGGCGGCGAGCAACGGCAACGCGGCCAGGAGCGTGCCGAGGGCCGTGCATTGAACGAGGCGCGCCGCGCGGCCGCGTCTCGATTTGACCGCCGACCGCACCGAGGTCATGGACCGCTGCGGCTGTCCGAGGGAACCTGTGCCGCGGCTGCGGGCGGTGCCGGGCGCGGGAGCCGGCGCGAGCGTCGGCTCCCGGCCGATGAGAATTGATCGTCGGGCTCGGCGATCAGCCCCGACAGCAGATTCCGCTGCCCCAGAAACGACGTGTATTCACTGTGCGCGAACACGTAGTCGGTCAAGCGCGCGGGCGGCAGCGCCGCGGGCGCCTCGCCCAAGGTCGAGGGCACGGTATACGAAAGCGCCTCGTGACTGCCGTTTACCGCGCCGGACGTCGCCGAAACCGGTATCGCCGACTGCCGCGCCGGCCGGCGTGAGGTTATTCGCGAACGTCGGCCGCTGGTGACGCCGCGGCGCCCGCGGTCACCGGCTCGTTCGCGCGGTGTTGCAGCGCAAAAACCGCGACGACCGCGACGCCGGCGGCGACCGCGCCGCTCGCGGCATGACGCCACCAGCGTCCCCGCGGCGTAGCGCGCTTCGCTCGCCACCGCCGCGGGCGCCTCGACATCGATCGCGCGATTGACGCGCTCGGCGAACCCGCGCGTGAGGCGCGCGCTCGCGCTGCCGCGGCTGGCCTCGCCGATCAGCGCGTAGCGACCGAAGCAGCCGCGGAACTCCGCGTCCCGCATGAGTCGCTTCAGCAGCAGTTCGGTTTCCGGCGCCCGGCAGTTCGCCGTCGAGAAACGCCGAGATTTGTTCACGGATTTGTTCGCTCATGTGTCCTCTGGGCGGCCTAGGCCGGCATCGAATATGGGTCGCAGCTTCTTGTCGATCGCTTCGCGCGCACGAAAAATCCGGGAGCGCACCGTGCCCACGGGACAGTCCATCGCCTGCGCGATATCCTCGTAGCTCAATCCTTCCAATTCGCGCAGCACGATCGCCGTGCGCAAATCCTCGGGCAAATTCTCGATCGCCTTGTTGACGGTCTCGCGGATCTCCTCGGTCAGGAGAAGCGCTTCCGGGCGTCTCGGACTCCGCGAGGCGGGCGTGCAAGTCGTATTGCTCGGGGTCCTGCAGGTCGAGGTCGTAATCCATCGGACGCCGCTTGGTCGCGACCAGCGCATTCTTCGCGGTGTTGATCGCGATTCGATACAGCCAGGTATAGAAGGCGCTGTCGCCGCGGAAGGACGGCATCGCCCGGTAGGCTTTGACGAAAGCCTCCTGCGCGATGTCTTCGGCTTCACTGGTGTCGTGTACGTATCGCATGATCAGCTTCAGCACCTTGTGCTGGTATCGCAAGACCAATAAATCGAATGCCGCCCGTTCCCCGCGCTGAACCCGCTCCACCAGCTTGAGGTCACCCTCTTCGACTGTCATTCGTGATCCCGAACCGGCGGGCTCACAATCCAGCCTGTCGCGATAGACCGACCGGGCTGACAAAAGTTCGCAGATCTTTGCATAACGACGGCGGTAAACGTGAAGTGGCTCACAATCGGGATTCTAACAGCCGCCACGACCCCGCCTATCGATCGTCAGCCGGTCTCCCCTGGGAGGTGATCCGCTGGATGAGCGCCGAGATTTCCGCCGTCGGGGGAGCGAGCTGACCGGTGCAATAAGCATAAATCTCCGTATCCTGGCCATCGAGCAGACGCCGAAACGCGTTCTGATCCACGGGCGATGCACTGCAAAATTGATCATCCACGTAGCGTCTGAGAAGAACGTCCAGCTCGCGGATGCCGCGGCGGCAGCGCCAACGCAGCAGCCCGAGCTCGCGCGGGTCGATTTGCGCCATCGCGTCGACCCTCAATACCGGCGGTGGGCCAGCATTTGCTTGATCTCGCCGATCGCCCGCGCCGGATTCAGGTCCTTGGGGCAGGCGTCCGCGCAATTCATGATCGTGTGGCAGCGGTACAGCCGGAACGGATCCTCGAGGTGATCGAGCCTTTCGCCGGTCGCCTCGTCGCGGCTGTCGACGATCCAGCGGTACGCGGCGAGCAACGCGGCCGGCCCGAGGTAGCGGTCGCTGTTCCACCAATAACTCGGGCAACTCGTGGAACAGCATGCGCAGAGGATGCACGCCGACGGCCGGTCCACCATTTCCTGGTCCTGTTTGGATTGCAGCCGCTCCCGGTCCGGCGGTGCCGGCGTGCGGGTCTGCAGCCACGGCTTGATCGACGCGTATTGGGCGTAGAAATCCGTCAGGTCCGCGACCAGGTCCTTGATCACGGGCATGTGCGGCAGCGGGTAGATCTTCACCTCGCCCGCGATGTCCGCGCACGCGCTGATGCAGGCCAGCCCGTTGCGGCCGTCGATGTTCATCGCGCAGGAGCCGCAAATGCCTTCGCGGCAGGAGCGCCGGAAGGTCAGCGTCGGGTCGATTTCGTTCTTTATCTTGATCAGCGCGTCGAGAACCATCGGTCCGCAGCTGTCCATGTCGATCTCGTAGGTGTCGAGCCGGGGATTCTCGGTCGAATCCGGGTCGAACCGGTAGATCTTGAAGACGCGCACGTTCCTGGCGCCGTCCGGCGCCTCGAACACCCGCCCGTCCTTGCGAACTTTGGAATTCGCGGGCAGTGAGAATTCAGCCATCGATCCGTCTCCTCAATACGTTCGTGCCTTCGGCGGTATCGACTCGACGTCGTCCGTCAAAGTATTCAAATGAACCTTCCGGTAATCGATGCGCGTCTCGCCGCGGGCGTCGACCCAGCACAGCGAGTGTTTCAGCCAGTTGACGTCGTCGCGGTCCGGAAAGTCCTCGCGCGCGTGCGCGCCGCGGCTTTCCGTGCGGTTCGCCGCCGAATGCATCGTCGCGACCGCCTGACCCAATAGATTGTCGAGTTCCAAGGTCTCGATCAGATCGGTGTTCCACACGAGCGAACGATCCGCCGTCTTGACGTCGCCGAACGAATCGAAGACCTCGCCCAATTTGCGCTTGCCGTCGGCGAGCGACTCCCCGGTCCTGAACACGGCCGCGTCGCGCTGCATCGTCCGCTGCATGGCGAGGCGCACTTCGGCGGTGCCGAGAGAGCCGTTCGCGTGACGGAACCGGTCGAGGCGCGCGACCGCGGAATCGCCGGCGTCCGCCCTCAGCGGTCGCTGCGCGGCGCCCGGCTTCACCGTGCGCGCGCAGTGCTTGGCGGCGGCGCGCCCGAAAACGACCAGGTCCAGCAAGGAATTCGAGCCCAGCCGGTTCGCTCCGTGTACCGAGACGCAGGCGGCCTCGCCGACCGCCATCAACCCGGGAACCACGGTTTCGGTCCCGTCGGGCTTCAGGCTGACGACCTCGCCGTCGACGGTGCACGGTATGCCGCCCATGTTGTAGTGCGCCGTCGGCAGCACCGGAATGGGTTCCTTGGTGACGTCGACGCCCGCGAAGATCCTCGTGGTCTCGGCAATGCCGGGCAGGCGCTCGTTGATGACGTCGGGGCCGAGATGCTCGAGATGCAGGTGGATGTGGTCCTTGTCCCTGCCGACACCGCGGCCCTTCGCGAATCTCGATCGTCATCGACCGGCTGACGACGTCCCGCGACGCCAAGTCCTTCGCATTCGGGGCGTAGCGCTCCATGAACCGTTCGCCGGCCGAATTCGTCAGATACCCGCCTTCGCCACGCGCGCCCTCGGTGATCAGGCAGCCGGCGCCGTAAATCCCGGTCGGATGGAATTGCGCGAATTCCATGTCCTGCAGCGGCAAGCCGGCGCGCAACACCATGCCGCCGCCGTCGCCGGTGCAGGTGTGGGCGGACGTGCACGAGAACCACGCGCGGCCGTACCCGCCGGTCGCCAGCATCACTCTGCTGCGCGCGGAACCGGTGCAAGCTGCCGTCGGCCATGTCGAGCGCGATCACGCCGCGGCACTCGCCGTCCTCCATGATCAGATCCAGCGCGAAATACTCGATGAAGAACGTCGCGGAGTGCTTGAGGGACTGCTGATACAGGGTATGCAGCATCGCGTGTCCGGTGCGGTCGGCCGCGGCGCACGTGCGCTGCGCGGTTCCCTTGCCGTAATGGGTCGTCATACCGCCGAACGGGCGCTGATAGATCCGGCCATCCTCGGTGCGCGAGAACGGCACGCCGTAGTGCTCCAATTCGATGACCGCGGCGGGCGCCTCCTTGCACATGAATTCGATCGCGTCCTGATCGCCGAGCCAGTCGGAACCTTTGACCGTGTCATACATGTGCCAGCGCCAATCGTCGGCGCCCATGTTGCCGAGCGCCGCCGATATTCCGCCCTGCGCCGCCACCGTATGGCTGCGTGTCGGAAACACCTTGGTGAGACAGGCTGTGCTGAGGCCGGCCTCGGCCATGCCGAACGTCGCCCGCAATCCGGCGCCGCCCGCGCCGACGACGACGACGTCGTAGGTGTGATCCGTGAATTTGTAGTCCGTCATGACCCCATCGTTCCCAGTGTCAGATGCAAGATCGCGAATACCCCGGCGCCGCCCGCCAACACGTGCAGGAACCGCAGGGCCAGCAGCGACGCGAGTTTCGCCGCCGGCGAATGCACGTAGTCCTCGACGATGACGACCGTGCCGAGATAGGAATGGTAGGCGAGCACCGCCACCGACAGCGCCGCGAGGAAGCCGTCGAACGGATGCGCGAACCAGGCGCGCACCGAGGCGTAATCCAGGCTGTGCAAGCTCATCAAGGAAACCAGGAACCACAGCGCGAGCGGCACGAGCGCGACTGCGCTGACGCGCTGCGCCCACCAATGCCCGGTGCCGTCTTTGGCCGAGCCCATGCCCAAAACCCTGCCGAGAGGACTACGTAAGCTCATGGTGGAACATCCCGTCAATGCGCGAAATGAACCGAATACGCCAAGGCGCAGCCGGTCAATACGACCGCGCCCGCGACGACCAGCCAGCCGCTGCGCCTGCGCTGCGCGGCGCTCGAACCCGTAGCCCACATCCCAGAACAGGTGCCGGATGCCGTTCAGGAAATGGTAGAAGAAACAGAAGCCGAATGCCGCCAGCGCGACCGCTCCCAACGGGCTGCCGAAGACGCGCATGACGGTCTCGTAACCGCCGCGGCCGCCGGCGAGCGCCACGAGCCACGCGACCAGCAGCAACAGGCCGACCGACAGCATCACGCCCGTCAATCGATGCAATATCGACAGCGTGTTGGCGATCTGCCAGCGATAGACCTGAAGATGCGGGGAAAGGGGCCGGGCGCGTGCGGGCATTCGAGTGGTCCTGTAGGGCGTTGCGGTTCGCGAACGTGGCTGCGTCAGAAATCGATGCAGCGGCCGCGCAATTCCCAATCGCCGAACCGGGTCGGCTCAGGGCCGCTGCGGCCGCCGAGTTCGCGCGCGGCGTTCGCCGCGGGTTCGGGCCTCGGATCGGCAGCGGCGGCCGATTCTCGCGGTTGCTCGTCGTCGTTTGCGAATCACACGGCAAATTTTGCCAGAAAATCGGGTCGAATAAGCACGTTCCTGAGCCGGCGGCGGCGATCGCCGGGGTTGACATCCGGGCGAGACTGTCGATTTGATACCCGCATGAGTCAACACTCCGGGCGTTTGTTCCATATGGGCGTGCTGCGCTTCGCCGGCGCCGACGCCGTGGCGTTCCTGCAGGGACAATTATCCAACGACGCCCGCCGCCTCGCGGCCGGGCGGCCGCTGCTCGCGGCATACTCGAATCCCCAGGGGCGCGTGTTGGCGATCCTGCACCTGTTGCCGCACTCGTCGGGCATCCTCGGCATTCTGCCGCGCGAACTCGTCGGGCCGACGATGGAGCGCCTGCGCAAATTCGTCCTGCGCGCGAAGGTGCGGATCGAGGATCCCGGCGAGCAAATCGTGGTCGCGGGCCAGCATGGCGCGGCCGCGATCGAAGCCGCCGGCTTGCAGGCGCCCGACCCCTCCCAGGGCTACGTGGAAACCGCAGGGCTCGGCATCGGCCGGGTCGGCGCGGACGCGCGCTTTTGGATCGTCGGCGAGGCCGCGCTCGTCGCCGCCCGCGGACTCGCCGGAGACGTTCTCGACGCCGACTCGATAGAGCGAGACTGGCGGCTCGCGGACATTCGCGCGGGCCTGCCGCAGATCTACGCGGCGACGCGCGAACTGTACGTCGCGCAGATGCTGAATCTCGATCTCGTCGACGGCATCAGCTTCAGCAAGGGCTGCTTCACCGGCCAGGAAATCATCGCGCGCGCGCAGCACCTGGGGCGGATCAAGCGCCGCCTGATGCGGCTCGTTCCTGCGCGGCGCGTCGTTCGAAGTCGGCCAGGCGGTGCGGCTCGCGGACGGCCGCAGCGGCCGATTGACCGAAGTCGTGCCCACCTCCGGCGGATTCGAGGCGCTCGCCGTGTTGAACGTCGACGCCGTCGGATACCGCGTCCGCGGACGGCGCCGCCGGCGAGACCGTCGCGTTCGCCGACGCCGAGGTTCTGCCGCTGCCTTACGCGCTCCTATAGATCGACGATTTCCACCGAATCGGCGCGCACCGCTTCGCCCAGGAACGCGCCGCCGACGCGGGCAAATCGCGCCGCGCCGTCCGTCGCGAGCAAGGTGACCGAACCCGCGCCCGCGGACTCGTCCCGTGGGCCGAGGATCCGGCGCACCGCGGCCGCGGTCGTCGCCGCGGAATCGACGATCGACACGCCCGGCGGCAACACGGCCCTGATCGCGTCCGTGAGCACCGGGAAGTGCGTGCAGCCGAGCACCAAGGTGTCGGGCGCATCGCGGCCGACGAACAGTGACTCCAGGTAGCGCCGCGCGACGGCCTCGGTCAATGCGCCTTCCGTCCAGCCCTCCTCGGCCATCGCGACGAACAGCGAACAGGCGCGCGCGCGTCACGCGCGCATCCGACGCTCAGTCGGCCGATCGCGCGCTGATAGGCGCCGCCGGCGATCGTCGCCTCGGTGCCGATCACGGCGATACGCCGCGAAACGGACGCCGCGCACCGCAGCCTCGGCGCCGGGATCGATGACGCCGACCACGGGGATCTGCGGATATTCGACGCGCAACTCGTCGAGCGCGAACGCCGACGCCGTGTTGCAGGCGACGACGAGGCAGCGGATCCCGCGCTCGTGCAGCCTGTGCGGCGCATTGCGAGCGAATAGCGCGCGACGGTCTGCGGGCTCTTGGTGCCGTACGGCAACCTCGCGGTGTCGCCGAGGTAGATGAAATCGTCGCCGGGGAGCGCGGCGCGCAGCGCGCGCAACACGGTCAAGCCCCCGACGCCGGAGTCGAACACGCCGATCGGCATCGCCCCGGAATTCATCCGCGCCCTCAGGTTTCCGGGCGCATGTGCGGGAACAGCAGCACGTCGCGAATCGAGGGCGAATCGGTGAAGAACATCACGAGCCTGTCGATGCCGACGCCGAGGCCCCCCGCCGGCGGCATCCCGTATTCCAACGCGCGCACGTAATCCGCGTCGTAATACATCGCCTCCTCGTCGCCCGCCGATTTGCGCTCGGCCTGCTCCTTGAAGCGCTGCGCCTGATCCTCGGCGTCGTTGAGTTCGGAGAAGCCGTTCGCATATTCGCGGCCGCCGATGAAGAACTCGAAGCGGTCGGTGATGAAGGGATCCGCGTCGTTGCGGCGCGCGAGCGGTGAAACCTCGGCGGGATAGGCGTACGCGAACGTCGGCTGCACGAGCGTATGCTCGCCGGTTCGCTCGAAGATCTCGATCTGCAGCTTGCCGGCGCCGTCCCCGCCCTTATAGGGAATCTTCAGCGCGTCGCAGACGCGCCGCAAATAGGCGACGTCGCGCAGCAGCGCCCGGTCGAGATCCGGGTTGTTCGCGAGCAAGACCTCCTCGATCGTCGATCTCGCGAATGATCCGCTGAGGTCGTACTCGAAACCCTGGTAGACGATCTTGCGCGATCCGATCAGCGCGTCGGCGATTCCCTGGAACATGTTCTCGACGATGCGCATGACGTCGGTGTAATCGGCGTATGCCTGGTACAGCTCGAGCATCGTGAATTCCGGGTTGTGCCGCGTCGACAAACCCTCGTTGCGGAAATTCCTGTTGATCTCGTAGACCCGGTCGAACCCGCCGACCGTCAGTCGCTTCAGGTACAACTCGGGTGCGATGCGCAGATACATGTCCATGTCGAGCGCATTGTGGTGGGTCTTGAACGGCCGCGCGGCGGCGCCGCCCGGGATCGTCTGCAGCATCGGCGTCTCGACCTCGAGAAAGCCGGCCGAATCCAGCAAATCCCTCAAGTAGCGGATGATGCGCGAGCGCGTTTCGAACACGCGCCGGCTGTCCTTGTTGACGATCAGATCGACGTAGCGCTGCCGGTAGCGAATTTCCGTGTCGGACATGCCGTGCCATTTGTCGGGCAGCGGCCGCAGCGATTTCGTCAGCAGGCGCACGCGTTGCGCCCTGACCGACAGTTCGCCCGTCTTCGTGCGAAACAGGGTCCCCTCGGCGCCGATCACGTCGCCGACGTCCCAACCCTTGAAATCGTCGTAGACGTCGTGCAGCGCCTGTTGCTGCAGGAAGATCTGGATCGCGCCGCTCGTGTCCTCGATCCTCGCGAAGCTCGCCTTGCCCATGACCCTTTTCGCCATCATGCGCCCCGCGACGGCGACCGGAATCGCCTCGGCCTCGAGCGCCTCGGCCGACTTGGCGCCGTACGCGAGCAACAAGTCGCCTGCCAGTGCATTGCGCCGGAAATCGTTCGGAAACGGGTTGCCGCGCTCGCGCAGTTTCGCGAGCTTCGCGCGGCGCTCGGCGATCAGATGGTTCTCGTCCCGCTGCTCTTGGTCGCTGTCGCTCATAACCCCTGCTTCAGGCTCGCCTGCATGAACACGTCGAGACCGCCGTCGAGCACCGCCGTGGTGTTGCCGATTTCGACGCCGGTGCGCAAATCCTTGATGCGCGATTGATCGAGCACGTAGCTGCGGATCTGATTTCCCCAGCTTACGTCGGATTTGGAATCCTCGAGCACCTTCGCCGCGGCATTGCGCTTGTTGAACTCCAGTTCGTAGAGTTTCGCCTTCAGCATCTTCATCGCGGTGGACCGGTTCTTGTGCTGACTGCGCTCGCTTTGGCAGGCGACGACGATGCCGGTCGGCGCGTGCGTGATGCGCACCGCCGATTCGGTCTTGTTGACGTGCTGGCCGCCGGCGCCGCTCGAGCGGTAGACGTCGACGCGCAGATCCGCGGGGTTGATCTCGATGTCGATGTCCTCGTCGACCTCGGGCGAGACGAAAACCGACGCGAACGACGTGTGGCGGCGATTACCCGAGTCGAACGGCGATTTCCTGACGAGGCGGTGCACGCCGGTTTCGGTGCGCAGCCAGCCGTAGGCATAGTCGCCCGTCATGCTGATCGTCGCGCCCTTGATGCCGGCGACTTCGCCGTCGCTCTGATCGATGATCTCGGTCTTGATGCCATGCGCGTCCGCCCACTTCAGGTACATGCGCAGCAGCATCGCGGCCCAATCCTGCGCCTCGGTGCCGCCGGCGCCGGCCTGGATGTCGAGAAACGCGTTGTGCGAGTCCATCTGACCCGGGAACATCCGTTGGAATTCGAGCCGCTCGACCTCGATTCTCAGCCGGCTAGCGTCCGCTTCGACCTCGTCGGCCGCCGCTTGATCGTTTTCGGCCGCGGCTAGATCGAGGAGTTCGCCGGCGTCGGCAAGGCCGCGCGTCAACGCGTCCAGGCCGACGACGACCTGTTCGAGCTTGGCTCGCTCCCTCCCTAGTTCCTGGGCCCGCTCCGGCGAGTCCCAAATTCCCGGTTGTTCCAGTTCGCGCGCTACTTCCTGCAGGCGCTCGCGCTTGTTGTCGTAATCAAAGATACCCCCTCAAGGACTGCACGCGCTCCTCGAGATCTTTGACGAACCGTTTGATTTGATTGATTTCCATGGCCGCGAATCTTAGCACACCGACTCACGCCGATTCAGCGCCGCCCGGGCGCAGCAGATGCTGGCAGTTGAGTTGCACGCGCGAGCGGCCGTTGTATTCGTTGACTTCGAGACGGTAGGCAAGCGTCACACGGACACCCGGGCGGAGCGGCGCGGCGCGCGGCGTCGTCGTCGGCATAGCCGAAGGCGATGGCATCGAGCGGTTCCGCGGCGAACGCCCCGGCCGCGCGCGCGGCGCGCAGCTTGAGCTTCAAGTGTCTCTCGCCGACGATGCGCGCTTCCAGCACGTCGAATTCGCCGTCGAACGTCGGCTCCGGAAAGCCTTGTCCCCACGGCCCGCCCGCGGCGAGCGCGCGCGCGGTGTCGAGCGACAGCTCGGCCGCGTCCAGTTCCCCGTCCGAATGGATCACGCCGCCGATCGACGCCGGGTCGACGCGCGCCGCGATTTCGGCGGCGAAGGCGGCGCGAAAATCCACGAGCTTCTCCATCCGCAAGCTCAAGCCGGCGGCCATCGCGTGGCCGCCGAACTTGTCGATCAAGCCCGGATTGCGCGCGGCGACGCTGTCCAGCGCGTCGCGAATGTGCACGCCGGCGATCGAACGCGCGGAGCCGCGCAGGGTGCCGTCGGCGGCGCGCGCAAACGCGATCACCGGCCGGTGCAGCCTGTCCTTGATGCGCCCGGCGACGAGCCCGACGACGCCCTGGTGCCAGGTCTCGTCGAACAAACAGAGGCCGAGCGGCGCGCCGCCGTCGGCGGCGGATTGCACCGCCGCGGCGATATCGACCGCCTCGGTGTGCATGCGCCGCTCGATCTCACGGCGCTCCTCGTTGAGCCGCGAAAGCTGCGCCGCGAGACCCGCCGCCGCCTGCACGCCGTCGGCGAGCAGACATTCGATCCCGACGCACATGTCGGCGAGCCGGCCCGCGGCGTTCAGCCGCGGCGCCGCGGCGAACCCCAAATCCGCGGCCGTGATCCGCTCGGGCTTGCGCGCGGCGGCTTCGAGCAGCGCGCGGATGCCGGGAACGCAGCGTCCCGCGCGGATGCGCTGCAGACCGTTCGCAACGAGGATGCGATTGTTCCTGTCCAGCGGAACGACGTCGGCGACCGTGCCGAGCGCGACCAGATCGAGGAGTTCGGCGGGCTTGAAATCGTGGCCGTCCGCGGCGTTCGCGAGCGCGGCGACGACGTAGAACGCGACGCCGACGCCGGCCAAGGACGGGCTGCCGAACGCCGACCGAGGCAGGTTCGGATTGACGATCACGTCGGCGCGCGGCAGCGCCTTGCCGGGCAGATGATGATCGGTCACGAGCACCTCGATGCCCAGCGCCCTCGCCGCCTCCACGCCGTCGATGCTGGACACGCCATTGTCGACCGTCACGATCAGCGTCGGCCGGCGCGCGGCGGCGCAGTCGACGATTTCCGGCGTCAAGCCGTAGCCGAAGCGAAACCTGTCGGGCACCAGGAAATCGACGTGCGCAAAACGCATCGCCCGCAACGCGCGCACCATCAGCGCACTGCTCGTCGCCCCGTCCGCGTCGAAGTCGCCGACGATCAGCACGCGTCCGCGTTGCCGATGCGCCGCCAGGAGCCGCGCCGCGTCGTCGACGCCTTCCAGCGAGCCGATCGGCAGCAAGCGCCGCAGCGAAAGATCGAGTTCCTCGTCGTCGGTCACGCCGCGCGCCGCGTACACGCGCCGCAGAACCGGATGCACTTGTGCGGCGAGCGCCCCGCCCGCGGCCGCGGGACGCCGACGAATCTGCGTCGCGTTCATTGGAAATACCCCCACCATGGCCGGCGGCGGCGCCAGATGCGAAACCGGAATCGGCGGTCGATGTCGAAACGACGCCGGCCCGCGCACAGCACGAGGCGCTCGAGACGCCCCGCGCAAAGTTCCTCGACCGCAGGCCGAAGCCAGCGCGCTTCGGCGTCGCGCCACTCATCCGATCCGGGCTGGGCCGCGATCGCGACGACACCCGGCCGGCCGTCGCGCGGAAATTCAAGCACCGGGTCCAGTGCGCCGAACAGCGCATCGTCGCCCGCGGTCCAGCCGATGATGGCCGGCATGCGGGACAGCGTCGCGCCGCCGCCCCAGAGCCAAAGCCCGCCGATCGCAGGCTCGCCGCGGCGAACGCGCGCGCGGTTCACCGCATGCTCGAACAACCACATTTCCATTTCGCTCATCAGCGCGGCGATGCGCGCGCCGTCGGCCCCGGTCGCTTGAAATCGGCCGATCGCGAGCCCCAGTGCGTCCTCTGGATCGGCCGTATCCGCGCCGACCGCACGGTCGAAAACGCAATACAAGCCGCCGGACAAGTCCGCCATCAGGCGTGCATCGGCGCCGCCGAAGACGCGGCCGAAGTCCTCGGCCAGAGCCGCGGCTTCCGCCGACGCCAGGCGCAGGATACCGCCGTGCGGCAGATGCACGCTCGTCATCGTCGCGCGATAGACGACCGGCGACGCGAAATACGCGGCGCGCGCCGTCACGGGCCCGAACGCGCGATAGAGCGCCGGCGCACAAGGATTGGACCAGGGCTCGGCCGCGGGCGCGATGACCTGAAACGCATCGCGCCGCCAGTCGGCGACCGGCCGCACCGCGTCGGCGCCGGCCAACAGACGTTCGAGCGTGGGCGCGCGATCTGCCGGCGGCGGATCGTCGAATGGCGACGCGTCGTCGTCGGCGCGCGGCGGCGGCGCCGAAAAACGGACGAAAATGGCGGAGGAGCGGCGGTTCATCGGCGGATTCAGTATCTTAACGGGATGCGCTTCACCCAAGACAGGCCTTCAGGCACCCACATCATCCGCTCCTACGGAGACGGCGAGTTTCGCATCGACGATCGATCGATCCGCGGCGGCGTGATCGTCAGCGCGACGGAGATTCTCGTCGAACCGGAAATGCGCGGCCTTGCCGATCTCACGCCGTCCCATGCGGCGCGGGTGTTGGCGATGAACCCCGAGGTGGTTCTTTTGGGTACCGGCGCCCGACAGCAATTTCCAGCGCCGACGTTCGGCGCGCGATTCCTCGGCATGCGAGTGGGTTTCGAGGTCATGGACAGCGGCGCGGCCTGCCGGACGTTCAACGTGCTCGTCGCGGAACAACGACGAGCCGTCGCCATATTGCTGCCTTGAACAAGGCTATCGCTCGTCGCACCGCAAGACCAAAATGGCAGGGCGCTTACTCGATGACATAGGAATCGAAGATCGGATCTCAACCACGTCCCTCGTCAAAAGACTCATGACGTGAAATTGAGAAATTTTATTTTTCTTATTGATCTTTTTACTTTTTATCCCCCGTCAGTCCCCATGTAATCATTCGGCGCCCCGCAAGTAGCCTCGCCGAGTTGCAGAGTAGAACACAGGAACCGGGGTCGAGCAAGCTGCCGAAGGAATCCTTTCTTTTATGATATATTTCAGTTAATTACAAATTTTTATCTAGAATCTACTTCTTACCTAAAAGGTAAGGAATCGGATCGACGGTGCGCCCGTTCGATCGGATCTCGAAGTACAGCGTCGGTATCTGGTGTGAGCCCTCCCCCATGCGGGCGATGACCTGCCCCGCGGCAACATCCTGGTCCTCGCGCACGAGAACCTCGCTGTTGTACGCATAGGCGGACAACAGATTCGCGTCGTGCTTGATGATCACGAGGAGGCCGAAACCGCGAATACCGCTACCCGTGTAGACGACATGGCCGGCTGCCGCCGCACGCACGGCCTGGCCGAGTTTTCCCCGCAGCAGGAGACCGCCGTTCACGAGCCGCTGTGGTCGGCCGATCAGGTCCGTCGGCCACACCCACTTGAGCGCGGGTGCGGCGGGCCGCGACGGCCCGCCCATCGGCGCCGGACCGTGAGGCGGCGGCGCAGCGGTGCCGCTGCGCGGCGCGGATGCGCGCCTCGCGACGCGCGCGGCGCCGCGCGGCGCCGCGCCGTTGGGCCGCAGGATCAGGCGCTCGCCGACTTCGATGCGGTAGCTCGGGCCGATATGGTTCCACTCCGCCAGATCGCGGTAATCGAGGCCGTTGCGCCAGGCAATGCTGTAAAGCGTGTCCTGCGGTTGCACGACATAGTCATCGGGCCCCCGGGGACCCTCGCCCATGCAGCCCGCGAGCAGCGCGGCGCAAACGATCCAGAGACTGGCGGCTCGAAACACGCGGCCCTTCGAGCTAGCGCTGCAGCCCCGACAGCAGCGGCACGAAGCTCGCGGGGCCGAGCGACTGCCGCTCGATTCTGGTGTCGCGATTGATGAATCGCATGAGTTCCTGGCGGCCCTCGGCGCCGACCGGCGCGATCAGCCTGCCGCCGACCGCCAATTGCTCGAACAAGGCTTGCGGAACCGCGTGCGGAGCCGCGGTCAACAGGATCGCATCGAACGGCGCGCGTGCGGCCCAGCCGACGCTGCCGTCGTCATGGCGGAAATGCGTGTTCTTGATCTTCATTTCACGCAAGCTGCGCCGCGCCCGGCCGACCAGGGCGGCGATCCGCTCGATCGTATAGATTTCCCCGGCGAGCGGCGCCAGCACGGCCGTCTGGTAGCCGCAGCCGGTGCCGATCTCGAGGACCTTGCGAACGGGCCCACCCTCGAGCACCGCCTCGGTCATGCGCGCGACGACATAGGGCTGGGAAATCGTCTGGCCGAACCCGATCGGCAGCGCCGTATCCTCATAGGCGCGGCTCGCGAGCGCCTCGTCGACGAACAAATGCCTGGGCACGTTGCGAATTCGATCGAGAACGCGCTGATCCAGGATGCCTTGCTCGGAGAGGCGCTGCACGAGCCGCTCGCGCGTGCGCGCGGAAGTCATGCCGATGCCGCTGATGCGGGAGTCCGACATGAAGCTACTCAACGCGAAGCCAACGCTCGGTGTCGGCGAGTGCGGAATGCCGCGTCAAATCGATCTGCAGCGGCGTGATCGACGCATACCCTTGCCGCGATCGCGTGGAAATCAGTCCCGGGTCCGGCGTCCTGGCCCGGACCTGCCGAGCCCACCCAGTAAACATCGCGGCCCCGCGGGTCCTTCGCGCGAACGACCGGTTCGCTGCGATGACGATTTCCGAGCCGCGTCACCTTGATGCCGCGCAACTGCCCGTCGGGCAAGTCGGGAACATTGAGGTTCAGGATCACCGAATTTCCCAGCGGCCTCTGCGCCAGGCGCTCGACCAGGCTCGCGGCGACGCGCGCCGCGCCGGCGAAATTTCGCGGGCTGTTCTGGTCCACGCACAGGGACACGGCGATCGCCGACAGCCCAAGAAACCGGCCTTCGGTCGCGGCGGCCACGGTACCCGAGTAGAGCACGTCGTCGCCGAGATTGGCGCCGTCGTTGACTCCGGAAACCACGAGGTCGTGCTCGAAATCGAACAACCCGGAGACCGCCATATGAACGCAGTCCGTCGGCGTGCCGTTGACGTAATACGCGTTGCCGTCGTATTTCCAAACGCGCAAGGGAACGTCCAAGGTCAGCGAGTTGCTCGCGGCGCTGCGATTGCGATCGGGCGCGACGACCGTGACCGCACCCAAGGGAGTGATCGCTTCCCTGAGCGCCGCCAAGCCTTCTGCGCGATAGCCGTCATCGTTCGAAAGTAGTATTTTCACCGGTTTGTAAGCCTGCCCAAGAGTGGCGGGTAGCCCGGTGCAGACTATACTGTAAGCTCCGAAACGCCGATAGCCGATCGAGTCGCAAGTCATGACAGCACAACAACGTAGCGGCGGCGGCGGCGATGACGACGCGGATGACGACCGGTCGTCGTTTCGAGCGGCGATGCGCGACGTGCGGCCGCTGCCGCAGAGCGAGCAATCGCCGGCCGCGCTGCGCGCACCGCGGCCGAAGCCGCGCGCCGGCCGCCCGACCGCCGCCGAGAAGACGGCCGGCGAACCGCCGCCGCCGATTCAAGCGCCGGTGGCGGCCGCAGACGCCCTGTCGTATCGGCGCGCCGGAGTGCGCGATCAGCAGATGCGCCGCCTGCGCCGCGGCGCGTACGCGATCGAGGACGAGCTCGATTTGCACGGCATGTCGCAGGCCGGCGCGCACGGGCGGCTCGAGGAATTCATCACCGCGAGCCGCGAGCAAGGCAGACGCTGCGTGCGCGTCATCCACGGCAAGGGCATGCGGTCCGGCGACCGCGGCGCGGTTCTGAAATCCGCGGTCAACGACTGGCTGCGGCGCCGCCATGACGTCATCGCCTTCACCTCCGCGCGGCCGCTCGACGGCGGCACCGGCGCGGTCTACGTGCTGCTGCGCGGCTAGGCGTCGAGCAAGACGCAGGCGAACGCGGCAAGCCCTTCGCCGCGGCCGATGAAGCCCATGCGCTCGGTGGTCGTCGCCTTGACGTTGATCGCGCCGATCTCGACGCCGAGGTCGGCGGCGAGGTTGGCGGCCATCGCGGCGCGATGCGCGGCAATGCGCGGCGCTTCGGCGACGATCGTGATGTCGGCGTTGGCCGTGCGGTAACCCGCCGCTTTGGCGCGCGCGGCCACCTCGCGCAGGAATACGCGGCTGTCGGCGCCGCGGTAACGCGCGTCGGTGTCGGGAAAATGCTCGCCGATATCGCCCATCCCGAGCGCGCCGAGGATGGCGTCGCAAAGCGCGTGTATGACGACATCGCCGTCGGAATGCGCGACGACGCCCCGCGAATACGGAATGCGCACGCCGCCGAGGACGACCCGATCGCCGTCGCCGAATTTATGTGCATCGAATCCCTGGCCGACTCGCATCGTCGCTACCTCCGCATTTTTCAATATTGCCGCAGCCGCCTCGAGGTCTTCCGCGCGCGTGACCTTGATGTTGAATGCGGATCCGGCGACGAGAGTCGCGGCGACGCCCGCGCGCTCCATCGCCTGCGCTTCGTCCGTGACCATGACGCCCGCGGCGGCGGCGCGATCCAGCGCGTCGCAGAGCTCGCCGTAGCGAAACACCTGCGGGGTCAGCGCCCGCCACAGGCCCTTGCGGTCGACGGTTTCGATGCCCGCGTCCGCGAGATCGCGCTTGATCGTGTCGACGAGCGGCGCGGCGAGCACCGCGCCCGCGACGCCCGTATCGAGCGCCGCCAACAAATCGCGGATCTCGCGCGAGCTCAGGCATGGACGCGCCGCATCGTGCACGAAAACCCAATCTTGCGCCTCGGCCTCGCCGTGCAGGTGGGCAAGCCCGTTGCGCACCGAGATTTGCCGCGTCGCCCCGCCGATCGCGGTCTTTAGCCGCGCGCCGGCGAGCCCTTGCGCGATCGCGGCCCAATACGCATCGCCGGGCGCGACGACCACCACGGTCGACTCGATGCGCGGCTCCGCGAGAAGACCGCGGATCGACCACTCGATCATCGTCCGGCCTCGAAGGGGGGCGTATTGTTTCGGCGCGGCCGCCGTCGGCGAGAACCGTTCGCCCCGGCCCGCCGCGGGCACGATCGCCCACACCCGCCGGTCTGCCGGTGCGCGGCTCATTCCGCCCGAGCGGTGAGTCCGGTCGGCGGCGCCGGCGGCGCCGGCGTCGCCCGCGTCACGACCTCGTAGAAAGTCTCGTTGTCGCCGATCATGCCGAGCTCACTGCGCGCACGCTCTTCCAAGGCGGCGAATCCGACTTTGAGATTCTGCACCTCGGCGGCGAGTCGGCCGTTGCGCTGCGCCTGGTCGAGATTCGCGGCGGATTGCGCGTCGATCGCGGCCTGCAGGCGCGCAACTTCGCGATACCCCTGGTCCGAGAACCAGAGGCGATACTGCAGCAGCACCAGGGCGAGGGCCAAGACGGCGGCGAAAATCCTCATGGGCACAGGAGCTTAGCATGGTTTCTTAAGAAACTGGTACCGATAAAGCGCCCAAGCCCGCAAAAGTCGCCTTTGCGCCGAGTTCCGCCTCGATCCGCAGCAGCTGGTTGTATTTCGCAATCCGATCCGAGCGCGACATGGAGCCGGTCTTGATCTGGGTCGCGGTCGTCGCGACCGCGATATCGGCGATGGTCACGTCCTCGGTCTCGCCGGAGCGGTGCGATACGATCGCTGCGTACTTCGCGCCCGCGGCCATCGTGATCGCGGCGAGAGTCTCGGAGAGCGTGCCGATCTGATTCGGCTTGATCAATATCGCGTTCGCGATCTTCTTCCGTATGCCTTCCGCGAAGATCTTGGTGTTCGTCACGAACAGATCGTCGCCGACGAGCTGCACTCTGTGGCCCAATTTGCGCGTCAATATCGCCCAGCCGTCCCAATCGTCCTCGCTCATGCCGTCTTCGATCGTGACGATCGGATACTTGTCCACGAGACCCGCGAGGTAGTCGGTGAACTCGCTCGCGGTGAATTTTCGCCCCTCGGACTCGAGGTCGTAGATTCCGTCCCTGAAGAATTCCGTGCTCGCGACGTCGAGCCCCAGGTAAATATCCTTGCCGGCCCGATACCCCGCCTTGTCGATCGCCTCGAGGATCGTCGTGATGGCCGCTTCGTTCGACGGCAAGTCCGGAGCGAACCCACCCTCGTCGCCGACCGCCGTGGAGAGCCCCTTCGCGTGCAGGACCTTCTTCAGGCTGTGGAACACTTCCGCCCCGTAGCGCAGCGCCTCGGACAGCGACGGCGCCCCGAGCGGCAGAATCATGAATTCCTGGATGTCGACGCTGTTGTCGGCGTGCGCGCCGCCGTTGATGATGTTCATCATCGGCACGGGCATAGCGAATCCGCCGTCGCCGCCGAGATGCCGGTAGAGCGAGACCTTGCGATCGCTCGCGGCCGCGTGCGCGGCCGCGAGCGACGCCGCGAGCAGCGCGTTTGCGCCGAGGTTCGATTTGCCGTCCGTGCCGTCGAGCGCGATCAGGCTCTCGTCGAGGCCGCGCTGATCGGCGGCGTCGCGGCCTTTCAGCAGATTCCTGATCGGGCCGTTGATGTTCGCGACCGCCTTCATGACGCCCTTGCCGCCGAACCGGCGCGGGTCGTTGTCCCTGAGTTCCACGGCCTCGCGCGTGCCGGTGGAGGCGCCCGACGGCACGGCCGCGCGGCCGACGGCACCCGAATCCAGGAGCACGTCGGCCTCGACGGTGGGGTTGCCGCGCGAATCGATGATTTCCCGGCCGCGAACATCGGCGATTCGACTCATAGCAAGGATTCCTCGAACGGTTGCTTTTTGACGGTACGATCGATTTCAACCAAGGTCGCGAGCAGCGGCGCCATGCGGTCGAGCGGCCACGCGTTCGGCCCGTCCGACAAGGCTTTGGCCGGATCGGGGTGCGTTTCCATGAACACGCCCGCGACTCCGGCGGCGACGGCTGCGCGCGCGAGGACCGGGACGAACTCCCGCTGTCCACCGGACGCGTCGCCCCTGCCGCCGGGCAGTTGCACCGAATGGGTCGCGTCGAACACGACGGGGCACCCGGTCGCGCGCATCACCGCGAGCGAGCGCATGTCCGAGACCAGATTGTTGTAGCCGAACGAGAAACCGCGCTCGCATACCATGATTTGGGCGTTGCCCGTGGAGCGCGCCTTGTCGACGACGTTCTGCATTTCCCACGGCGACAGGAATTGCCCCTTCTTGATGTTGACGGGCTTGCCCTGCGAGGCGACCGCGACGATGAAATTCGTCTGGCGGCACAGGAACGCGGGCGTCTGCAGTACGTCGACGACGCTCGCGACTTCGGCAAGCGGCGTGTCCTCGTGCACGTCGGTGAGCACCGGAACGCCGAATTCCGCGCGTACGCGCGCGAGCGCCTTCAATCCCGCATCGATGCCGGGACCGCGAAAGCTGGCCGCGGACGAGCGATTCGCCTTGTCGAACGACGCCTTGAAGATGAACGGCAGCTTCAGCGCCGTCGTGATCTCGCGCAGCCGGCCGGCGACATCGAGCACCAAGGCCTCGCTTTCGATCACGCACGGACCGGCGATCAAGAAGAACGGCCGGTCGAGGCCGACCTCGAACGCGCCGATTTTCATGCGGTCGCGCGCCCCGGCCGCTGCGAGGCGCGGTACTCGCGCGCCGCCCGGACGAAACCGGTGAACAGCGCATGGCCGTCGCGCGGCGTCGAGGTGAACTCCGGATGGAATTGGCTGGCGACGAACCAGGGATGACTCGGCAGTTCGATGAATTCGACCAGGCCGTCGACCGAGAATCCCGAAAAGCGCAGGCCGCCCGCGGTCAGCTCGTCGAGATAGTTATTGTTGAATTCGTAGCGGTGCCGATGCCGCTCGAAGATCGACTCCTTGCCGTAAACGGCGTGAGCCAAGGATCCGGGAACGAGCCTCGCCTCTTGCGCACCGAGGCGCATGCTGCCGCCGAGACTGGATTTCTCGTCGCGTACTTGCTGCCCGCGCGCGAGATCCTGCCATTCCGTGATCAACGCGATCACCGGATGATTCGTCGCGCGGTCGAATTCCGTGCTGTTCGCGCCTTTGAGCGCCAGGACGTTGCGCGCATATTCGACGATCGCCAATTGCATTCCCAGACAGATGCCGAGATAGGGAATGCGGTTCTCGCGCGCGAATCGTATCGCCTGGATCTTTCCCTCGATCCCGCGGTCGCCGAAGCCGCCGGGAACCAGGATCGCATCCATGTTCCGCAGCGCATCGGGCCCGGAGCGCTCGATGTCCTGCGATTCGAAATAATGGATGTTGACGCGCGTGCGCGTCTTGATCCCGCCGTGCATCAACGCCTCGTTCAGGGAGATGTACGAATCGCGGATCTGCACGTACTTGCCGACCATGCCGATGTCGACCGCGGCTTCCGGATTTTGCTTGGCGGCGACGACCGCGCGCCAATCGGCGAGATCCGTCGGCGGAGCCTCGAGGCGCAGCTTGTCGACGACGATATCGTCCAGATTCTGCTCGTGCAGCAGCATGGGGATCTTGTAGATATCGTCGGCGTCCACCGCGGATATGACGGCGCGCTCCTCGACGTTGGTGAACAGCGCGATCTTGCGGCGCTGCTCGTCCGGCAGCGCGTGCGCGCAGCGGCACAGAAGAATGTCCGGCTGAATGCCGATGCCGCGCAGCTCCTTCACCGAATGCTGGGTCGGCTTGGTCTTGATCTCGCCCGAACCGCCGACGATCGGCACGAGCGTCAAATGCATGTACAGAACGCTGTTGCGGCCGAGCTCCACGCCCATTTGACGAATCGCCTCGAGAAACGGCAAGGACTCGATGTCGCCGACGGTGCCGCCGATTTCCACCATGCAGACGTCGGCGTTGCCGGCGCCCATGCGAATTCGATATTTGATTTCATCGGTGATGTGCGGAATGACCTGCACGGTCGCGCCGAGGTAGTCCCCGCGCCGTTCCTTCGCGATCACGCGCTCGTAGATGCGCCCCGTCGTGAAATTGCTGTTGCGCCCGGTGGTCGTGCGCACGAACCGCTCGTAATGACCCAGGTCGAGATCCGCCTCGGTGCCGTCGGCCGTGACGAACACCTCGCCGTGCTGAAAAGGGCTCATCGTGCCCGGGTCCACGTTGATATACGGGTCGAGCTTGACCATGCTGACCTTGAGACCGCGAGCCTCGAGAATCGCGCCCAAGGAAGCGGACGCGATGCCCTTACCGAGCGAGGAAACCACCCCGCCGGTGACGAAAACGAACTTTGTCATGATGGGTCACCGCCGATAATAACGCCCGCCTCGCGAATCATCCGGAATCCGGCACGCACAGGCGAAGCTTTGAGTTGGGAACAAGTGAGAATTCGACGGGAATTCAGGTTACCAGAATGCATGTGCGCCGACAATCGAATCAGAACACGACCGGCGCATCCTCCCATCGAAATCCGACGCCGGGGTCGCCTGGGCCCACGCGGCGGCGCGCGTCGAACCACAGGTCGCCGACCGCGATCAATTCCGCGCCCGCGAACACGAACGGCAGCGCGCCGCGCATCCACGGCAGGACCGCCCGCGCCTGGCACAGGTGTTGTACGCTCTGGGTCGCCGCGCGCGGCGCGGGTTTGATCGTCTCGCCGCCCGCGCGCCCGCGCACCCGCAGTGTCGCAGGCAGCTCCGCGGCGTTCAGGCCGCCCGGTGTCGGCACGCGACGCAGCTTGCCGAGGCCGGGCCCGAGATCGAGCACGGCCCCCGATCCATGATCCCAATCGTATTCCGCCGCGAGGCGCGCGGGCTCGGCCGCGGTCAGATGGATGCGGTCGCGATAGCGGCGCAGCGCATGCGCGCCCCAGACGATCGACGGCAATTGGCCATCGCCGGCTTGCAGCATTTGCCGCAGCGCCTCGTGCAGCCGCGCCGTCGGCGGCGGCAGCGCGTGCGCGCGCGCGATCCAGCGGCGCACCGCATTGGACCTGCGTGCCGGCATCGAGCCCGCGCAGGCGTGATACCGACGAGCGCGTCGCCGTCGCAAAGCATCGCCAAATCCGCATCCGCGACGCCGTCGAGCACGGCTTGCGCCTCGGCCGCGTGTTCGGCCGTGCGCACGAGCGCCTTGACGGCGCCGGGCCAGCGGCTCTCGATCAAAGGCCATAGCCGGCGCCGCAAATAGACCCGGTCGAAGCGCAAGTCCTCGTTCATCGGGTCCTCCACCTGGCCGAGCGCGAGCGCCTCGGCGTACGGCCGACAGCTCTCGCCGCGTGGCCTCGAGCAGACGGCCGCAGGTGCCAACCGGCGCCGAACGGCCGGCAAACGGGCATGCTCGAGAGTCCCTTGAGCCCGCGCCGCGCAAGGCTCTGGAGCAAGAAGGTCTCGGCTTGATCCTCGCCATGATGCGCGGTCACCAGGCACTCACCGGGATCGAGCGCGGCCGCGAGCGCCGCGTAACGCGCCTCGCGGGCCGCCTCCTCCAGGGAAACGCCGGCGGCCGTGTCGACGGGGACCGCGATGATCAGCAGCGGGACTTGAAATCGTTCGCACAGCGCGG
Source organism: uncultured Pseudomonadota bacterium (assembly GCA_963718135.1). Lineage (GTDB taxonomy): Bacteria > Pseudomonadota > Gammaproteobacteria > Steroidobacterales > Steroidobacteraceae > Bog-1198. The sequence continues at coordinate 33,598 of CAVQYI010000019.1, read as the reverse complement.
TGCACGCGCGCCGAAACGCCGCGGCGGCGCTTTGCAGGCCGTGGTCGATGTGGATCGCGCGCACCGGCAGCGAGTCCTGCTCGCTGCGCCCCACTCGGCCGCGGCGGCGAGCAGACACCCGGAATCCATGCCGCCGCTGAGCGCGACGACGAGTCCGGTCGCCCGCCGCGGCAGATGAGTCGTCAACACCGCGCCGAACGAAGCCGCGGAAAAACTCATCGCGACTCAGGCTTCGTGGAACACGCCGAAGGAGCGTAGTCGCGCCTGCCTCGCGTCCAGGAGCTGCGTGACCGGCATGCTGCGCAACTCCAACAGGTGCTTGACGATGCTCGCCTTGACCGTTTCGGCCATCGCTTGCGGATCGCGGTGCGCCCCGCCGTGCGGCTCCTTGAGGACTTCGTCGACGAGGCCGAGCTTCTTCAACCGTTCCGCGGTTCCGCCCATCGCATCCGCGGCGATCTCCTTCTTGTCCGTGCTCTTCCACAGAATCGACGCGCAGCTCTCCGGAGAGATCACCGAATAGACGCTGAACTGAAGCATCACGAGACGATCGCAGACGCCGATCGCCAATGCGCCGCCGGATCCGCCTTCGCCGATGACGACGGAGAGAACCGGCGCCGCCAGATGGGACATCTCGAACAGGTTTCGCGCGATCGCCTCGCTCTGGCCGCGCTCCTCGGAACCGATTCCCGGATAGGCGCCGGGCGTGTCGATCAGCGTGACCACGGGCATGCGGAAGCGCTCCGCCATCATCATCAAGCGCAACGCCTTGCGGTAGCCTTCGGGCTTCGGCATGCCGTAATTGCGCCGCACGCGCTCCTTGGTGTCGCGCCCCTTCTGCTGGCCGATGACGACGACCGGCGTCGCCGTCGATGCGCGCGAGGCCGCCGACGATCGCGAGGTCGTCGCCGTACATCCGATCGCCGTGCAGCTCCTGCCAATCGGTGAAGATCATCGAAATGTAATCCAGCGTGTACGGACGCTGCGGATGGCGCGCGAGCTGGGTGATCTGCCACGGCGTCAGATTCTGAAATATCGTCGCGGTCAGTGCGCGGCTCTTGGCCTGCAACCGCTTGATCTCCTCCGAAATATTGACGTTCGAATCGGAGCCCAGGAACTTCAGTTCCTCGATCTTCGCCTCCAGCTCCGCGATCGGCTGTTCGAACTCCAAGAAATTCATTGCCATGAAGATGTTTCCTCGCCGCGCGCATCGGACCGCGGGCCATAAACCAAATACCAACCGTCGCGTCCGACGATGGCCGTGAGCCGATCGAGCAACTCGCGTGACGGACGCACGGACCAGGCATCGGACAAGTTCAGACGCCCTGAATAATCCTTGCGCGCGAGCGCGACGCTCACGCCGCACGGGCCGCGCAAATGCGGCTTCAACAGTTCCTCGAGACGATTCATGCCTTGCGGTCCGTCGAATTCCTCGGGCCAGCGTATCCACAACCGTCGCGCATAGCGCTCGCGCGCGCGGTCGATGTCGATCAGCGATTTTGCCTGAAGCCGCCAAGCCTCGATGAAATCGTCGAACCGCAGCCCGCCGTCGACGATCAAAATCGCGTCTTTGACGATGATATCGCGGTATTGCTGGTATGTTTCCTCGAACAGGCTGACCTCGAGGCGGCCGCTGCGGTCATCCAGGATCAGCGTGACCCTGTTGGGCCGCCGCCGGATCTCCAAGACCAGGCCGGCGACCGTCGCCGGCTTCGAGGCGGACCACCCGCGCCCGCCCTCGGCCGCCGCCGGCTTGGGCCCGCCGATATCCGCGAGGCGCGCGCTCGTCAGGAACTTCAAATCCGGCTCGTAGGGCGTTATCGGGTGCCCGCTCAGGAACAGCCCAAGAGTCTCGCGCTCGCCGGCCAGGCGGACGGCGTCGCTCCATTCGGGCACCACCGCGTCGGCCGCGGCGCTCAGGCCGAACAAGTCCACCTGGCCCGTGCTCTCGGCGCGCGAATTCTGTTCGCCCAGGTGCATCGCCCGGTCGAGCTCCGCGCTCATCGTCGCTCGGTTCAGGCCGACGCGATCCAGGCATCCGGATTTGATCAGCGCTTCGAGCACGCGCCGATTGACCCGCTGCAGATCGATGCGCCTGCACAAGTCCGGCAGGCTCGCGAACGGCCCGCGCAGGCCGCGCTCCTCGACGATCGCCTCGACCGCCGACAGCCCCGCGCCCTTGACGGCGCCCAAGCCGTAGCGAATGCGGTCCGCGCCCGCGACCGTGAATTTATAGACCGACTCGTTCACGTCCGGCGGCAGCACGTCGAGCCGCATGCTCGCGCATTCGTCGATCAGCGTGACGACCTTGTCGGTCTTGTCCATGTCGGAGGACAGCACGGCCGCCATGAACGCCGCGGGATGGTGCGCCTTGAGCCACGCCGTTTGATACGACAACAGTGCGTACGCGGCCGAGTGCGACTTGTTGAACCCGTAGCCGGAGAACTTCTCCATCAGGTCGAAGATGTGCGTCGCTTGCGATTCCCGCACGCCGCGCGCGACCGCGCCGCTGACGAACACGGTCGCGCTGCTTCGCCATCTCCTCGGGCTTCTTCTTGCCCATCGCCCGCCGCAGCAAGTCCGCGCCGCCCAGGGTGTAGCCGGCGAGGATCTGCGCGATCTGCATGACCTGTTCCTGGTACAGGATCACGCCGTAGGTCGCCGCGAGAACCGGCTGCAGATCCGGATGCAGATAATCGATCGTCGCGCCGGTCTTGTCGTGCTTGCGCGCGATGAAATCGTCGACCATGCCCGACTGCAGCGGTCCCGGTCGGAACAGCGCGACCAGGGCGACGATGTCGCCGAACCGGTCCGGCTGGAGCCTGCGGATCAAATCCTTCATTCCGCGCGATTCGAGCTGGAAAACCGCCGTCGTCCTGCAGCTCTTCAACAGCTGGAACGTCGCCTCATCGTCCATCGGCAGCGCGTTGATCGCGAGCGGCGGCTCGCCCGCGGCGGCCGCGTTCGGCGTTGATGTCGCGCACGGCCCAGTCGATGATCGTCAGCGTCCGCAGGCCGAGAAAGTCGAATTTGACGAGACCCGCCGCTTCGACGTCGTCCTTGTCGAACTGCGTGACCGGCGCATTGCCGCCCTCTTCGCAGTAGAGCGGCGTGAAATCGGTCAGCACGGACGGCGCGATCACGACGCCGCCGGCGTGCGTGCCCGCGTTGCGCACCAGGCCCTCGAGCGCGCGTGCGAGATCGATCAATTCGCGCACGTCGCCGTCGCCGGCATAGAGTTTCGCGAGTTCCTCTTCTTGCTCGAGCGCCTTGTCGAGCGTGATCCCGATCTCGAACGGGATCAGTTTGGCGATCTTGTCGACGTACCCGTAGTTGTGTCCGAGCACGCGTCCGACGTCGCGCACCACGGCCTTCGCCGCCAGGGTGCCGTAGGTGATGATTTGCGACACGCGCTCGCGGCCGTATTTGTGCGCGACGTATTCGATGACCCTGTCGCGGCCCTCCATGCAAAAATCGATGTCGAAATCCGGCATCGAGACGCGCTCCGGATTCAGGAATCGCTCGAACAGCAGGTCGTGCTCGATCGGATCGAGATCCGTGATGCCGAGCGCATAGGCGACCAGCGAGCCCGCGCCCGAGCCGCGGCCCGGGCCGACCGGCACGCCGTTCTCGCGCGCCCAGCGGATGAAGTCGGCGACGATCAAGAAATAGCCTGCGAACCCCATCTTGCAGATCACGTCGAGTTCGAGGTCGAGGCGGCGCTCGTAATCGCCGCGCTCGCGCGCCGGCGCACCGGCCGGAACGGCGTCGAGCCTGCGCCGCAGGCCCTCGAGCGATTCCTCGCGCAGGAACTCCTCGGTGGTGCGCCCGGCCGGGCACCGGATAGGCCGGCAGCATCGAGTTGCCGAGCTTCACCTCCAAAGAGCAGCGCTTGGCGATCTCGAGGCTGTTCTCCAGAAGCTCGGGAGCGTCGGCGAACAGCTCGGCCATTTCCGCCGGCGCCTTCAGATACTGTTCCTCGGTGTAGCGACGCGACCGGCTCGGGTCGGCGAGCAGGGCGCCGTCATGAATGCACACCCGCGCTTCGTGCGCCTCGAACTCCGTCGCGCGCGAGGAAGCGCACGTCGTTGGTGGCGACCGCCGGCACGCCGCGCGCACCCGCGAGTTCCAAGGCTGCGTCCGTGTACGCGCGCTCGCCGGGCCGTCCCGTGCGCTGCGCCTCGATGTAGAACCGGTCGCCGCACAGCTCGAGCCACGCGTCGAGGCAGCGCCGCGCCTCGTCGTCGCGGCCGCGCGCGATCGCGCGGCCGATATCGCCGTCGGCGGCGCCCGACAGGACGATGAGTCCGCTGAGCTGCTCGGCGTCGAGCCAGCCGCGCTCGAGCATCGCGATGCCGCGGCGCTGTCCCTCGAGGTAGGAGCGCGTCACGAGTTGCGTCAAGTGGCGGTAGCCGACGAGGTTCTGACAGAGGAGCAGGACGCGCGACGGCGCCGCGCGCTCGCCGACTTCGTGAATCCAGGCGTCCACGCCGATCAGCGGCTTGACGCCGGCGCGATTGGGCTTCCTTGTAGAACTTGACCATCGCGAACAAATTGCTCTGGTCGGTCAGCGCGACGGCCGGCATCCCCGCCGCGGCGACCGCGGCCATCAACTCGGGGACCCGCACGATGCCGTCGACCAGCGAGTATTCCGTGTGCACCGAAAGATGGACGAAGCCGCTCACCGGCGCTCCCGCGCGGCTTGCGCGACCGGCGCGAACGACCGGCGGTGCAGCGGACAGGGGCCCTGGCGGCGCAGCAGGCGCCGGTGTTCAGCGGTGGGATAGCCCTTGTGCCGCGCAAACTCGTAGCCGGGATAGAGCGCGTCCATGCGCTCCATGTACGCGTCCCGCGCGGTCTTCGCGAGGATCGACGCCGCGCCGATCGCGCGGTCGCTCGCATCCCCGCGCACGATCGCCTGCGCGACGAGCGCGGGCCCGAGCCCGTGGAGCGAGGGCAGGCGATTGCCGTCCACGACCAGGCGATCGGGCCGGATCGCGAGCGCGAGCACCGCGCGCCGCATCGCGAGAAACGTCGCCTGCAGGATGTCGAGCGCATCGATTTCGGCCGGATCGGCCCATCCCAATCCGTATGCCAGCGCCTCACGGCGGATTTCGCCGGCAAGGCGCGCGCGCGTCGCCGCGTCGAGCGTCTTCGAATCGGCGATGCCCTCGATGCACGAATCGGCGCGCAATATCACGGCCGCGGCCACGACCGGGCCGGCGAGCGGCCCCCGTCCCGCTTCGTCGATGCCGGCGATCCGGCGGATCATGTCGGCTCCGGGCGCGCCAGCAATCGAACGATCTCCCGAGCGGCGCTCGCACTCGCGCCGCGGCGGAGATTCTCGTGAATGCGCAGGAACTCCATTTCCAATCCCGCCCGCCGCTTTGCGTCGTCCAGCCATGCCAAGAGCTCCGCTCCGATCGCCGCCGGGTCAATTTCTTCCTGGAAATACTCGCCGACGATGCGCCGGTCCGCAAGTAGATTCGGTTGGGCGAAGAAGCGGGATTTGACGAGTTTCATGCGCCGCAGAACCCAGGCCGTCAGGGCGCCCAGGCGATAGACGACGACCATCGGGCGTTTGCACAGCGCCGCCTCGAGGCTCGCGGTTCCCGAGGCGACGAGCGCCGCGTCGGCCGCGATCAGCGCGGTTTGCGCCTGCCCGTCGATCAGCTTCACCGCCGACGCCCGGCGCGATCTCGGCGACCGTCCGCGCGAAGATCTCCCGGGCGGCCGCGTTCGCCATCGGCGCGACGAATTCCACGCTGCCGCGCCGGTCCGCGAGCCAGCGCGCGGTCGCCGCGAAATCGCGGCAGAGCCGCGATACCTCGCCGCGCCGGCTGCCCGGCAACAGCGCGACGACTTCGGCGCCCGCGGCGATGCCGAGCGCGGCACGCGCCGCACCGCGGTCCGCCCGCAGCGGAATCTGATCGGCGAGCGGATGACCGACGAATTCGGCGCGCACGCCCTGCGCGTCGTAGAAGCGCTTTTCGAACGGCAGGAGGCAGAGCACGAGATCGACGGCGGATCGCATGCTGCGCACGCGCCCTTGCCGCCATGCCCAGACCTGCGGGCTCACGTATTGTACGGTGGGAATTCCGGAGGCGTGCAGACTGCGCGCCAAACCGAGATTGAACTCCGGCGCGTCGATGCCGACGAATACGTCCGGTCGCGCGCTGCGCATCTCGCGGCGGATCCGGGCGCGCAAGCGCAACAAGCGCGGCAATTCGGCGAGGACCTCGAACAGGCCCATGACCGCGAGCGATTCCGCGGGCTCCCACACCTCGCATCCCGCGGCGCGCATCTTGGGCCCGGCGACACCGAAAAACTGCGATCCGGGCGCGAGTTTCCCGAGCGCCTCGATCAGTTCCGCGCCGAGCGTATCCCCTGACGCTTCCCCCGCCACCAGACCGACCCGCAATGGAACCGGCATATTGCTACCGAACGATGCTGCGAGAGCTTTGCTTGATGAATTCGACGAAAGGAACGAGTTCGCTCTGATCTCGAGCGGCCGTTTCGAGCTCCTCGAGAGCCGCCGCGAGCTTCAACCCGGACCGGTACAGAACCCGGTAGGCGCGGCGGATGTTGCGGATCTGTTCGGCCGTGAATCCGCGGCGCTTCAGGCCCTCCGAATTGACGCTGTGGGGCACCGCCGGCTGGCCGATCGCCAGCACGTACGGCGGCACGTCGCGCGTGACCGCCGCGTTGTTCGCGATGAAGCAGTGCGCGCCGACCTTGGTATGCTGGTGCACCGCGGACAAGCCGCCCATGATGACCCAATCGCCCAACTGCACGTGACCGCCGAGCGTCGCGCAATTGGACATCACGATCTTGTCGCCGAGTTCGCAGTCGTGCGCGACGTGCGAATAGGCCATGAAGAGATTATCGCTGCCGATCCGCGTGACGCCGCGATCGTGCGTCGTGCCGCGGTTGACGGTCACGAATTCCCTGAACACGTTGCGGTCGCCGATTTCCAGTCGCGTCGGCTCCCCGCGATATTTCTTGTCTTGCGGGGCGTCGCCGATCGAGGCGAATTGAAATATCTTGTTGCCCTCGCCGATGCGGGTCGGACCGTTGATGACCGCGTGGGGCCCGATCCACGATCCTTTGCCGACGACCACGTCCGCGCCGATGATCGTGAACGGCCCGATGTACACGTCATCGTCAATTTGCGCCTGCGGCGATACGACCGCGCGCGAATCGATCATGGCGCGTCCTCCGTCCTTTCCGGCGCCTTGGTCTCCGGAGCGACCATGATCTCCGCGGAGGCGACCACGGCGCCGTCGACTTCGGCGGCGCACTGGAACTTCCAGATCCCCTTGAACGCGCGCACGAGCGTCGCCTTCAACATCACCTGGTCGCCGGGCTCGACCGGCTTGCGAAACCTCGCCTTGTCGATCGCCACGAAATAAAAGCGCGTGTCGTGGTCCGGCACGACGCCGGCGGTCTTGAAAGCGAGGATGCCCGACGCCTGCGCGAGCGCCTCGATCAGAATGACGCCGGGCATGACCGGCCGATGCGGAAAATGACCCGGAAAGAACGGCTCATTGTAGGTCACGTTCTTCAGCGCGAGAATGCGCTCGCCGGGCACGCACTCGAGCACGCGATCCACCAACAGGAACGGATACCGGTGCGGCAATTGATGCATGATCGCTTCGATATCCAGCTTCAGGGGTTCGCTCATCGTGGCTCCTTACCTATTCCAGCTCAAGGCGCGCGCTTGTCCCTGCCGAGACGCCGCAATTGCGCGATCGTTCGCCGCCAAACCCGGGTCTTCTCGACCGGAATGCCGCCCGAATAGCTTCCCGCTTCACGGATCGAGGCGCTGACGAGACTGTAGCCCGTCACGACGACGTCGTCGGCTATCGACAAGTGTCCGGCGAACCCCACCATGCCGGCGATCATGCAGCGCTTGCCGATCGTCGTGCTTCCCGAGATCCCGGTACACGCGGCGATCGCCGTGTGTTCGCCGATCGTCACGTTGTGGCCGACCTGTATGTGGTTGTCGAGCTTGACCCCGTCCTCGATCACCGTGTCGCCGATCGCGCCGCAATCGATCGTGGTGTTCGCGCCGATCTCGACGTCATCGCCGATCAGCACGCGGCCGACCTGCGGCACCTTGACCCAGGCCGATCCGTCCCGCGCGAAGCCGAATCCGTCCGAGCCGATCACCGCGCCCGGGTGCACGATACAGCGGCGGCCGATGCGCGTGTTCGCACACACGGACACGCGGGCGACCAGGCGCGAATCCGGGCCGATGTGCGCGTTGCCCTGCACCACGCTGCCCGGCCCGATGAAGGCCCGGGCCCCGACCTCGGCCTCGTCCTCGACGACCGCCTGCGCCGCGACCGTCGCCGACGGCGAGACGCGCGCGCTCGCGGCGACGACCGCGCTCGGGTGGATGCCGGGACTCGCCGCGGCGAGCGGATAAATGACCGCGGCGATACGCGCGTACGCGAGGTAGGGGTTCGCCGCGACGAACGCGGCGACCTTGCACGCGGCGGCATCCTCCTCGGACAGGACCACGGCGCTCGCGCGCGTCTCCTCGAGATGCCGCCGGTAGCGGCTGTTCGCGAGGAAGCTGAGATCCCCCGGCCCCGCGCCGAGCAGCGTCGCGACCCGCGACACCCGCAGGTCCGGATCCCCGCGCAGCACCAAGCCGAACCGTACGGCTATTTCACCGAGGCTGTGTTCACGGGATTGCACGTAAGCACGCGAGCCGCGATCGACGCTCCCTTGAGGCTTATTTCTTGTTGGCGGGCTTCTGCGCCGGCGCCGAACTCGGCAGCGTGGCCGGCTTGCTCGTCAGTTCGGCCAGCACGTTCGCCGTGATGTCGAGCTGCCCCTTCGCGTAGAAGACGCCGTCGCCGAGGACCAGGTCGTAGCCCTTCGACGTCGCGTAGCCTTGGATTTCCTGCAGCAGATAGCGCTGCACCTTGCCCAATTCCTCGTTGCGGCGCGCGGACGCGTCGTCCTGGAACGCGCTCGCCTTGCTCTGGAAATCGCGCTGTTCGTCGCGCAGCGAATTCTCGGCCTTCACGCGGTCCGCGTCGGCCATCATCGCGCCTTCGCGCTGCAACTTCTCGTCCTTGGCCTTGATGTCGTTCTGCATCTTCAGGAGGTCGCGGCGCCGCGGCTCGAACTCGGTTTCCAGCGTCTGCATGGCCGCCTTCGTCTGCGGCGCGGCTTGCAGCAATTTTTGGAAATTGACCACGCCAATCTTGGTCTCCGCGCTCGCGGTCTGGGCGACGGCGAGCCCGCAGGCGCACAACAGCAGCATCGGAATGGTACGGGTGAAGGTCGACATACTACTTTTGCGTCCTCGAAAAATGTTGGATCAAAACGCTTGTCCGATGGAAAACTGGAATCGCTCAGTCTCGTCGCCGAACCTGACCGTGTTTCCGCGAAAGGGATTCAACGGTATGCCGTACGAGAAACGGAACAATCCGAGCGGCGCAAGCCATTGCACCGCGATACCGGCGGACCGCTTCAAATTATTATAGCTGAAATGGTAATCGACCGGCGTAGTGTCGTCGAGGCCGTAGAATTTAACCTTGTTGCCGGTCTGGAAGACGTTGCCGATATCGTAAAACAAGCTCACGCGCGCCGCGCTCTGCCATTTCTCCGGCACCGGGAACAGCAACTCGAGACGGTTCACGACGCGGAAGTTGCCGCCGTACGGATTGCCGTAGCCTATGTTGTCGCGCGGCCCCAAGCGGCTCTCGCGATAGCCGCGCACGCTGTCCGGGCCGCCGGCGTAATAATTCAAGTACGGCGGCAACGCGGTCGTGCGGCCCATCGGCGAGGCGTAGTCGATGGTCGCGTTGTCGGACAACACCCACTTGCGCCACAGCGGCACGTATTTGATGAACGCATAATTCAGCGCGTAATAGCGCACGTCGCTCAAGGGGTGCCGCGATGCGGGCGGACAAGGCGTTGCGCATGCCGCGATCCGCGAACAGCGCGCGGTTCCTCGAGTCCATCGACCAGCCGGCGCTCAGCTCGTAGGTATAGAAATCCGTGCCGTAGACCGTGTATGGGTTGTCGAGTGAATTGATGAACCCGTCGCCGTTCGTGTCGCCGATCACGCGCGCGAAGGTCCTGCCGTTCGACTTCACCCAGTCGACCGCCTGTTGCGCGCTGTAGCCCTGCGACGTCACCAGCGAGTTCTTGTTCGCGGAGAGCCCGATCTCCACGTACTGGTATTCGCTGATCGGGTAGGAATACTGCACGGCGCCGGTGATTTGCTTCGTGCCGAACACGGACGAGGACGAAACGAACTGCGTGATGTCGCGGTAGGTCAACGAAGCCGTGCGCGCGACGCCGTCGATCGTCGTATAGGGATTGGTCTGCGAGAACGAGTACGTCTTGCTGTACTTGCCGGCGTTGACCTCGAGCGCGATGCGATCGCCCGTGCCCATGAAGTTGCTGTGCACGAAATTGCCGTTCAAGCTGAACTTCTGCGCATCGGAATAGCCGATGCCGCCGCCGAACTGGCCCGGCAGGCCTTCGTCGATGTTGTAGTCGACATCGACCATGTCGGCGCTGCCGGGCACGGGCTTCGTCTTGAAGTCCACCTTTTTCACGTACGGCAGCCGCTGGATGCGCTCCTTGGATCGTTCGAGCGAGGAGTTCGACAGCCACCCGCCCTCGAGCTGGCGCATCTCGCGCCGCAGCGTCTCGTCGTTGATCGCGGTTTCGTTCTCGAAATTGATGTGCCGCACGTACACGCGGTTGCCGGGCTCGATGTAGAACGTCAGCGAGACCGTCTTCTTCGCGTTGTCCGCCGTCGGCACGGGGTCGATCTTCGAGAACGCGTAGCCGTCGGCGCCGAGCCTGTAGCTCATGAGCTCCTGCGAACTCGTGATCAGCTTGCGGGAGAATGTGTCGCCCGGCTTGATCAACAACAACTTGCGCAAGTCCTTTTCCGGGACGACCATCGTGCCGGCGAGCTTGATGTCCGATACGCGGAAGACGTCGCCTTGATGGATGTTCACCGTGACGAACATGTCGTCTTTTTCCGGCGTGATCGCGACCTGCGTGGACTCGATCTGGAAGTTCGCGTAACCGCGATCCATGTAAAAGGAGCGGATCTTCTCCAAATCGCCCTGCAGGGACTCGCGCGAATAGCGGTCGTCCTGCTTGTACCAGGACAGCCAGTTCGGCGTCTTCAGTTCCAGCGTGTCGAGGACGTCCTTCTCCTTGAACGCCGTATTGCCGACCAGGTTGATCTGGCGGATGACCGCGCGCTTGCCTTCGGTGATGTCGACGAGCACGCTGACCTTGTTGCCCGGCAAATCGGTGACCTTCGCGTCGATGCGAACCGCATATTTGCCGCGGCTGAAATACTGGTCGGTCAGGTAGCGCTTGACCTCGTCGAGCACGGAGCGATCGAAGATCTTGCCGCGCGCGAGGCCGACGTTGCGCAGGCTCTTCTCCAGATCCGGCGTCTTGATGTCCTTGTTGCCCTTGATGTCGAACTTCTCGATCGAAGGCCGCTCGATGACCACGACCAGCAGCGTATTGCCGTCGCGCCGCATCTCCACGTCGCGAAAGAACCCCGTGTCGTACAACGCCCGCATCGCCTCGCGAATGCGCTGCGCGTTCAGATGATCGCCGATGTTCACCGGGAGGTAATTGAATACCGTGCCTTCGGAGATCCGCTGCAGGCCGATGATTCGGATATCGCCGACGGTGAAGCGATCCGGGTCCGGTATCGCTTGCGCGTGAACTACGGTAAGCGGCTGGACGGCGAGCGCCGCCAGCCCCAGGAGGCTGGTTCTAAGCCGCACGCGGAAGGGACCGGCTGATGTCCGAATGGATGGCGGAACGCGGACGGCGCCCCGCACGAGCCTCGAATTTAGGATTTGGCATGATTTCCCGTCAGTTCAAATGTCTTGAAATATCATTGTAGAAAGCGAGGCTCATCAGCAAGACCAGCAACGCGATTCCGACCTGTTGACCGAACACCTGCATTCTCTCCGAAAGCGGGCTGCCCTTCACGGCCTCGATCAATTGATACAGCACTTGCCCGCCGTCGAGCAGCGGTATCGGCATCAAGTTGAGCACGCCGAGGCTCACGCTGATCACCGCGAGGAACGACAGGAAGGCGCTCGCGCCGAGATAAGCGCTGACGCCGGCGAACTCGGCAATGCTGATCGGCCCGCTGATGTTCTTGGCGGACACCTGTCCGCTGATTATGCGCCACAGCATTTCCACCGTCAGCGACGACATTTCCCAGGTCTTCCGGATTCCGGCGTCGACCCCCTCGATCAAATTGGCGCGGCGCGTCTCGACGAGGCCGGCCGGCCAGGACCTCGGTCCGTCGGCGATCGTGATGCCGAGCCGCCCGACCTCGCGGCCGTGGTCGAGGACCGCGGGCACCGCGGCGGTCAATTGTACGCGCGCGCCGTGGCGTTCGACGTCGATCGACACGTCCTGGTGCGCGGCCGCACTGACGGCATCGACGAATTCGGAGCTGTTCGCGAGCCGGTGGCCGTCGATCGCGACGAGCCGATCTCCGGGCAGAAGGCCCGCGTGCGCACCGGCGCTCGCCGGCGGCACGGCCTGCACGACCGCAGCGGCGGTCCAACTCGCCAAGTCGAAGCCCGAGGCCCGGGAGGAGCCTGCCCGGCTCGGTCATCGCGAGCCGGTTGCGGTCGACGCGAATCGTCACGGCCGCACTCGAGCCGTCGCGGCGCACGACGAGCGGAATCACGCCGTCGCTCGAGAAGCGGCTGATCAACGCGATCTGCAGTTCCTCGGTGTCGCGCGTGCGTCGATCGCCGACGCGCAGAATCTGGTCGTCGTGGCGCAGGCCCGCGAGCGCCGCGGGGCTGCCCGGCCGCACGAAACCGACGACGGGCTTGATCACCTGCGTGCCGAGCATCGCGATCACGGCGTAGAGAATCGACGCGAACACGAGGTTCATCGCGGGTCCCGCGAGCAGCACCGCGATCCGCTCGGCGATCGGGCGGCGCGTGAACGAGCGGTGCAACTCCGCCGGCGCGACCTCGCCCTCGCGTTCGTCGAGCAGCTTGACGTACCCGCCGAGCGGTATCGCCGCCAAGCAATATTCGGTGCGGTCCGGATCCCGGCCGACCTTGGTCACGAGCGGCTTGCCGAAACCGATGCTGAAACGCAAGACTTTGAATCCGAGCTTCTTGGCGACCCAATAGTGGCCGAACTCATGCACGGCCACGAGGATGCCGATAGCGGCCAGGAAAGCGCCAAGAAAAATCAAAATTCTCATGCAGAAGCTCCCCGCGCAGGCTCGATGACCGCGGCCGCCAGCCGGCGTGCCGCGGCATCCGCGTCCAGCACGTCGCCCAGGGCCGTCACGGCGCATGATTCGAGACGCTGCAAGACTTCGTCAATGACCGCGGCAATACCGGTAAAGTTCAAGCGCCCGTCGAGAAACGCCTGTACGGCGACCTCGTTCGCCGCATTCAGCAGCGCGGGCGCCGTGCCGCCGGTTCGCGCCGCCGCGCGCGCCAAGCCCAAGCTCGGAAACCGTCCGTGATCCGGCGCCTCGAAGTCCAGGCGCGCGACCGCGGTCAGGTCGAGCGATTGTACACCGGAGGCGATCCGATCGGGCCATGCGAGCGCCTGGGCGATCGGCGTACGCATGTCCGGGGCGCCCAATTGAGCCAACACCGACCCGTCGGCATATTGCACGAGGGAATGCACCACGCTTTGAGGATGGACGACGACGTCGACGCGCGATTCGGGCAGGGCGAACAGCCAGGTTGCCTCGATGACCTCGAGCCCCTTGTTCATCAAGGTCGCCGAGTCCACCGATATCTTGCGTCCCATGCTCCACTTGGGATGCGCACACGCCTGCTGCGGCGACACGTGCGCGCAGCAGGGCCGCGTCGGTCGTGCGGAACGGGCCGCCGGACGCCGTCAATATGACGTTCGTGACGCCGCGCGCGGCCTCGCCCGGAAGGTATGCCGCGGGCATGCATTGAAAAATGGCGTTGTGTTCGCTGTCGATCGGAATCAATGCGGCGCCGGCGGCGCGCACCTCGTCCATCAACAGGCGCCCGGTCATGACGAGCGCCTCCTTGTTCGCGAGCAGCACGCGCTTGCCCGCGCGAACCGCCGCCAACGTCGGCATGAGGCCGGCGGCGCCGACGATCGCGGCCATCACGGTGTCGACGCCTGGCTCCGCGACCGCCGCGGCGAGCGCGTCGACGCCGGCCTCGACGCGCGTCGCGAGACCGCTGGCGCGCAACGCCTCGCGCGCCTTCGCGGCGGCGGCCGGCTCCGCGAGGATCACCGCATCCGGCCGGAATCGCCGCGCCTGCTCGACGATGGTTTCCCAGCTGCGCCAGGCTCCCAGGGCGGCCACGCGAAAGCGGTCGGGATGCCGCGCGACGACATCGAGCGTGCTGCGGCCGATGCTGCCGGTGGAGCCGAAGATCGCGACGCCGCGCACGCCGCTCATGCGAAATGGCCCATGCCGAACAGGCCGAGCGCGTACAGGGGCGCCGCCGCGCAGATGCTGTCGATGCGGTCGAAGATGCCGCCGTGGCCCGGCAGCAGCGCGCCGCTGTCCTTGAGCCCGGCGGCCCGCTTGAACATGCTTTCGGTCAGGTCGCCGACGATCGAAAAGAGGCCGACCGCGCAGCCGAAGCCGACCGCGGCCGCGACCGGCACGCGAAAGCGCACGGCTCCGGCCCAGGCGATCGCGGCGACCACGACCATTCCGCCGACCGCGCCCTCCCAGGTCTTGCCCGGACTCACGCGCGGCGCGAGCTGCAAGCGGCCGAACTTTCTGCCGGCGAAGAACGCGCCGATGTCCGCGCCGAAAACCAGCAGCAGCAGCCACAGCACCGCCTCCGGGCCGTCAACCGTGCCGTGCCCGACCTGCAGACTCGCGAGCGCGACGAACGACGGTACGAGCACGGGAATGCCGCAGAGCAGCGTAAGCGCGGGCCGATGCCGCGTCGGCGCGAGGCTGAGCCACAGAAACGCGACGACCCACCAGATGCAGGCCGCGCGCATCAAATCCTGAAGCCGCGCCGGGTCGCGGCCGAATATCCAGCCGAACCAGAGCAGCGCCGCGATCAGGATCGCGTAGGCGCCGCGCGCGCCGACGCTTTGCAAGCCGCCGAAACGCGCCCACTCCCAGCCGCCGAGCACGTTGACGAGGCCGAACAGGACCACGGTCAACACCGGCGGGAACAGGAACAGCGCGACGAGCAGCATACCGGCGAGCACCAAGGCGGTGGCTACGCGCAATTTAAGCATCGGAAGGAGCCGCGACCTGGGCCGAGGTCTTGCCGAAGCGGCGTTCGCGCCGCGCAAAGAATTCGAACGCGGCATCGAGGTGCGCCGTCGAGAACTCGGGCCACAACACGTCGCTGAAGTACAGCTCCGTGTACGCGAGATTCCACAGCAGGAAGTTGCTGATGCGCTTCTCGCCGCCGGTGCGGATCATGAGGTCGGGATCGGGGATGCCCGCGAGCGCCAGATGGGCGGCGATGTATTCCTCGTCGACCTCCTCGGCCCGCAGCTTGCCGGCCGCCGCATCCGCGGCCGCGGACCGGCACGCCTGGACGATGTCCCACCGGCCTCCGTAGGCGACCGCGACCATCAGGTTGAGCCCTTGATTGCCCCCGGTCAGCGCTTCTGCGGCGACCATGCGCTCGAGCAGTTCCCGGCCCAGGTTCGTGCGGTCGCCGATGAAGCGCAGGCGCACGTTGTTGCGGTGCAGGTCCGCGATCTCGCGGACCAGCGCGTCGAGGAACAAATTCATCAACATGCCGACTTCATCGGGCGGACGGCGCCAGTTCTCGCTGCTGAAGGCGAACAACGTGAGGTAACGGACCTGCCGGTGCATGCACTCCTCGACGACGCGGCGCACGACCTTGAGGCTCGCGCGATGCCCGGCCGGGCGCGGCAAGCCGCGCGACCGGGCCCAGCGGCCGTTGCCGTCCATGATGATCGCGACGTGTTGCGGCGAGTCCGTCATGGTCAAACCTGCATCAATTCCTTTTCCTTCTCGCCCATGGCCACGTCGATTTCGGCGACGTGCTTGTCGGTCAGCTTCTGAATATCGTCGTGCGCGCGGCGTTCGTCGTCCTGCGCGATCAGCTTTTCCTTGAGCATCTCCTTGATCTCGTTCATGACCTCGCGCCGCACGTTGCGCACCGCGACGCGCGCGTTCTCGGCCTCGGCGCGGACCACCTTGGTGATGTCGCGCCGCCGCTCCTCGGTCAACGCCGGCATGGAAATGCGGATGAGCTGCCCGGCCGTGTTGGGCGTCAGGCCGAGATCGGACTTGAAGATCGCCTTCTCGATGATGGGCACCATCGCCTTCTCCCAGGGAGTCACGGTCAGCGTGCGCGCATCCTCGGTCGCGATGTTGGCGACCTGGTTCAACGGCATTTCGGAACCGTAATAGTCGACCTTGATGTGCTCTATGAGGCTCGTGTGCGCGCGCCCCGTGCGCATCTTGCGCAGCTGATCCCTGAACGTGGAAACGCATTTTTGCATGCGCTGCGTCGCATCTTTCTTGACGTCATCCAGCATGAGTCCCCCTTTAAGGCTCGACGGAAACGACCGTGCCGACATCCTCTCCCTGGACGATGCGCACGAGATCTCCCGCATTGAACAAATTGAAAATCCGCAGCGGCAAGTTGTTCTCGCGGCACATGACGATCGCGGTCGCATCCATGACGCCGAGCCGGTCGTTGAGGACCTGGTCGAACGTCAGCCGCGCATAGCGCTTCGCTTGCGGGTTCTTGACCGGATCGGAATCGTACACGCCGTTGACCTTGGTCGCCTTCAGCAACACGTCGGCGTTGATTTCGATCGCCCTGAGACTCGCGGCGGTGTCGGTCGTGAAGAACGGATTGCCGGTCCCGGCGCCGAAGATCACGACCCGGCCCTTCTCCAAATGCCGGACTGCGCGGCGGCGGATGTAGTCCTCGCAGACCTCGTTGATGCGCAGCGCCGACATCACGCGCGCGTAGACTCCGAGGCTTTCGAGCGCATCCTGCATCGCCAGGGCGTTGATGACGGTGGCGAGCATTCCCATGTGGTCCGCGGTGACCCGGTCCATGCCGGCGCGCGCCAATCCTGCGCCGCGGAAGATGTTGCCGCCGCCGATCACGACCGCGACCTCCACGCCCATTTGCGTCAGATCGCGGATCTCGCCGGCGATCCGCTTGAGGATCTGCGGGTCGATCCCGTAATCCTCGACGCCGAGCAACGCCTCGCCGGATAATTTGACCAAAATTCTGCGGTAGCGCGCGGTGGCGGTCTTGGTGGTCATGATCGTGCCCTACTATACCGAGAAGCCTAGCGCCTGACGCGCCCCATCGAAGCCTGCGCTTGCGGCCGGGCGACCCCGCCGCGCTCCCTCGCCGCGGCCTATTTCGCCTGCGCCTTCACTTGCGCCATGACTTCGCCGACGAAGTCATCCTGTTTCTTCTCGATCCCGGCGCCGACCTCGTAGCGCACGAACTGCGCGACCGTGGCGGCGGACTTCTTCAGGAGATTCTCGACCGTCGTATCCGGATCCTTCACGAACGGCTGACCGACGAGCGTGATCTCGGCGAGGTATTTGCGCAGCCGGCCCTCGACCATCTTCGCGAGGATCTCCGGCGGCTTCTTCTCGCCCTTGACCTGCTCGGCCAGGATCGCGCGCTCCTTCTCGAGCACGTCCGCCGGCACGCCGCGGGCATCGATATAGGCCGGGTTGACGGCGGCGACGTGCATCGCGAGATCCTTCGCCAGTTCGTCCGAGCCGCCTTGCAGGGCGATCAGCGCGCCGATGCGGTTCCCGTGCAGGTAGGCGCCGAGCGCGGTCGGCGCGGTCACGCGGACGAAGCGCCGCACCGTGATGTTCTCGCCGATCTTCGCGATCAAGGCGCGGCGCCGCTCCTCGACGGTAGCGCCGTCCTGCCGCAATGCGAGCAGCGCATCGAGGTCCGCGGGCGATTCGGCGAGCGCTACCTTCGCGAGTTCCCGGGCGAATCCCTGAAACTCGTCGCTGCGGGCGACGAAATCGGTCTCCGAGTTCACCTCGACGAGCACGGCGGAGAGTCCCGCACGCTCGATCGCGACCGTGCCCTCGGCGGCCACGCGCTGGGACTTCTTGTCGGCCTTCGCGAGGCCGGATTTGCGCATCAACTCGGCGGCCGCGTCCAGGTCGCCGCCCGTCTCGACGAGCGCCTTCTTGCATTCCATCATGCCGGCGCCGGTGCGCTCGCGAAGTTGCTTGACTGCGTCTGCGGTAATGTTCATGAGCCTGCCCCCGCGGCCGCGCTAAAGAGGGGCCGCTCGAAGAAATTAATGGGACGGGCCGGTGCGCGGTCGCGGCCGGCCCGTGCGTCGATTGCCGATTTACGGGCCACGGGCCGGCGTTCGGCGCCCGGCGGGTTTGCGCCGCGGCGCGCTGGCCGGACGGGTTTCGGCGGGCGTCGTGTCCGCCGGATCCGCATCGTCGACCTCGACCTCGTCGTCGGCGACCGCGGCGACGGCCGCGGCCCGGCGCTCGGTACGACGGTGACGGGCACCTTGCGGCGCGCAGGCGCGGGCTTCCTGCCGCGCGGAGCCGCCTGCGGCCTGCGCGCAGCGGCGCGCTTCTTCGGGTTGCCCTCTTCGTCCAGTTCCACGAACTCGTCCTCGCCGACCGGGACTTCCGGCAGCGACGCCTTGCCGTCGAGGACCGCGTCGGCGACGCCGCCGGCGTAGAGCAATATCGCGCGCATGGCGTCGTCGTTGCCCGGAATCACGTAATCGATGGCCTCGGGCGAACAATTGGTGTCGACGACCGCGACGACCGGAATCCCGAGCTTCTTCGCCTCGTGGATCGCGATTTCCTCATGGCCGACGTCGATGACGAACAGCGCGTCGGGCAGCGACGTCATTTCGCGGATGCCGCCGAGGCTGCGCAAGAGCTTGTCCATCTCCCGGCGCAGCACCTGCGCTTCCTTCTTGCCGCGCCGCTCGAGGGCGCCGCTCTGCGCCATGTCGTCGAGCTCGTTGAGCCGCTTGATCGACTGGCGGATGGTCTTGAAATTGGTCAGCATGCCCCCCAACCAACGCTGATTGACGATAGGGCATGTTGCAGCGGCTGGCCTCTTTCTGCACCGCATCGCGGGCCGAGCGCTTGGTGCCGACGAACAGCACTTTGCCGCCGCCGGCCGCCACGCTCTTGATGAACGCCGCAGCGCTTCGGCGTACAGGGGCTGGGTCTTCTCGAGATTGATGATGTGAATCTTGTTGCGTTCGCCGAAAATGAAGGGGGCCATTTTCGGGTTCCAGAAGCGCGTTTGGTGGCCGAAATGGACACCCGCTTCCAGCATCTGTCGCATGGACACGCTGGTCATCGAATTGCTCCTTAAGTTGGGTTGAGCCTCCGCGCATCCCAATCGGCAACCCGTCGGCGCCCCATGAGGCTCGCGATGAGCTCCAAAGGCCGCCTCCGGGCACCCGGCCGATTGTGACGACACGCGTGCGGGGTTGTTAAAAAAAGCCGCTCTTTATACCATGATCGATTATCGGAAACAAAGCCCGGCGCACTGACCAAATGAACGTGACGATCAAGACTTCCGCGGAACGGGAAAAGATGCGCGTCGCCGGGCGCCTGGCCGCGAGCGTGCTCGACATGATCGAGCCTTACGTCCAGCCCGGAGTCACGACCGACGAGCTCGACCGCATCTGCCACGACTTCATCGTCGACGAGCTGAAGTCCGTGCCCCGCGCAACCTCAATTACCGCGGCTTTCCGAAGACGATCTGCACGTCCGTCAACCATGTCGTCTGCCACGGCATTCCCGGCACGAAGCCCCTGAAACACGGCGACATCGTCAACATCGACGTCACGGTCATTCAAGACGGCTATCACGGCGACACCAGCCGCATGTATTTCGTCGGGCGAGCCGTCCGTGCTGGCGCGCAGGCTGGCGACCGATCTGCCACGAGTGCCATGTGGCGCGGCATCCAGACGGTCAAGCCCGGCGCGCGGCTCGGCGACATCGGCCACGCGATCCAGTCGTTCACCGAAAGCCAACAATCTTTCGGTCGTGCGCGAGTATTGCGGCCACGGCATCGGCGCGCGTCTACCACGACGACCCGCAGGTGCTGCACTACGGCCGGCCGGGCACGGGGCTCACGCTGGAAGAGGGCATGACGTTCACGATCGAACCGATGATCAACGCCGGCCAGGCGCGACGTGCGCGTACTCGCCGGACGGCTGGACCGTCGTCACGAAGGATCACATCGCTCGTCGGCGCAATGGGAGCACACGATGCTCGTGACCGACAGCGGCGTTCGAGGTTCTGACGCTCGGCGCGGGCGGCGCCCGCGAAGCCGCGGCGGCGGCTTCGTGAGCGCACTCGGCGAGGAAGCGTCCGCCGGCACGGACTGGCCGTATTTGCGCGTCGCGGCGCAATCGTTGGAGGAAGGCCAGTTCTCGCCCGCGGCCTTTCGGCAAGTGCTCGATCACGGCGCGGAACTGCTGCGCGACCGCTTTGCCGCCGACGAGGACGTCGCCGTGCTGGTGCGCGACCGCGCGCACCTCGTCGACATCGCGCTGCGCGCGGCATGGGCGCGCCACGCGGGCAAATTCAGCGGCGATTTGGCGCTGATCGCGGTCGGCGGCTACGGCCGCGGCGAACTGCACCCGTGTTCCGACATCGACATCATGGTGTTGCTGCCGAAGAGCGACTCGGCCGACTGGCAGCCCGAGATAGAGAAATTTCTCACGCTCCTGTGGGACATGGGGCTCGAGGTCGGCCACAGCGTCCGCTCGATCGACGACTGCCAGCGCGAGAGCCTCGCCGACATCAGCGTCGCCACGACCTTGTTCGAGGCACGGCTGCTCGCCGGCCCGGAAAGCCTGTTCGCCGGCATGCGCCGCGCGCTCGCGCCGGACCGGCTTTGGTCGTCGGCCGATTTTTTCGAGGCGAAGGTCAAGGAACAGACCGAGCGCCACCACCGCTATTTCGACACCGCCTACAATCTCGAGCCGAACGTCAAGTCGAGCCCCGGGGGCCTGCGCGACATCCAGACGATCGGCTGGGTCGCCAAGCGTCACTTCGGCACCGACACGCTCGATGAGCTCGTCGCGCACGGCTTCCTCACGCGCGAGGAGCTGCGCAAGCTGATAGCGGGCCAGAACTTCCTGTGGAAGGTCCGATTCGGGCTGCACGTTCTCACCGGCCGGCGCGAGGACCGTCTGCTGTTCGACCATCAGATCAAGCTCGCCAAGCTGTTCGGCTACGAGGACGCCACGTTCACGCTCGCCGTCGAACAGCTGATGCAAAAGTATTACCGCACCGTCATGGACGTGAGCCTGCTGAACGAGATGCTCCTGCAGCTGTTTCGCGAGGACATATTGACGCAGAGCGGAGCGCCGGTGCCGATCAACGCGCGCTTTCAGATCCGCAACGACTATCTGGAAGCGACGAACCCCGAGGTGTTCGCGCGCTCGCCGTCGCGCGCTGCTCGAACTGTTCGCGGTCCTGCAACAGCACCCGGAGGTACGCGGCGTGCGCGCCGAGACCATCCGCCTGATCGGCACGCACGCGCCGCTGATCGACGAGGAATTCCGGCAGAACCCGCGCCACCATCGCTTGTTCATGGAAATACTGCGCGCTCCCGTCGGCGTCACGCACGAGCTTCGGCGCATGAACCTGTACGGCGTCCTCGGCCGCTACATTCCCGCGTTCGGACGCATCGTCGGGCGCATGCAGTACGACCTGTTCCACACCTATACCGTCGATGCCCACACCTTGTTCGTCGTCAGCAACCTGCGGCGCCTGGCGATGCCGAAGTTCAACGATGAATTTCCGGACTTGAGCCAGATCATGCAGTCGCTGCCGCGGCAGGAACTCGCGTATCTCGCGGCCCTGTTTCACGATATCGCGAAGGGCCGCGGCGGCGATCATTCGGAGCTCGGCGCTGTCGATGCCGAAGCGTTCTGCCTCGAACAGGGCCTCGGGCGCTACGAGGCGCGTCTCGTCGCGTGGCTCGTGAAACACCACTTGATCCTGTCGATCACGGCGCAGAAAAAGGACATCAGCGACCCGGAGGTCGTCCGCGATTTCGCGACGCGCGTCGGCGACCAGACTCACCTCGATTACCTGTACGTGCTCACCGTCGCCGACGTGCGCGGAACGAACCCGAAGCTGTGGAATGCGTGGAAGGCGCGGCTGTTCGAGGAGATCTACGAACGCACGAAACAGGCGCTGCGCCGCGGCCTCGAAAAGCCGCTCGACCAGGAAGAACTGATCCGCGAGACCCAGGCCGGCGCGCGCGCGCGGCTCGCGCGAGATCGCCGCGGAGAAGATAGGACGCGTGTGGTCGCAATGGACGGATGCGTATTTTCTGCGCTTCACGCCCGAGGAGATCGCGTGGCACACGCGCGCTGCTCGCGGACCGCGATCCGCTCGACGACACGCCGGTCGTGGCGATACGCCAACTGAGCGAGCGCGGCGGCACCGCCGTGCTCACGTATACGCCGCGCCGGCTGCACAGTTTCGCGCGCACGACCGCGGTCCTCGACCAGATGGGACTCAACGTCGTCGATGCGCGGCTCATTCTGAGCGCGAACGGCTTCAGCCTGGAGACCTACGTCGTGCTGGAAGACAGCGGCGCCGTGATCACGGATGCGCTGCGCATTCACGAGATAGA
Source organism: uncultured Pseudomonadota bacterium (assembly GCA_963718135.1). Classification (GTDB taxonomy): domain Bacteria; phylum Pseudomonadota; class Gammaproteobacteria; order Steroidobacterales; family Steroidobacteraceae; genus Bog-1198. The sequence continues at coordinate 10,946 of CAVQYI010000019.1, read as the reverse complement.
AAAGGGTCTCACGCGCAATCTACGACAGCCCGAGGACCCCGCGGTGACCGTGACGCGCCGCGCGCCGCGCCAGGTGCGCATGTTTTCGACGCCGACCCAGGTCAACTTCAGCGTGGACAAGAACAACAATCGCACGATCCTGGAACTCATCGCCGCCGACCGGCCCGGGCTCTTGTCGGAGGTCGGCAAGGTGTTCAAGGCCGAGCGCCTGGCGATCGACGGCGCGAAGATCATGACGATCGGCGAGCGCGCCGAGGACGTGTTCTACATCACCGGCACGGACGGTCTGCCGTTGAACGGCGACGCCTGCGATCGCGTCAAGGACTCCCTGATGCGCTCGCTGGACCGCCGCGAATCCCAGCGGAGCTGATCCGATGTCTCACGAGAATCTGCGCACGACGATCGAACGGGCCTACGAGGAGCGCGCCGCGCTGACGCCGCGAAGCGCGTCGGCCGACGTACGCGACGCCGTGGCGTCCGCGGTCGATTTGCTGGACCGCGGCGCCGCGCGCGTCGCCGAGAAGCGCGCCGACGGCTGGCACGTGAACGAATGGCTCAAGAAGGCGGTTCTGCTGTCGTTCCGGATCGCGAACAACACGAGCATGGCGGTCGGCGCGCTCGGGTTCTACGACAAGGTGCCGCTGAAGTTCAGCGGCTGGGACGACGCCCGCTTCGCCGCCGCCGGCGCGCGCGTCGTGCCGCCGGCGACGGTGCGCCGCGGCGCGTTCATCGCGCCGAACGTCGTGCTGATGCCGAGCTACGTGAACATCGGCGCGTACGTCGATTCGGGCACGATGGTCGACACCTGGGCGACCGTCGGTTCGTGCGCGCAAATCGGCAAGAACGTCCATCTTTCCGGCGGCGTCGGTATCGGCGGCGTGCTGGAGCCGCTGCAGGCGAGTCCGACGATCATCGAGGACGGCTGTTTCATCGGCGCCCGCTCGGAGATCGTCGAGGGCGTCGTCGTGGAATCCGGCGCCGTCATTTCCATGGGCGTGCTACATCGGCCAGAGTACGCGCATCTACGACCGGGAGAACGACCGGGTTCTGCTACGGCAGGATACCCTCCGGAGCCGTCGTCGTACCGGGATCCATGCCGTCCGCGGACGGCAAATACAGCCTCTATTGCGCGGTCATCGTCAAGCGTGTCGACGCGCAGACGCGCGCGAAGACGTCCCTGAACGACCTGCTGCGCAACATCGACTAGACTCGCGATGATCACGCAACTGGTCCTCTCCGGTCTGTCGCGGCTCCGTCGTCGGCTTCACGCTGGGACTGATCGGCGGCGGCGGCTCGATTCTCGCGGTACCGCTGATCATCTACGTCGTCGGCGTGAAGAGCCCGCATGTCGCGATCGGCACGAGCGCGTTCGCGGTCGGCGTCAACGCGCTCGGCAACTTCGTCGGCCATTGGCGCCGCGGCAACGTCGTATGGCCACATGCCGCGATATTCGCGGTCGCCGGCAGCGTCGGCGCCGCCGCCGGATCGACGCTCGGCAAGCTCATCGACGGGAAGAAGCTCCTGATCTTCTTTGCGCTCGCGATGATCGCCGTCGCGTTCGCGATGCTGCGGCCGCAGACGAACGCCGTCGAGCCGGTCGCGCCGTTCGATCGGCGCATCGCGGCGCGCCTGATCGGCCTGGGACTGCTGACCGGCGCCGCGTCGGGCTTCTTCGGCATCGGCGGCGGGTTCCTGATCGTGCCGGCGCTGATGTTCGGCGGCGCCATGCCGATACTGAGCGCGGTCGGCTCCTCGCTCGCTCTCGGTCGGCACGTTCGGACTGACGACGGCGGCCAACTACGCCCTCTCCGGCTTGATCGAGTGGCGCTCTCGGCGGCGCGTATTCTCGGCGGCGGCATACTCGGCGGGCTCGTCCGGCATTCGGTTCGCGATTCGGCTCGGTGCGGAGCGCCGCCGCTTCGCGCGGATCTTCGCCGGCGTGCTGATCGCGGTCGCGGCCTACATGGTGTTTCGCACCGTCCGGGAATTCTGACGGCGCGCTCCCGCGCGCGCCGCCGCTCAAGGCGCGAGCAGCAATTCCAGCGTGCGCCGATACAGCGCGCGCAGCCGGTCGATATCCGCGACCCGCACGCACTCGTTCACCTTGTGTATCGTCGCGTTGACGACGCCGAGTTCGACGACTTGCGCGCCCATCGGCGCGATGAACCGCCCGTCCGACGTACCGCCGCTCGTGGACAGCCGCGGCGTGATGCCGAGTTCTTCGCGCACCGCGCGCGTGACCGCGTCGGAAAGAACCCCCGGCTCGGTCAAGAACGGGTATCCGGATATGAACCACTCGAGCGAATGCGTGACGCCGTGGCGCCGCAGAATCTCCTCGACGGTCGCCTGGATCGACTCCACGGTCTGCTCCGTCGAGAAACGCACGTTGAAGCGCGCCTTCAATTCCCCGGGAATCACGTTCGGCGCGCCGGTTCCCGCCGAGAGGTTCGACACCTGAAATGTCGTCGGCTGGAAATGCGCGTTGCCCTCGGTCCCAGGTCCGCGACACCAGTTCCGTCAACGCCGGCGCGAACGCATGCACGGGGTTGTCGGCGGTCTGCGGGTAGGCCACGTGGCCCTGGATCCCGCGTACGGTCAGGCGGCCGCTCAAGCTTCCGCGCCGGCCGATTTTGACCATGTCGCCCAACTGGCGGTCGCTGGAGGGCTCGCCGACGAGGCACCAATCGATCCTCTCGCGGCGCGCCTTCAACACCTCGACGACGCGGCGGGTACCGTCGACGGAGGGCCCCTCCTCGTCGCTCGTGATCAGAAAGGCGATCGAACCGCGGTGGTTCGGATGCGCTCGCACGAATTCCTCGACGGCCGTCACCATCGCCGCGAGACCGCTCTTCATGTCGGCCGCGCCGCGGCCGTAAAGGAGGCCGTCCACGATCACCGGCGAGAACGGGTCGGACCGCCATTCCTCGAGCGGTCCCGCCGGCACGACGTCGGTATGGCCGGCGAAGCAGAATACCGGTGCGCCGTGGCCGCGCGTCGCCCAGAAATTCTCGACGGGTCCGAACGGCAGCGGCTCGACGCGAAAGCCGATCGCCGCGAGCCGCGCGATCATCAGCGCCTGACAGCCGCCGTCAGCGGGACTCACCGACGGCCGCGCGATCAGTTCCTTGGTCAGCTCGAGCGTCGCCGACATCCTAGAATCGCACGCTCGGGGCTCGTCGGCGGGTATTCGCCCAGACTCCGAAGATCCCGAGGACGGCGGCCGAAATCAGCACCCATGCGGGCATCGCGAGGCCGAGGAAGCGCCAATCGATCTTGGCGCACTCGCCGGAGCCCGACAGCACCTTCATCAACACCGTCTTCAGCGGCAGAACCTGCAGCATGAAATTGAGCGAGGCGCCGCAGGAGGGAACGGCGCCCGGCGGCAGATGTTGGATGTACAACTGGCGGGCGGCGACGCCGACCGTCGCGAGCGCGGCCGCCGCGATGAGCCCCGCATAGACGCGCCGGCCGGCGCCTATCGGGCCGTGCGCGGCCGCGATCAAGAACACGACGCCGAGCGCGAAGATGCCGACGCGTTGGAATATGCAGAGCGGACAAGGGTCGAGGTGCAGCACGTATTGCGCGAAATACGCGTAGGCCAGCAATCCCGCGCAAGCGATGAAGCCGAACAAATTGGCGGGCCGCGGGGTCGTCATCGCTGCTCCGGGGAGAGGTCGATCTGCTTCGCCACGTCCTCGAGCGAGGTGTGCCTGATGTCCTTGCCGTGAACCATGTAGATCACGTACTCGCAGATGTTCTTGGCGTGATCGCCGATGCGCTCGAGGGCGCGCACGACCCACATGATCTCGAGCGCGCGCCGGATGGAGCGCGGGTCCTCCATCATGAACGTCATGATCTGGCGCTGGATCGCCTCGTATTCCTCATCGACCATGCGATCCTCCTGCGCGGTCTTGAGCGCCGCCTTCGAGTCCATGCGCGCGAACGCGTCCAGGCAGTCGTGCACCATCTGCGCGACCTGCCGGCCGAGATGCTTCACCTCGCGATACTTGTCGGCCGGGCGCTCCATCGTCGCGAGCCGCGACGCGATATAGCCGATCTTCTCGCCTTCGTCGCCGATCCGCTCGAGATCGGTGATCGTCTTGATGATGGCGACGATCACCCGCAGGTCGCCGGCCGCGGGCGAGCGCAGCGCGAGGATGCGGCTGCATTCCTCGTCGATCGACACTTCCATGCCGTTGACCTTGTAGTCGTCGGTCGCGACCGATTCGCCGAGGCGGCTGTCGCCCTCCACCAGGGCGGTTATCGCCTTGTGGAGCTGCGCCTCGACGAATCCGCCCATTTGCAGGACCTGGTTGCGGACCTTCTCGAGATCCTCGTTGAATCGGCGCGAGATGTGGTGGGTGAGGTCGGCGGTTTCCATGACTTGTTACCTTCGATACCGGCGGATCGTTTACATCCGATTGGCGCCCGCGTCAACAACCCGCGCGGGGGGATTGAAAATTCGCTGCGGCGGAAAATGACAAATGAACGTGCTCCCCTTGCCTTCCACGCTCTGTACTTCGAGCCGGCCGCCGTGGCGCTGGGCCGCATGCTTGACGATCGCGAGGCCGAGCCCGGAACCGCCGTGCGCCCGGGACCGTCCCGCGTCGACGCGATAGAACCTCTCCGTCAGGCGCGGGATGTGCTCGGCCGGGATGCCGATGCCGGTGTCGCTCACCTCGAAATGCGCGCCGTCCGCATCGACGCTCCAGCGCATCCGCACCTTGCCGTCGGCGGGAGTGTACTTCAGCGCGTTGACGAGCAGATTCGTGAACGCCGACTCGATTTCCTCGGGGGCGCCGTACAAGCCGCTGCGCGACTCGAGATCGAGGAACACCTCCCGCGGCCGTTCGGAGCGCGCCAGCGCGTCGCGATGCAGTCGCTCGAGCATTTGCGCAATCTCGACCGGTGCGCGCGGCGCCTCGTCGTCGGCCGCCTCCAGCCGCGAAAGCTCCAACAGGTCGGCGACGATCGTGTTCATGCGCTGCGCCTGGGAGCGCATGTCGCGCACCGGGCCCGCCCACGCCGGATCCAGGCTCGCATCCTCCGCGAGCGTGTCGAGGTAGCCGGAGATGACCGTCAACGGGGTTCGCAACTCGTGCGAGGCGTTGGCGACGAAGTCCCTGCGCATGGCCTCGAGGCGCAGCTGCCCGGTCACGTCCCGCACCAGCAGCAGCGATTGACCCTCGCCGTATGGAACCAATTGCAGCGACAGATACAGATCCGGCTGCACCGGCTGTTTGATGATCAGCGGCGACGAGAAATCGACGCCGTGCAGATAATGGATGAATTCCGGCGATCGAATCAGGTTGTCGATGCGCAGGCCGATGTCGATCGGCCGCTTCAGCCCCAACAGATTCGCGCCTTGGCGATTGAACCAGACGATCTCGTTCTGGCGGCTCAATATGATGACGCCGTCCGGCAGCGCCGCCGTCGAGCGCCGCAGCTCGCGGAACAGCTGCGCAAGGCGCTGCTTGTGGAATTGCTTGCGCCGATGGAGGCGCACGACCTGGCCGACGACGCTTCCCCAGATCCCGCCCATGCTCGGCGGCTCGATCTGCGAGCGCAGCCGGATCCAACGCTCCACGAGGTAGAGATTGCGCAATTGCCACAGGAGATACAGGCCGAACGCGATCCCGACCATCAGCCACACGGAATCCGTAACCAGGCCGACACAAATGCCCAGTAGAAGGATGCCCGCGAGCCGCGCGAGCGCGAAAGTCCACAACGCCGTCATTGCTAAATTAATAGCACGCTTTTACGCATCCCGCGCCGAGAATCGATAGCCCGCGCCGCGCACCGTCTGCACCAAGCGCTCCATCATGTAGGGTTCGAGAGCCTTGCGCAGCCGGCGGATGTGCACGTCGACCGTACGCTCCTCCACGTAGGTGTTCCCGCCCCAGACGCGATCGAGCAGCTGCCCGCGCGAAAATACGCGCTCGGGATGGGTCATGAAGAAATGCAGCAGGCGGTATTCGGTCGGCCCGAGCGGGATTTCGCGCTCGCCGGCGCTGACCCTGTGGCTCGCGTCGTCGAGCTTCAAGCCCTCGACCTCGATGATGTCCTCGCCGCCCCCCGGCGAGGCGCGGCGCAATACCGCCTGAATGCGCGCGAGCAGTTCGCGCGGCGAGAACGGCTTCGTGATGTAGTCGTCGGCGCCGCCCTCCAAACCGCCCACCTTGTCCTGTTCCGCCGCGCGCGCCGTCAACATGATCACCGGAATGTCTTCGGTGTCCTTCGCGCGCTTCAGCGTGCGTGTGAGCTCCAATCCGCTCATGTCGGGCAGCATCCAGTCGACGAGCACGAGATCCGGCCGCAAGTCCGCGATGCGCGCTCGCGCCCCGCGGCAGTCCTCCGCTTCCAGCACCTCGTATCCCGCACGGCGCAAGCCGAACGCGGTCATATCGCGGATCGCCTTTTCGTCTTCGACGATGAGGATGCGTTTTGCGGTCATATGGTTCGCTAGCTCATTGATTCCATTGGCCCGCTATTACAACGATCGGATATGACAGTTCCGTGACGCCCGGCGCCGCGCCGGCCTGGACGCCAGCCTACACGCCGCGCTCCGCCTCCGTCAGCGCCACCTTGTCGCGCAGGTACAACGGCTCGACCGCGGCCGGATCGACCGATTCGCCGTGCGCGAACCGTATGGCGCCCAAGCGCGCGATCGCGCCGGCGCGGGGCAACGCAAGCGCATCCGCCGGCGAGACCTCGATGCCCGGGATCGCGGCGAGCTCGGGGTAGGCGGCGAAACCGCGCCCGATTCCCCGATATACGGCTCCCACGGGCGGTCGCACGGTGCTCGCGGCGCCGACGCGCGGCGGGCTCGTCGCGACCAGACCGCGCACGGCATCCGCTCTGAAACAGCCCCAATACACCTCGCGCATGCGCGCATCCAGGCAGGCGAGCACCGGCGCGCCGCCGATCGCGGGTGCGGCAAGCGCTTCGAGCGTCGACACCGGCGCCACGCGCAAGTCGGCGCCGAACGCGAGGCCCTGCGCGACCGAAACGCTGATGCGCACGCCCGTGAAGGCGCCGGGGCCGATGCCGGCGGCGATGCCGTCGAGCGACGACAGCGCCAAGCCGCCTTCGGCCAACAGCTCCTCGACCATGCCGAGGATGCGTTCGGCATGTCCCAAGCGCAGCTCCTCGTACCGCTCGAGCAGTCGCCCGTCGAGCAGCAGCGCCGCGGAGCAGGCTTCGGTCGACGCGTCGAGCGCGAGGATGCGCATCGGCTCAGCTCGCCGCCGCGGCGGCGGCCGTGTGGTCGCGCTTGGACAGGCGTTCCGCGAGGAACCGCGCGGCGGCGGCGGCATCGGTGAGGATGGGGCTCGGCGGCAGCGCGGCGAGGAACACACGCCCGTACGACTTCGTCCCCAGGCGCGGATCGCCGATGACGATCACGCCGAAGTCGTCGAAATCGCGGATCAAGCGCCCTACCCCCTGTTTCAGCGCCAATACCGCCTGCGGCAGCTGGTACTCCGTGAAGCCGTTGCCGCCGCGCCGGCGAATGCCCTCGAGGCGCGCCGCGAGCAGCGGATCGTCCGGCGATGCAAACGGCAATTTGTCGATCGCGACGATCGACAGGGCCTCGCCTTTGACGTCGACGCCCTCCCAAAAGCTCCCGGTGGCGAGGAGCACGGCGTTGCCCAGTTCGCGAAATCGGCTCAGCAACGCCTCGCGCGGCGCCTCGCCCTGCACGAGCACCGGGAACGGCGGATCCGGGAATCGGCGTTTCAGCGCGTCCACCCCTTCGCGCAACCCGCGGTAGCTCGTGTACAGAAGGAACGCGCGCCCGCCGCCGGCCTCGAGCAGCGGCGCGCAGGCCTCGACGAAGGCGTCGCCGTAGCCCGGGGACTTGGGGTCGGGCATGTAGGGCGGCAGGAAGATGCGCGCCTGGTTGCGATAATCGAACGGACTGTCGATGCACAGCGTGCGCGCATCCGGCAGGCCGACGCGCGCGGCGAAATGCGAGAAGTCGCCGCCGATGGCGAGCGTAGCCGACGTGAACACCCATGCCGAGGGGCGCGCCTCGACGCATTCGCGCAGCCGCGCGGCGGTCTCGAACGGCGTGAACTGAACGACGAATCCGGCCGCGCCGGCCTCGACCCAGCGCACGCCGGTCTCGTCGGACGCGGCGCGCACGCCGGCGAGCGTGGCCGCCAAGGCCTGCGCGCGCCGCGCGCAGTTCGACGTGCCGGCGCCGGCGGCGGCCTCTTCGAGCAACGCCGCCACCGCGTTCATCGCGTCCTGAAGCTCCGCCAATCCCTCCAAGAACGCGTCGCCAAGCTGTGCCCAGTCGCGGCGGGACGGCCCGCCGCTCAATGCGCGCCGCAGGCCGTCGACGCGGCGGCCGATATCCTCGAGCGCGGCGGCCAACGGCGGCGATTCAACGCCTGCCGCCTTGAGTTCGGCGGCGGCATCGCGCGCGAGCAATTCAGCCTGCCGGGCGGACCATACTTGACCGAAGAATTGGGCCGCTATCTCGGGCACTTGGTGCGCCTCGTCGAGGATGATCGCGTCGGCGCCGGGCAACAGATCGCCGAAGCCTTCGTCCTTCAGCGCCAAGTCGGCGAGCAACAAGTGATGATTGACGATGACGATATCGGCTGCCTGCGCGGCGCGCCGGGCGTCCATCACGTGGCAGCGCGAAAACTGGCGGCACTCCTGGCCGAGACAGTTGTCGCGCGTCGAGGTGATGCTGGGCCACAGCGAAGACTGTTCGGGCAAATCCGACAACTCGGCCAGATCGCCGCTCTTCGTCGTCGACGCCCAGCGCGCGACGCGCCCCAGCATGCGCACCGCGCCGCGCTCGCCGTCGAGCAAGGATCCCTGCTGGGTCGCGAGCTCCAACCGATGACGGCACAAATAGTTCGATCTTCCCTTCAGCAGCGCGATGTTCACCGGCATTCCGAGCGCTTGCGCGAGCATCGGCAGATCGCGGCGAAACAGCTGATCCTGCAGGGTGCGCGTGCCCGTAGAGATGATCGCGCTGCGTCCGGACAGAATCGCGGGAACGAGGTACGCGAAGGTCTTGCCCGTGCCGGTGCCGGCCTCGACGAGCAGCGGCTCGGAATTCGACAGCGCGCGCGCGACCGCTTGGGCCATCGCGGCCTGTTCCGGACGAAACGCATAGCCCGGCAACGCGCGCGCCAGCGGTCCCTGGGCGCCGAAGATCTCGCGGAAGTCGGATGTCATGGTATTCGGGCTAGCGTACGACGCTTTCGCTTCGGTAGAGGCATTATTTATGCCCCGGTTCGCCCGTAAACGCGGCGCCTCTATTTGAGCACCGCGCAAAATCGCGCATACGCGATCGAACCCGCCTGCAGCGGATCCCGCAAGATCCAGCGAATGTTCGTATAGTCCGCGGGCGCCGCCGGACGCGGCTTGCCGTCGGCGCCGCGCATGGTCAAGTTCTTCGGCTCATCGAAGCTGCGGCCGCCGTCGACCGAAAAGCTCACCTTCGCGCCCGGTCCGACCGCGGTGTTGGCGACATAGACCATGAGGCGCGGAATCGGGCTCGTGAAGGTGACCGTATCCGCGGTGCTCGCGCCGTTGTTGCGCACCGCCAACGTGTAGATGACGCGGTCACCGGCCACGACCCTGTTCGCGGGCGCAAGACGCACGGTCTCGCGGCCGTTCACGACGGCTCGTACCTCGACTTCGGCGGTCGTGCGGATCGTGATGAATTGCGCATTCGCGGCGGACTCGGCGGCGCGCGACGCACTCGAAAACGCGCCCAAAATCAGCACCGCGGCAAGCAGCTTGGACATCGCGTCGACTCTCCATAACCCTCTGATCCGACGGCATTTTATACGTATGCCAAAATGAAATCATAGATATGCCGGATTGCGCCTGCACGGCGCCCGCATAGCCCGGCTTTGGGGGTGGCGAGCCGCCTATCCTTCTGTCATCCTTTGCGTTCGCGTACACGCGCATCACGCTAAGGACTTCCATGGCAACGGCCCCGCAGCAGCTGACCGATATGGCGTCATTGAACCGCGATGTCGCGGCCTGGGTTGCCGACGTTGCACGGCTGACACTGCCGGAAAAGATCCACTGGTGCGACGGCAGCGACGCGGAGTATCACCGGCTCGAGCGCGAGCTCGTCGCGGCGCGGGAACTCATCCCGTTGAACCCGAACACCCATCCCGGATGTTTTCTGTACCGCTCGGATCCCGCCGACGTCGCGCGCGTCGAGCATCTGACCTACGTTTGCACGAAGAACCGCGACGATGCGGGCCCGAACAACCATTGGCTGGCGCCGGCGCAAGCCCACCGGCAAATGGACGATTTGTTCCGCGGATGCATGCAGGGACGCACGCTGTACGTCGTTCCCTATTGCATGGGTCCGATCGACTCTCCCTACTCGCGCTGCGGCGTCGAAATCACCGACAGCGCCTACGTCGTTCTCAATATGAAGTTGATGACGCGCATGGGCCGGGCGGCCCTCGAACGAATCAACCGGGACGGGATCTTCGTCAAGGGCCTTCATTCCATCGGCGATTTGAACCCCGATCGGCGGTTCATCATGCATTTCCCCGAAGAGCTGTCGATCAAGAGCTTCGGCTCCGGCTACGGCGGCAACGCGCTGCTCGGCAAGAAGTGCCATGCGCTGCGCATTGCGAGTTGGCAAGCGCGCACGGAGGGCTGGCTCGCCGAGCACATGCTGATCGTCGGCATCGAGAATCCGCAGGGCGAGATTCACTACATCGCGTGTGCGTTCCCGTCCGCCTGCGGCAAGACCAATTTGGCGATGCTGATTCCGCCCGCGAGCTATAAGGGCTGGAAGGTCTGGACGGTCGGCGACGACATCGCCTGGCTGCATCCGGGCAAGGACGGCCGCCTCTATGCGATCAACCCGGAATCGGGCTATTTCGGCGTCGCACCGGGCACCAATGCGAAAACCAACCGCAACGCGCACGAAACGATCCGGCACGACACCA
>CAVQYI010000018.1:0-114976 GCA_963718135.1 uncultured Pseudomonadota bacterium | reverse complement strand
GCTCTCACCGCTGATCGTGATGACACTGTCCGACAGCGTGATCTTCACGTCCTCCTTCTTCACTTCCGGCAGCTCCGCCTTGATCAGGTATTCCTTGTCCGTCTCGCTAATGTTGGCGGTCGGCGTCCATCCGCCATTCTCCTTCACCTTCAGGCGGCCGAAGAACGGCGAATACTCACGAAGAAAATCGTCCATTTCCCGCAAAGGTTCCCAGCGAATCATGCTCATGTCATACCCTCCTTTTCCGATCGGATCGACACTGTCAACCATCGTCGAGAGCATCCCTCCGCGGCGCCGGCGGCGCCACTCGGAATATCACCTACGACATTGGGGCATCCTGCCGTACCTCAGCCGCCGATCTCCGCTGCGGACGGCAGATCTCTCTTCGCCTCCGGCTTCTCGGTCATCGTCGCCTCGGTCAGCAGCAACACACCGGCGACCGACACCGCGTTCTCCAGCGCGATGCGCACGACTTTGGTGGGGTCGACGATGCCCGCGTCGAGCAGATCGACGTATTGGTTGCGCGCGGCGTCGAATCCGACGTTGCCGGCGGATTCCAGCATCCGGCTGACGACGACGCCGCCGTCGACGGCCGAGTTGTCGGCGATCTGCCGCGCGGGCGACTCGAGCGCGCGCCTCAAGATCTGCACACCGGTCCGTTCGTCGCCCTCGCACTGCGCCTCGAGGCGCGCGACGGCCGGGATCGCCTTCAACAGCGCCAGCCCGCCGCCGGGCACGATGCCTTCGGCGACCGCCGCCTTGGTCGAGCTGATCGCATCGTCGAGCGCATCCTTCTTCGCCTTCATTTCGGACTCGGAGGGCGCGCCGACGCGCATCACCGCGACGCCGCCCGCGAGCTTTGCGAGCCGTTCCTCGAGCTTTTCCCGATCGTAGTCGCCGCTCGCCTTGTCGATCTCGCCGCGAATCTCGCGCATGCGACCGTCGATCGCCTTGCGCTCGCCGGCGCCGCCGATGATCGTCGTGTTGTCGTTGTCGACGAGAACGCGTTTCGCGCGCCCGAGTTGCGCAAGCTCGATATCCTCGATTTTCAAGCCCAATTCCTCGGAGATCACCTGGCCGCCGGTCAGGACCGCGATATCCTGGAGCATCGCCTTGCGGCGATCGCCGAATCCGGGGGCCTTGACCGCGGCGCTCTTGAGCACGCCGCGAATCTGGTTGACGATCAGCGTCGCCAGCGCCTCGCCCTCGATGTCCTCCGCGACGAACAAGATCGGCCGCCCGCTCTTCGCCACCTGCTCGAGCAACACGATCAGGTCCTTGAGGATGTTGATCTTGCGGTCCGTCAAGAGCACGTACGCATCTTCGAGCACGGCTTCCATGTGCTCCGGGTCGGTGACGAAATACGGCGAGAGATAGCCGCGGTCGAACTGCATGCCCTCGACGACCTCGAGCGCGGTTTCGGTCGTCTTCGACTCCTCGACCGTGATGACGCCCTCGCCGCCGACCTTCTCCATCGCCTCGGCGACCAGCTCGCCGATCGTCCGTCGTTGTGCGCCGAGATGGTCGCGACCTGCGCCTTTTCCTTGCGGGTCCTGACGGGTCGCGACAGCTTCTTCAGTGCATCGACGACGACTTTCAGCGCGCGATCGAGGCCGCGCTTCAAGTCGATCGCGCTCGCGCCGGCGGTCACGTTGCGCACACCGTCGGCGAAGATCGCGTGCGCCAGGATCGTCGCGGTGCTCGTGCCGTCGCCGACCGCATCGCCGGTCTTCTCGGCCGCCTGGCGCAGCATCTGCGCGCCGAGATTCTCCTCCGGATCCTCGAGACTCAATTCCTTCGCGATGGTGACGCCGTCGTTGCACACGAGCGGCGCACCCCACTGCTTCTGGATCAGAACCGACTTGGACTTGGGCCCCAGCGTGATCCGCACGGCATCCGCGAGCTGCGCGGCGCCGCGCAGAATCTTTTCGCGCGCGGCGGAACGAAACAGGACCTGCTTGTGCGCCATGGTGCGGCCCGGTCTCCTTGCCCTCGTCGGGCTCCATTGTCCGTAGCGGAGGCGCCGCATTTGAATACGGAATTGGCCTAGGGACGCTACGCGTAATCCCAAGCAGATCCTGCGCGGAAAACGGTAAGCTCGGGTCCACCATGCGCTGGCCGGCCGTCGAGAAATCCGCGCAGCAGCACCGCGTTGCACCGCATCTGCGCGACTATGCTTCGGCGCGTGCCGGATTCTCCTGGGACGCGGCCGCGCGCGCTCTTGCGCGCATGCCCGACGGTGGGTTCAACATCGCCTACTTGGCGCTCGATCGCCACGCGCACGGACCGCTCGCGACGCGTTGTGCGCTGCGCTTCCTGGCGCGCGACGCGCCGCCCCGCGATTACAGCTATCGAGAACTGCAAGCGGCGGCCGACCGCTTTGCCCAGGTCCTGACGCGGCTCGGCATCGGCCGCGGCGACCGGGTCGCAACCCTCGCGGGCAGGATTCCCGAACTCTACGTCGCCGCCTTGGGCGCACTCAAAGTCGGCGCCGTCTATCTGCCGCTGTTCTCCGCGTTCGGCCCCGAGCCCGTCGCGACGCGGCTCGCGTTGAGCGGCGCGCGTCTCCTCGTGACGACCGACGCGCTCTACCGGCGCAAGGTCGAGCCGATCCGCGCGAACCTGCCCGTGCTCGACCATGTGCTGGTCGTCCGCACGGGCAGCGGCGAGCTGCCGACGAACACCCACGACTTCGCGGCGCTCGCGGCACAGGCCCCCGACGGCTTCGCGACCGTTCCGACCGCGCCCTCGGACCTCGCGCTGCTGCATTTCACGAGCGGCACGACCGGCAAGCCCAAGGGCGTATTGCACAGTCATAGCGCCGTGGTCGTGCACGAGGCCACCGCGCGCTCGGCGCTCGACCTGCATGACGGTGACGTGTACTGGTGCACGGCCGATCCCGGCTGGGTCACCGGCGTCTCCTACGGCATCATCGCGCCGCTGGTCTGCGGGGTGACGACGATCGTCGATTGCGAGGAGTTCGACGTCGAGCGCTGGTACGCGATTCTCGCCGAGCAATCGATTTCCGTCTGGTATACCGCGCCGACGGCGATTCGCCTGTTGATGAAGGCGGGCATCGAACCCGTGCGCGCGCGGCGCTATCCGGCGCTCCGGTTCCTCGCGAGCGTCGGCGAGCCCCTGAATCCCGAAGGCGTCCTCTGGGGGCTCGAGGCCTTCGGTCTGCCGTTCCACGACAACTGGTGGCAAACCGAAACCGGCGGCATCATGATCGCCAATTATGCGGCGATGGACATCCGCCCGGGCTCGATGGGAAGACCCATCCCCGGCATCGATGCGGCGATCGTGGCGCGCGAGAAGAACGGCGGCGTGAAGCGCATCGACCAGCCGGATCAGGTCGGCGAGCTCGCGCTGCGCAGCGGCTGGCCGTCGATGTTCCGCGGCTACCTGAACGACGACGAACGCTATCGCCGCTGCTTCGCCGGCGATTGGTATCTGTCCGGCGATCTCGCCAAGTGCGACGCCGACGGCTACTACTGGTTCGTCGGCCGCTCGGATGACGTGATCAAGAGCTCCGGACATTTGATCAGTCCGTTCGAAGTCGAGTCCGCGCTGCTGTCGCATCCGGCGGTCGCACAGGCAGGCGTCATCGGCGTGCCGGACCCGATCATGGGCGAGGCCGTGAAGGCGTTCGTCGAGTTGAAGCCCGGGTTCGCCGCCGACGGCGCGCTCAACAAGCAATTGCTCGGGCACGCGCGCAAGCTCCTCGGCGCGGCGGTCGCCCCGCGGGAAATCGCATTCATCGACAGCCTGCCGCGCACGCGCAGCGGCAAGATCATGCGGCGGCTTCTCAAGGCGCGCGAACTCGGCAGTCCCGAAGGCGACTTGTCGACGCTCGAGGGCGCGTCGTGAGCGCCGCCGGCGCAGGCATTCGACCGCGAGAGCGTATTGCGGCGTCTCGGGGAGATGCTGCGCATTCGCGCGTTCGAGGACCGCTGCGCCGAACTCTACGGCAAGGGCTTCATCCGCGGCTTCCTGCATCTGTACAACGGCGAGGAAGCGGTCGGCGTCGGCGTCATGCAGGCGCTCGAACCCGGCGATGCCGTCGTCTCGACCTACCGGGACCACGGACACGCGATCGCGCGCGGCGTGCCGATGAACGCGCTGATGGCGGAGTTGTTCGGCAAGATCGCGGGCTCGAGCCGCGGGCGCGGCGGCTCGATGCACATCTTCGACGCGGCAAGGCGCTTCTACGGCGGCAACGCGATCGTCGGCGGCGGCATTCCGCTCGCGGTCGGCCTCGCGCTCGCGGAGAAGATGCGCGGCACCCGCGCGCTCGCCGCCTGCTTCTTCGGCGAAGGCGCGGCCGCCGAGGGGGAGTTCCACGAATCCTTGAACCTCGCCGCGCTGTGGAAGCTGCCGGTGCTGTTCTTGTGCGAGAACAACCTCTACGCGATGGGCACCGCGCTCGAGCGCTCCGAGTCCGAGACCGACATCCACGCCAAGGCCGAGAGCTACCGCATCCCCTCGGTCGCGGTCGACGGCATGGATGTCTTCGCGGTCGAGGATGCTGCGCGCGGCGCGGTGTCGAGGATTCGCGCAGGCGCGGGCCCCGTGTTCCTCGAACTCAAGACCTATCGCCTTCGCGCGCACTCGATGTTCGACTCCCAGCTCTATCGCTCCAAGGCGGAAGTGGAGGCCTGGCGGCAGCGCGGCCCGCTGATCAGCTTCACGCAAAAGTTCAAAGGCAACGGCTTGATGAACGAGGACGACTATTTGCGCCTGGAGCGCGAGGCCGAACGCGAAGTCGATGCCGCGGTCGCGTTCGCGCAGGCCGCCGACTGGGAGCCGGTCGATCAACTGCTGCGGTTCGTCTACGCCGAGGGCGGCGCGCCGTGAGCGCGAATCCGCCGACGCCTGCCTCGACGACCTATCGCGACGCCGTCCGCGAGGCCTTGCGCGACGCCCTGCGCGCCGATCCGCGCGTGTTCCTCATGGGCGAGGATGTCGGCCGCTACGGCGGCAGCTATGCGGTGAGCAGGGGGCTGCTCGAGGAATTCGGCGAGCAGCGCATCCGCGATACGCCGCTGTCCGAATCCGCGTTCGTCGGCGCGGGCATAGGCGCCGCGATCGGCGGCATGCGGCCGATCGTCGAGATCATGACCTGCAATTTCAGCCTTCTCGCGCTCGATCAGATCGTGAACAACGCGGCGACGCTGTGCCACATGTCCGGCGGCCAGTGTCCCGTGCCGGTCGTGATTCGCATGGCGACCGGCGCCGGCCGCCAGCTCGCGGCCCAGCATTCGCACAGCTTCGAAGGCTGGTATGCGCACATCCCGGGGATCCGCATTCTCGCGCCGGCGACGCTCGAGGATGCGCGCGGCATGCTCGCCCCCGCGCTGCGCTGCCCGGATCCCGTGCTGATCTTCGAGCATGTCGCCCTGCTACAACATGGAAGGCGCGCTGTCCGAGGACTGGCCGCGCGCGGATCTCGACCGCGCGGCCGTGCGGCGCATCGGCCGCGACGTCACGCTCGTGACGTACGGCGGCAGCCTGCACAAATGCCTGGCCGCCGCGGCGACGCTCGCGCCGCTCGGCATCGAGGCCGAGGTCCTGGACCTGCGCAGCCTGAGACCGCTGGACGACGCGACGATCCTCGCGTCCGTGCGCAAGACCCACCGCGTCGTGATCGTCGACGAAGGCTGGCGCAGCGGCGGCCTGTCGGCGGAGATCGCCGCGCGCATCGCCGAACAATCCTTCTACGATCTGGATGCGCCGATCGGACGGATCTGCACCGCCGAGGTACCGATCCCCTACCCCAAGCATCTCGAGGACGCCGCGCTGCCTCAGCCCGAGACCGTCGTCGCCGCGGTGCGCGCGATGCTCGGCAAATGAGCCTGGAGTTTCGCCTGCCCTCGTTGGGCGCCGACATGGAGAGCGCGACGCTCGTCGAATGGCGGGTCGCGCCCGGCGACGTGGTCGAAGCGCGGCGATGTCGTCGCCGTCGTCGAGACCGACAAAGGGGCGATCGACCTCGAGATCTTCGACGGCGGCACGATCGAGAAGCTGATCGCGGCGCCGGGTGCGCGCATGCGGGTCGGCGATGCCATCGCGCTGCTCGCAGGCGAGCCCGGCACGGCCGGCCGCGCCCGCCGCCGCGCCCACGCCCGCCCCGCCGGCCCGCGCCAAGATCTCGCCGGCGGCGCGCGCACGCGCGGCGCAGCTTCATGTCGCGGCGGAATCGGTCGCGGGCTCGGGGTCCCGGCGGCGTCGTCACGCTGGAGGACGTCGAGCGGGCGGCGCGCGCGAGCCGGCCGGGCGCGCCGCCGCCCCACCCTCGCCGGCCGCCGCCCCGCCGGCGGCCCGGGACCTCCGCTCGGTGATCGCGGCCGCGATGGCGCGCTCCAAGCGGGAGATCCCGCATTACTATCTGTCGGTCGACGTGGACTACGCCGCCGCGCGTGCCTGGCTCGACGAGCACAACGCCTCCGTGCCGGTCACCGAACGCATGCTCCCGGTCGTGCCGCTGCTGCGCGCCGTGATCGTCGCCGCGACCGAGGTCGCGGGGTTCAACGGCTACTTCGCGCAGAACGAATTCCGCCCGAGCGCGGCGGTCCACCTCGGCGTCGCCATTGCGCTGCGCGGCGGCGGACTCATCGCGCCCGCGATTGTCGATGCGCACGCGAAATCCGCGCCGGTCCTCATGCAGGCGCTCGGCGATCTGGTCAATCGCGCGCGCAGCGGCCGCTTGCGCAGTTCCGAGCTCTCGGCCGGCACGCTCACCGTCACGAGCCTCGGCGACCAATCGGTCGACGCCGTGACGCCGATCATTTATCCGCCGCAAGTCGCGATCGTCGGCGCGGGTGCGATCAGCGAGCGTCCCTGGGTCGTCGACGGGCGGATCGCGGTGCGCCCGCTCCTCACCTTGTCGCTCGCCGCCGATCACCGCGTGACCGACGGCCGCGCGGGCGCGCGCTTCCTCGGGCGCGTCAGGGACCTGCTGCAGACGCCGGAGAAGCTATGAATACGCCCGACGTTGCGCGCCCGCCTGTTGAAGATTCTCACCGACATCGCGCCGGACGTGGATCCCGCGGGCGTCGCGCCGGAAGCGGATTTCAGCGAACAATTCGATTTCGACTCGATGGACCGGCTGAATTTCGCGATCGCCGTGCACCGCGAGTTCGGCGTCGAAATTCCGGAAAAGGACTACCGCGAGCTGCGCAGTCTCGCGGGCAGTGAACGCTACTTGCAGCGCGCGGCTACTTCGCGCGCGGAATGACCCAACAGCTCTTCATGTGCTGCATGCCGATCTTCGGGTAATAGCCCTCGGCGGCCGGCGCCGCGATCAGGATGAGCATCGCCCGCTCGCCGGCGGCTCGGCGCGTCTCCTCGATGAGCCGCTTGCCGATGCCCCGGTGTTGGTATGCGACGTCCACCGCGAGGTCCGACAGGTAGCAGCAATAGGAAAAATCCGTGATCGCGCGCGACACGCCGACCAGACGGCCGTCGTCGCGCGCGGTCGCGACGACGTCGGCGCCGCGCAACATCTTCTCGAGGCGCGATCGATCGTCGATCGGACGCCGTTCCCCCAAGGTGGACGCGACCAGCACGGCGCAAAACTCTTCGGGCGAGAGCGCGGGCTCCACGGCATAGGTAATCGG
Source organism: uncultured Pseudomonadota bacterium (assembly GCA_963718135.1). Classification (GTDB taxonomy): domain Bacteria; phylum Pseudomonadota; class Gammaproteobacteria; order Steroidobacterales; family Steroidobacteraceae; genus Bog-1198. The sequence continues at coordinate 107,357 of CAVQYI010000018.1, read as the reverse complement.
CATTTGAACTGGACCTCTCGTGCGTCGCCGGCGGTCACATGCAGATCGAACAGGCTCGTGGCTTCCACGTTCATTACGTCGACGTCGTCGGCGTTTCGCATCTGCCAACGCGAACGCACGACGCCGAGCGTCGCGTTCGCGCGCGATCGACGCGCCTCGAGCACCGTCGTGCGCAGGCGCAGCGCATCCCCCGGCCGCACCGGATGCGTCCATTCGATCCGCTGCACGCCGGGCGACGCGAAGCAGTCGGAGTCCCGCAAGACCGAGTCGACCATGAGACGCATCGCGATCGAGCAGGTATGCCAGCCGCTCGCGATCAATCCGCCGAAACGGCCGCGAGCCGCCCTGTCGGCGTCCGTATGAATCCATTGTGGGTCGTAGGCCCGCGCGAATTGCAGTATCTCGGTCTCGCTGACGAGCGTAGGGACCCGCTTCGATGACCTGGCCGTCGGAAAATTCCGCGAATTTCATGGCTAGCCTCGAGAGCGCCTCGACTCGGCGCGAGCCGTCGAGCATAACGATTCCGCGGCCGTACTCCAACTCGCCCGTCCGACGTCCGTCAGGTATCGTGGCGCGCAGGAGGGAGACCCATGGCCGAAGCCTACATCTGCGACGCGATCCGCACGCCCATCGGGCGCTACGGCGGAGCGCTGTCCGCGATCCGCGCCGACGACCTCGCGGCGGTGCCGATCAAGGCCTTGCTCGCGCGCAATCCCCGCCTCGACGCGGGCGCAATCGACGACGTCGTTTTCGGCTGCGCGAACCAGGCCGGCGAGGACAACCGCAATGTCGCGCGCATGGCCCTGCTGCTCGCCGGCCTGCCGGCGCAGGTGCCCGGCGCCACGATCAATCGTTTGTGCGGCTCCGGACTCGACGCCCTCGCCGGCGCGGCGCGGCAAATCCGCACCGGGGATGCGGATATCGTGATCGCCGGCGGCGTCGAGAGCATGAGTCGCGCGCCGCTCGTGATCCCGAAGGCCGAGACCGCGTTCAGCCGCGACGCACAGATATTCGATACGACGATCGGCTGGCGCTTCGTCAATCCGCTGATGAAGCAGCAATACGGCATCGACTCGATGCCGGAAACCGCGGAAAATGTCGCCGCCGAATTCAAGATCTCGCGCACGGACCAGGATGGGTTCGCGCTGCGCAGCCAGATGCGCGCGCTGCGCGCGCAAGCGCAAGGGATCTTCGCGGCGGAATCCACGCCGGTGACCATCCCCGTGCGCAAGGGCGCGCCGGTCGTCGTCGACCGCGACGAACATCCGCGCGAGACTTCGCTCGAGGCGCTCGCGAAATTGGGCACGCCGTTTCGCGTGCAGGGCACGGTGACGGCCGGCAACGCCTCGGGCGTCAACGACGGCGCCTGCGCGTTGATCGTCGCCGGCGAAGCCGCCGCGCGGCGTTATGGCCTCGAGCCGCGCGCGCGCATCCTCGGCGCCGCCGCCGCCGGCGTCGAGCCGCGCATCATGGGCATAGGCCCCGCGCCCGCGAGCCAAAAGCTCCTCGCGCGCCTCGGGCTCGACATCGGCCGGATGGACGTGATCGAACTCAACGAGGCGTTCGCGGCGCAGGCGCTCGCCGTGCAGAGGATGCTCGGGATCGCCGACGATGCCGAGCACGTCAATCCGAACGGCGGCGCGATCGCGCTCGGACACCCGCTCGGCATGAGCGGCGCGCGGCTCGCGACGACCGCGACCTATCAATTGGCGCGCACCGGCGGGCGCTATGCGCTGTGCACGATGTGCATCGGCGTGGGCCAGGGGATCGCGCTCGTGCTCGAACGCGTCTGAATCCTGCCGCCCGAACCGATCCCCGGCCTGGTCGTGCCTGTCATCGTCCGCGCGGCGCCTTAAGTCGCATCGCGGCCCGCGGCCGGCCCGGAACCGGGCGCAACCCCGGCCGATGACGCCGGAGTGTGAACTGCCGCATGGCAAGGCCGCGAGCGCCGACTATGCTCCCGAAGCGGGGATTTCCGTCTTTTTGGGAGCGCATGCAAGTGGCCAATTCAGCCTCGCCCGCGGGTAAAACGCAGGAAGCGGAAGCCGCAGCGCTCACCCCCCCCGGCCATGGTGCCGGCGCACAGCCCAACGCCGACATCACGGCGCTCACGGACTCGGACGATTTCCTGCTCGAATTGGCGCAGGCGCTCGGCGGCCTCGCGGCGCTGCGGCCCGTCGATTCGATCGAGGCCGCGATCGAAGGTCTCGCCGGCAAGCGGCGCGCGCAACTGCTCGTCGTCGATGCGCGCGACGCGAATACGGCGTTTGCGGCGGTCAAAGCCGCCGCGACTCGCGCGCCGCACGTCGTCGTGCTCGTGTTCGCGCCGGAAGCCGCGCAGGCCGCGATCGCCGCGGCGCTGCGGGGACTCGCGGTGTTCGCGCTGCTGCCGACGCCGATCGATGCGCGCGGCGCGCATGCCCTTCTCGAACGAGCGCTCACGGAATCGGCGGCGAGCAAGGACGCCGACCGTTCGACCGCCGCCGGCGGCGATGCCCTCGTCGCGCCGCTCGCGCCGCACGGCGCACGCCGCGGGCCGCGGTTGGCGGCGGCGGCCGCCGCCGTGCTCGTCGCGGTCGCGGCCGGCACCTATTGGATGGTCGCCGCGAACCGCGACGGCGCCTCACCCCCGCGCCTGCGCCTGCGCGCGCGGCGTTGCCGGCGCCGGCCGCGGCCCCCGGCCCGGGCGTCGACCTGTCGATCGTCGACGGCAAGGTCGACGACCTGCTGGAAAAGGCGCGCGCCGCCATGCGCGCACGGCATTACACGGACCCGGTCGGCGACAATGCACTCCTGTATTACCGTTCCGCGGCCGCCGCCGATCCTGCGAGCGGCGAAGCCAAGGACGGACTGCAGCGCGTCGCCGGCGTGCTCGGCGATCGCTTCGAGGAGGCCACTGACCGGCGCTCACGTGAACGAGGCCGCACTGGCGCTCGCGCAAATCAAGGCCGCCGTTCCGACCGACGACCGCCTCGCCGCCTACTCGCAACAACTCGCGGCCGCGGTCAGCGGCGCGGCAGCGCGCGGACCTCGCGCGGCGTCAGGCCGACGCCGAGGCGCAGCGGCTTGCCGGCTTGGTCGAGGACCGCATCCGCGGCGGCAAGCTGGTCGACGGCGACGACAGCGCGAAGGCGTACGTCGAGCAACTGCAAAAATCCGCTCCCGCGAATGCCGCGACTGCGCGCGCATTGCACGATTTCGCCGCCGCCTGCCTGCACAAGGCGCGCGACGCCGCGTTGGCGAACGACAAGGCCGGCGAGGACCGTTGGATCGCCGAGGCGCGGCGCGCCGGCAGCACGGCGGCCGAATATGACGGCGTTCCAGCGCGACCTGGCCGGCGCGCGCAGCAAGGCCGCGCAAGCGGACGCCGATCGCCTCGCGCAACTCGCGAGGCAACGCATGCGCGACGGCAGCCTCACGGATCCCGCCAAGGACAGCGCCGCGTACTATCTCGGCGCCATTCGCGCGAGCGACGCCGGCTACCCCGGCCTTGCCTCGATGAGCCATGACCTCGCCGAGAAGCTGATCGCGCGGGCGCGCGCCGCGGTGTCCGCCGGCAAGTCCGCGGACGACGATCTCGCCGCGGCCAAGGTCTTCGGCGCGGATCCGCAGGAGATCCTCGCCGTCCGGCAGCAGAAGGCGGCGCCCAAGCCCGCCGGCGGCGCGTCCGCGCCGCCGTCCTCGCTCGCGGCGCGGCTGAAGCTCGTGCGCGCGGTGCAGCCGATCTACCCCGACCGGGCGCTCGAGCGGCGCATCGGCGGCACCGTGATCGTCCAGTTCACGGTCGACGCACGCGGCCATACGCGCGACGTCGGCGTAGTCAAGGCGACGCCTCCGGGAATGTTCGAGCGCGCCGCGATCGATGCCGTCAGGCAATGGCGCTATGCGCCGGTTGTCGTCGACGGCAAGGCCGTCGCGGTCCCCGCCGACATACTCGTCCGCTTCAAACCGCCGAACTGATACGGGAGACCTTCGCATGACCCTTGCCGGAACAGAACGCCGCCGCCATCTCGTCACCGTCGGCAGCGGCACGGCGCTCACGCTGTTGCTGGGCGCCGTCCTGTTCTTGGGATTCAGGCTCGCGACCGAGATGCGCACCGACATCGCCGCCCTGCAAACGGCGAGCGCACTGCAAACGTACCCCGAGGAAATCGCGCCGCGAACTCGATGCGTTGCGCGACCGGCTCGAGGTGCGCGCCTACGCGGGCCGCGCGCTCGCGGACTTGCAGGGCTCGGTGCGGCGCTTCGACGGGCAGTTGCGGCAACTCAAGGCCGTGGACGGCGTCGATGCGCCCGAACTCGACCAGGCGCTGCAGCTGTGGCGGCAATTCGACCCGGCGCTCGAACCCGTGGTGGCGTTCACGGGCCAGCCGTACCTGGACTCCGACACCGCGGGCAGCACGCTGTCGCGCGCGGGCCGCGCGCATTACGCCGGGGTCAAGCGCGCGCAACGATTCGCCGCCGACCATGCCAAGACGCTGCAGGCGAAGCTCGACGCCCTCGCCGGCCGCCTGCAGCGTTCCGCGTCGGACGCCGCCGCGCGCCTGCGCACGCTGCTGCTCGCCGGCGTGCTCGCCGCCCTCGGCCTGGCCGCGGCCGCCGCGTACCTGCAAATCACGCGCGCGCGGCACCAACGCGCGGCGCGCGATGCCCAGGACCAGACGCGGGACATCCTGAAGACGGTGCGCGAGGGATTCTTTCTACTCGACGCCGACAACCGCATCGGCTCCGTGTGGTCGGATGCGCTCGCGCGCATGTTCAACCGCAGCGATTTCGCCGGTCTCGCATTCCACGATCTGCTCGCCGGGCTCGTGCCGGCGGCGACGCTCGCGACGGCCGTCAAGTACATCAATCTGCTGTGGGGCGACCGCGCGCACGAAAACCTGATGAAGAGCATCAATCCGCTCGCACAGCTCGAAATCACGGCGGACGGCGAACGCGGCGGCAAGCGAGACCCGCTACCTGCAGTTCGACTTCCACCGCGTCATGGGACCGCAGGGAGTCAAGCACGTGCTCGTCTCGGTCGGCGACATCACATCGAGCGTGCTGCTGTCGCGCGAGCTGCAGGAGTCGCATGCGAATGCGAATGCACAGCTCGACATGATGATCGGCATGATGCGGACGGACCCGCTGCAGCTGATATCCTTCCTCGACACCGCCGAGGTCAGCCTGAGCCTCGTCAATTCGATACTCAAGGAGCCGGCGCGCACCGACGCGCAGTTCCGCAAGAAGCTCGGCGGTCTGCTGCGCGAACTGCATTCGCTCAAGGGCGAAGCGGCCGCGCTCGACCTGACGAGCATCGCCGAGCGCGTGCACGCGCTCGAGGACATGGTCGGCGAGTGCGGAAAGAAACGCGAACTGTCCGGAAACGACTTCCTGCCGGTCGTGTTGAAGCTCGACGAACTGATGGCGCACCTGCGCGGCGTGCGCGAGATGGCCTCGCGCCTGACCTTGATCAAGGAGCCGGCCGCGGAGAAGCCCGCCGACGCGTTCTCGCCCACGCTGCAGGCGCCTGGCCTCCCAGCTCGCGCGGGATCATGCCAAGCAGTTCACGCTGAACGCGGAAGGTCTCGCCGACGTGCCGCCGCGCTACGCGAAGACCGTCAAGGACTGCCTGATCCAGATGCTGCGCAACGCGGCCGTGCACGGCATCGAGACGCCCGAGGTGCGGCGCGCACGCACGAAGCAGGCATGCGGGTGTCGTGAACGCGGACTTCCGCAAGGTGCGCGACGGCTATGAACTCACGTTCGAGGACGACGGCGCCGGCATCGCGCCCGACGCGATCAAGGAAGCCGCGGTGCGCAAGAAGCTGATCACCGCAGCCGAAGCGGCCGCGATGGACGCGCGCGCGGCCATGGCGCTCATATTCCGCCCGGGATTCTCGACCCAGGACGGCGTTTCGATGGACGCCGGCCGCGGCGTCGGCATGGACGTCGTCGCGCGCAACGTCTACGCGCTCGGCGGCAAGATCGGCGTGAGCACGCAGCCGGGCAGGTTCACGCGATTCAAGATCGCCCTTCCGGCGTCCGGCGCCGCCGGCAGCGCCGTCGCGTGATGCGCGCCGGCAACGGGCAGGCGCCCGATCAAGCTGCTGATCGTCGACGATTCGAACATCGTGCGCCGGCGCATCGAGCGCTCGCAACAGTTCGACGGCCTCGAACTCGTCGGCGCCGCCGGCAACGGCATCGACGCGCTGGAGATATTCGGCAGGACCGATCCGGACGTCGTCACGATGGACCTGACCATGCCGCGGATGGACGGCATCGAGTGCATCGGCCGCATGGTCGCCCTCAAGCCCGAAGTGCGGATACTCGTGATCTCGGCGCTCGCGGACAAGGCGACGGCCGTGGAAGCGATGGAAAGAGGCGCGAACGGATTTCTCAACAAACCGTTCACCGACCGCCAGCTGAACGAAGCCATCGCGGAACTGATGCGCTGAAGCGGTCACGAGGACGGGACGACTCATGCTCTATGAACACGAATTAAAGACTTTCGTCGAAGGAACGACGAACTTCTTCGAGGTCGCGGCGCAACAGCCGGCGTCGATCGGCTCACCCTATCTGCTCGACGGCCCGCTGCAGCTGCACGAATACACCGGCTTGATCAACGTTACGGGCAAACGCGAGGGCGTCGTGTATTTCACCGCGCCGAAGGCCATGCTCGCCGTCATGTTGATGAAGATGCAGGAAAGCGATTTCGGCCACGATACGATGCGCGACCTCGTCGGCGAGGTCGCGAACACGATCTCCGGCAATGCGCGCCGCGACTTCGGCGGCGACTTCGTGATCTCGGTGCCGAGCGTGCTGTCGGGCGAGCCGCAGGCGATCGCGCCGAAGCCCGGAACGCGTTCGTTCATCATCCCGATCAACTGGCGCAGCCACTCGGCGAAGCTGGTCGTCTCGCTCGGCTGACCTGCGGCCTCAGCTGACCTGCGGCATCAGGAACGGCCATGGCGACGCCTCGCGTGCGCGGTCGATGGGAACCTCGATCAAGGCCGGCGCATCGGCCGCAAAGGCCTTCGCGAGCGCCGCCTGCAGCGCGGCGGGCGACCCGACGCGATAGCCCGCCATGCCGAAGCTCTCGGCGAGGCGGACGAAGTCGGGATTGCGCAATTCCGAGCCGATGACCCGGCCGTCGAAACTCCTTTCCTGGTCGCGCTGCACGTTGCCGAAGCTGCCGTTGTTGAACACGACGCCGACGACCGCGATGCGGTGTTGCACGGCGGTCGCCAATTCCTGAACGCCGAACAGAAACCCGCCGTCGCCCGAGATCGACAGCACCGGCTTCGAGGGATTCGCGATCTTGACGCCGAGCGCGGTCGAGTAGCCGAAGCCCAGCGTTCCTTGGTGGCCGCAGGATACGAACGTGCGCGGCTCGTAGACCGGGAAGCCGAACAAGGACGTGAATCCGCTCTGGCAGACCTCTTCGACGAAGAAGCCATCGCGCGGCAAGACCGCGCGCATTGCGTCGAGGTAGGCCAAATGCGGCTGCACGACCTCGATCTCGCGCCGCACGCCGGCCTTCAACGCTTCGAATTCCGCGCGCCGCGAATCCCGCTTCGGCCCGGTTCGCAGGACCCGCTCGGCGAGTTCGCGCGCCGCGCGGCGGGCATCACCGACGATGCCGATCGACGGCCGCAGCTTCGGCAGTTGCGCAGGGTCGATGTCGATGAGAATGATCTTCAAATCGCGCGGCAGGCGCGGCCAGCGGAACCAGGCCAGCTCGAGCCTCGTGCCGATGCCGACGAGGACGTCCGTTTCCGCCCAGCGCTTGAAGCCGGCGGCGCAGGTGAAGCCGAGGTGATGATCGTCCGGGACGATGCCGCGCCCGCCGCGCAAGCTCACGACCGGCGCCTGCAGCAGCGCCGCGAGCTCGCCGACCTCCGCGCTCGCGTGCTGCGCGCCGCTGCCGACCATGATCATCGGGTGCCGCGCGCCGGCGAGACACTGCGCCGCGGCCTCGATCTGCGCCGGGTCCGGCTCGATCTCGGCGTACGCCGCCGCCGGCGACGCCGCGGCGACCGGCACCGACGCGGTGAACACGTCCCACGGCATTTCGACGGCGACGGGCCGCGGACGCCCTTCCCGCATCTGCCGGAACGCCTCGGCGATGATCGACGGCGCCTGCGCAGGATGGTCGATGCGCGCCGCCCATTTGGTCAGGCTGCGAAGCGTCGCCAATTGGTCGGGCAATTCGTGCAAGTGGCCCATGCCCAAGCCTAGATAATCGGATGGCACCTGCCCGGTCAGGCACAGGGTCGGCGTACTCGCACCGTATGCCGTGCAGATCGCCGCGCCGGTATTCAGCACACCGGGGCCCGGAACCACGGTGAAGACGCCCGGACGCCCGGTCGTGCGCGCGAAGCCGAACGCCATGAAACCGGTCGCCTGTTCGTGGCGCGGATAAACCATGCGGATGCGCGAGCGCGCGTTGTACAGCGCGTCGAACAGCCCGTAGGTTTGCACGCCGGGAATGCCGAACACCGTGTCGACCTCCATGCGCGATCAACGATTCCACGATCGCTTCGCCGCCGGTCATACGCGCCGCGGCCGGCCGCATCGACGACCCGTCCGGATCGCGATGTCCCGTCCCCGCACGCCCGCTCATATCGTTCATGCAATTCTCTCCGCCGTTGTCGACGCGCCGCTGCCCAACCGCGCCGAGAGCCTCGATGCGTGCGCGAGCAGAGCCGCCGCGACCGACTTACCCGCCGCCTTGAACCCCGCACTGTAGCCCAGCGCGACCAGCGCCGCCGCCAAGGATTCGTCGTGATCGAACACCGGTGCCGCCATGCCGCTCACGCCGGGGATGAACGCGTCCGTCGCGGCCAATCCTCGCGCCCGGATCGAATCGAGTTCGCGGCGCAACCGCGCCATGGTCCGCGGCTGCAGCGCGTAGCGCCGGTTGTATGCAAGCTCCTCCCGGGCGAGCGCGGCCCAGCGACGCTCAGGCTGCCACGCGGCGAACACCAGGCCGGTCGCCGACCGTGTGAGCGGCATGACCGAACCGACGCGCAAGGTGGCCGCGACCGGCGCATCGGCGCCCATCCAGCGCACCATGGTGGCGCCGTGGTTCGCCCATACCGCGAGCGCCACGGTCTCGCCCGTCGCGGCCGCGAGATCCCGCAGGACCGGCATCGCGTATGCGACGGCGTCGATGCGGCCGAGGGCCGCGAGCCCCACTTTGAGCGCCATCGGCCCGAAGTCGTAGCGCCCCGTCTCCGCGTCCTGCGCGACCAGGCCGACGCGCGCGTAGCTCACGAGGTAGCGATGCGCCTTGGACGCCGTCATGCGCGCCGCGCTTGCGATGTCCTTCAGCATGGCGGGCGCGGAGCCCTGCGCCATCGCGGCGAGCACGCGATTGCCGACCTCGATCGATTGTATTCCTTGTTGAACGCGAGGCCGGGACCGCGGCATGGAGTTCCCATGATTTACATACTGTGCAACGTCTTGCATTATAGTGAACTACACGCGAAGCGTCGACAAATCACGGCCATTGCAACCGGGAGTATTCCTCATGAGCCGATCCGCGTCCGACACCGAGAAGCAGCCGTCCGCCGGCGCCCGCCGCGGCGCGCAAGTGCTCGCGCGGCTGCGCGACCGACCGCCCTCGATCTGGTACCGCGGCGAGCCCGTGCGCGACGTCACGACGCATCCGGCGCTGCGCGGCGGCGTCGACACGCTCGCGCGGCTCTACGACCTGCAGTGGGAGAAGGCGGACACGACGCTGTTCGATTCGCCGACCAGCGGCCGCAAGGTCGCCCGCTCGTTCATGCTGCCGAGGACCGGGGAGGAGCTGCGCAGCATCTCGGCCGCGATGAAGGTGTGGGAAGACTACACGCACGGCATGATGGGGCGCGTGCCCGACTACATCAACCGCGCGATGTCCGGCTACGCCGCGGGCGCGCCCTACCTCGGCGAGGCGGATCCCCGCTTCGCGGCGAACGCGATCCGCTATCACGAGTATCTGCGGGAGAACGATTTGTGCCTGACGCACACGCTGATCCCGCCGCAGGCGAACCGCGCCGTCAACAGCGCGCGCCAGGCGGATCCGTTCCTCGCGGCGCGCGTCAAGGAGGAGACGGACGCGGGAATCGTGATCCGCGGCTGCCGCATGCTCGCGACGCTGCCGATCTCCGACGAGATCATGGTGTTCCCGTCGACGCTGCTTGAAGAACCCGGAGGAGGACGCGCCGTATGCGTTCGGCTTCTCGATCCCGAACGACACCCCGGGGCTGCGCTTCATCTGCCGCGAGAGCGTCGACTACGGCCGTTCGCATTACGCCCACCCCTTGGGATCGCGGTTCGAGGAAATGGACGCGGTCGTGATCTTCGACGACGTGTTCGTACCGTGGGAGAACGTGATGCTCTACCGCGATGTCCAGCGCTGCAACCAGGCGTACGCGCGCACCGGCGCGGTCGTGCACATGACGCACCAGGTCGTCGTCAAGAACATCGCCAAGTCCGAGTTCCTGCTCGGCCTCGCGCATCTGCTCGTCGATGCGATCGCCGCCGAAGGATTTCAACACATCCAGGAGAAACTCGCCGAGCTCTGGGTGAACATGGAGACGATGAAGGCGTTCCTGCGCGCGGCCGAGGCGGACGCGCAACTCGACGAATGGGGCGTGATGCGCCCGGCTTGGAATCCGCTCGACGCGGCGCGCAACCTGTTCCCCCGGCTGTATCCGCGGATGGTCGAGATCATCCAGCAAATCGGCGCCTCGGGGCTCGTCGCAATGCCGCTCGAGGAAGACGTTCGCGGCCCGCTCGCCGAGGACATCAAACGGTATTACCAGGCCGCGCGCGCCGACGCGTACGACCGCATTCCCTTGTTCCGCCTCGCCTGGGACGCCTCGATGTCCGCGTTCGGTTCGCGCCAGGTCCTGTACGAGCGCTTCTTCTTCGGCGATCCGGTGCGCATGGCCGGGGCCCTGGTCGCGGGACACCAGGGGCAGATCCAGGAACACGCCGAGCGGGTGCGGGAATTCGTGCGCCAGGGACGAGACGAGGCATTCGCAGCGGCTCCCCGGTAAGATGGCGCGATGAATGCCAATGCCGCGACACCGGATTCCAGGGCGTTTCGCGACGCCCTGGGGCTGTTCGCCACGGGCGTCGCGGTCGTCGCGACCGAAGTGGACGGTCACGTGCACGCGATGACCGCGAACGCCGTATCCTCGCTGTCGCTCGATCCGATGATGGTGTTGTTTTGCCCCGCGAAGAAGGCGCGGTTCTCGGCGCACATTGCCGCGGCCGAGCGGTTCTCGATCAACTTTCTGCGCGACGATCAGGAAGTCTTGTCGACCTATTTCGCGGGGGGCTGGAAGGAGGCCGCGCCGCCGCCGTTCCGCTTCGTGCACGTCGACGGCACGCCGCGGCTCGAAGGCTCACTCGCGGCGGTCGTCGGCGTGAAGCACCGGGTGCACGATTCAGGCGACCACTGGCTCGTCGTGGTCGAGGTGCGGCACATCCATCGCGGCATCGAGCCGCATCGCCCGCTCGTGTTCTTCCGGGGTCAATATGCGCGCGTCGACCGGCTCCCCGGCCACGCGGGCCCGGACCTGCTTTCCGCCGCCGACGAGCCCGCGCAGATGTTCTATCACGACTGAAGGCGCGCGAGCCGGCCGGCGAAGTCCGCGGCCGGCACCGCCTTGCTCCAGAGAAAGCCCTGCGCTATGCGGCACCCGCTGCCGTCGAGAAATTCGGCCTGTTGCGCCGACTCGACACCCTCGGCGACGACTTCGATGCCGAGGTGATGGGCGAGACTCAGGACGGCGCGCACGATCGCCGCGTCGCGTGCATTGTCCGGCAAGCCCTTGACGAACGAAGCGTCGATCTTGAGCCGATGCAGGGGCATTTGCTTGAGGTGATTGAGGCTCGAAAAGCCCGTGCCGAAATCGTCGAGCGCGAGCCGGATGCCCGCTTGCGCCAGGCGGCGCATGGACTCGCCGACCGCATCCGGACTGCGCAACAGGACCGACTCGGTGATCTCGAGCGACAGCGCGGATTCGGGCACACCCTGCCGGTCGAGCGCCTCGATGACCCCGGCGACGAAGCCGCCGCGTTGAATTTGGAGCGCGGATACGTTGACGGCGATCGGCACGAGGCCGAGGCCCGCGGCGCGCCAGACGCCCTGCTGCCGACAGACCTCGGCGATGACCCATGCGCCGATCGGCAGGATCAGGCCGCAATCCTCCGCGACGGCAATGAACTCGTCGGGACCGACGAGGCCGCGATCGGGATCGATCCAGCGTATCAGCGCCTCGGCGCCGACGAGGGCGCCGTTCGTGAGGTCGATTTGCGGCTGATAGTGCACGCGCAGTTCGCCGCGGTCGAGCGCGCGCCGCAAGCCGGCCTCGATCCGCCGCCGGTCGGCGCCGGCATGCGTCGACGGTGAGCGAATGGCCGGCGCGATCAGGGCTGCCGTTCAGCGGGGACTCGCCGCCCCGGAGCGTTCCTGCGATTCGTGAGTCGGATGCGACGGTGATGTACCGCTCGATCGAGCCCGCGGCGTTGCGCACGGCGGTGATCGAGAGCCACTGATCGAAGAGTTCGCCGGACTTGCGGCGGTTCGACAGGCATCCTTGCCAATGGCCGACGTCGTCGACCTCGGACCAGACGGCGTCGTAGAACTCCGCGTCATACCGACCCGAGCGCAGCAGGTCCGCGGATCGTCCGACGATCTCCTCGGCTTCGAAGCCGGTCATCGCCGTGAACGCGGGATTGACGAAAATGACGCAGCGTACGGGGTCGGTGACCACGATCGCCTCGCGGCACCGCTCGAGCACCTCGGCCGCGTACATGCGCGCGCGCTCCGGGGTCCTTGCCGCGCCGTTCGGCGCCGCGCCGAACGCGTGCGTCGGCGCGGAATCGCCGTTGTCGTTCGCGAGGCTCGGCATCTGGTCGATGATGTCGCGCAGGAACTGATCGTCGAGGCGCACGCCGGTGCGCGAGGTGTCCTCGTCATCCATCGTCGTGCACAAGACGCGGGCCGCGTCCTCGTCGGCGTCCCGATCGAGCGGCGTCACCCGCAATTTGCACAATTCCCCGGTCGGCGTGATCACCGTGTGTACGGTCGAATCCCCGGCCCGGCATCGGCGGCCGGTCGCCCGGACGCGAGCAGGGCGAAGCGGCGGCCCTCGGCCGCCCGTACCGACGCGGCGAACAACCGCGCTCCGGCCGCGATTCGCGAGCAATATCATTCCGGACGCATCGGCGACGACGATGCCGAGCGGCAGATGGTCGACGACCTGCCGCAGACGTCGATCGGCACGATGCTGTTCTCGCCGCACTTTCCCATCCGGCGCGGGTTTCGCGGTTCTTCCATCGGTATGATGGTCGTCGTTGCGCACAGGTTGCAGTGAATTCAACCGCCGTCATAGGGGTAGAAATAGGTAGACCATCCCTGTGCGTTTTTGGCGCGATTGAACGTGTCGATTAGGCAAAACCCCGAGGGAAGCGCAATGCCCATGCACAACGAAGAGATCGCGGTCGCGTTCGACGAAATGGCCGACCTCTTGTCCCTGCGCGGCGAGAATCCGTTCCGCATCCGCGCCTATCGGCAGGCCGCGCGCATCGTGCGCGGTCAGCCCGGGGAACTCGCGGACAAGATCGCGCAAGGCTTCGATCCCGACTCGCTGCCGGGAATCGGCGAGGATCTCGCCGGGAAGATCCGCGAGTTCGCGGCCACGGGCCGCTGCCGCATGCTCGAAGCCCTGCGCCGATCGGTGCCCGCGGGCTTGCGCGAACTCCTGTCGCTGCCTGGCATCGGGCCGCAGCGTGCACGCGCGCTCTACCAGGCGCTCGACGTTCGCGGATTGGACGGCCTGCGCGACGCCCTCGACCGGCATCGCGTCCGCGACGTGCCGCGCTTCGGCCCGAAACTCGAGGAGCGCCTGCGCCAGGCGCTCGCGGCGCTCGCGCGCCACGGCAAGCGCGTCCGTGCGGCGGTTGCCGCTCCCGTCGCGCGCGGCCTGCGCGACTATCTGGCGGCGCTGCCGGGCGTCACCCGCGTCGAAGTCGCCGGCAGTTTCCGCCGCGGCCGCGAGACGGTCGGCGACCTGGACGTCGTCGTCTGCGCGCCGCCCGGCGCCGGCGTCGATGCCGCCCTCGGCAGGTTCGACGAAACCGCGACGACGCTCGCGTCCGGGCCGACGCGCTCCTCGGTCGTATTGCGCAACGGGCTGCAAGTGGACGTGCGCGTCGTGCCCAAGGAGAGCTTCGGCGCGGCGCTGTATTATTTCACCGGCAGCAAGGCGCACAACATCCGGCTGCGCGGCATCGCGCACTCCCGCGGCCTCAAGATCAACGAGTACGGCGTGTTCCGCGGGCGCAAGCGCATCGCCGGCGAGTCGGAACGGTCCGTGCTCGCGGCCGTCGGCCTGCCGTACATTCCGCCGGAATTGCGCGAGGACCGCGGCGAGTTCGAAGCCGCGCTCGCCGGACGGCTGCCGACGCTCGTGCAGCGGGCGCAGTTGCGCGGCGACCTGCACGTGCACACGACCAAAACCGACGGCACGGCCTCGCTCGAGGAGATGGCGGACGCCGGCGCTGCGCACGGGGCTCGAGTACGTGGCGATCACCGACCATTCGAAATATCTGGGCGCGGTGCACGGACTCGATGCGGCCTCGGTCGGCCGGCAGATCGACGAAATCGACGCCTTCAACGCCGGCAAGCACCGGCTCAAGGTGCTCAAGGGGATCGAGGTCGACATCCTCGAGGACGGCGCGCTCGCGCTGCCGGACAAAGTCCTGCAGCGGCTCGACATCGTGGTCGCCGCGGTGCACGGACAATTCGCGTTGCCGCGGAGCAAGCAGACGGGCCGGCTGCTGCGCGCGCTCGACCATCCGTACGTGTCGGTCCTCGCGCACCCGACCGCGCGACTGATCGAGGAGCGCGCCGCCATCGACTGCGACTGGTCGAAGATCTTCCGCCGCGCGAGCGAGCGGCCTTGTTATCTCGAACTCAACGCCCAGCCCTCGCGCCTCGATCTCGACGACGTGCTCGTGCGCGAGGCCGCCGCCAACGGCGCGCTGATCAGCATCGCGAGCGATGCTCACGGCATTCACGACTTCGCCCATCTCGAGGGCGGCGCACTGCAGGCGCGGCGCGGCTGGCTGACCGCGGCGCAGGTGATCAACACGCGGCCCTTGCGCGAATTGCGCGCACTCCTGCGCAAGACCCGTTTGAATTAGCGCGCGCGCGGGCGGTGCCTGCTAGAATTCCGCGACGCGCGGCACCGTCCGTTCGCGACACCGTTCATCAGGGAGTATGCGATGCTGTTGACCCGATCCTGCAGAGTTCGATTGTGCGCCGTCGTCGTCCTCGCGGGCACATGCGCGGCCGCGGCGACCGCCGCCTGCCCGGGCACGACGCGGGGCTCACCCTGCCGGCGGGATTTTGCGCGACCGTATTCGCCGACGGCATCGGCCATGCGCGGCATCTGACGGTCGCGCCCGACGGTGTCGTCTACGCCAACACCTGGTCGGGCAAGTATTACGGCAACGCCGTACCGCACGCAGGGCGGTTTCTGGTCGCGCTCAAGGACACCAAGGGCGACGGCAAGGCGGACGTGATCGAACGGTTCGGCGCGACCTACCAGGCGGGCGGCCACGGCGGTACGGGCATCTTCTGGTACCAGAACGCGATCTACGCGGAAATCAACGACCTGATCGTGCGCTATCCGCTGCCTCCCGGCGCGATCGTGCCGAAGGATGCGCCGCAGACGGTCGTCTCCGGCCTGCCGCTGCACGGCGACCATCCGATGCACCCGTTCGCGATCACGACCGACGGCTCCCTGTACGTCGACGTCGGCACCGCGACCAACTCCTGCCAGCTCGACAACCGCACGCGCAATTCGCCGGGCGCGAAGCCCTGCACGGAACTCCTGACGCGCGGCGGCATCTGGCGCTTCGATGCGCACAAGACCGATCAGGCGTTCACGCCCGCGGCGCGCTACGCGACGGGCATCCGCAACGCGGAAGGCATCGCGATCGACGCGCGCGGCAACCGCATCTTCGTCACGCAGCACGGCCGCGACCAGCTGTATTCGAACTGGCCGAAGTACTTCGCACCCACGCAGGAGGCGACGCTGCCCGCGGAGGAATTGCTGCTGCTGAAGGCCGGCGGCGACTACGGCTGGCCCGAGTGTTATTTCGATCCGTTCCGCGGCAAGCTCGTGCTCGCGCCGGAATACGGCGGCGACGGCGGCGCGAAAGTCGGCGTCTGCGCGCACAAGATCGCGCCGATCGCGGCGTTCCCGGCGCATTGGGCGCCCGACGACATGGTGTTCTACGACCAGCAAGCGTCCGCGGCGCACGCGCAGTTCCCGGCGCATTACGACAACGGCGTGTTCATCGCGTTTCACGGCTCGTGGAACCGGGCGCCGTATAACCAGCAGGGTTATTGGGTCGTCTACCAGCATCTCGATGGCGACCGCGCTTCCGGGCGCTGCGAAATTTTCGCCGATGGCTTCGCGGGTCCCGTGCGCGCGCCCGACAAGGCCCTGCACCGCCCGACCGGCCTCGCGCTCGGCCCGGACGGCGCGCTCTACGTCGCGGACGACGTGACCGGGCGCATCTATCGCATCGTCTACCGCGGCGCCGCCGCGGCCGGCCCGATTCACTACACGCCGTGTCCGAGCGCGGCCTCGCCCGCAGGGCCTGTCAGCAAGCTCGCATTCAAGCCGCCGGTCGGCGCGAAGACCGATAGCGGCGCCGCCGCGCCGATCCTGCCGGTGCCCCCCGGCGCAACGAAGGAAATGGTCGCGCTCGGCAATCGCATATTCCACGGCGAGGTCGGCGGCGCGGCTTGCGTCGGCTGCCACGGGTCGGACGGCACCGGCTCGCCGCTCGGTCCGAACCTGACCGACAGCGCGTGGTTATGGAGCGACGGCTCCTACGCGGCCATCGAAAAGACGATCACGAACGGCGTGCCGCATCCGCAGAAATTCATCGGCGCGATGCCGCCGATGGGAGGCGCCGCGCTGACCAAGGACCAAGTGGCGGCGGTCGCCGCCTACGTCTGGGCCTTGAGCCACCGCGGACCTTAAGTACCGCAAAATGTGCGCAGGACCCGCTCGTTCGCTGCGGGCGGGTCCGCGTACGCAGCATGGCGCTCGTCATCCTCGTACGGCCGCGCGAGCACTTCACCCAAGGTCTCGAACGCGGTGAAATCCTCGCGCTCGACGGCCGCGGCGATCGCCTGTTCGATGCGATGGTTGCGCGCGATGAACAGCGGGTTGACCCGCCGCATCGCGGCCGCGCGCGCCGCGCCGCCGACCGGTTCCCGCGCGAGCCGCGCGCGCCAAGCGCGGGCCCACGGATCGAATTCGCCCGCATCGGCGAATAAGGCGCGCACGCCGGCGTCGCCGTCCGCGCTCTCGGCCGCGTCCGCGAGCCGCCGAAACCCGAGCGTGAAGTCGGCCTCGTTCCGATGCATGGTGTCCAGCCATGAATTCACGAGGTCGCCGTCGCCCGCCTCCGCCGTGCCGAGCCCGAGTTTGCTGCGCATGACGTCGAGCCACTGTTGCGCGAAGCGCCGCGGAAAATCCTCCAACACCTCGTTCGCCAACGCGGCCGCGCGTTCGGGCTCGGAATCGATCAGCGGCAAGAGCGTCTCGGCGAGGCGCGCGAGATTCCAGTGCGCCGCGTGCGGCTGGTTCGAGTAGGCATACCGGCCGTGGTGGTCGATCGAACTGAATACCTTCCGCGGCTCGTACGCGTCGATGAATGCGCACGGTCCGAAATCGATCGTCTCGCCGGCCAGGCTCATGTTGTCCGTGTTCATCACTCCGTGGATGAAACCGACCCCCATCCAGCGGGCGACGAGCCCGGCTTGCCGCGCGGCGGCCGCGTCGAGCAGCGCGAGGTAGGGCCGCTCGGCGCGCTCGAGGCCGGCGCCGTCGCGCGCGATCACGTGATCGGCGAGCAGCGCGCAGAGCCTCCGAGTCCTCGCGCGCGGCGAAGTACTCGAACGTACCGATACGCACGTGACTGCGCGCGACGCGCGTCAGAACGGCGCCCGGCAACGGCCGCTCGCGCAGCACGCGCTCGCCGGTCGCGACCGCCGCCAAGGAGCGCGTCGCCGGTATGCCGAGCGCGTGCAGCGCTTCGCTGACGATGTACTCGCGCAGCACGGGCCCGAGCGCTGCGCGCCCGTCGCCGCCGCGGGAGAACGGCGTGCGCCCGCTGCCCTTCAGTTGCAGTTCCCGGCACGCGCCGTGGCGGTCGCGGATTTCACCGAGCAGGATCGCGCGGCCATCGCCGAGTTGCGGCACGAACTGGCCGAACTGGTGGCCGGCGTAGGCAGTCGCGATCGGATCGGCTCCGGGCGGCACGCTGTTGCCGGATAGCAGTTCCGCGAGCGATTCGGCGCAGAGCGCGTCGACGTCGATGCAGAGTTCCGCCGCGAGCGCGCGATTGACCTTGATGAGCCGCGGCGCCGCCACCGGTACCGGATACTGCCTCGCGAAAAAGCGCGCCGGCAGGCGCGAGTAGCCGCTCGACAGGCGCAAGCCCGCTTCGTGCAGCCGCAGCGTTTCGGATTGGGTGTTCATCGGCGGAGGGGATCGCACGCATCATCCTACGGGGGACGAGGACTCCCCCGCAAGATTTTCCCGAGCCGCCGGCGTCCGCGAGGCGGCGGCCTCCCGGCCGGCGCCAGGCGAAATTGACGCCGCGCAACACCACCTCCTCGACCTCGAAACCGTTCGCATCGGCGTCGATGCCGAATGCGCGCGCAGGATGAGCTCGAATGGCCGTGAGTTCTCCTCGGCGCGAGCGCGTATAATCTCATCGTTCGATATTCTGGTTGCGGACGCCGCCTGGGAAGGCGCGTAGGTTCTCTGTGCGTCCCGCAAATAGAGCCCGCAGCGCGACATCAATTGCAATATTGCGCAAGTAAGAAAATCTGACTATCTTTGAGCGCGCGAACGAACGAACAATGGAGCGGCAATCGGTGGCTTTCGGCTCGCACACCATCCCCCCCGCAGCGCGACGCCGTGAAACGGCGCGCGAGCTCGCACTCGCGCTGACCGTGAAAGCCTGCCTGCTCGCCGCGATCTATTTCCTGTTCTTCGGACCGACCCACCGGCCGCCGGCGGGCCCTGCGGCGACCGCCGCCGCTTTGATCGGCCCCGCCGGCCATAAGGACCAACGATGAACGCATCCGGCCTAGTCGAATTGTCGCGCCTGCAATTCGCCGCGACGGCGATGTACCACTTCCTGTTCGTGCCTCTCACGCTCGGACTGTCCGTGCTGATCGCGATCATGGAGAGCGTCTACGTGATGACGTCGCGGCCGATATGGCGCGACATGACGCGCTTCTGGGGAATCCTGTTCGGAATCAATTTCGCGATGGGCGTCGCGACCGGCATCACGATGGAATTCCAGTTCGGCACGAACTGGGCGTACTACTCCCACTATGTGGGCGATATCTTCGGCGCGCCGCTCGCGATCGAAGGCTTGATGGCGTTCTTCCTCGAAGCGACGTTCATCGGTCTCTTCTTCTTCGGCTGGGACCGCTTGAGCCGCCGCCAGCATCTGGCGACCACGTGGCTGGTCGCGATCGGCAGCAATCTGTCGGCCCTGTGGATATTGATCGCGAACGCGTGGATGCAGAATCCGACCGGCGCGCATTTCAATCCGGATACGATGCGCATGGAACTCGATTCCATCGGCGCGGTGATCTTCAATCCCGTCGCGCAGGCGAAGTTCGTGCACACCGTGAGCGCGGGCTACGTGACGGGCGCGGTGTTCGTGCTCGCGATCAGCGCCTGGTACCTTCTGCGGGGCCGCCACGTCGAGTTCGCCAGGCGTTCGGCGACGGTCGCGATCAGCTTCGGGCTCGCGGCTTCGCTGTCGGTGGTCGTCCTCGGCGATGAAAGCGGCTACATGCTGACCGAACACCAAAAAATGAAAATCGCCGCGATCGAGAGCATGTGGCACACGGAGCCTGCGCCGGCCTCGTTCACGTTGTTCGGGCTGCCGGATCCCGCCGCCCGCAAGACCCGCGACGAAGTGAAGATCCCGTGGATGCTCGGACTCATCGCGACGCGCTCGATCGACCAGCCGGTGCCGGGGATCCTCGATCTCGTCGCCGACGCGAAGCAACGCATCGAGGACGGCATTCCCGCGTACACGGCGTTGCAAGAAGTGAGGAGGAGCCCCGGCGATGCGGCGGCGCGCGCGACGCTCGCGGCGCACGTCGGCGACTTGGGCTACGCGCTGTTGCTGCGCAAATACGTCGACGACCCGGCGCAAGCCTCGCCCGCACAAATCGACGAGGCGGCCTGGGACACGGTACCCTCGGTTCGATCGATGTTCTGGTCGTTCCGGCTGATGGTCGGCCTGGGGTTCTTCTTCATCGGCTTGTTCGCGGTCGGTTTCCTATCTGTCGACGAGGCGAAGGATCGCCGAGAGCACCCGGTTTCTGCGCGTCGCCTTCTGGACGCTGCCGTTGCCGTGGCTCGCGGCCGAAATCGGCTGGTTCGTCGCCGAGCACGGCCGCCAACCTTGGGCGATCGAAGGCGTCTTGCCGACATTCCTCGCGGTCTCGCCGATTCCGACGGCAAGCGTCGCGCTGAGCCTCGCCGGCTTCGTGATCTTCTACACGATACTAGCGATCATCGATTTCTATCTCCTGCGGAAATACGTGCGCATCGGTCCTGCGGCATAGGAGCGAATGGCCATGTTCGAATTCGAGACGTTGAAAGTCATCTGGTGGGCGCTGCTCGGCACCCTCCTCGCCGGCTTCGCGATCATGGACGGGTTCGACCTCGGCGTCGGCATCCTGTTGCCGTGGATCGCGCGCACCGACATCGAGCGCCGCGTCGTCATCAACACGGTGGGGCCGGTCTGGGAAGGCAATCAGGTGTGGCTGATCCTCGGCGGCGGCGCGATCTTCGCGGCCTGGCCGACGCTGTACGCCGCGAGCTTCTCCGGCTTCTATCTCGCCATGCTGCTGGTGCTCGCCGCACTCATCCTGCGCCCCGTCGGATTCAAGTTCCGCAGCAAAATGCCGGGCGCGCGCTGGCGCGCGAACTGGGATTGGGCGCTGTTCGTCGGCGGCGCCGTGCCCGCGCTCGTCTTCGGCGTCGCGATGGGCAACCTGCTGCGCGGCGTTCCGTTCAGCTTCGACGCCGACCTGCGCGCGCAATACGGCTTCGGATTCTTCTACCTCCTGAATCCCTTCTCCGTGTTCTGCGGCCTCGTCAGCGTCGCCATGCTGACCGCGCACGGAGCGGTATATTTGTCGATGAAGACCGACAGCGACCTCGCGCGGCGCGCGCGCGCCGTGTCGCGGTACGCCGCGCTCGCGTGGGCCGCGCTGTTCGCACTCGCGGGCCTGTGGCTGTGGAAAAGCGGCTACGGGGTCACGCTCGAGAGCGGCGCGGCGCCGGGCGGACAGCCCGACCCGCTCGCCAAGGTCGCCATCCTGCGCGCCGGCGCCTGGTTCGCCAATTACGGTCGCTGGCCGATCACGATGTTGGTGCCCGCCCTCGGCCTGGCGGCGCCTCTGGCCGTCGCCGCGCTTGCGCAGGCCAAGCGAAGGCTCCTGGTGTTCGTCGTCAGCGCCGTCGGCATCGCCGCCGTGATCGGCACGATGGGCGTGAGCCTCTTTCCGTTCCTGCTGCCGTCCTCGTCGAGCCCGAACAGCAGTCTCACGGTGTGGGATGCCTCGAGCAGCGACCGCACGCTCAACATCATGCTGATCGCGGTCGTGATCTTTCTGCCGATCATCATCGCCTACACGGCCTGGGTCTATCACGTGTTGCGCGGGCCGGTGACGAGCGCCTACATCGAGTCGAACCGGGATACGAGCTACTGAGGATATGCCATGTGGTATTTCAGCTGGATATTGGGATTGGGCCTCGCCTGCGCGTTCGCGATCCTGAACGCGATGTGGTTCGAGCTGGACGCCGATCGGCACGCGCGCGAACGGCCGGCCGACACGACGAACATCGCGTGAACGCCGCGCGACGGGCGCTTCCCGCGGCGCCGGCCGCGGCGATGCGGTTCGAGGCGCTCGGCCGCTCCGCCGAGCGTGCGGCGGAGTTCCTGCGCACGCTCGCGCACGCGGGACGCCTGCGCATCGTGTGTGCGCTGATGGATGGCGAGAGAACGGCGAGCCAGCTCGCGCGCCGCGTGCATCTGGCGGCGCCCGCTCTGTCGCAACAGGCCACGATCCTCGAGTCCGCGGGCCTGATCGCACGGCGGCGCGAAGGCCGGTCGGTGATGTATCGGCTGGCGTCGCAGGATGCGCGCGCGCTCGCGATGCTGCTGTACGGAATGTTCTGCGAACCGCCGCGCACCCGCGCGCGGCGCACCTAGATGGAGTCCCGATGAAAGCCTATCCTCATCATTACACGGCGGGCGCGCGCGGCGCGCCGACCGGCCTCGTTCCGCTGTCGGTCGAGGGGCTGCCGCCGATCGAGTCGGCGCCGCCGCCGGAATTCGACGGCCCGGGCGGCGTCTGGTCGCCCGAAACCCTGCTGGTCGCGTCGATCGCCGATTGCTTCATTCTCACGTTCCGCAGCATAGCGCGCGCCACGCGCTTCGAATGGGACGACCTGCACTGCACCGTGGAAGGCGTGCTCGACCGGGTCGCCGGCGTCCCCTATTTCACGCGCTTCACCACGCGCGCGACGCTGACCGTACGCGCCGGCGCGAATCAGGACAAGGCGCGCGAACATCTCGAGCGCGCCGAGAAGCTCTGCCTGATCTCGAATTCCCTGCGCAGCGAACGGCTGCTCGAAATCGAAGTGGTCGTGGTGGCGCCATGAGCGAGGCCTGGCGGACGTACGGCGGCTATCTCGCGATCGCGTTCGCGATCGCGGTGTTCGCGCTGCGGTTCGTGCACGCGCTGCGCGTGCGGCGCAGGATCCCGGAACTCATGCGCGCGGGCGCGCAGCTCGTCGACGTCCGCTCCGCCGGCGAATTCGCCGCGGGCCACGTCGCCGGCAGCCGCAACATCCCGATCGCCGAGATCGATCGCCGCGCGGACGAACTCGACAAGAACCGCTGGGTCATTCTTTGCTGCGCGTCGGGCACGCGCAGCGGCATGGCGCTCGGCAAGTTGCGCCGACGCGGCTTCGCCCAAGTCCTCAACGGCGGCTCCTGGCGCAATTTCCGCACCCCGCCCGCGGGGCCGCGCGCATGAACCTCGCGTTCGCTCAGGCCCCTTTCTTCGGCGCGCCGCCGGTGCTGACGCCGAGCACGCCATAGAGAGGACAGAAGCGCGTGAACGCCGTCGCCAAAGGCACGATCCCGATCAGCGCGAACCAGCGCGCCGACCCGCCGAACCAGAAAAAGCCGCTCAACAGCACCAGCCCGACGACGATTCGTACCACGCGATCCGCGGATCCGACATTGCTGACCATGATTTCAACTCCTCCGGATGTTTCGGCCCCGCGGTTTGGCATCTCGCGCGTCCGCGGCCGCGCGGGCTTGCGCGCGCCGGCCGGCGCGCAGAAACCCCTGTAAAGGACCTCCATTATCTCGATTGCCGGCCCGGGCGCAAGCGCATAGAAGACCGATTGCGACCGCCGATCGGTCGTCACGATCCCGGCGTCGCGCAGCACGCCGAGGTGCTGCGACAGGGCCGACTGGCTCAAGGGAACGCGTTCGTTGATTTCGCCGACCGACAATGGGCCGTCGAGCAAATGACACAGCACGACGAGCCGTTGGTCGTTCGCCAGCGCCTTGAGGAGCGCGGCCGCGTCGCCCGCGTGGTGCTGCACGGCCGCCATCTCGGCGATCCGCGGAAGACATTTCGATCGCTCTTTCATCGGTACTTGCTATATTAGCAAACAATGATATGATGTGCCACATCAATCGACGAATTCCGCCGGACCGGCTCCAAGGAGAACAACCATGTCCATCGACCGCTTAGTCATGCGATTTGCCGGCAGCCTCGTGCTGCTGAGTCTGTTGGCCGCGCACTACCTCAACGTGAACTGGCTTTGGCTGACCGCCTTCGTCGGCGCGAACCTGCTGCAATCCTCGTTCACGGGCTTCTGCCCGCTGGCGTTGATCCTGAAGCGCTTGGGCGTCAAGCCCGGCCAAGCGTTCTCTTAACAGCGAAGCGACGCACATGCGGCCCCTCCGATCGGCTCTGCTCGCCGTCGCCCTCACCGGGACGGCGTTCTCTCTCGCGGGATGCGGCGCCAAGGCGCCGCCGCCCGCGCAACCCAAGGGACCGCCGCTCGCGAGCGTCGTCCTGCGCGCCGAGCAAACGCCGCTCGAGCGCTTCGTCGACGGCACGGTCGAGGCGGTCAACCAGGCGACCGTGTCGGCCGAAACCAGCGGCCGCGTCGCGGAGATCAACTATGACGTCGGCGACGTCGTGCCGGCGGGCGCCGTCATCATGCGCCTGAAGGGCACGGAGCAGCGCGCCGGCCTGCAGGCGGCCCAGGCCGCGCTGTCCGAAGCCAAGGCGCGCGACGCCGAGGCGGCGTCGAATTATCAGCGCGTCGCCGACATGTTTCAGCGGCACGTGGTGTCGAAGGCGCAATTCGACCAGGCCACGGCGAACCGCGATGCCGCCGCCGCGCGCCTGCAGGCCGCGCTCGCCGGCATCGCGTCGGCGCGCCAGGGCGTCGACTACACCGAGATCCGCGCGCCGTACGGCGGCGTCGTCGGCAAGCGCCTCGTCCAGGTCGGCGAGGCGGTGCATCCCGGCATGCCGTTGATGACCGGCTTGTCCCTGAACCTGCTGCGCGTCGACACGAACGTGCCGCAAAGCGTCGTCATGCAGGTCAGCCGCTTGAAGAAGGCGGCCGTGTATGCCGACGGCAAGCGCAGCGAAGCGACCAAGATCACGATCTTTCCCGAGGCCGCGACTCCCTCGAGCACGTTCCGCGCGCGCCTCGACCTGCCGCCCGGCGCCCTCGATCTCGCGCCCGGGATGTACGTCAAGGTTGGTCTCGTGATCGGCACGACGGATCGGCTGCTCGTGCCGGCGTCCGCGCTCGTCGTGCACAGCGAGGTCACGAGCGTCTACGTGATCGACGCCGACGGCCGGGTGTCGCTGCGCTACGTGCGGCCCGGCCGCCGCTTCGGCGACCGGATCGAAATCCTGTCGGGCTTGGAGCCCGGCGAGCGCGTCGCGCTCGATCCGATCGCCGCGAGCGCGCGGATAGCCGGCTCGGGATCCGGATCGTGACGCAAGCGAAGCTCGGTTTCAGCGGCCGGGTCGCGCGGTTCTTCCTCGAGAACCAGCTGACCCCGCTGTTGGCGCTGACCGCGCTGCTGATGGGCGCTTTCGCGGTCCTCGTGACGCCGCGCGAGGAAGAGCCGCAGATCGACGTGACGTTCGCGAACATCCTGATCCCGTTCCCCGGCGCGAGCGCCAAGCAGGTCGAGAACCTCGTCGCGACGCCGATGGAGAAAGTCCTCGGCGAGATTTCCGGCGTCAAGCACATCTATTCCGTGTCGCGGCCGGGACTCGCGGCGCTGACGGTTCAATACGAAGTCGGCATACACCGCAACGACGCGATCGTGCGGCTCTACAACGCGGTGTATTCGAACCAGGATTGGCGCCCGGCGGGCGCCGGCATCCTCCAGCCCTTGATCAAGCCGAAAGGCATCGACGACGTGCCGATCGTCACGCTGACCTTGTGGAGCCGCACCCGGGCGCTCGGGGGCCACGAGCTCGGCCAGGTGGCGCGCTCCATCGAGAGCGAGATCAAGCGCGTGCCGAACACGCGCAACGTCTATTCGGTCGGCGACACGAAGCCGATGATCCGGGTCGAACTCAATCCCGAGCGGCTCGCCGCGGCCGGCCTGACGGCGAGCGACGTCGCCGCCTCGCTGCAGGCGGCCAACGTCGTGCGCCAGGCCGGAGACGTGATCAGCGACGGCCGCGACATGCCGGTTCAGGCGGGCACCTTCCTCGCGAGCCGCGACGACGTCGGCGGGCTGATCATCTCGGCGAAGGACGGCAAGCCGATTTATCTCGACGACGTCGCGACCGTCACGGACGTGCCGCAAACGCCGTCCGAATACGCGTGGTTCGGCACGGGCCCCGCCGCCGTGAAGGCGGGCTCGAGGCCCGCGGAGCAGGCTCCCGCGGTGACGATCGCGGTCTCGAAGAAGCCCGGCAGCAACGCGATCGACGTCGCGACCGCGGTCATCGATCGCGTCAACCAGCTCAAGGGGATGACCATACCGAAAGGCGTCCAGGTCACGGTCACGCGCAATTACGGCGTGACCGCGAACGACAAGGCGAAGAAGCTGATCGAGAAGCTGCTGTTCGCGACGACCTCGGTGGTCATCCTCGTCCTGCTGACGATGGGCAGGCGCGAGGCCGTCGTCGTCGGCGCCGCGGTCTTCGTGACGCTGTCGGCGACCTTGTTCGCCTCCTGGGCGTACGGCTTCACGATCAACCGCGTCTCGCTGTTCGCATTGATATTCTCGATCGGCATCCTCGTCGACGACGCGATCGTGATCGTCGAGAACATCCATCGGCATCGCAGTTTCGACAAGGGGCCGCTCGCCGAGATCATCCCGCGCGCCGTGGACGAGGTCGGCGGGCCGACGATCCTCGCGACCTTCACCGTGATCGCGGCGCTCCTGCCGATGGCGTTCGTCTCCGGCCTGATGGGCCCGTACATGAGCCCGATCCCGATCAACGCGAGCATGGGCATGATGATTTCGCTCGCCGTCGCGCTCGTATTCACGCCGTGGCTGAGCCGCAAGCTCTTGTCGGGGCAGCGGACACCACCGCAAGCTCCGATTCGCAGCAAGCGGGATCCGCCGTGGCGGCCGTGCAGGCGACCGACGAGGAGCGCCGAGGGCAGGCTCCACCGCGTGTTCGAGCGCGTGATGAACCCGTTCCTCGCTCGGCGATCACGCACGGCGCAACCGCCACCGGCTGTACTGGGCGACCGCCGGCGCGATCGTTCTCGCCGTGTCCCTCGTGCGTCGTGCGCCTGGTCGTGCTGAAGATGCTGCCGTTCGACAACAAGTCGGAGTTCCAGGTCGTCGTCAACATGCCCGACGGCACGCCGGTCGAGGACACCGCCCGCGTGCTCGTCGGCTCTCGGCGCAATCGTCGGCGCAGGTTCCCGAGGTCACGAACTATCAGGCGTACGCCGGCACGGCCGCGCCGATCAACTTCAACGGCCTCGTGCGCCAGTACTACCTGCGCGGCGACAGCAATCAGGGCGATCTGCAGGTCAACCTCGTCGACAAGCACGAGCGCAGCCGCAAGAGCCACGAGATCGCGCTGGCGCTCCGGCCCGCGCTCGCGGCGATCGGCAAGCGGCTCGGCGCCTCCTCGGTGCAGGTGGTCGAGGTGCCGCCGGGCCCGCCGGTGCTGGCGCCGATCGTGGCCGAGATCTACGGTCCCGTGTACGCGGTCCAGCAGCGAGATCGGCCGCGCGCTGCGCAAGCTGTTCGACTCGACGCCGGACATCGTCGACACGGACGACAGCGTCTGCCCTCGCACTCGCCGCGATACGAGGTCGACGTCGAGCGCGCGAAGGCCGCGCTGCTCGGCGTCTCGCAGGCCGAGGTCACGGACACGCTCGCGACCGCTCTCGCCGGCGTTCGATGCGACCTACATTCACTCCGGGCTGCGAGCGCGACCCGATCGCCGTGCATCTCGAGCTCGCGCCGGCCGACAAGCGCGGCCTCGATCAGGTGCTCGCGATGCCGAGTTCGCGCCGCCGGCGGCGCGCTCGTGCCGCTGTCCGAGATCGTCACCGTCGTCACGAAGCCGTGGGACCCGACGATCTACCACAAGGATCTGATGCCGGTCGTCTTCGTCACCGGCGACATGGCCGGCCGGCTCGACAGCCCGCTCTACGGCATGTTCCCGCTGGTGTCCGAGATCGACAAGACGCAAGCTCGCCGGCCGCACCGTTCGTGCAGCGCTTCATCGCCAGCCGTCGGATCGGCTGAGCCAATTCAGCATCAAATGGGACGGCGAATGGCACGATCACCTACGAGACGTTCCGCGACATGGGGCTCGCGTACGCGGTGGGCCTGGTCTTCATCTATCTGCTCGTCGTCGCGCAGTTTCGGCTCCTATGGCTGCCGCTGATCATCATGGCGCCGATCCCGCTGACGATCATCGGCGTGATGCCGGGCCACGCGCTCCTCGGCGCGCAGTTCACCGCGACGTCGATGATCGGCATGATCGCGCTCGCCGGCATCATCGTGCGCAACTCGATCCTGCTGGTCGACTTCATCGACGCGGAGATCGCGGCCGGGGCAGCCGCTCGCCCAGGACGGTCGTGCGCGCGGCCGCGATCCGCGCGCGGCCGATCGTGCTGACGGCGCTCGCCGCGATGATCGGCGCGTTCTTCATCCTCGACGACCCGATCTTCAACGGCCTCGCGATCATCGCTGATCTTCGGAATCCTGGTCTCGACGGTGCTCACGCTCATGCTCATTCCATTGCTCTATTACGGCTTCATCTTGACGCGGACGCGGAAAGCGGCGCGCTAACGCGCAGGAGGTAGTCCTATGGCTCACGTAGTCGTGATCGGTGCGGGCTCGGCGGCGTTCCCGTGCGCATTCGACCTGCGCAAGAAGCTCGGCAAGGAACACCGTGTGACGCTGATCGGCTCATCGGCCGTATCTTCGAGTTCACGCCGTCGAATCCATGGATCGCGGTCGGCTGGCGGACGCGCGAGCAGACGCGCGTCGACGATGCGCGGGCCGCTCGAGTCGAAAGGGCGTCGACTGGATCGCGGAGCCGGTCGTCGATCGCATCGACGCGGAGCAAGTCGACGCTCGCGACCGCCGACGGCAAGGAATCAACTACGACTACCTCGTCGATCGCGACCGGGCCCCGAAGCTCGCGTTCGACGAGGTGCCGGGCCTGGGTCCCGACGGTTTCACGCAATCGATCTGCACTCAGGAGCATGCGGCCCAGGCGTGGGAGAAGTACCAGGACATTCCTGCAGAATCCGGGCCCGATCGATCGTCGGCGCGGCGGCCGGGCGCGAGCTGCTTCGGCCCGGCGTACGAGATCGCGATGATCATCGACGCCGACCTGCGCAAGCGCAAGCTGCGCGACCGCGTGCCGATGACCTACGTGACGAGCGAGCCGTACATCGGCCACATGGGCCTGGGCGGCGTCGGCGACAGCAAGGGGCTCATGGAGTCGGAGCTGCGCGAGCGGCACATCAAGTGGATCACGAACGCGAAGATCACGCGCGGTCGGCGCGAACGAAATGACCGTGCACGGAACTGGACGAGAGCGGCGCCGCTGAAGAAGGAGCACGAGCTGCCGTTCGCGTACAGCGATGGTGATTCCGGCGTTCAAGGGCGTCGACGCGGTCGCGGCCGTGCCCGGGCTGTGCAACCCGCGCGGCTTCGTGCTGATCGACAAGCATCAGCGCACTCCGAAGTACCAGAACATATTCTCGGCGGGCGTCTGCGTCGCGATCCCGCCGGTCGAGCCGACGCCGGTCGCGACCGGCGCGCCGAAGACCGGCTACATGATCGAATCGATGGTCTCCGCCGATCTGCCGCGAACATCGCCGCCGATCTCGCCGGCAAGCCGGCCATCGCCGAGGCGACCTGGAACGCGATCTGCCTCGCCGACTTCGGCGACACGGGCGCGGCGTTCGTCGCGCTGCCGCAGATCCCGCCGCGCAACGTCACCTGGTCGAAGAAGGGCAAGTGGGTGCACCTCGCGAAGATCGCGTTCGAGAAGTACTTCCTGCGCAAGGTGCGCACCGGATCGGTGACGCCGGTATACGAGACCTACGTGCTGAAGGCGCTCGGCGTCCTGTCGCTGAAGGGCCGCGCGGGCGAAACGCATTGAACGGGAATCTCGCCGACATGAACGTGCGACGATCCATTTCGCGCGGACGCGGGCTCGGCCCGAGCCCGGCCTGGGCGCTCGCCGCCGCGCTCGCGTTCCCGTGGGCCGCGCGCGCCGAGACTCTCGCCGACGCCTGGGCGATGGCGCTGCATCACGACGGCTCGGTCGCGGCGATGCAAAGCTACACGAGAGCGGCGCAAGCCGACCGGACCGCGGCCGAGCGGCAGCGCTGGCCGGCGCTCGACGTCGGCGGCGCGTATACGCAGTTGAACCAGGCGCCGATCCTCGACATCACGACGCCCGCGGGCAACTTGAAGTCGCCGAAGATCTGGAGGCACGACGCCTTCGCCACGGCGACCGCCGATCTGTCGGTGCCGCTGTGGACGTCGGGCCGCATCAAGGGATCGATCGGGGCGGCGCGCGCGGGCGCCAGCGGCGCCGCGGCGCAAGAGGCCATGTCGAGCGCCGACGTGAAGCTTGCGGTCGCCGAGTCCTATGTCGGCGTGTTCCGTGCGCGCGCGGCGCTCGCCGTCGCCAATTCGAGCCTCGCGAGCTTGCAGGCGCATGCGTCGGACGTGCAGCAGATGTACGACAAGCAGGCGGTCGCGAAGGCCGACCTGCTGGCGGCCGAGGTCGCGCTCGCGAACGCGACCGAGTCGCAGCTGCGCGCCGAGCAACGCGCTGAACGTCGCGACCGCGGCGTACAACCGCTGGGTCGGCGAGCCGATGGATCGCGTACCGGATCTCGCCGAGCCCGCGCCCGCCGCCCGCGGCCGGCGAATCGTTCGACGCGATGGTCGCGCAGGCGATCCTGCGCCGGCCGGAGCTCGCCGCGCTGCGCGCGCAGCGCGAGGGCTACGACGAGGCGGCGCGCGAGACGCGCGCGCAGGCCTTGCCGCAAGTCTCTCTGCACGCGGGCTACAACCATTTCGACAACCAGATCCTCGACCGGCAGAACTTCGCGTCGGTCGGCGTCTCCTTCCAGTGGCGGCTGTTCGACAGCGGCCAGGTCCGCAACCGCACCGCGGCGCTCAACGAGCGCGCGCGCGCCGCCTCGCAGCAGCTCGACGACATGCGATCGAAGGTCGCGCTGGAGGTGCGAACGAGTGTGCTCGACCGGGACGACGCGGCGGCGCGCGAGCATGCCGCCGCCGTCGCGGTCACCCAGGCCGAGGAGAACGTTCGGGTCGCCGACGAACTCTATCGCGCGGGGCTCGGCACGAACACGCAGGTGCTCGACGCCGAGACCCTGCGCGCGACCGCGTTGACGAACCGCGACACCGCGCGTTACGACCTGGTCATCGCGGGCTACCGCCTCGAACGCGCGCTCGGCGAACTGTAGGGTTCGAGCGCGCGGCTCGGTTCAACTGACCGGCGACGACCCGCCGGCCTCCGTGCGCCGCCGGACGAAATCGTCCAAGGCCTCGACCACCGCCGGGTCCCGCGCCGGCGCGACGTAGCGGTCGAGCGCGTCGCGCCAGATCTTGCTGGCGCGCTCCGTCGCGGTCTTCGCGCCGTCTTCCTCCCAAGTCCCGTAGTTGCGCCAGTCGGAGACCAGGGGAGCGTAGAACGCGCTGCGATAGCGTTCCATCGTGTGCGCGCAGCCGAAGAAATGACCGCCTGCGCCGACCTCCGCGACCGCGTCGAGCGCAAGATCGGACTGCGACGCGCCGAGCGGCTGGAACACCTCGGCGAACATTTGCAACATCTCGACGTCGAGGATGAATTTCTCGTAGCTGGCGGTCAGCCCCCCCTCGAGCCAGCCGGCGGCGTGCAATACGAAATTGCAACCGCCGAACAACGCGCCCCAGAGGCTCATCTGCGACTCGTACACCGACTGGCCGTCGGGAGTGTTCGACGCGGTCGCGTTCGACGAGCGCCACGGCAGGCCGAGGTGGCGCGCGAGCTGGCCCGCGCCGAACGCGGCCTTGACGTACTCCGGCGTGCCGAACGCCGGCGCCCCGGACTTCATGTCGACGTTCGACGTGAAGCTGCCGTAGACGACCGGTGCGCCGGGCCGCACGATCTGCGCGAGCACGAGGCCGGCGAGCGCTTCGGCGTGCGCGAGCGTGAGGGCCCCGGCGATGGTCACGGGCGCCATCGCGCCGGCGAGCGTGAACGGCGTGATGATCAGCACCTGCCCGGCCATGGCGAAATCGATGATGCCGTCGGCCATCGGGATGTCGAGCTGCAGCGGGGAATTGGTGTTGATGACCGTGTAGGTGTAGGGCCGGGAGCGAAATTCCTCGGCCGGGATCCCGTGCGCGATGCGTATCATTTCGAAGCAATCGGCGACCTGGCCGTGGCCGCGCGAAAACACGAGCGGGATCTTGTCGCTCAGCATCAGCTGCGAACGCGACAGCTCGAGATGACGAACCTGCACCGGGATGTCCTGCGGCTCGGTCGCGCCGCCGAGCACGTGAATCACCTCGAAGCTCTGGCAGAGCTTGATCAGGTTGCGGAAGTCCTCGAGCGTGCCGGCGCGGCGGCCGCGCGCCGTATCCATGATGTTCGGCGGGCCCGAGGTCGGCGCGAACGCGACGTGCCGATCCGACAGGGGCACGTGCCGCTCCGGATCCAGGGCGTGCAGCGTGATGTCGCGCGGCGCGGTCGAGAGCGAGGCGGCGACCAGGGCGCGGTCGATGCGCACGATCAGCGTCGACTCGTCGACGAGCGCGCCGGCCGCCGCGTAGCGCGCGCGCGCATCGGCCGACAACACCTTCATGCCCTGCGTTTCCAGCATCGTCAGCGCCGCATCGTGGATCGCGGCGACCTGGTCGTCCGAGAACACCTTCAAGGGCTCGAACGGATTTCGCAGCCGGCGATAGGACCGCGTCCGGTCGAACACCGCGTGGCTCGACTCGGCGGCCGCGGGGCGCCGCCGGCCGCGGCGGCCGGCGGGGTCGTCACGTTCACTCATCGGCGATATACTCCTTGCTCGGCGGCGGTCGGGGGGATTCTACGCCGCCAGCCTGGACCATGAGGACCTTGCCCACCAATGCCTTTTTCCGATCCGACGATGCCTAAACTCGACGCCCGCGCCATTACAAACGATTAACAAGGGAACTCGCGCGCCGCCGATCGGTCTTTCGGCACTATCGACGAATAAACGCCCGTCGCCGCAGAGCGCGCCGCCGCCCCGTCTCGCAGGGTTCGTGCCGCGTTCGCAGCCGATAGGGCGTAGGTTTCCGCTTCCTTCACGTTTGAGGATGGAACGAGATGATCAAGCTTAGCAACCTGTCCCGGCGGTACGGCGATTTCCTCGCGGTCGACGACGTCAGTTTCACGATCAACCGCGGCGAGGTCGTGGGCCTCCTCGGCCACAACGGCGCCGGCAAGACGACGATCATGAAGATGCTGACCGGCTTCCTCGAGCCCACGTCGGGCTCCATTGACGTCGACGAGCTGAGGATCGGCCGCGACACCGCGGCGATCCAGCGCCGGATAGGCTACCTCCCCGAGAACTGCCCCGCCTGGCCCGAGATGGCGGTCATCGAATTCCTCGAATACCAGGCGGCCCTGCACGACGTGCCGCCCGCGGGGCGCCGCCGGGCGATCGCGGACGCGATACGCCGCACGGACCTCGCGGACAAGGCGACGCAGTCCATCCAGACCCTGTCGCGCGGCTACCGCCAGCGCGTCGGCGTCGCGCAGGCGATCCTGCACCGGCCCGACATCGTGATTCTCGACGAGCCGACCAACGGTCTCGACCCGACGCAGATCCTGCAGATGCGCACGCTGATCGGCGAACTCGCGAAATCCGCGACCGTGATCGTCTCGACCCACATACTGCAGGAGGTCCAGGCGGTGTGCGAGCGCGTGTTGATTCTGCGCGGCGGCCGCAAGGTCGTCGATGCGCGGCTGGACGAGCTGCGCGGCGACGGCCGCCTGCTCGTCACCGTCGATCGCGGCGAGGAGGCGGTGCGGCCGGTTCTCGCGGCGGTCGACGGCGTGCGCTCGGTCGAACTGCTGGAATCGGCCGGCGGCCGATACCGCTATGGCTTGAGCGCGGACGCCGCGCTCGCGCCGGCGGTCGGCGCCGCCGTATGCCGCGCCGGCTTCGCGCTGCACGAGCTCACGCGCGAACAGCGCACGCTCGAGGCGGTGTTCGCCGAGGTCAACGAGGGATCGCCGTCGGAGGTGCGCCATGCTGCGTAAGACCCTGCTGATCGCACGCAAGGAGCTCAGCGGCTTCTTCGCCTCGCTCGCGGCGCTCCTGTTCCTGAGCGCCTTCCTCGGCGTGACCCTGTTCGTGTTCTTCTGGGTCGCGACTTTCTTCGCCCGCAACATCGCCGACGTGCGGCCGCTGTTCGACTGGATGCCGGTGCTTCTGATCTTCCTCGTGGCCGCGCTGACCATGCGCTCCTGGGCCGAGGAGCGGCGCGCGGGCACGATCGAATTGCTGTTGACCTCGCCGACGGGCCTCACCGAGCACGTGCTCGGCAAGTTCCTCGGCATCATGGGCCTGGTCGTGATCGCGCTCGCGCTGACGCTGCCCCTGCCGATCACGGTCTCCTTCATGGGCTCGCTCGATTGGGGCCCGGTCATCGGCGGCTACGTCGCTGCGCTCGTGCTCGCGGCGGCGTACGTCGCGATCGGCCTGTGGGTCTCCTCGCGCACCGACAACCAGGTCGTCAGCCTGATCGTCACCGCCGTGATCGCGGGCGCGTTCTATCTGGTCGGCTCGAGCGCGCTGACGGCGCTCGTCGGCTACCGCGCCGGCGAGTGGCTCCATCTGCTCGGCGCCGGCTCGCGCTTCGCGTCGATCACGCGCGGCGTGCTCGACCTGCGCGACATCTATTATTACCTGTCGATCACCGCGGTGTTCCTCGCGCTGAACCGGCTGTCGATCGAAAAGATGCGCTGGGCGAAGAACGCGCCGCTCGCGAGCCACAGGCGCTGGTATTGGGCGACGCTGCTGCTCGTCGGCAACGTGCTCGCGGCGAATCTGTGGCTCGGCCAGATCGCCTGGGCGCGCGTCGACTTGACGCGCGATCATCTGTACACGCTGTCGCCGGCGACCAAGAACTACCTCGGCGAGCTGCAGGAGCCGCTGCTGATCCGCGGCTACTTCAGCGCCGAGACGCACCCCCTCCTCGCGCCGCTCGTGCCGCAGCTGCACGACCTGCTCGAGGAATACGCGGTCGCGGGCGGCAGCAAGGTGCACGTCGAATTCGTCGACCCGCGCGAGCACCCGAAAATGGCCGCCGAAGCCGGCAATCGCTACGGCATCCGGCCGACGCCGTTTCAAATCTCGAGCAAGTACCGGACTTCGGTCGTCAATTCCTATTTCGCGATCCTCGTCTCCTACGGCGGACAATACCAAGTCCTCGATTTCCGCGACCTGATCGACGTCAAGCAGCGCTCGGAGTCGGATATCCGCGTCGTCCTGAAGAATCCCGAATACGCGATCACGAGCGCGATCCGCAAGGTGCTCGTGAGCTATCAGGGCGGCGGCGGCCTGTTCGGCACCCTGCAGCGGCCGGTGACTTTCAACGGCTACATCTCGGCGGATGCGAAGCTCCCCGATTCACTGCAAAAGGCGCGCGCCGCGCTGAGCCAGGCGCTCACCGAGATCAGCAAGGACTCGGGCGGCAAGTTCACGGTGTCGATGCAGGATCCGGACGCCGATCCCGCGCTCGCGGCGAAGCTCACGCAGGAATACGGCTTCCGGCCGATGGTCGAGAGCCTGCTCGACACGAGGCCGTTCTGGTTCTACATGACGATGAGCGACGGCAAGCAGACCGAGCCCGTGCCGATTCCCGACGCACTGGACGAGGAAGGCTTCAAGAACGCCGTCGACTCGGCGGTCAAGCGCTTCTCTCCGGGCTTCCTCAAGACGGTCGCGGTGGTCTCGCCGAACAACGGCCAGGATTACTCGATGCTGCACTCGGTGCTGAGCACGTCGGTGCGCTGGCAGGACACCGACCTGACGAGCGGCCGCGTCCCGGGCAACGCCGACATGTTGATGCTCCTGGATCCGCAGTCGCTGGACCGGAAACAGGTGTTCGCGGTCGACCAATTCCTGATGCAGGGCGGCACCGTCCTGGTCGCGACGTCGCCCGAGGACGTCAAGATCAGTCAGGGTATCGTCGGCACGCCGACCACGAGCGGACTCGAGGACTGGCTCAAGGGTTACGGCCTCGCCGTCAGCAAGAGCCTGACGCTCGACCCCCAGAGCGGGTCGCTGCCGATTCCGGAGGAACGCGACGTCGGCGGCCTGATCCTCAACGAAATCCATCTCGTCGAATACCCCTACATCGTCGACGTGCGCGGCGACGGCCTGAACCGGAAGTCGCCGATCACGAACAGCCTCGGCCAGCTGTACGCGCCGTGGGCGGCCGCGATCGACGTCGACGCCAAGGCGAATCGCGGGCGCGAGGTCACCGACCTCGTGCAATCCTCGAGCGGCAGCTGGCTCGCGGACTCCGCGAGCCTGATGCCGAACTACGGCGAGTATCCGAAGCTCGGCTTCCCGGTGAACGCGAACACGGCGCCCCACACGCTCGCGGTCATGCTGCAGGGAAGATTCGTGTCGGCGTTCAAGGGCAAGCCGTCGCCGCTCGAAGCCGCGGCGCCGCCGCCCGCGCCCGACGCCAAGTCGCCGCCGCCGCCGGCCGCGGCGCCGATCACGGGCGTCATCGAACATTCGCCGGACTCCGCGCGGCTGATCCTGATCGGCTCGACGACCATGTTCAGCGATCAAATCGGCAATCTGATCAGCCAGACGCTGGGCACGCGCTACATCAAGGGACAGCAGTTCGTG
This sequence comes from uncultured Pseudomonadota bacterium, assembly GCA_963718135.1. GTDB lineage: Bacteria > Pseudomonadota > Gammaproteobacteria > Steroidobacterales > Steroidobacteraceae > Bog-1198. The sequence goes on along the minus strand of CAVQYI010000018.1, from coordinate 70,812 downwards.
CAGAACCTCGTCGACTGGTCGCTCGAGGATCCGGGGCTGCTCAGCATCCGCAGCCGCGACCGCTTCGCGACCACGCTCGCACCGATGAGCCGCCGCTCGGAGGAGTTCTGGGAGTACCTGAACTATGGCCTCGCGCTCGGCGGACTGGTGTTGATCTGGCTCCTGTCGCGGCGCCGGCGCCGGCGCATGGTCGCGAATCATCTCGAACTCTTGGCCGAGGTCTGATCTATGCAACGCTGGATACCGATATTGGCGGTGGCTTTGTGCATACAACTGGCGATCGCCGGCGCGCTGGCGATCCGCAAGGACGCGCTCGTGAGCAGCCCGCCGAACTCGGCGCTGGTGACGACGCCGATCGCGAACGCCGACCGCATCGTCGTCGAAGGCAAGCCGGCGGCGGGCAAACCGGCCGATTCGGCGCGCGTCGAACTGGTCAAGCGCAACGGCGCCTGGGTCGTCCATAGCGTGTACGACATGCCGGTCGCCGCGCACAAGGCCGACGATCTCATCAAGCAGATCGCGGCGCTGCGCCGCGGCTTGCCGATCGCGGACACCGCCGGTGCGCCGAAGCGGTTCAAGGTGGGCGACGAGAACTTCGAGCGGCGCGTCACGTTGAGCCGGAACGGCAAGACGCTCGCGACGATCTACCTCGGCGAGACCGCGGGGCCGCACAAGACCGACGCGCGCACGGCCGGCGAGCACGCGGTCTACACGGTCGACCTGCCGATCTATACGCTGCCGACGGACGCGAGCGGCTGGTTCGACGACGAACTCCTGCAGGTTCCGCCCGACGTGCTCGCCGAGATCGACCTCGAAGGCGCGGGACACCCGCCGCAGGTCTTGACGCGCCAATTCGGCGCGAACAAGGCGCCGGGACCGTGGGCACTACAGGGCCTGGCGAAGGGCAAGCAGCTCGACCAGCTGCTGGTCTCCTCGCTCACGCGCGCAATCGCCGAACTGCGCGTCGATGACGTGCTCGGCGACCAGCCGAGCCCGGATTGGCGGACGAACGCGCCCGCGGTCACGGTGACGCTCAAGACCAGCACGGGCAAATCCACGATCTGGACGCTGTCGAAGCCGAAGAGCGGCGGCTTCAGCGTGCTCAAGAGCTCCGAGCACCCGTGGTATTTCTCGCTGACCGACGCGCAAGCGAAGCCATTCCTCGATGCGTCCGCGCCGGGCGCGTTCGTGGCCGAGCCGCCGATTCACGCGAAAACGCCCCACGCCGGCCGCTGAGCGCGCAAACCGCGAAAAACCGCGCGGGCCGTGCCACCCGTGGCATGCCGCACGGCTGTGCGGCCGCGCGCCGAGGATGCCCAATCATCCCCGGGCGAGTAGAATATCGCACATTGCAGTTCGGCGACGTGTGCCATAAAAATCAGCGGCCGCGCGACGGCCCCGGACCACCGCCATCCCTGCGTCGACCTGGGGAGATCGTCATGTTCAAGGTTCCATCGGCATTGGGCGTCGCGGCCCTGGCAATGGGGCTCGCCTCCTGCGGCGGCTCCAACACGCCGACGTCCGCGCACGCGACATCGACGGCGCGCGGCACCCTGGTCGAGAATCCGCCGCTGCGCATCGCTTCGCTGAACGCCGCGGCGCTCGACGCCGATCTGTCGGCGAACTCCGCCGGCGCACAACTCCTGCAGCTGACCGGCGCGCCCGCCTGCGGCGTGGATTTCTATTACGTCAAATTCTGGACCGTCGGCGGCGCGAACGAGCCGACCGAATCCTCCGGCGCGCTGATGGTGCCGACCGGCTCGGCGCCGGCCTGCACGGGAGCGCGGCCGATCGTGCTCTACGCGCACGGCACGCAGACGGAACAAGGCGGCGAACATCGCCGACATCACCGATCCGTCGAACGCCGAGGGCGACGCTGATCGCCGCGATGTTCGCCGCGCAAGGCTACATCGTCGTCGCGCCGAACTACGCGGGCTACGACATTTCGACGCTCGGCTACCACCCGTACCTGGACGCCGAACAACAGTCGGACGAAATGATCGACATCCTCGCGGCCGCGCGCACCGCGTTGCCGAACACGCTCGCGACCGCGGCGAGCGACAACGGCAAGCTGTTCGTGACCGGATATTCCGAAGGCGGCTACGTCGCGATGGCGACGCAGCGCGCGATGATCGCGGCGGGCAAGCCGCCGACCGCGGCCGCGCCGATGTCGGGCCCGTATGCGCTCGAGGCGTTCGGCGACGCGATGTTCTTCGGCAAGGTCGATCTCGGCGCGACGGTGTTCGCGCCGTTCTTGACGACGGGCTACCAACACGCGTACGGCGACATCTACGCCGCGACCACCGACGTGTACTCGTCGACCTTTGCGAACGGCATCGACACCCTGCTGCCGTCGACGATGTCGTTGTCGACGATCTTCTCGAGCGGCCTCCTGCCGCAGACCGCGCTGTTCGACAGCACGACGCCGGTCGTCACGATCCCCGGCAACGCGACGCTGTCGGCGGAGCTGACCGCGGCGCTCGCGGTGCCGAGCGATCCGACCGATCCGCTGACGCCGCTGTTCGCCGCCGGCTTCGGCACGACCTACCTGATCAACAACACCTACCGCGTGAGCTATGCGCTCGACGCGGCCGCCGATCCCGACGGCGCGGTGCCGGCGCCGGCCGCGGGCGTGCCGCTCGCGGCCGCGATGCCGACGCAGGGGCTGCGCAAGGCGTTCTACGTCAACGACCTGCGCAACGGCAGCTGGGCGCCGACCACGCCGACCTTGCTGTGCGGCGGCGATCAGGACCCGACCGTGTTCTTCGGCGTCAACACCGGCACGATGGCCGCGTTCTGGAGCGGGCTGCCCGCGGGGCTCGTGACGGTGCTCGACGTCAATGCGCCGCCGTCCGGTGCGTTCGCCGCGGTCCAAACCGCGTTCCAGACGGCCCAGGCGGCGGAACTGGCCTACCTGATGTCGCCCGCGGGCGGCGGCAATACGCTCGCCGCCGCCGAACAGTTGCTCGTCGAGGGTTACCACTCTGCCGTGGCGCCGTTCTGCGGTGTCGCCGCGCGGTCCTTCTTCAGCCAGTTTTGAGGGAATCGGCCATGAAAAAAATCAACATCCGCATGCTTCCCGCCGCGCTGGCCGCGACCCTCGCCATGGTCGGCGCCGCGTTCCCCGCCTCCGCCCAGGACGTCCCTGCGAACAACGTGCGGCTCGGCGTCTATTTCGTGTTCTATCACGCGACTGCCGACGATCTCGCCGGACCGTACGTGCCGGCGGGCGTCAATCTCAAAGTCAATGATGTGCGACACGCTGTACGCGGCCTACGTGCGCCGCCTGTCGCCGCACTTCGGCGTGGAGTTGGCGGTTGGATCTCCTCCGGTCACGCACACCGTCGGCAAGGGGCCGGCGACGCTCGGCTCCGTGCCGTACGACGGCGTCGAGATCTCGACCGCGCGCTGGCTCGCGCCGACGCTGCTGCTGGAATACAACTTTTTCGACGAAAACGCGCGCCTGCGGCCGTTCATCGGCGTCGGCGTCAATTACACGAGCTTTTACGACCGCAATTCGACGGCCGGGGGCAATGCCGCGAGCGGCGGGCCGACGAAGATCTCGCTGAGTTCGTCGATCGGCCCCGCGGCGACGGCGGGACTCTCGTATCACATCAACCGGCGCTGGAATCTGCACGCCTCGTATTCCTGGTCGCGCGTCAATTCGAGATTGACGGCGGACACGGCCGGCGTGATCCGTACGACGCATATCCGATTCGGACCGCAGACCCTGGTCCTGTCGGCAGGCTATTCGTTCTGACGTCGTTCGGAGATACCCGATGAAGCAGATCATGACCGGCTGGCATCGCGCTCGCGCTCGTCCTCGTCGCGGACTCTGCTTGCGCCGCGGCCGGCAAATTGCGCATTCTCACCTGGGCCGACTACGTGCCGCGCGACGTAGTCGCCCAATTCGAGAAGCAAACCGGCATCGAGGTCGAAGTCACGCTGTCGAACAACGAGGAAATGATCTCCAAATTGCGCGCGACCGGCGGCGCGGGCTTCGATCTCGCGCAGCCCTCGCAGGACCGGATCGCCGGACCGCAGAGCGAATTCGGCATCTACAAGCCGCTCGACCTTGCCCGCGTGAACCTTGCCGAGTTTCGGCCGTCGCTGCTCGCGATCACGCGCAAGGAGACGACGATCGGCGGCAAGGTCTACGGCTTGCCGTATCTTTGGGGCACCGACGGGCTCGTCGTCAACACGAAAGTGGCGCACGTCGCCGACTACGGGGATCTCTGCAATCCCGCGCTCAAGGGCAAGACGGCCGTGCGCTTGAAGCGGCCGACGCTCATGGCGTTCGCGTTCGCCGCCGGCAAGGATCCGTTCGCGCTGTACGGCAACTGGCCCGCGTACACCGCTTTGATGAATCAAGTCGGCGCGACCCTGATCAAGTGCAAGCCTGATTTCAAGTTCTTCTACGACAACAAGGATCAACTGCTGAATGCGTTCCGCAGCGGCGAGGTCGTCGCGGCGATGATGTGGGACACCGGCGGTTGGACGCTGAACCGCGAGAACCCGAACATCAAGTTCATCGTGCCGCGTTCCGGCGCGCTCGGCTGGCTGGATACGTTCGCGCTGCCCGCGCGCGGCCGCAACGACGCGGCCGCGTATGCGTGGATCAATTTCACGATGCGCCCGGAGATCGCCGCCGAGATCGTCAAGGCCGTCGGCAGCTATTCGGCCGCGAACGGCGTCGAGCCGCTGATCGACCCGGTCTTGAAAGCGCAATTCGCGGCGGCCTTCCCGGACGAAAGCGCGCTCACGCGCATCCACTGGTATCCGGCGATCCCGGCCGGCCTCGAACTCATCGAGGGGCGCGTACTCGATCGGATCAAGGCCGCGGATTAGGCCTAGGTCGGCGGCTCGATGGCCGGCGGCTCGACGGCCGGCGCCGATCGGCGCCGGCGCGCATGCCAAAATTGCCGGATGAGCGTCGCCACCGGTCCGAGCGCCGGGTAGAACGCCGCGAATTTGAGCGCCGTGCGCACGAACTTGCGCGGCCGCTTGAGGATCATCAGCGCGGCGCCCGCACCGAACAGGACCTGCGCCCATGGGGAACGGCCGACCGCCATCACGCGGTCGGCAAAATGTAGATGCTGCCGCAGCGCGCCGAGATTCTCGCCAATTTCGCGCCGCAGGCGGTCGCTGCGCTCCAACAGGCGTTCGCGGCGCGCGGCGAGATGCTCCGCGCGCGTGCTCACGGCGGCTTGGCCCCGAGCGCGTCCGCGTCCTTTTTCAACTCTCCGGTCGTGGCCGAGAGGAAATGCGGCCGATGCCGCAAGTGGCCTCGCGCCGCGAGCGCCGCGCCGATCGCGCCGAGCGCGAACACCGCCGTCACCAGCCAGGCGGCGAGCAGGCGATGCGTATCCCAGAATGCGATCACCACCGTGAACGCGAGCAGCAGCAGCGTGAGCGAGGCAAAATAGATCGCCGCCGCGCCCCAGAGCAGCAGCTTCGCCGCATACTCGATCTGTTCCTCGATCTCGACCGAGACCAGCTCGAGCCGCGCACGCGCGAGTTCGATGCTCGCGGTGGCGGCCCTCGTCAGCGACGCGATCAACCCCGCCTCGGGGGCGTCGTTCGCCATGGGTCTAGCGGCGCCCGAGCAGCACGCCGATGACGACGCCGACCGCGGCGGCAACGCCGACCGACTGCCAGGGATTGTCGTGCACGTACTGGGTCGCGTCGTCCCGCACGGCCTTCGCGCGCTTTTTCAGGTCGGCTTCCAATTCGCCCAGTCGGACGCGCGCGCTCTCGACGGATCCCGACGCGCGCTGGCGCGCGACCTTCGCGCGCTCGCTGACATCCCCGGCGGTCGCCGCGACCAAGGCCTCGGCGTCGGCGACGACGGCACGCAAGTCGTCGATCAGGGTCCGTGTACTGACTTCGCTCATGAGGATCCCCTTCTGATGACATCGATCCTACGCCAATCTTAGTTCCTGGCGGCCCGCAGAGTATCCGTAATTCCACGTGCGGAGCCGCCGGTTCGCGGTATTATCGGCGTTTCTTGCACTGCGCAACGCTTTGAGGTGCCGATGAGCACACCGGATCTCGCCGCCGACGCCGTCATCAAGCGTTTCGGCGACCACACCGCCGTCGACTCGCTGTCCTTCGCGGTCGAGCGCGGCAGCTTCTTCTCGATCCTCGGGCCCTCGGGCTGCGGCAAGACGACCTTGCTGCGCATGATCGCCGGTTTCATCGCCCCGGACGCGGGGCAGATCGCGATCGGCGGCAAGGATATGGCCAAGGTCGCGCCGAACCGCCGCCCGGTCAACATGGTCTTCCAACAGCTCGCGCTGTTTCCGATGATGTCGGTCGGCGAGAACGTCGCCTACGGGCTCGCGCGCCGCGGAATCGCCGGCGCCGAACGGCGCCGGAAGGCCGAAGCGATGCTCGCACGCGTCGGGCTTGCGGGCGCGGCCGACAAGCGCGTCGACGAGTTGTCGGGCGGACAGCGGCAGCGCGTCGCGATCGCGCGCAGCCTCGTGCTCGAGCCGACTCTCCTGCTGCTCGACGAGCCGCTCGGAGCGCTCGACCTGAAGCTGCGCGAACACATGAAGATCGAACTCAAGCAGCTGCAGGCCGAATTCGGCACGACCTTCGTCTACATCACGCACGACCAGTCGGAGGCCCTGGTTCTCTCCGACCGCGTCGGCGTGATGAACCGCGGACGGTTCGAGCAGCTCGGTACGCCGCAGGACCTGTATTACCGGCCGCAAACGCCGTTCGTCGCGGGATTCGTCGGCGACAACAACCGCATCGTCGGCCGCGCGGCCGGCGTCGACGGCACTTCGGTGCGGATCGCGACGGCGGACGGCTGGGAGATACACGCGCGGCGCCACGCCGCGATCAGCGCCGGCGATCCCGTCGAGGCGTTCATCCGCCCCGAGGCGGCGACGCTCGGGCGCGAGGCCGGCCAGTTACCGTCCGGGCAGCCGCTGCACGAAGGCGTCGTCGAGAGCTTGCTGTTCGACGGCGCCAACTCGGCGGTGCTCCTGCGCGAGACGCGTTCGCGCCGCGAGTTCCGCATTGCGCTGCCGCAGACGGGGCAATTCGCCGATTTGCGCGTCCACGAAAAAGTGGTGTTCAGCTTCGACCCGGAACGCGCGACCTGTTTCGCGGCGCGCGCCGACGCGGCGGCCGACCATGCTTGAGGCGGCGGCGAGGCGGCGCGCGCTCCTGCGCCAGGGGACTCCTGATGGCGCCCGCGATTCTGTGGCTCGGCCTGCTGATCCTGCTGCCCCACGTCGAGCTCGCGATGCTGTCGTTTCGCGAGCAGGTCGGGCCGCGCCAGTACGTGCCGAGCCTCGCGCAATACAAGACCTTCTTCGAGGAGCCGGTGTACTGGCATGTGTTCGCGCGCACCGCGTGGATGTCGGCGGTCGCGACCTTCCTGACGCTGATCGTCGCGTTCCCGATCGCCTGGGTCATCGCTAAAGTCGCGCGCGGGCGCCGGGCGTCGCTGCTGTTTCTCGCCTGCCTGATCCCGTTCTGGATCAGCGAGACGGTGCGCACGCTCGGTTGGATGATCCTGCTGCGCCAGTCCGGCGTGCTGCCCGCGATGCTCGTCAAACTCGGGCTCACGGCGGCCCCGGTCGAACTCCTGTATCGGGACTCGACGATCATGGTCGGCCTCGTCTACACGTCGATGCTGTTCATGATCGTGCCGCTCGTCTCGAGCCTCGAGAGCCTCGACAATTCCCTGATCGAGGCGGCCTACGACCTCGGCGCGGGCGGCATCTCGATCCTGCGGACGATCGTGATCCCGCACGCGGCTCCCGGCATCACGGCGGGCTGCATCGTCGTCTTCATGCTCACGCTCGGCAACTACATCACGCCGACGCTGCTCGGCGGCAAGAACTCGGAGTGGTTCACCGAACAGATCTACACCCAGTTCATCACGCGCTTCAATTGGGAACAGGGCGCCGCGTTCGGCTTCCTGCTGCTCGGCCTGTCGACCGCGATGGTCATGATCGGCCTGAAGATCGCCGGCCAGCGCTTCGGCGACGTGATGAGGCGCACGTGATCCCCTCGCTGCCCCGCCCCGCCTGGCTGCGCGCGGCGACCGTGCTCTACGTCGCCGCGTTCCTCGCGTTCCTGTTCCTGCCGCTCGTGATCGTCTCGGTATTCGCGTTCAACAACGCGCCCTACCCCGCGCCGCCGTGGCACGGCTTCACGCTCGACTGGTTCCTGGGCAACGACGCGGCCGGACGCGTCGGCCTGTTCGAGGATGCCGAGCTGCAGGGCGGCATCTGGACGAGCTGCGTGGTCGCGGCCTGGGTCACGCTGTTGTCGGTTCTCGTCGGCCTCGCGAACGCGCTCTTGATCGAGCGCTGCGACTTTCGCGGCAAACAGGCGCTGTCGGTCATGATGATGGTGCCGCTCGTCATTCCGGGCGTCATTCTCGGCATTTCCATACTCTCGTTCGCGAGCCAGATCGCGCAGTTCGCCGACGATCATTTCGGGCTCGACCTCGGGTTTCTGCGCCCCGGATTGCCGCTCGTCGTCCTCGGCCAGTTCTCCTACATCGCGACGATCGCGACCCTGACGCTGCGCGCGCGCTTGAGCCGGTTCGACCGCACCCTCGAGGACGCCGCGCTGAATCTCGGCGCGACGGGAGCGGCCGCGTTTCGCACGATCCTGCTGCCCTACCTGCGCCCGGCGCTGATCGGCACCGGCGCGATCTCGTTCTTGATGTCGTTCGCGGATTTCAATACGACGCTGATGCTCGTCGGCGGCAATTCGCCGCTCACGGTGCTGATGTATGGCCGCATGCACGAAGGCGCGACGCCGGTCCTGAACGCCGTCAGCCTGTTCCTGATGATCGCCTCGGCGCTGCTCGCGCTAGCGCTGATGCGCGGCCGGCCGCAGCGCCGCTGAGGCGCCGCTGCGCGCGCCGGGCTCGGCCTGGCGTAGTTCGAGGCCGATCGCATGCCGGCGCTGGAAGCCCTTCCAGACCGTGATGCCGCCGCGCGCGGGACTGAAGGCATCGTAAGCATCGTGATCGTCCGCCGGCCAGGCGCCGCGCGAGGATTTGACGACCGGCACATCCAAGTAGGCCGCGCGGCTTTGATCGCCCTTGACGTACAGGTCGAGGAACGCCGTGATGAAATGCGCGTCGATCGCATTCATGCGCTCCTTGCTCCAGACCGGATCCTGAAACCAGTCCTGATCCCAGAGACGGCCGCGCATCGCGTCCGGCGTCGGGTTCAGGCCGATGTTGTGGCCGCCCTGCTCGAACGTCAGCAGGTAGCGGTGCGAGCCGGTCGCCTCGTCGAAGAACGCGCGCGCGCCGGTCCGGTAATCGACGGTCTGATCGTGGTCGCCGGCGATCAGCAGCAAGGGCGCGCGGATCGCGGCGAGCCCGTCGCGGCCCCACGCAGCCAAGGGACCGCCGCCCGCGGGCGCGATCGCGACGACGGCGCGCAAGCCCTCGACCTTCAGCGAATCGGCGAGCGCGCCGCCGCGCGCATACGGCACCATCAGCCCGCCGGGCACCATTTTCACCGTGGGCCCGTCGGGATCCAGCGTCGCGCCGGCCGAAGTCAGCACGCCGTAGCCGCCCATGGAGTAGCCGAGCAGCGCCGTGCGCGACGGATCGATCCAATGTTTCGCCGCGAGCGTGCGGCGAAGCGTCGCCGCGACGAACGCGATGTCCAGCGGGCGGCGCATCACCGGTTCCGGGAACGCCGCCTTGTCCGTGATCGGCGGGTCCTCGTGGCGGATCGCCGCGACCACATAGCCCTTCGACGCCAGGTTCTCCGTGATCCAGGTCATCGCGGCCGGTTGATTGCTGTAGCCGTGCGAGACGACGACGAGCGGGTAATCGGAGCCGTCGAACGCGGCGTTTCGCACGGCGATCCCCGGAACCGCGAAGCGCGTCGGCGGCGCGGGCGGCTCCGCCGGCAGCGCCGCGGTATAGACCGCGCGCCGCGCACGCGGATCGATGCGCGCCGGGTACCAAAGATCGACCCGCAGCGTCCGATCGACGAGCGGCGCCGCGCCCTTGGCCTTGTCGTACGCCAACACGTCCGCTTGCGCGCGGTCGACGAGCGTCAGCGTGCGCACGCCGACCGCGTGGGCGCCCAGGTGCGCGAGTTCGGGCGCATCGACGCCGTAGACGGCGGGTATGCGCGACGCGAGCGCTTGGGCGCCGACCGATGAGGTGAGCGCGAGCGCCGCGCAAGCGTGCAATACCCGGCGCGTGCCCGGCGGGCGCGGCCGCGCCGCGTGCTTGCGCATCAGTGGTAGCGCCGCGCGAGCATTTCCAGCGGAATCGGCTTGATCTTGGGCGCCTGCCCGCGCAACCGAACGCCTCGAAGCGCGCCTTGCAGATGCCGCGCGCGGCCTTGCGCGCCTCGCCGAGCACTTTGCGCGGATCGAACTCGCTCGGATGTTCGGCGAAGGTCTTGCGAATCGCGCCCGTCATCGCGAGCCGTATGTCGGTGTCGATGTTGATCTTGCGCACGCCATGCTTGATGCCGCGCTGGATTTCCTCGACCGGAACGCCGTAGGTCTCCTTGATGTCGCCGCCGTATTTGCGGATGATCGCGAGCCATTCCTGCGGCACGCTCGACGAGCCGTGCATCACGAGGTGCGTCGACGGCACCGCGGCGTGGATTTCGGCGATGCGGCCGATCGCGAGAATGTCGCCGGTCGGCTTGCGCGTGAACTTGTACGCGCCGTGGCTCGTGCCGATCGCTATGGCCAGCGCATCGACGCCCGTGCGGTCGACGAAGTCCTTCGCCTGCTTCGGATCGGTGAGGAGCATTTCATGGCTGAGCTTGCCTTCGGCGCCGACCCCGTCCTCCTTGCCGGCCGTGCCCGTTTCGAGCGAACCCAGGCAGCCGAGTTCACCTTCCACCGAGACGCCGATCGCATGCGCGATGCCGCAGACTTCACGCGTGATGCCGACGTTGTATTCGTAGCTCGACGGAGTCTTCGCGTCCTCCATCAAGGAGCCGTCCATCATCACGCTCGTGAAGCCGGAGCGAATCGCCTGCAGACAGACCGCCTCCGAGGGCCCGTGGTCCTGGTGCATGACCACCGGGATGTCGGGGTGGGTTTCGACCGCGGCCATCACCATGTGGCGGAGGTAGGATTCGCCCGCGTATTTGCGCGCGCCGGCCGAGGCCTGCAGGATCACCGGCGACTGGGTTTCCTGCGCCGCTTCCATGATCGCCTGAATCTGCTCGAGGTTGTTGACGTTGAAGGCCGGCAAACCGTAGTCGTTCTCGGCGGCGTGATCGAGCAGTTGGCGCAGCGATACGAGTGCCATGAATGGCCTCCTGGTGGATGGTGGCTACTGAAGAAATGCTTCTGCGGCGATTATGCACCAAGCGCCGCGCAAACTGGAGTCCGGCGCCGCGGCGCGCACCGGCTCATGCCCGCGGCGCCTCGCTGAGCGCCTCGTCGAGGATTTCGACCCAATGGCGCACCGGCGTCGCGGTGCCGCTCTGCAAATGGCGGATACAGCCGATGTTCGCGGAGACGATGCAGCCGGCGCCGATGCGGCCGAGCGCCTCGAGCTTGCGGTCGCGCAGCTCGCGCGCAATTCGCGGCTGCAGGACCGAGTAGGCGCCCGCCGAACCGCAGCAAAGGCCGGCGTCGACCGGCGCGGTCTCGAGCCGAAATCCCAAGGCGCCGAGATGTTCCTCGACGCCGCCGCGCAAGCCCTGGCCGTGCTGCAGCGTGCAGGGTGCATGGTAGGCGAACGCCTCGCCGGCGGGCGCGCGCACGCGGCTTTGCAACGCCGGGGCCATGATCGGCAGGAGTTCGCTCAAGTCGCGCGCGAGCCGCGTGATCGCGGCGGCCTTCGCCGCGTACGCCGCATCCGCGGCGAGCGCATGGCCGTAGTCTTTCACCGTCACGCCGCAGCCCGACGCATTGACGACGATCGCATCCACCTCGCCCGCCGCGACCGCGGGCCACCACGGCGTCGATATTGCGGCGCATGTCCGCGAGCGCGCCCGCGGGGTCGGACAGGTGTTTGCGCAGCGCGCCGCAACAGCCCGCGTTCGGTGCGTGGACGCCGTCGATGCCGGCGGCCGCGAGCACGCGCACCGTCGCCGCGTCGATGTTCGGCGACAGCGCGGGCTGTACGCAGCCGGCGAGCAGCCACACGCGGCGCCGCGGCGCCGCCGGGTCTCGCGGCGTCGTGGTCGCGTCGGGCGGCCGCGGCATCGCGCGTTCGCGGCGGCACGTAGCCCTGCAGCGCGCGCGGCAACAGCGGCGAGAGCCTGCGGCCGAGCGCGACGGCCGGCGCGAACCCGCGCGACGTCAATCCTGCGCGCAGCAGCCAGCGCAGCATGCGTTCGGCCAACGGACGCGGCACGCGCTCATCGACGATGCGGCGGCCGATGTCGAGCAAGTGTCCGTAGCGCACGCCGCTCGGGCACGTCGTCTCGCAGTTCAAGCAGGTCAGGCAGCGGTCCAGGTGCAATTGCGTGCTGCGCGTGACCGGCGCCCCCTCGAGCGCCTGCTTGATGAGATAGATCCGGCCGCGCGGACCGTCGAGTTCATCGCCGAGCAGGCGGTACGTCGGGCAAGTCGCGTTGCAGAATCCGCAATGCACGCATTTGCGCAAAATGGCGTCGGCCCGCTCGCCGGCGGCGCTGCCCTCGAACTCAGGACTCAATCGGGTGCGCATGCGGCGGCTACCAACCGGCGTACAGCCGTCCGGGATTGAATATCCCGTCCGGATCGAACGCTTCCTTCAAACGGCGGTGAATGCGCATCAGCGACGCAGGCAGCGGAGCGAACGCGCCCACGGATTTGTCGGCCGCGCGCACGAGCGTCGCATGTCCGCCGGCCGCGGCCGCGGCCGCTCTGATCTTCTCAGGCGCCGTGCCGCCGCGCCACCAGCGCAGCGCCCCGTTCCATTCGATGCATTGTTCGCCGCCCAGATCCGGCAAGTCGGCGGTCGCGGGCAGCGACAGCCGCCACAGGGATTCGCCGCGCGCGAGCGCCGCCGCCTCCGGCCGAAAGAACTCGTGGCCGTGGTCGCGCAAGCCGGCCCACCACGCGGCCGCGGCATCGGGATCGAGCGCCTGGGCGTCTGCGTCCCGGCAGGCGAGATCGACGGCCGCGCGTGCGCCGGCGAACCGCAAGTAGAGCCGTCCGCGAAACCACGCGCTCGCGGTCAAGGGCCACGGCCGCTTGCCCAGGATCTTGAGCCGCGCGCGCGCCTCGTCCGCGCCGCAGTCGATGACCAGCGTCGCGGTCGCCGCGGCGCTCGGCACGACTTTCAAGGAAACCTCGAGAATCACGCCCAGCACTCCCCAGGACCCGGCAAGAACCCGCGATACGTCGTAGCCCGCGACGTTCTTGATGACCTGGCCGCCGAAAGTCATGATCTCGCCGCGGCCCGCGAGGATCGTCGCGCCGAGCAGGTGGTCGCGCACCGAGCCTCCGGCCGCGCGCGCAGGTCCCGACAATCCCGCGGCGACCATCCCGCCAACCGTGCCGCCAGGCGCGAAGCGCGGCGGCTCGAACGCGAGCATCTGTCCGCACCCGGCGAGCGCGCCTTCGAGTTCCGCGAGCGGCGTACCGGCGCGCGCCGTCACGACGAGTTCGCCGGGCTCGTAGCTGACGATGCCCGCGAGCCCGCCGAGTTCGAGCGGCCGGCCGCGCGGCGCCTCGCCGAAGAACCCCTTCGTACCGCCGCCGCGAATCTCGAGGGGATCGCGGCGTGCCCGCGCCTCGCCGACGGCGTCGAGGAGGCGCCGGAGAGCGGCGTCGCGGCGATCGGCGTCGTGCCGTTCCATCAATACCTCGGCAAGTCCGGAAACGGCAGGAGCCCGCGGTGCACGTGCATCTTGCCGTACTCGGCGCAGCGCGCGAGCGTCGGTATCACCTTGCCGGGATTCAAGAGCTCCTCGGGATCGAAGGCGCGCTTGACGGCGAAGAACTGCGCGCGCTCGGCCGGCGAGAATTGCACGCAGCTCGAATTCAATTTCTCGACGCCGACGCCGTGTTCGCCGCTGATCGTGCCGCCGAGACGCACGCTCGTCTCCAGGATGTCGGCGCCGAACGCCTCCGCGCGGCGCAGCTGATCGGCGTCCGCCGCGTCGAACAGGATCAAGGGATGAAGATTGCCGTCGCCCGCGTGAAAGACGTTGACGCAGGCGAGGCCGTAGGTCGACTCCATCGCCTGGATGGCAACGCAGCATTTCCGCAAGGCGCCTGCGCGGGATCGTCGAATCCATGCAAAGGTAATCGGGACTGATGCCGCCCGACGCGGGAAACGCGTTCTTGCGGCCGCTCCAGAACTTCAGGCGCTCGGCCTCGTCGCGGCTCGCCGCGATGCGCGTCGCGCCGCTCGCTTCGAGTACCGCCGTCATCCGGCCGATTTCCTCGTCGACCTCGACCGGAGTGCCGTCGCTTTCGCAAAGCAGGATCGCGGCGGCTTCGAGGTCGTAGCCGGCGTGCACGTAGTTCTCCGCGACGGCCGTCATGCGCCGATCCATGAGTTCGAGGCCGGCCGGGATGATCCCCGCCGCAATGACGTTCGCGACCGCGCGGCCCGCCGACTCGATGTCGGCGAAACTTGCGATGATGCAGCGTGCGAGGATCGGCTTCGGCACGAGCTTGACGGTCACTTCGGTGATCACGGCGAGCATGCCTTCGCTGCCGACGATCAGCGGCAACAGATCGAGTCCCGCGGCGTCGAGCGCGGACGAGCCGAACTCGACGGCTTCGCCGCGGCGGTGAAGCCGCGCACGGCGAGCACGTTGTGCAGCGTCAACCCGTACTTCAGGCAATGCACGCCGCCGGAGTTCTCGGCGACGTTGCCGCCGATCGTGCAGGCGATCTGGCTGCTCGGATCGGGCGCGTAGTACAGGCCGAACGGCGCCGCCGCCTCGCTGATCGCCAGATTCCGGACGCCCGCCTGCACCGTCGCCGTGCACGCCTCGGGATCGACCGCGACGATCCTCGTGAATTTCGCGAGGCTCAAGGTGACTCCGAGCGGATGCGGCAGCGCGCCGCCCGAGAGTCCGGTACCCGCGCCGCGCGCGACGACGGGCACTCGCTGCGCATGGCACGCCTTCAAGGTCGCGGCGACCTCGGCGTCCGAGGACGGCAGCACGACGACGAGCGGGGATTCGCGGTAGGCGCTCATGCCGTCGCATTCGTACGGCGTGGTCTCCTCGCGGCTCGCGAGGATCGCGTCCCGCGGCAACACGCGCGCAAGCGCCGCGAGAACCGCGGCCTGGCGGCGCGCGCGCGCGCGCGGATCGATCGGCGGTGTCGAGTTCATCGCCACGACATTAATGGAAAAGCGGGGGCATTTCAGCAATTCTGCGGCCGCCGCCTGCGTCCGCTATGCTCCGCCGATGAGTTCGCGATATCCCGCACTCCTGCGCGCGATGTTCGATGCGGCGGTCCGATCGGCGCTCCCCGACCGGCTCATCGCGGCCCATCTGCCCGATCCGCCGCGCGGCCGCTGCATCGTCGTCGGCGCGGGCAAAGCCTCGGCCGCGATGGCGCGGGCGCTCGAGTCGCCGCTGGCGGGGACCGCTCGCGGGCCTCGTCGTCACGCCGTATGGCCATGCGGTTGCCTGCGAACGCATCGAGATCGTCGAAGCCGCGCATCCGCTGCCGGACCGCGCGGGACTCGACGCGGCGACGCGCATGATGGCGCTCGTGCGCGGCCTGGGCGCCGATGATCTGGTCATCGGCCTGTTCTCGGGCGGCGGCTCCGCGCTCCTGCCGCTGCCCGCGGCGGGCCTGACCTTCGACGACGAACGCGAACTCGGCCGCGCGCTGCTCGCCTCCGGCGCGACGATCGCCGAGATCAATTGCGTGCGCCGGCACGTCTCGGCGATCAAGGGCGGACGGCTCGCCGCCGCCTGCCACCCGGCGCGCGTGGTCGCGCTGCTGATCTCGGACGTGCCCGGCGACCGGCCCGTCGACATCGCCTCGGGTCCGACGGTTGCCGACCCGTCGACCTCGGCCGACGCGCTCGCCACCTTGAAGCGCCGCGGGATCGAGCCCTCGGCCGCGGTGCGCGCGTGCCTCGAGAGCGGCGGCGGCGAATCGATCAAGCCCGGCGACCCGCGCCTCGAGCGCGCGTCGACGCGCATCGTCGCCGCGCCGCAAATGGCGCTCGAAGCCGCCGCCGCGGCCGCACGCGGCGAAAGGCTCGCGGTGCACATCCTGAGCGACGCCATCGAAGGCGAGGCGCGCGAGGTCGCGCGCGTGCACGGAGCGATCGCGCGCCAGGTCGCGCAGCGCGGACAGCCGTTCGCGGCGCCGTGCGTGCTGCTGTCCGGCGGGGAAACGAGCGTCACGGTGCGCGGCCGCGGCTGCGGCGGGCGCAACGTCGAATTCCTGCTGTCGCTCGCGCTCGCACTCGACGGCGACGCGCGCATTCATGCGCTCGCCGCGGATACCGACGGCATCGACGGCGGCGCACCGATCGCGGGCGCCGTGATCGGCCCGGACACCCTCGCGCGCGCGCGGGCGCTCGGGCTCGACGCCGCGGCGATGCTCGCGGACAACGACGCGCACGGATTTTTCCGCGCGCTCGGCGACTCGATCGTCACGGGACCGTCGCGCACGAACGTCAACGATTTCCGCGCGATACTGATCGCCTAGCTTCGCGCTCAGGCGCGGGCGGACTCCGCCGAGCAGCAGCGCCGGCAATTCGGCGAGCGATTCGATGAGCGCGTCGCACGGCAGAACCCGCGGATCACGGCCCTCGTTGTAGCCGTACGGCACGCAGATGACCGGGATCCCGGCGGCGCGCGCGGCCTCGACGTCGTTCGTCGAATCGCCGACCATCAAGGCCGCCGCCGCCGGCGCGTTCAGCGCCGTGCATGCATACAACAGAGGCTCGGGGTCGGGCTTGCGGCGCTCGCAGGTATCGCCGCCGACGATCAAATCGATGCACGCGGAAAGGCCGCGCAGCCGCACGAGCGCAGCGGCGAAGCGGTGGTGCTTGTTCGTGACCACCGCGATCTTGAGGCCCGCCGCGTGCAGCCGATCGAGGCCCGCGACCGCGCCGTCGTACGGCATCGCCGCGCATTCCCCGCTTGCCTCGAGCGCCGCGTAATGGTGGAAGAAGCGCTCGAGCATCGCCGCGTACGTCGCCTCGTCGGCGTCGCGCCCCAGGGCTTGCGCGGCACGGCGCAGCAGCATCGGCGAACCGCGCCCGACCAGGCGCCGCACGACGTCCTCCGCGATCGGCGCCCAGCCGAACTCCGCGGTCGCGCGGTTGAGCGCGAGCGTGATGTCGCCGGCGGTGTCGAACAACGTACCGTCGAGATCGAACAACACGGCGATGAGCGGCCGTCCGCGCCATTGGGCCCGCGCCGTCATTTGATCGTCGACAGCAACAGGCTCGTCTCGGTGCGCGCGATGCTCTCCAGCGTGCGGATGCGATTGATCACCTGATCGACCTCCTCCAGGCTGTCGGCGCGCAATTCGGCGATCAGGTCCCAGCGCCCGTTGGTCGAATGCAGCGCCTCGACGGCCGGGTCGCCGCGCAGCGTGCGCGACACCTTGTCGAGCGTGTTGCCCTCGACCTCGATGGTCATCAGCGCGGCGATGCGGTGCACGTCCGATTGCGGCTTCAAGCGCACCGTGTAGCCCGCGATGGTGCCGTCCGTCTCGAGCTTCGCGATCCGGTTTTGCACGGTGCCGCGCGCGACCCCGAGCTTCTTCGCCAGATAGGCGACCGTCGCCCGCGCATCGGCGCGCAGCAGCGCAATCAATTGTCGGTCCAGATCATCCATCGCGGCCCTCGGATTGATCATAATGCCAATAAATATTGCCTAAATGCGCAATATATATCAACTACTGAGCACTTTTAGCGCTTCCTGTTGGCAGGCAAACATCCAATCATAGGCCCTGCAATCGGGAGTTCATGATCATGGTCGACTATATCGGCGTCGGCGACGTCGCACGTTTGATCAAAGCCGTGGGGCCGGGCGAGTTCATCGCGCGCCTCGCCGACGAGATCCTCGCCGACTACCGCCGCTGGAACGAATTCGAGAAATCCGCGCGCCTCGCGAGCCATTCGGCCGTCGGCGTCATCGAACTGATGCCGACGAGCGACGGACGCCTGTTCTCCTTCAAGTACGTCAACGGTCATCCGCAGAACACGGCCGAGGGCCTGCTGACCGTCACCGCGTTCGGCGTACTCGCCGATGTCGCGACCGGCTATCCGCTGCTGCTGTCGGAGCTCACGGTGACGACGGCGCTGCGCACGGCGGCGATGTCGGCGCTCGCCGCGCGCGTGCTCGCGCGCAAGGACAGCCGCGTCATGGCGCTGATCGGCAACGGCGCGCAAAGCGAATTCCAGGCGATCGGCTTTCACCGCCTGCTGGGGGTGCGCGAACTACGCCTGTTCGACGTCGATCCGGCCGCGACCGCCAAACTGGAGCGTAATCTGCGTGCGCTGCCGGAGCTTGCAGGATCTGCGCCTCATGCGCGCGGCGAGCTCCGCCGAGGCCTGCCGCGGCGCCGACATCGTCACGACGGTGACCGCGGACAAGCGCAACGCCGTGATCCTGACGCCGCCGATGGTGAAGCCCGGCATGCACATCAACGCGGTCGGCGGCGATTGTCCCGGCAAGACCGAATTGCACGCCGACGTCCTGCGCATGCCGCACACACGCGTCGTCGTCGAATACGAACCGCAGTCGCGGATCGAGGGCGAGATCCAGCAGATGGCGCCGGATTATCCGGTGAGCGAATTCGCGGCCGTCGTCGGCGGCGCCGCTCCCGGCCGCAGCGACGACCGTGAGATCACGATATTCGATTCCGTCGGCTTCGCGCTCGAGGACTACTCGGCGCTGCGCTTCCTGTACGCGCTGCTCGACGAAAATCACATCGAACGGCGGCAGATCGACCTCGTGCCTTCGCTCGAGGACCCGAAGGACCTGTTCGGCGGCACGCTCGGGAACGCAGCGCACGGCCGGCGCTGGCGCAAGACCGCGTGACGGGCGCTCGAACCATGCCCGCGCGCGTCTCCCTGATCGGCGCCCCGACCGACATCGGCGCAGGCTCCCGCGGCGCCTCGATGGGGCCCGAAGCCTTGCGCGTCGCGGGCCTTACGCCGACCCTGGAGGCGCAAGGCGTCGAGGTGCTCGACCGCGGCGATCTCGCCGGACCCCCGAACCCCGCGCGCCCGGCCGAGGCCGGATACCGCCATCTGCCGGAGGTGCTGCGCTGGAATCGAAGCGTCCACGATGCCGTCTTCGCCGAGCTCGAGGCAGGCCGTCTGCCGATTCTGCTCGGCGGCGATCACAGCCTGAGCATAGGTTCGATCAGCGCAGTCGCGCGCCATTGCCGCCTCGACGATCGGCCGCTGCGCATCCTGTGGCTCGACGCGCATGCGGACTTCAACACGAGCGCACTCACGCCGAGCGGCAACATCCACGGCATGCCGGTCGCGTGCCTATGCGGCTTCGGCCCCGCGGAACTCATCGGCTTGAGCGGCGCGATCCCCGCGATCCGGCCCGCGGCGATCCGCCAGATCGGCATCCGCAGCGTCGATCAAGGCGAAAAGCGCTTCGTGCACGAGGTCGGCCTCGAGGTCTTCGACATGCGCTACGTCGACGAGGTCGGCATGCGGCGCACGCTCGAGGCCGCACTCGAAGGCATGCCCGCCGAAACCCACGTGCACGTGAGCTTCGACGTCGACTTCCTCGACCCGGACATCGCACCCGGCGTCGGCACGACCGTGCCCGGCGGGCCGTCGTATCGCGAAGCTCAGTTGTGCATGGAAATGATCGCGGACACGGGCTGCATGGCCTCGCTCGACCTGATGGAGCTGAACCCGGCGCTCGACGTGAAGAACCGCACCGCCGAGGTCGCCGTCGACCTCGCGGCATCCTTGTTCGGCAAGAGCACGCTGATGCGCCGCTGAGCGCCGGGCGGCCCCGAAGGGCCGCCCGCAGCATCAGAACTTCGCGGTCACGTTGACCTGGAAGCTGCGTCCCGGAATCGTGAAATAGAGCGGCGTACCGGCCGCGCCCGTGTAGCCGTTCAGATCGTAGATCGACTTGCGGTCCGCGATGTTCTGCATCGTGACGCCGACTTTCAGGTCTTTGAACGCCGTCAGCGCGGACCCGAAGCTGTAATTCAGCGCCCCGTCGACCGTGGCGTATCCGCCCAAGGGGATCTGGTCGGGGCTGTCGCCATAGCGCCGGCCGACGTACTTGCCCATGAGCGAGCCCTGCAGCGCGCCGTCGTTGTAGAGAAGCCCGAACGCCGCCGTGCGATCCGGCGTGTTCGGCACCCAGGTGTCGTTCGACGTCGGATCGTTGTTGTCGAGTTTGGCGCTGTTGACCGACGCGTTGCCGTAGACCGCGAAGCCCATGCCGACGTTGACCGTGCCTTCGAGTTCCACGCCGTGGTACTTCACGCCGCCGAGGTTGTAGAAGTATTTGTTGACGCCGCTGCCGCGCGAGGCGATCTCGTTGTTGAAGTCGATCTTGTAGACGTCGGCCGAGACCGTGACGCGCTCGCCCACCCAGGTCGTTCCGGCTTGCACGTTCGTCGTGCTCTGCGGACTGACCTCGTTCTTGGTCGGATCGGCGATGTAGAACACGTTCAGGTTCGGCGCGAGGAAGCCCTGCGCCCACTGCGCGTATACCGCCCAGTTCCGCCGGATTTCATAGTGCGCGTCGAACGACGCGAGATTGCGCGTATAGGTCTTGTCGGTGGCGAGGGGCGTGCCGGTCTTTTGATTGACGGCCGCGTCCAACACGCGCTCGAAGTTCACGTGCTTGATGCCGCCCGTGAGATCCAGCCCGTCGACGGCGTGCCAGACGTACTGGAGGTAATACTGACGCATGAACAGCTGGTCTTCCATGAGCCGGTCGGCCGCGTTCAGCAGGTCGGCACGCTGCAGCCGCACACCCCGAGCAGCGGGTTGTAGGCATTGTTGTTCGACAAGTCGATCTCGTACTGCGCGCGCGAGTTGGTCTGGTGGTCGTACCAGACTCCCGCCTGCGCTTCGCCGGGGCCGATCTCCTTCGAGACGCGGAAGATGTCGCCGACCGATCGATAGTACATGTGCATCTGCTGGCCGGGGACGTTGTTCGGCGCCATACAGCGTGCCGTTCGGCGTCTCGCCGTTCGGGTCCTCGCCGTTCCAGCCGTCGTGGTAATAGCCGTAGGTGTACAGCTTGTTGTCGAACGTCCAGCCATCGACATGCGAATTCAGGCCGATGTATTCGTAGTCGGTCGTGATCTTGTCGAGTTGGTAGCCGTAGTACGCCTGGCTCGTGGGGTCTGTGTTGTATGCATAGTTCGCGCCGAACGTCTGGATCTGTGCGAAGGTCGCGCCGATCGGCGGATTCTGGTGCACCTTGTTGAGGTTCGCCGCGAAGCTCAAGGTCGTCGAACCCCCGAGCGGCTGCAGGAACTTCAAGAAGACGTCGCTGCGGTCGAGCTTCGCGTTCGAGAGGTAGCCGTTGGACGACAGCGTCTTCGCGCTGATGAAGCCGCTCGCGCCGTGCCAACGGTCGACCGTGCCGGTGTCGTAGCGAAAGCCCAGGAGCTTCGTCTTGAAGCTGCCGTAGGAGAGCCACGCGGTCGCGCCGGCGTCCTTGCGCGGATTGTCCGACTGCACGTAGACCGTGCCGCCGAAGGTCGCGTCGCCCAAGGTGCCGGCGTTGCCGGGGCCGCGGTCGACGACGACGTTGCCGATGTCCTGCGGCATGAAATAGCTCGTCGAGTGGTGGGTGAAGTCGTTCGAGTCGCCCCAGGGAATGCCGTCGAAGGTCACGTTGAACTGGCCGTCCTGGAATCCGCGGATCGAAGTGCCCAGGTTTTCCGCGAGGCCCGGGCCGTTCGGATCGACGGTGAAGACGCTCGGCGTGAACTTGATGATGTCCGTATAGTTCGCGGCCGGCGAATCGTTCTTCTGGATGAAGTCGCTGTTCACGATCGATTGCGGCTGAGTCGCCACGAGCGAGCCCTGCGACGGCACGTTCTGCGGGCCCTTCAACGCCTGCGCGGTCACGAGCACCGGGTCGAGGCTGCGCCCCGCGGACGTGTCGGTGACTCGCATCGGCATGCGCGATGGTGCCGGCGGCGACGATCGCGGCGCCGACAAGCGCCAATATGGACAATTCGACCCTGAGGAACCTTGCATCACGTGACATTGTTTCGCCTTCTTCTTGATGAGCTGCGGATGCGCGCAGGGCGCGCAGGCGTCGAAGCTTGCAGCGGCGCGATGACGCTCCTGTGACATTGGCGTGTCAGCACGGTAACAAGCGCCGGCGCCCGGCGATGCGGGATCGAGACGTCGCACCGGTACGACGGCGCCGGGGATGGCGGCTGCGTTATCGCCCGAGGGGTGCTTGGATCGGCGGCCTCAGGCGCCGCGCCGGCCGCGCAGGTAGGTCGCGCGGCCCGCGAGAATGTGCGCGTGCATGATGCTGTGCGCCCAGGCCGGGTCGCGCGCCTCGAAGGCTTGGACCAGCTCGAGATGCTGATCGGCGCTGCGCTGTAATTCCGCCGGTGAATATTGCGCGAAGGTGCGAAGGATCATCGGCGCCTCGATGAGGCCGGCGAGCGTCTTCGCGAGGCGCGGACTGTCGGCCGCATATTGAATCAAGCGATGGAAGCGGTCGTTGAGCTCGCCGATGCGCGCAAGGTAACCCGCGCTGCGGCGGGTCGACTCGGCGAGCTGTTGCTCCGACAGCGAGCGCAGTTCGATGATCGTTTCCGGCCTCACCCGCTCGGCCGCGCGCTGCGCGCTGATCGGCTCGAGCAGGGCGCGCAGCTCGAAGATCTCCTCCGCATCCTCGAGTTCGAACGCGGCGACGACGGCGCCGTGGTTCGGCTCGAAATTGACGAGACCCTCGGCATGCAGGCGCCGCAGGGCCTCGCGCACCGGCGTCCGGCTGACTCCCGCGGCCTGCGCGAGTTCCTGTTCGGTCAGACGCGACCCGGCCGCGTATACGCCGCGGAGAATGCCGTCGCGCACCGTCGCATAGGCCCGCTCCGCGGCTCGCATCAGACCGGGCGGCCGGCCGCCGCCTTCAGCGCCCACTGGCTGAATTTCGGCTGGACCGGCGGTGCGAGGCCGGTCTCCGCGAGGCAGCGCGCCTTGAGTTCGTCGATCGAGTCGAAGCCGCGGTCGAACAATTTCACCGCGCCGCGCTCCGCGGCCATCTGCGCACGCAGTTTCGCGGTCGCGTCCGCGTCGACGGCGCCGCGCGCGTCGATGACCACACCGTAGCGCTTCGCGCCATCCGGTGTCACGAGACCCGCATCGACGTCGAACTTGACCTTCTGCGCCTCACGCTCGAGCGGATCGCCGCAGCCGCCGCCGCCCCAGGTGTCGGAGTGCAGCAAGTCGCCGGCTTCGACCTCGATGTGATCGATCTTCGACGGCAGCAGCTCGCTCCGGCCGTCCTTGCGCACGAGCGTCTTGCGGCTGCGCGCGCCGGGCAGACCGCCGTTGACGCCCCAGGGATAGGTCAACCAGCGGTCGTCGTGGATCGAGATCTCGCCGGGCTCGAGGAACCGGTAGCCGATGCGGAGGCCGTTGCCGCCGCGATTCTTGCCGGGTCCGCCGGTGTCGGCAATGGTCTCGTAGGTCTCGATGCGCAGCGGAAAATAGCTCTCGAGGAATTCGTTCGGCACGTTCGTGAACGACGGCCACAGCGAATGACCGTCCGGTCCGTCGCCGAACGGCTTGCCGGGAATGCCGCCGAAGCCGATCTGATAGAGCTGATACCAATCGCCGTTCTTGTCGTAGCCGGAATACATGAAATGCGGCGTGTCGGAGAACCCGGCCGCGCACATGAACTGCGGATTTCCCTGGCCGAGCAGGCCGCCGAGGATGTCGAAGATGCGGCCGAGCGCATGCGTGCGGCAGGACAAGGCCGCCGGCTTCAGCGGCTTCAGGAGCGTTCCGGCCGGAATGCGCACCTCCATGAGATCGTAGAAGCCGTCGTTGAACAGGATCTGCGGGTCGAACACCATGATCATGTAGATGCCCGCGAACATCTTGAACATCTCCTCGTTCAACAGGAAGTTGATCGAGGAGATCGACTGCGGGTCGGTGCCGGCGAAATCGAAGATGCATTTCCCGCCCTCGCGCCACATCGTGCAGGCGATCTTGTACGGACCCATGTTCAGGCCGTCGTCGCAGATGTAGTCCTCGAAGTATTGCTTCTTCTCCGGCACGGTCCGCTGGATGAGCTCGCGCATCGCGCGCCTGTTGCGCTCGAGCATCTCGGCCATCGCCGAGTAGAACACGTCGTCGCCGAACCGCGCGCTGATCTCGATGCAGCGCGTCGCCGCGGTGCGCAGCGCCGCGACGATCGCGTTGAAGTCCGACAGGTTCCAGTGCGGCAAGCGGCAGTTGTGCAGCATGATCTTGAGCACGTCCTCGTTGAGCACGCCCTTCTTGAAGATCTTGACCGGCGGCACCGTGACGCCTTCCTCGTAGATCGTGTGCGCGTCGGTCGGCAGGGAGCCCGGCACCTTGCCGCCGACGTCGGTCATGTGGCCGAACATCGCGGCCCAGGCGATGAGCCGGCCCTTGAGGTAGATCGGCATCAGCAGCAGCCAGTCGTTGGCGTGGCTGATCGCGCCGCGCACCGAATACGGGTCGTTCGTCAGGAAGATGTCGCCCTCCTCGATCGTGCCGTCGTAGCCCTGCATGAAGCCCCAGATGAAGGAGCCGAACTGGCCGACGACCATCTTGCCTTCGACGTTCGCGATCAGCGGAAATTCGTCGTGCTGCTCGCGGATGCCGGGCGACATCGCCGTGCGAAACAGCACCGTATCCATCTCGAAGCGCGCATTGCGCAGCGCGCTCTCGATGATGTCGATCGTGACCGTGTCGACCTTGACTTTCTTGAACGGCTGCTTGTTGCGCTGGATGATCGTGGCGGGCATGGCGCGGGCTCCTTAGGCGTCCGGGTAAAGCAGAGATATTGCCGAGTTTGTCGACCTTGCCGTGGTGTTTCGGCAGGATCACGGTGGTCGAGTCCATTTCGATGACGATCGCCGGGCCTTTGATCTTGTTGCCGGCCTTGAGTTTCGCCCGATCGTAGACCGTCGCGTTGACGTTCCTGCCGTCCATGTAGCTCGCCTGCTTGCCGACCATCGCGGCCTTGGGATCCGCCGAGCCCGCGGCGATGCGCGCACGCTTGAGCTTCGCCGCGCCCCTGCACCGCCGCGCGCAGGGTCACGATTTCGTGCTCGAGCGGCAGCGCGAAAGTGAAGAGGCGCTTGTGTTCGGCGTCGAACTTGTCGGAGATCGCCTTCAGGCCACGCGTCTCGAGGTCCTTCAGCGACACGTCGACCGTCAGGCGCAAGCCCTGGCCGTGATAGCGCAGGTCGACCTGGTAGGTGGTGCTGATCTCGGCGCGCGGACGCCGTCTTTCTCCAGCGAGTTCGATGCGTCGCGCGCCAGCTCCTTCAAGATAGGCGACTTCCGGCGGTCGGTCTCCCAGAATTTCCGCACATAGGTGCGCGCACGCTCGTCGCGCACCGCGGTCGTCGCATCGCCGAGCGCGCACAGCACGCCCGGGCCCGGCGGGATGATCGCCGGCCAGGAGCCGAGGAGCCGCGCGAGCGCATTCGCGTGCAGCGGGCCGGCGCCGCCGAAGGCGATCAGCGCGTAATCGCGCGGATCGTAGCCCTGCTCGACGGAGACGAGCCGCAGCGCGCCGGTCATGTTCTCGTTGACGATGTTGTAGATGCCCTCGGCCGCGTCCTTCAGCGACAGCTTCAGCGCGTCGGCGATCTTCTTCACGGCCTGCGCGGCGAGATCGCGGTTCAGAGTCATCTCACCGCCGAGCTTCTGCATTTCGGGCAGGTAGCCGAGCACGACGTTGGCGTCGGTCACCGTCGGCTCCGTCGCCGCCCTTGCCGTAGGCGGCCGGTCCCGGCTCTGCGCCCGCCGATTGCGGACCGACGCGCAGCGCCTTCGTCAGCTCCGGCACGTGGGCGATCGAGCCGCCGCCCGCGCCGACGGTGCGGATGTCGACCGAAGAGGCGCGCACCGTGACGTCGCCGACGGTCGTCTCGCGGCGCAGCCGCGGCTCGCCGTTCTGGATCAGGGCGACGTCGGTCGAGGTGCCGCCGACGTCGACCGTCAGGAGATTCGGAAATCCGGCCTGCACGGCGACCCAGAGCGCGCCCGTGACGCCGCCTGCGGGTCCCGACATCAGCAGGTTGACCGGATATTCCTCCGCGGCCGCGCGCGGACGCCAAGCCGCCGTCCGAGCGCAGGATGTGCAGCTTGACGTCCTTGGTCGACCGCTCGATTTTGGCCTTCAGATTGGCGACGTATTTCGCGACACGCGGCCGCACGTAGGAGTTCGCGACCGTCGTCACCGTGCGCTCGTATTCCTGCATCTCGGGAACGACTTCGGACGACAGCGACACCGGGATGCCGGGCAATTCCTCCGCCGCGATCTCGCGCATGCGCTTCTCATGCGCGGTGTTCGCGAAGGAGTTGATCAGGGACACCGTCAGTGCCTCGATGCCGCGTTCCTGCAGCTCGCGCAGATCGCTCGCGCAGGCGCGATTCGTCGAGCGTCTCGACGATTTCGCCCTTCGCGCCGATGCGCTCGTGCGCCTCGATCGTGCATTCGAGCGGCGCCATCGGCAGCGACTTGTTGTAGATCACCCAGCCGCCGAGGCCGCCGGGCACGAAGGAGCGCGCGATCTGCAGCACTTGCCGGTAGCCCTTGGTCGTGACGAGGCCGCAGCGCGCGCCGGTGCCGGTCAGCACCGTGTTGGTCGCGACGGTCGTGCCGTGCATCACGTGATCGATCGCCTTCGCGCTCACGCCGGCCTTCTCGCAGACGCGCTCGATGCCGTTCAGCACGCCGATCGACTGATCGGCGGGCGTGCTCGGCACCTTGGCCGTGAACACCTTGCCCGACCGTTCGTCGACGAGCAAAAGGTCGGTGAATGTTCCGCCGACGTCGACGCCCAATCGATATGACATGCTCGCACCTTCCATTGAACTTTAGCGGCGCGGGAAATTCCCGGCCTTCACCAGCATGCCGGGGATCGGCCTGCCGAGTATCTTTTCGAGCCACCGGCCGGTCTCGATCATGCAGTCGATCGATATGCCGGTTTCGATGCCCATCCGATTCAACATGTACAGCAGATCCTCGCTCGGAATGTTGCCGGTCGCGGCCGGCGCGAACGGACAGCCGCCTATGCCGCCGATGCTCGCGTCGAGCACGGTTGCGCCCGCGTTGACGGCGGCGTACGCGTTCGCGAGCCCGGTGTTGCGGGTGTTGTGGAAGTGGGCGCGCAGCTTCATGCCCGGCAGGCGCGAACGCAGCCGGCCGAACAGGTCCGTAACCTGCGAGGGCACGGCGACGCCGACCGTGTCGGCGAGCGCGATCTCGGTCGGCTCGCCCTGCGCGCAGCGCTCGGCGATGTCGACGACGCGCGCGGGGTCCACCTCCCCCTCGAACGGACAGCCGAATGCGGTCGAAATCGTCACCTGCGCGCGGATGCCGGCCGCGCGCGCCGCGCGCGCGATCTCCAGCCATGCGGCGATCGACTCGTCGGTGCCGACCCCTTGGTTGCGGCGGTTGAACGTGTCGCTCGCGACGACCGCCATGCCGATCTCGGCGCAACCGGCCGCGAGTGCGCGGTCGAAGCCTTTGCGGTTCAGCACGAGGCCGATGTAGGTCACGCCGTTATCGCCTCGGCAGGCCCGCGAGCACCGCCTCGGCGTCGGCCATCTGCGGCACGCGCTTCGGGTTGACGAAGCTCGCCGCCTCGAGGCGGCGCACACCGCAGCCGATCAACCGCTCGATGAGCTCGATCTTGGCGGCGGTCGGCAATATCGACGGCTCGTTCTGCAGACCGTCGCGCGGCCCGACATCGACGAGTTCGATTTTCATGATGCGCACACGGCATTCATGACATTCATAATTTCATTCCAGGGCCAATTTGTATACAATTTTTTACCTGGCATGGATCCAAGACCAAGATCATTAAAGCGGTGACCATGCAGAAACCCATCGAATTCAAGCACGGCGCCTTGTCCGACCTGCGCGTCTTGGAACTCGGCACGCTGCTCGCGGGGCCGTTCTGCGGTCAGTTGCTCGGCGACATGGGCGCCGAGGTCATCAAGATCGAGCCGCCGAATCAGGGCGATCCGATGCGCGTTTGGGGACGGCAGAAGCACGGCGATCCGTCGCTGTGGTGGCCGGTCGTCGCCCGCAACAAGAAGTCGATCACGCTCGACCTGCGCCAGCGCGCCGGCCAGGACGTGTTGAAGGAACTGATCGCGAAGGCCGATTTCCTGCTCGAGAACTTCCGGCCCGGCACGATGGAGAAATGGGGCCTGGATTACGCGACGCTCGCGGCGATCAACCCGCGCCTGATCATGATCCGGGTCTCGGGCTACGGCCAGACCGGCCCGTACGCGCACCGCGCCGGCTTCGGCGCGATCGGCGAGGCGATGGGCGGCCTGCGCTATGTCGTCGGCGATCCGTCGACGCCGCCGTCGCGCGTCGGCATCAGCATCGGCGACTCGCTCGCCGCGACGTTCGCCTGCGTGGGCGCGCTGTCGGCGCTGCATTACCGCGAGAAGACCGGCAGGGGCCAGGTCGTCGATTCGGCGATCTACGAGGCTGTGCTCGCGATGATGGAATCGCTGATCACCGAATACGACAAGGCCGGCTTCATCCGCGAACGCACGCGGCGCGATCCTGCCGAACATCGCCCCGTCGAACGTCTACCCGACGACGGAAGGCTGGGTGTTGATCGCCGCGAACCAGGACACGGTGTTCCGCCGCTTGTGCGAAGCGATGGGCGATGCCGATCTCGCGCAGCACCCGGACTACGCGAACCATCAGGCGCGCGGCCTGCATCAGCGCGAGCTCGACGAGTTGATCGGCCGCTGGTCATCCCAATTGTCGACCGATCGGGTTCTCGAACTGATGGACCGGCACGGCGTGCCCGCGGGACTGATCTACCGCCCGCCGGATATGCTGAAGGATCCGCAATTCGCCGCGCGCAACGCGATCGTCACCGTCTCGCATCCGCAGTTCGGCGAACTGAAGATGCAAAACGTCGCACCGAAACTCTCGGAAACGCCGGGCGGCATCCGCGGCCCCTCGCCCGCGCTCGGGCAGCACAACGACGAGATCTATCGCGGGCTCATGGAATTCCCGGCAGCGCGCATCGAAGAGCTGAAGACGCAAGGCGTCATCTGAACTCCTGAACGCGCGCCGCCTGGCGCGGCCGATCGACGCGATCAATCGCCGAAGCGGTAGCCGACCTCGACGCCGTAGGCGCGGCCGGTTCCGGAATTGAGGAACGATCCGCCGAACTCGGGCGCCGGAATCACCTCGGCAAGATATTGCTTGTTGCCGAGGTTGCGGCCCCAGACGGTGAAGTCCCAGTTGGTCGCGTGCAGCCCGAGCCTCACGTTGTAGAGCTGGTACGCGTCGCGCTGGGTCTTCGAGTAGTCGGCGGGCACGCCGAACACCGACTGCACCTGGTTGTTCTGCACCGGGCCGAACCACGTCTTGCCGACCGCCGACATGTCGACGCGTGCGACGAAGGCGATGTCGTCACGCACCGGCACGGAGAAATCGACGCCCGCGTCGCCCGTGTATTTCGGCGCATACGGCACGGCGTTGCCGGCCGTGTACGGACGCCCGGAGTAGCGGTCGATCTTGCTGTCGACGGTGCCGATGCCCGCGAACAGCGAGACAAAGCGGTTCGCCTGCCAGCGGACGTCGCCCTCGACGCCCTTCAAGGTCGCATTGTCGATGTTCGTCACGACGCGCAACAAGCCGAAGGGACCGGCGAAGAAGTTGAAGATCTGCATGTTCTCGACCTTGGTCTGGTACAAGGACGCACCGAGGAACAAGGTCTTGTCGAGGAGTTCCGCCTTGAAGCCGAGTTCCGCGGCCTTCGAGACTTCCTTCTTGTAGGTATCGCTGACGCCGTTCGCGAACGTCGGCGACGCGCCGCAAGTCGGCGTGCCGTTGCCCTGGGCGTCGTACACGACCGCGTTGTTCTGGCCGTTCGCGCAGGTGCCGAGCGAGGCGACCGGCAGCGACGGCTGGGAGGCGACCGGCGCGCCGTTCTGCACGTAGCGCAGGCCGCCGAAGCCGTTCAGCACCGTCGCCGCGCTGCCCGTCGAGTTGAAGCCGCCGCTGCGGAAGCCGTAGCCGTAGGATGCGAACGTGGAGACGTTCGGCTGGATCTTCCAGTTCAAGCTGACCTTGGGCTGCAGCTGGCTGTAATCCTGCGCGCGGCTCGGAATGCCCGAGGTCGCGAGCGCCGGATCGAAGTTGAAAGCGGGATTGATGTACGGCTGGACGGCGGTCGCCGCCGTGCAGCCCGCGCCCTGCGCGAAGCAAGGCGTCTGCGCGAGCGCGTTGGCGCCGACGCCGACCCGGTTGTCGACGCTGCGCTGTTCGCGGTCGTAGCGCAGCGCGAGCGCGGCCTCGAGGTTCGGGACGACGTCGTAGGCGACGTTGCCGAACACCGCCGAGACTTTGCTGCGGAAGCGATCGTTGTACTCGAGGTCCGTCGGATTCGGGCCGCCGGTCGGCACGAACGCCTGCGCGAGCAGGCCGTTGCCGTTGTCGGAACCCTGCGAGACGACGACGTGGCGCCGAATCTCGGCGTAGTAGAGCCCACCCTGCCAGCGCAAGCGCTGCGTGCTCGGCGAGGACAGCCGCACCTCGAACGAGTTGTCGATCTCGTCGCGCTGCTGGTACTGGTAGCCGTCGCAAGTCGTCGGGCTGTACGCCGGCAGGAGGTTGAATCCGGGCACGCCGGGGCCGAACTGGTTCGCGTAGAACGTCGGCGACGGCAGCGGCGATCCGGGCGCGGCCGCGACCGACACCGAACAGACGTCCGGGCCGACGCTCGTCGGCACGTTCGCATACAGGTTGAACGCCGCGCTCGTGCCGTCGGTCAGGAAGTAGTTCGTCTCGTCCGCATGGGCGGCATAGGCCGTCAGCTCACCGACGGCGAGCTTCCAGTCGCCCTTGATCGAGAACTGCTTGTTCGTCTGTTCGTTCTGCGGAATGATGTTGTTGATGTAGTCGAACGGGTGCGAATTGACGTTCTGGAAGAAGTCCGGATTGTTGAACGCGGTCGCGAAGAACGGCAATGCGAAGGCCGCGTTGAAGTTGATCGCACCGGCCGTGATCTTCGAGTACTTCGCCTTCAGGTCGAGCGAGCCGTTGTCGCCGAGTTTGATGATCATGCGCGGGGTCGCGCCGAATTCCTTGTAGTAGTCGGCGCAGTTGTCGCAATGGCGGTAGCTGTTGTCGAAAAAGCCGTTCGTCTTGCGATAGAACCCGCTGATGCCGGCGGCCACCATGTCGTTGAGCGGCCCGGCGACCCAGAAATTCGCGGTCTGGGTATTCTTGTTGCCGTAGCCCAAGTTCGCGTCGGCGACGAAATGGTCGCCGGGCTTCTTCGTCGCGATGATGATCGCACCCGCGACCGCGTTGCGGCCGTACAAGGCGCCCTGCGGACCCTTGACGACTTCGATCTGCTGTAGGTTCGCGAACTCCTGGTTCAGGCTGTTCGGGTTGACCTGGAGCACGCCGTCGATGACGAGCGCGTAGTTCGTCTCCGCGTCGCGGCCGGTGTTGAGGCCGCGGATGCTGACCTGCATGTCGCCGACCTCGGCGGTCTGCACCGCGGAGACGCCGGGCGTCAGCGCGATGAAATCCTGCGGTCGCTCGATGCCCGCGGCCTTGATGTCCGACGCGGTGAACACCTGCACCGTCACCGGCACATCGACGAGCTTCTCTTTGCGCTGGCGCGCGGTGACGACGATTTCGCCGAGATCCTCGCTGGCCGGCGCGGCGGCGGCAGCCGGCGCCTCGGTGGAGGATTGAGCCCACGCGGCCGCGGAAGCGGCGGCGGCGATGGCGCCTGCGAGCAACGACGGCAATATCTTACGGGTCATGGCATCCCTCGATCAGATTGTATACAACGCCGGGCGAGAATAGCACTGCCGCGCGTGTCGTCGCAACGCCACATGCACGAACTGAAAGCGAGCTTTTGTTCAACAAAGAACGGGAATCCATTGTTGTACGATCGGCACAACAACGTCGGCCCGCGGTTCGGCCGCCGCCGGCCAGTACACATCCGGCGGGACGGTCAAGGTCTCGGTCGTGCGCGGCCCGGCGAGGATTTTCTCGATCTCGGCGACGAACGTCGCCGGATCGATCGGCTTTTCCAGATAACCGTCGCAGCCCGCGGCCAGCGCCTTGTCGCGGTCACCCGCCATCGCATACGAGGTCACGGCGATGATCGGCACGCCCGCGAGCGCGGGCGCGGCCCGCAGCGCGCGGGCGACCGCATGGCCGTCCATGCCGGGCAGATGAATGTCGAGCAGAATCGCCGTCGGCACCGATACCGTCGCCGCCGCCAGCGCCGATTTGCCGTCGGGCACGTCGACGATCTCGAAGCCATGGCGCTCCAACAGGAACTTCGCCAGATAGCGGCTCTGTTCGTTGTCCTCGACGAGCAGGATCGTGCGCTTCATGGCCCGCACGCCTCCTGCGTGTACGGCAGCAGGAAGTGAAAGACGCTGCCGGCGCCGAACTCGCTCTCGACCAGGATACGGCCATGGAGCAAGTCCGCGAGGCGCCGGCAGATCGCGAGACCCAATCCGGTACCCTCGTGCGAGCGCGCGAGGCCGGCGTCGAGCTGATGAAACGGCTGGAACAGGTTCGCGATCTCCCGCGGCGGAATGCCGATCCCGGTGTCGCGGACGCTGAAGCGGATGCATTGCAGAGCGCCGCAGGCCGCTCCCACGGCTTCGCGGCCCTGCAAATCGACGGACAGGGTGACCGTGCCGTATTCGGTGAACTTGATCGCGTTGTTCAGGAGATTGAGCAGCACCTGCTCCACGCGGCGCTGGTCGCTGCAAAGCAAGCCGAACCGCGGGGTCTCGAGTTTGAGTTCGAGCGCGAGACCCTTCTTCTGCGCGAGCGGCGCGACCGTCGCGATCAGGGTCGCGAGCGACGCGTCGAGATCGTACGGCCGGAACCGCACCTCCAACTGCCCTGCTTCGATTTTCGAGATGTCGAGCACGTCGTTGATCAGCGCCAGCAGATGGCGCGAGCTCATTTCGATCATGCCAAGCTGACGGCGCTGCTCCTCGTTCAAGGGTCCGGGCAATTCCTGCAGCACGATGCCGGTGAAGCCGATGATCGAATTCAGCGGCGTGCGCAGCTCGTGCGACATGGTCGCGAGGAACGCGCTCTTCAGGCGGTCCGCGGATTCGGCGCGCTCCTTCGCGACCGCCAATTCCTCGGTGCGCTCGCGTACGCGCAACTCGAGATTCGCGTTCGCGTCGCGCAGAGCGTCCGCACTGCGGCGCCGGTCGGTGATGTCGCGCAGGATTTTCGAGGCGCCGACGACGGCGCCGCCGGCGGCGCGGATCGGTGAGATCGTGACCGAGGCCGGAAAACGCCGGCCGTCCTTCGCGATGCGCTCCGTCTCGAAGCCCGTGATCTGTTCGCCGCGCGCGATGCGCGCGAGGATCATCGGCTCCTCGGCGGCGCGGTCCGGCGGGATCAGCAGGGAAACGTTGCGGCCGACGGCTTCCGCCGCGCTGTAGCCGAAAATCCGCTCGGCGCCGGGATTCCAGCTCGTGATCGTCCCGTCCGTCGACTTGCTGATGATCGCGTCGCTCGTCGACTCGACGATCGCCACGAACCGGCGCGCGATCTCGTCGGCGCGCCGGCGCTCCCGTTCGCGCGCGAAGTTGTCGAGCGCGAAGGAAACGTCGGCGGCGGCCTCGTCGAGCAGCGCGATTTCCTCTTGTTGAAAAAATCCGGGCTGCGCGGCGTAGACGGACATGACGCCGATCACCGCGTCCTGTTCGCGGATCGGGAACGCCGCGGACGCGCGGATCCCGCTGCGGGCGGCCTTTGCATGCCAGAACGCGACGGTCGGATCGCACAGGAAATCGTTGGAGACGCAGTATCTGCCGCTGCGGAACACGGTGGCCGAGGGGCCGCGGCTCGCGGGCCCTTCCGCGACCACGATCTTCAGGCTGCGCAAATAGCCGTCGTCGCCGCATTGCGCGACCGGCACGATGCTGTCGCTCGCCGCGTCGTATTCCCCGACCCAGGCCATGAGGAATCCGCCCGAGTTCACGGCTGCCTCGCAGACGCGGCGGAACAGCTCCTCGCGCGACCGTGCGCGCATGGTCTCGCGGATCACGAGGCGCAGCGTGCCGTAGAGCCGCGTCAGGCGCTTGGCATTCGCGTCCATGTTGGCATCCCGCGCGGGATCGCTCATGATCATTTCCGGCGCAGTCTAACCCGAACCCGGGGGCACCCGCATGGCGCACGGCACCCAAGCCTCGTATGCTGTGCGCCCGGACGCAGAACCCACGGAGATTTCATGGCGAAGGTACTGGTGCTTTATTACTCCTCGTACGGACATATCGAAACGATGGCGAATGCCGTCGCCGAGGGCGCGCGCGCGGCCGGCGCGCTCGTCGACGTCAAGCGCGTGCCCGAGACCGCGCCGGCGGAAGTGGCCAAGGCCGCGCATTTCAAACTGGACCAGAGCGCGCCGGTCGCGGCGATCGACGATCTGGCGAACTACGATGCGATCATCGTCGGCACGCCGACGCGATTCGGCCGCATCGCCTCGCAGATGGCGAGCTTCCTCGACCAGGCCGGCGGCTTGTGGGCGCGCGGCGCCCTGAACGGCAAGGTCGGCGGCGCGTTCACGTCGACGGCCGCGCAGCACGGCGGCCAGGAGACGACGCTGTTCTCGGTGATCACGAACCTGCTGCATTTCGGCATGACGATCGTCGGCCTGCCGTACAGCCATCAAGGCCAGATGCGCATCGACGAACTCGTCGGCGGCAGTCCCTACGGCGCATCGACGATCGCGGGCGGACGCGGCGAGCGTGCCGCGAGCGCGACCGATCTCGAGGGCGCGCGGCATCAAGGCAAGCTGATCGCCGAGACGGCGGCCAAGCTGTTCGGCCGCTGAATCCGGACAAGCCGAGGACTGCAATGCCTGCCGGGAACGACGGTGCGTCGCTGAACGAGAACTATGCCAGGGGCGGCTTTCTGCAGCGCCTGGAGTTCGGTCACCGGCCCGCGCTGATCGTCATCGACTTCGTCAAGGCCTATCTGCTCGAAGATTCGCCGCTCTACGGCGGCGAGGGAGTGCGCGCCGCGCGCCGCGGCGCGGTCGACCTCGTGGCGGCGGCGCGCGCCGCGCGCATTCCGATCTTTCACACCAATCTCTCCTACGAGAAGGGTGGCCGCAACGGCGGCATCTTCTTTCAGAAGCTCAAAGCCGCCTTGCAGAGCTTCGCGGCCGACAGCGCACACCCCGAACGCGGCGAATTCGCCGCAGGGCTCGAGCCCTTGCCGGACGAATCCGTGATCACGAAACAGTACGCGAGCGCGTTCTTCGGCACGACCTTGAGTTCCACGTTGACGTCGCTGCGCGTCGATACCCTGCTGATCGCCGGCGTGTCGACGAGCGGCTGCGTGCGCGCGACCGCGCTCGATTCCTGCCAGCATGGCTTCCTGCCGATCGTCGTACGCGACGCGGTCGGCGACCGGGCGCCGGGGCCCCACGAGGCCAACCTGTTCGATCTGCAGGCGAAATACGCCGAAGTCGTCGGCCTTGGGGAGGCGGTCGCCTACCTCGAGGGCGTCGCGGCACGCGCTTAGGCCGGGCAGTCGCCGCGCTGCCGAGCATTTGCCGGCGCGGCAATTTGTTATATAACATAGCGAACAAAGTGGAGTCCCATGCCGCTGCCCTACCCCATCCGAATTGAACGGCGCGCCGACGGCTGCACGCTGCTCCTGCCCCAGGGCGAGATCGCACCCCATCCGCCGCGCCTCACGGACTGGCTCGTGCAATCGGCCGCAGAGGCGCCCGAGCGCACGTTCATCGCGCGCCGCGGCACAGCCGGCGACTGGATCCGCGTGAGCTACCGGGAAGCGCTCGCACAGGTGCGCGCGCTCGGCGGCGCGCTGCTCGAGCGGCCGGTTTCGCCCGAACGGCCGATTGCGATCCTCTCCGGCAACGGCATAGAACATCTATTGCTCGGCCTCGCGGCGATGTACGTCGGCGTGCCGTATGTCCCGGTCTCGACGAGCTATTCGCTGGCCGCAGGCGATCTTTCGCGGCTGCGCCACGTGCTCGACTTGCTCACGCCGGGCATGGTCGCCGTGTTCGGCGGCGGTGATTTCGCGCGCGCGGTCGCCGCCGCGTCGCACGGCGGCGCGGAACTCGTGACCGACGCGACCGCCGCCGCGGCCTTGGGCGGCACGCGTTTCGAGACCTTGATCGGCCACGGCGGCGGCGCGGCGGCGGACGCTGCCCACGCGCGGCTCGGCGGCGATTCGACCGCGAAATATCTGCTGACCTCCGGATCGACCGGCCATCCCAAAGCCGTGATCATGACCCAGCGGATGCTTTGCAGTAATCAGGCCATGATCCACCAGGCGATGCCGTTCCTGCGCGACGAGCCGCCCGTGCTCGTCGACTGGCTGCCGTGGAACCACGTGTTCGGCGGCTGCCACAACGTCGGCATCGTCCTCGCGAACGGCGGCACGCTCTATATCGACGATGGCCGGCCGACACCCGCCGGCATCGAAGAGACGGTGCGCAATTTGCGCGAGATTTCGCCGACGGTGTATTTCAACGTGCCGAAAGGTTTCGAAGCCCTGCTGCCGTACCTCGAATCCGACGCGGTGCTGCGGCGTAGCCTGTTCGGGCGCCTGCGCGCGCAATTCTTCGCGGGCGCAGGACTTTCGCAGCATGTTTGGGACGGGCTCGACCGTCTCGCGATCGCCGAAACCGGCGCAACGATTCCGATGCTCTCCGGCCTCGGCGCGACCGAGACCGGGCCCTCGGTGACCTTCACGACGCCCGAGATGGGGCGCTCGGGCGCGATCGGCCTGCCGGTCGCGGGCAATATCGTGAAACTCGCACCCGTCGACGGCAAGCTCGAGATGCGCATTCGCGGCGTGAACGTCACGCCCGGCTATTGGCGCCAGCCGCAACTGTCGGCCGCCGCGTTCGACGAGGAGGGGTATTATCGGCTCGGCGACGCCGTCCGTTTCGTCGACGAGGCCGACCCGGATCGCGGGCTGCAATTCGACGGCCGCATTGCCGAGGACTTCAAGCTGTCGAGCGGCACCTGGGTCAGCGTCGGACCCCTGCGGGCCGCGCTGCTCGCCGCGCTCGCCCCGCTGGTGCAGGACCTCGCGGTCGCGGGCTTGGACCGCGACCGGCTCGGCGCGCTGCTGTTCGTCGATCCCGCGGCGTGCCGCGCAGCGATCGAGGGGCTCGCGCCGGACGCGACGCTCGCGCAAATTGCCGCGCACCCCGTGCTGGCCGCCGAGATCAGGCGCCGCCTGGAAGCATTTGCGGCGCGCAATCCGCGAAGTTCGACGAGAATCGGCCGCGCGCGCCTGCTCGCGACCCCGCCGTCGATCGAGGCTGGCGAGATGACCGACAAGGGCGGCTTGAATCAACGCACGCTCCTGAAAACGCGCAGCGCCGACGTCGACGCACTGTACGCGGCGCCGCCGCCGGCGGACGTGCTCGTGATCGGCTGAGGCGGATGGGAGTTGACCCAGCCTTGCGAACACCGCAATGTTGGGCCTGCAGGAGATCTACCCCCCGGCGAAGCTCAAGAGGTCGCAATGACATGAATGAGGCAGACGCACTGGCAGGGCACGGACGCGCAGCTGGCTATTGGCATTTCATGCGGGAACTGATGCGCAACCCACGCCAGATCGGGGCCATGTGCCCGAGTTCCCCGTTCCTCGCGCGGCGCATGGCGAGCCTCGTCCCCAGGGGCGACGGCGTCGTGGTCGAATTGGGCGCCGGCGGCGGGGCCGTCACCGCGGCGCTCTTGAACCAGGGCATTTCTCCGGAGGATCTGGTCGTGATCGAACGCTCCGCGGCGCTGGCCGCGCATCTCGCGCGGCGCTTTCCGGGCGTGCAGCTGATCCATGGCGACGCCGCTCACATGAGCCGGTACGACGTTCTCAAGCGGCGGCCCGTTCGCGCGATCGTCTCGAGCCTGCCGCTGCGCAGCCTGCGTACGCCGGTGGTACGCCAGATCCTCGACCAGATTGCGCTGCTCGCGGAGCCGCGCACGGTGTTCATTCAGTACACCTATGCCCTGCGAGGCAGCGACCACGCGAAAGCCCACGGCTTCGAATGCGACGAGGCGCACGTGGTCTGGCGTAACCTGCCGCCCGCGCGCATCGAAACGTTCCGCTGCCCGCCCCATCCGACACGGCACGGCACCCGCCGCGCCGCCGCTAGCCGGCCGCGGCGCGATCGGCGGACGGCAAGCTGAAGAAGAAGGTCGCGCCGCGCCCCGCCTCAGCCTGGGCCCAGATACGCCCGCCGTGGCGCGCGACGATCCGCCGCGCGTTCGCCAAGCCGATGCCGGTGCCCTCGAATTCCTCGGCGCGGTGCAGCCGCTGGAATGCGCCGAACAGTCTCGAGGCGTAGCGCGGATCGAAGCCGACGCCGTTGTCGCGGATGTGAACGACCGCCTGCTCGCCGCGCGCGCCCTGGGTCGCGCCGATCTCGATGACCGCCGGATCCGATTGGCGCGTGAATTTGATCGCGTTCGCGAGGAGGATCGCGAGCATCTCGCGCAACAGCGCGGCGTCGCCGCGCACGCGCGGCAGGCGGCCGCGGCGCCATTCGATGCGGCGGCCGCGGAGCTCCGGCGCGAGCGCGGCCAGCGCATCATCGACCAAGTCGTCGAGTTCGACGTCCGCACGCACGAACGGCGCGCGGCCCGTGCGCGAGAGTTCGAGCAGCGCATTGATCAGCGCATCCAGGCGCCGTGCGGCCGCGGCCATCTGCTCGAGGCACCGGCGATTCTCCGCATCGAGCCCCGCGCCCGCGGCCTCTTGCAGCAGGCGTGCGAAGCCGGCGATTTGGCGCACCGGCGCGCGCAAATCGTGCGAGATCGAAAACGCGAGCGACTCCAATTCCTGGTTGGCCGAGGCGAGCGCCTCGGTCAGCTCGGCGATGCGCTCCTCGGGCGTCACGCGCGCGCCAGGAGCCCGAGACTCAATTTGGCGATCATCAATTCCTCGTCGGTGCGGATCACGCGCACCGCGACCCGGCTGCGGTCCGCCGATATCACCGGCGCGCCGCGTGCGTTGCGTTCCCCATCCAACTCGAGCCCCAGGAACTCGAGCCCCTCGCAAATGCGCGCGCGGATCGGCGCCGCGTTCTCGCCGACGCCGCCGGAAAAGACGAGCGTGTCGAGACCGCTCAAGGCGGCCGCGTACGCACCGATCCACTTCTTCGCCTGGTAACAATACAGCGCGAGGGCTTCGGCGGCGCGCGAATCGGCGGATTCCCGCGCGAGCAGATCGCGCACGTCCGAGCTCGTCTCCGAGATGCCGCGCAGCCCGGACTCGTGGTTCACCATCGCGTGGAACTGCGCGGCGTCCAGGCCCTCGCCGCGCGCGAAATAGAACGCGAG
The DNA here is from genome assembly GCA_963718135.1 of uncultured Pseudomonadota bacterium. GTDB lineage: Bacteria > Pseudomonadota > Gammaproteobacteria > Steroidobacterales > Steroidobacteraceae > Bog-1198. Next base: position 31,355 of record CAVQYI010000018.1, on the reverse strand, counting down.
TCCCGGATCCAGATCGCCGCTGCGCGTTCCCATGACGAGACCCGCGGCCGGCGTGAACCCCATGCTGGTGTCGATGCCGCGGCCCTCGCGCACGGCGGCGAGACTCGCGCCGTTGCCGAGATGCGCGAGAATCACGCGGCCGTGCGTCGCCGCGGGATCGCCCTGCCGCTTCAATTCCTCGAGCAGGTAGGCATACGACAAGCCGTGGAAGCCGTAGCGCCGCACGCCTTGCTGCGAATAGCGCCGCGGGATCGGCAGGCACGCGGCGACGGCCGGCATCGTTCGATGAAACGCCGTGTCGAAGCACGCGATTTGCGGCACGATCGGGGAAACGCGCGCCCAAGGCTTCGATGAGTTCGATTTCGCGCGGCAGGTGTTCCGGGTCATAGACGGTGATGCGCCGCAGTTCGCCGAGCAGCGCGGGGGTGATGCGCTCCGGCTCCGTGTGGTCCATGCCGTGCACGATGCGATGGCCGATCGCCGCGAGTTCCGCGCTCTGCGCGGACCGATCGAGCCGGTCCAAGAGCGCGCCGACGGCGGAGGCGGTGATCGGCGGCGTCGGTGCGGTCGATCTTGCCGTGATGCGTCTTCGTCGAGCGCATCGGCCGCCATGCCGGGCGCCGCCGCATAGACCGCGAAGCGGATGCTCGATGAACCCCCGTTGACGGTGAGTATGCTTGGCATCGCGGGCCGCGGACGTGACGATTCAACGTCCGCGGTCTTGCGTCATTGGATCGGCCCGAGATAGTCCCGCTTGCCGATCTCCAATCCGCCCTTGCGCAGCAGCGCATAGGTCATGGTGACGTGGAAATAGAAATTCGGCAGCGCATACAGGTTCACGAACGAGAGTCCCGTGAAGTTCAACGTGGTCGACGGGAGTTTCATCACGATCTCGCGCGTTTCGGCGCCCTGGAATTGTCCGGCCTTGACGGTATTCAGAAAATCGACCGTCTTCGCGATCCGTGCCTGCAACTCGGCGAACGTGCTTTCGTTGTCCTCGAATTTCGGGATCTCGATGCCCGCGAGGCGCGCGGCCGCGCCCTTCGCGGTATCGCAGGCGATCTGCACCTGGCGCGTCATCGGCAGCATGTCCGGGAACAGGCGCGCGTGCGTGTACGCGACCGGATCGATCTTCTTCGCCGCCGCATGCGCGGCCGCCTTGTCGAGCAGGTTCGACAGGTTTTTCAAGCCATGAATCATCACGGGAACGGTAACGTCGAACAGTGAAACGCTCATCCAGGATCTCCTTTACGGCAGGTCATTTTTCGGCCGACGGCATGGCGTCATGATACGCGTTTAGTCGCGCAGGAAATACGGCACGGCGCAGAGGACGACGCCGATCGCGACGAGCAGATAGGCGTTGGTGACGAAGTACGGGTAGAGCATCAAGGCCAAGCCGCAGGTCAGAGGAACGGGCGCGCGCTGCTTCTTGCCGTAGAGAAGAATCCGAATCCGATCGAGCCGAACACGAGGCCCCACAGGAGTTGCGCCTGCCATCGTCAAATCCCCCCGCCGGTGCCCGAATCGACGATGCCGGCGCCGCGCAGCCGCGCGATGATCGCCTCCGCGGAGGCCTCCGGCGACAGCCGTCTCGTGTCGAGCCGGATCTCGGGATTCTCCGGCGCTTCGTACGGCGAATCGATGCCCGTGAAGTTCTTTAGCTCGCCGCGCCGCGCCTTCTTGTACAGGCCTTTGGCGTCGCGCGTCTCGGCCTCCGCGAGCGGCGTGTCGACGAAGACCTCGAAGAACTCGCCCTCGCCCACGAGACCGCGCGCCATGCGCCGCTCGGCGCGGAACGGGGAGATGAACGACACCAGCACGATGAGCCCGGCATCGACCATCAGACGCGCCACCTCGGCGACGCGGCGGATATTCTCGACGCGGTCGGCGTCGGTAAAGCCGAGGTCCTTGTTGAGTCCGTGGCGGACGTTGTCGCCGTCGAGAAGATAGGTGTGGCGCCCGTCGGCGTGGAGCCGCTTCTCGACCAGGTTGGCGATCGTCGACTTGCCGGCGCCGGACAGTCCGGTGAACCAGAGGATGCACGGCTTCTGAGCCCTGAGTTCGGCGCGCGCGCGCCTTGTTGACGTCGAGCGCCTGCCAGTGAATGTTGTCCGCGCGGCGCAGCGTATGGTCATGAGGCCCGCGCCGACCGTGTCGTTGGTCACGCGATCGATCAGGATGAAGCCGCCGAGTGTCGCGGTTCTCGCGTAGGGATCGAACGCGATCGGCGCTCGAGAGCTCCAGGTTGCAGACGCCGATCTCGTTGAGCTCGAGCTTGCGCGTGGGCGAGGTGCTCGAGCGTGTTGACGTTGATCTTGTATTTGACGGTGGCTGATGGTCGCGGTCACGGTCTGCGTGCCGATCTTCAGCAGGTACGGCCGCCCCGGCAGCATCGGCTCCTCGTGCATCCAGACGATCGTCGCCTCGAACTGGTTCGCGACCGCGGGAGGATGCCTGCGCGGCGCAATGACGTCGCCGCGGCTGACGTCGATCTCGTCCGCGAGCGTCAGCGTGACCGATTGCCCCGCGCGCGCGACGGTCGAGATCCCCGCCGAGGCCCGACGATGCGCGCGACCTGGCTCGTCCTGCCGGAGGGCAGCACGCGCAGTTCGATCGCCGGCGCGCACCGTGCCGCTGGCGATCAGTCCGGTGAAGCCGCGAAAATCGGGATTCGGCCGGTTGACCCACTGCACCGGCATGCGGAACGGCTTGCGTTCGGCCTCGTCCTCGACCGCCACGCGTCTCGAGATGCTCGATGAGCGTCGGGCCGCGATACCAGGGCATGTGCGCGCTCGAGCTCGACGACGTTGTCGCCCGCAACCGCCGACACCGGAATGCAGGTGACGTCGGTCAGGTCGAGTCTTCGCCGCGAACGTCGCGGTATTCGGCCTCGATCGTGCGGAACGTCGCTTCGGCGTAGTCGACCAGGTCCATCTTGTTGACGGCGAGCACGACGTGCCGCGATGCCGAGCAGCGACACCAGGTGGCTGTGACGGCGCGTCTGCGTCAGCACGCCCTTGCGCGCATCGACGAGGATGACCGCGAGCGTCGGCGGTCGAGGCGCCCGTCACCATGTTGCGCGTGTACTGCTCGTGGCCCGGCGTGTCGGCGACGATGAACTTGCGCTTCTGCGGTCGAGAAGAAGCGGTAGGCGACGTCGATCGTGATGCCCTGTTCGCGCTCGGCCGCCAGGCCGTCGACGAGCAGCGCGAAATCGATCTCGCCGCCGTGCGTGCCGACCTTCTTCGAGTCGGCTTTCCAGCGCCGCCAGCTGGTCCTCGAAGATCAGCTTCGATTCGTACAGCAGCCGGCCGATCAGCGTGGACTTGCCGTCGTCGACGACTGCCGCAGGTGATGAAGCGCAGCAGGCGTGCGTCGGAGACGCATCCGACGGCCATCAGAAATAGCCCTCCTGCTTCTTCTTTTCCATCGACGCCGCCGCGTCGTGGTCGATCACGCGGCCCTGCCGCTCCGAGGTCTTCGCGAGCAGCATCTCCTCGATGATCGCCGCGAAGCGTGTCCGCCTCGCTCTCGATCGCGCCGGTCAGCGGATAACAGCCGAGCGTGCGAAAGCGCACTTTCTTCAGCATCGGCCGCTCGCCCGGCCGCAGCGGCATGCGCTCGTCGTCGACCATGATCAGCATGCCGTCGCGCTCGACGACCGGGCGCTCGGCCGCGAAATAGAGCGGCACGATCGGGATGTTCTCGGCATGCAGATGTACTGCCAGACGTCGAGTTCGGTCCAGTTCGACAGCGGGAAGACGCGAATGCTTCGCCCTTGCGCTTGCGCGCGTTGTACAGGTTCCACAACTCCGGCCGCTGGCGCTTCGGGTCCCAGCGGTGCTGCGTCGCTGCGGAACGAGAAGATGCGCTCCTTGGCGCGCGACTTCTCCTCGTCGCGGCGCGCACCGCCGAACGCGGCGTCGAAGCCGTGACGGTCGAGCGCCTGCTTGAGCGCCTGCGTCTTCATGACGTCCGTGTGCACGGCCGAGCCGTGCGTGAACGGATTGATGCCGCGCGCGAGGCCCTCCTGGTTGACGTGCACGATAAGCTCGAGCCCGAGGTCTTGCGCTACGCGGTCGCGGAACGCGATCATCTCGCGGAACTTCCAGGTCGTGTCGACGTGCAGCAGCGGAAACGGCGGCTTCGCGGGGTAGAACGCCTTCAGCGCGAGGTGCAGCATCACCGCGCTGTCCTTGCCGATCGAATAGAGCATCACCGGCCGCTCGCACTCGGCGACCACCTCGCGGATGATGTGGATGCTCTCGGCTTCGAGGCGCTGCGAGGTGCGTCAACGCGCTCATGGCCGGCGCGCTCGCCTGTTCATTCGAGGTAATGCGCGGGGGTTTTGGCGCGAACCTCCGCGGCCGAGACGCCGGGCGCGAGTTCGATCAGCCGAAACGGCGCGCGGCGCGACTCGCGCGAAAACACGGCGAGATCCGTGATCAAGCAGATCGACGACGTTCGCGCCGGTCAGCGGCAGGTCGCAGCGCGGCCTTGAACTTCGGCGCGCCGTCCTTCGACGTATGTTCCATGACGACGACGACACGCTTGACCCCGGCGACGAGATCCATCGCGCCGCCCATGCCCTTGACCATCTTGCCGGGCACCATCCAATTCGCGAGGTCGCCGGTCTCGGAGACCTCCATCGCGCCGAGCACCGACAGATCGATGTGGCCGCCGCGGATCATCGCGAAGCTGTCGGCCGAGGAGAAATACGACGACGTCGGCAACTCCGTGACGGTCTGCTTGCCCGCGTTGATGAGGTCCGGATCCTCGTCGCCCTGGATACGGAAACGGGCCCATGCCGAGCATGCCGTTCTCCGACTGCAGCACGACCTTCATGCCCGGCGCGATGTAATTCGCAACCAGCGTCGGAATGCCGATGCCGAGATTCACGTAGAAGCCGTCGCGCCAGCTCCCGCGCGGCGCGCGCCGCGAGATCGTCACGCGACCACGCCATGGCCGCCCTCCCCGCGCTCGCGCACCGTGCGCTTCTCGATGAGGCGCGAATAATTCCTGCCCTGGATGATGCGTTTGACGTAGATGCCGGGCGTGTGGATCTGGTCCGGGTCGAGCTCGCCGGGCTCGACGAGATGCTCGACCTCGGCGACCGTGACGCGCGCGGCGGTCGCCATCGGCGGATTGAAGTTGCGCGCGGTCTTGCGGTAGATGAGATTGCCCTCGGTGTCGCCCTTCCACGCGCGCACGAGCGAAATGTCCGCGACCAGGCCCTTCTCCAGGACATAGGTCTCGCCGTCGACGACGCGCTGTTCCTTGCCCTCGGCGACCAGCGTGCCGGCGCCCGTGCGCGTGAAAAAGGCGTGGATCCCGGCGCCGCCCGCGCGAATGCGCTCGGCGAGCGTGCCCTGCGGGTTGAACTCGAGCTCCAGCTCGCCGGCGAGGTACTGCCGCTCGAACTCCTTGTTCTCGCCGACGTACGAGGAAATCATCTTGCGGATCTGGCGCGTCTGCAGCAGGAGCCCGAGGCCCCAGCCGTCGAGGCCGGCGTTGTTCGACACCACGGTCAGATCGCGCGCGCCGAGTTCGCGCACCGCGGCGACCAGGTTTTCCGGCACGCCGCAGGCGCCGAAGCCGCCCGACATCAGCGTCATGCCGTCCTGCAAAATGTCGCGCAGCGCGCTGACGGCGTCCGCGTACACCTTGCTGTTCGGCCCCTTGCTCATCGGCCGGAGGCCCTCAAAGTTCGCCGCGTCCAAGGTATTCGACAGCAACATCGCGATGGTCATCGGCCCGATGCCGCCCGGCACCGGCGTGATCAAGCCGGCGCGCGGCAGCGCGCCCTCGTAGTCCACGTCGCCGACGAGGCGGCCCGACTCGGTACGGTTGATGCCGACGTCGAACACGGCGGCGCCTTCGCGGATCCAGTCGCCGGGCACCATCAGCGGCCGGCCGACCGCGGCGACGACGAGCTCCGCGCGTTCGACCTCGGCGCGCAAATCGCGCGTGCCCGTATGGCAGACGGTGACCGTGCAGCCGGCGAGAAGCAGCTCGAGCGCCATCGGCCTGCCGACGATGTTCGAGGCGCCGACGACGGTCGCGCGCATGCCGCGCAATTTCAGCCCGTATTCCTGCGCGAGCCTGATCACGCCGAACGGCGTGCACGGCCGCAGGCGCGGGCGCTTCTGCGCGAGCAGCCCCGTGTTCTGCGGATGAAAGCCGTCGACATCCTTCGCGGGATCCAGCGCATCCATGATCTCGTTCGCATCCAAGCCCGGAGGGAGCGGCAGCTGCATCAAGATCCCGTCGACCGCCTCGTCGCGGTTGAGCTCGCCGACGAGATGCAGGATCTCGGCGCGGCCGGTCGTCGCCGGCAGGTCGTATGCGAACGAGCGGATGCCGGTTTCGTCGCAGGCCTTGCGCTTGTTGCGCACGTACACCGTCGAGGCCGGATCCGCACCGACCTGCACGACCGCCAATCCCGGCGGCCGGCCGTGCGCCGCGGTGAATTCCGCCGCGCGCGCCTTGACCTCGGCCCTCACGCGGGCGGCGACTGCCTTGCCGTCGAGTATCGTCGCTGTGTGCGCCACGCCATCAGTACCGGTAATGATCGGCCTTGAACGGCCCCTGCTTGTCGACGCCGATGTAGCGCGCCTGGGTGTCGGTGAGCGCGGTCAGCTGCGCGCCGAGCTTCGTCAATTGCAGCCGCGCGACCTTCTCGTCGAGATGCTTCGGCAGGACATAGACCCCGATCGGATAATTCTTCGTGTTCACGAACAGCTCGATCTGCGCGAGCACCTGGTTCGCGAACGAGGAACTCATCACGTAGGACGGATGCCCCGTGCCGCAGCCGAGATTCACCAGGCGTCCCTCGGCGAGCAGGATGATGCGCTTGCCGTCCGGGAAGATCACGTGGTCGACCTGCGGCTTGATGTTGTCCCAGGTGTAGCGGCGCAGCGAGGCCACTTCGATCTCATTGTCGAAATGGCCGATGTTGCAGACGATCGCCTGGTCCTTCATGCGCTTCATGTGATCGTGCGTGATCACGTGGAAGTTGCCGGTCGCCGTCACGAAGATGTCCGCCTTGTCGGCGGCGTAATCCATCGTCACGACGCGATAGCCCTCCATCGCCGCCTGCAGCGCGCAGATCGGATCGATCTCCGTGATCCAGACCTGCGCCGACAACGCGCGCAGCGCCTGCGCGGAGCCCTTGCCGACGTCGCCGTAGCCCGCGACGACCGCGACCTTGCCCGCGACCATGACGTCGGTCGCGCGCTTGATGCCGTCGACGAGCGACTCGCGGCAGCCGTACAGGTTGTCGAACTTGGATTTCGTCACCGAATCGTTGACGTTGATCGCCGGGAACGCAAGCTCGCCGTCCTTCGCCATCTGATACAGGCGCTTGACGCCGGTCGTCGTCTCCTCGGAGACGCCCTTGATCTTCGCGAGGCGCGTCGAATACCACTTGGGATCGGTCTTCAGCTTCGCCTTGATCGACGCGAACAGGAACGTCTCCTCCTCGCTCGAGGGCTTCGCGAGCAGCGAGACGTCCTTCTCGGCCTTGGTGCCGAGATGCAGCAGCGCGGTCGCATCGCCGCCGTCGTCGAGGATCATGTTCGAATGGCCGTTGTCCGGCCACTCGAAGATCCGGTGCGTGTAGTCCCAATACTCGGCGAGCGACTCGCCCTTGACCGCGAACACGGCGGTGCCGCCGGCGGCGATGGCCGCGGCCGCGTGGTCCTGCGTCGAGTAGATGTTGCACGACGCCCAGCGCACCTCCGCGCCGAGCGCGTTCAAGGTCTCGATCAGCACGGCGGTTTGGATCGTCATGTGCAGCGAACCGCGTGATGCGCGCGCCGCGCAGCGGTTGCTGGCTCGCGAATTCCTCGCGAATCGCCATCAGGCCCGGCATTTCGGTCTCGGCGATCTTGATCTCCTTGCGGCCCCACTCGGCGAGCGCGAGATCCTTGACGACGTAATCCGCTTTCGGTTTGGCAATGGCATTCATGATTCGATACTCCTGCGGACGGCGCGCCTATCGGGCGCGCGGGGATTTCAGTTCGGCGGCGAGCGCGGCGGCCTTGTCGGTGCGCTCCCAGGTGAACGCGGCTTCCGTGCGGCCGAAGTGGCCGTAGGAGGCGGTCTTCTGGTAGATCGGGCGCGCGAGATCGAGCATTTCGCGCAAGCCGTACGGCGTCAAGTCGAAGTGCGCGCGCACGATCTTCGTCAGGCGCGCATCCGGCAATTTGCCGGTGCCGAAGGTCTCGACCATGATCGAGGTCGGCTCGGCGACGCCGATCGCGTAGGAGACCTGAACCTCGCAGCGCGCGGCAAGCCCGGCCGCGACGATGTTCTTCGCGACGTAGCGCGCCGCGTACGCCGCGGAACGATCGACTTTCGACGGATCCTTGCCCGAGAATGCGCCGCCGCCGTGGCGCGCGAAGCCGCCGTAGGTGTCGACGATGATCTTGCGGCCCGTGAGCCCGCAATCGCCCACGGGTCCGCCGATGACGAAGCGCCCCGTCGGATTGATGTGGAATTTCGTCTGCTTGCCGAGCCATTTGCGCGGCAGGACGGGCTTCAGGATCTCCTCCATGACCGCTTCGCGCAAATGCTTCGTCGAGACGTCGTCGCTGTGCTGCGTCGACAGCACGACCGCATCGAGCCCGACCGGCCGGTCGTCCTCGTAGCGCAGCGAGACCTGGCTCTTCGCGTCCGGGCGCAGCCACGGCAGCTTGCCGCTCTTGCGCACCTGCGCCTGCTTCTTCACGAGCCGGTGCGCGAGCGTGATCGCCGCGGGCATCAGCACGTCGGTCTCGTTGGTCGCATAGCCGAACATCAGGCCCTGGTCGCCCGCGCCTTGCTTGCGCTCGTCCTTGCGGTCGACGCCCTGCGCGATGTCCGCGGATTGCTTGCCGATCACGTTGAGCACGCCGCAGCTCGCGCCGTCGAAGCCCATGTCCGAGGTGTTGTAGCCGATGTCCAGCACCGTCTTGCGCACGATCGCCTCGACGTCGACCCACGCATCCGTCGTGACTTCGCCGGCGACGATGACGACGCCGGTCTTGACGAGGGTCTCGCAGGCGACCCGGCCGCGCGGGTCCTTCGCGAGGATCGCGTCCAGCACCGCGTCGGAAATCTGATCGGCGACTTTGTCCGGATGGCCTTCGGAGACCGACTCGGACGTGAAGGAAAACTGTTTGCTCATGTCGATGTTCCCGGTACCGGTTGCCCAAAATTCTCCAAATATCGCCGATCGAACTCCGCCTTCGTGAAACGGTGGTTCTGCGGCCCGCGCGACTCGATCTTGATCGCGCCCATCAGCGAGGCGATGCGCCCCGCTGGTCTCCCACGGCAGGTCGTGCAGCAAACCGTGGATTAGACCAGCGCGATAGGCGTCCCCGCAACCCGTCGGATCGACGACCGTGCGCGCGGCGGCGCAGGGGATCTCCAGGGTCCTGCCCTGCGCATAGATCACCGAACCCGCGGCCGCCCGGGTCACGATCAGCGCGTCGACCTTGCTGCATGAGATCCGCTTCGGTCCAGCCGGTCTTCTGTTGCAGCATGCCCCATTCATAGTCGTTGACGGCGACCCAACGCGCCTGGCCGATGAAGGTCTTGAGTTCGTCGGCGCCGAACATCGGCAAGCCCTGGCCCGGATCGAACAAGAACGGGATGCCGGCCGCCGCGAACTCGGCGGCATGCTCGATCATCGCCTGGCGGCCGTCCGGCGCGACGATGCCGAGCGCGACACCCGGGCCTGCCGCCGCAACCCGGTTGACGTGCGCGAATTGCATCGCACCCGGGTGAAAGGCCGTGATCTGGTTGTCGTCGAGGTCGGTCGTGATATAGGCCTGCGCCGTGAATGCGTCGGGGATCTCGGTGATGTGGTCCTGCGGGATGCCGAGCTCCCGGAGCCGCTGCGCGTACGGCCCGAAGTCATGCCCCGCGGTCGCCATCGGCAGTCCGCGGTCGCCGAGCAATTTCAGCCCGTAGGCGATGTTCGCCGCGCAGCCGCCGAATTCGCGGCGCATCTCCGGCACCAGGAAGGAGACGTTCAGAATGTGGATCTTCTCGGGCAGGATGTGCGCCTTGAAGCGGTCCGGAAAGATTAAAATCGTGTCATAAGCGAGTGATCCGCAAATCAGCGCGCTTTTCCCCGTGCCCGACGCCTTGGTCATTCATCCACCCTTCTGAAGGCAAACCGGTATTCTACAGGCAAACCCCCGTTTCCCGCCCTACCCCCTGCATAACCGTTGCCGATGACCACCAAACCGGCCGGCATGTCCAAGCTCCTCGTGCTGCTCGGCGTGATCTCGCTGCTCGCGCCGTTCTCGATCGACCTGTACCTCCCGGCGCTGCCGTCGATCGCCCGCGATCTGCACGCGAGCGCCGCAGCCGTGCAATTGACGCTGCCGGCCTTCTTCGTCGGGCTCGCGGTCAGCCAATTGTTGTTCGGCTCGATCGCCGATCACTGGGGGCGCCGCCCGCCGCTGCTCGCGGGCTTGAGCGTAGTCGCGATCGCCTCGGTCGGCTGCGCGCTCGCGCCCAGTGCGACGGCGCTGACCGTCTGGCGGGTGTTCCAGGCGCTCGGCATCGGCAGCGCGACGGTGATCCCGCGCGCGGTCGTGCGCGATCGCTTCGAAGTCGGCCACGTCGCGCGCGCGATGTCGTTGCTCGGCCTGATCAGCGGCCTGGGTCCGATCCTCGCGCCGCAGGTGGGCGGCCTCCTCCTGTGGATCGCGAACTGGCGGTTTCTGTTCTGGCTGTTGACCGCGATGGCGGTCGGCTCGGTCGCGAGCGCGTGGTTCCTGCTGGACGAGTCGATGCCGGCCGAGCGGCCCGCGGCGACCGGGCCGCGGCTCTGGCACAGCGTCATCACCGACCGGCGTTTCCTCAAGTTCGCTCTGCCCGCGAACATGGTCTCGGCGAGCGTGTTCGCCTATCTTTCCGGCGCGCCGTTCGTGTTCATCGACCAATTTCATTTGTCGCCGCAGCGCTTCGCGTGGCTGTTCGGCGTCAATGCGCTCGGGCTCATGGCGGGCGGGCGCATCAATGCGCACCTCGTCGCGCGCTTGGGACCCGAACTTCTGTTCCGCCGCGCGATGATCGCAACCGCAGCGTTCGCCGCCATCCTGTTCGCGGTCGCAAGCCTCGGCCATGGCGGCTTTTGGGCGCTCGCGATCCCGCTGTTCTTCTTCATTACGTCGCTCGGCTTCAATTTCGCGAACGGCTTCGCGCTCGCGCTCATGCCGTTCGCCACGGCCGCGGGCACGGCCTCGGCGCTCTACGGCACGATGCAATTCTCGCTCGCTGGCCTTGCCGGGGTCGCGGTCAGCGCCCTGTACGACGGCAGCCCGCGCGCGATGGCGGGCGTCATGAGCGCCCTGACGTTGGGCGCGGTGCTGGTGTACCGCGCGATGCAAGCCGGTTCGGCCTTGAACGGGCCGCCTCGGGTCATTTGAAATATACTCGAGGCTCATCCGGTCTCATCGGCGTACACGCACTTTTCATCGTTCCATCACCAATTCCGGGAGAAACCGTCCATGAAGAAAACCACCGCCTCGATTGCCGCGATCGGCAGCCTCTTGGCCCTCGGTGCGACGACGTTCGCGATGCCGGCGTTCGCCGGCGACAAGCCGGCCACGGAAAAATGCTACGGCGTCGCCAAGGCCGGCAAGAACGACTGCGCCGCGCAAGCGCATGCCTGCGCCGGCCAGTCGAAAGTCAGCGCCAACGGCAAGGACTTCGTCGAATTGCCGAAGGGCACGTGCGAACGCCTCGCCGGCGGCAGCCTGACGCCCAAGGCGATGTAAATCGGCCGTCGAATGAACGGCGCCGTTCGATCGACGGGAAATCGTGGTCCGATGCCGGCGGCAGCCGGCATCGGCCTGCGTGCACTGCATCACCGCGCGGTGCAGGACGAACGCCCGGACGTCGGCTGGTTCGAGGCGCATAGCGAGAACTACTTTGCGGACGGCGGCACCGCGATCGACTGTCTCGATCGGATCCGCGCTCACTATCCCCTGTCGTTGCACGGCGTCGGCTTGTCCTTGGGTTCCACCGACCCGGTCGATGCGCGGCATTTGTCGAAACTCGTCCGTGCCGTACGCCGCTTCGAGCCTGCGCTGGTGTCGGAACATCTATCCTGGAGTTCCGCGGACGGACTGTTCACGAACGACTTGCTGCCGCTGCCGTACACGGAGGAAGCGCTGCGGCACGCGAGTTCCCGCATCGCGGCCGTGCAAGACGCGCTCGGACGGCAAATCTTGATCGAGAACGTATCCAGTTACCTCACGTTCGACTTCTCGACGATGACGGAATGGGAATTTCTCGCCGGCGTCGCGCGTGAATCGGGTTGCGGCATTCTGCTCGACGTCAACAACATCTACGTCGCGGCACGCAATCACGGCTTCGATGCCGCACGCCTACCTCGACGGCATACCAACGGGGTGCGGTCGGCGAAATCCACCTCGCGGGCCACAGCGAGGTCCTGATCGACGGCCACCGGCTGCTGATCGACACGCACAACGCGCCCGTTTGCGCGGACGTCTGGGCGCTGTACGGCAAGGCGCTGCGCCGCTTCGGGCCGGTGCCCAGCCTGATCGAATGGGACATGGACATCCCGCCGCTCGCGACGCTGGTCGCCGAGGCCGGCAAGGCCGACGCCGTATGCGATGAAATCCATGCCCAGCTTGCGTGACCTGCAGACCGCGATGATCGGCGCGGTGCTCGACGGCGAACACGGGCCCGCGGCGCGCTACGTCGAAGCGCGCGGCATCGCGCCCGCGCGGCGCCTCGGCGTCTACGCGAACAACGCGCTCGGCAATTTCCTGCAAGGCCTGCGCGCCTCGTACCCGGCCGTCAGGCGCCTGGTCGGCGACGCCTACTTCGACCAATGCGGACGCGGCTTCAGGCAACGCCACCCCTCGCGCTCGGGCGACCTGCAGGACGCGGGCGACGCGCTTTCCGGCTATCTCGCGCAATTGCACGCCGACGATGACTATCGCTATCTCGGCGACGTCGCGCGGCTCGAATGGCTCTACCAGGAGGCGATGACCGCCGCCGATCATGCGCCGCTCGACTTGGGCGAACTCTCGCGGCTGGCGCCGTCCGATCACGAACGCCTGCGCTTTGGCCTGCATCCGGCGACCCGGCTGTTCGCCTCGCCGTTCCCGGTGCTCGACATCTGGGAGGCGAACGCCGATGAGCACGACGAACCCGAGACCATCGATCTACGCAAAGGCGGCGATCGCCTGCTGCTCACGCGGACGCGGCGCCGGCTGTTCTTCCTGCGCATTTCGGTCGGCGAAGAAGGCTTTCTACACGCGCTCGGCCGCCGCGAGCGCTTCGCCGCGGCGGTCGAGACCGCGCTCGGCGCCGATGGGTCCTTCGACGCCGCGGACGCCTTGCGGAAATTCGTCGGCGCCGAGGCGATCGTCGATTTCGACACGAACTAACGAGGAGCATCCGATGCAAGACGCCGACGACGACTGGAAGAAGAAATTGACCGCCGAAACCTACCAAGTCATGCGCAAGCACGGCACGGAACGCGCGGGCACGAGCCCGTTGAACGCGGAACACCGCGCGGGGCGCTATGCCTGCGCCGCCTGCGGCCTGCCGCTGTTCGAGTCGTCGACGAAATTCGACAGCGGCACCGGCTGGCCGAGCTTCTTCGCGCCGCTCCCGCAAGCCGTCGGCACGACCACCGACCGCAGCCTCGGCATGGGGCGCACCGAAGTGCACTGCGCGCGCTGCGGCGGGCATCTCGGCCACGTGTTCCCCGACGGCCCGCAGCCCACCGGCGAGCGCTATTGCATGAACGGCGTCGCGCTGAAGTTCGAGCCGGCCTGAGCGCGGCCCGGCGGCGCGCCCGCACCAGGCGTCGCATGCCGATTTTCAGGTTCGGTTCAGCAGGCAGCCTTACCGTCCCGGCGCATCAGGGGAGAGCCGCATGCCTGAAAAGAACACGAGATGGTGGCCGCAAGGGTGGTGGAAGCTGATGGAGCGGCGCATCGGCATCGTGCCGCTGCCGGTGCACCTCGTGCTCGTCGCGGTGATCGCGTATTTCGTGATTTCGGGCAAGGTGCCGACCGAGATCAACACCATGATCGCCGTACTCGCGGTCCTGGGGTTCACCTGCGCGGAGATCGGGCACCGCATACCGGTGCTCAATCGGATCGGCGGCGCGGCGATCGCCGCGACGTTCGTGCCTTCGTTTCTCGTCTATCATCACTGGATACCGCCGGTCCTCGCGCATGCGGTCACGGTGTTCACCAAATCGTCGAATTTCCTCTATCTATTCATCGCCGCCGTGATCGTCGGCAGCATCCTCAGCATGGACCGCCGCGTGCTGATCGCGGGCTTTCTCAAGCTGTTCGTGCCGATGGCGGCGGGTTCGGTCGCCGCGGTCGCCGTCGGCACGGCGGTCGGCACGGCGCTCGGGCTCGGCGCGAGGCACACCTTGTTGATGATCGTGATCCCGGTCATGGCGGGCGGGGTCGGCGAAGGCGCGATCCCGCTGTCGGTCGGCTACGGCCAGATTTGGCACCAGCCGCAAGGCGCACTGTTCGCACAGGTCCTGCCGCCCGTCATGTTCGGCAGCCTGACCGCGATCCTGATTGCCGGCGTCTTGAACTACGTCGGCCGGCGCGTGCCGCATTTGACCGGCGAAGGCCGCCTGCAGCCCGGCGAAAGCGAAGACCTGGCAACGCACGACGAGGACTCGCCGGTCCATTCGGACGTCACGCACATCGCCGCCGCGGGCCTGTTCGTCATCACGCTGTATCTGCTCGGCGTGATCTGCTTCCAGTTGTTCGATTTCCCGGCGCCGGTCGCGATGCTCTTGTTCGCGGTCGCGGCGCAGCTCGGCCAGGTCGTGCCGCCGCCGCTGCGCGAGGGCGCCGGCGTCGTCTACCAGTTCTTCCGCCGCGCGGTCACCTATCCGCTGCTGTTCGCGATCGGCGTCGCGATGACCCCCTGGGACAAGCTGGTCGCCGCGTTCGCGCCGGCGAATCTCGTGACGATCGTCGCGACCGTCGCGGCGCTGATCGCAACCGGCTACTACGTCGGCCGGCTGATCAAGCTCTATCCGATCGATACCGCGATCGTGATCGCCTGCCGCGCGGGCCAGGGCGGCACCGGCGATGTGGCGATCCTCACGGCCGCGAACCGCATGCAGCTGATGCCGTTCGCGCAGATCGCGACGCGGATCGGCGGCGCGATCACGATCATGCTGACGCTGCTGGCGCTAGCGCACCGGGGCTGAGCGGCTCGCTCGCCGGCGGCGGCGCCGGTTGCGCCGGAATCTCGAAGATGGCGCGCAAACCGCGGCCGTCGCCGCCGCTTTCGACGAAGATGCGCCCGTGGTGCAGCTCGATGATGCTGCGGCAGATCGCCAGCCCCAGCCCCGTCCCCTGGGTGTCGGAGCGCACACCCTTGAGGCGCACGAAGCGGTCGAAGATGTGCTCACGCTCGGCCACCGGCACGCCCGGCCCCTCGTCCTCGATCGATACGCGCCACAGATCCCCGGTCACCTCCGAGCGCAGCCGCACCGTGCCGCCGGGCGGGGATGCGTTGACCGCGTTGCTCAGCAAGTTCAGCAGCACGCGCCGCAGCCAGCGCGGTTCGCAAAGCGCCAAACCCGTGCCCTCGTGGCTGAACGAGAACGAGAGGCCGCGATGTTCCGCGAGAACTTGCGCATCGGCGTTGAAAGACCCGAGCAAGGCCGCAGGATCGTGCGGCTCGACCTTGAGCGTGATGCTGCGGGCCTCGGCCCGCGACAAGAACAACAGCTCGTCGATCGTGCCGTTGAGGCGCGTGACCTCCTCGAGGAGCGTCTGTAATTCTTCCTCGTTCTCCTGGCTCATCCCGCCGCCCGCGAGCAGCTTCTCCGCATGCAGGCGCACGAGCGACAGCGGCGTCTTCAGTTCATGCGAGGCGTCCGCGGCGAAGCGGCGCACGTTCTTGAACGAGGATTCCAGGCGGTCGAACATCTCGTTGAGCAGCTGCGCGAGGTCCGAGATCTCGTCGTTCACGGCCGGGACCGGTATGCGCTCGCTCAAGTTGTCCGAGCCGATACGCTCGGCCGTCTCGCGGATCAGGCGCACCGGCCGCAGCGCATAGCGGCTGAGGCCGAAGCCGATGGCGATGCTCATCGCGAGCATCAGCGCGAGCAATGCCGCGCAGACCTCCGCATACCCTTCCATGACGCCGTCGATCTGGGTCGCCGGCGTCGCCAGAATGACGTCGTACGGCGGCAGGATGAACTCGCCGACGCGCAGCAGGCCGAAGCCGGCCCAATCGATTTCGTACTTGCTCTCTCCCTTGATGTCGGGAATCGACCGGCCCTTCAGGTTATTGGAGTAGAAAATCGTACCCCGGTGGTCGTTCGCATGGATGTCGATGTAGAAGAGCACCGACGCATAATCGGTCGTCTCGCGAATGCGCTGATTGATGACGGCCGGGCTCAGGTTCTTGTAATCCGGCCCCAGGCGCGCCTTGATCTGTTCGAATTCGGATTGATTCAGCAGATCGAGCCCGTGGATCAAATAGCCTTGCAGCAGATAGAAGCCGGCGACGAACAAACAGGCGAGCGTCGCGGTCGCCGCCGCCGCGTACCAGAGCGCGAGCCGCGCGCCGATCGATTTCACGCGCGCAGGCTCCTCATTGCAGCTTGTAGCCGACGCCGCGCACGGTCTTGAACATGGGCTTGTCGTCCTTCGCCTCGAACTTCGCACGCAGCTTGCTCATATAGACGTCGAGCAGATTGGCGTCGACCTCGTACGGCGAAGACCACACCTTCTCGCAGATCAGAGTACGCGTGAGAATGCGCCCCGGGTTCTGCATGAAGATCTCGAGCAGCGCGAACTCGCGGCTCGTCAGGTCGATCGACTCGCCGTGATAGTGCGTCGTGCGGCCGACGAGATCCATGCGGATGCCGCGGTGTTCCATGATCGTGTCTTTTACGTTTGCCTGGCGGCGCAGCAACGAGCGCAGGCGCGCGAGCAATTCCGGCAGGCTGAACGGCTTCGGCAGATAATCGTCGGCGCCGACGTCGAGCCCCTTGATGCGGTCCTGCACGGCATCGCGGGCGCTCAAGATGATCACCGGCTCGTTGAACCCGCTCTTGCGCCATTGCTGCAATAAATCGAGGCCGTCGCCGTCGGGCAAACCAAGATCGAGAACGATCGCGTCGTAGCTCGTCTCGCAGAGGGCATCGCGCGCACCGGCGCAGCTCGCCGTGAACCCGACCGTATAGCCGGCGTCCGCGAGCCCTTGTTTCAACATCAGGCCGAGACGCCGCTGATCTTCGACGATCAAGACTTTCATGATTTCTTCAGGTTCGTGATATACGTTTTTGCAAAGCCTTTGCCGGTCATTACTGGAGATGATGCCAAATGCGATCCAGAATTCCGTCCTTGTGCGTGACCACGGCGTTTGCCGTGATGGCGTCGTCGTCCGCGGTTCCCGCCCCCCTGATGGCGCAAGCCCACTATCGCATCATCGCGCGATACGCGATCGGCGGCAATGAAGCCGGTTACGACTACATACGCGTAGACCCCATGATGCGGCGACTCTACGTCGCGCATTCCACGCGCGTCGAGATATTGGACGCGGACAGCGGGCGCAAGATCGGCGCGATCGAAGGCCTGCACGGCGTGCACGGCATCGCGATCGTCCCATCCGTCGGCAAAGGCTACACCAGTGACGGCCTGGACGGCGCCGTGACGGTGTTCGACCTCGAGTCTCTGAAAATCCTCGAGCGGATCAAATCCACCGGTGTCATGCCCGATGCGATCGCCTACGACCGCGAAAGCAGGCGCGTATTCGCCGTCAACGGGAAAAGCGGCGATATCACCGTCATCGATCCCAAGGACGACGCGATCGTCGGCACGGTTCGCCCGGGCGGCGGCAAACTCGAGGAAATCGGCTTCGACGGACACGGCCGCGCATTCGTCAATGACGAGACCAACCATGAGATCCACGTCTTCGATACTCATGACCTGCGGCCGCTCGCGACCTGGCCGCTCGCACCGTGCGAGGAGCCGACCGGAATCGCCGTCGATCGCGCGCACCACCGCGTGTTCTGCGCGTGCGGCAACGGTAAGCTCATCGTACTCGACACCGCCGACGGCCGGCACGTCGCGACGCTGCCTATCGGCCTCAACCCCGACGGCGCCGCTTTCGACCCGGCGACGCAGCGCATCTTCGCTTCCAGCTGGGCCGGCACATTGAGCGTCATTCACGAGTCCTCGCCGGATCGCTACGAGTCCCTGCAGACCGTCGCGACCGAGCGCGGCGCCCGTACGCTTGCTCTCGACGA
Organism: uncultured Pseudomonadota bacterium; assembly: GCA_963718135.1. Classification (GTDB taxonomy): domain Bacteria; phylum Pseudomonadota; class Gammaproteobacteria; order Steroidobacterales; family Steroidobacteraceae; genus Bog-1198. The sequence continues at coordinate 13,069 of CAVQYI010000018.1, read as the reverse complement.
GAAAACCGGCCGACTGTTCCTGCCGACGGCACGCTTCGGCAAGGCGCGGGCGGGCGGTGGGCGGGCGCCGCTCGTCCCGGGCACGTTCGTCGTTCTCGTCGTCGGCGAGTGACGCATGCGTCAATGATCGCGCCGGCAGCCCGCGGCGCGCGCACCGGGTCACTACTCCCGACCGGCGTAGACCGCGATGCAGCCGGACGTGCAATCGCCGCCATCCTTATGCGCCTGGATCGGCACGAACACCCTTCCCGTCCTTAAGTCCGCTGCGACGGAATGCGCGCGCTCGCCGCTCGGAAAGTTGCCGATCCACCGATTGGTCTGCGCATCGACGACCCCGAGGACCGGCCCGCCGGGATTGGCCGCGGCCGCCAGGTAATAGCGGCGTGATTTTGCGTCGTACCAAACCTCGTCGGATCCGCCGACCTGGTCGATGGTCGCGAGGATCCTCCCGGATCGGGCGCTCATGACCAGGGATTTGGCGGGGAATCCCGCCGCGACGGCGTCATCGCTGCAGCCGACCAGCAGACGGCCGTCGAGGCCCGACGGCAAGGCCGGCCGGCATGCACTTCGCCACCGGAATGAGCTTTTCGAGCTTGCGCGTGCGCGGGTCGATCACGGCGATGGCTCCATGCGCATCGACGTGGTCGATGACGGGGATCGACAGGTAGACAAGGCCCGTGGCCGGATCCCAAGCGGGCTGTTCCGCACCGTCGCTGGCCCGGTCCAGAACGATCTTGCCCAAGACGCGGCGCGATCGGCTGCCGATGAACGTGACGAATGGCGGCTCGTCCGCGTTGTTCACGACGATGACGAGGTGGTCGCGCGGATCGTAGGTCATCTCGTCGACGCGCTTGCGGCCGCCCGTCGAGATCGTGTCGACCACGGATTTCGATTCGACGTCCACGATCTTGACGGTGCTGTCGCCGTCCCCCGCCCAGAACGTCGTCGGGCCGACCGCCACGACGCCGTCGGGACCGGCCTCGCCAAAGCCGGCCGCCTGGTCGTATCCCTTGAAGCCCGCGGCACGTCCCAGGAAAGCGCCGCTCGCAGCCGCGAACAGATCGAGGCTCTTATTCGAGCGATCCGCGAGCGCGTAGACGCCTTGGGAATTGACGAAGCCGATATCGAAGCTCGCGAGCGGCTCTCCCGGCACGCGGATCGTATCCACGCGCCGAACGGCGGGAGAAGCCGCATCGGCGGCGTGGGCGCCGCCGAGGACAGTGCACAACAGACCGGCGCCGATGGCGTGCTTCACGTTCCTCATGATCCGTGCGCGACGTCGAACCAGAGGACTTCGCCGCCGCTGTGGCGCTCGCCGGGCGAGACGCCGACATACAAGCGGTGGAGTTGCGGTACGAGGATCGTCGTCTTCGCTCCCTCAGCGCTCGGCACGTGCGCGAGTTCCGCGAAGTGATCGGCGTCGATTTCCTGATAGACGCCGATCCAGCCGTCGCCGCCCGGCGCATAGATGCGGCGATTCGCCGCGTCGAACACTTCACCGTCGACGTGTCCCGGCGCCTCGAAGCTCGCGAGCGCGGCTCCCGTGTCGCTGTTCAGCACGATCATCTTCCCGGGGTCACGCGCGACGATGAACAGCCGATGCGTCTTCTCGTCGAGCGCGGCGAGCGCGTTCTGCCGAGCTTCGTGGATCGGCCAGCGGGCGACGATTTTGAGACTGCGCTTGTCGATGACGTCCACTTCGTTCTTGTCGGTGATGTTGATGAAGATATGCGGGCCGTGCTGCTCGACCGCCAGCGCTTCGACGTGATCGGCGTCGAAATGCACGGTGCCGATGAGCTTGCCGGTCTGCGGCACGATTTCCTCGAGCCAGGACTCCCCGAGCTTCACATCCTTGCCGCCGGTGACGATGTACAAGTGTCCCGTGGATGCGTCGAAGCCGATCGAATCGGCGCCCGGATGCAGCTTGATCGTGCCGATCCGCGCGAGCGTGCGGTCGTCGAGCCGCTTGACCGTGTCACTGCCGTCGGTGACCAGCAGCTCGTGCTTCCCCGGAACCTGGAAGATGCTGTGCGGCGTATCGAAGCCGTGGATCGTGCGCAGATGCCTGCCGGTTCGCAGGTTGAACACCTCGAGCGTGCCGTGATCCTCGGCCGCGAGGTACAAGCGGTTGCGCTTCAGGTCAGCATCCAGGTGATCGAAATCGCCCGTATATCCCGGCAGCGGCGTGCGGCCGTGCAGGATGAGCGGCAGCGCGGCGGCGCCGGCGATGGCGCTGAACAACAGACCGATGGCGATTGCGTGCTTCAAGGCCCTCTCCTCGCAGATTCAACGACGACAATGGTCGCCGTTATAGCGGGCGAGTCTGAAACCAGCCTGAATCGCGCACGAAGCCGCGCCTAGGAACCGCTTTTGCCGCGCATCGTGAGACCAAGGACCACCGGCATCGCGAGCAGCACGAGCGGCAGCTGCACGATGATGCCGGCGATGATCGCGATCGCGAGCGGCTGCAGCATCTGATCGCCCGAGCCGCTGATCGCCGCGCCCAAGGGGATCAGCGCGAGCACCATCGCGAGGCTGCTCATGACGATCGGGCGCAGACGATTCAGCGCCGCGGCCCGCAGCGCGTCGCGGACCGGCATGGTCTTTTCCAATTCCTGGAACTCGGAGGCGTAGAAGATCGCCATCTCGGTCGCAATGCCGACGATCATGACCATGCCCATCATCGCCGTGATGTTGAATTCCGTGCCGGTCGCCCACAAGCCGATGAACACGGCGCCGCTCGAGACGACGGCGCTCGCGATGATGACGAGCGGCAGCCAGAAGCGGCCGTAGAGGAACAACATCAAGATGAACTCGGCGACCGCGGCCGCGGCGAACACCTTGATCATGCCGTTGACGGCGAGCTGTTGCTGCTTGTAGGCGCCGCCGATCGTGTAGTAGACCCCCGGCGGCAGGACGCCGGGGTCGTGCAGGACCTTTCGCACCGCGGCGATCGTCGAGCCCAAGTCATGGCCGCCGCCGATTTCAGCCGTCACCGCGACGACTTGGGCGAGGTTGTCGCGCGTGATCTGCGGCTGTCCTGCGACGAATTGGATCGTCGCCACGGTGCCTAACGGAAAGAGGCGTCCGCTCGGCGAGCGGATCGGCAACAACCCGAGCCGGTCGCGGTATATCTTGCCCTGCGGCGCACCGAGCCAGACGCGCACGCCGACATCCTGCACCTTGGCCATGTAGCGCGTGACGACCGCGCCATTCAGATAATGATAGACCTGGTCCTGCACGTCCGCGGGCGTCATGCCCTCGGTCGCCGCGGCGGCGGCATCGACGTGGATCTCGAGCGCGTCCCCTGCCGGGATCACGCCGTTGTTGACGGACGCCGGCTGCACACCCGGCACTTTGGAAATCGCAGCGGCGACATTCTGTGCGACGCCGCCCAAGAGATCCGGATCCTTGGCCGTCAGCTGAATGACGACGGGCTGGCGGCGGCCGACCATGTCGCCGATCATGTCATCCAAGAGTTCGTGCGTATCGAAGTTGATGCCCGGCACCTGGCTCGTGATCTTGGCGTTGATGTCGTCCATCACGGACCAGATCGGCGGCCGTTTGGCCGGGTCGACCAGGCGCACGAAGAAATCGCCTTCGTAGGACTCCTTCATGTCGCCGCCGAGGCCTGCGCCGGTGCGCCGGGAGTAGGTGTAGACGCTGCGGTCGGACTTCAGGATCTCCTCGACCTGAGCGATCTCCCGATCGCTCTCGGCGAGCGAGGTGCCCGGTGCGGTCTGGTAATCGAGCACGAACCCGCCCTCGTCCATTCTCGGCAGGAAGCCGGAGCCCGTGTGGCGGTAGGCGAGAACGCCCGCGCCGATCAACACGGCGACGCCCACCGCGATGAGCGCCGGCCGCGCGAACAGGGTGTCCAGCGACTTGCGCTGCGCGCGCTTCAGCCAGGAATCGCTGCCGTGACCGGGATCCTGCCAGGTTTGGAAATCGATCAGCCCGCGCGCGAGCAGCGGCACGACCAGCGCCGTGAGGATGTACGAGATGATCAGCGCCGAGGCCATCGTCAGCGAGAGGAACTTGAAGAATGCGCCGGTCAAGCCCGACAGGAACGCGAGCGGCACGAAAATGATGATCGTCGCGAGGCTCGAGCCGAACAAGGGCGCCAGAAATTCGCGCGCCGCCGGCAGCACGGCCGCGTTCGCGTCATCGAGTCCCGGCGCGCCGGCGCGCCGCGCGATGTGTTCGATCATGACGATCGCATCGTCGATCAAGAGGCCGATCGCCGCGGCGATGCCGCCCAAGGTCATGATGTTGAACGTCATGCCGAGCACGTACAGCAAGAGCACGGTGATCAACACCGCGAGCGGCACGATCGCCGTCGCGACGAGCGCGACGCGCCAATTGCGCAAGAATCCGAGGATCACGAGTGCCGCGAGCACGAGGCCGACGAGGATCGCCTCCTCGACGGCGACGATCGAGGAGTGCACGAGCTCGGTCTGGTCGTACCACTTGTAGAGCTTGATCGCCTTCGGCTGGGTTTTCATGAACGAATTCAGCGAGGCTTCGACCGCCTTCGCCAGGCTCAGCGAGTCGGCGCTGTCTTGTTGATAGACGTCGAACGTGACCGCGGGCTTGCCGTTGTCGTCGATCAGGAGCCATTGGGGCACGGACCCCATGCGGACGTCGCCCAAGTCGGCGAGCCGCACGATCCCGCCCTTGGGCGTGCGCAACGTCACGTTCCGGACCGAGCGCTCCGAGGTGAACGCATTGTTGCCGACCGCGAGATACAAGAGGTCGTTGTCCTCGAGCCGGCCGACCGCGCTGATCGTGTTCGACGCGGCGACCGCCTGGGCGACGTCGTTGAGCGTAAGACCGTAGGTCTGGAGCTTCAAGGGACTCAAGCTGACCTGGACTTCGGGGGTCTGCCCGCCCATCACGCCGACCTTGCGGATCCCGTGGATCCCCGTCAACAGCGGCGCGATCTGGTATTTCGCGAGGCGCCGCAGGTCGGCCGGCGAGATCTCGTTGGAGATGAGCGCATAGGAGACGAACGGCATGATGACGTTCGGGCTCATCTGGATCGCATCGTAGGTCGTACCGGGCGGCAGATCCGGCAGCGTCTGCGCGAACGCGGTCGCGACGCGCAGCAGCGCCTGGTTCATGTCCGAGCCCCAGGGGAAATCGACGAAAATCTCGGCCGAGCCGCGCGAGGTCGTCGAGACGACGTCGGTCGCGAGCGGCACCGCGCGCGCCGCCTCCTCGAGCGGCTGGGTCACGTCGATGAGCATTTGCTTCGCCGGCATGCTGCCGGCGCTCACCTCGATGCGGATACGCGGGAAACTCGTCACCGGAAACAGGCCGACCGGCAGCCCGATCGCGGCAAACAGGCCCGCCGCGCTGAGCGCGAACGCCACGCACAGCAGCGCCTTGCGGTTGCTTTCGAGCAATCGGGCGAAGTTCACCGGAAGCGCACCTTCATGCCGTCTTGCAGCTGATAGGCGCCGGCAAGCACGAGCGGTGCGGCGGCATCGAGCGCGCCGTCGACCACGTCGCTTGCACCGCCCGGCAGCAGCACGCGCACGGGCACGAGCTTCGCCGCCCCGGCGATCGCCTGGACGACGTAGGTGCCGCCCTGGTCGTTGACCAACACGGCCACGTGCGGCACGACGAAGCCCGTCACGTGTCCCGTCGTGATCGCGGCTTGCGCCGATTCGCCGGGCAGCAATGCGCCCGCGGGCAGCGAGACTTCGATCGGCACGAGGCCGTTGCCGGGATCGACGGCGGCGCCTCGCAGCAGGACCTTCGCCGGGTAGCTTGCCTGCGAGCCGATCGGCGTGACGGCGACCTGGTCGCCGGGCTTGATCGTCGCGGCCTCTGCGGGAACGACACCCGCGAGCAGCACCAAGCCGCCGGGCCGCGCCAGATCGACGAGCGGCGTCCCCTCGGCGACGATTGCGCGCTGGTTTGCGCCGACCGCCGTGACGACCGCGGCCGCGGGCGCGCGCAGCACCGTGGTGCCGGCGGCGCCCTGGGCGCGCAGCGCGGCAAGCGCCGCGCGCGCGTCGGTGTCGGCCTTTTCCGCGGCCGCGAGCTGCAGCTCGGTCGCCAGCGACTCGGCGCGCAATTGCCGCGTGCGCACGAGCGCATCGCTCGATAGTTTCGCCGCGGACGCCGCCGCCGCATAGGCCGCGCCCGTCTGCGGCGTGGGCGCGAGCGCGACGAGCGGCGCACCCTTGGCGACGCTCTGCCCGGTGCGCACATAGACGTCGGCGACGACCGCCGCGACCGGCGCCATCAGGCTGTCACGGGCCGATGGGGCCGCCTGCGCCGCGCCATAGGCGATCACGATGCGCGGCAGGCTGCCCTTTTTGACCGCGGTCGTCTGCACGAGGACGCTCACCGGCGCGGCGCCTTCGTCGGCGCGCGCAGGCGCATAGGTCGAACATACGCCGGCGACGGCGATGAATATCCAAGCGAGTCGGGTCATAGTGGTTTGCGATCCCGTCGGGAGATGAAGGCAGGTTCGATTTGCGTCCCCGTGAGGGCCGCAAGCGCGATGGAATCGGTCCAGAGCGATTGCAGCACATCGAAGCGGCTGGACTGCGCGGCGAGGTAGGCGTTGACGAGCGCGAGGTAATTCGCCGCCGGGAAGTTGCCGTCCGCGTAGGCGCGCCGCGCATTGTCGACGCTCCGCTTGCAGCGGCGGCAAGCGCCGATCGAGACCGCCGAGTTCGCCGCGCAGCTCCTGCAGCTCGCTCCATAGCTGCCAGATGTCGGAGGATGCCTGATCGAGCCGCGCCTGGTATTCGGCGCGCAACTGCGCACGCGTCGCGCGCTGGATCGCGATCTGGCCGCGGCCCCGATCGAACAGCGGCAGCGTCAACGACACGGCGCCGCCGATCGAATGCACGTTCGAGAAATCGCGCGCGCGCGTGAAGCCGACGACGACGTTCGGGAACTGCGACAGTACCGCGATGCGCACCTGCGCCTCCTGGCTGCGATAGCCGTGCTGCAAGGCGCGCAGATCGGGGCGCACCTGCGGCAGCCGCGCGGCCGCCGCGGTGACGGCGGCGCGGTCGGGTATCGGCGGGGCGGCGAGCGGTGCAAGCGGCACCGCGACGTCGGGCTTGAGCCCGAGCAAGGCACGCATACCGTGCTCGGCCGCGAGCAGGTTGCGCTGCGCCGCGCCCTCTTGGGCACGGATCGCAGCCAAGCGCGGCCTGATCGGCGCTCACTTGTTCCAAGGACACGTTGCCCTCGCCGAACGCCGCTTGCGAGTGGGCCGCGGCGCGCGCGAGGAGCTGCGCTTCCGGCGCGAGGAAGGCGCTGCGGTCGGCGCCGATCGCTTGCGCGACGAACAGCACGCGCGCCGCGGCGACCGTCTGCCATTCCTGCCAGAGAAGGTCCTCCTGCGCTTGGTCGTATGCGGCCTTGGCCGCCGTGCGCGAACTCGGATAAGTCAGCAGCGCGCGCAAATCGAGGCCCAAACCGAAGCCATAGGCATCGTATTCGGGATAGCGCGGGTCGCTCGGGGAGTTCACACGGTCGGTGGGATGATCGGTACTCGCGTTCACTTGCGGATCCGGCAGGATGCCCGCGGCGAACGCCTGCGCCGCGGCGACGTGCATCTTCGCGCGGGCCGCGCGCAGATCCGGATTGTTGAGCACGGCGAGCGTCGCGACCGCGTTCATGTCGAGCGGCGGCGGCGCATGCACGGTCGCGGCCGCCGCCAGATCGTCGGACTTGGGCAACGGCAGCGGCGCATAGGTTGCGCAGCCCGCCGAGCGCGCATAACGCGGCGATCGCGGTCGCGATTGCGCCAGCCGCCCTCACCCGTGTTTGTGCGAACCGCATCGGTGCAAGCCTATCACGATATTCGCACCGACGATCTCACGCGACCAAGGGACGAATGGCGTCGTCACGCGTCATCAGCCGCACCGCGACGATCGGCCCCGACTGCCCGGAGAGCCGGGTCTTCGATTCGCGCCGTTCGTCGGGGAATGGGTTTAGGTCGAACGCGGGGGCGTGGCCCCTACCCTTTCTTATGCTCCGCGTCCCACTTCTTGACCGCGGCCAAGGTGTTGGCGACGTGCTTGTCGGGGTTCAGGGAGGTGTATTCGTAGATGATCTTGCCGTCGGGCGCGATCACGTACGAGGTGCGGTTCGCATACTTCGGGTTCAACGCGAGCACGGCGTCGTAGGCCTTCATGATGTGCTGGTCGGCATCCGAGGCGACCGCGAACTTGTTGCGGCATTCCAGGACCGAGAACTTGTTCAGCTTCTCGATCGGGTCATGCGAGACGCCGATGACGGTCGCGCCGAGCGCCTTGAACTTCGCCGTCGCCTCGGCGAACTCATGCGCCTCGATCGTGCAGCCGGGCGTGAACGCCGCCGGGTAGAAGTACAGCACGACCGGGCCCTTCTTGAGCGCATCCGCGAGCGAGAACGTGAACGGCTTGCCGGCGAGCGTCGCCTGGGTCGTAAAATCCGGCGCCGTCGCGCCCACTTTCAGCGCCGCGTACAGCGGCGAGGCGAGACCGACGCTGAACAACGCGGTGAAAACGATGCGCTTCATGGGGCGATCCTTTGCGATCAGGCTTCTGGGAAAGCGAGTCTGCGCCGATCGCAGCGCACGATCAAGCCGCGCGCAGCTCCGCGCGCAGCGCCTCGCAGACGCGCGCGACGTCCGCGTCGCGCATCGCCGGAAAGAGCGGCAGCGTGACCGTCTCGCGGCCGATCCGGTGCGCGTTCGGGTAGTCCTCGGAACGATAGCCCTGCGCGCGGTAGTACGACAGGCTCGGTATCGACGGGTAATGCACGCCGACGCCGATGCCGCGCTTCGCCATGGCCTTCTGGAACGCAGGCCGCGTCGTGCCTTGCGCCGCGAAATCGATCAGCACGGTGAACATGTGCCAGCTATGGCCCTCGTCGCCGCGCGCCGGCAGCACGAGCGCATCGAACCCCGCCAAGGCCTCGAAATAGAGCGCCGCGAGCGCGCGCCGGCGCGCGTTGAACCCGTCGAGGCGCCGCAATTGATCGATGCCGACCTGCGCGGCGACGTCGGACAAATTGCTCTTCGCGCCCGGGAACAGGACGTCGATTTCGCCGTCGGCGTTGCGGCGGATCCCGTGGAAGCGGTGCTGTTCGATGAGTTCGATCGCCTTCGGGTCCGCGGCCGCGATCGCGCCGCCCTCGATCGACGTCATGTTCTTGTTCGGGTGGAAGCTGAACACCGCGAGATCGCCGAACGAACCGATCGGACGCCCACGATGGCGCGTGCCGATCGCGTGCGCGGCGTCCTCGACGATGCGCAAGTTCCGCTGCGCCGCCAGGCGCCCGAGGCCGTCCATGTCGACCGCGAGTCCCGAGAAGTGCACCGGCATGATCGCACGGGTGCGCGCGGTGACCGCGCGTTCGGCGAGCGCCACGTCGATGTTGCGCGTCGCAAGGCCGACGTCGACGAACACCGGCTTCGCGCGCAGGCGCGCGACCACGTTCGCGCTCGCCGCGAAACTCATCGCCGGCACGATCACCTCGTCGCCCTCGCCGACGCCGGCGACCGCGAGCGCGATCTCGAGCCCTTCGGTCGCCGAGGTGAGCGCGCGCACATTCCTGCCGCCGCCGATGTAGGCGGCGAGCGCGGCCTCGAATGCGAGGACCTTCGGGCCGCTCGCAAGCTGGCCGGAACGGAACACGTCGGCAATGGCGGCGATCGACTCCTCGTCGATCGCGGGCCGGGTGAAGGGCAGAAAATCGTTCATGCGGAACTCCTCGAGACGAGTACGACGCCCACACAAATGAGCGCAATGCCGAACACTTTGGCCGGCGACAAGGTCTCTCCAAGCCACAGCACCGAGGCCGCGGCGACGACCACGTACCCCAAGGAGAGCATCGGATAGGCGATGCTGACCGGCGCCTTGGCGAGCGCCGCGAGCCAGACGCAGAGGCTCGCGCCATAACAGGCCATGCCGATCCAGAACGGCGGGCTCTTGAACAGCAGCGCCACGCTCGCGATCAGCGTCGTGGTATCGAATTGCGTGAATTGCGCGAGCGGCCGGGTCGCTATTTTCAGCACGAGTTGCGCGGCCGCATTCAAGCCGACGCCGCTCAAGATCAAGATCCAGGTGATGACGCTCATCGGCGCGCCACCAGCACGCGGTGCGCATCGCGGCCGAGTTCGCGCATCGGCACGCCGCGCGCCTGCAAATAATCGAACATGTCGATCTCCATGATGGCGCAGGCTTGCCCCAGGGCCGACCAGCGCTTGACGAACTGCGCGACGGTCGCGATTTCGCGGTGCGGCGAACGCCGCAGGCCGTAATCCAACTCACCGCGATAGGAAACGAGATCCACGGTGCGCCGCCAGTAGAACGGCAGCGTCTGATCGTAGGTCTCGATCGAATAGATCGGCGCCGTGCGATCCGCCGCCGGCAGCGCCGCCGCGAGCCCGCGCCCCGAATAGAGCGGCGCGACGATGCCCGCCGCACGGATCAACAGGAGGAGTCCCAGACACCAGCCCGCGCCCAAGAATACCGCGCCGCCGGTCGGTTCGCGCTCGCGCCGTACGAGCACGAACAGCGCCGACACCACGAGCACCAGCGCGATCCGAACGAGCGGCGCCGCGAGCGGCAGGAAATAGACCGCGTGTGCCGATCCCGCGACGAGCCGCGGCAAGAGCACGCTCGCCGTACCGAGGGTGATCGCGGCGACGAGGGTCGCCGCTGCGGCGATCAGCACGTCGCGGCGCAGCGCGGCGACCGGCCGGATCGCGATCAACCAGGCGAGCGCCGGAAATGCCGGCGCGATATACGGAATCAACTGCGAGTCGGAGATCGAGAAAAAAACGAGCACGAACAAGACCCAGATCCGCAGGAACAGCGCCGGATCGAAGGCCCCCGGCGCGCCGCGGCGCCGCCAGCCGCGCAGCAGCGCGCCGACCGCCGACACCGTCCACGGCAAGGAACCCGCGAGGAACACCGCGCTGAAGAACCACCACGGCTCCTGGCGATCGGCCACCGGTGTCAAATAGCGCTCGACATGTTCGCGCAGGAAATAGAAATTCAGGAAATCCGGCAGACGCCGCTCGGCGAGCCAATGCCAGGGCACGGCGATCGCGAGAAACAGCGGCAGGCCGACGGCGAACGACAGCCGGCGCCAGACCGCCCAATCGCGTGCGGCGAGCGAATACAGAATCAACACCGCGGCCGGGATCGCCGCGGCGACGAGCCCTTTCGTCAGTACGCCGAGCGCGATCGCGCCCCAGGCGAGCGGCATCGCCCAGCGCGCGCTCTCGGCGCGACATTGCGCATGGAGGAATGCCGCCAGCCCGAGCGTCATATAGAACGTCAGGCTCATGTCGAGCGAGAGCAACTGGCCGACGATCACGAACAGCGACAGGCTGAGGAGTATCGCGGCCGCGCGCCATGCGGCTTGCTCGTTCCATATCTTGCGCGCCAATAGCCAGACGACGAGGAGCGTGCCGATCGCGGTCAGGCTCGTGTATAGCCGCGCCGCGAATTCCGACAGACCGAAGAGCCGAAAACTCAAGGCCGTCGCCCAATACTGCAGCGGCGGCTTCTCGATGTACGGCATGCCGTCCAGGTGCGGAATCACCCAGTCGCCGGTCACGAGCATTTCCCGCGAGATTTCCGCATAGCGGCCCTCGTCGGGGTTGAACAGCGGCCGGCTCGCGCTCGCCGCGAACCAGATGGCGACGACGAGCGCGGCTAGCACCAAATACAGCGCGGGTGCGGCGCGGGTGGTCACGAAACCGCCGACTCGGCGCCCTGCACGGCGAGAAGCCCGGAACGGCCGGGAACCTCGCCTCGCGCGACCGGCATGACCGGCAGAGGCGCGGCCGCCGCGCGCGCATGGATCAACGCCATCCGGCAAAGCACCGCGCCCGCGTCCTGCCAGCGCCCGAGCAAGCGCTCGAACTCGGCCAGCAGGCGCATCCCCTCGAGTTCGGCGTGCAGCGTGAATACCTGGGAAAGCGGCGCCGCGGCCGCATTCGAGCGATCGAATACCGCGTCGGCGACGTTCGCCTCGCCGATGCCGCCGACGCCGATGAGTTCATCGAACGTCGGCAGGGTCGTCGGCAACTGCGGACAGGAGCGGCCGTCCGGCAGCAGCGGCAGAAACGGCGTCGTGCCGCGCGTGTCGCTCGCATAGAGGAGACCGTGTTCGCGCTCGAGTGCCAGCGCCGTGTCGTTGATCTGCCAGCCGGCGGCCGCGTGCGACGCCGGCGCAAAGCCGAACACACGCTCGAAGGCCGCGAGGCCGCGCTCGAACTCGATGCGCGTCCACGCGGCATCCGCGGTCGCGACGTAGTCCTGCCAGCGCACGTGATCGTAGGTGTGCAGTCCCACTTCGAAGCCCGCATCGCGCACGCCGCGCATGACATCGCCGGCGGCGCGGCCGATGTCCGGTCCCGGCAAGAGCACGCCATAAGCCAAGGTCTTCAGGCCGTAGTGTTTCAGAACCGAGGTGCGTGCGACCTTCTGCGCGAACCCCGGCCGGAACACGCGCCGGAGCGCGCGCCCCGTGTGATCGGGGCCGACCGAGAAATAGAACGTCGCGTCGACCTCGAGCCGCGACAGCAGCCGGGCGAGCCGCGGCACCCCCTCGCGCGTGCCGCGCAGCGTGTCGACATCGACCTTCAGGCCGATGTGCGCGCCTTCAAGCATCGTTCGACAACAGCGCGGACGCCGACGGCAGAGCGTGTGCGTAGGAGTCGAAAATCGCCGACAAAGCCGTGCGCATGTCCGTCGTCGGCGTCCAGCCGAGCTCCGCGCTCGTGTTCTTGATCGAGGGGAGGCGCGCCGGAATGTCCGCATAGCCCTTGCCGTAATATTGCTGCGCCGAGACCTCGACGATCCTCGTCTTCTGCGCGGTCGGTGCGTACTCCGCCCGCGCGAGCGCGACCTCGAGCATCATCTCCGCCAATTGCCGGATCGAGTAGAGGTTCGCCGGGTTGCCGATGTTGTAGATCTTGCCGTCGGCGATGCCGCCCGGATTGTCGATGATCTTCGTCAGGCATTTCACCGCGTCGTCGATGTAGGTGAACGCGCGCGTCTGGTGGCCGCCGTCGACGAGCTTGATCGGCTCG
>CAVQYI010000017.1:440000-939544 GCA_963718135.1 uncultured Pseudomonadota bacterium | reverse complement strand
GGCATCGAATTTCCCGATCACGATGCTGACGGGGTTGCCGCGCGCGACGATCTTGTCGGCATTGCCGAAGATCATGAAATAGGTGCGGCCCGGCTTCGGCGCCGTATGTTGCCGCAGTTCGCCGACGTTCTCGAGTGCCGGCACGGAGAGCACCGCGCCGCTGCGTTCGTCGACCAGGAAGGGTCTTGCATTGACGTCGAGCAGCGGCTTCGCCTTGCCCGGATCGACCACCTGGAACTTGAACTCCAGCATCCAGTCGTCGGCGACCAGCCGCACGCCGCCGACGTCGACGCCCCAGGTGCGGCGGAAGTAGTCGTTGTGGCTCGACGCCCAGTTCCTCATCAAGGCGCCGGCGCCGTTCGCCGCGACCCGGTCCGCGATCGCGGCATCATGCGCCGCGCCGGCCGCGAGGTATACGAGGCCGGCGTCGCGGCCGGCCGAGGCGGCGCCCCCGTGCACGCCGTGGCGAGTACACCGGCGCCGACGAGGGCGGCGATCGCGGCGGCTCGAGGCGTTACGGCCGCACCAACTCATGCGCGCCGATGTCGTACCTGCCGCCTTGCGGGCGCACCGTGCTGAAGAAGTCGAGCGCCGGCGCGCCGGCCGAGGTGCCGTTGTTGTAGGCCGAACTCCCGGTGCCGCCGAGGCGGTAGTCCGCGAACGGCGCGCCGGCCGCGGTGTTCGTGTACGCGATCGGCGCGGTCAACGACAGCGGCCCGTAGCGCAGGTCGACGAAGTTGCCGCTCTCGTCCGACGAGGCGCTGATCGTCTGCGAACCGTTGCAATACGGGTGCACGAGCGCCGGGTTGCCGTTGCGGTTGTTCGCGCCGCCATAACCCGCGGTCGCCGACAGGACCGAATACTGCGGCGCGAGCCGGTTCGCGCCCGGCGCCGCCGCCGAGGCGTCGGTGAGCACGCCGACATCCCAGTATTTCTCGTTCGTCGTGTCGCACAGGCCGGTCGCGAGCGACTGCAGCGCCGTCGCCCCGCGGTCAGCACCGTCGACAGCGTGTGGCAGGTCGTGACCGTCGCGGCGGCGGCGTCCGCCGTATCGTTCGACGCGCAGAGTTTCGCATTCGAATAGTACGGCCCGGCCGCGCCCGTCAAGCCGACGTTGTTCACCGCATTGACCGTACCGGAGAGGTTGGCGAAGAACGAGCGGTTGTGCCAGATGACGTCGTTGACCAGCGTCGGGCTCGAAATCGCCGGCGCTCCCTCGGCGAGCAGCGCCGCGGTCGTCAACTGCGACGCGACGCCGGCCGGACTCGGATGGCCGTGCGTCGGGAAGTTGAACAGGGGCCCGGCGATGCCGACGCTGTCGTTCATCGCGATCGTGTTGTTCTCGACCGTGACGTTGATCGAATCGGCGAGCGAGATGCCGCCGCCCGACCAGCCCGCGACGTTGTCGACGATCATGTTGTTCGTCAAGGTCGCGCTGTTCGCGAACGTGCACCGGCGGTTCGAACCCCGGCCCGAGCAACTGACATCGCTGCCGTTCACCTGAATCAAGGCGACGCCGCCGCCGTGGCCGGTCTCGGCGTAGTTGCCCTGGATCAGGTTCGAGTCCAGCGTGACCGAGCCGATGCCGAGCGACAGGCCGCCGGGCGTCGGCGACTCGCCCTCGATCGCGACGCCGCCGCCGCTCGTGGTCGATTGCTGGAAGAACGACTGGTTGAAGATGATCGTGTTGTGCGCGATCACGCCCTTGTCGCTCCAGCCGATGTGGCCGACGCCGCCGCCGTCGGCGGAGCTGTAGTTGCCGCAGATGAAGTTGTAGTTCGCCTGGTAGTTGTTCGTGCCCGTGCACAGGGACAGGCCCGCGCCCGCGCCCGCGCCGGCCGCCGTGCCGCCGACACCCGCGGGCGCCTCGACCATGCCGTTCGAGGTGATCGCGTTGTGATGGATGTTGACATGGTTGTTGAAGCCCGCCTTGATCTGGGTCAGGTCCTGGGCCTCGAGATGCGGTATGCCGACGCGGATGCCGCCGTTGAAACCGCCGGCGTTGCCGTAGACGCGGTTGTTCGCGATCTCGAGGTTGTGCGCATAGCCGTTGACGTAGATACCGCCCCCGGCGTCGCCGCCGGTCACGCTGATGCCGTCGATGCGCGCATGCTTCGCGGTCGACACGCAGGTGAAGTTGCTCTGGCTGATGACGTGCCAGCCATTCTTGACCACGCCCTGCTGCGTGCCGTCGGCGAGCGTGACCGCCTGGCTCGAATCCCAATAGCTGCTGGTCGCGGTCGAGTTGCAGGCCGCGCCCGCGGCGCTCGGATCCTTCGCGAGCACGGTGATCCCCGCACCCTCTTCGCTCGCGAGGACGGACGGCTCGAGCGTGACGATGCCGCCGGTGATCTCCTGGCCGGGCAGCGGATCGACCTGGCTATTGAGGTTCGGCACCTGGTTGCCGCTGATCGTATCGACGCCGAACAATTGGTTGACCTCCGGCCGCCATTGCTCGAGTTTGTCGGTCGGCGATTTCACCGCGTTGATGATGACCGAGGCCGCGGCGACGCCCTGCAGGCGGACCGGCTTCCACATGACCACGAGTTCGTTGTAGATGCCCGCGTCGAGGATGATGAGATCGCCCGGCGTGGCCTGGTCGATCGCATCCTGTACCGGGTGCGCGAGCCCGCCGTTGCCGACGCTGTTGACCGCGGGTTCGACGACCGTGGGCGTCGCCGCCTCGATCGTCACGGTGACGGTGTCGACCGACGCCTTGCCGTTCGCGTTCGTGATGCCGAGTTCGTAGGAGCCCGGCCCGAACGCCGACGTATTCGGCACGTGCACCGTGATCGCGTTGTCGCCCCATTGCACGTTCCCCGCCGGCACGACCTTGCCGCCGAGCGTGATCGTGCCCTTTCCGCCCGCGAAATTATAGGTTCGCGAGATGCTCTTCTGGCTGTAAGGTGCCGCGGTCGCGGTCGGGCCGAGGTACGCCGGGTTCGGCACTTGCACCGCGCCGAGCGCCGTGATCGTGAGCGTGCGCGCGCCGCCCGGGGCGAGCCAGGGCCCGATGCCGTCGCCATTGACGCGGCTGATCGCCGGCGTCGCGTCGGGGTAGGCGCAATCGACCGGGTTGTATCCCGAGATGTAGTTCGACGCGAACGCGGCGACCGGCAGGACCGGGGTGTCGAGATAGGTCGTGAGCCCCGGCATGAACGGGTTCGTATAGCAGAAGTTGCTGTAGGTCGGCAGGTACTGCGGATCCACGGCGGAGCCGTTCGGGCCCGCGATCGGACCCGGATCGTTCATGCAGGTGACCAGCATGTTCGGCGAGTAACCCGCCGGGTTCGGCACGTTCACCTGCCAGGTCGACGGGGTCATGCCGTTGTAGCCGCCCCACTGGTCGGAATACATGCGCTCGACCTCGACGCCGTACTGGTCCCTGATCGACACCGGCACGTACGGCACGCCGAACTTCTCGCCGAAGTCCGGGGCGGCGGCGTTGAACTCGGCCGAGGCGTCGTCGAGGATGATGCCCGTGAACTCGGCCGCGCGCGGCGTGTTGGAGAACAGGAAGAAGTTCGCGCCGCCGTTCTGGCCCGCACTGATCGTGAGCGCCTTGCGGTCGCACAGCGGCCGGTCGGCACCCGCGAACGGGGCGGCCTGCTGGGAATTCGGGAACAGCGACAGGTAATCCGGCACGCGGTGCAAGGAGCCGACGCACGGCGGCTGCGCGACCGGCGCGGTCACGGCGCCGAGCAGCGAAGTCAGGCTCGACGGTCCGCTCAGGTTGTACGCCGAGGCGACGGTCGCCTGATCGGGCAGAATGAAGATGTTGCCCAGGCCCGCGAACTGCTGCGCGGGCGGCGCGACCCAGGCGTCGCCGATGAGGATGTTCTTGTCCTCTTCCTTGACGAGTTCGTAGCCCGGCGGCGGCACCACCTCGATCACGTACGAGCCGTTCGGCACGGCGACCGGCGTTTCATTCGCCGCCACCGGCGTGCCGTCCGCGTTGATGCCCGACGGATAGATCGTCGAGAACTGGTAGTAGCCGTCGTAGGTTTGCGGCTGGACCTGGTTCCAGTTGTGGAAGCCATCGTAGCAACGCGCGAGGTCCGTGCCCAGGAACTGCGGCGCATACGGATCGGTCGCGAGCTGGCCCGGACATTTCATCGGCGGCACGGCGAGCGGATTGTGGTCCGCGTCCTGCAGGCCCGCGGCGACGTCGTCCCAGCTGGTCGTGTAGGTGCGCGCGACCAGCTTCAGGCTCGCGCTACCGTCGGGCGCGACCGATTTCAGGTACAGGTTGACCGGTACCCGCGGGATGAGCGGCTCCCACAGGAACTGGATTTCTTCGGAGGGATCGTCGAAGCCGCGCGTCGACGTGTAGACGACCAGGCCCGAGAAGCCGCCGTTTTGGCCCGCGGGCAGCACGGTCTTGCCCCAGTCGATCTTCTGCGTCTCCGAAATAAAGCCTTGCAGGCCGAAGTAGAGCTCACCCTTCGTGTAGGTGGTCTCGGACGACGTGCCGTCGGGGTATTGGCTCGTGAGGATTCCCGGTCCCGGGCTGCCGCAGCCCGTGTTCACGGTGGTCTTGAAGGTGCCGTCGGCGTTGGTCGTCGTGGTGGTGCAATCCGGCTGGCCGCCGCCGTCGACGACCACGTGCGCGGTCAAAGGCGCGTAGCGCGTCTGGTCGACCTCCGCGACGTACCAGTTGAACAGCGGGAACAGCTCGTTGAAGGTCGCGTTGCCGTTCGAGTCGGTGAACAACACGTTCGATATGCTGCCGTTGCGGTAGCGGATCGTGATCGGAATGTTGTGGATCGGCGCGGTCTGGCACGCGGCGAGCGCGGTCTTCAAACCCGCCTGATCGGTCGAGTTATTGATTGCGTTCTGCGGGCAGTTCGGATCGGAGTACAGGAACGCGTTCTCGTCGATGCGCGTGAACCAGCTGAACACGGGCAGATCGCCCATGTCGACCGTCACTCCCGCAACCGGCGTGACCACGGGGCCTCCGCCCTCGGATTCGGATTCCCCGCCGGGAGGCGGCGGATTCTGAATTTCCGGCGCCGCCGAGTTCGCGGGCGCCGGCACGTTGACCGCGAAATACGCGATGATCTGATCCAGCCACTGGTCCCAGACGACCACTTGATGGTTGCCGGCCGGCACGTTGCTGAGCGTGAAATTACCCTGATCGTCGCATTGCGCGAACGCGGCGTTCGTGCCCGTGCCGCTGCTCGTGTTCAGGCTGACGAAGCACAGGGACGCGGCGAGCGGCTCATGCGAGCCGGAATCGTAGTTGTAGATCGCCGCCGGCCGCGACATGTGCAGGTTCGTGACCCGGCCCTTGACCGTGTTCGTGCCGCCCATGACCGCGTTGACCGCGGCGACGCGCTGCGGGCTGACGAAGCCGACGAACGCGTGGTAGCCGGGAGGGCCGAACTCCTGGAAGTACGCCGGTTCGCCGGCACGCGCGAATGCGTCGTTCGCGGGCGTGCCTTCGAGCGTCGACACCTGCCACCAGGTCTCGTTGTTGCCCTCGCGCGCCGCGCTCGGATGCGCAAGCACGTCGAAGCGGCCGGGCATGATGTTCTTGACGAGCGCCTGCCCCGCAAGCTGGTAGCGCGACGAATCGCGCGCGATCGCCGCATTGCCGACGTTGACCGCGCCACCCGGGATCGCGGCGCCGATCGCGGAAGCCGGTTCGGGCCGAGCACGCGCACGACCGTGAACGACCACCGTTCAGCGCCGCGTGCGCGGCGTCGGCGATGCCGCTGATCGCGACGACCGTCGCGGGCACGCCGCCGATCGCGGTCTGCCGTCGGAGAAGCCGTGCGGCGGTCGCGGTCGTGATGTCCACGTTGGCAATCCGCCGCCGCCACCGCCACCAGGCTTCGGCGCGCGTGATGTTGCGGTGGCCGTCGGGGCAGGTGTAGATCATGCCGACGAGATTGTTCGCCTGCGCGTCGTCAGGTTCGCGTCGCCCGCGACCGTCGATCTCCTCGTTCGGGCATCCGGGCTTGCCGAGCAAGCGAGTTCGTCAGCGGCATGTTGAACGCGTCGTACAGTGATCTGGCCGGCGGGATCGCCGGAGCGGCCGGCCGCGTCGTTGATGACGATATTGAAGCCGCCGAGGCCCATCTCGTCGTCATCGACGTCGCCGTTCGTCGAGTTGTTGTCCTCGAACACGATGATCGACAACTCGCCGGGCTTCAGCGGATTCGGATCGACAAGCACCGTGACCGGCGCAACGTGCCGCGCAGGTCGGCGCCGGCGGGCGCACCGGCGTGCAGGCGTCGCGATTTGCGCGCCGCCGATGGTGTCGCCGCAATCCGTCGCCGCCGAGCGGCGCCGTTGCTTGCCTGAACGTGCCATTTCCCGGGATCGTCGGATCGCCGCCGATGGCGGCGATGAACGCATTGCCAGCATCGCCCGGCAACGCGGAATGAAATAATGCTTCGTCAGATCGAGAACGACGTCGGACGGCAGCGAGCGCGGCTTGGGCGTCGCGGCCACGCCGCCGTACGCTTGCGCATCGCCGCAGGACAAGGGACCCGTGCAGCCCGCGGCGACGATCGGCGTATGACTGATGTGGAAGCTGTTGCTGATGATCCGCGCCGGGTTGCCGTCGGCTCCGTTCGGCGGCGTGACCCCCGGGGTCGTATGGAACGTGCGGGTCCTCCTCGATGAGCCACATGTAGTCGGTCAACGTGGCCGTCGGCGCGGCGCCGCCGCGCGACTTGCGCGGCATTCTGCGTGATCGCGAGCGCATCGGCGACCGTGATGGCGAGACCGCTGCCCGCCGGGAAATTCACCGTGACCGGCGTGCTCGGGCCGGCGACGCCCTGCGCGTCCGTCGCGATGTAGTGGAACGTGCAAACCCCGCCCGCGGACGAGCCGCCCTCGCGACGAACGAGCCGTCCGGATTCATGGCCACCGTGCAGCCGGCCGGGGCCTGCGCGGCGTCGAGCGCCGCGGTCAACGTGAACCCGGCCGAATCGGTGTCGTTGAGCGAGCACGCCGTCGCCGGTCATCGTGCGAAAGACGGTCGCGACGCGGCTGCTGTAGACGTCGGTCGTCGAACTCACCGCGGCATTGACCGCGCCCGCGGTCAGGGTCACTTGCGCGCACAGCGCGCCCGCGGTCGCGCCGTTGCCGCAATACGTGAAGCTGTCGACGGCGGCTGTTCGCGGCCGGCGGCGTCGCGCCGGTGTAGGTATAGGTGAACGTGCCGTTCGCGTTCATGGCGACGGTGCCGCTCGTCGGCGGGACCGTGACCGCCGCGGCGTACACGCCGACGTCGTTCGCGAGCACGTTGTTCGTGTAGGTCTTGAGATGGGCGGGAACCGTGTAGGCGTCGGCGAGGGCCTGTGCGGTCACGGCCGCGGCCTTGCCCGCGGCGCCGCCGAGCCACGCGTCGAACGCCTGGCTCGCGGTGAGCGTGCCCGCGGCGGCGACCGTCGCGGGATTGACGACCGCGAGGTAGCCTTGCGCGCCGCCGAACGGCTGGCCGTTCGTCGACAGGCCGAGCGAACGGTCGAAGAACGCGTACGCGGCTTCCGTGTACGCGTTCGGCGTCAGCGCCTGTGCTCGCCGGCGTCACCAGGACGTCGCGCGTCTTGCCGGCCGGCATCAGGATTTCGGACTGGAGCTTCGGCGCGCCGGGCGCGCGATTGCCGTCGTCGGCGACCAACGCGAGCGACAGCCCGACGATCGACGGCACGTGCGTCTTCAGGCCCGCGTTGACGACGCGCACCATGACATTGCCGGTGTTGTAGAGCGGCAGGACCTGGGCCGGCGTTGCCGCTCGGATTGTTGCGGTCGAAGCTCTGGCCGTTCAAGAGGATGTACGTCGGCGCATAGTTCACGGCGGGCGGATAACAGGGAACCGTGCCGCCGACCGTCGTGCAGCCCGACGCGTTCCACGCGAGGCGATCGCTCGTGAGCGCGACCGCGGCCGCATCGACCGCCGCGTTTTGTTTCGCGTCGATTTCGCTGATCAGGAACGTCGCGTCCGCGTCATAGTTGACCGCGCCGACGACGACGCCGTTGACTGGCCCGCGGGGTAGGCGGTGCCGGGCGCCGTGATCGCCGACGGCGCCGTCGCCGAATCGAAGGCCGGCTGGGTCGTGACCACGAGCACGCCATACAAGCCCATCGGCGCCTGCAGCGACGGGTGCGTTCCCGTCTCGTACAAGATAGGTGCCGGGTTGCAGGTTGTCGTACTCGTAGGTTTGCGTGTTCGAGGCGCCGCCGAGCGCGAGCGAGCCGGCCTCCGGCACGAACGAGCGCGCGCGCACCGCCTGCGAGGGCGGCGTGAACGTGGCGGCGCCCGCCACGGGCCAGGTCGTCGAGGTGATCGGCGGATGCACGACGGGGCCCGCCGGGTCGCTCACCGGCGACCCCAAGCCGCCGCCGAACTGGCCGAGGATGACGAACGACGTCGCGACCGGCAGGTTGTTCGTCAGCGTGACGACGAGATTGTCGCCCGGCGCGGCGTAGATCGTGGGCCCCGGCGTCCATGCGGCCGGGGTGGCCGTCGAGTCGGACACGCGCCGCCGACCGCGCTGCCCGCGGGCGATGCGCGGAGGCGCAATAACCCCACATCGCCACCTTCATGCCGTCGGTCATGGTCGCGTTCGCGCGCTCCGCCGTGAGGCCCACGGTGACCGTGGCTGCGGACGCATTGCTCACCGCGGCGAGCATGGTTACGGCCAGCGATGCAGTGTGCAGCATCAGTCTGGTGATACCGGTACGCATTCGATTCTCCTTAGCCATGCTTTGTTACTTCGACTCGTCGATGACTGCATTGGGGGGGTCGACGATCAACATCATCATCATGCCGCCGGGGAACACATCGTTCGTCGTGATCTCGCGCTCATCGTGCGAGTGCCACATGAATGCGTAGCCTGCGGTCGCGTTCTGCTTCGCCGTGCCCGGGGGCAGGGGCGTCGACGGGAAGCCCGCGGCGGCGGACTCGGACAGGCCCAGGTAGGGCGTGCCGCCGTACCACAGGCCGTTCGCGACGATCTGCGGATCCGCCGGCGTCACCGGGATCGGCTTGTTGTGGTCGGCGCACCATTCGCCGTAATTCGGCGCGCTCGCGGGCGCCGGGGGATTGCTGTTGACCGTGTAGTAGCCGTCGCCATCCGGCACGCAGGTCGCGACGTTGGTCGTGCCGTTGTGGCCGTAGACGTCCCAGTTCAGATCCTTGCCCGTCCAGGTGAATATCGCATCGACCGATTGGCCCGACACCGACGGGAAGGTGAAGATCAGCGGACCGCGCGAGCCGCGGGATCCCGCCCGGCAGCGGCGAATTCACGTCGTTCGGCACGAGCAGCATGTTGCCGTCGCGCGCGAGCACGCGTGCGTGATTGCCGTGGATGTGCAGCGGATGCTGGATGCGGCCCTGGCCGATCACGCGCACGAGCACCAGCTCGTGCGGATGCATGTGCGGATTGCCGTTGTAGGGCTGGTTCGGGAACAGCGGCACGTAGTCCGCGTCCATGTCGTCCGGCATCGACCGGCCGTTGACCAGGTAGTAATTCGGACGATACGGTTCCGACTGCACGGCGATCGGCGCGCAGCTCGCGTTCGCGTTCGCGGCGATCGCCGTCTCGCAGGCGGTCTTCTGCACGAGCGCCGCATCGTGGATCGATGACTCCATCTCGGCGAGCTGGAACAGGTATTCGCGGTCGTAGCAGCTCTGCGGATGGTCGTAGGCGGCCTTCGCCAGCCGGAAATCCGTCTCGTTCGGATGCACGCCGCCGGCGCAGTTCGCGAAGGTCGTGGTCTGCGTCGGCAATACGATGATCGCGCCATAAAGGCCCATCTCGATCTGCAGGTCGCCCTGCGTGCCGCTGTAATACGCGTACGTTCCGGGCTTGGTCGCCGTGAACGTGTAGGTGACGGCGTTGCAACCCGCGTTCGCCGTCGGGTTGCAGCTCGGCGATGCCGCTTCGCGCGTGAGCACGCCGGCGACGCCCGCGGTCGCGGCGACGTTGAATCCGGGAAACACGATCGAGGTGTTGCCGGCCGCGACCGGCAGATTGTTGGTCAGCGTCACCGTGACGACGTCGCCTTCGTTGACGATCATCGTCGGCCCGGGAATCTGCATCGACGGGCAAGTTGGCGATCTTCGGATCGCTCATCGCCGCCGGCGCGAATCCGTACGGAGCGCCTGCGCAGCCGTAGCCCCAGGAATAGACCGAGGCGCCGTCGGGCTGGGTCGAGTAGCCCTCGGCGGCGACGATGGCGAAGCTCTTCGCTCCGGTCGTGCCGGGATCCCCGCCGATGATTCCCGGAACCGAGCTCCTCGCGGGCGCGGCCGCGAACATCGCTGCGAGCGCTGCGCCGGCGGCAACCGTGCGAACGGCGAACGTCAAGTACTTCACGGTCGCTCTCCTTAAAGAATCCGGATTTCGGTCATCATGCCGCCGAAGTTCTCGGCGTCGTTCGACAGATGATCGAGATTCGTGGTGTAGAGGAAGAATGTCTGGCCAGGCTGATATCGCGGATCGGAGACGTCGAGAATCACGTCCATCGACTCGCCGCCGCCCATCGTGATCGAGTTCGACTTGTAGTACAGGTTGTTGCCGGCTTCGTCGCGCAGCATGCGTGCGTTCACCGCGATGACGGTCATCGGCACGCCGACCGTCGCGAGCGTCGAGTACTCGGTCACGCTGAGGTCGGATAGCCGCAGCAGCGCGCGCTTCTGCCCGTGCGTCTTGTCGATCGTGATCAGCGCCGGCAGCGGCTGCGAGGGCCGCGACACGCCGTCCGTGGCCGCGGTCGTGATCACGCCCGGATTGACGGTGTCGGGATAGCTGCGGCCGTTCAGCAGGAAGTACTTGTCCTTCATGTCCGCGAACGGCTCGGGATTGAACGTCATGCCGATGAAGTGGAAGCTCGGATCGAAGCCCATCATCTGGATCGGATATTCGACGTCGTACTCGGTGGAGCCGTCGCCGTCGTCGTAGGCGTACTTGGCGCCGTTCGGCGGCTGGACCACCGCGGCCGCCGGCGCGCGGCGGGATCGGCGAGGAACAGAGGATGTCCCGCATGCACGGGTCGAACGCCGTGCCGTTCGCGTCCACGTAGGTGTTGATCAGAGCCTGGCGCAGGTCGGCGCCCGGCGCGACGCGGTCCTGCCGCGGGCGCACGAACAGCTGCCCGACCATGCCCATCTGCAGATGTTCGGGCGGCGTGATGTGACAGTGCCAGAAGTAGGTGCCGGCGTCCGGCGCGGTGTAGTAATACGTGAAGCTGCCGGCGATGTTGATCGCGACCGAGGCGTCCGGCACGCCGTCGAAATAGGACGAGGCGTTCGGGTAGCCGTGCCAGTGGACCGTGTGCTGCTCGAACAGGTCCGGCCGCATGATCATGCCGACGTTCGACAGCGTCAGGAACAGCTCGTCGTCCTCGTCGACCGCGATCAGCGGCGCCGGCGCGCTCGCCGCCATCACGCCCATGTTCATCATCATCGCGGGCTCGGTGATCGCCGCATCGCCGCTGCCGCCCGCAGGGTTGGTCGCGGAAGCGCCGTCGGCGGTGATCGGCCCCGCGTACGGCTTGTCGAATTCCTCGGCGAGCTGCGTGCCGACGTAGGGACCGTTGACGACGTTGTTGACGCCGCCCTGATCCTCGAGCGACGCGCGCCCGGACAGCGCACCGAAGCCGAACAGATAGATCTGCTGGCCGTCGCCCATCGTCGCGAAGCCGTCGCCGCCGGCGATGTGCTGACACTTGATGAATCCCGGGTGCGCCGGGTCCGGTATCGGCAAACCGGTGGTTTGATCGATCGTCTGCGCCTGCGGGTGCAGGTTCGTGGTCTGCGGACACTGCACGCGGAAGGATTGCGCGCCCGCCGACAGCGCTCCCAATACCCCGAAGCATGCGACCGTCACCGACCATAACAGCTTGTTGGTGGCCATCCAGATCTCCCTCGTCGTCCGGGCATCCCGACCGATTTGTGCACGGGGGCCATCATGGAGAGCGAATGCAAGCTTGGGCAGTAGGTCGATTACCGCGGGGAACTACGGGATTCTATGTAGGGGAAAAGCCGTCCCCGGCAGAGCGGCGCAGATTTTAGTCGCGTTTCAGCGGCCAGCAGACGGACAAGGTGGTGCCGCGGCCCGGGGCCGAGTCGATCGCGAGCTTGCCGCCGTCATGTTCGGCGCGCTCGCGCATGCCGCGCCAGCCGCTGCCGTGCCTGCGGAGGCGGCTCTTGGCCCTGATATTGAAGCCGACGCCGTCGTCGGCGACCTCGGCATACAGCAGGCCGCTGCGAATGCCGAGCGAGACTTTGACGGATCTCGCGGCCGCGTGCTTGGCGACGTTGTTGAGCGCCTCTTGGACGATGCGGAACACGCTGACCCCGAGGGCGCGCGGTATATCGCCGTCGCGCAACGGCATGTCGACGACGACCTCGACATTCGGATAGACGTCGCTCCATTCGCGGCAGAACGCGCGCAACGCGGAGGCCGGCCCGAGATCGTCGAGCAGGCGCGGCCGCAGACTCGAGGAAATCGCGCGCACGTCGTTGATCGTCCTATGCACGTGCGACACCGCGAGCTCGAGCGCATCGGCCAGGCTGCCGCGTTCGGGATGCTCGAGCAGGTGTACCGACCGCTCGAGCGTGTACTTGACCGCGGACAGGGACTGGCCGACCGCGTCGTGCAATTCCTGGCTGATCCGCTTGCGCTCGATCTCCTGCGCGTGCATGAGCTGCACCGACAGCGACGACAATTCGTTGCGCGACTCGCGCAGATCGCTTTCGGCGACCTCGCGGCGCACGATCTCCTTGCGCAGCTCGGCGTTCGCCTGGGTCAGCTCCTCGGTGCGCGCCTGCACGCGCTCTTCCAGCTGCTCGTTGAGGCTCTGCAGCTGCTGCTGGGCGGCACGCAGCGCCGTCACGTCGGCGATCAGGCAGACCGCGCGAACCGCGGCGTCGAGTCCGGCGAATCCCGGCCGCGACGTCAAATGCCGCATGCTCAGGCCGAGCGTCCGGTTCAATCTCGGGTCGTAGAGCTGGATTTCGCTCGTGGAGCCGGTGCCCGCCGCCCGCGCCCAGCCTTCGTCGAGCGCCGCGCGCAAACCGCAACCCGCATCGTCGCAGCGCGGATGGAGCAGGACGTGCAGGTCGAGTCCGATCGAGTCGCGCACATTGCCCAGATCCCAGCGCTCGATCGTGCGGTTGATGCGCAACACGCGCCGGTCGCGGTCCAGCAGGCAAATGATCTCGGGAAGCACGTCGACGGTGGCTTCCCATTGCTGCTTCGCGTTGATCGCCGGATGCGTGCGGCCGCCGTGCTGCGGAAAGCTGCGCCATCGTCAATAGTTGGAGCATGCACAGCGAATTCTTCAGGCGCCTTCGATCGGCGCGCCAGGCGTCCCGCTCGTCGGGCGTGAACACGAGCATCGCGTTGACGATTCCCGCCGCCGCGCCGAGGGACAACCACCATTGATTGCAGCTGCGCAGCCGCGGCGGCCAATCAACGGCGAGGAATCCCGGCACCGCCTTCTTGCCGGCGCGGCGCAGTTCGACCGGCCGCAGCGGCGCATGATTCAGCGGCGCGCGGCCGCTCAATACCCGCCCGACCCACTTCGACGGCATGCGCACGGTCGCGCGCACGGTCGCGCCGCCGCCGTCGGCATCGACGCTCAGGATCATCGCGCTCGCATGCGGAACGTTGCGCCGCAGCCACCCGCGCAGCTGGCGCAAGATCTCGGCGGACAGTTCCTCTTGCGATGGCGCGAGCGCGTTCACGAGCCCCGAGTCCCTTTAGGGTTTGACGGAATGCAATGCAACAAGCCCGACGATTCTAATCGGTTCACGCGATTAATCGGTGATCGGCGCCGCGAAACCGGTCGACAAGGCTCCACGCCATCCAATTTATTTCGAGCGTTTTTCCGCGCCGCTGGTGATAATCGGCGTTCCGGCTGCTTCGACCGAGAATACGGAGACCGCGCCGACTGGCGAAGAGCGTTCATGTACCTCGACATCTTCGGCCTGCGACAATTGCCGTTCCGGCTACGCCCCGACCCGGCGTTTTGGTATGCGGATACGGCGATCCGGCGCGCGCACGACGATCTGCAGGCGGCGCTACGGCGCCGCGACCCGCTGACGGTCGTCAGCGGCGAGGCCGGCGTCGGCAAGACGCTGCTCGTCGAAGCCGCGCTCGCCGCCTCGCCCGCCGAGCGGCCCGTCGTTCGAATCAACCAGCCCCAGGTCTCCTGGGTTGAACTGACCGAGGCGATCGCCTTGCAATTGTCGGCCGCGGAAAGCGGCGGCGGGTCGCCCCTCGCAACGCTGTTGGCCGACGCGGCGGCACGTTCGGCGCCGCCGCTGTTGTTGCTCGATCACGCGCACCTGTTCGCGCCCGCGTCGCTGCAATCGCTGCTGAAGCTCGCAATGGGCGGTTCCCGGCTCGCGATCGTCCTGCAGGCGCGCACCGGCGGAGCGTCGCCCTGGACCGAGACCAGCGGCATTGCCGCGGCCGTCGCGCCGATCACCCTGCGGCCGCTCGTCGCCGACCACGTCGAGGCCTACGTCGAATCGCGGCTTCGCGCGGCCGGCGCCACGCGGCGGAATTTGTTCACGCATGAGGCTTGCGCCCAAATCTTCGTCCACACGCGCGGCGTGCCGCGCGCGATCAACGTGTTGGGCGACCTGGCGTTGACGCTCGCGGCCGCGCGCCACCTCGAGCGCGTGACCGAGTCCGAGATTCGCGAAGCCACACAGAATCCGCGCTGGCACGAGCTGCGCGCGCCCGAGCCGACGCCCGA
This sequence comes from uncultured Pseudomonadota bacterium, assembly GCA_963718135.1. Lineage (GTDB taxonomy): Bacteria > Pseudomonadota > Gammaproteobacteria > Steroidobacterales > Steroidobacteraceae > Bog-1198. Next base: position 924,814 of record CAVQYI010000017.1, on the reverse strand, counting down.
CCTCGCCGGCGCGAACGACGCGGCGCCCGCCGTGCGCCGGCCGAACGAGGCCGCGCGCGCGTCGCAGATCAGCGCCCGGATCGTGGTCGTCAAGGGCACGCGCGCGGTCGCAGATCTCGCGCTGGTGCCGGGCCGGCTGCAGATCGGGCGGGCGTCGGACAACGACCTCGCGCTCGAGAGCAAATACGTCAGCCGCCGGCACTGCGAACTCATCACCGTGAGCGACGGTCCGCAGGTGCATACGATCCTCGTCGACCTCGGCAGCCGCAACGGCACGCTCGTCAACGGCAGGCGGATCAAACGGCATCGGCTGACGCAGGGCGATGTCGTGCAGCTCGGCGACCACGAACTGCGGTGCCTGGGCGCCGACTCCGGCGATCTCGGTGGAAATCGGGTCGCCGGTTGACTTCGCGCGCCCCGGCGGGCGTCAGGCGTGGCCGACGGCGGAATATTGACCGATTGCCTTCAGCAAGTCCGCGGTATCGAACGGCTTGGTGAGCACGTGATGGGCCCCGGCCCTGTTCGCGGCCGCGAGATAGGCGGATGTGGTGATTGCATTCGGCTGGTATGCGCCGGCGCCGAAGTTGCCGCCGCCCGAGATCGCGATGATGCGCACTCCGGGAAATTCCTCGCGGATCGTGCCGATCGTCTCGACGCCGCCGATTCCCGGCATGATGATGTCCGTGACCACGACATCGACGCCCGCGCGCCGTATTTCGGCCAATGCGTCCGCGCCGGTGCCGGCGACGCGCACATGGAACCCGGCCCGCTCGAGCACGCGCCGCAGCGCATCGCGCACGTCTCCCTCGTCGTCGATCACCAGAACATCCATCATGCGGCCTCCTCGACGATCGGAAAAAACACATGAAAGGTCGTGCCGGCGGCGACTGCGGTTTCGACGGCGATGCGCGCTCCGGAACTCTCGACGATACCGTGCACCACCGAAAGCCCGAGACCGGTACCCTGGCCGACTCCGCGGGTCGTGAAGAACGGCTCGAAAATGCGCGCGACCGTCGCTTCGTCCATACCATGACCGTTATCGCGCACCCAAAGTTCCGCCTGTGCGCCCGTGGATCCGGCCGGCGCGCCAGCCGGCGAAACGCGGCGCAGGCCGATGGTCAGCCTGCCGTCGCGCTCGCCCAAGGCCTGGTAGCCGTTGACGCAGAGATTCATGACCAGCTGCAGCAACAGCGACGCATCGCCCCTGACCGGCGCGCTGCGCGCTTCGCACTCGGTCGTCACGACGACCGAGCTCGGCACCAACGCGGAGAAGAGCTTGAGCGCCTCGTCGACCACGACCGCAAGATCGACGACGTTCAGCGTCGTGCCTTCGACCTTGTGGCTGAACGTCAGAATCTTGCGGACGACGTCGCGCGCGCGCCGGGCGCTGCCGAGAACGCGCGACAAATCCTCGCGAACCGGCGCGGCAGTCCGGAAGATCCTCGAGCGCCGCCTCCGTGAACAGGATGATGGGCAGGAGCGCGTTGTTGAACTCATGCGCGATTCCGCCCGCGAGCGTGCCGACCGTCTCCAGACGCTGCCGGTGGCGCAGGTCGTTCTCGAGCTCGCGGCGGCGCGACTCCGCGCGCTCCTTCTCGAGCATTTCCGAGCGCAGCAGCTCGTTGACGCCGACGAGCGTGCGGCGCATGTGATCCAGGTCGGCGGTGAGATCCTGCAACTCGGCGACCCGGCTCTCGACCTGCAGCCGCTTCGCGTAATCGCCCGACGCGATCGCTCTCGACGTGCTCTGCAGCTCGCGTATCGGCCGCGAGAACCGCAGGCCGAGCAGCGCCGCGATCAGCAAGGAAACGCCGGAATACGCCGCGAGTATCGTAAGCATCCGGCGCAGGGCGAGCTTGATGCTCTCCTCGGTCGGGATCTCGTCGAAACCGACCCGCAGTTCGGCGACGTGGCCGCGCGCGCTGATCGGCAGCTTCAGAAAGTACACGTGATCGCCGTGCTCGCTGAAGTTGAAATCCTGCTCCGCCGGCATGTGCAGCCCGGCGCGCCCGAGCTGGCTGCGCACGCTGCCCCGGTCGTCGACGGTATTCGGCGTAAACGCCGTCGCCGTTCAATATCGCCAAGTCCAGGACGTCGCGAATTCTCTGCGGCGCGGGCGCCGGGCCCTCCAACTCCAGTTGTTCGGCGAGCATGCGCGCGAACGTGCGCGCGTGGTCGATGAACAGGCGCTCATGGCTCGTGCGCACGACGCCGCTCAACGCGAAATACAGCGCCGGCAGCGCCGCCGCGTGGATCAGGACGACGATCGCGGCGACCGCGGCCGTCAACGGGATTCTCATTCGTGCCATAAAACCCTGACGACTTTGACGTCGGCATTGCCGGCCACATCCGAGCGCCACGCGAAGCTCACCGCGGCCGGATCGTACGCGAGCGCGCGCAGCAGCGCCCTTTCGCTATGCACCGTCGGCGGCGGCTCGCGGCCCTGCCGCAGCGCGAGTCCGAGGACCTGCCGTTCGTACGTGGCGTCGGACATCGAGACGATGTTTTGCAGGAAAATTTGGTCGAGGCGCGCATCGCTGTCGTTGCGCAGCGCATGCAGCGCCCGGCCGCCGCTCATCACCGTGAGTCCCATGAACAGTTTGCGTACTTCGACGGAACTGAGCGCCGTGACGTCGCTCTTGGCGCCGACCACCAGGACGACGGTGTCGTGACCTTGCGCGAACGCGGCGCCGCCGAGGACCGCGGTCAACGTCGCCCGGATGAGCCAACCGTACCTCACGGCAGCGCGGCGCTCCATTGCAGGCGCAATTCGCGCAGCCGCGCGAGGCTCGCATCGCTCGCGAGAACTCGACGGTCAGCGCCTGTCTACGCGCGAAATCCCAGCGCATGCCGATCGTCTCGCGCCGATAAGCCCAGTCGTCGTCGCCGCCGATGGCTTGCACCCAGCGGGACCGCTGCGTATTGGAACTAGGTTCGATGCGCCCGAACGCGGTAAGGGCATGCGGCAGCGATCGTTCGACCTGCCAGTAACCGGCGTCGAACCGCTCCGTGACCGGCGGCGCCGAAGCCTGAGTAGCGCACTTGCAGGAAATACGCGGCGCCGAGGAAGTGCCATGCGCGCAAGCTCACGTCGACCTGGGCTCCGGCCACGTCGAGGTCGGCGCGGGTCGCCTGCAGCCCTAGCTGCACGGCCGGGTCGTGTATTTCGAATTCGTCGTGCGCCCACAGAAGGGCGATGCGGTCGGAGCCGAGATACTCGCGGCAGGAACGCGAGACGCGCACCGGCGGCGAGGCGATGCGCGCCGTCATTCCGGCCGACGATCTGGATCGGCTGCAGGCCCGTGCGCGAGAGCGCGGCGCCGGCGCCGACGCCCAGCGAGAACTCCACGCCGTGGGTCGGCCCGAGCGCCCGGCGCGATTCGACGAGCGCGCCCGCGATATGTTGCGGAATCAAGCCCTCATCATCCTCCCAGCGCTCGATATACGGCCGCGTGATCGACGTTTGCAGGTACTGCCCATGGTCGCTGGCGTCGTTCCAGGCGCTCGCCGGCTGCTGGAAGCGCCCGAGCCAGACCAGCGTGTCGGGCGCGAGTTCGTAGCCCACCTGCAAGCGCTCGACCGCATGGGTACCGGCGGTGGTCATGCGAAAATCGGCGAATACATGGAAACCGCGATCCGTTCGGCCGAAGATCGCGTCGCCCTGCAGCGCCGGGTCCTCGTCGCGCGCGATCGACGCGTCCGGCTTGAATCGGCTCAGGGCTTCGGCGCTGACGAAGAATTCCAGCGCATTGGAGAAATCGGCCGACTTTCCCGCCGAGTTCGTCGACATCGCCGGCGGACCCGACGGAAAGGCCGGCACGGCGCAGACGAGCGCCGCTACGCGACTCGCCGATCGTCCGCTTCGTAACGGAAATTTCATCGCACAGGCACCATCCGCCGATACAGCGCACACTGCGGCGCAAAGGGCAACAACGGATTGAACATAATAGGAAAATCCGCCGCTCGCGACGATCGCCTGCCGAAATTGTGACGAAGCTCACACCACGGCCGGCCGGAGTTATGATGTGCTCGCCGCGGACCTTGGAAAAGAAAGCGCGGCAATCTGACTTGTTGGCGTACCCGGCGAGGGAGCGAGTGGATCTACGCAACGGGATCGGTGATGTTTGGCCCGGAGGATCGCGGACCGGCGTTCGACCGCGGCCAGGCGCACGGCGCTCGCCGCGATTCGGATTCTCCTGGTCGAAGACCATGTCGTCCTGCGCGAGGGCCTGCGGGCGCTCCTCGAAATCAATCCGGAACTCGAAGTCGTCGGCGAGGCGGGCACGGTCGGCGAGGCGCTCGAAATGGCGGCGCTGCTGCGGCCGACGATCGTCCTGACCGACATTGCGCTGCCGGACCGGTCCGGCATCTCCCTGGTGCGCGACTTGAACGTGCAAGGTCTTTGCAGCCGCGTGGTCATGCTGACGGCGTACCGGACCGAGGAATACATCCGTGCGGCGCTCGAAGCGGGCGCGAGCGGCTACATATTGAAGGACGCGAGCTGCGCGGAACTGGTCCAGGGTCTGCAGACCGTGGCGGCCGGGCGTCGCTTCCTCTGCCATGCGACCTCCGACCTGCTCGTCGTGCATTACATGAGTCCCCAGGACAAACGTCCGGTCCCGTCCCTCGATCAGCTCGACCAATCGCGAGACGGACGTACTCGAGCGGATCGCGCGCGGCGAATCCAACAAGCAAATGGCGCGGGCCATGACGCTGTCCGTGAAGACCGTCGAGAAGCACCGCTCCAACCTGATGCGCAAGCTGATGCTGCACAACACGGCCGAAGTGACCCTGTTCGCGATCCGCAACGGCCTGATCAACCGCATTTGATCGCCCGGCCGGACGGCGCGACGCTCGCCGTTGGACGACGGCCCGGTATGCCCATATCCTATCGCCATACCAGCCGTAACCCGCGGCCACTCAAAAAGGAATCCGTACATGAAATTGAAGGTATTTCGCCCGGCGAGTCTGTCGCTGCTCGGTGTGGCGCTCGGCGCTGCGATCGCGGTCTGTGCGCCGGCGTCCTCGGCGAACGCCCCCGCCGATGCCGAGAAGGGCGCGGTGCCGAAGACCAGCGAGACGACGCGTTTTCTACGCGACGAGCACCAGGTGACTTCCGGCACGGTCACGATCGGCGGCAAGCCGATCGCTTATCACGCGGATGCCGGGGTCCTGGTCGTGCACGTGAAGGATCCGATGGACGAGGATGCACCGCCGCCGCCGGGCGAACACGGGAGCGCGCCGCCGCCGCAGCCGCCGGAAGCGAGCATGTCCTACGTCGCCTATTTCAAAGGCGACAAAGAGGATCCGCGCCGTCCGATCACCTTCCTGTACAACGGCGGACCGGGTTCTTCGACGATCTGGCTGCACATGGGAGCCTTCGGCCCCAAGCGCGTCGTCACCATGGACGACGTGCACACCCCCGCGGCCCCCTACCGCATCGTCAACAACCAGTACAGCCTGCTCGATGTCAGCGACCTGGTGTTCATCGACGCGCCGGGAACCGGATTCGGACACCTGCGCGGCAAGGACAAGGAGAAGGCGTTCTACGGGATCGACCAGGACGCGCACGCGTTCGCGAATTTCATCGTCAAGTTCCTGTCGCTGCACGATCGCTGGAATTCGCCGAAATACCTGTTCGGCGAAAGCTACGGAACGACGCGTTCGGCGGCGCTCGTCAACGTCCTGGAGAACGAAAAGTCGCTGGACGTGAACGGCGTCATCCTGCTGTCGCAGATATTGAACTTCGACACCAGCGTGGACGGGCCTGAATTCAATCCCGGCGTCGACTTGCCGTATGAATTGGCGCTGCCGACGTACGCCGCGACGGCGTGGTATCACCACAAGCTGCGCGAATCCGCCCGCGACCCTCGATCCGCTGCTGCAGGAGGTCGAGCAGTTTGCGCTCGGCGACTACGCGCAGGCGCTCAGCGCCGGATCGACGTTGAGCAGCGACAGGAAGACCGAGATCGCGCAAAAATTGCATGATTACACCGGACTGCCGGTCGAATACATCCTGCGCGCCGACTTGCGGATCAACGGCGGCGAATTCGAGAAGAACCTGCAGGGCAGCCAGATCACGACCGGGCGCCTCGACACGCGGTTCTCCGGCCCGACGATAGACCCCTTGAGCAAGGAATCCGACTACGACCCGCAGTCGTCCGCGATTTCCTCCGCGTACGTGTCGGCGTTCAACGATTACGTGCGCACGCAGCTCAAGTTCGGCCAGGACATGACCTACAAGCCTGAAATCGATCTCTGGAAGACGTGGGATTTCTCCCATCAGCCGCCCGGCGCACCGTTCAAGCTGCCGGGGCCGGCGAACGTCATGCCGGACCTCGCGGTCGCGATGAAGACCGACCCGAACTTGAAGATCATGCTGAACGGCGGCTATTTCGATCTCGCGACGCCGTTCTTCGCGGCAGTCTACGAAATGCGCCATCTGCCGATCGAGGCGTCGCTGGAAAAGAACATCGAGACGCACTTCTACACGTCGGGACACATGGTCTACGTGCACGAGCCGGATCTGAAGCTCCTGCACGCGAACGTCGCCGCGTTCATCGAAAAGACCCAGCAACGCGGGGACCGCCGAGTAATCGCCGCGACCGCATGAACGATCGGGCGCCGGCGGTGCGAGCCGCCGGCGCCCGACGCCGTGGTTCGGTCAAACGCCGTTCGCGCGATCCTCGCGCAGCAGCCGGTGATAGACGCGAATCACGCTCGGCACGTAGTTCAAGGTTTCACGGTACGGCGGGATGTGCCGCCCGTAGTGTTCGACGGCCTGTTCGCCCGCGTTATAGGCGGCGAGCGCGAGTTCCAGGTTGCTGTCGAATCGGACCATCAAGTCGCCTAGGTAGCGCGCCCCCGCCCGGATGTTCTGGTCCGGGTCGAAGATGTTCTTGACCCCGTAGCGCCGCGCCGTCGACGGCCGCAGCTGCATCAGGCCGACCGCACCCTTCTTCGATACCGCGCGTGGATTGAACCCCGATTCGACGACGATCACCGCGCGCACGAGTGCGGGTTGCAGCGTGGCGTTATGCGCCGCGCGGTCGATCACGCGGTCGTATTTCGCCGACCGCGCGAGCCAGTCGACCGCATGCGCCGGCGTCGCCTTGTCCTCGGCGCTCGACGCATGCTCAGCCTCGGACAGAATCAACTTGTAGCGCGCGTCCGCGGGCACATTGCTGAAATGCGTGACGCCCTGCGCGTCCGTGAACGCGTAGATGTCCGCGCGCGCCACGCAAGGTACGGCCGCCGCGGCCGCGAGGAGCGCGGTGGCGAACCAGTTTCCGAACGGCTTCATGGCGGCGGCCGACAGGCTTGGCGCGGCTTCGCTTGGCGCAGCGTCGTCGCGATCCGCCCAGTCCGTCTATCGGCCCGCGCGCGCGAGCGCGAGCGCGGGTGCCGCCGGCCAATGCTTGCTCTCGGCGAGCAGATCGTCCGCGGTCGCGAAGCCGTCGAAGCGCAGCCAACGTCGGCCCGGCGCCGCGCGTACGAGCGTCAGCGGCCGATGGCTCATCTTGTCGCCGCCGTAGGACAGAAACGCGCGCTCGACGGCCTCGATCGCCGCGGTCGTGCCGGTATAGTAGTCCCAGCCGCGCTCGGCGTGGAATTTCCTGGCATAGGCGCGCAACCGCGCCGGCGTGTCCTCCTCCGGGTCGATCGAGATCGACACGAGATGCACCGTCTCGCGCTTGGGCCCGAGGGCATGCTGAAACCGCTCGAATAATTGGCTGCTCATCGGGCAGATCGTCGTGCAGGTCGTGAATATGAAGTTCAGCACGACCGGCCGGCCGTCGTCGAGTTCATTGCCGAGCGCGACCGTCTTGCCGTCGGCGCGCAGCAGCTTGACGGCCGGCATCACATAGTCGGCCTCGGATCGGCGCGCCTTTTGGTCGCCGTCCATCGATGCATCGGCCCGTGCGCCCGCGGCGTATCCCACGGCAAGCCCCAAGGAAACGCAAACGAAGCCCAGCGTGGCGAGAATGTATCTGATCATGATGGTCCCCATGCCGTCAGCCCGCGCAAGTCCGGTCCGATTATTGATGATCCCGGCAGGTGCTCGGTATGGGTATAACACCTACCCCTCGTGGGCCACACGCGCCGCAGCGCCGCATCCGGGCCGATGGTCGTCCACGGCCTGACGCGTGCGTCGCTCGTCTGGAATCCCTGGCGCGGCCCTCAGCCGGTTCCGCCGACGGTCAGGCCGTCGATGCGCAAGGTCGGTTGGCCGACGCCGACGGGCACCGACTGGCCCTCTTTGCCGCAAGTGCCGACGCCGCCGTCGAGCTTGAGATCGTTGCCGACCATGCTGACTCGCGTGAGCACGTCGGGGCCGTTGCCGATCAAGGTAGCGCCCTTGACCGGCGCGCCGATCCTGCCGTGCTCGATCAAATACGCTTCGCTCGCCGAAAACACGAATTTACCCGACGTGATGTCGACTTGGCCGCCGCCGAAGTTCACCGCGTACAGCCCCTTCTCGACGGATGCGATGATCTCGCCCGGCTCGCGCGTGCCGGCGCGCATATAGGTATTCGTCATCCGCGGCAGGGTCATGTGGGCGAAGGACTCCCTGCGGCCGTTGCCCGTCGGCGCTTGCCCCATGAGGCGCGCATTCATCTTGTCCTGGATATAGCCGCGCAGCACGCCGTTCTCGATCAATACCGTGCACTGCGTCGGCGTGCCCTCGTCGTCGACATTCAAGGAGCCGCGGCGCCGGTCGATCGTGCCGTCGTCGACGACGGTGATCTCGTCGGCCGCGACTTTCTGGCCGATTCGATTCGAGAACGCCGACGTGCCCTTGCGGTTGAAATCCCCCTCGAGCCCGTGGCCGATCGCCTCGTGCAACAAGATTCCGGGCCAACCCGGCCCGAGGACGACCGTCATCGAGCCGGCCGGCGCCGGGATCGCCTCGAGATTCACGAGAGCCTGGCGCACCGCTTCGCGCCCATGGACCAGGGGTTCGTCGCCGCGCAGCAGTTCATCGAGCCCGTAGCGGCCGCCGCCGCCGCTGTAGCCCTGCTCGCGGCGGCCGCTCTGCTCGACGATCACGGAGACGTTGACGCGTACGAGCGGGCGCACGTCCGCGGCGAGCGTGCCGTCGCTCGCCGCGATCAGGACCACCTCGTGCACGGCGGCGAGAGACGCCATCACCTGTTTGACGCGCGGATCGATGCGCCGGGTTTCGGCGTCGATGCGCATGAGCCACGCGACCTTGTCCTCGTCGCGCACCGCGTCCAGCGGATCCGCCGGCAGGTACAGTGCGCGCGACGCCGGCCGCGCCCAAGCCTTGACGGCGTTGCGGCCGCCGCTGCGCGCGATCGCGCGTGCGGCGCCCGACGCCTCCTCGATCGCCGGCAGCAACATCTCGTCCGTGTACGCGAATCCCGTTTTCTCGCCGCTGATCGCGCGCACGCCGACGCCCTGTTCGATGCTGTGCGATCCCTCCTTGACGATGCCGTCTTCGAGCGACCAGGACTCCTCGCGCGACGACTGAAAATACAAATCCGCGTAGTCGATGCCGCGGCTCATGAGGCCGTCGAGGATCTTTTCCAGGCGATGTTGGTCGAGACCCGCCGGCGCGAGGATCGCGCGCTCGGCGATCTCCAGGCTTTGCGCGCTCATGCCGGCTCCGCCACGCCGCGGACCAATCCCAGGCGGCGATTCTCGAGCGCCGGGAAGCGTGCGCGCGTGTCCGCCTGCTTGGCGAGATCGAAGTCGGCGGTCACGACGCCGCGCGCCTTTTTCCAGGCGGGCGAGAACCTGGCCCCAGTAATCCACGATCAGCGTGTCGCCGTAGGTCTCGCGGCCGTTCGTGTGAGTGCCGGCTTGCGCGGGCGCCACCACATAGCAGAGATTCTCGATCGCACGCGCGCGCAGCAAGGTCTCCCAGTGCGCGTGCCCGGTCGGCACGGTGAACGCGGCCGGCATCGCGAACCATTCGGCGCCCTTTGAGACCAATTCGCGGTACAGCTCGGGAAAGCGCATGTCGTAGCAGACGGACAGGCCGAGACGCCCGACCGGCGTGTCGGCGACGACGACCTGCCGGCCGGGCAGCACGTACGTCGACTCGCGGTATTGCTCGTTGCGTCCCGGGATCGAGACGTCGAAGAGGTGAATCTTGTCGTAGCGCGCAACGCGCTTGCCGGTCGCGTCGACGAGCAGCGACGCGTTCGCGACGCGATCGCCGTCGCCGCCGCGAATGTTGATCGTGCCGGCCAGTATCCACAGACCGAGCTCGCGCGCGGTGTCGCTCAAGAAGGCCTGTACGGGTCCGGCGCCGTCGGCCTCCGCGACCTGCAGCTTGTCCGCGTCGCGCAAGCCGATGAAGGCGAAATTCTCCGGCAGGCACGCAATCTCGGCGCCCGCGTCCTTGGCTTCACGCAATAATTTGCCGGCGGCCGTCAAATTCTCCGCGACGATATGACCCGAAGTCATTTGAATGGCGGCTACTCTGCCCATTTACTTAGGAACCTCCGCGGTTGCCGAGGCGGCGTCCGCGCTCGTGATGCGTTCGACGATCGGATTATCCCAACCGCCGGTGATGTGATAATAACCCCGCGCCAGGCCGCGCAACGGCTGTTTGAACACCTGCGTGAACAACAAAACCGCGGCGCCGACGACCGGGCCGCCGGCCAACGCGCCGGCGATCGGCAGGCTGTTGCCGACGCTGCCCGTAACCACCGCAGTTTGGTCGTAATCCTTGTTTTTCAACCCCAGCCGGCCGATCAATCCGATTTCGGCCGCAGGGCCCTTCAGCAAGACGTTGTCCGTGTACGCGTTGCCGCCACGCAGATCGAAGTCGCCGCTGACCGTGTCGAACGCAAGCCCCTTGTCGGTCAGATCGCTGAAATCGAGCGCCAGGCGGCGCGGCAGCGCGGCGACGCTCGCGAGGCCGAGAACGCGGCCCGCTCCCGGCTTGATGCCGAATACCTGGCCGTGATCGAGCGCGACGCGCACGTGCCCGGTCGCGTCGCGCATCGCGTCGGCCGTCGGCGCGCCGGCCCAGCGCAGGTCCAGGTCGAGTCGACCCTTTTTCGCGGCGATCACGCGGGCGTAGCCGAGTTGCGCGAGCGTCGCTTGCACGTCGGTGCTGACGAGCGACGCGGCCAAGCGGCCGCGCCCCGGATCCGGCCCGCGCCAGTCGCCGTGCGCCTGCACGTTGAAGCTCTTGCCGGCGATAGTCAATTGTTCCAGGTTCACGCCGTCGTCGACCTTCGACAGCGTCGCGCTCACGTCGCCGAAATCTCGCCCGCCCCAGGTCAGCCGCTTGGCGCGAAAATCAACCGCGGGCACGCGCTCCGGCGTGATGCGCAGGGCCGATTCGGCCGGACTCGCGCCGCCGTCCTTCGCGCCGCCGTCCTTCGCGCCGCCGCCGTCCGGCGCCGCGGCCTCGTCGATGTTCAATCGCTCGAAGGACAGATTCCAACGGGCACCGATCGCGCCGGCCGCCGGTATGTCGATCGTTCCGGCGACGTTCGGACCGTCGATTTTCATAAGCCATCGATCGTCGTCGGCGACGAATCCCAACTTGAAGTCACGCACCGCGAAGCCGCCGAAGTCGGCTTCGCGGATGTCGAGTTTCGCGGTCCGCAGATATTTCGTCAGCGCCCCCCCGCCTTGCCCGGGCGTGTACAGTTTGCGCCACCCTGCAAGATCCAAGCGCTGTATCAAGCCGCGCACGTTGAAAACCTGCGTATCGCTGAACACCGGCTCGGCGTCGCCGAACATGATCGCGGCGCGGGCAATGCGCTCGCCGCCGGAATCCGGCCGGAGCGCAACCGTCGCATGCACGATCGATCCCAATGCGGCGTTGACGACGGGCCCGTCCGCCGCCGGCCATTGGATCTCCGCCCACGCCGGGATCGCCTGCTCCTTCGGCTTGCCGAGCGGCTGCGGTAGATCGAGCGTGAGCCCCTCGAGATTCGAGCTGACGCGCAAGCTGCGCTCGAGCGCCGGCGCCGGAATCATTTTCAACACCGCGTGCCACTGCGCCTGCCCGCGGATCGCGTTCGCCGCGGGCAATCCCAACGCCGCGCGCAGCGCATCGCCGTCGAGGGTCCCGCGAAAATTCACGACCGTGCGCGTCGCCGGCTTTTTCAAGGATCCGTGGGCGTCGGCGCGGAATGGCCCGCCGAGCATGCGCCCGCGTATGTCCGCGCGTGCAAGCTGCGCGCCGTCGACGGTGAAATCGCCCTTGAGACCGTTCGCGACCAACGCCGATCCGGGACGATCGAGCGTGACGCCGTCGAACGCCCCTTGAATCAGCACGCGCCGGTGCGCGAAATCCTTGAACGGAAAGAACAGCTTGATCCGCGCGCTCATCGGCCCGCGGCCGCTCACGGCGGAGAATGCGCGGCCCGCTTTCGCATCGAGCGGGCTCGCGCGCAGGAATCGGAGCGCGGCCGAGGCGTCGAACGCGGCTTTCGCGTCGACGTTGAGTTCCGCGTTCTTCAGATCCGCGAAGCGCGCCTCGCCGCTGTCGACCGATATCCCGCCCGCCTTTGCGCGGCGCAGATGAACGACGAGCCCTTGATTGCGGAACTCGGCGCTGCCGCCGACATCCTCGAGCGGCGGCCAGCCCGCGCCGTAATGCAGCGTCATGCCGTCGACGTCGAATCGCGCGAGGAACAGGCCGCTGCCGTCGCGGAACGGGAAATGGCGCACCGGGCCGTTGTATACCGCGAGCCCGTTGGACACGCGGCCGGAAACGAACGCTTGATCGAGCCATGCGAGAGACTTCGGGTGCAGCCGCGCGCGCGGCAAATAATAGCGCGCGGCCGCCGCATTGCCGTCCTCGACGTGGCTCACCATCGTCAGAATCGGCGAATCGCCGTTGGCAGGCAGTCGCAATGCGGCCAGCGCGCGCAGCTTCGCATCGTGATTTTCGACCGCGAGTCCCGGCGTCGCGATCAACAGATCCTGCGGCGTCCGCCTCCAGTATATCGTTCCGTCGAGCGCGTCGATGTCGACCGGCCGCTGCCACTCGTAGGGCCACGCGATCGTCGCCGCGCGGGCATCCAAGGTGACGTGGCCGCCGTCCTGGTCGCCCGCGAGGCTTCCCGACAGCCCGCGCAATCCGGCCGAGCGGCCGATCGGCGCGAAGCCCGCGCGGCGAAACTGCGCGCGCACCTGAAATTGCCAGGGATCGGTCGGCTCGCGCCGGGACAACAGCAAACTCGCATCGGTCCATTCGCCCGTCGGCGAAATGGCGATCAGCCGGTCGCGCGCGGCCTTGCGCGGCATGAGTCCCGCGAGGGGCAGCAGGTTGTCGGCACGCAGATAGCTCGCGTGCGCACGCAGTTCGAGCAGCCCCGCGCGGTCGCCGCGCCACGTGACGTCGAACTGCGAGGCCGGGTCGTTGCGGCCGTGCCGCGACGCGCGCACGCCGCGCCCGAGCAGCGTCCAGCGATCGCCTTCGTGCGTGAGCGCCAATGAACCGCTGATTTGATCGAACTGCGCTTTTGCTCCGTCGCTCATGCGCGTGACGACGTTCTTCGCGGCAAAATCGAAAACCGCACGCGCCAAGTCGCGGCCGCGGCCGTTGGCGCCGAATCCGAACGCGCCGCTGCCCGAATCCAGGTGATGCAGATATTCCGGCAGCAACTGCCGCCACCCGGTGAAGGAAATATCGCGCGTTCTGACATCCGCGCTCCACTCGATCGAATCCAAGTCCCCGAGCCCGTGCGCCTTGGCCGCGACGGACAGCTTGCCGCCGAGCGCCGGCGGCAGCCGCGCATCGAGGTTCACCGCGACGTCGCCCGCATCGCGGGTGATGTCGAGGTCGACGTCGCCGAGGACGAGATTCGGCAGCGCGGGATTCCAGTGCGCGACCGTTATGCGGCCGTCGCGGATCACGAGGCGGCCGGTCGGCAAGTCGTCGAGGTTCAACGCCGTGGCGGCCGCATCCGCGTGCCGCAGCGGAATCTCGGAAGCCAGCGCGAATTGCGCCTTACCGAGGCGCGCGACGACGATGTCCGGCGAATCGAGTTCCACGCGCCCGGCGAACAGCTTGCCGCTCGAAAGGAGCCGCCAGATGTCGGAGCCGATCCGCCCGCGCGCGGCGCGCGCGAGCACGCGCCGGTCATCCTTGGAGCGCAGTTCCAATCCTTGGAACGACAATTCCGGACCGTACCATCGCAGCGCCGGCGATACGTGGGCAAAGCGGATATGGTATCCGGTCTGTTGGTGCACCCAGGCTTTGATCTCCTCCTGGTAGGCGGGCACGCGATCGAGCGCCAATTTGACGGCGAGCATCAGGAGAAGCGCGAGGAGCAGCAATCCGGCCGAGCAGATACCGAGGATTTTGCCGAGTTTGCGCAGAACCATTTACATCAGGACGACGTCGTATTGATCGACGCTGTAGAGCGCCTCGGTCTGCAGCCGGATCGGCTTGCCGACGGCGAGTTCGAGCTCGCCGAGAGCCGTGGACTCCTCGTCGAGCAGCTGCTCGATGACGTCCTGATGGGCGAGAACCATCAATTGCTGGCACTCGAACTGGCGCGACTGACGCACGATTTCACGGAATACCTCGTAGCAGACTGTTTCGGCCGTTTTCACGAATCCCCGGCCCTCGCACGTTGGACAGGCCTCGCAGAGCAGATGTTCCAGGCTTTCGCGGGTGCGCTTGCGGGTCATTTCAACGAGCCCGAGCGGCGACACGGAAGAAATGCTGGTCTTGACATGATCCGCGGCCAAGACCTTCTCGAGGGCTTGGATGACCTGCCGCCGATGATCCGGCTCTTCCATGTCGATGAAATCAATGATGATGATGCCGCCCAAATTGCGCAAGCGCACCTGTCTCGCAATTGCGACCGCGGCCTCCAGATTCGTGCGGAAGATCGTCTCCTCGAGATTTCGGTGGCCGACGAACGCGCCCGTATTGACGTCGATCGTGGTCATCGCCTCGGTTTGATCGATGATGAGGTAGCCGCCCGACTTGAGCGGCACCTTGCGGTCCAGGGCCTTTTGGATCTCTTCCTCGACGTGGTGCAGCTCGAACACCGGGCGCTGCTCCGCGTACAGCTCGATGCGCGGCAGCGCCTCCGGCATGAACGTGCCGGCGAATTCCTGCATTTCCCGATGCGCCGCCGCCTGGTCGATCAGCACGCGGTCGACGTCGGGCCGCAGGAGATCGCGCAGGATGCGCAGGTGCAGAGGTAGGTCGGCGTGGACCAGGTGCCCCGGCGAGGTGCGCAGCCCCTTCTGGCGAATGACCTCCCACAGCTTGCGCAGGTAGATCATGTCGGTGCGCAGGGCCTCCGTCGGGGCATCCTCGGCGGCGGTGCGCACGATGAACCCGGCGGGTTCCTCGGGTTCGAGAAAGCCCTGCACGGCGTCGCGCAATCGTTCGCGCTCCGCCTCGTTCTCGATCCTCGCCGATACGCCGACGCCGCGCCCCTTCGGCATGTACACGAGATAGCGGGACGGCAAGGTGATGTACGTCGTGAGCCGTGCCCCCTTCGTGCCCAGGGGATCCTTGACGACCTGCACGAGGATTTCGTCGCCCTCGGCGACGAGCGTGCGGATTCCTTCGGTCCGCGGCGGCTCGATGCCGATGTCCGCATGGCGCGCGTCGAAGATGTCCGAGGCGTGCAAAAACGCGGTGCGCTCCAGGCCGATTTCGATGAACGCGGCCTGCATGCCGGGCAGAACGCGCGACACGCGGCCTTTATAGATGTTGCTGATGAGGCCGCGGCGGCTCGCGCGTTCGAGAAACAACTCCTGCAATACGCCGTTCTCGACGAGCGCGGCGCGCGCTTCGTGAGAATTCTCGTTGATCAAGATCTCGACGCTCATGCGCTTCGCCACCTCGGCACGCCGGCCGCCTGCAACAATTCCGCCGTTTCGAAGATCGGCAGCCCCACGACCCCGGAGTAGCTGCCGCGCAAGTTCCTGACGAAGACCGCGGCCAAGCCCTGTATCGCGTAGCCGCCCGCCTTGTCGCACGGTTCGCGCACCTTGCCAATACTCCCGGCACTCGGCGGGGTCGAGCGCGCGGAATTCGACCTCGCTCCGGCAGAGTCGGGTCGCGGCGCCGCCCGCCGAGCGCAAGGCGACCGCGGAGAGCACCTGATGCGTACGGCCCGAGAGCCGCGCAAGCATCGCGATTCCGTCCGCCGCGTCGGCGGGCTTGCCGAGAACCCGCCCGTCGAGAACGACCGCCGTATCGGCGCCGAGAACCGGCGCCTCGCCGCCCGACCGCGCCCAACCTGCCTCCGCCTTGGCCGCGGCGACGCGAAGCACGTAACGATCCGGCGGTTCGTCCGGCAGAACGGCTTCGTCGACGTCAACGCCGATCACCCGGTACGGCACGCCGATTTGCGCGAGGAGTTCCCGGCGGCGCGGCGAGCCGGAGGCAAGATAAACGAATTCCGCGGACATGGCGTCAGAATAGCGCACCGAGCGCCTTATGCCCGATGATAAGGATGGCCGGCGAGCAGGCTCATCGCGCGGTAAATCTGCTCCGCGACGATGACCCGCACCAGTCCGTGCGGCAGCGTCAACGGCGACAGGGACCACCGATGATCCGCGCGCGCAAGGCACCCCGGCGCGAGTCCGTCCGGACCGCCGATCAGCAGGGCGAGCGGCCGCCCGTCTTGCAGGCGCCGCGCGAACCACTCGCCGAGTAGGGCGGTACTCATCGCCGCCGCATCGACTTCAAGCGCGACGACGTAGTCCTGGCGGCCGATTGCGGCGAGCATCGCTTCACCCTCGCGATCGATCGCGGGACGGGGATTCTCGCCGGGCCGGCGCAGCGCGACCGGGATTTCGTGCAACTCGAGCGTCAAGGGCTTGCGCAGGCGCTGTTGATATTCCCTGAACCCCGCGTTGATCCAATCCGGCAGGCGAGTGCCGGCGGCGATCAGCCGGCACTTCATGTCGGCAGGCGTCTGCGGATCAGGCGCGGCTGCCGGCGCGTTTCGAGGCGCTGATGTCCCATAACTTCTCGAGGCCGTAGAATTCGCGTACGCGCGGCAGCATGACGTGCACGATCACTTCGTGAAGATCGATGAGCACCCAATCGCCGTCCTGTTGTCCTTCGACGCCGTGGGGCCGAAAACCCGCCTGTTTCGCCTTCTCCACGACCCGATCCGCGACCGCGCGCACGTGCCGATCGGAAGTTCCGCTCGCGATGATCATCATGTCCGCAATGTCGGTCAGGCCGCGGACGTCCAGGACCTTGGCATCGACGGCCTTCATGTCCGACAAGGCGTCGAGGACGACGGATTTGAGCGACGGCTTGGCCTTGGCGGCGGCCTTGCGCTTGACGGCGGTCTTGGCCGGAAGTTTCTTCCTGCTCGCGGTCTTCTTTCTTGCTTGCTGCACTAAGTAACCCGTGTTTTGGAGTAACAATTGGCGTCGAGGATCAGTTTACGCACCGAATCCGGCATCAGGAAGCGCGGATCGCGCCCCATCGCGACCGATTGACGGACGTCCGTCGACGAGATTTCCAGTTGCGTGACCGCATGGATGTAAATGCATCCGGCGCGCGATTCGTGCAGATCGCCGATTCGTCCGGTGCCGCGATCGACGAGCAGTTCCCCGAGCGGACCCATGCCCGGCGCGCGCCAGCCCGGCCGGTGCGCGACGACCAGATGCGCGAGTTGCAGCAACTCCCGCCATTGATGCCACTTCGGCAAGCTCAGGAACGCGTCCATGCCGACGATCATGCAGAGGCTGCGGTCCGGATACTCGTGGCGCAGCTCCGCGAGGGTCTCGACCGAATAGGAAGGCCCCTCCTTGCGGACTTCGCGATCGTCGACGACGAACCCCGGTTGCCCGGCTGTGGCCGCTTGCACCATCTTCAGGCGCAGCTGCGCGTCCGCGAGCGGCTGGTCGCGATGCGGCGGATTTCCGGCCGGCAAAAAGCGGATCTCCTTCAGGCGCAAGGCCTGCTGCAATTCAAACGCGGTGCGTAAATGCGCGTAGTGGATCGGATCGAACGTGCCGCCCAAAATTCCCATGGGATTCATCGGGCCACCCTGCCTGAAACGAAGCCCGGTTGCAAAGCGCCGGCGAGTGTCGCGGTCAAGCCGGCCAACGCGGTCCAAGGATCGCCGGCGGCGATGCCCTTGATGATGCGATCGGCGCGGGCGGCCTGCGCGAACAGGCTCACCAACGGCAATTCGGCGAGCCGCGCCAACGCCTGCGTCGACGGTGGGCTCGCCTGACCCCAGCTGCCGCTGCGCTCCGGTTGACGCAGGCGACGGCGTTCCTGCGCCTGCCAAAGCCCGCGCAGCTCGCGCGCGAGAGCCCAGAGAATCAGGGTCGGCTCGCGTCCCTCGCCCTCGAGGCCGTCGAGGATGTGCAGCGCGCGCGCGGCGTCCCCGGCCGCGGCGGCAGCGGCGAGCTGAAAGACGTCGTAGCGCGCATTGTCGGCGACCGATGTCAAGACGAGATCCACCCCGATCCGCGCGCCTGCGGCAAGCAACTTCAGCTTCTCCAACTCCTGCTTCGCGGCGAGTAAATTGCCCTCGACGCGATCGGCGATCAATTGCGCGGCCGCCGCATCGAGCTCGAAACCCGCGAGTTTTGCGCGCACCCGCAGCCAACCGGGCAATTCGTCCGCGCCGACGGGCCAAACCGGCACCCAGACGCCGTGCCGACTGACGGCTTGAACCCAGGCGGCGTCCGCCGATTTCTTGTCGAGCTTGCCCGTGACGATCAGCAGGAGGATGTCGGGCGGCGGGCTCGCGGCGAGGTCGGCGAGCTGGGCCGCGCCTTTGTCCGGCTTGCCGCTCGGCATGCGAATTTCGAGAATGCGCCGTTCGGCGAACAAGGACATGGATTGGCTCGCGGTGCGCAATTCGTCCCAGTCGAAGAAGCGGTCGACGTCGAACACCTGCCGATCCGCGAACCCCGCCGCGCGCGCGGCGCTTCGAATCGCATCCGCCGCCTCGCCGGCGAGCAAGGGCTCGTCGCCCGACACGAGGTAGATGCCCGCAAGCCCGCGCGCGAGCGCGGCGGGCAGTTGATCGAGGTTCATACGCACGCGATACGCTCACGCGCCGCGGCATATTCGGCGGCCATCCGCTCGACGACCGCGCCCACGGTCGCCACCTCATGAATTCCGCTGACGCTTTGGCCCGCGCTCCAAATGTCCTTCCAGGCCTTGAGCGCAGGATTGCCGCCGGCGCCGAAATTCATCGCCGCCCTTCCCGCCTCCGGCAGTTTGTCCGGGTCGAACCCCGCGCGAGCGACACTCGCGCGCAGATAATTGCCCGCGACCCCGCTGAACAGGGGTGTGTAGACGATATCCTCGGCACGGCTGTCGACCAGCATGTTCTTGTACTCGTCGCTCGCGTTGGCTTCCACGGTCGCGATGAAGCGCGTGCCCACGTACGCGAGGTCCGCGCCGAGCGCGAGCGCCGCGAGCACGTCGGCGCCGGTGCTCAATGCGCCCGACAGCAGGATCGTGCCCGCGAACATCTCGCGTATTTCCTTGACCAGCGCGAACGGGCTCAAAGTGCCGGCGTGGCCCCCGGCGCCCGCGCAGACGGCGATGATGCCGTCGACGCCCTGAGCGACCGCTTTCTCCGCGTGCCGGATGTTGATGACATCGTGCAGGACGATGCCGCCGTAGCCGTGAACCGCCGCGACGACCTCCGCCGGCGGCCGCAGGCTCGTGATGACGATCGGCACTCGATACTTCACGCACATCTCGACATCGTGATCGAGGCGATCATTGCTCGAATGGACGATTTGATTGACCGCGAACGGCGCGACCTTGACGCCGGGATGCGTGCGCGCGTACGCGGCGAGTTCCTCGGAGATTTGCGCGAGCCACTCGCCGAGCTGCGCAGCGGGCCGCGCGTTCAGCGCGGGAAACGACCCCACGATGCCGGCCTTGCATTGGGCGACGACCAGCTTCGGCGTCGAGACGATGAACATCGGCGCCCCGACCAGGGGCAATCGCAGGCGATTTTCCAAGATTTTCGGTATCGGCATCCAACGCGCTCATCGACGACACGGCGCACAGTATCGCGCACTCCGGCCGGGCACACACCTGCACGTGTACTTTGCGCCGGCGCGGCCTATGCTGGAAACAGTGCAGCAGCCGGGAAATCCCATGAAATTCGAGACCCTGTCATTCGCAGCCCGCGACCACGTCGCCCGGGTGATTCTCAATCGGCCCGAACGGCTCAATGCGCTCTGTGCGAGCCTCGTCGCCGATTTGACGGCGGCGGCTCGCCATATCGAAGCCGACGCATCCATTCGCGCCGTGTTGCTCACCGGCGCGGGCCGCGCATTTTGCTCGGGAGCCGACCTCCTCGACGATGAGCCCGCGGATGGTCCGGGGCAAGGCAGGGGTGCGGCGGTCGGCGCGCGGATGCGCGATGGCTTCAATCCGATGGTGCGCGCCTGGTTTCACCTGCCGCTGCCCGTCGTCGTAGCCGTCAACGGCATCGCCGCCGGCGCCGGGTCGAGCCTCGCGCTGTGCGGAGACATCGTCCTTGCGGCGAAGTCGGCCTCGTTCGTGCAGCTGTTCGCGCCGAAGCTCGGCTTGATGCCCGACCTCGGCGGCTCGTTCCACCTGCCGCGATCGATCGGAACGGCTCGCGCGAAGGGACTCTCGATGCTCGGTGAGCCGCTGTCGGCCGCTGACGCGGCCGCGTGGGGGCTGATCTGGGCCTGCGTCGACGACGCCGACTTGCACGCCGAAGCCGAACGGATCGCCGCACGGCTCGCCGCCGGGCCGACCCAGGCCTATCGGCGCATCAAGGCGGCATTCAACACCGAGCCGCCGAATACGCTCGACGAACAATTGGCGCTGGAGGCACGGCTGCAGGCGGAACTCGCCGACACGGAGGATTTCGCCGAAGGCTTGCGCGCGTTTCGCGACAAGCGCGCGCCGCGATTCGGCGGACGCTGACGCTCAGCGGCGCTTGCCGATCTTCCCGCAGTCCCCGCAACCCGCCGCAGCCGCCGCTCCCCGGATGCGCGGCCGCGTCCCGCAGGCGCTCCGCGAGGCGGCGCAGCCCGAAGACCGCCGACAGTCGCGCGGCCGCCGCGACGAGCAGCCTGCGCCACGATCGCGGGCCGAGCGCGAACGCCGCATACGCCATGCTTGCGCACAGCGCGAATCCCACGAGCAAGTGGTTGAGGAAGCCGTTCATCGCACGATTCTCGAAGCTGTGTAGCCGCTCCTCAACTCATGAACAGCAATGCGCCCCGGTAGGTGATCCAGGATCCCGCGTAGGCCATCGCGAACAGGTAGCCCGCCATGATGAGCGGATACCGCCAGGAATTGGTTTCGCGTTTCACCGTCGCCAATGTCGACAGGCATTGCGGCGCGAACACGTACCAGACGAGCAGGGACAGCGCGGTCGGCAGGCTCCACGACCGTGCGATCAACGGCGTCAGCGCGGCGCTGACGTCGTTGCCCGTGGCCGACAATGCGTAGACCGTGCCCAGAGCCCCGACGGCGACCTCGCGGGCCGCGAGCCCCGGCACGAGCGCGATCGAGATCTGCCAGTTGAATCCGATCGGCTTGAAAACGACTGCGAGCGCGGCGCCCAGATGTCCGGCGATGCTGTACTGGATCGCGGGACCCGTGGCTCCGGCCGGCGGCGCGGGGTACGAGCTCAACGCCCAGAGAATGACCATCAAGGCCAGGATGATCGTGCCCACGCGCGTCAGGAAAATCTCGACTCGTTGCCATAGGCCGATCGCCAGGTTGCGCAGGTTCGGCAGATGGTATGCCGGCAACTCCAGCAGCAAGGTGTGGTATCGGCCGCTGCGGCCGGTGCGCTTCAACACGTATGCGACCGCCATCGCGCTGACGACGCCGGCGACGTACAACGCGAACAGCACCAATCCCTGAAGCTGCATTCCTCCCCAGACGGAGCGGTGCGGGATGAATGCGCCGATGATCAGCGCGTATACCGGCAAGCGCGCCGAACAGGTCATCAACGGCGCGATCATGATCGTCGCCAGCCGATCGCGCGCACTTTGGATCGTGCGCGTCGCCATGATGCCGGGAATCGCGCACGCGAACGAGGAAAGCAGCGGTATGAACGCGCGCCCGGACAGACCGACGCTGCCCATCACGCGATCGAGCAGAAACGCGGCGCGCGGCAGATACCCGGATTCCTCGAGAACCAGGATGAAGAAGAACAAGATCATGATTTGCGGCAGGAACACCAGCACGCTGCCGACGCCGGCCAATACGCCGCTGATCAACAGATCCTTGAACAAGCCGGACGGCAACGCGGCCTCGAGCCAGTACCCCGCCGCGGTGACGGCCGACTTGATCGCATCCATCGGCCATTGCGCCCACGCGAACACCGCCTGGAACACGAAGAACAGGACCACCGCGAGGATCAGCGGTCCGAGAAGCGGGTGAAGCACGATCGCATCGATGCGGTCGCTCAAAGTCAGGCCGTCGAGACGGTCGCCGCCGACGGCGGCGAGAATCCGGCGCACCTCGGCGTGGTCGAGCTCGATCTCGCCCGTCGTGGGCTTGCGCCAGACCACGGCCGCTTGCGCCGCGCCCGCCGGCACCGCGACGCGGTCCAGCAACTCGACCAACGAACGCACGCCGCTCGGCTTGACGCCGACGGTCTCGACGACGGGCACGCCCAGCTCGCGCGACAGCCTCGCCGCGTCGATCGTGATCCCCTTGCGGCGCGCGATGTCGATCATGTTGAGCGCGATGACCATCGGCAGGCCGAGCCGCTTCAAGCCTAGGACCAGCCGCAGGTTCTGGCGCAAATTCGTCGCATCGGTCACGCAGACGACGAAGTCCGGCCGCGCCTCGCCGGCGCGCCGGCCGAACAGCACGTCCGCGGTGACTTGCTCGTCCGGCGTCAGCGGATCGAGGCTGTACGCGCCAGGCAAATCGAGGATGCGCAGCCGGCGCCCGGACGGCGTCGTCAAGGATCCCTCCTTGCGTTCGACGGTGACGCCCGCGTAATTGGCGACCTTTTGCCGGCTGCCGGTCAGGACGTTGAACAGCGCGGTCTTGCCGCAATTGGGATTGCCGACCAACGCGATGACGGGACTCGCAGCGGCACTCGGCTGGACATTCATGGAATCACACGACCGGCATCGACTCCGGACGAACGCGAATGCACGCGGCCTCGAACAGCCGCAACGCGAAGGTGCCGGTGCCGACGCGCACCGCGATCGGCTCACGCGCGAGAAATCCGCGCGCGACGATGCGCACGAACTCGCCGGGCAGGAAACCCAGTTCCGCGAGACGCTGCCCGAGTTCCGGAGGCGCGGCGCAAGCCGCGGCGCAGACCGATACGACGCGCGCGACGGTGCCGGGCGGAAGATCCGCGAGCCCGACTTCCGCGGGTACTCTGCAAATATTCGGAACGCATGATGTCCATAGACGCGATTCTATATGCGAATCGTTCCCATTACCATTAAGCTACGAGATGCTGCTGTGCGCAATAACCGAATCGGCGCACGCACACAATATAAACCGGCGCGTCGCTCGACGGTACCAACGCCGCGGTCGACCCGGATCGAATCCGGGGTCGGCCGCCGTTCCTGCTAATCTTGCGCCAAGAGCAATGCCATGGGGATCGTCAATGCCAACGATTTTCGAAAAGATCATCGCCGGAGATCTGCCGGCGAACATCGTATTCCGCGACGAGCGGGTCATCGCGTTCTCGGACATCAGGCCCGCGGCGCCGGTACACATCCTGATCGTTCCGAACAAGGCGATCGCGACCGTCAACGACATCGCCGACGAGGACGTGACGCTCATCGGCCACATGGTTCTCGTGGCGCGGGACCTCGCGAAGCAACAGGGGATCGCCGAGAGCGGCTACCGCTTGATCGTCAATTGCAACGCGCACGGCGGCCAGGAGGTCTACCACCTGCATTTGCATTTGCTGGGCGGACGACCGCTCGGGCCGATGGTGCAACGCGCGTGAGCCCGTGGCCCGCGCCGCCGGTCCGTGCGTCCGCCGGCAAAACAACAAAGGATCAAGCGCAATAAAGGATCAGGCGATGAAGAAAAAGAATGTGGCGGTAAAGCGAAAAAGAAGACCCTCGCCGTCGACGAATGACAGCGCCAAAACGCGCCGCCCCGAAACGCGCCGCGCCGAAACGCGCCGCGCCGAAACGCGCCGCGCCGAAGCGCGCCGCCCCGGCCGCCGATCAGTCCGGCGCCGGCAGCTGTATCCGCCGATCGAGCCGTTCCGGCACGGCTATTTGCGGGTCTCGGACATTCACGAAATCTATTTCGAAGAGTGCGGCAACCCGGCCGGCAAGCCCGCCGTGTTCCTGCACGGCGGGCCCGGAGCGGGGTCCGACAAGCGCGCGCGTCAGTTTTTCGATCCGCAACACTATCGCATCGTCGTTTTCGATCAGCGCGGCTGCGGCCGCAGCCGGCCGAGCGCGAACCTCGTCGAGAACACGACATGGCATCTCGTCGCGGACATCGAGCGTCTGCGCAGGCACCTCGGCATCGAGCGCTGGCTCGTGTTCGGCGGCTCGTGGGGCAGCACACTCGCGCTCGCGTATGCCGAGACCCATCCGGAACGCGTGACCGAACTCGTGCTGCGCGGCATCTTCATGTTGCGGTACGCCGAAATCCGCTGGATGTACCAATATGGAGCCTCGGCGATATTCCCGGACCGTTGGGAGGAATATCGCGACGCGATACCGGCCGACGAACGCGACGACTTCTTGAGCGCATACCATAAGCGCCTCACCGGCAGCGACCAGCGCGCCGCGCTCGCCGCCGCGCGCGCATGGTCCGTCTGGGAGGCTGCGACGAGTTTCCTGCAAAGCAACGCCGACAACATCGCGCGCTGGGCCGAGCCCGAGTTCGCGCTCGCCGTCGCCCGCATCGAATGCCATTACTTCGTCAACCGTGGCTTCATGCGCAGCGAAACGCAATTGCTCGACGACGTTTCCAGGATCCGCCACATCCCGGCGACGATCGTCCAGGGGCGCTACGACGTCGTTTGCCCCGCGACGAGCGCCTGGGACCTGCATCGCGCATGGCCGGAGGCGGACCTCAAGATGGTGCCCGACGCGGGCCATTCGGCGTTCGAACCCGGCTGCGCCGACGAATTGGTGCGGGCGACGGATCGCTACAGGAGCCGCTGAGGACCCGCATGTCCGTCCTCGCCGCCATGGGCCTTGCGCGCGCCGACGACGCGCGGGAGATCGCCGAAATGTCGCGAGACCTGATCGAACACGGACTCGCATGGTCCTGGACGCCGGCGCGCGTGCAGCGCTCCATCTGCGGCGGCGACTCGACGGTCGTCGTCGCGCGGCGCGACGCGCGCATCGCCGCGTTCGCAATCATGCATTTGGGCGACGACGCCGCGCACTTGAACCTGCTCGCCGTGCACCCGACTTGCCGCCGACGAGGTCTCGCGTCGAAGTTGATCGAGTGGCTGCAGGCGACCGCGGTCGAGGCCGGCGTTTTCCGCATCAATCTCGAACTGCGCGCCCACAACGTCGCGGGACGCGCGTTTTACGAGAAGCTCGGCTTTCGCGAGATCGGCATCGCGCCGGGCTATTATCAAGGACGCGAAACGGCGCAGCGGATGTCGAAATTCCTGGCGAGCGGTATATCCGGCGACGGCTTTCAGGACTCGTGGACCAGGCGATAATGCTCGACCGCCGGCGGCTGTTCGAAGAACGGCCCGACCCGCGCGCGCCATGCGGGAAACGCCGGTGATCCGCGAAATCCGATCGTGTGATCCTCGAGCGTTCGCCAGCGGATCATCAGCACGTAATGGTTCGGCGTCTCGATCGAGCGGCGCAGTTCGTGCGACACGTAGCCGGCGCTCGCCGCGACGATTCCCGCCGCGGTCGGGAACACCGCCTCGAATTCGGCCTCTTGGCCCGGCCGAATGACCAATTGCGCGATCTCGACGATCATCGTTGACGCTCCTGCATCGACACCCCCGCTGGAACCGACGCCGCGCCGCGGGCTCAATACGTGACCGTCACCAGGATGGTGTCGCTGTAAATTCCCGGGCCCGCGGCCTGATTGGCGGCGTTATCCGGCAGCATACCGTAAACGATCAGTCTGACGGGTCGCGTCGGGCCGCGTCCCCTTCCCGTGCGAACTCGCGATCCCGCCGTGCCGTCGGCCCAAACGGCCGAGTGCGCGCGGGTCGTGTAGAGGTTGTATTGCAGCCTGCCGGCGCCGTTCGCGAGGAGGCGCCGGGCGACGCTCGCTCCCGGCGTCGTGCCGAGACCGAGCGCCACCCGAAACGCGGCTCTGCGCGAGCACACCACGTTGACGCGCGTCGTGCCGGTCAGAGGGCCGGTCGTGGGCACGATAGGTGCCGAATGCGAGGCCCGCGGCGCTCACGCGGCAGGTCGCCGCGACGGTCGCAGTGACGGGCAGCGTCGTCGGCGCCGTACCGGCCGCGGCCGCGGCGGCCGCGAGTAGCGCGGCGCCGGCCGCTATCGCAACGGGAACGCTGCGCATCGCTCGAGTCCTTCGTTTCCAAGTGGCGCGTCAATTGCGCTCCGTCTCGCGGACTCTGGCGAAACCGCCGGATCGTGTCCGTGAGCGAAGTCGCAAGTTCAAGGCGCGGCGCACCCATCGTACGCGCGAACCAGCGTGCCGAGAATCTCGTTCAGGGCCGGTCCGAACGTCGGGTCGCACCAGATTCGATAGGTCCGCTCACCTGCCGTCTCGTATGGCGCAACGACGACCGCGATGCCGGCCATCAGCGTCATGATGATTGGCCGGGCGTCCGTGTCGAGGGCCGCGAAATCGACCGCCGCGATCTCGGCGAGCATTTCGTCGGCGCGGGCGCCGGCGAGTCGCAGTTCCCAGTCTTCACGCGGCACGGGATAGACGCCGGGCGGTCCGGCGCGAAGCTGAGCGCGCAGCGTCGCGAGCGTCGCGTCGGCCGCGTCCGTGTCGAGGAAGAATTCCGCCGCCCCGAGCCGCACGATCGACACTGAATTCGCCCCTGCGCGCCAGGTATTGGGAACCTGCGGAACCGCAACCCCCAGGGCGGCGAGCCACGCTTGTGCGCGCGGCCCCTTGAGTCCCAGAAGCGCCCGGCCGCGAACGAGTTCGAGTCGCGGCGCGCTCATGGGCAGCGACCGCTCTGGCGCAGATTTGGGGGATCGTAGAACGGCTTCGGCACGACGCGCGCGGCGGCGAATCCGCCTCCGGTCAAACGAATCGACAGCATCCGGCCGGGCGTCGCGAGCGGCGGCGCCACCATCGCGAGCCCGATGATCTTGCCCAAGGTCCGCGAATGCGCGATGCTCGTGACGCGGCCGGCGATGCCGCCGGCGTCGATGATCAAATGGGACTCTTTCGGCATTTCGGCGCAGGCGTCGACCTCGATGCCGACGAGCAATTGACGCGGCCCGCGCGCGCGCAGGATTTTCAGGCTCCGCTGGCCGACGAAGAAGGGCTTCTCCATGTTCACGGCCCAACCCGCGTCGGCCTCGAACGGATCGGTGAGGCCGTCCGTGTCCTGGCCGATGATGAAGTGCCCTTTCTCCAGCCGCAGCGCGCGCTGCGCCTCGACGCCGAACGGGCGCAATCCATGCGAATTCCCCGCCTCGTGCGCCGCGCGCCATGCGGCGCCCGCGCATGTGGCGGGCAGATGCACTTCGAACGCGAGCTCGCCGACGAATCCCGACCGCAACACGATCGCCTCATGGCCGCCGACGGTTCCGACGCGCGCGCCCAGATGCGGAAAGTCGCTCTCCCCCAGGTCGAGGTCGGTCAACGCCCCGAGCACCTCCCGGCTCGAAGGGCCTGCGATATTGAACGCCGCGCGGTGCCCCGTCAGGTTCACGAGGACGCAATCGAAGCGCCACAGGGAGTTGAGTCGCGACAACTCGCGGAACACGATCGCCGAACCGCTGGTCGTCGTCGTGACATAGAACCGCTCGGACCCCAAGCGCGCGATGACGCCGTCGTCGACGATGACGCCGCTTTCATCGAGCATCAATGCGTACCGGCTCATGCCGGCGCGCAAATTGGAGTACGTGCCGGCATACGCCCGGTCGAGGAATTCCGCGGCCTGGGGACCGTGAACCTCGATCTTGCCGAGCGTGCCCAAGTCGATGACGCCGACGCGATTGCGCACCGTTTCGACTTCCCGCGCGATGCTCTCGGCACGACCCTCACCGGCGACCGCGTAATACTCCGGCCGACGCCAGGCGCCGGCGGACATCCAAACGGCGCCATGCGCCGCATGCAGGGCATCGAGCGGGGTGCGCCGTTCGACGTGAAAATTCCTGCCGGCGAGCAGCTTCAACGGCACCGGATGGTACATGGGTCGCGCCGT
This sequence comes from uncultured Pseudomonadota bacterium, assembly GCA_963718135.1. GTDB lineage: Bacteria > Pseudomonadota > Gammaproteobacteria > Steroidobacterales > Steroidobacteraceae > Bog-1198. The sequence continues at coordinate 896,564 of CAVQYI010000017.1, read as the reverse complement.
CGTCAGCCCGAGATCATCGACGCGCATGCCGCGCGCGCGCGCGAGCACGCGCAGCGCATGCATGTTGGAATGCTTGCCCTGTGACGGCCCCATGCCGACCGTGCTGTAGCGCTTCATGAGCTCGCTCGAATCGAACCCCTCTTGCGCCGCATTCACCAAATCCTCGACCTGCAGGTCCTCGTCGAAGTCGACGAAATTCTTCCCCGACGGATGATCGATGATCGGGAACGGGTGCGAGGGGCGGCGTTCCGGGAGCGCGGGCGGCTCTCGCCGCGCGGATCCGCATCCGGCGTGCGCCGCGGCCGCGGCGCCCGCATTACGGCCGTCGTCGCAGCGCGCGGAAAATTCGTAAACGCCGTTCACGCGGCCGGCGGCGAACACCCCGGGCGGCAGGCGGCCGGGAACGAACGCTTGAATCTCATCGCGGAATTCCAGCCGGCCGCCGGCTTGCGACAACAACTGCGACGCCGAGGCCCAGCCGACGCTCGACAGCACGGCATCGCAGTCGATGCGGCGCACCGCGCAGAGGTCGAGCCGGCCGGACAGGTCGAACGGCGCGAAGCTGAGCGCGCACACCGCTCCGTCGGGTCCGCGGATCGCCTCGTACGGCGCATGCGCGTGGACGATCTGCACACCTTGCTGCGCGCACTGCCCGGACAAGGCTTCGACTTCGCCGCCGGCACGCAGATCGATGACCGCGGCCACCGCGATCCCTCGCGCGAGCAGCGCGAGACAAGCCGCGTATGCCTCCAAATTCGCGGCGACGATCACGACGCGGCGGCCCGGCGCGACGCCGTAGCAATTCGCGAGTCGCAGCGCGCCGGATGCCTGCATCACCCCCGGAAGATCGTTGTTGCGGAACACGGCCGGCTGCTCGATCGCACCGGTGGCGAACACGACCGCGCGCGCGCGCATCTTCGTCAAGCGCGCCGCCTCGGCGAGCGCGACCCAGTGGTCGGCGTAGTATCCGACCGCCACGGTTCGCGTCAGCACCGTGATCCGCGGTTGCGCGCGCACGGCGTCGACCGACGCGGCCGCGGCGTCGCCGTCCGCACCGAGGACCGCGCCGCCGCCGAGCCGCGGCCACTCGTCGGCGAGCGTCACCTTCGCACCAGCGCGGGCCGCGGCGAGCGCCGCGGCCAATCCGCTCGCCCCCGCGCCGATCACGAGAACGTCGCAAAAGCCGAAACGTTTGGCGGTCTCGCCACGCGGCGCGCGCAGATCGACTTCGCCGAGACCGGTCAGCTTGCGAAACATCCGCTCCCAGAACGGGAACAAGGCCTTGGTATGAAACGCCTTGTAGTAAAACCCGACCGGCAACAGCCGACCGAAACGATCCAGTATCCGCGCCTTGTCCCGCGCCAGGCCGCCGAACGTGTTGACGGCCGTGATCGTCATGCCCGCGGCGAGCGGCGTCACGTCGCCGCGCACGTTGGGCACGCCGTCGACTTGAAAGAACGCGTTGCTGTCGTGGTTCGCGAACGACGCAATGCCGCGCGGCCGGTGGTACTTGAAGCTGCGCCCGAGATAAGCGACCCCGGCGGCGGCGAGCGCCGAGGAAATCGTGTCGCCGGCGTATCCGCGGTATTCGCGCCCTTCGAACGTGAAGCGCAAGATCGCGGAGCGATCGATCCACTCGCCGCGCCGTCCGTCGAGGCGGTACATCACGGTCGGGGCTCGCGAGCGCCCAGCGCGCCGCGCGCCGCCTCCGCGGGCATGGTTTCCAGAATCACGTCCGCCGCGGTGTCGCGCAGCGCGATGAACCAATGGCCGGACGGCGTATGGCACCACCATTCGTACTTCCGCCCCGGCGACCCCGAGCGGTTGAACACGTAGTCGGACCATTCAGCATCGCTGCAGGCGGCCGGATCCGGCATCTGGCGCACTTCGCCGCCGTACGAAGAACTCGGCTACGGGGCGCGCGCCATTCAACGGACAGACGATCAATTTCATGCGTCTCGTCCGTTCAATGGCCGACCGAAGCCGCGCCCTTTTCGCCGGTGAGCCGGAAGCGCGAAAAGCGGTCGAACGAAAATCCCTCGATCAGCGGGTGGTTATTCGCCGGTCGCGACCGTATGGCTCATCGTCTTCCCGCATACCGGCGTCGCCTTGAATCCCCAGGTCCCCCACCCCGCGTCGATGAAGAATCCTTCGACCGGCGTCGTTCCCATGATCGGCGCGAAATCCGGCGTCATGTCCGCAAGGCCCGCCCACTGCCGATTCACCTTCACGTCGCTCAAGGAAGGGGAACATGTCGAGCATGTGCGCCGCCAGACCTTCGACGAAGTCCAACGTCGAGCGCGTCTCGTGGAGCTCGTAGGGATCGAGCGAGGCGCCCATGACGAGTTCGCCGCGCGCGGTCTGCGAGACGTAGACGTGCAACGAGCCGGAGACGACGATCGGATCGAGCCACGGCTTCAACGGCTCCGACACCATCGCCTGCAGCGGATGGACGTAGATCGGCGAGCGCAGGCCCGACCATGTCGAGCAATCGCGGCGTGAAGCCGGCGACCGCGCACAGCACCCGCGCCGTCGAAATCGCGCCGCGCGTCGTCTCGACGCCGGCGACCCGGCCGCCCTTTACCCGGATGCCCGTCACCTCGGTTTGCTGGTGGATCTCGACGCCGCGGCGATCGGCTCCGCGTCCGTAACCCCAGGCCACCGCGTCGTGCCGCGCGATCGCGCCCGGTTCGTGATAGAGAGCGCCCTGAATCGGTGCGTGGCCGCCGCACCGCAGGTCCAGCATCGGCATGAACCGCCGCACGAAATCGGCGTCGACGACTTCGGAGCGCACGCCGAAATGCTTGTTGACTTCGGCGCGCCAACGCATCGTGCGCATCGCCGAATCCGTATGGGCGAGCGTGAAGTGGCCGCGCGTCGAATAAAACAGGTTCAGGTCGAATTCCGCGGACAAGTCCTGCCACAGGCGCACGCTCTCGTCGTAGAACCTGACGCCTTCCGGCGTCAGATAATTCGAGCGGATGATCGTCGTGTTGCGGCCCGTGTTGCCGCCGCCGATATAGCCCTTCTCGAGCACGGCCACGTCGCGCATGCCGTGGTCGCGCGCCAGGTAATACGCGGCGGCCAGGCCGTGGCCGCCGGCGCCGATGATCACGACGTCGTAAGCGTCCTTCAGTTTCTCGTGGCGCGTGAACATCCGCGGTTCCGGATGCTTGCGATGCAGGGCGAAACGCAGCAATCGATACGGCATGTAGCCTGGATATTACACCGCGGACGACCCGCCGAACCCGCGCGCATCGGCGGCCGGCACGCAACGACTCGGAGAAATCTCGTATGATCCGCGGAGGGAAGAGGACAAGGGAGAATCCCTCTGGCAACCGAGAAGACCGGCGGCTCAGCCGACCAGGACAGTGCGCAATTGCGCGCGCTGGGCTACGAATCGCGTTTCGACCGGACGATGTCCAAGTGGGAGAATTTCTCGCTGGGATTCACGTATTTGTCCCCGGTCGTCGGCGTCTACACGATATTCGCGAGTGCCTTCGCGGCGGGCGGACCGCCGATGTGGTGGACCTACATCTTGGTCGGGCTCGGCCAACTGATGGTCTGCCTGGTCTTCGGCGAAATCGTCTCGCAGTTCCCGATCTCCGGCGGCTTGTATCCATGGGCGCGGCGCCTGGTCGGCAAGCGCTGGGCCTGGATGGCCGGCTGGGTATACGCGTGGGCCTTGTGCTGCACGATGGCCGGAGTCGCGATGGGCGCCGCGCCGTTCCTCGCGCAGCTCGTGGGGCTCGGCGGCACGCCGCTCGCGACGACGGCCATCGCGCTCGTGTTGATCGCGACGACGACCTTGCTGAATTTGAGCGGCACCCGCCTGCTCGCGCGCGTCGCGATGTTCGGCTTCGTTTGCGAGCTGGTGGGGGCGATCGCCGTCGGCGGCTATCTGCTGCTGTTCGCGCGCCATCAACCCTTGAAGGTCCTTCTCGACACGTCGTTCGTGCGCACGAACGGCAGCTACTGGCCCGCGTTTCTCGCCTCGTCGCTCGCGGCGATGTTCTGCTATTACGGGTTCGAGGCCTGCGGCGACGTCGCCGAAGAGACGCCGAACGCGAGCCGTACGATCCCGAAGGCCATGCGCATGACGATCTACATCGGCGGCGCCGCCGCCACGTGGATCTGCCTCGCGTTCGTGCTCGCGATTCCGGATATCGGCGCCGCGATCTCGGGCAGCGACAAGGACCCGATCGCGACGCTGCTGCGGGCGGCGATGGGCGAAGCCGGATTCCGCGCGGTCATCGCCGTCGTCCTCGTGTCCTTCGTATCCTGCCTTCTGAGCCTGCAGGCCGCGGCCAGCCGCCTCCTTTACGCGTATGCCCGCGACCAGATGATCGTCGGCAGCAAGTTCCTGTCGCGCTTTTCGCCGGGCCATCACGTGCCGTCGAACGCGCTCGTCGTCATGGGCGCGATCCCGGCCGCGATCGCGCTCTCGGCGCTCTGGCTCGAGGATGCGATCGCGACGATCATCAGCTTCGCGGCGATCGGCATTTATATAGCGTTCCAAATGATCGTCCTCGCGGCTCTCGTCGCCCGTGCGAAGGGATGGCGGCCCGCGGGCCCGTTCACGCTGCGCAACCGGGGCTGGCTCGTCAACATTCTCGCCCTTGCCTACGGGATCGGCGCGATCGTCAACATTCTCTGGCCGCGCAACCCGAATGATCCCTGGTACAGCAATTACGCGATGCTCGTCACGACCGCGGGTGTGCTCGCGCTCGGCTCGTTCTACATGGTCGCCGCGAAGCCGTACGAGCGCGGAACTGCGCCGGCCGGCGATGCTCATCTTCTGACTCCGGAGGCAAGCCGATGATTTCGACGAATTCCGGCGCCGCGCCCGCGGCCGGCGCTGACGCACGGCCTCAGCCGCTCGCTGAAGGGCCGCCACCTGACGATGATTTCGATCGGCGGAATCATCGGCGCCGGCCTGTTCGTCAGCAGCAGCACGTCGATCATCGCCGGCGGCCCCGCGAGCTTCCTGAGCTACGCGATCACGGGCATGCTGATATTGATGATCATGCGCATGCTCGGCGAAATGGCCACGGCGCTGCCGCAAGTGCGCTCGTTCACCGAATTCGCGCGCGCGGGCCTGGGCGACGGCGCGGGCTTCGTCGTCGGCTGGCTGTATTGGTATTTCTGGGTGCTGGTCGTGCCGGTCGAAGCCATCGCGGGCGCGAAGATCCTGCAGCATTGGCTGCCGCTGCCGCCGCTCGCGATCGGCATCGGCCTGATGACGATCATGACCGGCGTGAATCTGATGTCGGCGCGTTCCTACGCCGAGTTCGAATTCTGGTTCGCGTCGATCAAGGTCGCCGCGATCATCTCGTTCATCGCGATCGCCGCGTCCTACGCGTTCGGCTGGACCTCGCCGCACGGAGCGACGTTTCGCAACCTCGTCGATCACGGCGGCTTCACGCCGCACGGCTGGATCGCCGTGCTCGCCGCCGTGCCGACGGTGTTCTTCGCGATGACCGGCGCCGAAATCACGACGATCGCCGCCGCGGAATCGGCGCAGCCGGGGCAGGCGGTCGCGAAGATGAGCACGACGGTCATTTGGCGAATCCTGATCTTCTACGTCGGCTCGGTGTTCTTCATCGTCAGCGTCGTGCCGTGGACCGAGGTCCGCTCGGGCGAGTCGCCGTTCACGCTCGCGTTGAACGCGATGCACGTGCCCTGGGCCGGCGCGGTGATGAGCGTGATCATCCTCACAGCCGTCCTTTCGTGCCTGAACTCCGCGTTCTACGTGAGCTCGCGCGTGCTGTTCGTGCTCGCGGAGCGCGGCGATGCGCCGAAGGCGCTGGTGCGCCTGAACGAGCGGCGCGTGCCGACGGGATCGGTCCTGATCGGTGCGGCCGCGGGATTCGTCGGCATCATCGCGGCGACCGAAACGCCGCAGGCGGTGTTCGATTTCCTCGTCAGTTCGTCCGGGGCCCTCGTCGTCTTCGTGTACATGGCGATCGTCGTCGCGCAGATTCGGCTGCGCTTGCGGCGCGAGCGCGCCGGCGATCCGCCGCCCGCGATCGTGATGTGGCTCTTCCCCTGGGTCAGTATCGCGGCGATCCTCGCGATGGGTGCCGTGCTCGTCGCGATGGCTTTCACGCCCGCGCTGGAACGCGACTTCTACGCGAGCATCCTCACGCTGTCGGTCGCGGTCATTGCGTACCTCGCGGTGCGTCGGCGGCGGCGCGGCACGTTGAAGCGCTCGCAAGCCTCCTTGAAGCGGCTCACATAGCCGAATTCGTCGGAGACGTCGCCGCGCGCGAATGCCGCCGCGTAGCGCGCATGATAGCTTTGAAATGCGCGCCGGTTGTGGTCGAGAAAGCCGATATCCCGCACGTCCATGTGGCGAAATACGAACAGCGGGAACGGGCTGCGGAACACGGGAAAATCCGGGTTGCTCGTCGAGGGCTTGACGCTTTGCGGATGGAAGGGGGTGCACATCAGCGCACGCGACTCGATCATGTGGGTCTTGATCTGATCGTGCAGCGTATCGAGCAGCGCGTGGCGCGATTCACGCAACCGGGGAAATGCCAAGACCAGGCTCGTAAAAGCGCTTTTCGGGGCTGCCCGCGGAAATCTCTCGAGATATGCCCTGGCACCGCCCAGGACGACCGACCGCAATCGGCGCAGGCCGCTGTCCGTCAAGTCGCCGCGAGCGCACACGTGGAAACGATTGAGCTCGATCGTGCCGCGCACGAACGGGCAAATCGCACCCGTGCGTCCGAGGTCGGGATGAGGAGAACCGAGATAGTCGTACGCCCACTGCGTGACGTCGGCGACCGTTGCGCGCATGGCCGCATCCGGCGGCGGATCGAGCGCGAGCGCTTGCGGCCACACGGCCAATTGCCAGCGCAAGACGGCGGCATCGAGCAACTTCGCGATCGGATTGGCCGTCATCGGAATCTCGCCGGCAGTCGATTTTGGGCCGAGCAAAACCGGCGCCGTGCGAGCGCGCCTCGCCATAACGATACCACGCGTACGCGCAGGCCCATCGCGTAGCGCTCCAGGCGCAGCTGCGCGTTCAGCCGCAGGCGCCGGGCGACGCCCACGGATCCATTCCATCGCAGCAAACCGCGGACGCGCTCCGCCGCAACGGCGAGATCGTCCTGCCGGCGCCTTTGAGTATCAAGCAATAGGGCATCGTCAAGATGTCCGTCGTGCGCTTGAGCCGCACTCCGACCGCCGGTCGATTCACCCAGGCATGAAACTCCGGCAGCGCCTCGACGGCGCGTGTCGCCGTCGATCCGGTAGACGTACTCGCTGCGGGCCGCGATCCCGTGTACGTAGCGCACCGCGCTCGCATCGTAGGATTTCCAATCGAGATCGCAAAGGGCCGTACTCGGAATCATGCAAATAGTAATGCATCGCAAGATCCATGAGATCGAGCTTCGATCAGTGCAGATGGTTGCAGAGCCACGCGTTGCCGAGCCCGGCGAGCCGTGCCCCGACTTCGATCAGGCGCGGGCCGGACGATCGAGCTTGAGCTCGACGTGAAACGGGCTGCGCCGCAGGCCGGACGCGCTCACGACCTCCGATGCGTACTGCGCAAGCACCTCGAATTTCGGATCCGCGCGACGCACGAGCAGCGTCTCGAAATCGATATTGTCGCGGCCGTTGGCCGGGATGCGGATGTATTGAAACACGGCGAACACGACGACCGCGCCGGCGGCGTCGATCTGGCCGTTGACGAAATATTCGAGGCCGTCGATGTGCTCCTCCATGAGCAACGGCACGCCGGCGAGGCCGTGCAGAAAAGCCTCGATTCGCCGCACCGGCGAGGCGGCGTCGAACGCGCCGATGTCGCGGTTGCCGAAGCCTGAAGCAGGCTTCAACACGAAGCGCCGGTAGGCGGGAAGTTCACGCGCCGCGAGAACATCGGCGAGACCCTCGACGCGCCGCGATGCATTGATCCCGAGGTCCGGACGCGCACCGCGCAAATATTCCTTCAACGCGAATTTGTCGGCGATTCGCGCGACGATTGCGGGCTGGCCCCAGGACAAGCCGAGCTCCTGCGCGAGCTCGCGCGGCCGGCACCACGCCCGGCTCGTTGAACGGCAGCACGGCGGCTATGCGATGCCGCCGGGCCATTTGGGCCGCGAAATCCTTCAAGCCCATCCGCCCGACTTCGTACGATGCCTCTATCAGATCCGATCGCAGGATCGGGAACGACCGCTCCTGGCGGATCCGCTCGCGCGGATCCGTGTACACGCATACGGCCTTGCATCCGTATTTGCGCGCGCCGAGCTCGATGAAGCGCACCGCGTATTCATGGTACGGGTTCTGCAGCAGCACCTGCCGCTCGCCACCGGTGCAACGGATATCGCGCAACTGGCTTATTTCGCCCATACCGCACTTTTTGGATAAATCCTTACAAATTGTATCACCCGATCGTCGGCGAACGGCGCCGGCGGAGGCGCCGATGCGCCGTGTGATCACAAATCTTAGATTCAAGTCTCGCTTCCCGGGCTTATGGCGGCGCCGATTTATGTAATCTATCGAAAATGAACAACGACACGGCAGAATTGCCCGCGGAATCCGTCGCGATTTTCGACGACTACTGGTCGCCGACGCTCTCGTTCGCCGCTTCCCTCGGGCGGCGCAAGGTGCCGTTGCATTTCTACGGCGACGGTGCCGGAAAATGGTCGCGCTACCGCACGCAGCGCCTGCCGTGTCCGCCGATCGAGAATGCGGACCGTTTCGTGCCCTGGCTCGAACGCCGCATTCGCTCGGGCGAAATCCACCGCGTGGCGCCGACGACCGATCTGATCGCGTTTTATACCGCGCTGCTGCGCGACGAATTCGCACCGCAGGTACGGCGCACGATCGCCCCGCTCGAAGAGATCGAACGTTGCCTGCTGAAGACCATCCTTCGCGGCTGCCTGCGAGCGCATCGGCCAACCGGTGCCTGCGAGCGTCGTCGGGCGAGGATCTCCCGGAAATTATCGCGGCTGCGTCTCGGCTGGGATTTCCGCTGATGCTGAAGCCGAGGTCTCACCTTGGTATCGAGTCCCGGTGAACGCGGTCGGATCATTCCCGATCTCGAGTCGCTGCGCCTCGCCTATCGTCCTTACGCGATCGCGCCGGGACAAGGAAGCATCGCCGCGCGATACCCCGGGATTCGATGGCCGCTGCTGCAAAGGTACGTGCCTTCGGCACGCACGCGCGTCTACAGCATCAGCGGCATCAAAGACCCGGACGGCGGCATCGTCGCCGCCTCGCTCTCGTACAAGCGACATCAGTGGCCGCCGGACACCGGCATCAGCACGAGCCAGGTCACCTGCCGCGATCCGTCGATTCTGCGCGCCGGGCTCGCTACCGTCGATCGGCTCGTTTCTCGCGGTATATTCGAACTCGAACTACTCGACGACGACGGGCATCTGCTCGCGATCGACCTGAATCCGCGCGCCTTCGGCTTCATCGCGCTCGACATGGCGGTCGGCAACGACCTGCCGTGGCTATGGTATCGGTCCACGCTGGGTCCGATAGGCCCGCCGGCATCCGGGGACGCGCCACCGATCATGGCCGCGCGACTCGCGCTTCCCGCTCTGATCGGAGGTTGTATCGGCCTATTGCGCCGCGACGGTCATCGCGATACAGAGCGCTCGGCACGAAGATTCCCGGCCGGTCCGGTCCATATCGATGCTGGGGCATTTGGACGATCCACTGCCGATGCTCATCGGTCATTGGCACCAATTGCGCCATCCGGGCGGCCTGATCCGACCATACCTGCGCCCGAAAGAGCCCGCCGAGGCGCAAGCCGCTGCCCGACCCACGGTGAACTCACGTTGAGAAAAACTGCATCGACTGTGAGAAAGTGTCTCTCGCGATTCCGCCGCGTTTTGGCATGATGAGATCCGCACGGCAAGTTTAGGATCCATTCGCCCCGGCAATCCAGCCAACTCCCCCGTCGGTGCGAAAATCCAACGGCGCGAATGCACAAGCATTCGCGCCGTATTTTATTTCAGGATGCCGCGCGCAGACGCGGTCCCGCCTACGGGTTCGGCGGTGCGGTCGACCCGGATCCGCCGAGCTGCTGCTCCAACTGGGTCTGTTCCTGCTGCATCAGCCGCTCTCGTCTCCTGGATTTGCGCCTGTTGCTGCTCCAGGAGCTTCTGCCGGTCCTGGATCTGCGCCTGCTCCTTGGCGTTGACCTGCTGGCGGTCCCGCAACTGCTGGGCCTCCTTCTCCATATCCGCGCGCCGCTTCTGCAGCTGTTTCTGGCTCATCGAACCCGTGCCTTGCTGCTGATACAGATGCTGCTGGGTCTGCAGCCTGTCGCGCTCGCGTGTCGTCAGCTTCTCCTGGTCCTTGAGCTGATCGCGATCCCGATCCAACAACCGATCCTGCGTATGCAGCCGATCGCGGTCATGCTTCAGCTGGGATTGCTGGTCGCGCAGGCGGTCGCGGTCGAAATCCCGAAGCTGGTCCTGCGCATGGGTCGTGCTTCTCTGCATGGTCCCGCTGCCGTACGAGGATCCGCCTCCGGCCGGCATGCCACCACCACCGCCACCGCCGCCACCGCCGCCACCGCCACCGCCCGGCCGCCGCCGCCCGCGGCCGAGGCTGCATAGGCAAATGCGATGCCGACGGTCATGCATTCCGACTGCGAGGGACGAGCCCCTAAATTTTCGCGACATCATCGACATAACTCCTACCTCCAATGTTCGCCGGGTCAACGTAACGACGGAAAACTCTTCGACGAGAGTCTCACAGCGCGGCAACCCGCAGACAATAAGCGAACAAACCTAGGCTTTCGGTGTTTGCCGCAGGAACGCGGCATGCCGCGCTCAGCGGTTGATCAGCGCGGACAAGCGGCGACGGTAGGTTGCAACGAGTTCCGGCGCGCTCGCCGCGAGTTCGAACACCGACAGCATCAGGCGCCGCGCGGCATCGTCGCCGAAACGGCGGTCCCGCGCGACGATTTCCAGCAACTGATCGAGCGCGGCCGCCGAATTCGCGCTCGGCGATGTAGCGTTGCGCAAGATCGAATCGCGCGGCGAGATCATGGGGATCGGCCGCGACCCGCGCGAGCAAGGCCTGCGCCGGCGCAACCGATGCTGCGCTGCGTAATGCCGACATGCGCGCCTCGATGGCGCGCAAGCGAGCGTCGCCGCGATCCGCGCGCGCAACGGCGGCAAGCACGCTCGCGGCCTCGGCGAGCCGCGCCTCGTCTAGCGGCGGCGGCAGCCGGTCGAGCAGCAGTTCGGCCAGGTCGAGGCGCGCGGCGCTGCCTGCCGGGTCGAGTTCGATTGCCGCGCGCAACGCCGCCGCCGCGGCGTCGAATTGCCCCGCCTCGATCAGCGCGAGCGCCTTGCGGCGTTCGTTCTCGGCCGGCCCCGGCATGACGCGTTCGATGAAGGCGCGCAACTGTCCCTCGGGCAATGCGCCGACGAATCCGTCGACGGCGGCGCCATCCTTGAACGCGAGCACGTAGGGAATGCTGCGCACCTGATATCGCGCGGCGAGTTCCGCGTTCGCGTCGGAATCGACCTTGACGAGCTTGAAGCGGCCCGCGTAGCTCTGCTCGAGGCGCTCGAGCAGCGGTCCCAACGCGCGGCACGGAGCGCACCATGGCGCCCAGAAGTCGACGAGCACCGCAATAGCGCGCGACGCGTCGAGGACGTCGCGTTGGAACGAGGATTCATCGGCTTCGATCATCGCTCGCTCCCGACCCCGGTTACGGCCCGGCCGTTGCCAACCTCGCGCTCACCGGTGTCCGCCGAAGACATCGTCGCCGAAAGGCTCGAGGCCCGCAGCCCCGGCGAACCCGGGAGCTTCGACGCCGAAATAGCCGGCGATGCTGCGCAGTAGGCTGTAGTGATTGTAAGGCGCGTGCGACACCGTTCCCGGGCGAATGAACGGCGACAGCAGCACGGCGCCGACGCGTCCGCCGCCGGGCCCGAATTGGCCCGGCGGCGGACCGCCCGGCAAACCCTTCTCACCGCAGCAAGCCTCGCCCGTGAGCCCCTCGTCGAACGTGATCACGAGGAGACCGTCCTTGCGGTAGGCGGGCGACGCGAGTATGCGGGGCACCCAGTGCTTCAAGAACGCATCGACCGCGGGCAGTCCGCCGCGCTTGCCGCTCGCGCACTGTGCATCGTGACCATCGTGGCAGAGATTCGGCGTGATGAACGCGAAGCTCGGCGTCGTCGCGACGTGCGCGAGGTCCGCGGGCAACGCGTCCAAATTGACGACGTGCGAACCGCATCGCTCGGCATTATCGATGATCGAATGAAAATATACGAAAGGATCGTGCTTGGCGGCGTATTGGTCCTTCGCGGTCGCGCGCTCGGTCATTGTCCGGAGCACCGATCGCGGCATGGCCGCAGGTCGAGGACTCGCGTTGCGGATCCTTGCCCATGTCCTCCATGTATCCCTTCCACCCGAGACCCTTGGCCTCGAGTCGATCGGCGATCGTCGGCACGCTCGCCGGATAGACGCAGCCGCGCCCGGGAAGCTGGCCATCGGCGTCGACCGCACCTTCGGCAACGAAGTCGCGATAGATCGGACAGTCCTGCTGCGTATCCGCATTCGGCGCCTGTCCGCTGATCATCGCGATGTAATTGTCGAGGCTGTAATGGCCGATGCCGTAGTACTGGGTCAACAGCGCGCCCTGGCGCGGCAGCGTGTGCGCGAGATAAGGCGCCTGCGATCGCCGGTCGAAGGTGGCGTGATACGGCTGGTTCTCCAGCACGATCAGGAACACGTGGCCGATCCGCGGAGCGGCGGCGCGGGCGGCCGCGGCGGGCAGCGAGCAGACGGCCGCCAGGCACACGAGCGCCCACGGGCGTAGGGGGGCGGCGATACGAATCGATCCGGTCATTGAAGTTTACCCGAAGGTTGCTGGAACCGAAGCGCGAGAGTAGCAAATCTGGATTGCCGGCGGCCTGCGCTCGATCATCGTTCGATTTTCGTCGACAGAATGATCGATGAGGTCGTGCGTTCGACGCCCTCGATCGCACCGATGCGGTCGATGACCTCGTCCATTTCCGCGACCGTCGCCGTGGCGGCCACCGCGATGAGATCCACATCGCCGCTCACCGAGTGAAGGAGGCGCACCTGCGCGATGCCGCGCAGTTGCGCCGTCACGGCGCGCGCCTCCTTCGGCCCGACCTTGATCATCACGTGCGCGCGCACGGCGCCCGGGCCGTGTTCGGGCGCGAGCCGCACCGTATACCCCAGGATGACGCCCTGCCGTTCGAGCCGCTCGAGCCGGCTTTGCACGCTGGTTCGGGAGCGCCCGACCAGGCGCGCGAGCTCGGCGGTCGAAGCGCGGCCGTTCTCGCGCAAGGCCGCGAGGAGCTTGTCGTCGATCGTGTCGGTCATTTCGACTAATTATACCTACGAATCGACTAACAAGTTACGTTAATTCAACCAGACTGGCCATACCAATTGCCGGAGCTTTACCGAAAAATGGTGCATCAATCGTTGGAGGCACCATGAAGAAGATCGTTGTCGTCGGCGCGGGCAAAATCGGCTCGATGATCGCCGAATTGTTGGCAGGCTGCGGCGATTACGAGGTCACGGTCGTCGATCGCTCGGCCGAGCAACTGAACCGGCTGGAAACCACGCAGCCCGTGCGCAAGATCGCCGCGGACATCGCGGACGGCGCCGGTTTGCGGCGGATTCTCGCCGGTCAGTTCGCCGTGTTGAGCGCGGCGCCCTATCAAGCGACGCGGATGATCGCCGAGGCGGCCAAGGCGGCCGGCACCCATTATCTGGATTTGACCGAGGATGTCGCGAGCACGCGCACCGTCAAGCAGCTCGCGGCGGGCGCGAGCACCGCGTTCATCCCGCAATGCGGTCTCGCCCCGGGCTTCATCACGATCGTCGCGAGCGATTTGGCCTCGCGCTTCGACGAGCTGCACGACGTGCGCATGCGCGTCGGCGCGCTGCCGAAATTTCCGTCCAACGCGCTGAATTACAACCTCACGTGGAGCACCGACGGCGTCATCAACGAGTATTGCGAGCCCTGCGAAGCGATCGTCAACGGCCAGCTGCGCGAGACCCAGCCGCTCGAGGAATTGGAGGAGTTCTCTCTCGACGGCGTCCTCTATGAGGCGTTCAACACGTCGGGCGGCCTCGGCACCCTGTGCGAAACACTCGCGGGCAAGGTCCGCAACCTCAACTACCGCACGATCCGTTATCCCGGCCACGCCGCGATCATGAAGGCGCTGCTGAACGATCTGCGGCTGCGCGACCGGCGTGAACTGCTGAAGGACATCCTGGAGAACGCGGTGCCGGTCACGCTGCAGGACGTCGTCATCGTGTTCGTGACGGTGAGCGGCTTGCGCGGCGGACAGCTGATGCAGGAAACCTACGCGAACAAGATCTACTCCGCGAACGTCGGCGGGCGCGTGCGCAGCGCGATCCAGATCACGACCGCGGGCGGCATTTGCGCGGTGCTCGACCTGCTTGCGACCGGTCGACTGCCGCAATCGGGCTTGATTCGTCAGGAAGAGATCGCGCTGCAGCCGTTCCTGGCCAACCGATTCGGCCGCGTTTACGCGGCCGCGGCCTCGGGGCCGTCGGCCGCGAGTGCGGAGCCGCGGCGAACGCCGCCTGATTCGGCGCGGCGCGGCATCGCATTCCGGATCATCGGCAGGCGTAGGTCGGGCGCTCGCCGGAGTCGAGCAGCCCGTGCTCGATGAGCCATTGCCGGGCGTCGGCCGCGTCCTCGTGAAACCAAGCCGCGGCGCTGCCGAGGCGGAAGCTGTATCCCCAGGCGTCCATGTCGCGAAACATGCGTCGACGCCCCACATTCGGCACCTGATCCGCGAGGATGACCTGCAGGTAGCAAACGCCGTTCTCTTCCGCGTGGTCGCCGCCCGCGTCGGTATCGAGGCCGGCGCGCCGCTCGGCGGTCATGCACACGAAATGCGCCGCTTCATGCAGCACGGAGTGCACCGGCGTGTCGAGCCGCAGGTGGATCTCGTCGCCGACGAGGCCCGCTTCGCGCCCGCCCCAATAAGAGCCCGGAATCGCATCCTCGGGCGCGACCAAGGCGATCTTCAATCCATACCGATCGAGCAGCACACCGAGCGCGACGCGGTCGATGCCGTTGACGAGCAACACGTCCACCGTCCCGGCCCTATTTCAGGCTCGCGATCCGCCGCATCGCAATCGCGACCAGATCGCGCGCCATTTGTTGGCGCAGCATGTCCGCTTCGTGCTCCTTGGCGAGCACGGCCTGCTCCGAAAAGCTGTAGTCCTGGGTGAGACTGATCGTTTGCGGCGCGAGCAAGTCCCCTTTCGGACCGTGCACCGCGTACGTGACCGTGTAGACCAGCAGATACTCCGTCGGAATATTGCGCGCGGACACGGACAGCACGCGCTGTTCGACCGAGTCCCGCGACACCTCGACCGTCGCGCTCGCGCCTTTCGCAAGCGGCTGAACCACGGCTCCGGCAACCCTCAATTCGCGCTCGAACTCACGCGCGAAATCCGTGTAGGGGTCCGTGAAGATCAAATAGGGCCGCGCCAGCACCGCGGGCAAAGGAGCTCCGCCCGCGAGGTGAAAGCCGCAGGCGGCGAGCGCGGCGCCCACGGCGGCGAGCAACGCGATGCCGAGGCGCCGCAACTCGCGTGCGCGCGCCGGACCCGTTTGCGCCGTGTTCGTGGATTGCGGTCGGTCGGTCATGCCCGCCTAGACGACGACGTTGACGAGTTTTCCGGGAACGACGATGACCTTGCGGATCGCCGCCCCGCCGATGAATTTCCGCACATTGGCATCGCCGAGCGCAGCGGCGCGGATGCGCTCCTCATCGGCGTCGGCCGGCACCGAGATGCGGCCGCGCAGTTTGCCGTTCACTTGCACGACGATGTCGATCGTCGACTGCGCGAGCGCCGACTCATCGACGGTCGGCCACGGTTCATCGACGATCGCACCCTCATGCCCGAGCCCGTGCCACAGCGCGTGCGTCGCATGCGGGATGATCGGCGAGAGGCAAAGCACCGCGATCTCGAGGGCCTCCTGAACGACGGCGCGGTCCTCGGGCGATTTCGGCGCGAACTTCGCAACCGCGTTGAGCAGTTCCATGACCGCGGCGATCGCGGTATTGAACGTGCGGCGCCGGCCGATGTCGTCCGTGACCTTGGCGAGCGTGTGGTGGGCCTGCCGGCGGATCGCGCGTTCGGCGTCGTTCAACGAACCCGGATCGAACCTCCCCGGAATACCGGGCGCCGCGTGATCGTAGACCGCTTTCCACAGGCGCTTGATGAATCGATAGGCGCCTTGAACGCCCTCGTCCGACCACTCGAGCGTCTGCTCGGGCGGAGCCGCGAACATCGTGAACAATCGTGCGGTGTCCGCGCCGAACTCCTCGACGAGCGCCTGGGGATCGACGCCGTTGTTCTTCGACTTGGACATCGTCACGACGCCGCCGGACTCCACCTCGCCGCCATCGGCGCGAAGATGAGCGATCCGCCGCTTGTCGAGCGGATCGATCTTGACCTCGACATCCGCGGGATTGAAGTACTCGATGCGCCCCGAAGGAGGCTTGCGGAAAAAAACCTCGTTGAGCACCATGCCCTGCGTGAACAGGTTCGAGAACGGCTCCTCGAACGGAACGAGCCCGAGGTCGTGCATCACGCGCGTCCAAAAGCGCGAATACAGCAGGTGCAGGATCGCGTGTTCGATGCCGCCGATGTATTGATCGACCGGCAGCCAGTAATTCACGCGCGCATCGACCATCGCGCGCGCATTGTCGCTGCACGCGAAGCGCAGGAAATACCACGAAGAGTCGACGAACGTGTCCATCGTGTCGGTCTCGCGCCGCGCCTCGGCGCCGCAGCGCGGGCAGCGGCAGGCGAGAAACTCGGCGTGCCTCGCGAGCGGGTTGCCGCTGCCGTCGGGAACCAAGTCCTCCGGCAGCAGGACCGGCAGGTCGGCTTCCGGCACGGGCACGGCTCCGCAGGTTGCGCACTGGATGATCGGAATCGGGCAGCCCCAATAGCGCTGGCGCGAAATCCCCCAGTCGCGCAAGCGCCAGGTCGTCTGCCGTTCGCCGAGATTCATGCGCTCCAAGTCGGCCGCGATCGCGTCGACGGCGGCTCGGTATTCGAGGCCGTCGTAGGCTCCCGAGTTGACGCAACGGCCGTATTCGCCGTACCAAGGCTGCCATGCATCGGTCGTGTACGGCTTGCCCTCGACGTCGATCACAGGTTTGATCGGCAGCGCATATTTCGTCGCGAACTCGAAATCACGCTCGTCGTGCGCGGGAACGCCCATGACCGCGCCCTCGCCGTAGCTCATGAGCACGTAGTTGCCGACCCATACGGGCACGTCTTCGCCGCTCAAGGGATGGCGCACGACGAGCCCCGTCGGCATGCCGCGCTTCTCCTGGGTCGCGAGCGCGGCCTCGATCGCGGGTCCCCGCTTGCACTCTTCGACGAACGCGGCGAGCGCCGGATTCGAGCGCGCGGCATGCGCGGCCAAGGCATGTTCCGGCGCGACCACGCAAAACGTCACCCCCATGATCGTGTCCGCGCGCGTCGTGAACACGCGCATGACGCCGCGCACGCCGCCGATCTCGTAGGGGAACCCGAGATTCACGCCCTCGCTCTTGCCGATCCAGTTCGCCTGCATCGTGCGCACGCGCTCGGGCCAGCCTTGCATCCGTCCCAGAGCGCCGAGCAGATCCTCCGCGTGATCGGTGATCTTGAGGTAATACATCGGGATTTCGCGCTTCTCGACCGGGGCGCCCGTGCGCCAGCCGCGCCCGTCGATGACCTGTTCGTTCGCCAGTACGGTTTGATCGACCGGATCCCAATTGACTACGCCGGTCTTGCGGTACGCGATCCCCTTTTCCAGCATCTTCAGGAACAGCCATTGATTCCAGCGGTAGTACTCCGGCCGGCAGGTCGCGAGCTCGCGGCTCCAATCGAGCGCGAATCCCAGCGACTTGAGCTGTTTGCGCATGTACGCGATGTTGTCGTACGTCCACTTCGCCGGCGGCACGCCGTTCGCGATCGCCGCGTTCTCGGCCGGCAGGCCGAACGCGTCCCAGCCCATCGGCTGAAGGACGTTTCTGCCGTTCATGCGCATGAACCGCGCGAGTACGTCGCCGATCGTGTAGTTGCGCACGTGGCCCATGTGGCAGCGTCCGCTCGGATAGGGAAACATGGACAAGCAGTAATACTTGTCGCGGGAGGGGTCCTCCTTCGCTTCGAAGCAACGATGCTCCGCCCAATATCCTTGTGCTTCGGCCTCGATGGCGGCCGGGTCGTATCTTTCTTGCATGATGACTCGGCAGAATACCCGAGATGTCGAAAACCCGCGATCCGCGGGTTGAACGATCCCTCAGCCGGGCAGCTCGAAGCCCTCGGGGGTGATCACGCGCAACATGTCGATGCGTCGGCGGTCGGCGCGCACGACCCGGAATTCCAGCCGGCCGATTTGAATCGTCTCCCCGCGGCGCGGCAGCCGGCCGAATTCCTGCATGACGAGACCGCTGATCGTGTCGTATTCCTCATCGGAGAAATCGGTGCCGAAATGGCGGTTGAACACCGCGATCGGCGTGAGCGCGCGCACCGAGTACTCGCGCGCACTCTCCTTGCGGATCGACTGATCGTCCTCGACGTCGTGCTCGTCGTCGATCTCGCCGATGATTTGCTCGATGACGTCCTCGATCGTCACCAGACCGCTGACCCCGCCGTATTCGTCCACGACGATCGCGATGTGGTTGTGGCTGCGGCGGAACTCCTTCAGCAGCACGTTCAGCCGCTTGCTTTCCGGCACGAACACGGCGGCCCGCATGTACTCGCGCATTTCGAACGGCTCGTCGGGGTTCATCTGCAGCCGCAGCAGGTCCTTCGCGAGCAAAATGCCGAGGATCTGGTCGCGGTCCTCGCCCGTGACGGGAAATCGCGAGTGGCCGGAATCGACGACGTGCGCGACCAGGCGTTCCGGCGGATCGTCGCGCTCGACGCACACCATCTGCGAGCGCGGCACCATGATGTCGCGAACCTGCATGTCGGCGACGGCCAGCACTCCCTCGAGCATGACGAGCGCGTCGCCGTCGAAGAAGCCCCGCTCGCTCGCCTCACGCAATTCTTCGATGATCTCGGCGAGATCGCGCGGCTCGCCGGACATCGACTTCGTGATTCGTTTCAGCCAGCGGCCGGTGCCGCCTTGTGTCTGGTCGGACATGCGCGTGCAAGCATACTCGATCAGGCGTACGGGTTGGAAAACCCAAGTCGATCAAGGATTTGAATCTCCTTTGCGACCATCCGGCGCGCGTCCGCGTCGTGTTCGTGATCGAACCCCCGCAGGTGCAAGACCCCATGGACGGTCAGATGCGCCCAATGCGCACGCCGCGATATGCCCGCCCGACGTGCCTCGCGCGCGACGAGCGGCGCGCAAATGACCAATTCGCCGATATAGTTTCGCCCGTCCGCGCCGATCCCGGGCCCCGCGAACGACAACACGTTCGTCGGTTTGGGTTTGTGCCGGTATTGCTCGTTCAACCGCCGGCTGCCCGCGTCGCCGACGACCCGCACGGCGAGCGCGACGGCCGCGGCCGCGGGCGCGGCCGCGAGCGCCGCGGCGGCCCAGGCGGCGAAATCGGCGCGCCGCGGCGCCCAGGGGCGGCGCGCCGCATAGCTCACGTCAAGCGCGAGCCTGGTCCGGCCCGGTGGACTCACGGCTCGCCGGCGGGCGCATTGGCTTCGTACGCCTGAACGATTCTCTGCACCAAGGGATGGCGCACGACGTCGCGCGAGTTGAACATCGTGAACGCGATCCCGCGGACTCCGCGCAGGATGTCGATGACGGTGCGCAGGCCCGATTGCTTCATCGTCGGCAGGTCGGTTTGCGTGATGTCGCCGGTGACGACGGCCTTCGACCCGAAGCCGATGCGGGTCAAGAACATCTTCATCTGTTCGTTGGTCGTGTTCTGCGCTTCGTCCAGGATCACGAACGAATCGTTCAACGACCGACCGCGCATGAACGCCAAGGGCGCGACCTCGATGACGTTGCGCTCGATCAATTTGGCGACCCGCTCGAAGCCCATCATTTCGTAGAGCGCGTCGTACATCGGCCGCAGGTAAGGATCGACCTTTTGCGACAAATCGCCCGGCAGGAACCCCAGGCGTTCGCCGGCCTCGACCGCCGGGCGAACGAGCACGATGCGCCGCACCCTCTCCTCCTGCAGTGCCTCGACCGCGCAGGCGACCGCAAGATAGGTCTTGCCGGTGCCGGCGGGACCGATGCCGAAGGTCAGATCGTGCGCGCGCACGTGGTTGAGATATTCCAACTGGTTCGCGCCGCGGGCGCGCACCGCGCCGCGCGCCGTGCGCACCTTGAGCACGTCCGGCGTGCCGTGCGCCTCGTTATCCAGCGCGCTCGGCTCCATGTCCAGCTCCTGCAAGGCGAAATGCACACGCTCCGGATCCACCGGCTCACGCTGCGCCCGCGCATACAGACTTTGCAGCACGGACTCCGCGCGCTTCGCCGAGCTCGGCGCGCCGACGATTTGAAACCGGTTGCCGCGGCGCCGAATCTCCACCCCCAAGCGCGCCTCGATCGTGCGCAAATGCGCGTCGAGCGGACCACAAAGCTCGACCAGGCGGACGTTATCCACCGGCTCGAGCGTGAATTCGTGTTCCGCGGGGACCGTGCTCACGGCTCCCTGCCTTCGCTGAGCCGTCCGCGCAACGAATTCGGCATAGCCTCGGTGATCAGCACGTCGACGAAGCGGCCGATCAGCGCATGCGGCTCTTCCGCGGAACCGTCGAAATTCACCCAGCGGTTATTGTCCGTACGGCCGGCCAGTTTGCGCGCATCGCGTTTCGACGTTCGCTCGACGAGCACGCGTTGTACGCTGCCGACCATGCGTTCGGAAATCGCGCGCGCCTGCGCGTTCAAGCGCTGTTGCAGCGCAAACAGGCGCGCCTGCTTGACCTCGGCCGGCACTTCGTCCGCGAGCGCGGCGGCCGGCGTGCCCGGCCGGCGGCTGTAGACGAAGCTGAACGACTGGTCGAACCCCGCTTCGGCGACGAGATTCATCGTCGCCTCGAAATCCGCGTCCGTCTCGCCGGGAAAGCCGACGATGATGTCCGTGGATATGCAGATGTCGGGCCTCACGGCCCTCACCTTGCGCAATTTTTGCTTGTATTCCAACACCGTATGGCCGCGCTTCATCGCCGCAAGGATGCGGTCCGAACCGCTCTGCACGGGAAGATGCAGGTAATTATTCAGCTTCGGCACGCTCTCGTAGGCCTCGACGAGACTGTCGTCGAATTCCAGCGGATGGGAAGTCGTGAAGCGGATCCGCTCCACGCCGCCGACCGCGGCGACGAAGTGAATCAAGGTGGCAAGGTCCGCCGGCGTGCCGTCCGCCATCGGCCCGGCATAGGCATTGACGTTCTGGCCGAGCAGCGTGATCTCGCGGACGCCCTGGCGCGCCAACTGCTCGACCTCGGTCATGACCTGGTCGAACGGGCGGTTCACTTCCTCGCCGCGCGTATACGGCACGACGCAGAAGCTGCAGTACTTGCTGCAGCCTTCCATGATCGACACGAACGCGGTCGCGCCTTCGGCCCGCGCTTCCGGCAGCCGGTCGAACTTCTCGATCTCGGGGAAGCTCACGTCGATTTGCGAGCGCCCGGTCCGCTTCAGGCCGCGGATCATCTGCGGCAGGCGATGCAGCGTCTGCGGGCCGAACACCAAATCGACGAACGGCGCCCGCGCCGTGATGCCCTCGCCTTCCTGGCTCGCGACACAGCCGCCGACGCCGATGACCACTTCGGGCCGCCGCTGTTTCAGCACGCGCCATTCACCGAGCAGCGAAAACACCTTCTCCTCGGCTTTTTCGCGCACGGAACAGGTGTTGACGAGCAGCACGTCGGCGGCGGCCGGATCGTCGGTGACCGCCATGCCGTCGGCCGCCCGTAGTACGTCCCGCATCTTGTCGGAGTCGTACTCGTTCATCTGGCAACCGAATGTCTTTATGTATAAAAGTCCAGGCATAGGCTCACGTCGAAAAGGCCGATAAGATACTCGCAACCATGGCAATTCGCGAAGTCCTGAAGATGGGCGATCCGCGCCTGCTGGCGGTCGCCGATCCAGTCGACGCCGTGGGCACGCCGGAACTCGAACTCCTGCTGACCGACATGTATGACACGATGCGTCATCTGCAGGGTGCCGGTCTCGCTGCACCGCAAATAGGCGTCGGCCTGCGCGTCGTGATCTTCGGCTTCGAGCAAAATCCGCGCTATCCCGACGCCGACGCCGTGCCGTTCACCGTGCTGATCAACCCGGAGCTCGCGCCGGTCGGCGAAGAAGTCGTCGAGGCGTGGGAGGGGTGCCTGTCGGTCCCCGGCATGCGCGGACTCGTGCCCCGGTTCCGGGAACTGCGCTACACGGGGATCGGCCCCGACGGCGCGGCGATCGACCGTACGGTGCGTGACTTCCACGCCCGCGTCGTGCAGCACGAAGTGGACCACCTGGACGGCATTCTCTATCCGCGACGGATACGGGACCTCACCCAATTCGGGTTCAACGACGCCCTATTCCCCGGCCAAAACGTCGAAGACGATTGAGAAGCGCGACGACGGGCCGCTAGAACGGTATATCGTCGTCGAATTCCTCTTTACCGCCGGCTGGAGCGGGCGTCTGGTCGTAATCCTCGCGCGGCGCTGAACCCGAACCGCCCCGCTCGCCGCCGCCCGCCATGCCGCCCCCGCGGGCGCCGAGCATCTGCATGTTGTCGGCGATGATTTCGGTCGTATAACGGTCGTTGCCCTGCTTGTCCTGCCATTTGCGGGTGCGCAGCTTGCCTTCGACGAACACCTGCGAACCCTTGCGCAGGTATTCGGCGGCGATTTCGCCGAGGCGGCCGAACAGCGCGATGCTGTGCCACTCGGTCCGCTCCTGCTGCGCGCCGGAGGCCTTGTCCTTCCACGACTCGCTGGTCGCGATCCGTATGTTCGTCACGGTCATACCGCTAGGCATCGAACGTGTCTCCGGGTCCGCCCCGAGATTGCCGACCAGAATGACCTTATTGACTCCGCGCGCCATGGTGAACTCCCGCCCCCGAAAGAAGGCCGCCATTGTACACGCGCGGCGCGGCGGCCGTGGGCGCTCGATGCCGCCGCAAATCGGGCGGGATCGTCGCCATTTGCGCGTGCTGAGCCACGGTACGCAGGGCGTTTTACGCCCCCACGATGCCGCGCGTATAGTGGAGGGTCACATGCAAAGCATCCGTATCCGGGGCGCCCGGACGCACAACCTGAAGAACATCGACCTCGACCTGCCGCGTGATCGGCTGATCGTGCTGACGGGGCTTTCGGGCTCCGGCAAGTCCTCGCTCGCCTTCGACACGATCTATGCGGAAGGCCAGCGGCGCTATGTCGAATCGCTGTCGACGTACGCGCGGCAATTCCTGTCGATGATGGAAAAGCCGGACGTCGACTCGATCGAAGGCCTGTCCCCGGCGATTTCCATCGAACAGAAGTCGACGTCGCACAATCCGCGCTCGACGGTCGGCACGGTCACGGAAATTTACGACTACATGCGGCTGCTGTTCGCGCGCGCCGGCACGCCCCGCTGCCCCGACCATCACATCGACCTCGCCGCGCAAACCGTCAGCCAGATGGTCGATGCCGTGCTCGCCCACCCGCAAGGCACGGCG
The DNA here is from genome assembly GCA_963718135.1 of uncultured Pseudomonadota bacterium. Classification (GTDB taxonomy): domain Bacteria; phylum Pseudomonadota; class Gammaproteobacteria; order Steroidobacterales; family Steroidobacteraceae; genus Bog-1198. Next base: position 872,922 of record CAVQYI010000017.1, on the reverse strand, counting down.
ATGATGCTGCTCGCCCCGGCGATTTCCGAACGCAAGGGCGAGCATGCGGAACTCATCGAGGAATTGCAGGCCGGCGGATACCTGCGCGCGCGAATCGACGGCGCGGTCGTCGAGCTCGACCAGGCGCCGAAGCTCAACGTGCGGCGCAAGCACACCGTCGAGGCCATCGTCGACCGCTTCAAGGTGCGCACGGACCTGACCCAGCGCCTGGCCGAATCCTTCGAGACCGCGCTGCGGCTCGGACAAGGAGTCGCGAAGGTCGCGTTCATCGACGATCCGGAGCACGCGGAACTCGTGTTTTCGGACAAATTTGCGTGTCCGATCTGCAATTACTCGCTGACCGAGCTCGAGCCCCGGTTGTTCTCGTTCAACAGCCCGATCGGCGCGTGCCCGTCCTGCGACGGCCTCGGCACGCAGGACTTCTTCGATCCCGCCAAAATCGTCGCCAACCCGCATCTGTCGCTCGCCGGCGGCGCGGTCCGCGGCTGGGATCGACGCAACGCCTATTATTTCCAGTTGATTCAATCGCTCGCGCGCCACGCCAAATTCGACATCGAGGCTCCGTTCGAGAGCTTGCGGGACGAAAGCCGCAGCCTCGTGCTGTTCGGCAGCGGCACGGAGGACATCGAATTCAAATATCTCGACGGCAAGGGCGGCACGATCAAGCGCCTGCATCCGTTCGAGGGCATCGTGCGCAATCTCGAGCGCCGCTACGAAGAAACCGAGTCCGCGACCGTGCGCGAGGAGATCGCGAAATATCGGTCGACGCGCGCCTGCCCGGACTGCGGCGGCACCCGCCTGAATCGCGCGGCGCGCAACGTTTATCTCGGCGGCAAGAGCGCGCCCGAACTCGCGGCCCTGTCGGTGCAAAACGCGATTCGGTTCTTCGCCGCGCTCTCGCTTCCCGGCTGGCGCGGCGAAATCGCGGTCAAAGTCGTCAAGGAAATCGCCGATCGGCTCGGATTCCTGTCGAACGTCGGCCTCGGGTACCTGACGCTCGATCGCAGCGCCGACACGCTGTCCGGCGGTGAAGCCCAGCGCATACGGCTCGCGAGCCAGATCGGGTCCGGACTCGTCGGCGTGATGTACATCCTGGACGAGCCTTCGATCGGCCTTCACCAGCGCGACAATCAGCGCCTGCTCGACACGCTCGTCAACCTGCGCGACCTCGGCAACACCGTGATCGTCGTCGAACACGACGAGGACGCGATCCGCCAGGCCGACCATGTCGTCGACTTGGGCCCCGGCGCCGGAGTCCACGGCGGGCGCATCGTCGCCCAGGGAACGGCTGCCGAAATCGCGGCGAATCCGCAATCGATCACGGGCCGATACCTGAGCGGCGCGGCGCGCATCGAGGTTCCGGCCGTGCGCCGCGCGCCGGACCCGACGCGTGCGCTGCGCATCGTCGGCGCGTCGGCGAACAACTTGAAGAACCTGACCGCGGAGTTCCCGCTCGGATTGCTGACTTGCGTGACCGGCGTATCCGGCTCCGGCAAGTCGACGCTGATCAACGACACCCTGTTTCGCGCCGTGGCGACGCAGTTCAATCATTCGCCGGCCGGCACGGCGCATTTCGACCGCCTCGAAGGCCTCGAGCATATCGACCGCGTCATCGAAATCGATCAAAGCCCGATCGGCCGCACGCCGCGCTCGAATCCCGCGACCTATACCGGCCTGTTCGCGCCGATCCGCGAGATTTTCGCGGCGATGCCGGAGGCGCGCGCGCGCGGCTACCAACCAGGGCGCTTCAGCTTCAACGTCAAGGGCGGGCGCTGCGAAGCCTGCCAGGGCGACGGGGTGATCAAGGTCGAGATGCACTTCCTCGCGGATGTGTACGTTCCCTGCGACGTCTGCCGCGGCAAGCGCTACAACCGCGAGACCTTGGAGATCCGCTACAAGGGACGGAGCGTCCACGAAGTGCTGGAGATGACGATAGAGGACGCGCTGCCCTTCTTCCAGGCGGTGCCCACCGTGCAGCCGAAGCTGCAGACGCTCCTCGATGTCGGCCTGTCCTACGTGCGTCTCGGCCAGAGCGCGACGACCCTGTCCGGCGGCGAGGCGCAGCGGGTCAAGCTCGCCAAGGAATTGTCGAAGCGCGCGACCGGGCGCACGCTCTACATACTCGACGAACCGACCACGGGACTGCATTTCGCCGATATCGCGCTGCTGCTCGAAGTCCTTCATCGGCTGCGCGACGAGGGGAACACCGTCATCGTCATAGAGCACAATCTCGACGTGATCAAGACCGCCGACTGGGTCGTGGACTTGGGTCCCGAGGGCGGAGACGGCGGCGGCCGGATCGTCGCCACCGGCACGCCGGAAGCGATCGCGGGCGATCCGGCCTCGCATACCGGCCGCTATCTCAAATCCGTGCTGGCCGCGCAGCCGGCGCGCGGCGAAGCGACGGACGCGATGAGACGCAGGCGCGCCTAGGCGCCGGGCACCGCCATGGACGTCCATCTGATTCGCCATCCGCAGCCCGACATCGCTCCCGGCATCTGCTACGGCCGGCTCGACGTCCGGCCGCGGGCCGACCTCGACGACGCGGCCGGTCGCCTGATCCCGCGACTGCCACCCGGGGCCGCGGTGGTCACGACCGATGCGCAACGTTGCCGCCACCTCGCCGAACGTCTGGCGGCCGCGCTGCGATCGAAAGCTCATCGTCGACGATCGCCTGCGGGAGTTGGATTTCGGCGATTGGGAAGGCCGGCCCTGGACCGGCATACCGCGCGCGCAAACGGACGTCTGGAGCCGCGACGTCTGGAACCGCTCGGCTCCGGGCGGCGAGTCCTACGCGGCGATGCACGCGCGAGTCGGCGCCGCCTGGGAAGCGCTCGTGAGCGGCGGCGACGAGGCGCTCGTGCTCGTCGGCCACGCCGGACCCCTGCGCGCGCTGATCACGATCGCGCTGGAATTGCCGGTCGAGGCGTTCATCCGCATTCATTTGGACTACGGCGGAATCGCCAAACTGTCGGACCGCACCGGCGGATGGCGTCTGGAATTCTCGAATCGCTGAACGAATATGCGACGATCCTACCTGTCGGTGATCGCCGCGGCCGCGCTGCCGGTTCTGACGCGCCTCGATCCCGAAAGCGCGCACACGCTCGCGCTTCGCGGCCTACGCTGCCTGCGCCCGCTCTGGCCGCCGCGAGACGTGCCGGCGAATCTCGCCGTCGAATGCGCCGGACTCAAGTTCGCGCATCCCGTGGGACTCGCCGCGGGCTTCGACAAGAACGCCGATTACCTCGATGCGCTCGGCGCGATCGGCTTCAGCCACGTCGAAATCGGGACGGTGACGCCGCGGCCGCAGCCGGGCAACCCCAAGCCGCGCATGTTCCGCATTCGTGCGCACGAGGCGCTCGTCAACCGCATGGGCTTCAACAACAAGGGCGCCGACCACGTGGCCGCGCGCATGAAGCAGAGCGGCTATCGCGGCATCCGCGGAATCAGCATCGGCAAGAATTTCGATACGCCGATCGAGAGCGCCGAACGCGACTACGTCGAATGCCTGCGCAAGCTCTACGAATACGCCGACTACGTCGCGGTCAACGTCTCGTCGCCGAACACCGCGCGCTTGCGCGAGCTTCAATCGCGGAGCGGCTTGGAGCGCATCGTCGGCTCGCTCATCGACGAGCGAGCCGTGCTCGCGCGCCGGCTCGGAAGGACCGTGCCGCTGTTCGTGAAGGTCGCGCCGGATCTCGCCGACGACGGAACTCGAGGCGCTGGCCGCGCAGCTGCGCGCGCTCGCCGTGGACGGCGTGATCGCGACCAATACGTCGAACGATCTCGACGAGTTTTCCCCGGCGCTGCCGCCGGGCGTCGGCGGCGGCCTGTCCGGCCGACCGCTGCACCGGCTGTCGATCCGCGTGATCAGGGCGCTGCGCGCCCTCTTGGGCGAGGAACTGCCGATCATCGGCGTCGGCGGGATCTTCGGCGCCGACGACGCCTTGGCGACGCTCGGCGCCGGCGCGAATCTCATCCAGCTGTATACGGGATTCGCCTATCGCGGCAGCCGCTTGCTCGATGAAATTCTGGACGCGCTCGCCAAGGCCCGCGCGCAGCCTCACGGGCCGTCGACCTGATAGCCGCGCGCGCGCAATTCATCGAGCAGGCCTCCAGGCTCTATCAACAGGTCCATGCCGACGACCGCGAACGTCGATCCGCCACGCCGTAACCGCTCCTCCATGGCGGCGAGCCATGCACGGCGGATTTGGCCGAGCAACTCGGTCGCGCCGCCGCCGCCGCCCACCGCAGCACGGCAGGCGCCGACCTCCGGCCCCTCCGGCAGGCCGCGGATGCGCGCGACGTCGCCGGTCGCCCACGCCTGCGCGCGCGCGACGAGCCGCGGCAGCCCGGTCTCCACGGTCGCGAGCACCGCCGTCGCGCATTTTCCTTCCGTATCCGGCGGCAGCGTCTTGAGGATGTCGAGCGCATCGCCGAGGCCCGCCAATTCGACCTCTTCGACGGGTACGTCGTGCTTGCGCGCCAATTTCCGTACTTCCGCGGCGACGTCGAGCCGCGTCGACAAGCCGACGCGGCGCAAAGCCGCCTCCTCGAGGAGCGCCATCGCGACGATCGGCCGGAATCGCTCCCATTTGTCGGCGCTCGAGGTGAACCGCGCTCTTTGCGCGGCGAAGCGCGCGTACCTCTCCGGCGGCAGAACGTCCTTCAATTTCCGGCCGCCCGGCAGCATGAGGAGATCGCGCTTCGTGACCATGAGCCACAGCAGGCGCACGATGCCGACCCGGAAAGGCTTCGCGACCAGCACCGCGGTCGAATCGCCGAGGATCCGCTCGACCTGCCGCGACCGCCAGGTCATGTCCTTCGGCAGGGGTGCGACCGTGCCCAGTATCCACAATTGCGCGGACCCGCGCTGCACGTGCCAAAGCCCGGGGCCGGCGCGCTCTCCGGTCACGACGAGTTCCGGCATCGCATCGTCGGGGCTCGCCGCGGTCGCGGCGCTCGCCGATGGCGCCCCCGCGCAGAAGAAACACGCGGCGAAGGCGGTCACGGCGAGGGCAGCGCCCGTCACTCGGCTGCGGCGGGAGCCACTATGGGTCCGCAATTTGGACGGCGGGTGCATCGGTTTGGCCGTACGGTGGCCGATTCCCAAGGTTTTGACAGCCGGAACCGCGGCGGATGGTATCGTATAGCCCTGCCGACGGCGATGCACGCGGGAAACGCATGGCAAGAACCAGGAAACGCAATTCAAGGCGCACCGTGAGCCGCACCGCGGCCGAGCAGGCGGTGCGGACGCTGCTGCGATGGGCGGGCGAGGACCCGGCGCGCGAGGGACTCAAGGAGACGCCGAAGCGCGTCGTCGACGCGTACGGCGACTGGTTTTCCGGCTATGCGATCGATCCCGGCGAATACCTGCGCCGCACCTTCGAGGAAGTGGAAGGCTACGACGAGATGGTCGTGCTCCGCGACATCGCATTCGAATCCTTCTGCGAGCATCACATGGCGCCGATCATCGGCCGGGCGCACATCGGCTACCTGCCGACCGACCGCGTCGTCGGCATCAGCAAGCTCGCGCGCGTCGTCGACGGCTTTGCGCGCCGCTTCCAGGTGCAGGAGAAACTCACGGCGCAGATCGCGGCATGCATCAACGATGTCCTCGAGCCACGCGGCGTCGGCGTCGTCATCGACGCGGTCCATCAGTGCATGACCACGCGCGGCGTCCACAAGCTCGGCGTGTCGATGGTGACCAGCAAGATGCTCGGCGCCTTCCGCAAGGATGCGAGCACACGCGCCGAATTCCTGCGCTTCATCGACATAGAGCGCAAGCGCGCCGCCTGATCCGATTTATTTGCGCTCGGGTCCCGGCTTACGGTCCGGTCCCGGCCGCGCGGGGATGACGTCGACGGAGAAGCTGTAGCTGTGGCGCTCGCCGGGCGCAATGACGCCCACGCCGACCACCTGGCGCGAAATCTTCTCGCCATGCTGATTCGAGACCGACACGACGACGCAATATTCGCAGGCTTCGGCACCCGCGTGAGCGATCGTGCCTTCGACCCGCATCGCCGGGTGGCCGGTGGGTTGCTGCTCCGCCGCGGCGACGTTGAATCGCAGGTGATGCTGGCACCCGGGACAAATGCTGGCGCTCGCAAGAACCGTCGCCTTGCAATGCGGACAGACTCGCGTCGCGCCGATCGACCCCTGACGAGCGGCGCTCATCGCTATTTGCCGTCACCCGCGCGGCCGTGTTCGATCTTCGAGACCTTGTCGTCGTCCCAGCCGAATTCCACGTGTCCCCGCATCCGGGAACCCGCGGCGACCGTGATCGACCCGGCTTTGACGTCGCCGACGATGACGCCGCCCTCGAGAACGTCGACGCGCTTCGCCGATTCGATGTTCCCCTGCAGCTCGCCGCCGACCACGACGACCGCGGCGAGGACCTGACCGGTCAGAGTGGCGCCCGCCTCGATGTTGAAGTTGCCGTCGATGCGCACGTCACCCTTGAATCGGCCTGCCATCCGCACGTTGCCGGAGCCCTCGATCTTGCCCTCGATGTTCAGGTTGGCCGCGATCACCGAATCTCCGCCTTCGGCGCGAGGCGCGGGCCGGCGCAATACGCTCGTCGCTGCCGCATCCGCCGGATGCCGGTCGGGCGGCGCCGCGCTGGGGGTGGTTGGGGTGATTGGGGTGACTGGGGTGCCGGCGGAGCCGGGCGGGGTCTCTTTCCAAAGCGCCATGGTCTCGATCTCCCTCGATGTGAATGCTTCGATGTGTTCGCCGTAGCGGGAGTCTATACGGTAGCGCCCCGGCCGCTCATCCTCACAGTGTCTTTTATTGGAGACGGGGGGGGCGCCGCACGCCCGGATACCAATTCCAGCGCCCCGCGACGCTCATGAAGGCGGGCACGATGACGCCGCGGATCAGGCTCGCATCGACGAGTACCGCTACGCACAAGCCGACGCCGATCATTTTCAGCGCAGGCAGCTCCGCGGCCGCGAATGCACCGAACACGACGGCCATGATCAAGCCGGCCCCCGTGATCACCGGCGCGACCGCCGCGAGGCCCTCTATCGTCGCGCGGTCGTTGTCGCCGTGCACGAGATATTCCCGCCGGATGCGGAACAGCAAGAACAGCTCGTAGTCCATCGACAGGCCGAAACTGAGGCAAAAAATCATCATCGGCACTTCCAACGCGATCGAACTGAACGGCCGCTCGAGGCCGACGAGAGACGCGAACCAGCCGAATTGGAATACCGCGACGACGGCGCCATAGCCGGCGAGAATCGCGAGAAGATTCGCGACGACAGCCTTGACCGGCAACACATAGGAGCGAAACGCGGCGAACAGCAGGACGAGAGTCGCCACAATGACGAAGCCGAAGACCTTCGGGAAGCTCTTCCACATGTACTCGCTGAATTCGTTGTAGTAGACCGGCGCGCCGCCGACGGTCACCGAGAAAGGCCCCGACGGCCGCAGTCTCGCGAGATTGCGCGCGAGCGCCTGGATTTGCGGCACCGACAGCGCAGCCGCCGGTGTCAGATCGAAGAGTCCCGCGCGGCCGTCGCGGCTCAAGTAGAGCGCTCGGGCGGCGGCATCGGCAGTCGACAGCGGTGAGACGATCGAGGCGATCCGTGGATCGCGCGCGAGTGCCGACGCGAACGCGGCGAGCGCGGCAGCGTGCGCCGGCGTCAGCAAGGCCTCGCCGTCGGTCGTCCGCACGACGATGCGCAGGTCGAGCGCGGCGTTGCCGCTCTGGATGTGGCTCAATATATCGGTGCCGACCCGCGATTCCATGCTCTTCGGCAGGAACCACGGCTCGTTCGTGAATCCGCTCTCGGCGCCAAGGACGGGCAAGGCCAGGATGAACACGGCGCCGCCGGCGAGCGCGAGACTCGATAAAGGCCGGCGCACGGTCCACGCGGCGAGGCGCCGCCACAGCGTCGTGCCGCCTTCCCGCTTGAATGCGCCGAAACCAATGGGCCAGCGCTCGACCTTGCCGCCGAGCAGCGCCAGGCACGCCGGCAGCAGGGTCAGCGCGGCGAGCACCGCGACGACCACGACCAGCGCACCGCCGATGCCGACGCTGCGGGTCTCCAGAATCGGGCTGAACAGTAGGCCGAGCAAGCCGATCGCGACCGTGCTGCCCGACCAGCAAATCGTCGTACCCGCCTCGGCCACCGTTTCGGCGACGGCAACGTCGACGGTCGAGCCTTTCAGCCGCTCGCGGAAATCCTTGACCATCAGCAGCGAATAATCGATGCCGACCGCAAGCCCGATCATCGTGACGACATTGCCCAGGAGGTTCGAGACGGGCATCAGGCGTGCGAGCAGGAACGCGGCGCCGAGAGCGACCATCGTCGCGGCGAGGCCCATCAGGAACGGCAAGACCGCGGATACCACGGTGCCGAAGGCGAGCAAGAGAATGACCAGCGTCAGCGGCAGTGCGCGCTTTTCGGCGCGATCCCCGCCCTCGGCGCTGCCCGTATTGATGTCGTAATCCGCCGCCGGCCCGCCGGTAACGGCAACGACCGCCGCCGGATCGAGCAGCGCGAGCTTCCCGCGCCACGGCGCGATCGCGGCGCGCACGCGGGCGACGGCGCTTTGTTGTCCGGCGACGTCGGTCGCCTTGAGGCCGACGAGCAGCATCGACTGATGGCCATCCGTCGAGCGCAAGCTCGGATCCCGGGACGCGGCGTAATCGGCGACCCCGCTCACCTCGGGCAATTCTCTCAGCGCCGCCGCGGCCGTCCGCTCCCAGTCGACGAGCGGTGCGCCGTCGACGGTGAGCTTTGGCGTCGAAACGGCGACGACCAGGGGATCGAGAAACGGATTGTGGAACTCCGTGTGCAGCGCGTCGTCGACGCGCTTGGATTCGCTGCCGGACAGGCCGGAGGTCCCCCCGAGCGATGCGTCCGGAAACAATGCCGCGCCCCAGGCGCCGAGGGCGATCGCGATCGCCCAGGCGATGAGCACGCGGCGCGGGTTCCTGCCGACGAAAAAGCCCAGGGCGAGAAAACGGGAGGTCATCGGTTCGCTCAAAACGGGTAGTTGATGCCGGTGAATACGGCGGCGCCCTCGCTGCCGTAGCCGATATCGACGTAGCCGACGACGAACGGCCGCGCGATGCCGCGAAACCCGAGCCCCTCGACGTGGTGCAGGTGCGCGATCGGCGACGAGCGCGAATGCGCGAACACCTCGCCGACGTCGATGAACGGCGCAAGCTCGATGTCGACGTGAGTTCCCACGGTGTTGAGCGAGAGTACCCGGCGGCGGTACTCGACGCTCGAGGAAAAGGAATTGCGCCCGTAGAAGCGGCCCGCGCCATAGCCGCGCAGCGGCTGCTCCTCGCCGAGGACGCTGCGGTCGCCGCCGATGCTCGACAGGCTCCAGAAGGGCACGTCCGTCGCGCCCGGCATGTAGCGCAGCGCGACGTGCCCCGCGATCGTCGCGTCCGGGGAAACCGCCCAAAAATGGCGCGCGTCGAATCCCGCGACGCTGTAGAGCGAATCGTTGAACATGCCCCTGCTCGCGGCGACGCCGCCGAAGATGACATACGCGCCGCCGGCCGTCGGCACGGTGGGGTCGTTGCGGCTGTCGTAAGTGATCTCGACGCGGTTCAGTATTTCGTGATTCAAGCCGATCCCGAGCAAACCTCGAAACCGCGTCTGTATCGAGGCGATCTTGGCAAGAGATCCCGGTTGAACCGCGACCGCGCGCGCGCGCAGCGTGTAGGAGATCTGCCAGGCGTGCGTCAGGTTCCATCCCAACGTCGTTTGCACATATTTCTGCTGCAAGGTGTAATTCGTCTCGTCGATGATCGCCGAGCGGTTGCCGACGCCGTAGAACCGCGGCGTGCCGCTGCGGTCGTAGATGACGCTCGCCGAGAACGACCAGCGTGATTTGCGCAATCGGCCCGTCTGATACTCGTAGTCGAATTCGCTCTCGACGCGCTCTTTGGCGCCGGCGACGAGCGACCACTGGGTGTCGTCCGACGGATAGGAAAAAATTCGGCCGCGCGCGCCCCAGCCGAAGTTGGGGTTATGGATGACGTCGGGCGCGATAATCTTGCGAATCTGCGATTTATCGTCGGTCACCAGCCAGGTCGGAATCAGGCCGAGCGTCGTGCCGCTGTTCGGATCGACGTCGATTTCCGGCACCGGTATGAACGGCGCGGTCGCGGGATCGAGCCAGCGGGCAAAACCGGTCGGCGCCTCGGCTCGTGCCGCGGGCGCCGACGCGCACACGAGCAGGCAAAGCGCGAGAACACGCAGCCGGCCTTCGACCCTGTCGTCCACGAAAACCTCTCTCCGCAACAGCGGGGCTGCGAGCTTAACAATATTTCGAGGATCCCCGCATCGACTATAATGCGGCCTGCCGTCAACCAAGGGCCGAGACGTTGTTCCAAAACATGACCCGCTTGAGCGAGGACGCGATCCTCGGACTCATGGCGAAATTCCGTGCCGATCCCTCGCCGCTGAAAGTCGACCTCGGCGTCGGCGTCTTCCGGGATGCGGACGGCAATACGCCCGTGCTCGACTGCGTGCGGCGCGCCGAGCGCAGCGTGCTCGCCGCGCAAACGACGAAGTCCTATGTGGCGCCGGCCGGCCGCGCGGAATTCAACGATGCCGTGGCCGGATTCGTGCTCGGCGCCGCGCACCCGGCCGTGCGCGATCGCCGCGCAGTCACCGTGCAGGCGCCCGGGGGCTGCGGCGCCCTGCGTGTCGGCGCCGAACTGGTGCGCGCGGCGGCGCCCGGCGTCGCGGTTCACGTCAGCGATCCGACCTGGGGCAACCACGTGCCCCTGCTCGGCAGTTCGGGCTTGCGGCTCGTACGCTACCCATACTACGACGCGGCGGCCCACCGGCTGCGCCTCGACGCGATGCTCGAACACTTGAGCGCGGCGCCGGAAGGCGACGTCGTCTTGATCCACGCCTGCTGCCACAACCCGAGCGGAGCGGATCTCCCGGCGGACGCGTGGCGCTCGGTCGTCGAGATTCTGCAGCGCCGGCGCCTGGTGCCCTATCTCGACCTCGCCTACCAGGGATTCGGCGAGGACGCCGATGCCGATGCCGCCGGCGTGCGCCTCGTCGCCGAGAGCGTCCCGGAATGCCTGATCGCGACGTCGTTCTCGAAGAACTTGGGACTTTACCGCGAGCGCGTCGGCGCGCTGATCGTCGTCGGCAGCGACGAGAATCGCACCGCGACCGTCAAGAGCCACGTGCTGCAAATCGCGCGCAGCATCTATTCCATGCCGCCGGACCATGGGGCCGCGATCGCGGCGCATATCTTCGCCACGCCGGAACTGCGCGAGCTGTGGATGCGGGAGCTCGCCGCGATGCGCACCCGCATTCGGGAAATGCGCGTGCTGCTCGCGGACAACCTGCGGCGCTTGCGGGGCGACGACGGCTTCGGCTTCCTGCGCGACCAGAGGGGCATGTTTTCCCTGCTCGGCGCATCCGCACAGACGGTCGACCGATTGCGCGAGGAACATCACGTGTACATGACGGCCGACAGCCGCATGAACCTCGCGGGCGTGATCCCGCAGAACGTCGCCTATCTCGCCGACGCGATCTGCCGCGTCATGGATTGACGCCCGGCGGCGCGTTCAGGCGCCGAGCGCGTTGCGCAGCGCCGCCACCTCGGCCGCACCGTCGTGCATGACGACCCTCACTTTTTCGTCGCTCAGGCGCAGGCGCGCCGCGGCGCCGAGGCCGTCGATCGCCAGGCGCAATCCGTCGATGTCCGAGCCGAACGAAGCCATCCGATTCGCCACCGCGACGATGTCGCACAGGTCCGCGGCTTCGACTCCGTCGCGCTGCAGGTCGTCCTGGCCTGCGACCGCCGCGACCATCTCATCGGCGAATTCCCAGTTTTCCATGATCGCCCTGCCGATCTGCGCGTGCCAATCGTCGATGATTTGATTGACTGCGGCCGCGCTCGCGAACAATTCCGGGTGATTGACGACGCGCGTGATCACGTAGAGCTTGCCGATGCCGTGCATCATTCCCGTGAGCATCGCCTCGTCGGGATTGATTTGCGCGCTCGTGCGCGCGAGCACATACGCGAACGCCGCGACGAGCGTGCTGCGCTCCCACAGTTCGTCCAGGTAGTGCTTGACGTCCGCAAGTTCGTTCTTGTTGCGTATCTGCGCCATGGCGAACGACATCGACGCGCTGCGGACCATGTTGTAGCCCATGCGGTTGATCGCCCTGCGCAGGTCCGTTATCTGCTTTCCCGAGGTATTGAGCGCCGCCGAATTGGCGATTTTCATGAGCCTCGCCGCAAGCGCGGGCTCGGATCCCACGACCCGCACGACGGTCTCGACGCTCGAATTCTGATCGGTGAGGATGCGCCGTAAGCGGATCGCGACCTCCGGGAAGGACGGCAAATCCACGTGACCCGAGGACAATTCCGCGGCCAGGGACTGAACGAATCCAAAGGCGGCGTCGGAGGAATTTCGCGGTTCTGTGTTACTCAACTTAATCCTCACGGTCGTCATGGGAATACAACCGCATGAGTCGGCCGCGGGGCGGAATTCTTGAGTCAGGAAAACCCTGGGTCGGGCGCCTCAGGGCCGCCCCGGACGCTCAAGGCTCGGGCGTGGCCTTGGGTTGACTGACGAAGCGTTGGCGGACCTCGCCGTTTCCCGACCGTTCCCTATAGCGGCCGCGGCAATACCCCGCGAGGACCTTGCGCCAGAACCGCACCGACCCGGGATTTCGCTGGTATTCGACGATCTCCCATTCGCCGGCGAAACGGTCGAAGATCAACGTCGCCGCGTCGCGGCCGATGCCGTTGCGCCGGTATTGCTGGCGCACGAAGAACTCCGACATCCGATAGTCCGGCGCCTTTTCCCCGCCCGTCGGCATCCGCGGACGCGAGACGAGCGCGAATCCCACCGGCTCCGCCCCTCTGGAGATCACCAGCGGGTGCGTGAGATCGTTCGCGAACCAATCCGCGAAAATGCCGTCCTTTTGCGGATTGTCCGCGCCAATGACCGAAAAGAAACCGGTGTTCAGGTCGGATAAGGAGTCCAGATACTCGCCATAGACGTCCTGGATCCACTGCCGGTCCTTTTTCGAGTACTTGCAGTCGCGAATACTGACGGACACTGCGTTGTCGGTTTCCCTACCTCCAAAAAGGCAAAGCCCGGGCGAACGAGCCTATCGGCTGTCCGCCCGGGCCGCACGATCAGATACTGATCGTCTTACTGCTTCGGCGGGGCAGACGCGTCAGGCGCAGCAGCCGAGGCAGCGGACGCCGTCGCATCGGTGGCGGCGCTCGCAGCGGCCGCTGCATCGCTCGCGGGCGCAGCGGACGTATCGGCAGCCGGAGCCGGAGCCGAAGTGGTCGTGTCGGCGGCGGGAGCCGGCGCTTCCGCCTTCTTGCCGCAGGCGGAAAGAACAAATGCGGCGGCAATCGCGCTAAGAACTAGTTTGGTCTTCATCTATCGATACCCCAGAATATTTAATGATTTAACACGTAGGCGGACTTGCAGGTCCCGAGCCTTCACCAAGATGTCGCCGACCAGTTTAGAGTGTTTTCGCTTATTTTCCTATCCTTTTTCCGGTCGAGTCGGCACTCCGCCCCGCTAACGCAGCCGATCGATATCGGGGTTAATCGGCGAGCGATCCACTCTGAGTTAAAGTATTCTTAATATCGGAATTTCCCTGCAATCCAGCGGAGAAAACGTGAGCGCTGAGCGGTTGGATCTACTGTACCCCGAACATCTGCAGACCGCGATGCGGCGCGCCGATCGGGCGCTGTCCGCCGCCGGCTTCGATGCCATGGTGGTTCATGCCGGGCGCGCGCCGCTCCAGTTCCTCGACGACCAGGAATATCCGTTCAAGCCGAACCCCCATTTCAAAGCCTGGGTGCCGGTCATCGACAATCCGCACTGCGCGCTCATCCACATCCCCGGCAAGCGGCCGAAGCTGCTGTTTCATCAGCCCAACGACTATTGGCACAAGGCGTCGCCGATTCCGCAGGAGCCCTGGACGCGGGAACTGGAGATCGTGCCTATCCAGAGCGGCGCGGAGGCCGCGGGCCACTGGGCGAAGATCGGCAAAGTCGCGTTCATCGGCCCGCCCGATTCGTTCGGCGATGCCGAGAGCGGGTCGGTCAATCCCCCGGAACTGCTGACGCGGCTGCACTACGACCGCGCCGTCAAGACGGCGTATGAAATCGAGTGCATGCGGCGCGCGAGCGCACTGGCGGCGCACGGCCACATCGCCGCGCTCTCGGCCTTTCGCAACGGCAAAGCGGAATACAGCGCACATCTTGCGTATCTCGACGCCTGCTCGCTGCGCGAAGAGGAGATGCCGTACAACAACATCGTCGCCTACAACGAGCACGCCGCGATCTTGCATTACCAGCGCCTCGAACGCGCGACGCCGCAGCCGCTGCGCTCGTTTCTGCTCGACGCCGGCGCCCAATACCGCGGCTACGCGGCCGACATCACGCGCAGCCACGCCGCGGCGCCCGGCGCTTACGCCGACCTCGTCGCCGAACTCGATCGCGCGCAGCGCGCGCTCTGCGCCGAAATCGTCCCCGGCCGGGACTACCGCGAGGTACACCTGTCGGCGCACCGCACCCTCGGCGACCTGTTGCACCGCGCAGGGCTCACCAAACTGCCGGGCGAAGCGGCGATGGAGCGCGGCGTCACCAGCGTGTTCTTCCCGCACGGAATCGGGCACTTGCTCGGACTCCAGGTGCACGACGTCGGCGGCGTTCTCGCGGACGCCTCCGGCCATGAGCGCAAGCGCCCCGAGGGGCACCCGTACCTCCGCCTGACGCGGCTCCTCGAACCGGGCGTCGTCGTCACGGTGGAACCGGGAATCTATTGGATCGATTCGCTGCTCGCGAACGCGCGCGCGGACGCGCGCCGCGAGCACATCGATTGGACTGTCGTCGAGGCGCTCAAGCCCTTCGGCGGCATCCGCATCGAGGACAACGTGGTGACGACCGCCGCCAGCCCTGAAAACCTCACTCGCGACGCATTCGCCCGCTTGAGCGCCTCCGCCTGATCGCCTCGCGCTCAGCGCTGGTTGCGCAGGGCGTCGCGAATCTCCTCGAGGAGCACTTCCTGGCGCGACGGAGCCGCCGGCGGGGCGGCCGCGGCCGGCGCCGGCTTCTTCAGCTTGTTGATGCCGCGCAGCGCGAGGAACAGCACGAACGCGATCACCAGGAAATCGAAGATTGACTGCAGGAATACGCCGTATTTGACCAGCACCGCCGCGCCTTTGGGGTCCGCGCCGAGGCTGATCGCGAGATCCGTGAAATTCACACCGCCGATCAACTTGCCGAGGACCGGCGTGATCACGTCGGCGATGAGCGAAGAGACGATCTTGCCGAATGCGACACCAACGATGACGCCCACCGCCATGTCGACGACGTTCCCCTTCATCGCAAATTCTTTGAACTCGCTGACTATGCTCATGCTGGCCCGTCCCTCGGTTTTGGAAGTTATTGGATCGCTAGAACGAATTCTCCATGCACGAGGCGAAAGGGCGGCGCAACATCCAACAGGCCGGACGAATCCGGCCGGGAACGATCAGGCCGCGGCTTTCGCCTTGCGCCGCTTTGGCTTCGCCGGTGCTTCTTCATCCGCGCTCTTCACCGCCGCAGCGGGCGTCGCCTCGACGAGCTGCATCAGCGCCATATCGGCGGAATCGCCCGGGCGCGGCTCCATTTTCAGGATCCGCGTATAGCCGCCGGCGCGCGCCTTGAAGCGCGGCCCGAGCTCGCCGAACAGCTTGTCGACGACCGTCACGTCGCGCAACCGCGCGAGCGCCAAACGACGCTTCGCTTGCGTGTCGATTTTCGCCATCGTGATCAAGGGTTCGACGACGCGGCGCAATTCCTTCGCCTTCGGCACGGTCGTGCGGATGGTCTCGTGACGCAACAACGACGCGGCCATGTTGCGCAGAAGCGCATGCCGGTGGGAAGAGTTCCGCGATAACTGACGACCGCTGTTTCTATGACGCATTTTTTGAAGACCCTAAATTCGCAAATCAGATGCTGTCGCGCTCATCGTCGCGCTTCAAGCCCGGGGGCGGCCAGTTGTCGATGCGCATACCGAGCGTGAGGCCGTGGCTCTCGAGCACCTCTTTGATCTCGGTCAGAGACTTCTTGCCGAGGTTCGGCGTGCGCAGCAACTCGACTTCCGTGCGCTGCACGAGGTCGCCGATGTAATGGATGTTCTCCGCCTTCAGGCAGTTCGCACTGCGCACCGTGAGCTCGAGCTCGTCGACCGGGCGCAACAAAATCGGGTCGAACTGCGTTTCCGTCGCCTTCGAGGTCATTTCGTCCTGGCCTTGGAGATCGACGAACACCGACAATTGATCCTTGAGGATGCCGCCCGCGCGGCGAATGGCTTCCTCGGGATCGATCGTACCGTTGGTTTCGATGTCCAGGATCAGCTTGTCCAGGTCCGTACGCTGTTCGACGCGCGCGCTCTCGACGTTGTAGGTGACTTTGCGCACCGGGCTGAACGAAGCGTCGAGCTGCAGGCGGCCGATCGCGCGCGATTGCTCCTCGAAGGCCAGCCGCTGAGCCGCCGGCCGATAGCCGCGCCCGCGCTCGACCTTCAGCGACATCGACAGCTCGCCCGCCTTGGTGAGGTTCGCGATCACGAGTTCGGGATTCAGGATCTCGACGTCGTGGTCGCCGGAAATGTCGCCGGCGGTGACCGGACCCGGCCCCTTCTTCTGCAGCCGGATTTCCGCGACGTCGCGGGAATGCATGCGGATCGCGACCGCCTTCAGATTCAGAAGGATGTCGACGACGTCTTCCTGGACACCTTCGATCGCCGTGTATTCGTGGAGCACGCCGTCGATCTCGATCTCGGTGATCGCTGCGCCGGGTAAGGAGGACAACAGAACGCGACGCAATGCATTGCCGAGCGTGTGGCCGAAGCCGCGCTCGAACGGTTCGATCACGATGCGCGCATGCCGCGGCGAAACCGGCTGTACCTTGACAACCCGGGGCTTCAAAAACTCATTGATCGATCCCTGCATGGATACCACCTACCTTTACTGATCGCGGACACTCGGCCGATCGCGCCCATCCGGGCCGATCGGGCCGTTGCGTGTTACTTGGAGTACAACTCGACGACGAGGCTCTCGTTGATGTCCGGCAGGATTTCCTGGCGGTCGGGAACCGACTTCAGGACGCCCGACATCTTCTTGTCGTCCACTTCGACCCAGTCCGGAAAGCCGACTTGCGCGGCGACGGTCAGGGCCGCCTGCACGCGAGTCTGCTTCTTGGCCCGGTCGCGCAAATTGATCACGTCGCCGGCCTTGCACTGGTACGAGGCGATGTTCACGAGCTTGTCGTTGACCGACACGCCCTTGTGACTCACCAACTGGCGCGCCTCGGCGCGCGTCGCCGCGAAGCCCATGCGGTAGACGACGTTGTCGAGCCTGCATTCGAGGAATTGCAGGAGAGTTTCGCCGGTCGCGCCGGGCCTGCCGGCGGCCTTTTGATAATAGTTGCGGAACTGGCGCTCGAGAACGCCGTACATGCGGCGCAGCTTCTGCTTTTCGCGCAGCTGCAGACCGTACTCGGAGAGCCTCTGCTTACGCTCGCTCTTCACGCCGCCCGGCGGCACTTCGAGCTTGCACTTGGATTCCAGCGGCTTGACGCCGCTCTTCAGGAACAAGTCCGTGCCTTCGCGACGCGACAGTTTGCATTTCGGACCGGTATATTTAGCCATTACAAACCCTTGAGATTAGACGCGACGCTTTTTCGGCGGACGGCAACCATTGTGCGGAATCGGAGTCACGTCTTCGATGTTCGTGATCTTGAGTCCGCAGCCGTTCAGCGCGCGGACGGCGGACTCGCGCCCAGGGCCTGGCCCCATGACGCGCACTTCGACGTTCTTCACGCCGTGTTCCTGCGCGGCATTGCCCGCCCTCTCGGCGGCGACCTGCGCCGCGAACGGAGTCGACTTGCGCGAACCGCGGAATCCGCAGCCGCCCGAGGTCGCCCACGAGAGCGTGTTGCCCTGCCGGTCGGTGATCGTGATGATCGTGTTGTTGAAGGAGGCATGGACGTGCGCGATCGCGTCCAGCACATTCTTGCGCGCCTTCTTGCGTGCGGGTTTCGCGCCTTGTCCGGCGCCGCCTTGACCCGCGCTTTGTTTCTGATCAGCCATGGTTGTCTCTGTCTACCTCATACCTTGCCGGGCGGTGCGTTCATCTTGACCGCCTGTTTGCGCGGCCCTTTACGGGTTCGCGCGTTCGTTCTCGTCCGCTGTCCGCGCAGCGGCAGCCCCTTGCGATGGCGGATGCCGCGGTAGCAGCCGAGGTCCATCAGGCGCTTGATGTTCATCGACACCTCGCGCCGCAAATCGCCCTCGACGGCGAACTTGGCGACCTGGGAGCGCAGCGACGCCACTTCCGCGTCGGTCAGATCCTTCACCTTGACGCTGTGCTTGACGCCGGCCGCATCGCAGATCAGCGACGCGCGACGGTTGCCAATGCCGAAAATATGGGTCAAGCCGATGACGACATGCTTGTTCATCGGGATATTGATGCCGGCGATACGCGCCATCTATTTCTCCGCTAAGCGCACGCGAAAAAAGTGCGCAAGTATATAAGAAAAGTCTCTATTCAACAACCTAACGACGACCGCCCCGTGCGCCCGAAATCAGCCCTGACGCTGTTTGTGGCGCTGGTCGCTGCAAATCACGTAGACGATGCGGCGACGCCGCACCACTTTGCAGTTCTTGCAGATCTTCTTGACCGAAGGACGAACTTTCATTTCTTACTCCCGATGCCCCGTAGGCTGGCCTTCTTCATCAGGCCCTCGTATTGGTGCGACATCATGTGCGAATAGGCCTGCGCCACGAAATCCATGACGCCGACGACGATGATCAGCAGGGACGTACCGCCGAACTGGAATGGAATCGAGGGATTCGCCATGCGCAGGATTTCCGGCAACAAGCAGACGGCCATGATGTACAGGCCGCCCCACAGCGTCAGCCGCGTCAGGACCCGATCGATGTATTCGCCGGTCTGCTGGCCGGGACGGATTCCCGGGATGAAGGCGCCCGCCTTCTTCAGGTTGTCGGCGGTATCGCGGGCATCGTAGACCAAGGCGACATAGAAGAACGACAGGCCGATGATCAGCAAGGCGTACAGCAACACGTGCAGCGGCTGGCCGTAACCCAGGACCGCGGCGATCCTCTGCAGCATGCGCTGGGCCTCGTTCGGGTTCGGGCTGTTGCCGAAGAACTGCGCGATCGTCGCCGGAAACACGAGCAGGCTCGACGCGAAGATCGGCGGAATGACGCCCGCCATGTTGAGCTTGAACGGCAGATGCGTGCTCTGGCCCTGCATCATGCGCCGGCCGACCTGGCGCTTGGCGTAATTCACCTGGATGCGGCGCTGCGCCTGCTCGACGAACACGCAGAACAAGGTCACGAGCACGACGACGACTATGATGAGGAGCACGATCAGCGGGTTCATCTCGCCGGACCGCACCATCTCCAAGGTATTGCCGATCGCCCGCGGGAGTCCCGCGACGATGCCGGCGACGATGATCATCGTGATCCCGTTGCCGACGCCGCGCTCGGTCATCTGCTCGCCGAGCCACATGATGAACATCGTGCCGGTCGTGATCGAGATCGTCGCGACGAACAGGAACTGGCCTCCCGGATTGGGAACCAAATGGCTGCCGGAGTTCTGGATCGCGAGCGCCGCGCCGAAGCCTTGGAACGCCGCGAGGCCAACCGTGCCGTAGCGCGTGTACTGCGTGAGCTTGCGCCGCCCCGACTCGCCGTCCTTGCGGATCTGCGCCCACGGCGGATACACCATGGACGCCATTTGCACGATGATCGACGCCGTTATGTACGGCATCACGTTCAGCGCGAAAATGGAGAAACGCTGCAGGGCGCCGCCCGAAAACATGTTGAACACGCCGAGCAGCGTGCCCTGCTGGGTCGAGAAGAAGGTCGCGAACCGCGCGGCGTCGATGCCCGGCACCGGAATGAACGTGCCGATGCGGTACACGATGAGCGCACCCAACAGGAACAGGAGACGCTTGCGCATCTCTGCGAAGCGGGTCATGTCCCCGAGTTGAGCTACTGCGTTGGCGCTGGTCGACACGTGGGAGCCTCTCTCAAGCCTCGAAGCGGCCGCCGGCGGCTTCGATCGCGCCCTTGGCGCCCTTCGTCGCCGCAATCGACGGACCCTTGATCGTATACGCCTTGCTCACCGCGCCCGAGAGGATGATCTTGACCATCTCGGTGTTCGCGGGAATCAGGTTCGCGCCGATCAGCACTTCGCGGGTGACCACCGCATCGGCTACGCGCATGAGGTCCGTGAGCGTGAGCTCCGCGCGCGATGCCTTGATCGCGGAACGGAATCCGATCTTCGGCAATCGGCGCTGCAGCGGCATCTGGCCGCCTTCGAAGCCCGTCTTGTGGTAGCCGCCCTTGCGCGCGCGCTGGCCCTTGACGCCGCGGCCGCAGGTCTTGCCCTGGCCCGCGGACGCGCCGCGGCCGACGCGCAAATGCGGGCGCTTGGAACCCGCGCCCGGCTTGATCGTGTTCAATCGCATTAGCGTTTCTCCGAGCCCGACGAAGGCTCTACTTTGAGCATGTGCGTCGCGGTGCCGATCATGCCGCGGTTCGACGGCGTGTCGGCGACGACGACGCTATGCCCGATGCGGCGCAGACCGAGACCGCGCGCCGAATTGCGGATGTTCGCCAATTGGCCGGCGAGGCTCTTGACGAGCGTGACCTTGATGAATTTCTCGGTCATGGCGTCAGTCCACGATCTCAGCGACGGTCTTGCCGCGCTTGGCCGCGATGTCTTCCGGCGTGCGCAGCTTCGCGAGCGCGTCCATCGTCGCGCGCACGACGTTGATCGGGTTGCGCGATCCGTAGCTCTTCGCGAGCACGTTGCGCACGCCCGCGCATTCGAACACCGCGCGCATTCCGCCGCCGGCGATCACGCCCGTGCCGTCCGCCGCGGGCTGCATGTAGACGCGCGTGGTTCCGTGCCGGCCCTTGACCGCATAGAACAGGGTGTCGTTCTTCAAGGACACGTTCACGAGGCTCTTGCGCGCCTGCATCATCGCCTTCGAAATCGCGACCGGCACCTCGCGGGCCTTGCCGTAGCCGAAGCCCACGCGCCCGGCGCCGTCGCCGACGACGGTCAGCGCGGTGAAGCCGAATTGCTTGCCGCCCTTGACGACTTTCGCGACGCGGTTGACGGCGACCAACTTCTCGAGCAGGTCGTCGCCGGACATTGGTTTTTCTACTCTTGCCATAGCGCTCTTTGACCCTTTAGTTAAAACTCGAGACCCGATTCACGCGCAGCATCTGCGAGCGCCTTGACGCGCCCGTGATACATGAATCCGGACCGGTCGAACGCGACCTTCGAAATTCCCTTGGCGCGCGCGCGCTCCGCGATCGCGCGGCCGACCGCCTTTGCGGCCTCGATGTTGCCCGTCGTCTTCAGATCCCCGCGCACGTCCTTCTGCAGGGTCGACGCGGCCACCAGCACGCGGTCGCCTTCGGGAGCGATGATTTGCGCGTAAATATGCTGCGGCGTGCGGTGCACCGAAAGGCGCATCGCCGCGAGCTCCTTGATCTTGACCCGGCTCCGCAACGCGCGGCGCAAGCGGGTATCGCGTTTGTCTAGTTTCATATGCCTACTTCTTCTTCGCTTCCTTGAGCGAAATTTTCTCATCCGAATATTTAACGCCCTTGCCCTTGTAGGGCTCGGGGGGCGGAAGCCGCGAATCTCCGCGGCGGTCTGGCCGACGCGCTGGCGGTCGATGCCCTTGACGACGATCTCGGTCTGGCTCGGCGTCTCGATCGCGACACCCTCGGGGATCGGATAATTGATCAGGTGCGAATATCCGAGCGTCAGGCTCAGGGCCTTGCCCTGGACCGCGGCGCGATAGCCGACGCCGACGAGTTCGAGCTTCTTCTCGTAGCCCTTCGTGACGCCGACGACCATGTTCGCCAGATGCGCGCGGGTCGCGCCCGCGATCGCGTTCAGCCCTTCCGCGGAGGTCGCCGCCTCGACGGCCAAATGCTGGTCGTGCTGCACGACCTTGATGCCGCTCTTCAGCGCGAGCTTCAGCGAGCCTTTCGCGCCCTTGACCGTCACGGCGTCGGCGGCGATCGTGGCGCTGACGCCCTGCGGCAGATCAACCGGTTTCTTTGCAACTCGAGACATGATGACAGCCTTAACCTTGGGATCTTATTGAACTACGAACAGTACTTCGCCGCCCGTGCCCGCGGCGCGCGCTTGACGGTCCGTCATGATGCCTTGCGGCGTCGAAACCACGGCGACCCCGAGACCGCCGAGCACTTTCGGCAATTCGTCCTTGCCGCGATAGATGCGCAGCCCCGGGCGGCTGATGCGCTCGATCCTGTCGATGACCGGACGGCCGTCGTGGTACTTCAACTCGATCGACAGCGTGGTCTTGGCGCCGGTCGTCTCGACGCTGTAGCCGCCGATGTAACCTTCGTCCTTCAACACCTTCAGGATGCCCGTCTTCAATTTCGAGGCGCCGACGCCCACCGTGGGCTTGCGGGCCGCCTGCGCATTGCGGATGCGGGTCAACAGATCGGCGATCGGATCAGTCATGCTCATTGTGCGCGCCTCACCAACTGGCCTTCGAAAGACCCGGAATCTCGCCGCGGTTCGCGGCTTCGCGCAGCTTCGTGCGCGCGAGTCCGAACTTGCGGTAAACGCCGCGCGAACGGCCGGTGATCGAGCAGCGGTTTCTCTGCCGCGTCGCCCCCGCATCGCGCGGTTGGCGCTGCAGCTCCGCCTGCGCGTCGGCGCGCTCCTCCGGCCCGGTCTTCGGGTCGCGGATCAGCTCCTTGAGCTCGGCGCGCCTGGCCGCGTACTTCTTCGCGACTTTGAGGCGGCGCTTCTCGCGCATGAGCATGTTCGTCTTTGCCATGGGCTACCCTACTTGCGAAACGGAAAGTTGAAAGCTTCGAGCAACGCACGTCCGTGTTTGTCGTCCGTGGCCGACGTGGAAATGGTGATGTCCATTCCGCGAATTTGATCGATCTGGTCGTACTGGATTTCCGGGAAGATGATCTGTTCCTTGACGCCGAGGCTGTAGTTGCCGCGGCCGTCGAAGGAGCGCGCGCTGATGCCGCGGAAATCGCGAATACGCGGGATCGCGATGGTCACGAGGCGGTCCAGGAACTCGTACATGCGCGCGCCGCGCAGCGTCACTTTGCAGCCGATCGCCTGGCCGTCGCGCACCTTGAACGTCGCCACGGACTTCTTCGCCTTCGTGACGGCGGGCTTCTGCCCCGTGATCTTCGCCATGTCGGCGGTCGCCGCGTCCATGACCTTCTTGTCGGCCACGGCTTCGCCCACGCCCATGTTGACCGTGATTTTCAATATCCGCGGCACCTGCATCGTGTTCGCGAGCCCCAAGCTACGCTTGAGCTCCGGCACGATCTTCTCGCGGTATGTTTGCTGCAGTCTTGCCATATGTTGTCTCTCGAGCCTTGAGTTAAAGCTCTACTTCGTATCGACCATTTCGTCGTTCGATTTGAAAACGCGAACCTTGCGGCCCCCGTCCAATACCTTGATCCCCGCCCGGTCGCCCTTCTGGGTGGACGGGTTGTACAGCTGCACGTTCGAAATGTGCAGCGGCGCCTCGCGCTCGATGATTCCACCCGGCTGGCCCGCCTGAGGGTTCGGCCGCTGGTGCTTCTTCGTCATGTTGACGCCTTCGACCCTGACGCGGTCGTCGGCCAACACTTCGATGACGGCGCCGCGGCGCCCCTTGTCGCGGCCGGCGATCAAAATCACCGTGTCGCCCTTGCGAATCTTTTTCATCGGCTCACTCTCAATTAAAGAACTTCAGGCGCGAGCGAGATGATTTTCATGAACTGCACGTTGCGCAGCTCGCGCGTCACCGGCCCGAATATGCGCGTTCCGATCGGCTCGAGCTTGTTCGTCAGCAGCACTGCCGCATTGGTGTCGAAGCGGATCAGCGAGCCGTCGGCGCGCCGCACGCCCCGCCGAGTGCGCACGACCACGGCATCGTAAACCTCGCCCTTCTTCACTTTGCCGCGCGGAATCGCGTCCTTGACGCTCACCTTGATCACGTCGCCCACGGCCGCGTACCGGCGCTTCGAGCCGCCGAGCACCTTGATGCACATCAGCTGCTTCGCGCCGCTGTTGTCGGCCACATTCAACATCGTTCGGAGTTGGATCATGGCGGTCCCTTATTCGGCCTGGGCGCGCTCGACGACGCGCACCAGAACCCATGATTTGCGGCGCGACATCGGCCGGCACGGCTTGATCGACACCGTATCGCCTTCCTTGCACTCGTTGTTCTCGTCGTGCGCGAGGAGCTTGGTCGTGCGCCGGATGTACTTGCCGTACGTCGGATGCTTCACGAGCCGCTCGACCGAAACGGCGATCGTCTTGTCCATCTTGTTGCTGACCACGCGGCCGGTCAGCAGCCGCTGTCCGGGAACCTGCGCGGCGCCGGCACTGGTGGTCATATCGGTATCGGTCGACATCAGGCCTTGCCTCCGCTCGCCTTGGATTCACCCGCCTTCAACTGGGCGAGCACGGTCTTGACGCGCGCAACGTTCTTGCGCGCCTTCGCAAATTGGTCCGGCTTCGCGGGCTGGCCGCTCGCGCGCGCCATGCGCAGATTGAACTGCTCGCGGCGCAGCTTGAGGAGCTCCTCGCCGAGATCCTTCGCGCTCTTCTCGCGCAAATCCTTCGTCTTCATGTACGCACCTGACGCTTGACGAATGTGGTCGACACCGAGAGCTTGGCGGCGGCGAGACGAAACGCCTCGCGCGCGATCTGCTCGCTGATGCCTTCCATTTCAAACAGGACTTTCCCGGGCCGCACTGTGCGCGACCCAGTACTCGACGTTGCCCTTGCCGCTGCCCATGCGGACTTCGAGCGGCTTCTGCGTGATCGGCACGTCCGGGAACACCCGGATCCAGATCCGGCCGCCGCGCTTCACGTAGCGCGATATCGCCCGGCGCGCCGCCTCGATCTCGCGCGCCGTCATGCGGCAGCGGTCGGTCGCCTTGAGGCCGTACTCGCCGAACGCGACGAAGTTGCCGCGCTGCGCGCTGCCCGCGATCTTTCCCTTGAACTGTTTGCGGAACTTGGTCCGCTTCGGCTGCATCATGTGTCGTTACCTAGTTCAACCGGCGGCCGGCGCCGCGGCCTCAGCGGCCTTCTGCACCTCGGCCTCCGCTTCCGTGTTCTCGGCCTCAGGCTCGATCGAACACTTCGCCCTTGAAAATCCAAACCTTGATGCCGATGACGCCGTACGTCGTCTGCGCTTCGGCGAGACCGTAGTCGATGTCCGCGCGGAACGTGTGCAACGGCACGCGGCCCTCGCGATTGGTCTCCGTGCGCGCGATCTCGGACCCGTTCAGGCGGCCGGAAATGCGCACCTTGATGCCGAGCGCGCCCGAGCGCATCGTATTCGTGACCGCGCGCTTCATCGCGCGGCGGAACATCACGCGCTTTTCGAGCTGCTGCGCGATGCCTTCGGCGACGAGCTTCGCGTCGAGCTCGGGCTTGCGGATCTCGGCGATGTTCAGCCGCACGTCCTGCACGGTCATGCCGAGAATCTTCGCCACCGCGCCGCGGAGCTTCTCGATGTCCTCGCCCTTCTTGCCGATCACGATGCCCGGCCGCGCCGTGTGGATCGTGATGTTCGCGCGCCGCGCGGCACGCTCGATGTGGATGCGGCTGACCGATGCGTCGGCGAGCTTCTTGCCCAGATACTGGCGGACCAGGAAATCGGTGTGTATGTTCGAGGCAAACGTCTTCGGGCCCGCATACCACTTCGACGTCCAGTCGCGCGTGATGCCGAGTCGAATGCCGATCGGATTTACTTTTTGACCCATTAGGCGTCTCGCTTGCCGTCGGACACTTGAACCAGGATGTGGCTGTTGCGCTTCGCGATTTGCACGCCGCGGCCCTTGGCGCGCGCGTGAAAGCGCTTCAACACCGGCGCCGGATCGACCTCGATCCGCGTCACCTTCAGATCATCGACGTCGGCGTTGTGGTTGTTGTAAGCGTTCGCGATCGCGCTATCCAACACCTTCAGGACGATCTTCGCGCCCTTCTTCGGCATGAACTTCAGCGTGTTCACCGCGAGCGTCGCCGACTTGCCGCGGATCGTGTCCACGACCAGCCGGCATTTCTGCGGCGAGATGCGCGCGTGGCGTAAAATGGCCTTTGTTTGCATAGATCTACTCCGCCGCCGACACTTTCTTGTCGCCGGAATGGGACTTGAAAGTGCGCGTCGGCGCGAATTCGCCGAGCTTGTGGCCCACCATGTTCTCCGAAACCAGCACCGGCACGTGCAGCCGACCGTTGTGCACGGCGATCGTGAGACCGACCATGTCGGGGATGACCATCGAGCGGCGCGACCAGGTCTTGATCGGGCGGCGGTCGTTTTTCTGGCCGGCGACTTGCACTTTCTTGGCCAAGTGCAGATCGACGAATGGGCCTTTCTTTAGCGAACGAGGCACTGATGAATCTCCAGTCGTTGACTACAGTCGTTTGTTCTTGCGGCGCTGCACGATCATGCTGTCCGTGCGCTTGTTGCTACGCGTCTTCTTGCCCTTCGTCGGCAATCCCCACGGGCTCACCGGATGCGGGTTGCCTTGTCCGGACTTGCCTTCGCCGCCACCGTGCGGGTGGTCGACCGGGTTCATGACGACGCCGCGAACCGTCGGGCGCACGCCGAGCCAGCGAACCGCGCCGGCCTTGCCGAATACCCGCAGGTTGTGCTCGTCGTTGCCGACCTCGCCGATCGTCGCGCGGCAGTCGACGTGCACTTTGCGCATCTCGCCGGACTTCAGGCGCAGCGTCGCGTAAAGCCCTTCGCGCGCCGCGAATTGCGCCGATCCACCCGCGCTGCGCGCCAGCTGGCCGCCCTTGCCCATCTTGAGTTCGATGTTGTGCACCGTGCTGCCGACCGGAATGTGGCGCAGCGGCAGGGCGTTGCCCGCCTTGATCGGTGCGTCGGCGCCGGAACGGATCTCATCGCCCGCCTTGACGCCTTTCGGCGCGAGGATGTAACGGCGCTCGCCGTCCTTGTAGAGAACCAGCGCCAGGTGCGAGGTTCGATTCGGATCGTACTCCAACCGCTCGACCACGCCGGGCACGCCGTCCTTGTCGCGCTTGAAGTCGACGATGCGATACCGCTGCTTGTGCCCGCCGCCGATATGGCGGGTCGTTTGCCGGCCGGAATGGTTGCGCGCGCCGGTGCGGTTCTTCTTCGTCGTCAATGAATCGAGCGGGCCGCCCTTGTGCAGATGCGAACGGTCGACCTTGACGACGAACCGCGCACCCGGAGAGGTCGGCTTCATTTTGATGAGTGCCATGATGCGTTCCCTTAACTAGCCGCGCCGCCGCCGAGATCGATCGTCTGCCCGGCCTGCAGGCGCACATACGCCTTCTTGTAGCCGTTGCGCTTGCCCGCGACGTTCTTGAACTTTCGGGTCTTGCCCGGCTTGTTCAGGAGGTTGACGCCTTCGACCTTGACCTCGAACATGAGCTCGACCGCCTGCTTCACGTCGGCTTTGGACGCGTCGCCGCGCACGCGAAACACGTATTGATTCGCCTTTTCGCCGAGCGTCGCCGCTTTTTCGGAGACATGCGGCTGAATCAACACGGTCATCAATTGTTCTTTATTCATGAGTGCCTCCGAGGCGCCTGATCCAGCAGCTTCAACGCGCCGACCGTGGCCACCACCTTGTCGTGCTTGATCAAGCTCACCGGGTCGAGGGACGCGACCGCCATGACATCCACGTGCGGGACGTTGCGGGCGGCGAGGAAGAGCTTCTCTTCGAACGCCTCGACGAGGATCAACGCGCGCGTCAGACCGAGCTCGGCCAGCTTGCCGATCAGGAGCTTCGTCTTCGGCGCCTCGAGGTCCAGGGATTCGACCGCGAACGAGCCGGTCCTGGCGCACGAGTTCGGACACCATGGATTGCATCGCCGCGCGATACATCTTGCGGTTGACCTTTTGCGAGAAATCGCGCGGCTTCGCGGCGAACGCCCGGCCGCCGCCGACCCAGATCGGGCTGCGCGAGGAGCCGGCGCGCGCCTGGCCCGTGCCCTTCTGGCTCCATGGCTTCTTGCCGCCGCCGCGCACTTCCGCACGCGACTTTTGCGCTTTCGTGCCGGCACGACCGCCGGCCATGTAGGCGGTCACGACTTGATGAACGAGAGCCTCGTTATAGGCCCGGTCGAAGGCGACATCCGACAACTGGATTTCGCTCGCCGCGGCCGCATTTTTCAGCTGGAGCTTCATGACGGTTACTTCTTCTCGGCTTTGGCCGCGCTCTTCGCGGCGGGGGCGCCCTTACCGGCGGCCGCCGGCGCCTTGTTCGGCATCAATCGCTTGCGCCGTTCCTGGGCAAGCGCCTTGACCGAGGGCCTGACGACGACTTGGCCGCCCTCGGATCCCGGCACGGCGCCGCTGATCAACAGCAGGTTGCGGGCGACATCGATCTCGACGACCCTGAGATTCTCGATCGTACGGTTGCGCACGCCCATGTGGCCGGACATGCGCTTGCCCTTGAACACGCGGCCCGGCGTCTGGCGCTGGCCGATCGAGCCGGGAGCGCGGTGCGAGAGCGAGTTGCCGTGCGTCTTCATGCCGCCGGCGAAGTTATGCCGCTTCATCGTGCCCGCGAAGCCCTTGCCGACCGTCGTTCCGGTGACGTCGACGATCTGGCCCGCGGCAAACATGTCGACTTTCAACTCGCCGCCCGCGCTCAAGGACTCGCCTTCGCCTTGCGCCAGGCGAAACTCTTGCGACGCAGCGCCCGCGCCGACGTTCGCTTTCGCGAAATGGCCGGCGAGCGCCTTGGGTACCCGCGACGCGCGGCGCGAGCCCACGGTCACTTGTACGGCGCGGTAGCCGTCCGTCTTCTCGTTCTTGACTTGAGTGATGCGATTCGGCAACGCCTCGATGACCGTGACAGGCACTGTCACGCCGGCGTCGGTGAATACGCGGGTCATGCCGCATTTGCGGCCAACCAGACCAATGGTCATTGTCGATCCTCATGGCGCGGGAGCCTTAAAAGCTCGCGCTTAGCTTGCAATCAGCCGGCGGTTTGGATGCTCGTGACCCCGGAACCCCTCGGCGGGAAACCGGCGTCGGCGCCCACGCGCTCCGACCTCTCAAATTGGGACGCGGGAGTATACCCGAATCCGCCCTCAGTTCAACTTGATTTGCACGTCGACGCCCGCCGGAAGCTCGAGCTTCATGAGCGCATCGACGGTCTTGTCCGTCGGATTGAGGATGTCCATCAGGCGCTTGTGCGTGCGGATCTCGAATTGGTCGCGCGCATCCTTGTCGCCGTGCGGCGAAACCAGCACGGTGAAGCGTTCCATCTTGATCGGCAGGGGCACGGGGCCCTTGACGGTCGCGCCGGTCCGCTTCGCCGTGTCGACGATTTCACGCGCCGACTTGTCGATCAAACGATGATCGAACGCCTTCAGTCGGATACGAATGTTCTGGTTGGCCATAAAATAGTTTCCTAAGCAATCACTTTGGCAACGACGCCGGCGCCGACGGTCTTGCCGCCTTCGCGAATCGCGAAGCGCAGCCCCTGCTCCATCGCGATCGGCGCTATCAATTCCACCACGATCTTGATGTTGTCCCCGGGCATCACCATCTCGGTGCCCTCCGGCAACTCCACCGCTCCCGTCACGTCCGTCGTGCGGAAGTAAAACTGCGGCCGGTAGCCCTTGAAAAACGGCGTGTGCCGCCCGCCTTCCTCTTTCGTCAGCACGTACACTTCCGCCTCGAACTTCGTGTGCGGGTTGATGCTGCCCGGCTTGCACAGCACCTGGCCGCGCTCCACCTCTTCACGCTTCGTGCCGCGCAGCAGCACCCCGACGTTGTCCCCTGCCTGGCCTTCGTCCAGCAGCTTGCGGAACATCTCCACCCCGGTGCACGTCGTCTTCGTCGTCGGCCGTATCCCGACGATCTCCACTTCGTCGTTCACCTTCACGATCCCGCGCTCGATGCGCCCCGTGACCACCGTGCCGCGACCCGCAATCGAAAATACGTCCTCGACCGGCATCAAAAACGCACCGTCCACCGCCCGCTTCGGCACCGGTATGTAGTCATCCAGCGCCTGCACCAGCTTCAGCACCGCCGGCACCCCAATCTCGCTCTGATCCCCTTCCAGCGCCTTCAGCGCCGAACCCGTGATGATCGGCGTCTTGTCCCCGGGAAACTTGTACATCGTCAGCAGATCCCGCACCTCGAGCTCCACCAGCTCCAATAGCTCCGCGTCGTCCACCATGTCCGCTTTGTTCAAAAACACCACGATGTACGGCACGCCCACCTGCCGCGCCAGCAGTATGTGCTCGCGCGTCTGCGGCATCGGCCCGTCCGCCGCCGATACCACCAAAATCGCTCCGTCCATCTGCGCCGCGCCCGTGATCATGTTCTTCACGTAGTCCGCGTGCCCGGGGCAGTCGACGTGCGCGTAGTGCCGGTTCTCGCTCTGGTACTCCACGTGCGCCGTCGCAATCGTGATGCCGCGCGCACGCTCTTCCGGCGCCTTGTCGATCTGGTCGTACGCCTTGAACTCGCCGCCAAACTTCTCCGCCATCACCTTCGTCAGCGCCGCCGTCAAGGTCGTCTTGCCATGGTCCACATGCCCAATCGTCCCCACGTTCACGTGCGGCTTAGTTCGCTCAAACTTCCCCTTCGACACGGCAAATACCTCTTGAATTTGAAAATGTAGGCGTTGTGGAATTACGAAGCTTTCTTCATGACCGCTTCGGCGACATTGCTCGGCACTTCCATGTACTTGGCGAACTCCATCGTGTAGTTCGCGCGGCCCTGGCTCATCGAGCGCATGGCCGTCGAGTATTGGAACATCTCGGCGAGCGGCACCTCGGCGGTCACCACCTTGCCGGACGGCGAATCCTCCATGCCGACGATCTGGCCGCGGCGGCGATTCAGGTCGCCGACGATGTCGCCGTAATAATCCTCCGGCGTTACGACCTCGACCTTCATGATCGGCTCGAGAAGAACGGGCTTCGCCTTGCGAAAGCCTTCCTTGAAGCCCATCGAGCCCGCGATCTTGAACGCCATTTCGTTCGAGTCGACGTCATGGTACGAGCCGTCGTATACCGTCACCTTGACGTCCACGATCGGGTAGCCCGCGATGACGCCGGTCTGCACCGCTTCCCGCACGCCCTTGTCGACGGCCGGAATGAACTCGCGCGGCACCGCGCCGCCGACGATCGCGTTGACGAACTCGTAGCCCTTGCCCGGCTCCAGCGGTTCGAGCCGCAGCCACACGTGGCCGTACTGGCCGCGGCCGCCCGACTGGCGCACGAACTTGCCTTCGGATTCCACTTTCGCGCGGATCGTCTCGCGGTAGGCGACCTGCGGCTTGCCGACGTTCGCTTCGACCTTGAACTCGCGCTTCATGCGGTCGACGATGATCTCGAGGTGCAATTCGCCCATGCCCGAAATGATCGTCTGGCCGGACTCCTGGTCGGTGTGCACGCGGAACGAGGGGTCTTCCTTCGCCAGGCGCTGCAGCGCGAGCCCCATCTTCTCCTGGTCGACCTTGGTCTTCGGCTCGACCGCGACCGAAATCACGGGATCCGGGAATTCCATCTTCTCGAGAACGATGACCTTGTCCCGGATCGCACAGGGTGTCGCCCGTGGTGACGTCCTTGAGGCCGACGGCCGCCGCGATGTCGCCGGCGCGCACTTCCTTGATCTCGGAACGATCGCTCGCGTGCATCTGCAGAAGGCGCCCGATGCGCTCGTTGCGGTTCTTGTTCGGCACGAACACCTGGTCGCCGGAGTTCAGCGTGCCGGAATACACGCGGAAGAACGTCAGGTTGCCGACGAACGGGTCGTTGAGAATCTTGAAGGCCGAGCGCCGAGAACGGCTCGTCGTCATCGGCGTGCCGCGTCATCGGCTCGCCGCTCTCGCTCTGGCCCTTGACCGGCGGCACCTCGACCGGCGATGGCATGTAGTCGACGATCGCGTCGAGCACCGCCTGCACGCCCTTGTTCTTGAACGCCGAACCGCAGGTCACCAGGCAGATCTCGTTCTTCAGCGCGCGCGCGCGCAAGCCCCGCTTGATCTCGGCGTCGCTGAGATCTCCGGTCTCCAAATACTTGTTGAGGAGTTCCTCGACGCCTTCCGCCGCGGCCTCGATCATCTTGGCGCGCCATTCCTCGCAGTCCTTGCGCATCTGCGCCGGCACGTCGCGGTATTCGAATTTCATGCCCTGGGTCGCGTCGTCCCACCAGATGGATTTCATCTTCACGAGATCGACGACGCCCTGGAATCCGTCCTCGGCGCCGATCGGCAACTGGATGGGAACCGGGTTGCCGCGCAGTCGCGTCTTGATCTGTTCGACGCAGCGCAAGAAATTCGCGCCGGCACGGTCCATCTTGTTGACGAAGGCGACGCGCGGCACGCCGTACTTGTTCATC
The DNA here is from genome assembly GCA_963718135.1 of uncultured Pseudomonadota bacterium. Lineage (GTDB taxonomy): Bacteria > Pseudomonadota > Gammaproteobacteria > Steroidobacterales > Steroidobacteraceae > Bog-1198. Next base: position 840,483 of record CAVQYI010000017.1, on the reverse strand, counting down.
TGGCGCCACACGGTTTCGGACTGCGGCTGAACGCCGGACACCGCACAGTACACCGCGACGGCCGAGTCCAGCACGCGCAGGCTCCGCTCCACTTCGATCGTGAAGTCGACGTGCCCCGGCGTATCGATGATGTTGATGCGATGTTCCGGAAAGCTCTTGTCCATGCCCTTCCAGAAGCAAGTCGTCGCCGCCGCGGTGATCGTGATGCCGCGTTCCTGCTCCTGTTCCATGTAATCCATGACGGCGGCGCCGTCGTGGACTTCGCCGATCTTGTGGGAAACGCCGGTATAGAACAGGATGCGTTCGGTGGCCGTGGTCTTGCCGGCGTCGATGTGCGCGGAAATACCGATATTTCGGTAGCGCTCAATGGGCGTCGTACGTGCCACGGTCATTGTCCTTTAGCTGTCGAGCCCCGGTCGCGGCGTCCGGACGGCCTGCGCCGCCCGACCGACCTCACCACCGATAGTGCGCGAACGCCTTGTTGGCTTCGGCCATGCGGTGCGTGTCTTCGCGCTTGCGCACGGCCGCGCCGCGATTCTCGGACGCTTCCATCAGTTCGGCGGCAAGCCGGTGCGCCATCGATTTCTCGCTGCGATCGGTCGCAGCCTCGATGACCCAGCGCATCGCCAGCGTCTGGCGGCGGTTCGCGCGAACCTCGACGGGGACTTGATACGTCGCGCCGCCGACGCGGCGCGATTTGACTTCGACGACGGGCTTGACGTTGTCCAGCGCCTGCTGCAATACGGCAATCGCCTCGCCGCCCGCGCGGCCGGTCTTGTCGCCGATGCGGTCGATCGCGCCATAGACGATCTTTTCGGCGACGGACTTCTTGCCGCGCTCCATGACCATGTTGATGAACTTGGCCAACATGTCGTTGCCGAACTTCGGATCCGGAAGAATCGTGCGATGCGGTGCTGCTGCTCTGCGGGACATAGGTCTTCTCTATTTCTCGGTCATTTCTTGGGGCGCTTCGCGCCGTATTTCGAACGGCCCTGGCGCCGATCGTTGACGCCGGCACAATCGAGCGCGCCGCGCACCGTGTGATAGCGAACGCCCGGGAGATCCTTGACGCGGCCGCCGCGGATCAACACCACCGAGTGCTCTTGCAGGTTGTGGCCTTCGCCACCGATGTAGCTCGACACTTCGTAGCCGTTCGTCAACCGCACGCGGCAGACTTTGCGCAGCGCCGAGTTCGGCTTCTTCGGCGTCGTCGTGTACACACGCGTGCACACCCCGCGCTTTTGCGGAGATGCCGCGAGTGCCGGCACCTTGGATTTCCACGCCGGTTCGTTGCGGCCGGTACGGATCAACTGAGTCGTCGTCGCCATAAATACCTTTTAAGGAGCCAATGCCTTTGAGAGCCGTCCCCAAAAAGGCGGCTCGAAGTGATACATACAATCTGACGCGGGATGAACTGCCCGGCGACAAAGGCCGGCGATTGTAGGAACCTGGCGCGCGGGTGTCAAGACGGTTGCTGCCGCGCAACAGCCAAGAATCGGCGTACGCCGCCCCCGTAAGCCCGTGCGTCCCGCCCGGACATTTGCGCGACGCCGACTTCAAAAGAACTCGTACTCCAAACGTGCGAGCCACGTATGCCGTGGCGCCGCCGCGTTCAGTCCGAGCACCACGCCCACGCGGTATTCGAGGTTGCTGAAGGTGCGCGGCAAATGCCATTCGCCGGCGAGGATCGGACCCGCCTGATAGGCGTGGTCGGCGGGGCGGCCGTATGCCTCCAAGCCGGGGCGCAGGCGCGTGGAGACGGCATAGGTTGCGCTATAGCTGTAGCGAAACTCGTACTTGCGCCCGGCGCCCGCGCCGACTTCCTTTTCCCAGATCAAATTGACGGTATGCGCGAATCGCCCCGCCTTGGCCGCGAGCAAGGGTCCGAACTCGACCGCGTCGCTCGTGCGCGCGGCCGTGTTGTGTTCGTAGGATGCGAGAAATCCCACGTCCGCGGGATATTTGCCGGGCGGCGTGAGTTGGAGCCTGTTCTCGAACTCGTAGCCCTGAAGCCCGCCGCCGCCGGCAGACCGCTGGTAGCGTACGAGATAGATCTCCGGCTGCCACCACGCGTTCATGCCGCGGGAAATCGAGAGTTCCGCGGCGGCGGCGCCGCGAATACCGGCGCGCGCATCCTCGACGCGATAGCCGCGCACTTCGATTTCGTTCTGTGTCGCGGTGACGTACGGCGAATAGACGACGAAATCGTCCGCCGCAGCGGGACGCGCGGCGGCGATGAGCATGATACCGACGGCCGCGGCGGCGACCGCGGGCACGATGGCACCGCCGGCGATGGCGCCGCGCGCGCCGGAGCCCCGCACGAGGCCACGGCGTGCGAGCGCGGCGAGTGCGACGAGTGCCACGAGCGTCGCCAGATAGAAGACGACCTGAATCCCCTCGGGACGCGCCTTGTAGCCGAGCAGAATCCCGAGGGTTCGACCCGCCAGGGAGTCGTCCGCCACCAGGCGCGACGTGTTCCAGAGCTGACCGCCCCAGGCGGGCAACCAGCCGCTCTCGACGAGAAAGCCCGCGGCGGTGGCCGCGAGTCCCGCGGCCAACAACGTCAACAACCCGTTGGTCACGCCGAAGAAATGCTTGAGCGGTACGCGCAAGAGGCCGAAATAGAGCGCGACGCCCAAGAGCGCGCCGCCGCCGACGCCGAGCGCGATGCCCGCGGCCTCGCCGGCGACGCCGACGCCGCCGGCCGCCATGCCGTAGAGAAACAGCACGATCTCGGAGCCTTCGCGCAGCACCGCGAGCGCGACGACGGCGAGCAAGCACGCGCAATGAGCTGGCGCCGATTTTGACGGCACCGCCGAGCGCCTGCATTTTCCGCGCTCAACTCGCGGCCGTGAGCCGACATCCACACCACGTGCCAGCCGATCATCGCGACCGCGGCCAGGAGCACGCCGGCGTTGAACAGATTCTGTCCCGCGCCGCTCGCGAGATCGGCGATGAAGCCCGCGCCGAGCGCGACGAGAACGGCGCCTGCCACCCCGACGCCGATGCCTCCGGCGACGAACGCGCCCCGCTGCGGCACGCCGCGCGTCGCCGCGCAGACGACGGAGACGATCAGCGCCGCCTCGAGCACTTCCCGGAATACGAGCAATGCGACGGCCGGCATCGGTCTACTCCACGATCAGCCGGCCATTGGCCGTGTCGCGGTGAAAATCGCCGAAGAAGCGGTACGTCCCGGCACGCAGAGGACCGACGTAGACGACGATGCTGCGCTTCGGCAGGACGACGGCTTCCCGGTTGAAGTCGGTACTTTCGAACTCCTCGGGACTTGCGTCCTCGTTGACGACGCGAATCTTGAATCGCGTGCCGGCGGCAACCTTGAGCGAGCCGGGCTCGTAGACGTGGTGTCTTGATCACGAGCGTGTATTCGGGAATGTCGCCCGCCGCGGCGACCGCGGCGCCGAGCACGAGCAGTGCGATGCTGGCGAGGAACGACTTCATGCTGACCTCCGTCGACTATATGCGAATGATAATGGTTCGTCATTCGTATCGTCAAGCGGGGTGGCGCGCCGCTATGGCCGATTGCGCCGCGCCTCGAATCTTGCCGCCGCTTGCGATCTGTCGGACACTGCGCGGCGCCCGATCGACATCCACCGTGATTGCGCCCCCTCATGCAGTTGAATGCAGACCTATCCCGACCGGCCGCGGTCGACAGCGCCGCGATCGCCTGGGTCGCCTCGCCGATGGCGGGTGTGGAACGCCGCATGCTCGAGCGAGACGGCGATGAAGTTGCGCGCGCGACCTCCGTGGTTCGCTACGCGCCCGGCTCCGCCTTTTCACCGCACACGCACGGCGCGGGCGAGGAGTTCCTCGTGCTGGAAGGGGTGTTTTCCGACGAGACCGGCGATTTTCCGACGGGCTTTTACGTGCGCAACGCGCCCGGATCGCGTCACACGCCGCGCAGCGATCCCGGCGCGGTGATCCTGGTGAAGCTGCGCCAGATGCCGCCCGAGGAACACGCCTCCATGCGTCGCGACACGCGTGATCCTTCGCTCTGGCGGGACCTGGGGGACGGTCGCGCGCAAGCCTTGTTGTTCGATGCGCCGTGGGAGCGCGTCGACATGCTGCGCCTCGCGGCCGGCCACGCCGGCGAGGCCGAAACCTGGCCGCACGGCGTCGAACTGTTCGTCGTCAAAGGTGACCTCGCGCTCGACGGCGTGGCGAGGGGCGAAGGCGCCTGGCTGCGCCTGCCGCCGGGCAGCACCACGGCGCTTTCGAGCCGGGACGGCGCGCTCATTTACCGCAAGAGCGGACACTTGGGCTGAAGGCCCGACTCGCGGGCGCGAACGCGGCGCCCTCCTCGCCGGCCTATCGTCCCGGCACCGGCTGGAACAAACGCCGTGTGCCGCGGTAGAGAGGATAGCTCGCCGCCAACAATACGAGCGCGATCGCGCTGTTCCGGCGATCGTTCAGCGCGACGCCGATGACGAATACCACGCCGATCAAGATCGCTGCGGCGGCCGTCCAGGGATACCCCCAGGCGCGGTACGGACGCGGGGCATCCGGCTCACGCCGGCGCAGCACGATCATCGAGAGATACACAAGAAGATAATTGATCGCCATCAGCAGCGAAACGACGCCCAGAACCGCGTTGAACGTGCCCGAGGCGATGAACGCCGCGGTGACGAACGTGCTCAGCAACAGCGCGACCGTCGGCGTGCCGCCCGCGTTGACCCGCACGGCCTGGCGCGCGAACAGCCCGTCGCGGCCCATCGCGAGCAGCAAGCGCGCGGTCATCAGCACGAGCGCGTTGCACGTGCCCAGCACGGAAACGACGACGATCACGCGGATGATCGCATCGCCGTGCGCGCCGAACAGGACCCGCGCGGCCGCGCCGCCGACGAATGGTTCGTTGGCCATTTGCGCGATCGGCAGCACGCGCAGAAACGCGGCATTCAGCACGAGGTAGATCGGAATGATGACGGCGAGTCCGCGAAAAATCGCGCGCGGGATCTCGCGGCCCGGATCGCGCACTTCCTCGCCGAAGAATATCGGCGCGTAATAGCTGTCGTAGGTGAAGATCACGCCCTGCATCGCGAGCACGAGCGCGACGGCCCAGCCGAGACCGGCCGGCGGTGACGGCCGCAGCCGCCACGGGCGCCGCGGGGTGCAGAAACGCGGCGACGGCGATCGCACCGAGCGCGAGCGACTTCGCAACCGTCGTCGCGATCTGAAATCTCCCGCCCGCGCGCACGCCGCGAAGATTCCATGCCGACAGCGCCAGCAGCACGCCGAACGCGAGGGCTTCGGCATTTGCGCCAAGTGCCGGCGCGAGTTCCGCGGTGTACTCGCCGATCAGCAGCATGAGCGCGGCGTTCGCCGCGCAGTCCAGGACCCACTGGGTATAGCCGACGAAGAACCCCGCGTATTCACCGAGCGCGCGCCGCGCAAACGGGTACGGCCCGCCGCTGCGGGGAATCATCGCGCCGAGTTCGGCGAATACCGTCGCGCCGAGCAGGGCGTTCAAGCCGCCGAGCGCCCACACGCCGAGATAAGCCGCATGGTTCGGCAACAAGGCGGCGATTTTCCCCGGCGTGTAGAGGATGCCGCCGCCGATCGTCGTGCCGATCGCGACCGAAACGGCGAACGCCTTGCCGAGCACACGCAGCAGCGCGCCGCGCGGCTGCACCGTCGCGTCGCTCAAGTATTTTCCGCGCGCGAGCCACGGCGCCGCAGCGTACGCCGCCCGACCGCGCCGGGCGCGGCGCCCGCTTGCCGATCGAGCTCGCCGCGCAATTGCGCGGTCGCGCCCATGGAAATGCCGCCGAGACGCGATTCGATCGACGCAAGATCCGGCTTCGGCCCACGCTGCGTGGCTTTCGAGCGCCGCGCGCATCGTGCGCAAGATGCTCCGGGGTGGTGCCGCAACAGCCGCCGATGATCCGGGCGCCCGCGTCCAGCGACAACCGCGCGTATTCGGCCATCAACTGCGGCGTGCCGTTGAAGCGAATCACCCCGTCGACGAACTGCGGGACACCGCAGTTCGCCTTGGCGACGAGCACGGCATCGGGGTCCGCCGCGGCGGCGAGATTGACGATCGAGGCGACGACTTCGGCGGCGCCGACGCCGCAATTGCTGCCGCAGGCCGCGAGGTGATGCCGCTGGCACAGACCCGCCAGATCCGCGGGCGTCACGCCCATCATCGTGCGGCCGTTGGTGTCGAAGCTCAAGGTGGTGACCACCGGCAAGCCCGTGCGCCGCGCGCCGGCGATAGCGGCCTCCGTCTCCGCGACCGAGGACATCGTCTCGATCCACAGGATATCCGCGCCGCCGCGCGCGAGCGCTTCGGCCTGTTCGGCGAACGATTCGGCCGCCGTTTCCGCCGCGAGCGGACCCAGCGGCTCGAGTATTTCGCCGGTCGGACCCATGCTCCCGCCGACGAGTACGGTGCGGCCGGCGCGGTCCGCCTCGCCCACGCGCGATCCGCGCTGCCGTCTCGTTCAGCTCGGCGACTCGGCCCTCGGCATTGTGGAGCTTCAAGCGATGCCGCGTGCCGCCGAAGCTGTTCGTCAAAATGATGTCGGCGCCGGCCGCGATGAAATTGCGGTGCAGCTCGGCGACCTTTCTGCGGATGCTCGACGTTCCAGAGCTCCGGCGCGTCACCCGAGGTCAAGCCGCGGTCGAATAGGTTGCTGCCGATGGCGCCGTCGGCGAGCAGCCAGGGGCGTTCGGCCAATAGGGGCGTCAAACGATCCGTCATAGTTCGCTCTCGGTGTCGTAATCGAGTATCGATGGGCGAGTGCCGCCCGCCGCGGCCGGGCCGCCTCGCGGCGATTCGGCACCGGCGAGCTTAGCATGGCTGCAACCTGCGTCCTGCGCGGCGGGCGACTCCGGTGCGGGCGTGCTACCGCCGCGCGAGCTGTTCGCGCTTGCGCCCTCGGTCCATGATCTCGAGCAGAGCGCCGGCCTCGTCGACGAGATGCTTCAGGACGTCGTCGAGCGTGACGATCCCGACCACGCCGCCGCGGTCGTCGACCACGGGCACCCGCCGCACGCCGTGCGCCCGCATGCGTTCGAGCAGCTGGCTGGTATCCTCCGACTCATTCGCGATGACGACCGGATGGCGCATCAACGAGCCGACCGTCGTCTCCGCGGGGTCGAGGCCGTTGCCGAGCACTTCGACGGCCAAGTCACGGTCGGTGACGATGCCGAGCGGGATGCGCGTCTCGTCCGGGTCGTCGACGACGACCAGATCGCCGACGTGCCGATGCCGCATCAGCCGCGCCGCATCGACCGCCCGCGTCTCGGCGCGACAACACACCACATCGAGAGTGCATACATCTTTGAGCCACATCGTCGCCTCCTTCGCCAATATGCCGTGCCCGGCCTCACGTCGCCAAGATTCGCGCGAGGTCCAAGAGTCCCGCGTCCGCCGGCCGCGCCTTCCCCGCGACCTCGGCGAGCGGCGTGGTCCCGGGCTTGCCCGCATGCAAACCGACACTGACGCCGAATCGTCGGTTCGCGGCCGCCTCGACCGCCGCCACGCCGAGCTGCGTGCCGAGCATGCGGTCGAACACCCCCGGCGCGCCGCCGCGCTGCACGTGGCCGAGCGTAGTCAGCCGCAGCTCGAATCCCAACCGCTCGCGGTGCGCGTGGAAATAATGCATCAGCGCCGCGGCGTCGTATTGGGCGCCCTCCGAAATGACGGCTATCGCGTGACTCTTGCCGCGCGCGTATGCGGCGCGCAATTCCTCGGCGACGACGGCCGGATCGCTGTCGGCCTCCGGCACCACGATGGCCTCGGCGCCGCCGGCGATACCGGCCATCAGCGCGAGATACCCGCAATGACGGCCCATGACTTCGACGAGAAAAGCGCGCCGCATCGACGCCGCCGTGGTCCTCAGCCGATCGATGGCTTGCAGTGCCACGTCGACCGCGGTCGTCGCGCCGATGCTGACGTCCGAGCCGTAGAGGTCGTTGTCGATCGTCGAGGCGACACCGATCACCGGCACGCCGCGGCGCGCCAGTTCATAAGCGCCGGTGTGGGTGCCGTTGCCGCCGATGACGACGAGGACGTCGACGTGTTGCGCGTGCAGCGCCGCCAGTGCCGCATCGCGCCCCTGTTCGGTGCGCAACGCATCGCAGCGCATTGTGCCCAGCATCGTACCGCCGTTCTGCATGATGCCGCCGACTTCGCGCCGACCAAGCGGCACGAAGCCGCCGGCGATCAGCCCCGCGTAGCCGTTGCGGATGCCGGCGACCTCGAAGCCGCGCGCAATCCCGGTACGCGCGACCGCGCGGATCGCCGCATTCATTCCCGGCGCATCGCCGCCGCTCGTCAAGACCGCGAGACGCGGCACGCGAACGGGCTCTGCGACAATTGGGGCGGTCGGCGATCGGCGACCGGCTTGCGGGAACGGCGCATGCCCACCATCCTAACAAATGGGGCGCGACCCCCGATCCGCCCAATATAGCTTGCCCCCCGCTAGATAGCTCCTTTGAGGCTACGCGGCTCCGTCGATGCTATCCGGCATACGGCTGCCGCGCGTAGATCGCCGCGAGCCGCGAACTGTGGACGTCATTCACCGCTCGCGCCAAAGCCTCGGCCCGGCAGCGCCGGCTCACGTCGGACTGGCGCAAATCTCTATTCGAGAAGTCGGGACACACGGCGCGCGCAGCGGCCTTGAGGCGCCGATACAAAATCTGCGTCCCGATGTCCGTTGACAGATTCAAGTCGCCATATTTCACGACGACGCGCGGCACGTCGTCGGCCGCGGGACCGGCGAGCGCCGAGCGCGCGCCGACCATCCCCGCCAAACCGAGCAGCAGAACCGCGGTCGACTTCCAACCGCGCGACCTCTGTAGCGATGCAGCATTCCTGATAGCCATGATCGAACCCTCCGTCCGGCAACGTTGAACCTGGTGTCCATGAGACTCCCGACCGGGTATCCGGGTCTGCGGGCGCGGATCGAGTTCATCCCCGAAATCCACGTACTCGTCCCGCGATTGAGAATCATTGGCCGATTGGCCGGGCACATGCGCTACGCTTTGCCGCCATGGAAACGGCAGAAGGTCCACAGACGCCGCCGCATCAGGTTGCGTTCGGCTTGGCGCGCGGCCAGTTCGTCGGCCTCGTGTCGCTATTCTGGTTGTACGTCACCTTGTCGAACGTGCTCTACGCCGGCAGCCTCGGCGCGGGCATGGCGCAAATGACGAACAACGTTCAGCTATTCGCCCCCTGGGGCGTGCGGGTCGTCCAGCATCTGTTCATGCTGCCTGCGCTGCTCGTGTCGTTTTGGGCGTCCTTGCGCATCCAGTGGCGGCCTCTGTGGCTCGCGGTACCGCTGCAGATGCTGCTCGCGGCGGCGTTCTGCGCGGTCGGATACCCGGCGATGATCGGCGCGTTTCTCGTGACCGGCGGCGAGCATATGGTCGACAGTGCCGCCGAGCACTCCCACATGTGGCTGGATCCGGCCGTCATGTCGCTGTGGATCGCGAGCTTCGTCAGCTTTCTCCTCGCCTACGGCTTCGGGCTCACGTTGGTCACCGGCGTCGCGCTGTACAAGCGAATGCGCGACAGCGAGCTGCACGTCGCGGCATTGGAGCGGCAATGGAGCGCCGCGCGGCTGGCGGCGCTGCGCATGCAGCTGTCCCCGCACACCTTGTTCAATTTGCTGCACACGATCCGCGGCCAGATCGCCTGGGATCCGAAAGCCGCGCAGACGATGGTCATGCAATTCGCCGATTTGATGCGTCGTTTGCTGAACGCCGGCGAACAGGATTTCGCGACGCTCGCCGACGAGATAGGCTTCGTCAACTCCTACCTCGAGCTCGAAAAGCGCCGCTTCGAGGACCGGCTCGCGGTGTTCGTGCCCGATGCCGTCGGCCTGCCGGCGTTGCGCGTGCCGAGCTTGATTCTGCAGCCCCTGGCCGAGAACGCGGTCGTCCACGGGCTCGCGGGACATCAAGGTCCGGTGCATATCCGCTTGAGCGCCGAATGCGGCGGCGACCGCTTGACGCTGCGTATCGTCAATACGGTCGGGGTGAACGCCAAGACCGGCGCCGAGGGAATCGGCCTGACGAACGTCAGAGAGCGGCTCGCCGTGCACTTCGGCGATAACGCGGCGCTGCGCACCGCGCGCAACGGCGCGGACTGGATCTCGGAGCTCGAGATCCCGGCGGTGCGCGCATGATCGACGTCCTTCTCGTCGATGACGAGCCCGCCGGACGCCGGATATTGCGCGAGTACTGCGAAGCGGAGAGCGACTTGCGGGTCGTCGGCGAATACGGCGACGGCGCGGCGGCGCTCGACGCCATTCGCGTCAGCAAACCGCAACTGCTGTTCCTCGATATCCAGATGAGCCCGCTGAACGGTCTCGAGGTCGCGCGCGCGCTCGACGGCGACCCGAACCCTTCGATCGTCTTCGTGACCGCGTACGATCGCTATGCGCTCGACGCATTCGAGGTCTGCGCGATCGACTACCTCGTGAAGCCGTTCGATCAAGACCGTTTCCGCAGGACGCTCACGCGCGTTCGGTCGAGGCGTCCGGCGGCGGTGGACGACGGCGGCCGCGCGGCGCTCGCCGACCTCGTCGCGCGATTGACGAGCAGCGTCGGCGCCGCCACCGAGGACAAGGGACGGCTGCTCGCCGAATCCGGCGGCCGTCTCCACGTGATCGAAGCGGGACGCGTCGAAATGATCGAAGCGGATCGCAACTACGTCGCGATTTGCGTCGGACGCGAGCGCTATTACATGCGCAGCACCCTGTATCAGGCGGAACAGGCCATGAGCCTGCAGCCGATGCTGCGCATCAGCCGGTCTTGTCTCGTCAATACCAACCATGTTCGCGAAGTCACCCGCACGTTCCGGGGCGACTTCATCCTGATCCTCTCGGGCGGTGCGACGGTGACGAGCAGCGAAGGGTTCCGCAACAAGGTCAAGGATTACCTGAATTCGATGAAGATCGCTTCATCGTAGGTGCGACCGCGTCGCGCGGACGGCGTCGCGGGCGAACGAACCCCGAGCCTTACTGGTTCTCGACGATCACGCGACCTTGCGAATTCACGTAGATATGGTAGCGATTGCCGTCCTTGCACGCGACGCTGTAGTCGCTGTCGCCGTTGCGCTTGACCTTGATCAACTTGTCGCAGTGCTTGCCCTGCAACGCAATGGTCGCCATCAGATCCTTGCTGAAGGCCGCGTCATCCGCGCGCACCGGTGGAATCGCTGCGAGCAGCATGACGATCGATGACGCGACAAAAACTATCCGCTGGCCCATGAGTGTCTCCCGCAATCAAGTTTGCAATTTCGCGAATTTTTTCGGATCCGCCAAAATGCTCCATATCGCGCTTCGCGAAGCCGAGATGTCCGCCGCGAGCGGCGGGTCGGCGTTCTGAAGCAGAGATAGCACTTTCATCAACAACAAATCGTACCGCTGACGCAGATCCGGGAGCGCCATCTTGCTCCGGCCGCTGTAGAACGCGCGGAATTGCGCCAATAAATCGTCGACCTGATTCTTCAGCGAGAGTTTCGTGAACAAGCCGATCGCGTGCGTATCCCGCAGGCGCTGTTCGAGCGACGTCAAGTCGAGCGTCTGCGTCGGCGCCGAGGCCTCGGTCGGCGCCGCAGCAGGCTCGGAGGTCTTCGCGGGCGCTCGGGCGCCTTCGCAACCTCGGGCGGCGTCGCCTCCTGCGGCGCGGCGCTCGGCTGCGCAGGCACGGCCTCCGGCGGCGCCACGGCTGGCGGCGGCGCCACGGCTGGCGGCGCGGCCGTAGCGGCGGCCGCTCGCGGCTCGCGCGGCTTACGTTTGGCGGGCGGGCGGCGCCGGTGTCGAGGCAGTGCTTGGCGGCGCCGCCGCCGGCTCTGCCGGCACCGATGCTGGCTCCGCCGGCACCGATGCCGGCTCCGCGGCGGCTCCGCCGGCGTCGAGACCGAGGCCGAGGCGGCGGGCGTCTCGCTGCCGGGCGCCGCCGCCTGCTCGCCGGTCGGCGATTTCGCGCAGCCGCCGAGACCGAGCGCGAATGTCAGGACCGCTGGGAAAATGAAGCGCATACCCAATCCTAGTCTCTAGTGCCGCGCCGAAGCAATGCGGCGTGCGCGGCGGCGTGCCGCGCCGCGGCGTTCAGGTAAAATGCGAAATCCAGTCGAGCAGCCGCCCAATCGAGGGCCGATACGGCGGCCGGATCAAGCCAAGCCCCGAAAATCGCGATTGGATGAACACCGGCTTCACGGTCGAAAACTGGCGGAATCCATACTCGCCATGATAATGGCCGTACCCCGAGTCGCCGACGCCGCCGAACGGCAGAGAATCCAGAGCGACGTGCACCAAGGTGTCGTTGATGGTCACGCCGCCCGCGATCGTGCCGGCGAGCACACGCTCGCGCGCATTGCGATCGACGCCGAACCAATAGAGCGCCAGCGGCCGCGCCCGCCGATTCACGTACGACAGCGCATCGTCGAGCGTGTCGTACGGCACGATCGGCAGAATCGGCCCGAAGATCTCCTCGCGCATGACGCGCATGTCGTCGTTGACGTCGAGCAGCAAGGTCGGCGCGAGCTGTCGGCGATGCCCGCCGTGCTCGGCGCCGCCGCTTTCCAACTCGACGACGCGGGCGCCGCGCGCGCGCGCATCGTCGATGAGCTCGCGCAGTCGCGTGCAATGCCGCTCGCTGACGATGCTCGTGTAATCCGGGTTGCCGCGAAACGTGGGATACAGCCGGTTCATGCTCGCGCACATCGCGCGCGCGAAGCGGTCGACGCCCGCGCGCGGTACGAGCGCATAGTCCGGCGCAATACAGGTCTGCCCGGCGTTGATGAGCTTGCCCCAGGCGATGCGGTCGACGATGCCGTCGAGCGCGCAGGATGCGTCGACGATGACCGGCGATTTGCCGCCGAGTTCGAGCGTGACCGGCGTCAGGTTTTTCGCCGCCGCGAGCGCGACCTCCCGTCCCACGGCCGTGGACCCCGTGAACAACAGGTGGTCGAAAGGCAATGCGGCGAACGTGCGGCCGACCGCGGCGTCGCCGATGACGACGGCCACCTCGTCGGCTGCAAAGGCCTCCGTGACCGCGGCCGCGAGCGCCGCGGCGAACGCCGGCGTCGATTCCGACGGTTTGATCATCGCGCGGTTGCCGGCGGCCAACACGCCGATCAGCGGCGCAAGCGACAATTGCAACGGGTAGTTCCACGGACTGATGATGCCGACGACGCCACGCGGCTGGCGGATCAGCCGTGCGCGCCCGGGCCGGTATGCGAGCGCGACGGGCGCCCGCCGCGGCTTCATCCACGCGCCCAGGTGACGCAACGCATGACGCACGCCGGCCCGCAGCAGCATGGTCTCCGTGATTCGCACCTCGACCGTCGAGCGCGTACCGAAGTCCTGGGAAATCGCCTGCGCGAATCGTTCGCGCATGCGTTTCCACGAGGCGATCGAGCCGGCGCAGGCGGTCCTCGCGCGCGGCGCGGGACGGCGGCAGATCCGCAAGGAACGCGCGTTGCTGGCGTTCGAGGAGAATGCCGGGATCGGATGCCGAATCGTTCATCGCGATGCTCCTGTGCCGCGCTCGGCGCGTCGTGAGTGCCGCGCGCCGAGGCTATGGCAAGCCTATAGCGCGGCCCTGATCGCCGCGACCATGCGGTCCTCGGGAATTCTCGCGAGGTCCGCGAGGGACTTGCCGGAACCGAGCATCCGGCCGACGACGAACCAGGCGGCGCAATAAGCCTCGCGGTGCATGCCGGTATTGCCGTCGCCGAAGGTGTATTTCATCGCGATCGCAGCGCCGCTCTTATCGAGGTCGCCGGCGATGCCGGCGAGTATCGCGGCCTTGTTCGCGACGCAGCCGCGCATCCAGCCGCTGTCGCCGGGCATTTGCGTGTAGGCCGCATCCGGCAGGCCGGGCACGGCGCGCTGCGCGGTACGCATCGCGAGCCCCTCGAGCAACATGGTTTCTCCGATCGGCGCGCCGAACGAGTTCTTCACGTGCGCGAGCTGCATGTGGATGGAATGCGCGAGCTCGTGCGCCAGTGCGATCCGCAGATTCAGGTTTTCGACCGGCATCACGACGGTCGCGGGCTTGCCGTCCATCGGCGGTACGGTGAACGCGTTGTTGTCGAACTGGCCCACGTACAGGAGTACGCGCGTATCGATTCGATCGTTCTGCGTCTCGAGCAATGCATTGTCCTCGGCGAACATCGCTCGCGCCGTCGCTGCGGCCGTCTGCGTCAGCGACGCAAGTCTCGGCGCCAATGCCGCGTACCGGCTCCACGCGGCGTCCACGAGCCTGCGCGCCATCGCATCGCCCTGTTTGCCGGGGGGCACCGCCGCGATGCCGTCGTCCTTCTTCCATAGATCCCAGCGCGCTTCTTCGGTCAGCGGCGCCTTCGTCGCCGCCGCGTAGAACACCTGGAACCGCGGTACGCGGTTCTCGATGTCCAACCGATGCACGGGCGTCGCGGCGGCGTACGAGCATCCAAGCAGCAGGAGCGCCGCGACGACCGATGATTGACCCATCGACGACTCCCTATGCGCCTAATTCGGCGGGTTGTTCGCCTCGAGAAACGCGACCGTTGCTTCGAGCATCTGCTCGCGCGTGTCGCTGTGCGACAGCCAATGGTCCTCGTGCTTCAGTGTGACCAGCTTGACCGATTTGCCGGCGCGCTCGAGCGCTTTTTCCATGACCTCGCTCTGCTCATAGGGCACGACGGTGTCGTCACGGCCATGGATCAACAAGATCGGCACGGTCACGCCGGCGACGTGGTCGATCGGCGAGATCGCGTTCAAGGCCGGATCCTCCGGCCCGGACACGCCGAGGTATCGGTCCCAATACCTCTGCACGTGGTTCTCGGTCGTGTCCATTCGGCGATTCGTCCAGCGCAAGAAGGCCCTCGGGTCGGAGACTCCGGCGACCGACACCGCACAGCGGTAGACGCCGCTCTGCAACGTGACGCCCGCGAGCGCCGCATATCCGCCGTAGCTCGCGCCGTCGATGCAGACACGTTTCGGGTCGATGATGCCCTGCGAGGCCAGATACCCCACCCCGTCGGATAGATCCGTTTGCATCTTTCGGCCCCATTCGCCGAAGCCCGCCGCGAGCAGCGCAGGCGTAGTGTCGGATCCGCGAAAATCGACCTGGAGCACGGCATAGCCGCGCGAGGCGAGCGCCTGCGCCCACCAGTCGAAGCCGCCGTCGTCGGACGCCGCGGGGCCGCCATGCGGCAGGACGATCAAGCTCAAACCCTTCGCCGGCTTGCCGTGAGGCAAGGTGAGGAACCCCGTCAGCGCGAGTCCGTCGGCGGCCTTGTAATGGATCTGCCGGACGTCCGCGATCGTCGGTAGATCCTCGTAGACGTCGCCGATCAAGATCGCGTCGACGGTCTTCCAGTCGATCAGCATGTATTCGTACCCGTGTTGCGCGCCGAACACGCGGACGACGAATTTCGAGAAATCATCCGAATGCGACACGAGTTCGAGTCGCTCGTCGCCGAACGCGCCGGCGACCGCATTCCAATGCGCCTGCATCGTCGGATCGAAGAAGATCTCCCTCGGCGCCAGGATGCCGTGGACGCCGCCGACGATGCGGCCGCTCTGCCGGTCGCCGATGATCTCGTTGAACGTCACGCCGTCGGCGAGCGGCGCGCCCCAGGAGCCGTCCAGGAGGCGCAATGGCTTCCACACGTCGCCGTCGGGCTCCGGAAAACCGACAATCAGCGACTTGCCGTCGCTGTTGAAGCCGACGATATACGGCTTGTCGATCGCCACCTTGCCCGAGGCAACCTGCCGCAGACGCCCGTCCTCTCTGGCGCGCAAAGTCCATGTTTGATCGCTCTCGCGATAGGCAAGATCGGCGGCGATGTTGCCGCCGGCGTCCACCACCCACCGGGTCGAAGGGACGTCGCCGTGCGCGATCAAATTCGTCCGCCAATGGCTGCAGGTCGGTCTTGAAGAGCCCCGGAAGCACTCGATCAGTCACGTAGTACCCCGGCACGTACAAGGTCGTATCGCCGTTCACGTCGCGCACCGACGGCGGACCCGAAATCACGTTCAGGGTTTGATCGTCCGACTGGTCGAAATCGATGGTCCTCAATTTCCGCTTGTCGATATCGTAGATCATCGCCATGTCCCATTCGTCGATGCCGCCGCTGATCCCAAACGGCGGACGCGAGGTCGTCGAATACATCAACAGCAGATTGCGCTCGTCGAGCCAGCTCACCTTCCTCAGCTTGACGTCGCCGACCTTCATCGCCGCAACGACGCTTGCTCGTCGTCGAGGTCCCTGACGACCAGATAACGCTGGTCGTCGCGCGTCATCACGAACGCGAGCCCGCGCCCGCGGGCGACAGCGCGACATCGTCGAGCGATCGGCAAGCGCCCGAAGACGGCGAGCGGCGGCGGCGCGTCTTGCGCCGCGCTTGCGGGCCGCAGAAGGGCGGATATACCGAGGAATGCGCCGAACAGGGCGCATCGCGGCGGCAATGCGCGCCACGCACGAATCTCGGACAATCATCGTGTCTCCCAATGCCGATTGTTTCCGGCTTATTCGTTGCGCGGCCGCCCGCCGTAGACGACGCCCGCACAGGGGTTTGCGCCCAATGCATAGCATAGCTCGGCGGGCCGGTCGATATCCCACAGCGCGAAGTCCGCGCGCTTGCCGACCTCGAGCGTGCCCCGGTCCGCCGCGAGACCAAGAGCGCGCGCCGCGTTTTGCGTCGCTCCGCGCAAGGCCTCTGCCGGCGTCAACCCGAACAAGGTGCACGCCATCGCGAGCGCGAGCAGGATCGACGTGCACGGCGAGGTGCCGGGGTTGCAGTCGGTCGCGACCGCAATCGGTACGCCGGCGGCGCGCAGCAGGGCGACCGGCGGCGGCTCGGTCTGGCGCAGCATGAAATACGCGCATGGCAACAGGACGGCGACGGTGCCGCTCTGCGCGAGCGCCTCGGCGCCTGCCGCGCTCAAGTATTCGAGATGATCGGCGGACAACGCGCCGCACCGCGCGGCCAATTCCGCCGCGCCGACGTCGCGCAACTGCCCCGCATGCACGTGGCTCGGCAAGCCTGAGCGCTTCGCCGCGAGGAGGAATCGTTCGGTTTCCTCGACCGTGAACGCAATCGACTCGCAGAACGCATCGACCGCGTCGGCAAGCCCTGCCGATGCGATCGCCTCGAGCCACGGGCCGCTCGCGGCATCGACGAAGCCGCGGCGATCGTCGCGGTATTCCTCGGGCAGCGCATGCAGCCCGAGATACGTCGTGCGCACCGAAACCGGCAATTCGCGTCCGAGGCCGCGTGCGACCTCGAGCATGCGCCGCTCCGCGGCGAGATCCAGGCCGTAGCCGGATTTGATCTCGATCGTCGTCACGCCCTCGGACATCAGGCGCCGCGCGCGGCGCAGCGCCGACACGCGCAGCGCATCCGCCGAGGCGGCGCGCGTCGCACGCACCGTCGACTGGATGCCGCCGCCCGCGCGCGCTATTTCTTCGTAGGTCGCGCCGCCGAGTCGCCGTTCGTATTCGGCGACGCGATTGCCGCCATAGACGAGGTGGGTATGACAATCGATGAGTCCCGGCGTCATCCAGCGGCCGGCGGCATCGTGTTGCGGGATGTTGCGCGCCGCTGCGGCGCGCCGTGGCTTCGCTCCGCCGGGCCTATCCAGGCAATGGATTCGCCTTTGACGGCGAGGGCCGCGTTTGGGATGCTGCCGTAGGGGTCGGCGCCGCCCGCCATCGTCGCGATATGGGCGCCCACCCAGACCTGATCCCAGTCCGCGTCACGAGTCGTTTGCACGCCGAGTCACCGTCCGATTGCCGTTCACGACATCATAAGGCAAGCTAGGTTATATATACAGGTATAGTCAGGACGCCGGACCGCCGCATGACACATCGATATCTCTTGAATTGGGCACTTTTGCCGCAGGGCTGGACGCGCGATGTCGCGGTGACCGTCGCGGCGGACGGGCTCGTGACCGCGCTCGAGATCGGCACGGCCGCGGCGGACCGGCGTGAGCGCGGAACGCGTGGCCGGATTCACGGTTCCCGGCATGCCGAATGCGCACAGCCATGCGTTCCAGCGCGCGCTCGCGGGTGGCGCCGAATATCGCGCTCTCTGCGCGCGACAGCTTCTGGACGTGGCGCCGCGCGATGTATGCGCTCGCGAACCGGATCGAACCGCCGGATCTGGAAGTCATCGCGACGCAGTTGTTCATCGAAATGCTCAAAGCCGGCTATACGTCGGTCGCCGAATTTCACTACTTGCACCAACCGCGGGACGGCGCGCGCGCGCCGAAGCCGCACGCGCCTCGGAAGATGCCGTACCGGTCGCCGGGCAGCAATGCCCTGTGGGAAGCCGTGCGCCGTGCGGCGCGCGCCTCCGGCATCGGCCTCACGCTGTTGCCGACGCTGTATCAAACCGCCGACTTCGGCGGCGCGCCGCTGCGGGACGAGCAACTGCGCTTTCGCATGGAAAGCGACGATTTCCTGCGCGCGATCGAGGACTGCATCGCCGCCGATCGGCGCGACCCCTGGCCCCGGCTTGCGCACGGGCGCGGCCTTCCACAGCCTGCGCGCCGTGCCGATGGAGACCCTGCGCGACACGGCGCTGCAATTGCGCCGCGTCGATCCGACGATGCCCGTGCACGTTCACGTCGCGGAACAACTGCGCGAGGTCGAGGCCAGCAGGCGCGCGACCGGCCTGCGGCCGATCGAAACGCTGCTGCGATCCGGCTTGCCCAATGAGCATTGGTGCCTGGTGCATTGCACCCATGCGACGCGCGAAGAACTCGCCGGCATCGCGGCCAGCCGGGCGACGGTCTGCGTGTCGATCAGCACCGAAGCGAATCTCGGCGACGGATTCTTCGATGCATTGGGCTTCTTGCGCGCCGGCGGCCGGCTATGCGTGGGCTCCGACAGCCAATCGACCGTGGATCCGGCCGAGGAGTTGCGCTGGCTGGAATACCAGCAGCGCCTGCGCCGCAAGCGCCGCGTCGTCCTCGCAAGCGCAGGCGAAGCGCACGCCGGCACGGCATCTGTGGCGTAGCGCCGCATTGCACGGCGCGCAGGCGCTCGGCCAACCGATCGGCGAGATCGCGGTCGGCCGGCGCGCCGATTGGATCGTGCTGGACGACGATCATCCGGCGATGGCGGGCGCCCGGCCCGAATCCGCGCTCGATCATCTGATCTTCGCGGGCGGCGCGGCGGCGATCCGCGATTGCATGGTCGCCGGCCGTTGGGTCGTCAAGGACCGCCGGCATCCGCAGGAAGAGCCGATACGCGAGCGATTCGCGGCGCTCCTGCGCCGCCTCTCGCCGGCCCCCGCCGACCGCCGCCTGATGTCCGCCGCCGCGCGGCGGGCCAGCCCGGCTCGCCCACGTTGACTATAGTTGTCTATACAGCTTATGCTCGCGCCCCATGGTGAGAACTCCGGCCTCGCTGCAACCGCTCTACCTTCAGGTCAAGCGCCACATCCTCGAGAACATCGGCTCGGGCAAATGGGCGGCCGCGGATCGCGTGCCATCCGAGAACGAACTCGTGAAGGCCTTCGGCGTTTCGCGCATGACCGCGAATCGCGCGCTGCGCGAACTGCAGGACGAGGGGGTTCTGGTGCGCGTCGCGGGCGTCGGCAGCTTCGTCGCCGAGCGGCAGGCGCATGCGCATCCGCTCGAGATTCGCAGCATCGCCGACGAGATCCGCGAGCGTGGTTCGGTGCACCGGGCCGAACTCGTCGCGCTCGAACGCGTGCGCGCGGTCGGGAGCCTGGCCGAGGATTTTCGCGTCGCGCCGCGCACGGAGCTTTTCCACTCCTCGTTGGTGCACTTCGAGAACGACCTGCCGATTCAGCTCGAAGATCGCCATGTGCTCGCGAAGCTCGCGCCCGACTACTTGACGGTCGATTTCGGCCGCACGACGCCGCACGATTACCTGATCAAGGCCGCGCCGCTGCAGGAAGCCGAGCACGTGCTGCGCGCGGTCATGCCGGATGCGCGCACGCGCAAGCTTCTCGCGATGAAGCGCGGCGAGCCGTGCCTGCTCGTGATCCGGCGCACCTGGTCGACGGGCGCGATCGCGTCCGTCGCCAAACTGCATTACCCCGGTTCCCGTTACGAACTATCCGGGCGCTTTCGCCCGTAAGGAAATCGCATCATGCCAGCCCCAGCGAGCCCTCGCATCATTCGCGCACCGCGCGGCACCGCCTTGAACGCGCGCTGCTGGACGACCGAAGCGCCATTGCGCATGCTCATGAACAACCTCGATCCCGAGGTTGCGGAGAATCCGCAGGAACTGGTCGTCTACGGCGGCATCGGCCGCGCCGCGCGCGACTGGAACGCTTACGACCGCATCGTCGAGACGCTGAAGGCGTTGCGCGAGGACGAGACGCTGCTGATTCAATCCGGCAAGCCGGTCGGCGTCTTCACGACGCACGCCGATGCGCCGCGGGTCTTGATTGCGAACTCGAACCTCGTGCCGCATTGGGCGACGTGGGAACATTTTCACGAACTCGACCGCCGCGGCCTGATGATGTACGGCCAGATGACCGCCGGCTCCTGGATCTACATCGGCAGCCAGGGGATCGTCCAGGGCACGTACGAGACCTTCGTCGAAATGGGCCGCCGGCAATTCGGCGACCAACTCGCCGGCAAATGGATCCTGACCGCGGGCTTGGGCGGCATGGGCGGCGCTCAGCCGCTCGCGGCAACGATGGCGGGCGCGAACATGCTGGCGGTGGAATGCCGCAAGGACCGCATCGCGAAGCGGCTGGAGACGGGCTACGTCGACGTCGAAGCTTCATCGCTCGACGATGCACTGGCGCGCCTCGACGCCGCGAAGAAGAGCGGCAAACCGACGTCGGTCGCCCTCCTCGGCAACATCGTCGACGTGCTGCAAAGCCTGCTGGAGCGGGGCATCCGCCCGGATGCGCTCACCGATCAAACCTCGGCCCACGACCCGGTCAACGGCTACCTGCCGCAAGGCTGGACCGTCGCCGAATGGGACGAGCGGCGCACCGCCGATCCGGCCGGTACGGCTGCCGCCGCGAAGAAATCGATGGCGAAGCACGTCGGCTTCCTGTTGCGCTATAAGGACATGGGCCTGCCGGTCTTCGACTACGGCAACAACCTGCGGCAAATGGCGCGCGACGAGGGCGTCGCGCGCGCATTCGACATCCCCGGCTTCGTGCCGGAGTACATCCGCCCGCTGTTCTGCCGCGGCGTCGGACCGTTCCGCTGGGTGGCGCTGTCCGGGGACCCGGAGGACATCTACAAGACCGACGCCAAGGTCAAGGAATTGATCCCGGACGATCCGCATTTGCATCATTGGCTCGACATGGCGCGCTCGCGGATTCAATTCCAGGGGCTGCCCGCGCGCATTTGCTGGGTCGGCCTCGGGCAGCGGCATCGCCTGGGCCTCGCGTTCAACGAAATGGTCGCGCGCGGCGAGTTGCAGGCGCCGGTCGTGATCGGCCGCGATCACCTGGATTCCGGCTCCGTCGCGAGCCCGAACCGCGAGACCGAGGCGATGCGCGACGGCTCCGACGCCGTGTCCGACTGGCCGCTGCTTGAACGCGCTGCTGAACACCGCGAGCGGCGCGACCTGGGTGTCGATCCATCACGGCGGCGGCGTCGGCATGGGCTATTCGCAGCATGCGGGCGTCGTCATCGTCTGCGACGGCACCGCGGCCGCGGCGAAGCGCATCGCGCGCGTGCTCTGGAACGATCCGGCCACGGGCGTGATGCGCCACGCCGACGCGGGCTACGAGGTCGCGATCGAATGCGCGCGCGAACAAGGCTTGAACCTGCCGATGGTCGGACGGCCCCGATGAGCGGCGCTGGCCGGCCCGAGGCTCGAGCTGCGCGCAGGCGCCCTGTCGCTGGCCGATCTACGGCGCATCCACGGCCGGGGCGTTCGTCTCGCCTTGAGCACGGGCGACCGCGAAAGCATCGCCGCAGTCCAGCGCGCTCGTCGACCGCATCGTTGCGCGCGGCGATGCCGCCTACGGCATCAACACGGGCTTCGGCCTGCTCGCGCAAACGCGGATTCCCGCGGACCAACTCGAGCTGCTGCAGCGAAATCTGCTGCTCTCGCATGCCGCCGGCGTCGGCGAGGCGCTGCCCGATGCGGTCGTGCGCCTCATCCTCGCGCTGAAAGTGAACGCGCTCGCGCGCGGCTTCTCCGGCATCAGCCAGGAACTCGTCGATGCCCTGATCGCGCTCGTCGACCACGAGGTGTACCCGGTCATTCCGGCCCAAGGCTCGGTCGGCGCCTCTGGGGATCTCGCCCCGCTCGCCCACATGAGCATCGTGCTGCTCGGCATCGGCCAGGTGCGCATCGACGGCAGGGTCGCCCCCGCGATGCAAGGACTCGAGCGCGCAGGGCTCAAACCGCTGAAGCTGCGCGCGAAAGAGGGGCTCGCGCTGATCAACGGCACGCAGGTGTCGACCGCGCTCGCCCTGGCCGCGCTGTTCGGCGCGGAAGACCTGTTCGCGGCCGCGGTCGTCGCCGGCGCGATGTCGGTCGATGCCTTGAAGGGCAGCGATGCGCCGTTCGATGCGCGCATCCACGCCGCGCGCGGCCAGCCGGGCCAGATCGCGGTTGCATGCGAGTATCTCAAATTGATCGAAGGCAGCGCGATTCGCGCCTCGCACATCGACTGCGCGCGGGTCCAGGACCCGTATTCGTTCCGCTGTCAGCCGCAGGTCATGGGCGCCTGTCTCGATCTCATCCGCAACGCCGCGGCCACGCTCGCGATCGAAGCGAACGCCGTGACCGACAACCCGCTGCTGTTCACCGACCGCGGCGAAGCCTTGTCGGGCGGCAACTTTCACGCCGAGCCCGTCGCTTTCGCGGCCGATACCCTGGCGCTCGCGATCGCGGAGATCGGCAGTCTGTCCGAACGGCGCGTCGCGCGTGCTGGTCGACCCGAAGATGAGCGGGCTGCCGCCGTTCCTCGTCGAGCACAGCGGCGTGAACTCCGGCTTCATGATCGCGCAAGTGACCGCCGCCGCCCTGGTGTCCGAGAACAAGGCGATCGCCGCGCCATGCAGCGTCGATTCCATACCAACGTCGGCGAACCAGGAGGACCACGTCAGCATGGCGACCCACGCGGCGCGGCGCTTGGGCAACATGCTCGACAACGCCGCGGCCGTCATCGGCATCGAATTGCTCGCCGCCGCCCAGGGCATCGACCTGCACCGGCCGGCGAAATCCTCGCGCGCGTTGGAGGAGGTGCACGCCGCGATACGCGCCGAGGTGCCGTTCTACGCCGCGGACCGCTATCTCGCGCCCGACATCCAGGCCGCGCAGGCGTGGGTCCGGTCGGGGCGATTCCTGCCGCTGCTCGGCACGCTGCTGCCGTCGGGCCGCCCGCGCCGCTGACCGCGCAGCCGCTGTTCGAAACGGCCCGCGGCGAGTTGCCGCTCGTCATCAGCATGCCGCACTCGGGCACGTACCTGCCGCCCGAGATCGCGGCACGCATCGATCCGGCGGCGCACGATCTGCCGGACACGGACTGGTACGTACCGCGCCTGTACGAGTTCCACGCCGCGCTCGGCGCATCGGTGATCCGCGCGACGCATTCGCGCTATGTCGTCGACTTGAACCGTCCGCCCGACGGTGCACCCTTGTACCCCGGCAAGCGCGAGACCGGCGTCTGCCCGGTCGAGACCTTCGACGGCGCC
This sequence comes from uncultured Pseudomonadota bacterium, assembly GCA_963718135.1. GTDB lineage: Bacteria > Pseudomonadota > Gammaproteobacteria > Steroidobacterales > Steroidobacteraceae > Bog-1198. Next base: position 816,865 of record CAVQYI010000017.1, on the reverse strand, counting down.
GCACTGTATGCGCAGGGCGACGAGCCGACGCGGGAGGAAATCGAGCAACGCTTGCGCCGCTATTGGCAGCCGTACCACGACACGCTGCGCGCAATGCTCGGCGCCCAGGTCGCGCGCCACGGACACTGCCTCTTGTGGGATGCGCACTCGATTCATTCGACGGTGCCGGCGCTGTTCGAGGGCCGCCTGCCCGACCTCAATGTCGGCACCGCCGACGGCCGCAGCTGCGCGCCGGCGACCACTCGGCGCATCACCGATGTTCTCGGCGCGCAACGGCGCTTCTCGTTCGTCGTCGACGGTCGATTCAAGGGCGGCTACATCACGCGCCATTACGGCGCTCCCGCCGCGGGAATCGAGGCCGTGCAATTGGAAATCGCGCAGTCGGCCTATTTGGTCGAGGCGCGCACGCCGCGCTTCGACGAAACCTTGGCTACACCGCTGATTTCGCTACTGCAATCGCTGCTGACGAACCTGCGGTCGGGTCGCGGTCCGGATAAATCGTGATGCGCTCTTTGCTGCCGTAGAAGCCCGCGCTGCCGCCGCCGTTGACGCGGGCGCCGGTGTTGGCGGCGGCCGGCGATTGCTGCGGCCCCATGAGGGCAATTGCGTATTCTCCCCGCGCCAGGCGTGGTGGACACTGTCGACCACCAAGTGAGTGATCCACAGTGAGGACATGCCCAGGGGCGCAGCCAATGACCGCCGGGGAGTTGCCGCGCGAGCGGTGCGCACGACCGCCGCGGGCGGCGTGATGGCTCTCGCGTGCGCCTGCGCCGCCGTCGCGCCGTCGCCAATGACGCCGGCGACCCTCGCGATACCGGCCGCTTGGTCCGGCGCCGGCGCGGCTCCGACGTCCGGCGCCGCCTCGCTCGCCGAGTGGTGGCAACGGTTCAACGACCCCCTCCTCACCCAACTCGTCGCCGACGCCCTGCGGGCCAATACCAGCGTGCAGATCGCGCAGGCCGCGCTGCGCCAGGCTCGCGCGCAGCAGGATCTCGCGCGCGCCGCACTGTTTCCGAGCCTCGGCGGCTCGGTATCCGCGCAACGCAGTACCGGCAGCGACGGCCGCTCCGGCAACGACTTCCAGGCGGGCCTCGACGCCGCCTGGGAACTCGACGTCTTCGGCGCGAATCGCAGCGCCGTGCATGCGCGCACAGCCGAGGTGCGGGCGAGCGCCGCGAGCCTCGGCGACGTGCAGGTGTCGATCGCGGCGGAGGTTGCGCTCGACTACGTCGCACTGCGCGGAACGCAGACGCGTTTGGCGATTGCGCGCGCGAACCTCGAAAGCCAGACGGAGACGCTGCAGATCAGCGAGTGGCGCCTACAAGCCGGCTTGGGCACGTCGCTGGAATCGGAGCAAGCGCGTGCCGCGGTCGAACAGACGCGCGCGCAACTGCCGGCGCTGCAAACCGGCATCGACCAGAGTTCGCACGTCCTCGCGGTGCTCACTGGCCAGGCGCCGGCCGCACTGTCGGCTCTGCTCGCCACGGCGCGTCCGGTACCGCAAGCGCCCGAGACCTTGAGCCTCGGCATCCCGGCCGAGACGCTGCGCCACCGGGCCGACGTCCGCGCGGCCGAACTTCAAGTGAGCGCGGCGGTCGCGCGCGTCGCGCAAGCGCAGGCGCTGCGCGCGCCGAATTTTCATCTCGGCGGCTCGCTCGGCCTGACCGCTCCGACGTTGAGCGCGCTGACCGGCGGTTCCTCGTTCGTGAGCGCGCTGCTCGCGAGCATCACCGTGCCGCTGTTCGAGGGCGGCGCGCTGGTCGCGCAGGTGCATGTGCAACAAGCGGTGCTCGACCAGGCACGCCTGCAATACCGCGCGGCCGTGCTGGCCGCGCTCACCGACGTGGAGGACGCGTTGGCCGCGCTGCGCGGCGACCGAGAGCGCCTCGTGCGGTTGCAGCAGGCCGCCGTGGCTGCCGGCAACGCATTCCTGATGGCACGCCAGCGCTACTCGAGCGGCCTCGTGGACTTCCAGACGGTGCTCGATACCCAAAGAACCCAGCTGAGCACGCAGGACAGCGTCGCCATCGCGGCCACCGACGTCAGCGCCGATAATGTGCGTTTGTACAAGGCCTTGGGCGGCGGCTGGAATCCCAACGACAAGCAGGTATCGCCATGAGCGAAGCGAACGCCCCCGAGACCGACCTCGCGGTCGCGCCGGCCGAACCGTCGAAGCCGGCCTGGCGCCGCTGGGCGTGGTACGGGGCCGGCGTGCTGGCGCTCGCACTCGCGGGGACCGGCGTTTGGGTCTGGTTGGCCCACCGGGCGAACGGCGCGGCGCCGACCTACGTCACGCAGCCCGTGGTGCGCGGCGACCTGACGCTGACCGTGACCGCCAACGGCACGCTGCAGCCGACGCGCTCGATCGCGATCGGCAGCGAACTGTCGGGCACCGTGCTCCGGGTCAACGTCGACGTCAACGATCAGGTCAAAAAGGGCCAGGTGTTGGTCGAACTCGACACCGCGAAGCTGCGGGACCAGATCCTCCGCTCGCGTGCGGGCGTACTGTCGGCGAAAGCGAAAGTTGCGCAGACGGTCGCAACCGTCAAGGAAGCGACCGCCAACCTGTCGCGGCTCGAGGAGGTCGCACGGCTGTCCGGCGGCAAGGTTCCATCGCTCGCCGAACTCGACAGCGGCCGCGCGACGCTCGCTCGCGCCCGCGCCGACGAGGCCGCCGCGCGCGCGACCGTCAACGACGCGCAGGCGGCGTTGTCGACCGATGAAATCAACCTGTCGAAGGCGTCCATCCGCGCGCCCGCCGACGGCGTCGTACTGACGCGATCCGTGGACCCGGGCAACGCCGTCGCCGCATCGCTGCAGGCGGTGACGCTGTTCACCATTGCCGAGGACCTGAAGAAACTGCGCCTGTTGGTCAACGTCGACGAAGCCGACGTGGGCGCGGTCGCCGTGGGCCAACATGCCACGTTCACGGTGAGTGCCTATCCCAACCGTAAGTACCCGGCGCGCGTCACGCGCGTGGCCTACGGCTCCACGATCACCGATAACGTCGTCACCTACCTGACCGACCTCGACGTGGATAACGCCGACTTGAGCTTGCGCCCCGGGATGACGGCGACCGCGACGCTCACCGCGGCACAGCGCCACGACGTGCTGCTCGTCCCCAACACCGCGCTGCGCTACGAGCCACTGTCGGCGAACGACGCCCAACCCGCCGCCACCGGCAGCCTCGTCTCGCGATTGACGCCGCGCATGCCGGCACGCGGCACGCGCACGCCCGCCGCCGTCGCGGCGCGGACCACGACCGCGCGGCGGGTATGGGTGCTGCGCGACGGCGTCGCGGTGCCCGTCTCGGTAACGCCCGGCATCAGCGACGGGCGCGTGACGGAAATCGTCGCCGGCGACCTGCGCGCCGGCATGGCGGTGATCGTCGATCAGAAGGCGGCGGCCGCGAAATGAGCGCGCAATCGCCGGCGACGCCGCTGATCCAACTGCGCGGCGTGACCAAGCGCTACGGCCAGGGACAGGCGGCGCTGATGGCGTTGAACGGCATCGATCTCGACGTCCGCGCCGGCGAGTTCGTCGCCATCATGGGGCCGAGCGGGTCGGGCAAGTCGACCGCGATGAACATCCTCGGTTGTCTCGACAATCCCAGCGAGGGCCAAGTACTTGTTTCAGGGGGCCCACGTCGAAGCGCTGTCGCGCGATCAGCGCGCGCGCCTGCGCCGCCGTTATCTCGGCTTCGTGTTCCAGGGATTCAACCTGCTCGCGCGCACGTCGGCGCAGGAGAACGTGGAACTGCCGCTGCTGTATCGCGGCACGAACGCGTCGATCCGCCACGCCGCGGCCGCGAAGGCGCTGCAAGCGGTCGGGCTCGGCGGCTGGGAACATCACACGCCGGGCGAACTGTCGGGCGGCCAGCAGCAGCGGGTCGCCATCGCGCGCGCGATCGTCACCGACCCCGCGGTCGTGCTCGCCGACGAACCCACGGGCAACCTCGACACCCAACGCAGCCGGGAGATCATGCAACTGCTCGTGGGATTGAACCAGGAGCACGGCATCACCGTCCTGATGGTCACGCATGAAGCCGACATGGCGGCCTATGCCGAGCGCCACGTGCACTTCATCGACGGGCGGATCGACAGCGACGTGCGCAACCCGCACCGGGTCGCCGGCGTAACGGCGTCGGCGCCGCCGCCGGCGGCGGCGCCACAGGCCACCTGATGCTCCTGAACGCGCTATTCCTCGCCCTACGCTCGATCCGGCGCAACCTGCTGCGCTCGTTCCTGACGATCCTCGGCATCGTGATCGGCGTCGGCGCGGTGATCACGATGGTCACACTCGGCAACGGCGCGACGCGGGCCGTGCAAGCGCAGATTTCGAGTCTCGGCACGAATCTCTTGATGGTGCGCCCGGGCCAGCGCCTGGGGGCGCACGGCGCCGGCGGCGCGCCCGCGTTCACGGAAGCCGACGCCGACGCGATCATGGCGCAGATCGGCGGCATCGCGGCCGTGGCGCCGGAGGCCCGCGCCGCGATCACCGTCGTCGGCAACGGCCGCAACTGGTCCACGATGGTGACCGGCAGCACCAACGCGTGGTTCACGACGGGCAACTGGCGGCTCGCGTCCGGGCGCCTGTTCGATGACGACGAGCAGCGCGCGGGCGCGGCCGTCTGCATCATCGGCGAGACGGTGCGCCGCGAGATTTTCGGCGGTACGCGCGGCTTGGGCGAGCAGCTGCGCATCAAGCAGTTCTCGTGCCAGGTGATCGGCATTCTTGCATCCAAGGGTCAGGCGGCGATGGGCAGCGACCAGGACGACGTCGTGGTCGTACCCCTGCGCACGCTGCAGCGGCGCGTCGTCGGCAATCTGCGCGTGGCGACGCTGCTGGTGTCGATGCAGGACGGCACCGACAGCACGAGGCTGAAGGCGAGCCTGCGGCAGCTGCTGCGCGAACGCCGCAAGCTGACGGATCGCGAGGACGATAATTTCAACATACTCGACACGCAGCAGATCGCCGAGACCATGGCCGGGACGACGAAGGTGATGACCACGCTGCTCGGCGCCGTGGCCGCCGTGAGCCTGCTCGTGGGCGGCATCGGCATCATGAACATCATGCTGGTCAGTGTGACCGAGCGCACGCGCGAGATCGGGCTGCGCCTCGCGATCGGCGCGCTGGAGAGGGACGTCCTCCTCCAGTTCCTCATCGAGGCGGTCGTTCTGGCGGGTCTCGGGGGTCTCGTCGGCATCATCGCGGCCACGGGCGCTTCGTACCTGATGGCGCGCGCGATGGGTATACCGTACCTGTTCGACCCGGCGATCAATTTGTTGTCGCTCGCCTTCTCGGCCGGCATCGGCGTGCTATTCGGCTATTTTCCCGCCAGGCGCGCGGCGCGCCTGGATCCGATCGAGGCCCTGCGGCACGAGTGAACCTCGATGGAACTTTCCCCGGGCCGGCGCAGTCTGCGTCGTGGGTTCGTCCGCCTCGCGCGCGGCGACGCCGCGACTTCCGGTATCCTTCGTGCCACGTCACTCACGAGGACAGATTTCATGCACAAGCGAGTAGTTCGGTCGGTCGCCGTGATCATCGCGGCATTGGCCGCCGTCCCGGCCGCCGCGGCGGCCGGGACCAATGACGTCACGCGCGCCACGCTCGACAACGGGCTGCGCGTCGTGATAGTGCGCGATCGGCTCGCGCCGGTCGTCACCAGCGAGATGAACTACCTCGCAGGCTCCGACGAAGTGCCGGATGGCTACCCAGGCACCGCGCACGCGGTCGAGCACATGATGTTTCGCGGCAGCCCCGGTCTGTCCAAGGATCAACTGGCCGCGATCGCGGCCAACCTGGGCGGCGCGTTCAATGCGGACACCACGCAGGGCGTGACGCAGTATTACTTCGTCGCGCCCTCGCAGGATCTCGACGTGGTGCTGCGCGTGCAGAGCCTGCGCATGCGCGGGGTGAACATGGATGCGGCGGAATGGGCGAAGGAACGCGGCGCGATCGAGCAGGAAGTGTCGCGCGACCTGTCGAATCCTTCGTACAAGTTCTATGAACAGTTGCAGGCACAGCTGTTCGAAGGCACGCCGTACGCGCACACGCCGCTCGGCACGCGCGAATCGTTCGACAAGACGAGCGCGGCGATGCTGAGGCGGTTCCACGAGCGCTGGTACGCGCCGAACAACGCGATTCTCGTGATCGCGGGCGACGTCGATCCGGCCGCGACCCTCGCCAAGGTCGAGGCCCGATTCGGCGGCATCGCGCGCAAGCAGATCCCGGCGCGGCCGCGCTTCGAGTTCAAGCCGGTGGCGGCGAGGACCGTGACGCTGCCGACCGACAGCCCGTACGGCTCGGTGTACCTCGCGTGGCGCATGCCGGGATTGAAGTCCGCCGACTACGCGACGGCGCTGGTGCTCGGCGAGGCGCTCGGCTCGCAGCGCGCGGCGCTGTACGGCATGGGCATGGACGGCACGGCGCTGTTCGGCGGCTTTTTCAATCAGCCGATGCCGCAAGCCGGTATCGGCATGGCGATCGGCATCTTCGCGCGCGGCGGCGATCCGCAGCCCGTGCTCGCGAGGATGCGGACGATACTCGCCGACGCCGCGGCCAAGGGCGTCGATCCGGCGCTGGTCGACGCCGCCAAGCGCAACGCCGTCGCCGCACTCGAGTTCCAGAAGAACTCGGTGGAAGGCCTCGCCAATGCGTGGTCGCAGGCGCTCGCATTTCAGGGCTTGGACTCGCCCGATGCGATCAAGGAGGCGATCGAGGCCGTGACGCCCGCGGCGGTGAACGCACTCGCCAAGGCGACGTTCGACCCGGCCCGCGCGGTCACGGCGATCCTCACGCCCGAGAGTTCCGGCAAGCCGGTGGCCGGCAAGGGCTTCGGCGGCGCGGAGAGCTTCGCGTCGAGCCCGGAGAAGCCGGTGGAGCTGCCGCCTTGGGCAGAGCGAGCATTCGCGAAGCTCGAAGTGCCGCGGTCCACGCTCGCACCGGCCTCGTACACCTTGCCGAACGGCCTCAGGCTGATCGTGCAGCCTGAATCGATCAGCGACACCGTGCAGGTGTACGGCAAGATCAAGACCAATGAGGATCTGCAGGCGCCCAAAGGAGAGGAAGGCGTCGCCGACGTGCTCGACGGCCTGTTCCCGTTCGGCACCACGAGCCTCGACCGGCTCCGATTTCAACAGGCGCTGGATGCGATCAGCGCGCGCGAGAGCGCCGGCTCCAGCTTCTCGCTGGCGGTGCCGTCGGCGAATTTTGCGCAAGGCATGAGCCTGCTGGCGGACAACGAGTTGCGCCCGGCGCTCCCGCCCGAAGCGTTCAATGTCGTGCAGCGGCAACAGGCGGGCTTCGTCTCCGGGCAGATTCAATCGCCGGACTTTCTCCTGCAGCTCGGCCTCGGCAAGGCGCTGCTGCCCACGGGCGATCCGCAGTTGCGCTACGCCAAGCCGCAAGAGGTCATGGGACTGAACCTCGACAAGGTGAAGGCCTATTACGCGCGGACCTTCCGCCCCGACATGACGACGATCGTCATCGTCGGCAAGATCGACCCCGAGCGGGCGAAAAAGATCGTCGAAGAGACCTTCGGCGCATGGAAGAGCGAGGGCGCACAGCCGAACGTCGACTATGCGGCGGTACCTTCGAATCGCTCCTCGCACCTGTACGTGCCGGATAACAGCGCCTCGCAGGCCAGCGTGCACATGGCCGAGACGATCGACGTCACTCGCGACGATCCGGTGCGCTTCGCCTTGAATCTCGGCAATCAGGTGCTCGGCGGCGGCTTCTATGCCTCCCGGCTGTACCGCGACCTACGCGACAAATCCGGGCTCGTCTACACCGTCGGCACGCGCTTCGACCTCGGCAAGCGCCGCAGCACCTACACGGTCTCGTTCGGCGCCGACCCGGACAAGGTCGCGGCGGCGGGCGCAATCGTCGTCAAGGACCTGGCCGAGATGCAGCGGGAGCCGATCTCCGCAAGCGACCTCAAGCGCGCCAAGGGCATCCTGCTGCGACAGATCCCGCTCGGCGAAGCGAGTTTCGACGCGATCGGCGGCCAACTCCTGCAGCTGTCGATCGAGGACAAGCCGCTCGACGCGATGACGATCGCCGGCAGGCATTACCTGCAGCTGACCGCGGCGGAGGTTCGGCAGGCCTATGCGAAGCACATCCGCGCGCAAGGCTTCGTCACCGCGGTCAAGGGGCCGATGCCGCGGCCATGAAGGAGGTACGCTCAGGTTCGACGGCGTCGATTATCCCGACGGCCGGGCATCGGATCCGAACGCGCTCGGCTGGATGCGCGGCGCGCCACCGCCCGCGGCCTCGAGGATTCGCTTCGCGGACGACCGATTCCTCGCATTTCCGCAGCTGCGCTGGACGCTCTCGCACATGCGCGAGCTCCTGCCGAGCGCATGCGTGCGGCGCGGTGCGCGCGCGCCGAGCGAGTTCGGCACGCCGGGCGCGGGTCTCGAGGCGACGATCGACGCGCTCTCGTTCACCGACATGCACGGCCTCGAGCGCACCTGGGCCGCCTCGCTTGCGGATACTTACACCGACGGCATCGTCGTCCTACACCGCGGCAAGCGCGTCTATGAGCGCTACTTCGGCGCGCTCGCGTCGGAGCGCCCGCACGCCTGCTTCTCGATGACCAAATCGTATGCGGCGACGCTCGCGGCGGCCTTGATTCACGACGGCGTCTTGGACGAGCGCATGCGGGTGCCCCGCTACCTGCCCGAGATGGCGGCGACCGCGTATCGCGACGCCAGCCTGCGCGATCTGCTCGACATGCAGGTCGGTGTCCGGTACTCGGAGCTTTATTCCGATCCGCACGCCGAGATCTGGACTTATGCGCGCGCCGGCGGCCTGCGCCCCCACGCTCCGGGGGAAGAAGGCCCCGAGAATCTCTACGAATTCCTGACGACCCTGCAGAAGGAAGGCGAGCATGGTCTCGCGTTCGCGTACAAGACCGTCAATACCGAGGTTTTGTGCTGGATCATGAAGCGCGTCACCGGAGTCGCGTTCGCGGACATGCTGTCGGCGCGCCTATGGTCGCGTCTCGGCTGCGAGGAAGACGGCTACCTCGGCGTCGATTCGAACGGCGTCGAAGTGGGCGGCGCCGGCCTTAGCGCGTGCCTGCGCGATCTCGCGAGGTTTGGCGAACTGATGCGCCGCGAGGGCGATTGGCACGGCGATCAGCTCGTGCCGGCCGGCGTCGTCGCCGCCATCCGCGCCGGCTCCGATCCGGCGAAATTCGCGGCGGCGGGCTATACGCTGCTGCCCGGATACTCCTATCGGGACATGTGGTGGGTATCGCACGACGAGCTCGGAGTTTTCGAGGCCCGCGGCATTCACGGCCAGCGTCTGTACGTCGCACCGCGCGCCGAGACCGTGATCGCGCGCTTCGCCTCTCATCCCGTCGCCGCGAGCGCCGCGAACGACCCCATCACGCTGCCCGCATTTCGGGCGCTCTCGCAACTGCTGATGCGCGCATAGGTGACGATCGGCCGCCGCATGCGGGCCTGCGCGACCGCGCCCCGCGGCCTAGCGAGCCGGCGCGCCGCGCCGGCCGATGTGCGTCCAGAATTTGATTTCGGCCGCGACCGCGGCCCGGGCCTGGTTCGGCGGCGTGACCTGCGGCTGCCCGCCGGCTTCGTAGGAGACCGCTGTGCGCAGCTTGCCGGCGCTCGATACGAGGTATGCCTCGGTGGTTCGCGTTTGCTCGTTCGTATGCAGGATCACGATGTCCTTGTGATTCGCCACGCTGACGTTGAATACCCGCACCCTGGTTCCCTCGCGCAGCACGGCCTGTTTGACCGCGACCGAATTTCCCTTGCCGATGCCGAGCACGAGCGACAGATGCGGCGGGAGCCGACCGTCCAGTCCCTTTTGCAGAACCGCATGCACCAGACCGTCGAGGCCGACACCGGCGCCGGCCGCGGGCGCGCAAGCCAGGACGGCCAGCGCGACGATGCCCAAACCGAGTTTCCGGAGGCTGATCGGCATTCAAGCCACTCGCGGTGACGGCGCGGCCGCCGGCGCACCCAACGGCGCGTTCAACCAAGCCTCCGCCAATCGCACCCACATCGAGCCGCCGAGCGGGATCAGCGCGTCGTTGAAGTCATAGCTCGGATTGTGCAGCATGCACGGCCCCTCGCCGTGGCCGCCCGGACGATGGCCGCCGTCGCCGTTGCCGATCAAGAAATAGCAGCCGGGCTTCTCGAGGAGGAAGAAGCTGAAGTCCTCGGCGCCCATCGTCGGTTCGAATTCCTGCACAGTGTGCGCGCCGGCGAAGCCGCAAAGCACGTCGCGCACGAACTCGGTTTCCCGCGGATGGTTGACCGTCGGCGGATAGTTGCGCGTGAAGGTGAAGTCGCACGCGGCCTCGAATGCCTGGCAGGTCGCCTCGGCGATTTGCCGCATGCGCCGCTCGATCATATCGAGAACTTCGACGCTGAAGGTGCGCACGGTGCCCTGGAGCTCGCAAGAGTCCGGCACGACATTCGTCGCTTCGCCGGCTTTGATCATCGTCACGGAAATCACGCCCGGGTCGATCGGGCGCTTGTTGCGTGTGATGATCGTTTGGAACGCCTGCACGATCTGGCAGGCGGCCGGCACCGGGTCGACGCCGTTGTGCGGCATCGCCGCGTGCGCGCCCTTGCCGCGGATCGTGATCCGAAACTCGTTCGTCGACGCGAACACGGGTCCAGTCTTGAGCGCGAACTGCCCGGCTTCGAGTCCCGGCCAGTTGTGTGCGCCGAAAATCGCCTCCATCGGGAACAGATCGAACAATCCGTCGCGGATCATTTCGCGCGCACCGCCGCCGCCCTCTTCGGCGGGCTGGAAAATGAGATAGACGGTGCCGTCGAAGTGGCGGTGGCGGGACAGGTACCGGGCCGCGGCGAGCAGCATCGCCGTGTGCCCATCGTGCCCGCAGGCGTGCATCCTGCCGCGGTGGACGCTCGCGTGCGCGAACGTGTTTTTCTCCGTGATCGGCAGCGCGTCGATGTCCGCGCGCAGTCCGACCGCGCGCGTGCCGCTGCCGTTCTTGACGATGCCGACCACGCCCGTCTTGCCGAGGCCCCGCCGGACCGGAATGCCCCATTGGGTCAGCGTCTCGGCGATGAGGTCGGACGTGCGGTGTTCCTCGAATTTCGTCTCCGGATGCGCGTGAATATCGCGCCGCAGAGCCTCGATGGGTCCGGCTTCCGCGACGATCGTTTCGCAGCAGTTTCATCTTCGATTCCTTCAATCGACGATTTGAGGTGCGGGATGGGCGGCATCAGCGGCGGCCGCCGATCCTCGCCCGGCTGATGGCGAACCACGACCGCGAAATTGACGCAGAGCGCGACGAAACCGGCGTTCACGCCGAAAACCGGATCGCGGTGGGTCGTCAGCAGAAAAACGGCCGCCGCGACTCCGGCGACCAGGCCGCAAAACACGCCGAGCGTCGTGACCCGTTCCCAAAAAAGCCCCAAGACCACCCCGGGGAACAACTGCGCAACGCCGGCATAGCCGATGAGCAGCAACGACACCAAACTCGTGGAGCTATGCAGCGCGAGACCGAGACTGGTGAGGCCGATGACGACGACCATGATGCGCGCGAGTCTCGCGACGCCGGCGTCGGACATCGTGGGCGCGAACGTCGGACGGAAGATGTTCTTCGCGAACAACGTCGCGGCCGTGAGGATCAGCACCGCCGCCGGAACCATCGCCGTGAGCGCACCCGCGCCGCCGACGAGGCCGAGGAACCAGGGCGGGAAACTCCTGCGGACCATGGTCAACAAGGCCAGGTCGCCGTTCGCGAGCCCGGGTACGACGAGAATGGCGGCGAATCCGGCGAACAGCACGAAAGGCAGCGTCAGCGCATAGAGCGGCAGTACGACGGCGTTGCGCCGGATCACATCGGCGCTCCGCGCCGTGAAGGCCGAGGCGAAGTAATGCGGCCACATGCTATAGCCGAGCGCCGACAGCAGCACCGTGGAGACATACCACGTATGATCGAGGCTCGCGGTCGCCCCCGGCATGGTCAGATGCAGACGGTCTGGCATGTGCCAATGCCGCGAACATCGGACCGATGCCGCCGAAGTAGATATGCGGGATGGCGATGCCGATGGCGAGCGCCGCGACGAGCATCAACAAGTCCTTCAATACGCTGATCCAGGCAACCGCGCGAATCCCGCTGGTCCACACGAACACGACCAACAAGCCGACCGAGACGACCATCGCCGGCGCACGGTCGACGCCGCCGAAGCTCGCGACGTTGACGATGATCCCGAGTCCCACGATCTGCAACTGCAGATACGGCACGACCGCCGCTATGCCGACGAGGCAAACCAATCCGCTCAAATATTTGTTGCCGTAGCGCACCTTGAAGAAATCCGGCTGCGTCTGCATGCCGTGCCGCCTGCCCATCTCCCAGATTCCCGGCAGGATGAAGAACGAGACCACATTGCCGAGCGCAATATAGGCGAGAATATACAGGCTCGGGCCACCGCGGGAATACGCCCAGCCGCTCGCGCCGAGAAATGAAAACGTCGTGTACATCTCGCCGGCCAGCAGCAGGTACATCAGCGCCGCACCGAATCGGCGGCTGCCGACCGTCCATTGCTCCAAGTCCATCACCTGCCGGCGGCCCGCAAGAACGCCGATCGCGGTCCCCAAGGCGACGATCGCGACGATGATCCACAAGGATGTCGCGGCGGCGGGCATCAGGCCTTGCGCTGCCGATCATCCCGCGCCTTCTCGATGCGGTATGCGGCACAGAGGCACAGCGTGCAAAGCGCCATCCACATGATGAGCCAGGCAAGGTTGAACGGAATTCCGAAGATTCCGGGGCTTACGCGATCCCACAGCGCAACGGAGAAACAGACACCCGCGAACGGCACGAGGCCGAGGAGCAATGCGGCGGCCGAAGGCGGCCTCACCGGTTGGCGTCCGTGCCGGCGACCTGTTGCCGCAGTACTCACTGGCCGAGATTCAGCAGCGCCGCATTGCCGCCGCTCGCCATCGTGTTGACGGTGAGCATGCGTTCGTTCGCGAAGCGCGGCAGATAATGCGGCCCGCCCGCCTTCGGTCCCGTGCCCGACAACCCTTCGCCGCCGAACGGCTGCACGCCGACGACCGCGCCGATGATCGTGCGATTGACGTACGTGTTGCCGACGGTCGATTCGCCGAAAATCTGGCGCCAGAGCGAGTCGATCCGGCTCTGCACGCCGATCGTCAGGCCAAAACCGAGTGCGCGGATCGCCGCGACGGACCTTGCCGACGTCTCGGCTCCGAAACGCACGACGTGCAGACATCGGGCCGAAATGTTCTTCGGTCAACTGCCCGAAGCCGTCCAGCTCGACACGTGCGGCGCCATGAACGATGCCGTTGGCGCAACGCTTCGCCGGCAACGCACGCGCATGAACGCGCGCCTCGCTCGCGCAGCGGTGCGACGTGCGCCGATAGCTTTTCGGCCGCTGCCGGTTGATCAAGGTCCGACGTCCGTCGAAATTCCGCCGGGTCGCCGATCCGCAGCTCGTCCATCGCGCCCAGAATCATCTCGATCGCACGTGTCCGCGACGTCGTCCTGCAACAACAGCAAGCGCAGCGCCGAGCAGCGCTGCCCCGCGCTGCCGAACGCCGATCGCATCACATCGTCGATCACCTGTTCGAGCAGCGCGGTCGAATCGACGAACATCGCGTTCATGCCGCCGGTCTCGGCGATCAACGGCAAGATCGCGCCGTCGCGCGCCGCGAGCGCGCGGTTGATCGTGAGCGCCGTCGTCGGTGGAGCCGGTGAATGCAACGCCCGCGATCGCCGGATGGCCGGAGCGCGGCTCGCCGAACGCGCGCCCCGTCGCCGGCAGCAGAATTGCAGTGCCTCCGGCGGCACGCCGGCATCGTGCAGGCAAGTTCGATCGCGCGCGCCGCGATCAGCGGCGTCTGTTCCGCCGGTTTGGCGACGACGGCGTTGCCGGCGGCGAGCGCCGCCGTGATCTGGCCCAGGAAAATCGCAAGCGGAAAGTTCCACGGGCTGATGCACGCGAACACGCCGCGACCGTGCAGGACTGAGCTCGTTCGACTCGCCGGTGGGTCCCGGCAAGGCGCCGGGCGCGGCGAACTGTCGAGCGCGTGCTGCGCGTAGTAGCGGCAGTAGTCGACCGCTTCGCGCACTTCCGAGATCGAATCCGCGATCGTTTTGCCGCCTTCGCGCACCAGCAGTGCGACGAACAGATCGCGCTGCGTCTCGATGCGCTCCGACAGGCCGACGAGGATCTTCGCGCGGGCCTCCCCGCCGAGCCGCGTCCCAATCGGGCTGCGCTCGCGGCCGCGTCGAACGCGCGGCATCGACGTCCGCCGATGTCGCATAACGCACGCGGCCGACTGCGTCGCGGCGGTCGGCGGGATTGCGAACGTCGATCGACCGCGCCGGCGCCGTCCGGCCGGTCGACGGGCGCGCTTCGACTGACGACCCGCTTTGAGTCGCGATCGCGGCGGTCAATCGTTCGACCGCGACCCGTCGGTTCCGAGATCGATCCCGCGGAATTGCGCCGCTGCGGACCATACAGCGCCGCCGGCAGGCGAATTCGCGGATGTCGATGCGGCGCCACGCGCGACCAGCGTGACCGGATCGCGCACGACGTCGCGCGACGGCGTGCCCGCATCCAGAAAACGATTCACGAACGAGGGTTGGCGCCGTTTTCGAGCAGACGACGCACGAGGTAGGCGAGCAGATCGCGGTGTCCGCCGACGGGCGCATACACGCGCACCTGCGGGAAGTGCGCGAACTGTTCCGCTCGCCTCGCGGTACAACAACTCGCCCATGCCGTGCAGGCGCTGGAATTCGACAATCGGCGCCCGCCGGCGCCAGTTCCGAGCACCGCGGTGACCGTATGCGCATTGTGCGTCGCGAACTGCGGGTAGATGCGTCGGGCGCGCCGGAGCAGCGCCCGCGCACGCGAGGTAGGCACGTCGGTCTTGGCCTTGTGCGTGAACACCGGGAAGTCCGGCGAGGCCGTTTTCCTGCGCGCGTTTGATTTCCGCTGTCCCAATACGCGCCTTTGACGAGGCGCACCGTAAAGCGTCGGCCGGTGTCGCGCGCGATCGCGCCGAACCAGTCGATCACCGGCGAGCGCACGTTTGCCGTACGCCTGCACGACGAGCCCGAGACCGTCCCAACGGGCGAGCTCGGGCGCGCGCGCCAGCCCTCGTACAGGTCGAGCGACAGTTCCAGCCGATCCGCCTCTTCCGCGTCGATCGACATCCCGACGTTCCACCGCCGCGGCGCGTCGGGCGAGTTCGCAGCAACCGCGGATACAGCTCTCGACCACCCGGTCGCGCTGGACAGGTCGTAGCGCGGATGCAGCGCCGACAGTTTGACCGAAATCGCCGAGACCTCGTGCCGCGCGCCCACGATTCGCCGCAATCTGCCCGACCCGGTCGAGCGCGTGCGGCGTACGCGTCGAAATAGCGCTGCGCGTCGGCTGCGTGCGCGCGCCTTCGCCGAGCATGTCGAACGAACAGACGCCGAGCGCCTTGTTCGCTCGGCGCCTCGCTTCAGCGCTTCCTCGATGTCGCGACCGAGCACGAACTCGCCGCCGAGGATGCGCATCGCGCGGCGCATCGCGAGCCGCGGATCACCGGTTCGCCGGCGCTTGCGCGTGAGCGTGCGCAGCCATGCCGCGGCATCGGATTTGATCGACGGTCGAGATCGACGCGATCCCGCCGGTCAACATCAGCGCCCACGTCGACGCGTTGACGAACGTCGACTCGGAATTGCCGATGTGATCGGCCCAGCGCGCCCGGCAGGATCTTGTCGGCGATCAGACGCATCGACCGTCGCGGCGTCCGGAATGCGCAGCAACGCCTCCGCGAGGCACATCAGCGCCACGCCTTCCTCGTTGGCGAGACCGAACTCCTGCAGGAACACGTCGAGAACGCCGCTCGTCGCGCCGCGCGCGCGCGCCCTCGACCAAGTCCTTCGCGACCGCGACCGCGCGGTGCCGCGCTCCGCCGGTCAATTCCAGGCTGCGCAGCAAACGCGTGACCGACCCGTCCTCCGGCCACAGGCCGTGATCGCGGATCGACCGACGGATGGCGGCGAGGTCCCCGGGGATTCGGCTGTCGCGGAGAGTATCGTTCATGAGTTTCCCAACCGTTGCATTGATCGATCAAACGTCCGTGAATTTGGCGACGAATGCCGCGGCTTCCCCGCGGCCGTCGGCCAAGGATCGCACGATACAGGTGCGCGCGGCGCCGTCTTGCACGACGAGGTCCCATTGGCCGAGAACCGCCCGCTCTGGCGCGCCCGCCGGGCCGTCCGCGTTCACCTCGACCGTGGCCGCGCCCGTCACGCAGAAGATCACGAGTGTCTCGCCGGCGCGCCGCTCGAGCTCGAGCGGATGAGCCAGGCGCGCGACATGCGCCTCGACATCGGTGATCGATTGCGCGGTCATCAAATTCAGGTCGGTACAGGGGCCGGCCATCAGTTCGCACTCGGTCGCGAGGCCGCCATCGAACTCGGCGAGATCGCCGACGCGCTCGAGGAGCGTCGCGCCGTTATTTGCGAACGTCAGGCGCAGGCCGGCGCCGGCGAGCAGCACCATGACGCGGTGGTAGCCGGCGAACTCGGAGAATGGGCCGGAGGCCGCGATTTCCGCGACGCTCAAGCGCCAGCGATGTGGATGCGCGCCGGCCGGCACGCGGATCGCTTCATGCGTGATGCCGCCGCCGTTTTTCCAGCGCGTCGTGGTGAACGAGGATCGGCGGACGATGCGCATCGATGCCGTATCCGCGGACCTACCGATCGGCGGCCGGCTGCGAACCGGCGTTCGGCCAGCGGGCGGCGAGCGACGGCAACACGCCGTGCTTGCCCGTCGCGACTTCCGGCGTGATTGCGTAGACGATCGTCGCCCCGTGCCTGGGGAACGAGCCGCGCTCGCGGCCGTATGAATCGGCCGGCGCGTATTTGCGCATGAAGTCCGCGAAAAAGGCCAGCTTTTCTTGTTCGTCGCCGATGATCCGGATGCGCCCGAAAACGATGACGCTGCGATAGGAAATCGAGGTATCGCATTCCAACCGCCCGTACGGGAACACCTCCCCCGGCTCGTCGGCTTCGAAGCAAACCCGGTCGGCGCAGCGCACGTTCGCGAGGAAGTGGCCGGCGTGATCGGCCGTGTGAAGATAGATCTGGCCGCACCGCCAGACGAACAGATTGGGCACGACGTACGGATAGCCGTCGGCGCCCACGGTCGCGGTTCTACCGCACACCGCGGTGCCGAGAAACGCCCCCAACTCCCCGGCGCTCATGATCTTATCGGCGCGACGCAACTGCCCGCGACGCGGCACGAGGTCACCCTGCGTATCGATCATCGCCCCCGCACCCCCCTACCAAAAAAGGGTCGCCGAACACGGAACGAAGCCGCGGGGCACGCCATGGCGCCCCGCGGCTTCGCTCCCATCAATCATCACTCCGCCGCTTCGGTATCCCCGGCCGGAACCGTATCTTCCGCGTCGCCGATGCCGCCGCCGACGTCCATGAAGCTGCGCCGGCGCGAATCGTCCGACGCGCGCCGGCGGCGCGCGTGGTACGCGAATCCGGTGCCCGCCGGGATCAACCGGCCGACGATCACGTTTTCCTTCAAGCCGCGCAGATCGTCCTTCAAGCCGCGAACCGCGGCCTCGGTGAGAACGCGCGTGGTTTCCTGGAACGACGCGGCGGAAATGAACGATTCGGTCGCCAACGACGCCTTCGTGATGCCGAGCAGCAGAGGTTCCCAGGTCGACTGGTTCTTGCCTTCGGTCTTCTGTTTCGCGATGACCTCGAGCAAGCGGCCGCGATCCATCTGTTCGCCGCGCAGCAGCGCCGAATCGCCGGTCTCGAGGACCTCGATCTTCCGCAGCATCTGGCGCACGATGACTTCGATGTGCTTGTCGTTGATCTTCACGCCCTGCAGGCGGTAGACGTCCTGAATCTCGCGCACGAGATAGTTCGCGAGCGCCTCCACGCCTTGCAGGCGCAGGATGTCGTGCGGGTTCGGCTCGCCGTCGGCGATGACCTCGCCCTTCTCGACCTGTTCGCCTTCGAACACGTTCAAGTGGCGCCACTTCGGAATCAGCTCCTCGTACTTCTCGCTCTGTTCGTTCGTGATCACCAGTCGGCGCTTGCCCTTGGTCTCCTTGCCGAAGCTCACCGTGCCGCTGCGCTCCGCGAGAATCGCGGAATCCTTCGGCTTGCGCGCCTCGAACAAGTCCGCGACGCGCGGCAGACCGCCGGTGATGTCGCGCGTCTTCGACGATTCCTGCGGGATGCGCGCGATGATATCGCCGACCGAGACTTTCGCGCCGTCCTCGAGGCTCACGATCGCGCCCGCGGGCAGCGCGTAGACCGCCGGAATGTCCGTGTTCGCGAAGGTCACTTCCTTGCCCTTGGCGTTCGTCAGGCGGACGACGGGACGCAGGTCCTTGCCGCCCAAGCCGCGCTGCTTCGGATCCAGTACGACCGTGCTCGACAGACCGGTGACGTCGTCCACCTGCGTC
Organism: uncultured Pseudomonadota bacterium; assembly: GCA_963718135.1. Lineage (GTDB taxonomy): Bacteria > Pseudomonadota > Gammaproteobacteria > Steroidobacterales > Steroidobacteraceae > Bog-1198. The sequence continues at coordinate 798,391 of CAVQYI010000017.1, read as the reverse complement.
GTCACGGTGATGCCGTCGACGAAGTCCTGGAACTTGATCATGCCGGCCACTTCGGTGACGACCGGATGGGTATGCGGATCCCAGTTCGCGGTCGACTGTCCCGCGGTGACCACGTCGCCGTCGTTGACGGTGATGGTCGCGCCGTAAGGGATCTTGTAGCGCTCGCGCTCACGGCCGAACTCGTCGACCACGCCGAGCTCGCCCGAACGGGAGACTGCGACCAGGTGACCCTTCTCGTGGCGCACGGTCTTGATGTTGTGCAGGCGAATCGTGCCCTTCGACTTGACCTCGACGCCGTTCGCCGCCGCCGCTCTGGACGCCGCGCCGCCGACGTGGAACGTGCGCATCGTGAGCTGCGTGCCCGGTTCGCCGATCGACTGCGCCGCGATGACGCCGACGGCCTCGCCGATGTTGATCCGATGTCCTCTGCCCAGGTCGCGTCCATAGCACTGCGCACAAACGCCGTAGCGCGTCTGACAGGTGATCGGGGAGCGGACCATGACCTGGTCGATGCCCATCTTCTCGAGGAGCTTGACCAAACCCTCATCGATCAAGACACCAGCCGCGACGATCACCTCGCCGCTCGCGGCGACGACGACGTCCTCGGACACCACGCGGCCGAGGACGCGCTCACCCAGGCCCTCGACGACGTCTCCGCCCTCGACGATCGGCGTGATCGACAGGCCGTTCGACGTGCCGCAATCGATCTCGGTGACCACGAGGTCCTGCGCGACGTCGACGAGACGGCGCGTGAGGTAGCCCGAGTTCGCGGTCTTCAACGCGGTGTCGGCGAGGCCCTTGCGCGCGCCGTGCGTCGAGATGAAGTACTGCAGAACGTTCAAGCCCTCGCGGAAGTTCGCCGTGATCGGCGTTTCGATGATCGAGCCGTCGGGCTTGGCCATCAGGCCGCGCATGCCTGCGAGCTGACGGATCTGCGCCGCGGAGCCGCGGGCGCCCGAGTCGGCCATCATGAAGATCGAGTTGAACGACTTTTGCCGGACCTTGTTGCCCTTCGCATCCGCGACCTCTTCGGTGCCGAGCTTCTCCATCATCGCCTTGGCGACCTGGTCGTTCGTGCGCGACCAGATGTCGACGACCTTGTTGTAGCGTTCGCCGTTCGTGACCAATCCCGACGAGAACTGCTCCTGGATCTCCTTCACCTCCCGCTCGGCCGTCGCGAGGATCTTGGTCTTCTGTAGCGGGACGACCATGTCGTCGACACCGATCGATACGCCGGCGCGCGTCGCGTAGTGGAAGCCCGTGTACATCAGCTGGTCGGCGAACACGACGGTCTCCTTAAGGCCGACGGTGCGATAACACATGTTGATCGTCGCCGAGATCGTCTTCTTCGTCATGTCCTGGTTGATCGCGTCGAACGACAGTCCGTGCGGCAGGATCTCCGACAGCAGCGAGCGGCCGACGGTCGTGTCGACGACACGCACCTTCTCGACGAGGTCGCCGTTGCCCGCGCCGCGCACGTGCTCGGACAGGCGGACCTTGACCTTGGCCTGCAGGTCGACGTTGCGGCTCTCGTAGGCGCGATGCACTTCTGCGACGTCACTGAACGCCATGCCCTCGCCCTTCGCGCCGACGCGCTCGCGAGTCATGTAATACAGGCCGAGAACGACGTCTTGCGACGGCACGATGATCGGGTCGCCGTTCGCGGGCGAGAGAATGTTGTTCGACGACATCATCAGCGCGCGCGCTTCGAGCTGCGCTTCGATCGACAGCGGCACGTGGACCGCCATTTGATCGCCGTCGAAGTCGGCGTTGAACGCCGTGCAGACGAGCGGATGAAGCTGAATCGCCTTGCCTTCGATCAGCACCGGCTCGAAGGCCTGGATGCCGAGGCGGTGCAAGGTCGGTGCGCGGTTCAGCAGAACCGGATGTTCGCGGATCACCTCTTCGAGGATGTCCCACACCTCCGGGCCTTCGCGCTCGACGAGGCGCTTCGCCGCCTTGATCGTCGATGCTTCGCCGCGCAATTGGAGCTTCGAGAAGATGAACGGCTTGAACAGCTCCAACGCCATCTTCTTCGGCAAGCCGCACTGATGCAGGCGCAGTGTCGGGCCGACGACGATGACCGATCGGCCGGAGTAGTCGACGCGCTTGCCGAGAAGGTTCTGGCGGAAGCGGCCCTGTTTGCCCTTGATCATGTCGGCCAGAGACTTCAAGGGGCGCTTGTTCGTACCCGTGATCGCACGGCCGCGTCGGCCGTTGTCGAGCAGCGCATCCACGGCTTCCTGCAGCATGCGCTTCTCGTTGCGCACGATGATGTCCGGCGCGTTGAGCTCGAGGAGCCGGCGCAGGCGGTTGTTGCGGTTGATCACGCGGCGATACAGGTCGTTCAGATCCGAGGTCGCGAACCGGCCGCCGTCGAGCGGCACGAGCGGGCGCAGGTCTGGCGGCAACACCGGCAGCACCGTGAGCACCATCCACTCCGGCTTGTTGCCGGATTCGATGAACGCCTCGATGAGCTTCAGGCGCTTCGACAGGCGCTTGATCTTGGTCTCCGAGCTCGTGTTCGCCATTTCCTCGCGGACCTTGACGACCTCCGACGGGAGATCCATCGACTTCAGGAGCTCATGCACGGCCTCGGCGCCCATGCGCGCGTCGAACTCGTCGCCGTGCTCTTCGATCGACTCCAGATACATCTCATCGGTCAGGAGCTGGCCGCGCTGCAGCGACGTCATGCCCGGATCGACGACGACGAACGCCTCGAAATACAGCACGCGCTCGATCTCGCGAAGCGTCATGTCGAGCATCAGGCCGATGCGCGACGGCAGCGACTTCAGGAACCAGATGTGCGCGGTCGGGCTCGCGAGCTCGATGTGGCCCATGCGCTCGCGGCGCACCTTCGACTGGGTCACCTCGACGCCGCACTTTTCGCAGACGACGCCGCGGTGCTTCAGGCGCTTGTACTTGCCGCAAAGGCACTCGTAGTCCTTGACGGGCCCGAAGATCTTCGCGCAGAACAGGCCGTCGCGCTCCGGCTTGAACGTCCGGTAATTGATCGTTTCCGGCTTCTTCACTTCGCCGTAGGACCAAGAGCGGATCATGTCCGGCGACGCCAGGCCGATCTTGATCGAATCGAAGTTTTCGACCGGCACTTGCTGCTTGAACAACTTGAGTAAGTCTTTCATGAATTAGGCCTCGCTCTCGAGTTCAATATTGATGGCCAAGGAGCGGATCTCCTTGACGAGCACGTTGAACGACTCCGGCATGCCGGCTTTCATCTCGTGGTTGCCGTCGACGATGGCCTTGTACATCTGCGTACGCCCGTTGACGTCGTCGGACTTGACCGTGAGCATTTCCTGCAGCGTGTAGGCCGCGCCGTACGCTTCCAGCGCCCACACTTCCATTTCGCCGAAGCGTTGGCCGCCGAACTGCGCCTTGCCGCCGAGCGGCTGCTGCGTGACCAGGCTGTACGGGCCCGTCGAGCGCGCATGCATCTTGTCGTCCACGAGGTGGTTGAGCTTCAGCATGTACATGTAGCCGACCGTCACGGGACGCTCGAACTTCTCGCCGGTGCGGCCGTCGTGCAGCGTCGTCTGTCCGCTCGTCGGCAGGTCCGCGAGTGTGAGGAGGCTCTTGATCTCCTCTTCGCTCGCGCCGTCGAACACCGGCGTCGCCATCGGCACGCCGCGCCGCAGGTTGCGCGCGAGTTCCAGCGCCTCGGCATCGGTCAAGGATGCGATGTCCTCCTTCTGACCGCCGGTCTGGTTGTAGACCTGGCCGAGGAACTTGCGGATCTCGACGACCGCTTCCTGCGCCTCGAGCATCTTGCCGATCTTGGCGCCGAGTCCCTTCGCGGCCCATCCCAGGTGGGTCTCGAGAATCTGCCCGATGTTCATGCGCGACGGCACGCCCAGGGGATTGAGCACGATGTCGACGGGCGTACCGTCGGCCATGTACGGCATGTCCTCGACCGGAACGATCGAGGAAATGACGCCCTTGTTGCCGTGGCGGCCCGCCATCTTGTCGCCCGGCTGCACGCGGCGCTTCACCGCGAGGTAGACCTTGACCATCTTGAGCACGCCCGGCGCGAGGTCGTCGCCCGCCGTGATCTTCGCCTTCTTTTCGTCGAAGCGCTTTTCGAACGCCTTGCGCTGGCCCTTGAGCCGTTCGGAGACCGTCTCCAGCTGCCCATTCGCCTCCTCGTCCTCGAGACGAATTTCGAACCACTGTTCGCGCGGCAGGTCCGCGAGATACGCGGCGTCGATGCGCGTGCCGCTCTTCAGCTTCTTCGGGCCCGCCTCGGCGGTCTTGCCCTCGATCATGCTGCGCACGCGCGCGAACAAGTCGTCCTCGAGGATGCGCTGCTGATCGGCCAAGTCCTTGCGCACGCGCTCGAGCTCGGCCTTTTCGATCGCGAGGGCGCGAGAGTCCTTCTCCACGCCGTCGCGCGTGAACACGCGCACGTCGATGACCGTTCCGTCCATGCCGGGCGGCACGCGCAGGCTGGTGTCCTTCACGTCGGAGGCCTTCTCGCCGAAGATCGCGCGCAGCAGCTTCTCCTCCGGCGTCAATTGAGTCTCGCCTTTCGGCGTGACCTTGCCCACCAGGATGTCGGCGGCGCGCACTTCGGCGCCGATGAACGCGATGCCGGCCTCGTCGAGCTTGGCGAGCGCCGAGTCACCCACGTTCGGGATGTCCGCGGTGATTTCCTCGGGTCCCAACTTCGTGTCGCGCGCCACGCAGGTCAATTCCTCGATGTGGATCGTCGTGAAGCGGTCCTCCTCGACGACGCGCTCGGAGATCAGGATCGAGTCCTCGAAGTTGTAGCCGTTCCACGGCATGAACGCGACGAGGAGATTCTGGCCGAGCGCGAGCTCGCCCAGGTCCGTCGACGGACCATCGGCCAGCACGTCGCCGCGCTTGATCGAGTCGCCGGCGTTCACGAGCGGGCGCTGATTGATGCAGGTGTTCTGGTTCGAACGCGTGTACTTCGTCAGCGAGTAGATGTCGACGCCCGGCTCTCCGGCCGTGGTTTCGTCGTCATTGACGCGCACCACGATGCGCGAAGCATCGACGGAATCGACGCTACCGCCGCGGCGCGCGACCACGGTGACGCCCGAGTCGATCGCGACCGCACGCTCCATGCCGGTTCCGACCAGCGGCGTTTCGGAGCGCAGCGTCGGCACCGCCTGGCGCTGCATGTTCGAGCCCATCAACGCGCGGTTCGCGTCGTCGTGCTCGAGGAACGGGATCAGCGACGCCGCGACCGAGACGATCTGCTTCGGACTGACGTCCATGAAATCGATCTTGTCCGGCGCCGAGAGCGTGAACTCGTTCTGCGTGCGGCAGGAGATCAAATCCGCGGTGAACTCGCCCTTCTCGTTGAGCGACGCGTTCGCCTGCGCGATCACGTACTGCCCTTCTTCGATCGCGGACAGGTAGTCGATCTTGTCGGTCACCTTGCCGTTCGCGACGCGCCGATACGGCGTTTCCAGGAAGCCGTAGTCGTTCGTGCGCGCGTACACCGCGAGCGAATTGATCAGGCCGATGTTCGGGCCTTCCGGCGTTTCGATCGGGCACACGCGGCCGTAGTGGGTCGGATGCACGTCGCGCACTTCGAAACCCGCGCGCTCGCGCGTGAGGCCGCCGGGCCCCAACGCCGAGACGCGGCGCTTGTGGGTCACTTCCGACAGCGGATTGTTCTGATCCATGAATTGCGAGAGCTGCGAGGAGCCGAAGAATTCCTTGACCGCCGCCGCGACCGGCTTCGCGTTGATCATTTCCTGCGGCATGATCGGCTCGCTCTCGGCGATCGTGAGCCGCTCCTTGACGGCGCGCTCGACGCGCACCAAGCCGATGCGGAACGCGTTTTCCGCCATCTCGCCGACGCTGCGCACGCGCCGATTGCCCAGATGGTCGATGTCGTCGACGTGGCCGTTGCCGTTGCGGATGTCGATCAAAGTCTTCATGACTTCGATGATGTCCTCCTTGCTGAGGACGCCGGACCCGGTGATTTCGTCGCGGCCGACGCGGCGGTTGAACTTCATGCGGCCGACCGGCGACAAGTCGTAGCGCTCGGAATTGAAGAACAGGTTCTGGAACAGGTTCTCCGCGGCGTCCTTCGTCGGCGGTTCGCCGGGGCGCATCATGCGGTAGATCTCGACGAGCGCCTCCAGCCGCGTCTTCGTCGGATCGATGCGCAAGGTGTCGGAGATGTACGGACCGCGGTCCAGATCGTTGACGAACAGCGTGCGGATTTCCGTGACGCCGCTTTCGATGAGCTTGCCGACCGTCGGCACCGTCAGCACTTCGTTGGCCTTGGCGAGAATCTCGCCGGTCTCCGTGTTGACGATGTCGTGCGCGAGGACCTTGCCCTGCAGGTACTCCACCGGCACCGGCAGGCGCTTGACGCCGGCCTCTTCGAGATCGCGTACGTGGCGCGCGGTGATGCGCCGGCCTTCCTCGACGATGACCTTTTTGCCGACGCGGATTTCGAACGCCGCGGTCTCGCCGCGCAGGCGCTGCGGAATGACTTCGAACTCGATCTCCTTCTTCGACAGGTAGAACGTGTTCTTCTCGAAGAACATGTCGAGCACCTGTTCTTCGCCGAGCCCCAGCGCCCGCAGGATGATCGTCACCGGCAGCTTGCGCGCGCCGGTCGATGCGCGCGAACACGCAATCCTTCGGATCGAACTCGAAGTCCAGCCAGGAGCCGCGATAAGGGATGATCCGCGCGGAGAACAGGAGTTTGCCGGACGAATGCGTCTTGCCGCGGTCGTGATCGAAGAACACGCCTGGGCTGCGGTGCAGCTGCGAAACGATGACGCGCTCAGTGCCGTTGATGATGAACGTGCCGTTCTCGGTCATCAGCGGCAGTTCGCCGAGATAGACCTCCTGTTCACGGACGTCCTTGACGGGCTTCTTCGCGCCGCTCGCCTCTTTGTCGAGGACGACGAGGCGCACCTTGACGCGCAACGGCGCGGCGTAGGTCAGGCCGCGGAGCTGGCATTCCTTGACGTCGAACACCGGCTCGCCGAGGCGATAGCTGACGTATTCCAGGGTCGCGTTGCCGGAATAGCTGGAAATCGGGAACACGCTGTCGAACGCGGCATGCAGGCCGACATCGTCGCGCCGCGATTCCGGGATATCGGCTTGCAGGAATCGGCGGTACGAGTCCAATTGGATCGCGAGCAGGTACGGCGTGCCGAGGATGCTCGGACGCTTGCCAAAATTCTTGCGAATGCGCTTTTTTTCGGTGAACGAATAAGCCATGAGTGCGATCTCCAGGCGCTAACGCGCCGACATCAACGGGGCCGAGGCGGCCCCGACCGACAGCGCCCGCTCCGCGGGCATAGAATCAAAAACAAAAGCGCAGGCGACGGCTGCCACCCTGCAGGCGGCAACCGTCGCTCCGTGCGCATCGACGCGAATCACTACTTGATGGCAGCCTTCGCGCCCGCTTCCTCGAGCTTCTTCTTGATCGCCTCGGCGTCCGCCTTCGGAATGCCTTCCTTGACGGTCGAAGGCGCGCCCTCGACCAGATCCTTGGCTTCCTTCAGACCCAGGCCCGTGATCTCACGGATGACCTTGATGACGCCGACCTTGTTGGCGCCGAACTCGGTCATCGTCACGGTGAACTCGGTCTGTTCCTCGGCCGCCGGAGCCGCCGCACCCGCGCCCGCGCCGCCGGCCGCGACCATCGCCACCGGCGCAGCCGCCGTGACGTTGAACTTCTTCTCCATGTCGGCGATCAACTCGACCACGTCCATGACGGACATCTTGGAAATCGCGTCGAGGATCTCGTCTTTCGTAACAGCCATGATTCACTCCAAATAAATGCTTGAGAGGTCTTGCGACCCGAATCGGTTTTAACCCGCCGCCGCCTGCGCCTGGCCCGCTTTCTTGGCTTCAAGAACAGCGGCCAGCGTGCGCACCAACTTCTGGTTGGGCGCGGCCAACGTACCCACGAACTTCGCGATCGGCGCTTGCAGCACGCCCAACAGCTGCGACACGGCTTGCGCGCGCGTCGGCAGATTCGCCACGCGCTCGATGTCTGCGGGCTTGAGCAATTGCCCGCCCAAGGACACCAACGTCGTCACCAGTTTGTCGTTGTCCTTCGCAAACGCCTTGACGATGCGCGCGGCCGCGCCAGGATCGTCATTGGAGAATGCGAGCACAACGGGGCCTTTCAGCGCCGGAGCGATGCACTCGAAAGCGGTGCCGACGACGGCCAAGCGCGCGAGCGTGTTCTTGACGACGCGCAGATAGACGCCTTCCTTGCGCGCCTTCGCGCGCAATGAGGTCATCTGTCCCACGGTCAAGCCACGGTTCTCGGCGCCGACGACGGACAGGGCTTTCGCCGCGACCGCGTTGACCTCTGCCACCACGACTTTCTTTTCTTCCAACTTGAGTGCCATATAGGTCCCCCGGTAAGAAGCGTCACACTACAAAGATGCCGGCACCGTTGCCGCGCATCCACCCTCGGAGCGCGCCGTCGCGCTCCATTGGTGCGACCTTCACCAGGAATTTCCTGATTCGGGTCCCACCATCTGCGCAGGCTCCTGCATTAAGGGCTCACAGCCCGCCTGCGGTCTTCGACGGTGGGTGCGCCGCGGATTTCACGACCTCCGCGCAGCCCTCCATCAATTCGAAATCACGTCGAGTCGGACGTCTATAGCCCCAGGCTCGCGCTGTCGATCGCGATGCTGGGACCCATGGTCGGCGAGACACTGATCTTCCTCAGATAGATACCCTTCGACGTGGCCGGCTTGATCTTCTGCAGATCGGCGACCAGCGCCATGAGGTTCTCCTTCAGCGCGTTCAGCCTCGAAATTCGCGCGCCCGATTTGCGCGTGGACGATCCCGGCCTTGTCGGTGCGGTAGCGGACCTGGCCGGACTTCGCGTTCTTGACCGCGCCGGCGACGTCCGGCGTCACGGTGCCGACTTTTGGATTCGGCATCAGGCCGCGGGGACCCAAGATCTGGCCGAGCTGGCCGACGATGCGCATGGCATCCGGGCTCGCGATCACGACGTCGAAGTCGATCTGCCCGGCCTTGACCTTTTCCGCGAGATCTTCGAAGCCGACGATGTCCGCGCCCGCCGCTTTCGCCGCGTCCGCGTTCTTGCCCTGGGTGAATACGGCGACGCGCACGGTCTTGCCCGTGCCGTGCGGCATCACGGTCGAGCCGCGGACCTGTTGGTCCGACTTGGTCGCATCGACGCCGAGATTGACCGCGACGTCGATCGACTCGTTGAATTTCGCGGTCGCGAATTCCTTGACGAGCCTGATCGCCTCGTCGATCGAGTAGGACTTGCCCGGCGGCAGCTTCTCTTTCCAGCTCTTCGTTCTCTTCACGATGGCCGCCATGTCACACTCCCTCCACGTCTACGCCCATGCTGCGCGCGCTGCCCGCGATCGTGCGCACGGCCGCATCCAGATCGGCCGCCGTCAGATCCGGCGTTTTCAGCTTCGCAATGTCCTCGAGCTGCTTGCGCGAGATCTTGCCTACCTTCGCCGTGTTCGGCGTCGCGCTGCCCTTCGGTATGTTGATCGCCTTGCGGATCAGTACCGACGCGGGCGGCGTCTTCATGATGAACGTGAAGCTGCGGTCGCTGTAGACCGTGATCACGACCGGGGTCGGCAAGCCCTTTTCGAGCGACTGGGTCTGCGCGTTGAACGCTTTGCAGAACTCCATGATGTTCACGCCCTGTTGGCCCAACGCGGGGCCGACCGGCGGACTGGGATTGGCTTGGCCCGCAGGGATCTGCAGCTTGATGTAGCCGGTAACCTTCTTCGCCATCGCAATACTCCTGTGGGTGCAAACGCCTTTCTCTTGGAAAAGCTCCCCGATTCAATCAATCGAACCGATCAACCTTTCTCGACTTGCGAGAAATCCAGCTCCACCGGCGTCGAGCGGCCGAGGATCTGAACCGCGACTTGCAGGCGGTTCTTTTCGTAATTCACCGATTCGACGACGCCGTTGAAATCGTTGAACGGACCGTCCGTGACGCGCACGACCTCGCCGGGCTCGAACAGCACCTTCGGCTTCGGCTTGTCCACGCCCTCTTCGACGCGCCGCAGAATCGACATCGCCTCGCGGTCCGTGATCGCGGCCGGCTTGTCGCTCGTGCCGCCGATGAACCCCAGAACCTTCGGCACTTCCTTGACGAGGTGCCAGGTGTCCTCGTCCATCTCCATCTGGACGAGAACGTAGCCGGGGAAGAACTTGCGGTCGGACTTGCGCTTCTGGCCATCGCGCATTTCGACGACCTCCTCGGTCGGTACGAGAATCTCGCCGAACTTGCTCTCCAGGCCGGCGCGCTTGACGCGCTCCTTGAGAGACTCCGCCACCTTGTGCTCGAAATTCGAGTACGCGTGAACGACATACCATCGCAATGACATATACGCTCCCGCTCCGTCAGCCCGACTGACCGGTCAGAAGCCGGGTCAGCCAGGCGAGGACCATGTCGAGTCCCCAAAAAAACACGCCCATGATGATCGCGAACACGAACACGACGTAGGTCGTCTTGATCGTCTCCTCGCGGCCCGGCCACACCACCTTGCGCAGTTCGACGCGCGAGGAGAGGGCGAATTGCCAGAATTCGTGGCCGTACGTGCTCAGCCACCCGAACCCCAGGCCGACGACGAGACCCGCGGCGACCATGGCGACGCGATAACCCAACGCCAGCGTGTCGTACCAATAGAACGCGCCGATACTGCCGAGGATCGCGAGGATCCCGAGCGTGATCAGCGCGCTGTCCTTCATCGACGCGCCGCTGGGTGTTTGCGTTTGTTCTGCCATGTTCATTCAGCCGTTGATCCGCAATTCCGCTGGCCTGGCAGGGCAGGAGGGAATCGAACCCCCAACCTGCGGTTTTGGAGACCGCCGCTCTGCCAATTGAGCTACTGCCCTGTAAACGTTACGCAATCACTTTGGCAACGACGCCGGCGCCGACGGTCTTGCCGCCTTCGCGAATCGCGAAGCGCAGCCCCTGCTCCATCGCGATCGGCGCTATCAATTCCACCACGATCTTGATGTTGTCCCCGGGCATCACCATCTCGGTGCCCTCCGGCAACTCCACCGCCCCCGTCACGTCCGTCGTGCGGAAGTAAAACTGCGGCCGGTAGCCCTTGAAAAACGGCGTGTGCCGCCCGCCTTCCTCTTTCGTCAACACGTACACTTCCGCCTCGAACTTCGTGTGCGGGTTGATGCTGCCCGGCTTGCACAGCACCTGGCCGCGCTCCACCTCTTCACGCTTCGTGCCGCGCAGCAGCACCCCGACGTTGTCCCCTGCCTGGCCTTCGTCCAGCAGCTTGCGGAACATCTCCACGCCGGTGCACGTCGTCTTCGTCGTCGGCCGTATCCCGACGATCTCCACTTCGTCGTTCACCTTCACGATCCCGCGCTCGATGCGCCCCGTGACCACCGTGCCGCGACCCGCGATCGAAAATACGTCCTCGACAGGCATCAAAAACGCCCCGTCCACCGCACGCTTCGGCACCGGTATGTAGTCATCCAGCGCCTGCACCAGCTTCAGCACCGCCGGCACACCAATCTCGCTCTGATCCCCTTCCAGCGCCTTCAGCGCCGAACCCGTGATGATCGGCGTCTTGTCCCCGGGAAACTTGTACATCGTCAGCAGGTCACGCACCTCGAGCTCGACCAACTCCAATAGCTCGGCATCGTCCACCATGTCCGCCTTGTTCAAAAACACCACGATGTACGGCACCCCAACCTGCCGCGCCAGCAGTATGTGCTCGCGCGTCTGCGGCATCGGCCCGTCCGCCGCCGATACCACCAAGATCGCTCCGTCCATCTGCGCCGCGCCCGTGATCATGTTCTTCACGTAGTCCGCGTGCCCGGGGCAGTCGACGTGCGCGTAGTGCCGGTTCTCGCTCTGGTACTCCACGTGCGCCGTCGCAATCGTGATCCCGCGTGCCCGCTCTTCCGGCGCCTTGTCGATCTGGTCGTACGCCTTGAACTCGCCGCCAAACTTCTCCGCCATCACCTTCGTCAGCGCCGCCGTCAAGGTCGTCTTGCCATGGTCCACATGCCCAATCGTCCCCACGTTCACGTGCGGCTTAGTTCGCTCAAACTTCCCCTTCGACACGGCACACCTCTGTGTTTAAGAATTGAAACTGGAGCCCACGAGCGGGATCGAACCGCTGACCTCGTCCTTACCAAGGACGTGCTCTACCAACTGAGCTACGTGGGCCGCAACCATTTGGAGCGGGTGATGGGAATCGAACCCACGTGATCAGCTTGGAAGGCTGACGTTCTACCATTGAACTACACCCGCACTCCCGATCACGCCAATGGCACTCAAATCCACGCCCAGCTGGTGGAGGGGGTAGGATTCGAACCTACGAAGGCATAAGCCAGCAGATTTACAGTCTGCCCCCGTTGGCCGCTTGGGTACCCCTCCTCAAAATGAGCCGTGCATTTTGCGTTGCGCGCTTCGCAGTGTCAACGTCCATCGGCGGCGATGGGCGCCGGGGCGCACAGGATACTGCGACGCAGCATCCTGTGCGCTACGCGGGGTTCAAACTTTGCCGGTGCGCCAACCCGCCGCGTATTCCTCGCGGGCGACTTTGGAGTACGGAATCGGGCTCACGATTGCGCGAATTTCGATCTGCTTGTGGGGCTCCACGGTGGTCTTCTTCGTGCCGCCGTTCTCCTCGCCCCAGACGACCTTCACTTCGTTGCCGACCTTGATGTCCGCGGCGACGGTCGCGAGCGACAGCATGGAACGCTCGTTGTAGCTGTAGCCCGTGAACATCGAGAAGCCGACCGACTTGCCGCCGACCACGATATTGTCGTAGTTCGCCGACGCGTAGTTCGACAGCGGCAGGTCGATGTACTTGTAATGCGGCCCGGCGGACTGGAACATCGACGCGAACACTTTCGCGACGTCGTCGCTGTTCCACGCGAGCGTGACCTTGTGGCGCTGCGTCGACTTGTCGAGCTTCTCGAGCGCTTCGCGGCCGATGAAGTCGTGGTCGAATTTGACGAACGGGCCGTAGCCGAGCTCGTACGGCGTCAAGTAATAATCCTCGACGTTCTTCGATACGAAGCTGCCGCCCAGGGAGCCGGTCGCCTCGTAGCTCGTCGCCGGCGACCATTCGCGGAACGCCTTCATCTTGGCGCCGGTATAGACGGCCGGCAGCGGCGAGGGAATCCAGCCGGATTCCAGCGTGTTGGTCGCATAGGCGCGCGCGCCGACTTGGTGGATGCCGAAGTCCTTGCCCGCCTCGACGATCGCGGCCCGGATTTCGTCGCCCTGCTCGTACGGGCCCCAGATCTCGAGGCCCGGAGCGCCCGCCATGCCGTGGCGCAGCGCGCTCACTTTGCGGCCGGCGATGTTGATCGAGCCGATGTTGAAGAATTTGATGTCCGGGAACGGCCCGCCGTTCATTTTTTCGATGATCGGCTTCGCGTTCGGTCCCTGGATCTGAAAGCGGTAGAACTTGCGCACCACGGGCTTGCCCATCGGCCGCGACGGCGAGCGGTCGTCCTTCACGACCTGCACGTTGAAGCCGCCGGTCTCGGCGTGGAACATGATCCAGTTGGCCGACGGCGCGCGGCCGACGTACACGTATTTGTTCGGCTCAATGTGGAACAGGATGCCGTCGCCGATCACGTGGCCGTCGTAGCTGCACGGCACGAATTGCTTGGCCTTGTTGGGCTCGAAGCCCGCGAAACTGTTGATCGCGAGATACGACAACAGCTTGGTCGCGTCCGGACCCTCGATGAACAGATCGACCATGTGATGCGATTGATCGAACAGCACGGCGGTTTCCCGCCACGCGCGCTGCTCGACGCGCCAGTTGGAGAACTCCGGCGCGACGACGGGGTATACGTAGGCGCCGAGCTGCGAATTGCGCAGCATGTCGACCGTGTTGCCGCCGGCCTTCAGAACTTCTTCCAAATTGCGTGGACTCATATCGAAAGTACTCCCCTGTCTAGTGCCGCAAGCCCGATTAAATAGGCGCGCGGGAGGCCCGGCGCCGGAGGGCCGCAGACTAACACAATCGAGGACCTTGCATATAAAATTTGTATGCGTAACATACAAATTTGACGGTCACTCGTGGAGCCGTCGGCGGCACCGAATCGGGTGCCCTCAGCGGGCGCCATGCTGCGGCGCGCAGGCCGCGAAGAATCGACCAACCGGAGATGACGATTGAAAGACGCGTACTACCTGACCTTGTCCTGCGAGAATAAACCCGGGATCGTCGCCGCGGTCGCCGGCTGCCTGTTCGATGGCGGCGGCAACATCCTCGAAGCGCAGCAATTCGACGATCTCGACGACAACCGCTTCTTCATGCGCGTCGAGTTCGACATCGATCGCGATGCGGCGGACGAAGCGGCGCTGCAAGCCAAGTTCGCGCCGATCGCGCGCAAATTCGGCATGGATTTCCATCTGCGTTCGCAGGCGCACCGCCACCGCGTATTGATCCTGGTATCGAAGTTCGATCACTGCCTCGGGGACCTGCTGTACCGCTGGCGGATCGGCGAAATGCCGATGGACGTCGTCGGCATCGTGTCGAATCATCCGAAGGAAGCTTTGAAACTCAACCTCCTCGGTGACCTTCCGTACCACCACCTGGCGGTGACGTCGGCGACGAAAGTACGGCAGGAAGCCGAGATCAAGCGCATCGTCGCCGGCAGCGGCGCCGACCTGGTCGTGCTCGCGCGCTACATGCAGATCCTTTCCGACGATCTCTCCGCGTTTCTCGCGGGCCGCTGCATCAACATCCACCACTCGTTCCTGCCGGGCTTCAAGGGCGCCAAGCCCTACACGCAGGCGTTCGACCGCGGCGTCAAGATGATCGGCGCGACCGCGCATTACGTGACGGAGGATCTGGACGAGGGTCCGATCATCGTGCAGGACACCGAGCCCGTGAGCCACACGGACCGGCCGGACGATTTGGCCAGAAAGGGCCGTGACATCGAACGGCGCGTGCTCTCGCGCGCCGTTCTATATCACCTCGAGGATCGCGTGTTGTTGAACGGCCGGAAGACGGTGGTGTTCCGCGACTAGGAAATTGGGCGGCTTGGCGGCGCCGCGCGGAATCGCGCGGTCGGGGCACGCCGCGACGATACCGGCTCAACCGTGAATGCGGCGCAGCAGCGCGAACAGGGTCTTCAGTTCCTTCGCGTTGAACCGGCCCTTGAGCCAGCGCTCGTTCGAGCGAATCGCCGCCTTGGCCTGCGACAGCATCGCGGCGCCCGCGGGCTGAAGCTTCAGCGTCTGTTTGCGCTTGTCGGTCGGCGACTTGCCGCGCACGAGGAACTTGCGCGCGGCCAGGCGATTGACGATCGCCATGACCGTCGCGCGGTCGAGCTGCAGCCGCTTCGCGAGCTCCGTCTGCGCGATGCCCGGGTGATCGCCGACGAGCCACAGGACCGACACCTGTTTCTGCGTCAGATCGAGCTTCTTGAACGTGCGCATGAAATGGCGATAGACCGTGCCATGCGCCAGGCGGATGTGAAATCCGAGAATATCGTCGATTTCGCCGATATAGTCCGGCTCCTCGATCATGCGGCGAGCCCGAGCGCCGCGATCGCGTTTTCCTTCAGGATCAAGCTCGTGCACTTCGGGCTTGAAGCCCGCTTCGCGAAAGTCCTTGATCCAGCGGTCGGGCGCGATCAGCGGGAAATCCGAACCGAACAGCATCTTGCGCTTCAACTGCGTGTTCGCGTACTGCACGAGCTGCGGCGGAAAATACTTCGGCGACCAGCCGGACAGGTCGATGTACACGTTCGGCTTGTGCAGGCACACCGACAGCGCCTCGTCCTGCCACGGCCAGGACGGGTGCGCGATGATGACCTTCATGTCGGGGAAATCCGCGGCGACGTCGTCGAGGTGGATCGGGTTGGAATATTTCAAGCGCACGCCGCCGCCGCCCGGCATGCCCGTGCCGATCCCTGAATGGCCGCTGTGGAATATCGCCGGCAGCTTGTATTCGGCGATCAGCTCGTACAGCCGTAGGCCATGCGGTCGTTCGGGAAGAAGCCCTGCACGGTCGGGTGGAACTTGAAGCCCTTGATGACTCCGCCCTCGATCAGGCGGCGCGCCTCGCGCACGCCCATCTTGCCCTTGTGCGGATCGATGCTGGCGAACGCGATCATGATGTCGCTGTTCTCGCGCGCCGCGTCGGCGACTTCCTCGTTCGGGATGCGCCTCACGCCGAGCTCGTGCTCCGAGTCGACGGTGAACATCACGAGCCCGATCTTGCGCTCGCGGTAATAGGCGACGGTCTCGGCGATCGTCGGGCGCTTGCCGGCCTTGAAATACTTCGTCGCCGCATCCTCGTACGTCTGCCACACTTCGTCGACCGGCTGCCGGCACGACACCTCGGCGTGCGTGTGCACGTCGATCGCGATCAGTTCATTCACGTTCATCGTCTTGATTCCCTCGGGTTATCGATTGCGCGCCGCTTCCCAATCCGCGAGCGTCCGGCCCTCGGCGACGAGCCGGCGGAGCAGCGGCGCCGGCTCCCAGTGCATCGGGCCGAACATCGCGCGGTACTTCAGCATGCCCGTCGTGCACGGTCTTCAGGCCTATCGTATCGGCATAGAACATCGGGCCGCCGCGATAGCGCGGAAAGCCGTAGCCGGCGCACCAAACGACGTCGACGTCGCTCGCGCGCATCGCGACGCCCTCCTCGAGAATGCGGATGCCTTCGTTGATCAGCGGGTACAGGCAGCGCTCGAGGATTTCTTGCTCGCTGTGTTCGCGCTGCGGGACCTTGAGCCGCGCGGCGGTGTCCCGCAGGATCGCGATCGCCTCCGGATCGTCGTGCCTGCGCCCGGTCGCCCGCCACGTACCGATAATACCCCTTGCCGTTCTTCTGGCCGAAGCGCCCGGCCGCATGCAGCGCGACGTCCGCCTGATAATAGGTCGGATCGGGCGGATATTTGTCGGCGTTCGCGCGATGCACGTTGACGCCGACGTCGATGCCCGCCATGTCGAAGACCGCGAGGATGCCCATCGCCATGCCCCAGGCCTCGAGCACGCCGTCGATTCGCCGCGGCGTGGCGCCCTCGAGCACCATGCGCTGGGCCTCGCGCGCGTAGCCTTCCATCATGCGATTGCCGATGAAGCCGTAACAGACGCGCGCGAGCACGGGCGTCTTCTTCAGCGTTTTGGCGAGATCCAGCGCGGTGCGGATCACCGCCGGGGCGGTCTCGTCGGTGCGCACCACTTCGAGCAGCGGCATCACGTTCGCGGGCGAGAAGAAGTGCAGGCCGACGACGTCCTCGGGCCGCCGCGTCGCCGACGCGACCGCGCCGATGTCGAGCGTCGAGGTGTTCGTCGCGAGCACGGCGCCCGGCTTTCGCGACCTCGTCGAGCGACTTGAAGATCCGCTGTTTCAGCTCGAGATTCTCGAACACCGCCTCGATGATGACGTCGGCGGCGGCGAGATCCGCGTAGTTCAGCGTGCCGCGGATCAGCGCGAGCCGCCGGTCCTTCTCGGCCGGCGTCAGCCGGCCGCGCTTGACCATCGAATCGTAGGTCTTGCCGATGACGGCGAAGCCTTTGTCGAGCGCCTCCTGGCTCGAATCGAGCACCGTCACCGGCAATCCCGCGTTGGCGAAGCAGATCGCGATGCCGCCACCCATCGTGCCCGCGCCGACGACCGCGCCGCTCGCGACGGCGCGCGCCTTGACGTCGGCCGGCAGATCGGGGACCTTGCGCGTCTCGCGCTCGGCGAAGAACACGTGGACCAGCGCCTTCGACTCGACGGTCGCCTTGGCGACGTTGGCGAGTTCGGTCTCGTACCGTGAGCCCTTCCTCGAGCGGCAGCCGCACGGCCGCGGTCACCGCCTTGATCGCCGTCAGCGCCGCCTCGCGATTCGGATACTGGCTCTTCGCCTGCGCGGTCAGGCGCTCGATGATCGCGGGCGTCGCGGTCGCCGGGATCGACGCCGCGCTCCGACGTGCGGCGCGGGCCCGCGCCGTGTCCTCGACCAGTTCCTTGGCGTAGGCGATCGTCGCCGCGCGGATCTCGCCCGTCGCACCTCGGCGTCGAGGAATCCGAGCGACAGCGCCGCGGCGACGTCGACCGGCCGTGCGGCGAGAATCATGCTCCAGCGTCTTCTCGACGCCGATCAATCGCGGCATGCGCTGCGTGCCGCCGGCGCCCGGAATGATGCCGAGCGTGACCTCGGGCAAGCCGAAGCGCGTGCCCGGAGCCGCGACGCGATAGTGGCAGGCGAGCGCGATTTCCAGGCCGCCGCCCATGATGACGCCGTGCATGCCGGCGACGACCGGCACCGTCAGGCCCTCGAGGCGCCGGAACAGGTCGCGGTATTTCTCTTCCTGCGGCGGCCCGGAGAATTCGGCGATGTCCGCGCCCGAGAAGAACGTGCTCCCCTCGCAGGTCAGCGTCACCGCGGCGACGCCGCCCTGCGCCTCGATCGTGTCGATCGCCGCGTTGAGGCCGTCGCGCACGACGGCGTTGATCGTGTTGACCGGCGGATTGTTGACCGTGATGACGGCGACGCCGCCGTCGAAGCTCACGGTGACCGGATTCTGGCTCATGCAAAACTCCTGCGGGATTTCGGTGAAAATAGGGTTAGGTTTCGATGGGTTTGGCTTGTGAGCCTCACGGCGGCGCGCGCCTGCCGAGCGTGCAGAGCGTCGCGAGCTGCGCGATGAGGCGCGCCCGGCCTTCGACGCCCAGAAGCTCGGTGACGCGCGCTTCGTGCGTCGGCTTGGTCTTCGAGGCCCTCGCGCAAAGCCTGCTCCCCGGCCGGCGTCAAATGGAGCGCGTTCGAGCGCCGATCCGTCGCCGAGGCGAGACGCCGCGCGAGTCCGAGCGACTCCAATTCGTCGATGACCGCGACCAGGTTCGCGCGCTTGATGCCGAGCGCCGCGCACAGCTGCGCCTGGCTCAATCCCGGATTTCGGCCGATGACCGCCAGAACCGAAAACTGACCCGGGCGCGCGACCGGTCCGCGCTGGCCCCGGCTGAAATCAGCGAAAACGGCGATTTGCGCACGGCGCAGCATATAGCCCACGTGGTCCGCCAGATCGCCGAGATCCGGCGGCGAAGTGTCCGTGTTATCCAGGGGATTCGATGGCAGCGCGGAATAGTTCATAATGTATCATAACATTATAGAACGCCGACCGACAGTCGGCGCGTACCACCAGGCGCTAGCGCACCGCGTCCGATTCGATCGCCTCGAACCCAGGCCTTGCGCGAGGGGCGTTCGCGCGTGACGAGATGAATGCCGAACGCGCAGGCGAACAAGATTGCCGGGCATGCGGCGAGCAGCGCATAACTGCGCACGATCGGCATTCCGCTCGACAGGACCGCGGCGCCCGCGAGCGGACCGATGACCGCGCCGAGCTTCGCGACCGAAGTCGCCCAACCCGCGCCGCTCGCGCGGATCGCGCTAGGATAGAAAATGCCGGCGATCGACAAGATGCCGAAATGCTCGCCGCCGACCAGCAGCCCGCCGAGGATCGTGACCGCGAGGAACAGCGAATGCGGCACGAAGCCCAACCCCAGGATCAGCAGCACCGGCACGGCGAGCGACGGTAGGAACGCGACCGCGCGCGCGCCGTAGCGGTCCGTGAACCGCATCAAGCACAGACCCGCCACCGCACCGACGAGACCGCCGGCCGAGGCGACCAGCGCCGCGGTATCGCGCGGATACTTCAGGTACTCGAGCACGAGCGGGCCCCAGGACGCATAGAAGTAGATCGCGAGCGAGCTCGCGATATAGCCCAACCAGAGGAGCGGCGTGATCACGCAAAGCTTGCCGCGGAACAGTTGCCCGACGGTGAAGTTCTTCTCCGCGCGCGGTTCGTCGCTGAGCACGAAGCGATCGTCCATGCTCACGCCGAGTGCGGGCTCGAGCCGCCGGAGGATCTTCACGACGAGGTCGGGCCGCAAGCCCTTGGTGACCAAGAAGCGAATCGACTCCGGCAGGCCGACCCAGAGGATCGCCGCGCACACCAAGGTGCCGAGGCCGCCGGCGAAATAGACGCCCTGCCAGCCGTAATGCGGCGCGATCCAGTTGGTCATCGGCGCGGCGACCGCGGTGCCGAGGCTGTAGCCGAGCATGATGATGGTCACGACCGTCGAGCGCATGCGCGCCGGCACGAACTCGATGTTGAGGGCCCAGGCGAGCGGCAGCATGCCGCCGATCGCGAAGCCGTCCAGGAACCTGAGCGCGAGCAGCGCCTCGTACGACGGCGCCAAACCGGTCGCCGCCGTCAGAATGCCGAAGCTCACCGCCGCGATGACCACGGTCGGGCGCCGGCCGATGCGATCGCCGAGATAAGAGAAAAAGAAGCCGCCGAGCATCATGCCGACGAGGCCCGCGGAGAACACCCTTCCCAGCATCATTTTCGACAGATGGAATTCGTCCCGCATGTACGGCGCGGTGAAGCCCACCACCATCATGTCGAAGCCGTCGAACACGGTGATGAGCCAGGAAAGAATGATCAGGGAATAATTGAAGCCGCTGAGCCGGCGCCCGTTGATGATCGCCGACACGTCGATCGTCCTGGGGGCGGTCATGGTTGCCTCGACATGGCGGCATGGTAGCCGCGCCCGCCGGCGCCGGCTATCGCCGGCCGCGAGCGATCAGCTTTCGCAATCGGCGAACACCGGCCGGGAAGCCTCGCGACTGCGAGGCGCCCCGGCCGGGCAGTGCCTAGAAATTACGCGTGAAGGTCACACCCCATTCGCGCGGCCGCGCCGGCTGGGCGGACATTTGCCCCTCGCCGAACGCACGCAGGTCGAGGAAGCTCTGGTAGTAGTACTTGTCCGTCAGGTTCGTGCCGAACAAGGCCACCGACCATTTCTTCGCCGCGTCCATCCACGTGATGCGCCCCGACAGCAGGCCAACGTCCGGAGTGACCGCGATGGGACCGCCGTTGCCGCCGTTCCACAGGTTGTAGTAGTTGTTGTACCGCTTCGTCGCATAGTGGTAGTCGAGTCGCGGCACGAGCGAACTGCCGCCCGTGAGTGCGAACGTGTACTGCCCGCCCACATCCGCCTGCCACTTCGACATTCCCGGGATGATGTCGCCATAGCCCGGATTGCCGGATATGCACGCGGCGCCCCCGGCGATCTGCGAGGCCGTGAAATCCTGACAGCCTTCGGCCGCACCGAGATTCTTCCACTTGAAGTCGGTCAGGCCGACGTTCGCCGATAGCTCGAGCGCACCGATCGGATGCGCCTGGAGTTCCAGTTCGAAGCCCTTGATGTCGGCGGAGCCGACGTTCTGCGGCCCGGTGAACGGAATCCCCTGGTTGTCCAGTCGCTGCGAGTTGATGACGACATCCCGGTATCGGCTCAAATAGACCGCGAGGTTCGCGCGCAGGCGGTGATCGAACCATTCGCTCTTCTCGCCGATTTCGAACGACGTGGTCTTTTCCGGAGCGAACGTCGTGATCTGCGCATTGTCGAACGGCCGCGGATTGAGACCGCCGCCGCGGAACCCCGTCGTGACCGACGCGTAGGTCATGACGTTCGGTGTCCACTCGTAGTCGAGGCCGGCCTTCCAGTCGACGTGCGAATAGCTGGTCTTGCCCTCGACCCCGCGCAAGTCGAGGACCGGGCTCGGCACCGGGATCAGCGGGTTGAAGTGATTGAAGGTGTAGCTCTTGTCTTCCTTCGTGTAGCGCACGCCCGTCGTCAGATGGAATTGGTCGGTGAACGCGAACGTCGTCTGCGCAAAGATCGCCTTGTCCTTCGTGCGCGCCGGATCGTTATCGTTGAAATTGAGTACGAACTGATTTGCCCACGGCGCGAGGGCCGGCGGCAGGAACTGGGCCGGCGGGAACGAGCCGAGGAAGTCCAAGCCAACGTGGCCGCGATTCATGCTGAAGCCGTCGAAATAGAACACGCCGGTCGCCCAGTCGAGGCGATCGCTGAATGCCCTGCCGGTCAACTGGAATTCCTGGCTGAACTGATGGTGATCGAGCAGGTTGTACGCCCACGCGACGCCCATCGGCGAGTTGTCCTGATCGTCGGAAAAGTCGCCCCAGTAGCCTTGATACGCGGTGATCGACTTCAGATGCGCCGCGTCGCTGATCTTCCAGTCGGCGACG
Source organism: uncultured Pseudomonadota bacterium (assembly GCA_963718135.1). Classification (GTDB taxonomy): domain Bacteria; phylum Pseudomonadota; class Gammaproteobacteria; order Steroidobacterales; family Steroidobacteraceae; genus Bog-1198. Next base: position 776,355 of record CAVQYI010000017.1, on the reverse strand, counting down.
TTGCTGAACGCCCAGTTGTGCACCGTGTTCTTCGCCGGATAGTGGATCTGGGAATTCGGATCGTAGAACGTCGAGTACGTGTTGTAGGTGCCCGCCGTGACGAAGCGGCTGTCATACGGAATGCCGTACTTCGGCACCAAAACATTGGCATTGAAGGCCGCCAACGACGTCGACAAGCTCGGATCCGCGACCACCATGACCTCGGCCGCGGCCTCGCTGTTGTCGTCCATGACTTCGGCGCTGAAATTGTCCTCGAAATTGTCGCTCGGCACCCAGCGCAACTGCGCACGCACGCCGTGCACGTCGAGCCCGCCCTCCGTGCCCAAGTTGCAGTTGTTACCCTGGCCGAGAGACTGCACCGGCAGCGTGCCCGCGGTCGACGGATGCGCGCAGGCATAGTCGATGCGGTTGACATAGCCGTTCCGCGTCTTCGACATGCCCGTGATGCGCAGCATCAGGACGTCCTTGATCAGCGAGACGTCCATCATGCCGCGCAGCTCGCGGCGGTCGAAGTTGCCCGTGGTGAAGCTGAGGGAACCGGAATTGTCACCCTGCGGCTTCGTCGAGATGATGCGGATCGCGCCGCCGATCGAGTTCTTGCCGAACAGCGTGCCCTGCGGACCGCGCAGCACCTCGATGCGGTCGACGTCGAGAAGGTCGAACAGCGAGCCGAAGGTCGTTGCGAAATAGACGTCGTCGATGTACATGCCGACGCCGGGCTCGGCGGAGGCGAAGTTGAAGTCGCCCTGGCCGATGCCGCGGATCGACGCCGCATTCGTCTTGCCGTAGGCCGCATTCGCCTGGAACATGGTCACGTTCGGCGCGGCGTTCGAGACGTCGACGAGATTCGTGATGTTGCGCGAGGCGAGCGCATCGCCCGACAGCGCCGTGATCGCGAGCGGCGTTTCCTGCAGCTTCTCCTTGCGAAATTCCGCGGTGACGACGATTTCCTGCAGTGCATTGTCGTTGCTGGAGGCAGCCGATTGGTCCGCGGCAAAGGTCGGCGTGGCGGCGAACCCCAGAACGGCCGCGGCCGCGAGTGCCGCCACACGCATCCGCGTCGCGACGCTGGTCGGCGCAACGGCATATTGATGATCTACGGAGTTCATTTGTTGTTCCTCTAAATGCATTCAGGTTGAGCCGGCAAGCCGCGATGGACCGACGTGCTTCGCCGACGCCAATACGCGCACAACTCCCAAGCCGCATTAAGCTGAGCGGGATGCCCCCCTTACTCGACCGACGGGGAGCGGCAAGTCGATTTACAGCGAAGCTACTGTGGCGCGGAGGCCACAGGCGATCAGCGCACGGTAGGCGACGCCGCCTTGCGCACTTCGACGATGCCGCGGTCGGCATCGACCTTGACCCAGTCGCCGGTTTCGATGATCGTCGAGCGGATCGCGATCGAAATCGGTGATCGATGGGGACGCGCATGACGACCGCGCCGAGCGCGACCTTGGTCGTCATCTCGTTGAACAGCAGCGCCTTCGGCGCCGTGCCGGCGAGCCGCGCGATGTGGAACATCGCCGACCAGCCCGACGAGCCCTTGGCGCCGGGGAACACGAGGATCTTGTCCTTGAAGCTGACGCCGCGCAGTTCGTGGCGCGTCTCGATGATCGTGCCCTGCATCGGATTCGATGCCGCCCCAGCCCGAGATCGTCTCGCGTGGTCACCAGGGCCTCGCCCTCGGCGACGCCGCCGACGACCTTGCGGCCGCGCAGCACGATCCGTGCCGCTCTTGTTTCGCTCATGGCGCTCACTCCGGTTCCAGCGGCCGCGTCACCGCCGCGTCGATGCAGTCCTGCGGTCGAGCCGAACCAGGCCTGGATGCCCATGATCGCCGGCAGGTAGTGCGTCTGCTTCGCCGAATCGAGCGCCGCGACCTTGGTGCCCGGGCGGAACCGCCTGGCTGATGAGCCGAGCAGGTGTCGGTGAGCAGCACGCCGCCGGCATCGCGCGATCGTCTTCGTGAGCCTTCGCGCGTCGGCCATCGCGCTTGACCGCGCGCGACGTGAAGATCCAGAGCTTGCAGTTGTCGCTGACGCGCTTGCCCGTCGAGCAGCCGGCGGCGTCCTCGATCTGCTCGAGCGAATAGTGCGGGCAGCCGAGCATCACGAAGTCGACGTTCGGATCGCTCGCCGTTGGCGTTCAGATCGTCTCGTAGATCCGCCGGCGCTCGGCCGCGCCGTAGCGAATCGTCTCGACCGGCCGTTGCCGGCCCCAGCGCCGCCTCGAGCGTCGGCGCCTCCGGCGTGACGCCGACGATGTGATACATCTCGACGCCGCCCGACGAGCCGCGGCCGCGGCGCCGAAGTGCTTGTGGCGGACGAGATCCGGCGGCCCGAACGGCCGGTGAGCACCGGGATGCGCTCCTGCACGACGTCGCCGACGAAGTAGCCCAGCATGCCCCAGTCCATCATCGCTCTCGACCGGCACCTCGACCTCGATGCTGATGCGTCGCGCGGCGGTTCTCGTCGCGGTGAAAGCCCCAGTCCGGGATCTTGCCCGTCAGCATCGCGGCGCTCGTGCTCTCGCGCCCTTCGGTGTTCGTGCGCGCGCCGAGCACCGAGTTGCAGTAGACGACCGCGGAGGACTCCATCCACGCGCAGTGCTCGCCTCTCGTCGGCACGTTGCCGGCGAGGTAGGGCGTGCAGGTCTTGAGGATCTTGACGCCGTGGCTCGGCGGCGAACGCCTCGCTGTCCTGGCTGATCTTGAAGTGCCTCCGGCTTCGCGCCGAGCGTCTCCCAGTTGTCGGGATCGACGCCGCCCTGCAGATGGCAGGTATGCGCGGCTGACGCGCGGCGACCTCGATCAGCTCGTCGCTGTCGAGGTCGAAGCGCGAAAAGATGGCGTCGTAGCGCGTCGCCCGTGTGCCCGGTAGTAGTTCTGCGAGAAACGGATTCGACGAGCCGGGCACGCCGGCGACGTTGTTCGTGTCGACGAAGCGCTCGGCGCCCAGCGCTTCGCCGTAGCGCACCAGCAGTTCCATCGCCTTCTGTCGCGCCGGGCCTTCGCGGCCGTCGAGCATCGCCTTTTCGCTGTCGGTGAGTTTCATGGTTGCGCTCTCCAGGGCTGGGTCCGGGCCGATGACTTTCCTGCCTGCTCGACAATGTACGCATGGATCGCTTCGACGTCGTCTTCGTTCACGACGTCCGCAAACGGCGCCATGCCTTTGCTCGGCGCGTGCGCCATAGAGGACGATCTGCTTGAACTGCGCGTGCGTCTTCGGCCGACATGTAAGCGCAGGTCCGGTGTCATGCCGCCCGAGATCGCGTCGCCGCCGTGGCAGATTCGGCAGGTCTTGCCAAAAAGCTGCTTCGCCGCGCTCGATCATCTGCAGGCGTGGCCTTCGACGGTCGGGAAGCGTTGGCACGGCGCGCGGCGCCTACGGCGGCAATGTCGCAGTGCCGCCGAGCTTGAACAGCCAATATCCGCGTCGGCGTGTCGTGGATCGCTCGGTACCTGTACCAGCCGATGATCGCCATCGAACCGGACCAACCGGCCGCGACCGCGATGTACTGCTCGCCGTCGACCGAATAACTGATGGGTCCCGCTTCCGCGCCGGTCTGAATCGGCATCTCCCACAACTTCGTGCCGGTTCGAGCGCGATAGATGACGAACCTGCCGTCCGCCGCGCCTTGCGACGACGAGATTGCCCGCTGTGCTCAGGACGCCGCCGTTCCACGCGGTCGCGTGATCGACGCGCCAGGCCGCTGTGTTCGTGATTGGATTCCAGGCGAGGAGATAGCCCGTCGAAGGGCAGGTTGTCGGAGCCGGGCGGCCGCTTGGCCGTGGGGCTCTGCGCGAGATTCCACGCCATCGGATGATGGACGTATTTCGTCGCGTGACTGTAAACCCAGGCCGTCTCCTGGGCCGGGATGTACACGAGCCCCGTGAGCGGACTGAAGGACATCGGCTGCCAGTTGTGCGCGCCGAAGTGCGACGGAAGACGACCTTGCCTTCTTGTCGGTGTACAGATTCTCCTTGTTCTCGACCGGGCGTCCCGTCGTGAGATCGACGTGCCTCGCCCAGTTCACGGGCACGAACTTCTTCGCCGAGAGCAGCTTGCCCGTTCGTGCGATCGAGCACGTAGAAGAATCCGTCCTTCGACGCCTGCATCATGACTTTGCGTCTTGACGCCGTCGATCGAGATTTCCGCGAGCGTCATCTGCTGCACGCACGTCGTAAGTCCCAGTTCTCCCCGGGCACCTCCTGGTAATGCCAGACGTATTGCCCGGTATCGGCGCGCACCGCGACGATCGAACACAGGAAGAGGTTGTCGCCGCCGCCGGGGCTGCGCAGATCGCGCGACCAGGCATGCCATTGCCGGTGCCGATGTAGAGTAGATCGAGATCCGGGATCGTAGGCGAACGGAGTCCCATGCGGGGCCGCCGCCGCCGTCCTGCCACCACTCGCCATTCCAGGTCTTCGCGGCCATCTCCATCGGCTTTCGACTCGAAGCCGCTTCGCGGATTGCCGGGCACGATATAGAAGCGCCAGACTTGCTTGCCGGTCTTCGCGTCGTACGCGCTGACGTAGCCGCGTACGCCGAATTCGCGCGCCGCCGTTGCCGATGATGACGTTGTCCGTGCACGACGCGCGGCGCGCCGGTGATCGAATAGGGCTGGCTTGGGTCGGTCGTCGCACCGTCCCACAGCGAGCTTGCCGGTCGCGGCATCGACGGCGAACAGACGGCCGTCGATCGTCGCCTTCGTAGACGCTTGCCCCTTCCAGACCGCGAGGCCGCGCGATTCGCGGGGCCGCAGCACATGTAGCGCATCCAGTCGTTCACTGCGGGTCGTAGTGCCAGAGTTCGCGGCCGGTCTTCGCGTCGAGTGCGTGAGACATGTTCCACACGGTCGACGTGTACATCACGCCGTCGACGACGAGCGGCGTGGCCTCGGAGCCGACTTCGTGTCCGATCCGAGTACCAGGCAAGGCCGAGCTGGCCGACGTTCTGGTCGTTGATCGACGTGAGCGGACTGAATCGCTCTTCCGCGTACGTGCGGCCGATCGTCATCCAGTTTTGCGGCTCGCTGGTCGGCGGCGTGATGCGCGTCGCGTCGACGTGGCGGCCGTTGCGTGACAGCGGGCTCGGAACCGGTGCCGAGCAGCCGCTCGATGCAGCGGCACGCGGTCGATCCAGCCCGAGGCGAGACAACGAAATCGCTGCCCGCGATCAGTCCGCGGCGGTCGAGGTTATCGTACAGCCGCTCCTGCAGGGCGGCCAGGTCGATCGGTGGACGCGAACCCGAGCCCGCCAAGTCGAGAGCATGCGCCGCGGCGGTTCCCATCGCGATGCACGGGCCCATGACGCGGATCGCCGAGAGCGCATGCGAATCGGCGTCGACACAGCGTCCGGCCGCGACGATGTTGTCGGCATCCTTCGGCAGCATGCAGCTCAGGGGAATGTAATAGACAGTGATCGTCCGGGAAGCGCTCCCAGTGCACGAGCTCCTTCGTGCTGTGAAGTTCGACCCACCACGCGCAGCGCGCGGCGGCATCGCGCGGACGATCCGTCCTGCGGATGTCGGCGACCGTCAGCTGGCGTGCTGCCGACGATCCAGCGAGTCTGACGAATGCCCGGATTGCCGTAGGTGCGTACGCGCGCGTTCGCGAAGATGCGCGGAAACTCGGCGCGCAGAAACCGGAGATGTTGTCCGCCTGACGGCGGCCCTCGAACACCATGTTCGCGGTCTGCGAGCGGATCGAGCGGCGTCTCGAAGTGGCCGATATTCGCCAGCATGAAATTCTTGCCGGGAAAATGCATCAGGTGCCCGTCGTGCCGCACCAGCCCGTAGTCCTTGCCCTTCGCGATCAGTTGCGCGTGCACATCCTTCATGACGAGTTCGCCGACCGTATCGCCGTGTTGTAGCCCTCGATGAGGAAATTCAACGTCCCGTACACGGGCTCTTCGGGTTCGCGCACCTCGAGTCCGGCCTCGTAGCAGAGCGTAGCGTCGCCGGAAGAGTCGACGTAAGCCGTTCGCGACGACGCGCAACGGACCAAAGCGCGTGACGAAGTCGAGGTGCTCGACCCGGCGGTTCTTGAACTTGACCGCCGTCAGCGTCGCGCCGACGACGGCGTGCACGCCCGCCGCCTCGATCTTGCGCTCCATCCAGCGGCCGAGCCGCACTTCGTCGTACTGGAAGTACGACCGTCGAATGATGCAGCCGCTGAACGACCCTTCGGCCGTCAGGTCCTTGATCAGGTCGTCCGCGATGCCGTGCGTGATCTGGTAGGCCTCGGGCCCATGCGTGTACAGGCCGATGATCGTGCCGATGATCGAACCGATCGCCTGTCCGCCGATCGCCGGCGCGCCGTCGACGATGACGACCTTGCGTCCGAGCTTGGCCGCCTCGAGCGCCGCCGCGACGCCCGATATGCCGGCGCCGAGCACGCAGATGTCGGCGTTGATCGTCTTTATGTCTCGCCTGCGGCCCGCGGCGTACGGTGCGAGTGGCGATGACTTCATTTCGGACATGGATTCCTCCCGATCATTGCCGTCGCGGTTTGACCAGCACGGCGCCGGTGGACATCGGCTGCACGGTGCGCTGATAGATTGACGAGTAGCCGCTCGATTTCGGCAGCACCGGTTCGCCCCGGCGCACGCGGCGCGCGGCGAGCTACGCGGCTCGGGCACGTCGATTTCGAGCGATGCGCCGATCGACGTCGACTCGATCACGCGGTCGCCGTTCTCGACGAGCGACAGCGGTCCGCCGACCGCCGATTCCGGCGACACTTCGGCGACCGTGAGGCCCTTGTTGCAGAGCCCGGACAGCTGGCCGTCGGTGACGAACGCGACGTCGCTCTGCAGCCCGGCGGAGTCCAGCGCAAACACGACCGAGGACGCCGGGCCCGCCATGCCGGGTCCGCCCTTCGGGCCCATGCCGCGCACGACGAGCACGTGGCCGCGCTTTGACGTCGCCGTCGGCGATCGCCTGCATCGCGTGCGCGCCGCTGTCGTAGACGATCGCGGGGCCCTTGAACTTGCGCCTTGCGATCGAGGCCGCGCACGCCGAGCTTGACGATCGCGCTTTCGGGCGCGAGCGATCCGTGCAGGATGACGATCGGCGCCTTGTCGGAGAACGGCCGGCTCGATCGGTCGAATCACCTCGGGGTTCGCGACCGCGACGTCGGCGAGATTCTCAGCGACGGTGCGGCCGGTGACGGTCAGCGCGCTCGCATCGAGCAGCGGCTCGAGCTGCTTCAGCAGCGCGCGCGCGCCGCCCGCGGCCTCGAACGCCTCGATCGTATCCGCCCGTTCGGCCGCACGGCGCGCAACACGGGCACCTCGTCGCCCGAGCTCGTTGAACAGCGGAAGACGTCGACGTCGACGCCGGCTCTCGATCGCGGTCGCCTGCAGGTGCTTGATGCAGTTGATCGACCCGCTGACCGCGAGCACGGCCGCGACGGCATTGCGAAACGCGCCCGGCGTCATGATGTCGCGCGGCTTCAGGTCCTCGAGCACCATCTCGACGATGCGCTTCGCGGAGCGGCGCGCGTCTGTCGAACATCGTCGGGCTGTTCGCGAGCACCGGCGCGCTGCCCGGCAGCGCCATGCCGAGCGCCTCGCACACGACGTGCATCGAGTTCGCGGTCGCCATGCCGGCGCACACGCCCGGGCCCGCGAATCGCGTTGTCGCTCATGCCGCGCAGCTGCTCGCGCGTCAACTTGCCGAACGAGGCCTGCACCGAGCCCATGAACACGTCTTCGATGTCGACGTGCTTGCCCTCGTAGGTGCCGCTCGGCTGGTAGCCGCAGATGACGAGGATCGTCGGGATGTTGAAGCGGCCCGCCGCCATCAGATGCGCGGGCGGCGTCTTGTCGCAGGAGGACAGACAGATCATGCCGTCGAGCTGCGCGCCTTCGATCGCGATCTCCATGTCGTTGACGACGAGGTCGCGCGACGCAAGGATGTAACCGCCGCCACGCCCGCGCCGATGATGAAGTCGCTCGGCGCCGCCGTGCGCACCTCGAAGGGCAGGCCGCCGGCGTCGCGGATCGACTCCTTGACGACCTTGGCGATGCCGTCGAGATGACTGAAACAGATCGCGAGCTCCGAGGAGCTGTTCACGACCGCGATCTTCGGTTTCAGCATGTCGGCGTCGGTGAGGCCGAGCGCCCGCCATTGGGCACGCCGGACCGCCTCGCGCGGCGAACCGGGCTCAAAATTACTGCGCAGTGGCTTCTTCATTGCCGGCATGGTAGCGGCTAGCTGCCGACGACAGAACATGCCGCACGGTGCGAGCAGTCCTCGCATTTCAAGAAGAATCACCGGTAGCGTCGTTGCGTGCGATCAGCTTTCGCGGTAAGCGGACGCCGCTAGTTCGACACCGTCACAGGGCGGGAGCGACTGCACGCGTGCCTTGAGGAAGTTCACCAGCTCGCGCACCGCCGGCCGCTGCATCTTGACGCGCGGCACGAGCGCCTTGAGGGAGAAGCTAGGGAACGGGAAGTCCGGCAGCACCTCGACCAGCCGGCCGCTGGCGAGATCCTTCCCGGCGAGAAACCGCGGCAGGGTCGCAAGGCCGAGGCCCCTGCGCGTCGCCTCGAGCAGCACGCGTCCGTCGTTGGCGTGGAAGCGCGAATGCACTTCGACGCTGAGCGCGCCGCCCTCGGCTTCGAAGAGCCACGTCGTGCCGAAGCAGCACCGAGGTCAGGCAGTCGTGATTGACGATTTCCGTCGGATGTTGCGGGTCCGCTGTGGCTCGCAAGATAGGCCGGCGCGCGCATAGCGCGACGCTCGTAACTGCAGAGCGGAATGTCGATCACATCGGGGTAGGACGCCGGCAGCGCACCGATGACGAGGTCGAAGCGCTCTTCGAGCGGATTGACCGAGCGGTCCAGCAGCACGATCTCGAGCTGACCGCCGGGATGCTCCGACCTGAAAGTCGCGAACAGCGCGCCGAGATAGACGCGATGTGACGGTCGTCGGCGCCTTGAGGCGCAAGTGCCCTTCGACGCGCATTGCGTCGGCCGTGGACGATTCAAGATCTCCTCGAGCTCAGCCACCAGGCTCACGAATCGCGGCATGTAGCGCTCGCCGGCGCTCGTCAGCGCAAGTCCACGGGTCGAGCGCACGAAAAGTGGCGTGCCCATGCGCTCTTCCAGCTGGGTAATGCGCTTGGTGACCACCGATGGGGCGACCGAGAGCTCCCGCGCCGCGCCGGAAAAGCTGCCGAGACGGGCGACTACCAGAAAGGCGTTGATGTTCTGTAGAGCGTTGATGTCGTTCTCCCAGTGCGAAAGCTGATCGCGCCTTTTACTCCGTTCTCTTGCGTTTTCGAGCGGTGATACCGTCTTTGTGCACTCGCGCGTGTACCACCAACACCACGCCACGTCTGAGGCCATTACCAAATCATGGGGGAGACTGGTCATGATTATATCCGAGGGATTTTTCATCCAACTTAGCCTCGCGCCCAACGGGCTTTCCGTAAGCGGGAATGCTGTGCGCGTCGACGAGCCATTGCCGTCGTTCCGGCGCCGCCTCGCCGCGGGGTCGCCTGCTCCGCGCCGGCGGACACCGCAGATGCGGCGGTCGGCCAACTCGAACAAATCGTCGTCACGGCGCAATTCCGCAAGGAGAAGCTGCAAACGACGCCGATCGCCATCACGGCTCTGACCGCCGACAGCATCGTCGAGCGGGGCCTCTCGAGCGTCACCGACATCGGCGCCCAGGTGCCCAGCACGATCATCCAGCCCCTGGGCGCCGGCTGGGGCGCGACCATGGCCGCGTTCATCCGCGGCGTCGGCCTCGGCGACAACATCCTGTCGTTCGAGCCGGGCGTGCCGATTTATGTCGACGACGTCTACATCGGCCGACCGCAAGGCGCGATGTTCGACCTGCTCGATCTGCAGCGCGTCGAAGTGCTGCGCGGCCCGCAAGGCACCTTGTTCGGCAAGAACGCGATCGGCGGCACGATCCGCCTGATCTCGAAGAAGCCGCAGGGCGACAACAGGGCTCGATGAGCGTGACGATCGGCAACTTCGACCGCCTCGATGCGCGCGGCTCGTACGACATCAGCCTGATCAAGGACCGGGTGTTCGCACGCTTCGCGTTCTCCAGCAAGAAGGCGGACGGCTGGTTCCACGTCCTCGACTACGTCTGCGTGCACGGCCCGAAGTCGCTCGGCACGGGCGGCCCCGGCTTGCCGAACGGCCCCTACGGTGTACCCGGCGGCTATCCCGGCGGCCTGCCCGGGATACACCTGACCTCGGCGGTCGGGCCCGGCGGCAATTGCGACGTCGCCACGCAGAACAATGAAAACGTCCAGTCCGGCCGCGCCGCGTTCCGCATCCTGACGAGTTCCAACAGCGAACTGAACATCATCGCGGACTTGACCAGCCAGCGCCAGGAGGGCCCGGCCGACAAGTACTCGGTGATCGACGGCACGAACGGCTTGAACCAGTTCTGGAACGCGGCGTTCGTCGCGCCGGTGTACGGCGCGGGTGTCGCCTGGGACAGCCGCTTCGTCACGAACAGCATGTACACGAGCTACGGCGCGTTCAACGATCCGCTGACCGGCCGCAAGGTGCCGAACATCAACAACATGGATCACTGGGGCGTGTCGGCGGCCTTCGATTGGGACATCACCGACAACATGCACTTCAAGTCGGTCACAGCGTACCGGCGCTTCTGGAACAAGTTCGGCCGCGACTCCGACGGCAGCCCGCTGCCGAACAACTTTACCTACGACGACAGCCGCCACCGCCAGTTCACGCAGGAATTGCGCCTGACCGGCAAGGCCGGGAACGCTGGATTGGGCGGCCGGCGCGTTCTACTACGACGCGTTCGATTCGAACCGCGGCTTCGACGTCCTGTATCCGACGGTCATCTACCAGCAGGACTCCTACGATACGCAGACGACGAAGAACTGGGCGATCTTCACGCAGGAAACCGAGCACTTCACGGACAAGTTCTCCCTGACCGGCGGCGTGCGCTACACGCACGACGAGAAGAACGCGCTGATCAACCTGACGCGATTTCTTCGGCGGTGTGGTCATCAACAACGACTACGTGCCGTTGACCGCGACGAACACCGACTTCACGGTGTCGGCGGACTATCAGTGGACGCAAAACCTGATGACCTACTTGAAATACTCGACCGGCTTCAAGGGCGGCGGCTTCAGCGCGCGCCCGGCCGACTCGCTGCAGACGGCGCCGTTCAAGCCGGAGAAGCTGCGCACCTGGGAGCTCGGCGAAAAATCCGAATTTCTGGATCACCGCGTGCGGCTGAACACGGACGTGTATTTCTCCAAGTACCTCGATCAGCAGACCTTCACGCAGACGACCGATTCGCTCGGCGTCAACTGGTTCCGCTACACGAACGCGGGCAAGGCGCGGATCTGGGGCATCGAGGCCGAGGTGCTCGCCGAACCTGTTGACGGGCTGCAGATCAACTTGTCGAGCGGCTACCTGAATTACGACCTGTATGACCGCGAGAGCAACACCCTGTTGCTGATCAACAGCGAGTGCGGCGGCCAGCGCTGCTACTCGGAGCGGACGCCGAAGCTGACCGCGAACGCGGGCATCCAGTACGGGATTCCGGTGCCCGGCGGTTCGCTGACCCCGCGCCTCGACGCCCAATACCAGTCGAGGATCTACTTCACGACGAACAACCAGGGTGAACAAGGCGGCTACACGCTGCTGAACGGCCGCATCACCTGGGAGACGGAGTCGAAGGACTGGGACATCGCCTTGTACGGACGCAATTTGACGAACAAGGAATACTTTGCCGGCAAATTGAGCCTCATCGGCTTCTTCGGCCGCGAACAGGGGAATCCCGGCGCGCCGCGCGAGTGGGGCATCACGTTCGAGCGTAATTTCCACTGATCGATCGGGGGCGGTCCGCACCGGCGGACCGCCCCGCTTCGCGGCGCATCGCGTTGCGTTTCCCCCTCCGTCGAGTCGATTCAGTCCGGTAAGCGCAGCCTCTCCGGCGCCGGGCGATCCATCCAACGCCCAAGAGACTCGTCATGTCAGTCAAACTCTATCATTGGGAACCGAATGCCAATTCCGGCAAGCCGATGCTGACGCTCGCGGAGAAAGGCGTGGCCTACGAGAGCCATTACCTCGATCTCCTGCAATTCGATCAGCACAAGCCGGCATATCTCGCGGTCAACCCCGACGGCACGATCCCGGCGATGGTGCACGACGGGCACGTGCTGATCGAATCGACGCCGATGATGGAGTACATCGACGACGCGTTCCCGGGCCCACCGCTGAAGCCGCGCGACCCGGCGGCGCGCTGGCGCATGCGCTGGTGGATGCGCTTTTTCGACGCCTATTTCGCGCCGTCCCTGAGCATGATCGGCTGGAGCATCTTCGTCGGCCCGGCGGCGCGGACCCGCCCACCGGAAGAGCTGCGCGCCGCGATCGACCGCATCCCGCTCGAATCGCGCCGCATCGCGTGGCGCAAGGCCTTGTTCAACGAATTCTCGGCCGAGGAGCTCGCCGAATCGAAGCGCCGCGTGCTGTTCGCGACGCTGGAGCTCGAGAAGCACCTCAGCCGCTCGACCTGGATCGCGGGTGACACCTATTCGCTCGGCGACATCAACGGCTTCAACCTGGGTTACGCCCTGCCGCTGTCCCAGCCCGATCACTGCAACGACGTCAAGACGCCGCACATCATGGAGTGGCTGCGCCGCATCTATGAACGCCCCGCCGCGCGCGAGACCTGGGCCAAGGGGCGCACGCCGATGGCTGCCCGCATCTCGATATTGGAGCGCAGCAAACGTGCTTGAACTGTACACGTCGGAACCGAACACGTTCTTCTTGAAGCCGTTGGTTGCGCTCGCGGAGAAGCGCGTGAGCTGCACGCATCGCTATTTCGACCCGGCGAAATTCGAACAATTCGCGGCCGATTTTCCGTCCGGCCTCGAGTCCCGACTGCAGCTCGAGCGCGAAGGCCCGATCCTCGTGCATGACGGGACGATCGTCTCGAGCTCGTTCTTCATGCTCGAGTACATCTCCGAGGCGCTGCCCGGCGCCTCGCTCGTTCCGGCCGATGCGTACGACGCCTATCGCGCGCGCGCCTGGGGCCAGTTTCTCGGCGCACACCTGGGGTCGGCCGTCCCGGTGCTCGGCTGCGCAAAGTACCTCGCGCGGCGGCTCGCCGCCGACGACCCCGCCGAGATCGCGGACCACATCGCGAAAATCGAGCCCGTCGAGCGCCGCGCCGGCTGGCAGGCGATCATCGACGGCACTTACTCGGACGCCTACCTGGACAATGTGCGTGCGCGGCTCGCGATGCCGGTCGCGCGCGTCGAGACACGCGTTGAGCGAGGGCCCGTGGCTCGCCGGCCCCTCATTTTCGGTCGCCGACATCGACGCCTACGCGATGCTCAGCTGCCTGCCCGATCTCGCGCCGACCGCCGTGAACGCCGCTGCGACGCCACGCATCAGCGAGTATCTGCGCCGCATCGCTGCGCGCGAATTCGGTGCGCGAAGCGCTGCAGTCCACTCGTACCGGGCGGCCGCAGGAGCACTTCGTGCCCGGGAATCGAAGCCTCGCGCTGGGGCTGATGCTCAAGCTCCGTCGGCTTGCGCCCGAGCCGGCAAGCGCCAGATTGCCGCCGCTGCGATGAGCGGGCACACGCCCATCGCGACCGAGACGATTTGCAGCCCGAAGCCCGCGTGGAATAGGTAGCCCGCGACGATCGGCGCGATGACGGCGCCCCCGCGGCCGAAACCGACCGCGAATCCCGTACCGGTTGCGCGCACGTGCGTCGGGAACGCCTGCGCGAGAATGCCGTACAGCCCGACGATGCCGCCGTTCGTAAAGAATCCGGTGATCGCGCAGACCAGGGAAAGATCCGCGAGATTCTTGCTCGCCCCGGCCGAACACCGCGAGCATGACCGCCGACATCGCAAGCACGAACATCGTCAGGTACTTCAAGCGGATGCGGCGCGATGCGAGGCCGAGACCGCGCCGCCGAGGGCGCCGCCGACATTGGCCCAGACCAGCACGCCCGCCGCCGATGCCGCGGAAAACCCCATGTCGACGACGATTTTCGGCACCCATTTCAGAATGTAGTAGAACGCCGTGACGTGCAAAAAGTAAGCGAGCGTCACGAGGATCGTCACCGGCGCGAGTTCCGGGCTGAAGATGTCGGCGATCCCCAACTTGCGGGCCGTCGTGGGCATCGCTGGCAAGGCGTCGACCGGCGCGTAGCCCATGCGCGCGAGACTCCGGTTCACGTCGGCGAGCGCTCGCGCGGGCTGGCGCTGACAGAGCCAATGGACCGATTCGGGCACGAGCCAATAGACGAACGGAATGAGCGTCGCCGTCGCGATCGCGCCGAACAGGAAGACCTCGCGCCAGTCGCCATGCCGGAGCAGGAGCGCCGCGACCGACCCGCCGATGATCGCACCGAGAGGATAGCCGATCGCCATCACCGACACGGCGAACCCGCGGCTCTTCGCGTTGGCGAATTCCGCGGCGACCGCGTTGATCGCCGCGAGCATCCCGCCGATGCCGAGACCCGTCAGCACGCGCCAGATCGACAGGTCGTAGACGTTTTTCGCGCTCGTCGCCATGAACATGCCGAGCGCCATCGTCGCGAGGCAGCCGAGCAGCGTGCGGCGGCGCCCGATCTGGTCGGCGACGCCGCCGAGCAGGACCGAGCCCAAGCCCATGCCGATCAGCTCCATCGACAGGACGATGCCCAACTCGGCGCGATTGATGTGCCACGCGGCCGCGATGCCGGGCGAAGCGAAACTGATCGACAGCACGTCGAAACCATCGAGCCCGTTGAGCGCGACCGTGATGGCGATGACGATGAGCTGCAGGCGGCTCATCGGGCTCGCGTTCAGGGTTTCGCGCGGATCGGCCGACATCGGGAGCTCCCTCATTTCGTTGGTTCGGCGGTTCGCGGCAGCTGCGCCAATTTATGCAGCAGCGTGAGCAATTGTTGCCTGCCGGCGGAGCCGATTTGCTCGATCACCCGCGCTTCGTGCTGCGACTGTAGCTTGCTCGCGAGCCGCAGTACACTCGCGCCGGCGGGCGTCAATCCGAGCGAGTAAGTCCGCGCGTCGGACGCCGACTTGCGCCGCCTGACGAGGCCGCGCTTCTCCAAATCCGCGATCGTCGAGACGAAATTGGCCTTCTGGATGCCGAGTGCCGCCGAGATGCTCGATTGGCTGGCGCCCGGATTCTGGTCGATCAGGATCAGAACGGCGAATTGGCCCGGCCGCAGCTTCAGTTCGGCAAGCGTCTGGTTGAAATCGGCGAACGTCGCTCCTTGCGCGCGGCGCAATGCGTAGCCGACATAACCGTTGAGTGGCGTCATGTTCACAGGTCCGTCTCGCACGTCAAATCGGCGTCTGACCGACGCGACTCTCCCCGTTTTTCGTCGATATTGCCGCGTTGCACACGGCAATACTCAACGCAGAGCGATATCCGAATGGCCGCTTCGAGCAGGGAACGCGATGGTGCGATCGCATCAATACCGGCAGGCGCTCGTCGGATTGTGAAATATCACCTATAAGCGCAAAGAATTGGTTGGACGAAATGATTGTTTCGTATAACTAACTCACAATAGAGCGTTGCTATATGCTCACAACTAGATAGAGACGGCTAATAAAGACGACGATTTGATTGGCGAAATTGGTTGGCCTGAATCCACAGCAAGCATCTGCAAGCAGATTTCAGCGGGGGAATAGCTGCATGTCACATATCGAGTCGTTCTCGACGGTCGGTTTGGACCCGCGTCGCAAGCTCGAATTCTGGAACGATCGGGCGAGCGAGAGTTTCTCGCCGCTGGTGTCGGAGCCGACGGATATCCGGGTTTTCAACGGCGCGATCACGCGCGGCGCGCTCGGCGATATGAGCCTTGCCGAGGTCTATTCCGACGCCCAGCTCGTACGCCATTCGCGCTCGCACGTCGCGCGCACGAAGAACGCGATGTTCTTCCTCCACCTGCAGCTCGAGGGTGAGAGCATCAGCCGCCAGGACGGCCGTGAATCGCTGTTGCGCGAAGGAGACTTCACGCTGTGCGACAGCACGCGGCGCTACGAAATCGCCTTCACGGGCGCGAACCGCATGCTCGTGCTCGGCATTCCGAGCGCGACGCTACGGCGGCAGGTCGGCTGCCCCGAATGCCTCGCGGCGATTCCGATGCCGGGCAGCCGCGGCGCGAGCGGCTTGCTGTCCCATCTCCTGCGCAAGTACTGGTGCGATTTCCATCAGGGACTCGACGAACAGACGGCCGGACGCGTGTCGGTCGCCATCCTCGATTTGATCGGCGCCGCGTACGCGGACCTGCCGCAGGCGCTCGCCGACCGATCGTCGCTCGGCACGGCGCATCGGATACGCATCATCAACTACATCGAGGCGCACCTGAACGATCCCGATCTCACGCCGACCCGGATCGCGAAGGCGTGCAAGATGACGACGCGCTATCTGCATCACCTGTTCTCCGATCGCGACGAAACCGTCGCGCGGTACATCCTGCGCCGGCGGCTCGAAGCGTGCTCGCGGGCGCTGCAGTCCGACGCGCAGCGCGGGCGGACGGTCACGGCCATCGCGTTCGACTATGGGTTCAACAGCCCGACCCATTTCGGACGGGTGTTTCGCGCGAAGTACAACGTCACGCCGCGCGAGTTTCGCCGGGACAGGACCGGCATCGCCGACTGACATGATCGACCTGTACACCGCCGCGACGCCGAACGGCTGGAAAGTCTCCATCGCGCTCGAAGAGCTGGCGCTCGCCTACGCCGTGCATCCACTGTCCCTGTCGCGGCAGGAACAAAAGGCCGAGTGGTACCTGAAAATCAATCCGAACGGCCGCATACCGGCGATCGTCGACCGCGGCAACGACGATTTCGCCGTGTTCGAATCCGGCGCCATCCTGATCTACCTTGCGGAGAAGACCGGCCGCCTGATGCCGAAGGACCCGAAAGGCCGTTCGCGGGTCATCCAATGGCTCATGTTCCAGATGTCCGGGGTAGGCCCGATGATGGGCCAGGCGAACGTCTTCCTGCGGTACGCGCCGGAAAAGATGCCGTACGCGATCGAGCGCTACCAGCGCGAAGTGCGCCGCCTGTTCGAGGTGCTCGATCGACAGTTGGCGGCGCATGAATACGTCGCCGGCGACGAATACTCGATCGCGGATATCGCGCACTGGGCCTGGATTCATGGACATGAATGGTCCGGCGTCGACGTCGACGGCCTTCCGCACCTGTCGCGCTGGCTCGACCTGATTCGCGCGCGTCCCGCGGTACAACGCGGCCGAGCGATACCGCCGTCGGGCGACATCGGCGAGAAGGACAAGACGACGCTCGACACCGGCCGTAAAATACTGGTCTGAACTTTTGCGGGAGAAGCGGATGAATGACGTCAAGTTGCTGATTGGCGGGCGTGAGATTGCGGCCAAGTCCGGCGCGGTGTTCGAGCGCCGTAACCCGGTGTCCGGCGAACTGGTAACGCGCGCCGCCGCCGCCTCCACCGCCGACGCGCTTGCCGCCGTCGAAGCGGCCGCCGCGGCCTTCCCGGCGTGGTCGAGCTTGGGACCCTCGGCGCGCCGCGCGAAACTCAACAAGGCGGCCGATCTGCTGGAAGCGCACGCGGGCGACTTTGCCGCCGCGGTGCGCGACGAAACCGGCTCGACCGCGGGCTGGGGCCACTTCAACGTGCATCTCGCGGCGGGCATGCTGCGCGAGGCGGCGTCGATGACATCGCAGATCGGCGGCGAGGTGATCCCGTCCGACGTGCCGGGCAGTCTCGCGATGGGCCTGCGCCAGCCGGCGGGCGTCGTCTACGGCATCGCGCCGTGGAACGCGCCGGTCATCCTCGGCGTGCGCGCGGTCGCGATGCCGCTTGCATGCGGCAACACCGTCGTCCTGAAGTCATCCGAAGTCTGCCCGAGGACGCATGCGCTGATCGGCGCCGTGCTCGCCGAAGCCGGAGTCGGCGACGGCGTCATCAACGTCATCAGCACCGACGTCAAGGACGCGGAGGCCGTGAGCGAGGCGATCATCGGCCATCCGGCCGTCAGGCGCATCAATTTCACCGGCTCCACGCGCGTCGGCCGCATCCTCGCGCAACTCGCCGCTCGCCACTTGAAGCCGATCCTCCTCGAACTCGGCGGCAAGGCGCCGCTGCTCGTGCTCGCCGACGCCGACCTCGATGCGGCGGTCGACGCGACCGTGTTCGGCGCATTCGCGAACCAGGGCCAGATCTGCATGTCGACCGAGCGCGTGATCGTCGAACGCAGCGTCGCCGATGAGTTCGCCGCGAAGCTCGCGAAGCGCGTCGCCGCGCTTCCCGTCGGCGATCCGAACAAGGGCGAGGTCGTGCTCGGCAGCGTCGTCGGCCCGGCGACGGTGGATCGGGTCCAGCGCCTCGTCGGCGAAGCCAAGAAGCAGGGAGCCAAGGTGCTCACCGGCGGCGAAGTCGCGGGCACGATCATGCACGGCATCGTCGTCGACCATGTCACGCCCGCGATGGCGCTGTTCCGCGAGGAGTCGTTCGGCCCGCAGGTGTCGATCACGCGCGTCGATTCGATCGACGAGGCCGTGCGCCTCGCGAACGACACCGACTACGGCTTGTCGGCCGCCGTGTTCACGCGCGACCTGGCGCGCGGCCTCGACGTCGCGCGCCGCATCGAATCCGGGATCTGTCACATCAACGGACCGACCGTGCACGACGAGGCGCAAATGCCGTTCGGCGGCGTCAAGGGATCGGGCTACGGGCGTTTCGGCGGCAAGGCCGGGATCGACGCGTTCACGGAACTGCGCTGGATCACCGTGCAGACGACGCCGCGGCATTACCCGTTCTAGCCGAGGCTGTAATCCGGCTGTTCACGCGCGTAGCGGATGAAATAATCGAGCGAATCGACGTTCGCCATCGCCGCGCGATTCGCCGCCTTCTCGACCGGCACGCCCATGAGGATACGCCGCACCGGCACTTCCATCTTCTTTCCGGTCAAGGTGTAGGGGATCGCCGCGACCTGGTGGATCTTGTCGGGAACGTGCCGCGCCGTGTAGGTCTTGCGCATGCACGCGCGCACGCGCTCCTCGAGCGCGGCGTCGAGCGTCGAGCCCTCGCGCAGCTTGACGAACAGCGGCATGAAGAACTTCCCGCCGGGCAGATCGAGGTTCACGATCAGCGAATCCTCGACTTCCGGCACCTCGATGAGCGCACGGTACATCTCGGCGGTGCCGATGCGCACACCGTGCCGATTCAACGTCGCATCGGAGCGCCCCAGCACGAAGCAGCCGCCGCGCGCGTTGACCCTGAAGAAGTCGCCGTGGCGCCAGATCCCGGGATATTGGTCGAAGTAGGTCTCGCGGTAGCGGCTGCCGCCCACGTCGTTCCAGAATCCGACCGGCATCGACGGCATCGGCCGCGTAATGACCAGTTCGCCGACCTCGTCGACGACCGCATTGCCGTGCTCGTCGAACGCGTAGGCCGCGACGCCGAGCTGACGCGCCTGGATCTCGCCGGCGTAGATCGGCAGGGTGACGACGCCGCCGACGAAGCCGGTGCACAGATCCGTGCCGCCGCTGCCCGAATGCACCCATGCCTCGGCTTTCACTTCGCGGTAGAACCATGCCATGCATTCCGCGGTGACCGGCGAACCCGCGAGCATCACCGATTTCAATTGGCTCAAGATCGAAGCGGTCCTTCGGCACGATGCCGGCCTTCTCGAGAATTCCCTGGTAAGTCGGGCTCGCGCCGAAAAAGCTCGCCCCCGTGCGCTCGACCATCGCCCAGAGGACATCGGGTTCGGGGTAGGCCGGATTGCCGTCGTAGAGCACCGGCACGACATCGACGAGCAGCGCGCTGACGAGGAAGTTCCACATCATCCAGCCGGTCGTCGTGAAGAAGAACATGCGTTCGCCGGCGTGCACGTCCATGTGGAACCGCAGCGCCTTGCACTGTTCGATGATGATGCCGCCGTGGCTGTGGATGATCGGCTTCGGCAAGCCGGTCGTACCGGAGGAGAACAGGATCCACAGCGGATGCGCGAACGGCACCTGCTCGAACTCGAAGCCTTCGCGCGCGACTTCGGGGCCAGACAGCGCATCTTCCCAGAAGATCGTATGCGACGTGAGCTTCTCGGGGTTCTGCGGGTCCAACAGCCGCAATTGGATCACGCGCTCGACCGACGGCAGCGCCGCGAGGATCGTGCGCAGCTCCGGCCGGCGATCGAACGGCTTGCCGCCGTAGTAATAGCCATCGACGCAAAACACGAATTTCGCGGACAACTGCGAAAATCGGTCGACGGCGCCGCGCGGACCGAAGTCCGGGCCGCAGCTCGCCCAAATCGCGCCGACGCTGACCGTCGCCAGCATCGCGATGACCGCCTCCGGCGAATTCGGCAGATAGGCGGCGACCCGGTCGCCGCGCTGAAGACCGAGCGCCCGCAAGCGCGTCGCGAGCTTTCGTACCTGCGACCCGAGATCGGTCCATGAAAGCGCCGTGACGCCGCGGCGCTCGCTCAAATAGAGCAGCGCGTCCGCACCCTCGCGTTCGTTGCGAAGCGCATGCTCCGCGTAGTTCAGGCGCGCGCCCGGAAACCATTCGGCGCCGGGCATCGAAGTCTTCCCCAGCACGCGCTCGTACGGCTGCGACGCATGGATGCCGAAGTACTCCCAGACCGAGCCCCAGAACCCTTCGAGATCGTCGACGGACCATTGCCATAGCGCCGCATACGAATCGAATGAGCGGCCGCGCTTCGCGAGCCACGCGAGGTAATGCGTGAGCCCGGCATTCGCGACGCGATCCGGACTCGGAGTCCATAAGAGATCGCCTTGTTTGATTCCCGTCATCCTTCCGCTCCAAATTCGAACGTTACGCTTCCGGCCGGCGTATGAAGAAGAGCGCCAGCGCACCGATGAAACACCATGCCGCGAGAAAATAAAATGCGACGCCGTAGCCGAGGCCCTGGTCATAGAGGCGGCCCGCGATTTTCGGCGCCACCGCCGAGAGCGTCGTGTTGATCGCGACCGCGAGGCCGGCGAGCGACGCGAATGCCTGCGTGCCGTAATAATTGCTGAGCACCGACATGAGGCAGACCAGGCCGCCGCCGAAGCCGATCCCGAGGCAGATCGCGAACAGGTAGACTTGCCACAGCGGCCGCGCATTGACGACGAGCACGAGGCCTACCGCGAAAATCGCCATGAATACGGCCCATATGTAGCGTGGATCGATGCGGTCGCCAAGCGCCGCGAGTATCGCCTTGCCGATCAATCCGCTCACGGTCATGATGCCGATCGCCCAGGCGCCGACGCTCGCCGAATGGCCGAGATCGCGCATGTGCACGACGCCGTGCGCGAGGAACAGCGTGTAGCCCCCGCTGCCGCCGACCAAGGACAGGAGGATCAGCCAGTAGGTCGGATGCCGGAGCGCCTCGCGAGCCGTCCATTCGCGGCGCGTGACGAACGGCGGCCGCGTGTCTTTGGGTTCTGCGTCGGCCCGAGGCTGCGGCCCGAAGCCGTCCGCGACCTGCCCGACATCCTCGGGCCGCTCGCGCACGAAGATCGCGGCGATGCACGCGGCCAGCGCGGACAGGCCCGCGATCACCCACCAGCCGGCGCGCCAGTCGTGCGTCGTCGAAATCACGCGGTTCAGGAGCGGCGCGGCGACGAAGCCGCCGATCGCTCCCGCGGAATAGAGCACCGACAGGGCGAGCGAACGCCGGCGCACGAACCAGCGCGCGAGTCCCGCCTGCGCCGCGAGCGCAGCGCCGGTCGCGACGCCGGCGCCCACGAGCAGGCCGAACGCGATCATGCCGCCGAAGCCGCTGGTGACGACCGTCGCCATCAGCACGGCGCCCGCGATGATCATCAGGCTTCCGAGCAGCAGGGTCCGCCGCACGCCGAATCGATTGACGCTGAGCGCGACCGCCGGACCCGGCAACCCCGACATGATCATGTAGACGGAGAACATGTCGCCGAGCGTCTCGCGGTGCAGGCCGAGCGACTCGGCCATCGCCGCATTGATCACCGCGGGCCCGTAAGCCGGGAACCCCAGGTTCAAGAACATCACGGCCCAGAGCGCGCCGAGCATCGTCCAGCCATAGAAACGCCGTTCAGCCATGTTCGCCCTCCCCGGGGCCTTTGCGTCCGCGCATGAGATCGGCGGCCTTTTCGGCGATCATGATGACCGGCGCATTGGTGTTGCCGCCGACGATCGTCGGCATGACCGATGCGTCCGCGATGCGCAGGCGCTCCAGGCCGCGCACGCGTAGCTCCCCATCGACGACCGCGTCCTCGCCGGCGCCCATCGCGCAGCTGCACGCCGGGTGCATCGCCGTGCGTACGGTCGCGCGCACGTACGCGTCGATGTCGGCGTCGCTCGCGACCGCCGCGCCGGGCATCGCCTCGTCGCGCACCAGGGCGCGCACTTCGGGCACCGCGAAGAACCGGCGCACGAATCGCACGATACGCCGCATCGCGGCGCGATCCTCGGGCGCCTCGAGGAGATTGAGGAGGATGCGCGGCGCGGCCGCGGGGTCCGCCGAGCGCAAGCCGACCCGCCCGCGGCTCACGGGGTGCAGCAGTACGCAGGCGACCGAGAGCACGTGGCCGACGCCGCGCCTCCAGCCGGGAAACCACGGGCGTGCCAGCATCGACACGGGGCTGACGAGCATTTGTAGATCGGGCCGGTCGAGATGCTCCGCGGTGCGCACGAAGCCCTGCGCCGAGACCGGCAGGCCCGCGACCGGGCCGCTGCGGAACAGGTACCACCGCAGCACCGCGCGCGCGAGGCGGTCGGCGCGCAAGCTTGCGTCGAACGTGATCGGCGATTGCGTCGGATACATCATCGCGATCGATTGATGTTCCTGCAGGTTGCGGCCGACGCCCGGAAGCGCGTGTGCGACCGAGATGCCGTGCGGCTCGATCGCCTCGGGAGCGCCGATCCCCGACAACAGCAACAGCTGCGGCGTATTGAACGCGCCGGCGGCGAGCACGATCTCGCGGTCTGCGCCGAGCCGCCTGGTCTCGCCGCGCTCGCGGTACTCGACGCCGACGGCGCGATTACCATCGAGAATGACGCCGCGATACGAGCGCATCGGTGATGACCCGCAGGTTCGGCCGGCGCTCAGCCGGATGCAGGAAGCGCGCCGCGGTGCTCGCACGCTCGCCGCGATGAACCGTGAAATCCGGCGCCGCGAATCCTTCCGCCTCGGCGCCGTGGAAATCCTCGAGTTCGGCATAGCCCAGCGCGCGCGCGCCCGCGATCATCCGCGGGTAGATGAGATCGTCCGGCGCGTGGCGCGACACCGTGAGCGGACCGTCGCCGCCGTGGTAGACGGAGGGTCCGCGCCAATTCGACTCGGAACGGCGGAAATACGGCAGCACGTCCGCATAGCTCCAACCGGCAAGGCCCGCCTTCGCCCAATCGTCATAGTCGGCGGCGCAGCCCCGCGAATACATCAAGCCGTTGACCGAGCCCGAGCCGCCGAGCACCTTGCCGCGCGGCGCGGGCACCCGGCGATGCTCCGCATGAGGTTCGGGTTCGCTCTCGAACCCCCAACTGACGGCCGGGTCCATGAACGTATCGCGCCACGCGAGCGGCATGCGCATCCTTAAGCGGCCGCGATCGGTGGGACCGGCTTCGATGAGCGTGACGCGCGCGCCCGGATCCTCCGACAACCGCGCCGCGAGCACGCAGCCGGCGGATCCCGCGCCGACGACGATGTAGTCCGCGTCGGTCATAAGACCGCGTAATAGCGAAACAGCGTATGGTCCGGATCGTTGTGGCGCTCGCCGCCGCCGACGATCACGGTGCGGTTCATCCAGTCGTGCGGACCTGCGGGCGCGCGGAAATACGGCGTGCAGCGGAAATAGCCGCTCGCCGCGGGGTTCGCCGGCGAGCGCGCGGATTCCTCGGCCGGGCGCGGCCCGTAGACATAGCCCAAGTTGCGGATGTAGATCAGCGCGCCGTCGTCGGCTTCGAGGACGTAATGCGCGTTCAATTCGACGACGCCGTCGCCGCGCACGGTCGGCCAGTCGGCGCCGCTGTAGTCGAGAACCTTGCCGTTGAGGCGCGGCCCGAAGACGCGCCCGGTCTTCACCGAGGTGTAGGCCAGCCGCTGTCCGCCCGGCATCGGGTCGAAGATCAGGCGCCGGTCGAAATCGATGCGGATGTCGAACACATGCTGCAATTCGAGATGCAGCGTGCCGGCGGGTTCCTTTAAATTGCCATTTTCCATCGGCACTCCGCTGTGACTAGCTCAAGCCGACGGTCACCGATTTGATCTCGGTGTAGATTTCCGTGCCCGCGCGCCCGTTCTCGCGCCCCCAACCGGACTGCTTGTAGCCGCCGAGCGGCAGCGCCGGGTCGACCGTACCCGGCGTATTGATGCGCACGGAGCCCGCCTTGATGCGGCGCGCGAGCCGGTGCGCGACGCCGATGTCGCGCGTCCAGATGCTCGCCGCAAGGCCGTATTCCGTGTCGTTCGCGAGCCGTGCGATCGCATCGACATCCTCATCCCCGAACTTCATCGCGCAAAGCACGGGGCCGAAGATTTCCTCGCGCATGACCTTCATCGCGCGGCTGGTCTCGACCAGCACGGTCGGTTCGACGAAATAGCCGGGCCCGTCGACCGCACGTCCACCGGTCAAGCACTTCGCGCCGTCGGCGAGACCGCTCTCGATGTAGCCCGTCACGCGCTCGCGCTGGGCCTCGGAGACGACGGGCCCAAGATCGGTCGCCGCGTCGATGCCCGGACCGAGCCGCAAGCGCCGCGCGCGTTCGACGACGCCCTCGACGACCTGATCGAAGACTCGTTCATGGACATAGAGCCGCGAACCGGCGGCGCACACCTGCCCCGTATTCATGAAGATGCCGCGCGCCGCGACCTCGGTCGCGGGCGCAAGCGCCGCATCGGCGAAGATGATGACCGGCGACTTGCCGCCGAGTTCGAGCGTCACGCGCTTCAGGTTCCCGGCGCACGCGCGCAGGATCTCCTTGCCGACCGCCGTCGATCCGGTGAACGCGATCTTGTCGACTCCCGCGTGTCGCGACGAGCGCGCGGCCGGCCGTTTCGCCATAGCCGGTGACGATGTTGACGACGCCCGGCGGAAAGCCCGCCTCCAGAATCAATTCACCGAGCCTTAACGTGCTGAGCGGCGTCTGCTCGGCGGGCTTCAGCACGACCGTGCAGCCGACCGCGAGCGCGGGCGCGATCTTCCCGACCGCCATGGCGAGCGGGAAATTCCACGGCACGATCTGGCCGACGACGCCGACGGGCTCCCGGAGCGTATAGGCGTGCCACTCGCCGGGCGCGCTCAAATTGACGGTTTCACCGCCGATCTTCGTCGCCCAGCCGGCGTGGTAGCGCAGGCTGTCGGCCGCGCCGAACGCCGCCACCATGCGCGCCATGCGAAACGGCATGCCGTTGTCCTGCGTCTCGAGCAGCGCGAGTTCATCGGCATTCGCCTCGATCAAGTCGGCGAGCTTGAGCAAGAGCCGCGCGCGCGCCGACGGCGTCGCCGTGCTCCAGGCCGGCCCCTCGAACGCGGCGCGCGCCGCCGCGACCGCGGCATCGACGTCCGCGGCATCGCCGGCCGCCGCCTTCGCGAAGGACTTTCCCGTCGCCGGGTCGACGACTTCGAAGGTCGCGCCGGACCGCGCCGGCAGCCAGCGCCCGCCGATCAGCAATTCCTTCGGACGTGCGGCGAATGCGCTTGCCTTGGCGGCAAGCTCGGCGGAAATCAGCGGGTCATTCATCGGCTCACGGTACCTTGAAATGGTGGATGCGGCCGCCTTTCGGCGGCGCCTGCCGCGCTGCTGCGCTCATCGATCAGGCGTCGCGCCAGACTTCCCGGGCGATGCCGACGATCAGTTCGAGCTTGCGCCATTGCTCGTCTTCGGACACGGCATTGCCGTGGTGCGTGCTCGAGAACCCGCACTGCGGCGACAGGCACAGGCTCTCGAGCGGCACGTAGTTCGTCGCCGCGTCGATGCGCCGTTTGATCTCGTCGGCGCTCTCGATCGCGCCCTGTTTCGTCGTCACGAGCCCGAGCACCACCTTCTTGCCGTCGGGAAGGTAGCGCAGCGGCTCGAAGCCGCCGGCGCGCGCCGAGTCGAACTCCATGAAGAAGCCGTCGACGGCCGTCGAGAACATCGCCTCCGCCACCGGCTCGTAGCCGCCCTCCGCGACCCAGGAGCTCTTGAAGTTGCCGCGGCAGGTGTGCATCGTCACCGTCATGCCCGCGGGCCGGTCGCGCGAGCGCCGCGTTGACCGCATCCGCGTAGATGCGCGGCAGCGCGTCCGGGTCGTCGCCGTTCCTGCGGCAGGTCTCGCGGATCTTCGGCGTCGCAGAGGTAGGCGAAGGAGACGTCGTCGAGCTGCAGGTAGGTGCAGCCGCGTCCGCGAAGTGCTGGATCGCGCGCGTAGGCGGTCGCGACATCGGCCCAGAATTCGCCGAGGTCCGGATAGACCGTCGCCGAGATCGACGGCGCGGCCGCCGCGCAGGTGCAGCATGGAGGGCGAGGGAATCGTGAATTTCGCGGTCTGCCTCGTCACGGATCTTCAGGAAAGCGAAAGTCATCCGATCATGATCGGCTTCGAACAGCCGACCTTGCCCGTCACGGTGGCGATCGGCGGCTGCTCCTCGGTGCCGCCGAACTTCTCGGCCCGGGATCGCGACGATCGTGACGCCGTCGAGCTGGCGCAGGAAGTCGATATGCCACCAGTCGCGGCGCATCTCGCCGTCGGTGATGGACCGAAGCCCGATCGCCTCCTGCCTGGCGACGACGGCGCGGATGCTGTCGTCCTCGACCTTGCGCAGCGCATCGGCGGTCGCCCGGCCTTGCTTGAAGAGAGCGCGCGCTTCGGCGAGCGCCGCGGGGCGGAGCAGGCTGCCGACGTGATCGGCTCTGAACGGGGGTTTCGTCATGACGCTCATCCGCCGAAGGTGCGCAGCACTTCGGGCACCTTGTTCGGCATCGCGAGCGCATCCTGCACCGCCGGCCGCGCGTTCATCTCGTTAAGCCAGCGCCACGCGCGCGGCGTCTTCTCCGGATTCATGATCTCGGGGAACATCCGCGGCACGCCCGCGACCATCGAATAGCTGTTGACGTCCGCGAGCGAATAGGTGTCGCCGGCGATCCAGCGGGAGTTCGCGAGGATCTTCTCCATGCGGTCGATCGAGACGCCGAGCTTGCGCTTCGAGTCCTCGAGCTGCGCGGGCGTGAACGACTCGCTGGCGACGGTCGCCCACTTGTCGCGCTGCTCTTGCAGCGGGATCCGCCCGAGGATCTGTTCGAGTTCGTTCTTCGACAGGCTTTGCGCGACCTTGCGCACCATCAGATGCCAGCCCCACATGCTCAAGGCCGGGCAGAAATACTCGTCGACGAACTTGCTCCAGACGCGCATTTTGGCGCGGTCGACGGGATTCAGCGGGCGCAGCGGCACCTGCGGAAATACGTCCTCCAGGTACTCGTTGATGACGGTCGACTCGGTGATGACGGCGCCGTCGTGCACGAGGACCGGCACCTGCCCGTTCGGGTTCAATTTGACGAATTCCGGCCGATGCTGCTCGAAGCGCAGCAAATCGACGTAGTGGCTGACGAACGGCAGCCCCTTCTCCTTCAGGCAGAGGATGGACTTCATCGAGTTGGCGACGGGTTCGGCGTGATAGAGCTCTAGCATGATTGGGGTTCGGTTCGCTTCGGGCAGTTGTTCGGTAAATACCGCCCATGAGGCGACGGCGGCGGTTTTTACGCTCGACCCTGCGGGAAGGCTCGCTCCACCGAAAGCGAACCCATGACCGTGGCCGCGGCCGCGATCTGTTAAAATGGTTGAAATATCAAACCAGTACGCCCGATGCAATTTCACCGCTTCGACCTGAATTTGTTGATCGCGCTCGATACCTTGTTGCGCGAGAAGAACATCACGCGGGCCGCCGAGAAGGTATTCGTCTCGCAGCCGGCGATGAGTGCGGCACTGCACCGCCTGCGCGACTACTTCGGCGATCCGCTGCTGGTCCGTGTCGGCCGCGACATGGAACTCTCGCCGCGCGCGCTGTCGCTGGTCGAGCCCGTGCGCGAGGTCTTGCTGCTGATTCAAACGACGCTCGGCACGCAGCCGACGTTCACCGCGGCGACGACGCAGCGCGAGTTCACGGTGATCGTTTCCGAGGAGGCGGTCCCGGGACTGCTGCCGGCGATCCTCGAGCGCGTCTCGACCGAGGCGCCGGGCATCCGCATCAACATCGAACTGGTCTCGCATGCGGCCTTGTCGCGGCTGGAATACGGCGATGCGGACCTGTGCCTTTGCCTCGACAGCCTGCGGCTGTTCGAGACGCGCGCCTACCCGGACACGCTGCACAGCGTCCGCCTGCGCCCCGTCCGGTGGGTCTGTGCGGTCGACCGCAACCATCCGAGCGTCGGCGACTCGATCACGGCCGAGCAGTATTTCTCGCTGCCCCACGTGTTCGGCCGCCCGGCGGGTACTCCGCATCGACCGAGGAACTCGCGCGCCGGCTGCTGGACGTGGACCTCCCCGTGCACATCACGGTGCCCGAGCCTGCTGCATCTACCCTACGTCCTGCCCGGCACGCGGCTGATCGCGACGCTGCCCGAGCGGGTCGCGAAGATGTTTGCCGACGCGCTGCCGATCAAGACGTTTCCGGTGCCGTTCGAGACGCCGCCGCTGTCGGAGATCCTGTTGTGGCACAAGCGCAATGAGGCTCGATCCGGCGCACGTCTGGCTGCGCGAACTCGTGATCCGATTGACGCAGGAATTGCCCGCCTGACGTGCGCCGCGCGGTCAGTTCGCTCTACGGCGATTCGCCGCTCGCGCTCGATACAGACTCCCCACCCCGGGCGTAGAAGAGTAGGACCATGAGCCACTATCCCAATACCCGCGGATTCACCGGCACGCTGCGGCCCGCTGCGCATCGAAGGCGACATCCTCGACCTCGAGATCGACGGCGAGGTGCCCGCCGCAGCTCGACGGCACGTTCCATCGCGTGCATCCGGACGCGCAGTTCCCGCCGCAGTTCGAGGACGACCAGTTCTTCAACGGCGACGGCATGATCAGCCTGTTCCGTTTCCGCAACGGCAAGATCGACTTCAAGCAGCGCTACGCGCAGACCGACAAGTGGAAGCTCGAGCGCGCGCGCGGGCCGCTCGCTGTTCGGCGCGTACCGCAATCCGCTGACCGACGACGAGAGCGGTCGCGGCAAGATCCGCGGCACCGCGAACACCAACGTGATGGTGCACGCCGGTCAGCTGTTACGCGATGAAGGAAGACAGCCCCTGCTTCCTGCATGGACCCGCTGACGCTCGAGACCGAGGGCTACACGGACTTCGGCGGGCAAGATGCAGAGCCAGACGTTCTGCGCGCATCCCGAAGATCGACCCGAAGACGGGAAATGTCTGCGGCTTCGGCTACGCGACCAAGGGCCTGCTGACAGCGACATGCGCCTACTTCGAGATCGAGTCCGCAGGGCGAGCTCCTGCAAGGAGATCCCGTTCGAGAACGCCGTACTACTGCATGATGCACGACTTCGGCGTCACCGAGGACTACGCGGTCTTCCACATCGTGCCGATCGTCAGCTCCTGGGAGCGCCTGAAGGCCGGGCCTGCCGCATTTCGGTTTCGATACGACGCTGCCGGTCTATCTCGGCGTGCTGCCGCGCAACGGCACCGCGAAGGACATGCGCTGGTTCAAGGCGCCGAACGTGCTTCGCCAGCCACGTGATGAACGCGTTCAACGACGGCACGAAGATCCACTTCGACATCCCGGTCGCGAAGAGCAACGTGTTCCCCTTCTTCCCCGACGTGCACGGCACGGCCGTTCGATCCGATCGCGGCGGCGGCCGTACCTCACGCGCTGGACGGTGGACATGGCCTCGAAGGGCGAGATTTCGAGAAGGTCGGAGCAGCTGTCGGAACTCATCGACGAGTTCCCGCGGATCGACGACCGCTACGCGACGCTGCGCCTACCGCCACGGCTGGATGCTGGTGATCGGATCCGGAGATGCCGTTCGAGGGGCCCGGCGGCCGCATGTCGGGCTTCATCATGAACCGCATCGCGCACGTCGACCTACGCACCGGCAAGCAGACGACCTGGTGGGCCGGCCCGCAGACGATCGTGCAGGAGTCGTGCTTCATACCGCGCGCGCCGGACGCCGCGGAAGGCGACGGCTACATCATCGCGGTGGCCGACAACGTCGTCACCAACTACTCCGAGCTCCTGATGTTCGATGCGCGGCGCTTCGACGAAGGCCCGTTCGCGCGCGCCAAGCTGCCGTTTCGCCTGCGGTCGGGCCTGCACGGCAACTGGGCGGACGCGAGCCACTTGCCCGGGTGGACGACGCAGGCCTGACCCGCGCCCGTTCTTTCGGATCGGCGCCGGGCGCCGCGCCGCGTCACAGGCGGTTGGCGGCGATCTCGCGGCCGATGTACTCTGCCTGACGCAGTGCCAGCGCGACAATGGTCAGCGTCGGATTGGCGGCGCCCGGCGATGTCAGGGCGCTGCCGTCCGAGATGAACAGGTTGGTTATGTCGTGCGTCTGTCCCACGCATTGCAGACGCCATCGGCCGGATCCCGGCTCATGCGCGCCGTGCCCATGTTGTGCGTGGAGGGCGGCATGTTGCCGCGAACCGACGCGCTTGGCGCCAATCCCCTCGTACATGCGCTGCCTGGTCCTGCGCGTGCTTGCGCATGGCAAGGTCATTGGGATGCACGTCGCTATGCACATGCGCCACCGGCAAGCCATGCGCATCGCGCGCGGTCTTGCTCAGGGTGATGCGGTTGTCAGCGCGCGGCATGTCCTCGCCGTTGATGAACGCGCCGGCCATGTTGCGGTAGTTGTCGATGATCGAGGCGAAATCCCGGCCCCAGCCATAGGGCAGCCCGGCAGCCGGCAGGCTGGGCAGGTCCAGCGCAGCCACCTCGAGCCGATAGCCGCCGACGAATCCCCGCTCGGGCTTGTTGATGGCCTCGTCCTCGACCACGCCCGCCAGCACCGCACCGCGCATGAAGTTGACCGGCTGGTCGAATATCGCCCAGATGAAGCCGGTCACGTGATGGCTGTAGTTGCGTCCCACCTGGTCCGACCTGTTGGCCAGCCCGCGCGGAAACGCGCCGGACTCCGACAGCAGCAGCAGTCGCGCCGTCTCCAGTGAATTGCCCGCGACGCACACCAGCCGCGCGCGCTGGCGCTGCTCGACGCCCCTGGCGTCGCGGTAGACCACGGCGTTCACGCGACCATCGGCGCCATGCTCGATCTTCGTCGCGAGTGCTCTGCACGCGCAGGTCCAGGTTGCCCGTGGCCTCGGCGCGCGGAATCTCCGTGTACAGGGTGCTCCACTTGGCGCCGGTCTTGCAGCCCTGCACGCAGAATCCCTGCTGTATGCACATGCCGCGGCCATCGCGCGGCAGCGGGTTGATGGCCATGTGGCCGGTGTGCACCTGCTTGTAGCCGTGCTTGCGCGCAGCGGCATACATCACGCGGAAATTGTCGCCGCCGGCAGGCCCGGCACGCCGTTGCGGCGCGTGACGCCCATGCGCTTCTCGGCCAGCTCGTACCAGGGCAACAGCTCCTGGTGCTCGATGGGCCAGTCGATCAATGAGGTTCCGGGCACGGCGCCATAGGTGCTGCGCGCGCGCATTTCGTAGGGCTGCAGGCGCGGCGTGGCGCCGGTCCAGTGCACCGTCGTGCCGCCGACCGTCTTGCAATGCCATACCGGCAGCGTCGGGAAATCCTTCACCGGTCCCCAGTCACCGCTCTGCGTGCGCGGATCGAGCCACGTCAGCTGGCCAAAGGCCTCGCCCGGGACCTGCGAGAAGGTCGCCAGCGACTGGCGGCCGCCGGCCTCGAGCAGCACGACCTTGATGCCACGGCGCGTCAGTTCATGGGCCAGCGTGCCGCCGCCGGCGCCAGACCCGATGATGACGACGACGCTGGCTTCGTCGTTCGAGGGCAAGCCGGTCATGAGCCCGGCATCGGACCGCTGGCCTCGAGCGGAACGTCCGGCAACCAGCGCAGGCTCGTTGAACCCGCGGTTCAGGTAGCCGCCCTTGGAGAACGCCTCGCCCTCATAACCGAAGTGCGCCCAGGCGATCGGGTTGCTGTAGAGCACCAGCAGCGTCTTGCCGCGCACCGCCTGGAAGAACCCGGAGGACTCGACCGCCTGCAGGCGCCGCACGCGTTCCGCTTCGACGGCTTCGTGGAAATCCGCGCCGAGGCTCGCGAGCCCTGCGGTCATTTGATGGCCGGCCTCGGGGGATGCGGCCGCGTCCTTGTCGAGCGCGCCGACGACGAGCGCATAAGCCGCCTCGTCGAGGCCGTCATGCGGCGCGATCGTGTGAATCACCGCGGCGAGCGTCGCTGCTTGCGCGCTCGTGAGCACGCGCATCTCCACCGCCCAGGCGCGCGTCGGCACGAGCGCTGCGAGCGGGCTCATTGCGCCGATCACGCCGCCGAGCGCGCCGGTCACTCCCTGAACGAACTTGCGCCGGTCCACGCTCAAATCGGTCGGCATCACACGGTCTCGACTCGGCTGATGGCGTGACGCGGCCGGTGCCCCGCACCGGCCGCGTCATCCTTTGCCGCGGCTCTACTTCGAGCCGCCCAACTTGAAGTTCACCGTCGCATACCACTCGCGCGGCGCGTTGTAGCTCGCGTCGATGACGGCGACGCCGCCCTGGTTCTGGCCGCTGACCACGTAGCGCTTGTCGGACAGGTTCGTGCCGCCGACCGAGAGGTCCCACTCGCGGCTCGGCGCCTTGTACGTGATGCCGGCGTTGACCAGGCTCAAGTCCGGACGCGCGAGCTGCCAGGTGTTGCCGATGTCGTTGTACTCCTTCGTGATGTAGGTGTAATCGACGTTGAACTCGATGGCGCCCTCGTTCGGCAGGTCGACGACGTATTGCGGGCTCAAGCTCGCCTTGAATTTCGGCGTCTTCGGCAATTCGCAATGCCCATTTTGCACTTGCGTCGCGGCATTGCCCGTCGGCGGCGGCGAATTCGGATCGCGCTCCGGACAGGAAGTCAGCGTCAGGGAATAGCCATTGTCGCCGACATTGTTCATGCGGTCGTACTTCGCGTGGGTATAACCCAGGCCCGCCGTGAACGAGAAGCCGCCGCCGACGATCGCTTGCGCTTCAGCCTCGAAGCCGTAGATCGTCGCGTCGCCCGCGTTGATGATCGTCGGCGAGATGCCTTGCTGCGAGTTCAGCTGAATGTTGTCGTACTTCGTATGGAACGCGGCCAGGTTCAAGCGCAGCCGGTGATGCAGGAGTTCCGACTTGAAGCCGAGTTCCGACGATTTCGCGAACTCCGGATCGAAGTGCAGGCTCGCATCGTAGGTCGGGTGCGGGCTCGACAGGCGCGTCGTCCAGCTGCCCGTCTTGTAGCCCTTCGAGTACGACGCATACAGCATCATGTCCGGCGTGAAATGGTACTCCAAGCCGAACGTCGGCGAGAAATTCCGGTAGTTCTGGTGGAACGGCCCCGTCGGATAATAGGTGTACGGCGCGCCGACGACGGGAAAGCCGAGTACCTGCTGGCAGGTCAGGAACGCGGGGGCGCCGAGATTGTTCGGAGCGTTCGGATCGGCACAGCCGGAAGCCTTGTACGACAGGCCGTTGTCGTCGGTCTGATAGCCCTGGAACGTCTTGTGCTCGAAGGTCTCGCGGCCGCCGAGCGTCGCCGCCCAATGATCGGTGATCTTGAAATTCAAGTGCGCATAGATCGCTTCGGCCGACGTCGACAAGTCGTTCGGGCCGTCGACTTGCAGAATCCCCATCGGGAACGTGACGAAGTCATGCAAATGACCCGCTTCCTGGAAATAGTAGGCGCCGACGGCGTAATTCAAGCGGTCGTTGACCGCATTGCCGTTCAACTGCAACTCCTCGGACACCTGATGTTGAATCATGTCGAACGAGGTATGCAGGATGGGCTCGGGCGAACCGTCGAGATCCATGCCCGCATCGAAGTGCAGCGCGCGGTACGACTGGATCCACTTCACCGCCGCCGCATCGCTGATCTTCCAGTCGAGGACCGTCGCGAAACCGGGGTTCTTCAGTTTCGAGAAGTTGTTGCCGTTCGCATAGGTCGTGTCGATGTTGTTGGTCTGGAACCTGGAGTCGTACGGCAAATAGTTGTTGTACGGGTTGCCGTCGACGTTCGCCCCTCCGAGCGGCGCCGACACCGGCATATACGTCGGCGTCGGGCTCAAGCCGCCGCGCGGCGACGAACACAACACGCCGATTACCGCACCGTTCAAGCAAGCGTTCGAAAGGGCCGACAGGCCGGCGTTGCCGTTGATGCCGATGACCGTGTTCGGCGACGCGGACTGGTCGACGTTCGTGTAATCCGCGGTCGCGGTCAGTTTGATGCTGTCGGAGATAAGGAAGACGAATTTGCCGCGCACGCTCCACTTGTTGATGCCGCCAAGCGTCGAGCCGCCGCCGTAGCCGGCCGCCGGAAACGCCATCGGCGAGTCGCTGATGTACGGACAGATCGGCGTCGTGCAATCGGGGATCCCCGCGGAGCCGTTGACGTTCGTCTGCACGTACGGGATGACCTTCTGGTAGCCGTCGCGCTTCTGCGACGAGAACGACAAGGTGCTCAGGATCCTGTCGGTGAACGGGACGTCGAACGACAGGCTCGTGTCCATGCGGTTGTAGGAACCGCCGGTCACACCGCCCTTCGCCATGAACACCTTGCCCGGATCACGCGTGATGATCGAGATCGCGCCGCCGATCGTGTTGCGGCCGAACAACGTGCCCTGGGGGCCTTTCAGGATTTCGACGCGGCTGACGTCGAGCATCGTCGTGTTCGCGCCAACGCTGCGCGCGAGATACACGCCGTCGACATAGACGCCGACGCCCGGATCGAGGTTGAACGCGAAGTCATCCTGGCCGATGCCGCGGATATACGCGGAAAGTACCGTGTCGGACCCCGAGAACGGCGTACCCGCGTCGAGGTTCACGTTCGGCGCCATGTTGCTCAATTGGTCGACGCTCGCAATGCCTTTCTGCTGCAGTACCGCCCCGGAGATCGCGGTGATCGCGATCGGCACCTGTTGCACGTCTTCTTTGCGCTTTTGCGCCGTGACGACGATTTCCTGCAGCGTGCCCATGTCGTCGGCCGCGGCCGCGACGCCTGTGAGCGCGAATATCGACAGCGACAGACCAACTAGCGTCCGTGCGCGACCGATTGAGAATTGATTGATCATTGCTTAGCCCATCCCCCTGACGACGAACCCGTGTTGTTCCTGAATCATTGTTGCCTGGCCGCTACGCGAGCGCAGAACCGCAACAATACCGCAAGGGTCGCCTGCGCGGCCTCCGGCGACTCGACCAACAGCGAAACCTAGATCGTCGCGGAGCGCATGCGTGCGCTACGCTCGTCGCGTACAGTCGCCCGGGGACGGGAAATCGGGGATGGTTCGCACTTAAATGAAATATGAAACACGCCTGATCTGGGTACTCGGGATCACGTTCGGCTTCGTGTTCTTCGACCGCAATGCGGCAAGCTTCTTGATGCCGTTCATCACGACGGACTTGAGGTTCACGAATCAGCAAGTCGGCCTGATCGCCTCGGCGCTGTCCTTCACCTGGGCGATCGCCGGGTTTTTCGGCGGCGCGTTCTCGGACCGCAGCTCGCACCGCAAGCTGATGCTGCTCGCGGCGGTGATCGCTTTTTCGCTGTGCTCGTTCCTTTCCGGGCTGGCGGCCTCGTTCCTGACGCTGTTCGCGGCGCGCCTGTTGATGGGGCTCGCAGAAGGGCCGATCCTGCCGATCTCCCAGTCGCTGGTCGCGTTCGAATCGGCCGACACGCGGCGCGGCCTCAACATGGGCGTCATGCAGAACTTCGGCAGCAACCTCCTGGGTTCGTTTGCCGCCCCGCTCGTGCTCGTTTGGATCGCGACCCACTACCACTGGCGCGCCGCGTTCTTCATCGCGGGTCTGCCCGGCCTCGTGATGGCCGTGCTGATCGCCAAATACGTGCATGAACCGAAAGTACATTCGCTGCAGGCCGGCACCGAGCGTCCTGCAGGTGCGCACCCGATCGATATGTTGCGACATCGCAACATGTGGATCTGCATGCTCATGGCCATTGTGATGGTCTCGTGGATGGTGCTCGGCTGGGCGTTCCTGCCGCTGTTCTACGTCAAGGTCAGGCAGTTTCAGCCCGGCGAAATGAGCATCCTCATGAGCGTGCTCGGGCTCTCGGCGACGTTCTTCAGCTTCGTCGTGCCGGGCCTGTCGGACCGCTACGGTCGGCGGCCGATCGTGATCCTGTTCAATCTGATCGGCGTGCTCGTGCCGCTCGCCGCGCTCTATTTCCAGGGCTCGGTCTACATTCTCGCCGCATTGATTTTCGTCGGCTGGTCGGCGAGCGGCACGTTCCCGCTGTTCATGGGAACGATCCCGTCGGAGACGATTCCCGCGCGCTACGTCGCCACCGCGCTCGGCATGGTCATGGGCTTGGGCGAAGTGTTGGGTGGCGTCAGTTCGCCGGCGATCGCCGGCTGGGCGGCCGATCACTACGGTCTGCGGATACCTATACTGATGGAGGCCGGCTGCGCGCTGATCGGCACCTTGCTCGCGCTGTTCCTGACCGAAACCGCGCCCGCGCCGCTCGCGAAGCGCGCCGCGGCGACGACCAGAGCCCGATTTCCCGCCTGACAGCCCGCGGAGCCCGCCCATGCCCTTGTCACAGCTCGAACATTATCTCGTGTTGACCGACGACATCGACGCGACGCGCGACTTCTATGCCGACGCGCTCGGTATGCGCATCGGCCCGCGCCCGCCGCTCGGCTTCCCGGGGTACTGGCTGTACCTCGGGGATGTTCCCTGCATCCACATCGCGGAATGGGATAGCTATCGCGCGCATTCCGAGCGCGCCGGCATCCCGGTGTCGACGCGCGCGCCGGGCACGGGGCCCGTCGATCACCTCGCGTTCAACGCGTCCGAATGCGAGGCCGTCAAGGCGAGACTCATCGCGCAGCGCATCGAGTTCGCGGAGAACCCCGTGCCCGGCGCCGGCCTCACGCAGCTTTTCTTGCGTGACCCGAACGGTGTCAAGATCGAGATCAACGTGCGCGTCGCGCCCGTCCGCTAGCGCGGCGGCGACCGGTCTCGTTCCCGTTGCCGCTGCGGCCCGGCCTGCTGCTCACGCGACCGCGGCCGCTCCGTCCGCTGTTGCTGCGTCTGCTCTCGCCGAATCGTGGGCGGGTTGCGCTGCATCGGCGGTTGCCGCCTCTGCATCTGGCTTTGCTCCCGCGGCATCGTCTGTCTCGGCTGCGCAGCCCGTGGCTTATACGGGTAATAGCGGTTTTGCAGAGTTCGCTGCCGCTCGACGCCGGGATAATTGTCCTGCTGGTACCGGCGCTGATAGGCGGGCAGAGGCAGGCGCTTCGGCGTCGACTTTCGATCCCACCGGTTCCACTCGCGATGACGCTGCTGCCACGTGCCGCCCCAATGCTCGCCCCAACGGGGCGGCTGGCGGCGGTCCCATGGATGGAAATAAGGCGGTGGCCGCCGGTAATACAGAATCGGCACGCGCAGCAGGAAATACGGCACGTAATCCGGTTGCACGAGATCCCATGGACCGTCGTACCAGCTGCTCGAGTACCAGTTGTCGTCGACGAAGACCCAGTAGAAGCCGTTGTAAAAGAAGTAGTTCAGATCCAGGCGCGGCGCGTAATAGACGGGGTAGCCCGGCACCGCCACGAGGTTCGGATAGGCCGGCACATTGATGCCGATGCGTACGCCCGGCAGGGCGATGCCGACGCCGACTTGAACTTGCGCCGACGCCGCATGTGCGCCGACGACCAGCGCAGCGATGAGCAGGAATTTGCGCATGTCTGCCTCCCGAGGCTGCCAACGACGTGTTAGGGTCCCGCCTTCGGCCCCGCCGCACCATCCGCACTTGTACTTACGCGCGCATGCGGCCGGCGCCGCGGCGCCGCGGCGCGCGCGCCGAACGCCTGGTCGATGATTTTCAGCGCGGCCGGCCCGTCCCAATTTCTCGCGCCGTGGACCTTGTCGAGCACGCGGCCGTCGGCGCCGACCAGCACCGTGAGAGGGATCGTCGAGGCGCCGAGCATGTTCTCCATCGTCAGGCGCGTATCGATGAATTGGCTGATGGTCGCATTCGCGGAATCGAGATAAGCACGCGCCTTCGCGGGATAATCGTCCGTCGATATGCCGATGATGCGGAACCGCGCCGGCGCTTTCAGCCAAGCGAGCCGTTCCAACGACGCCATCTCCTCGCGGCACGGACCGCACCAGCTCGCCCAGACGTTGATGACGAGCGGCTTGCCGCGAAACGATGACAATCGCCGCGCAGGCCCGTTGAGGCCCTGCAATTGCGCGTCGCGAAGATATCCGCCGATCGGCACTTCGCCCGGAGTCGCCGCCGCGGCGGCCGGCGCTGCCGTGCGGCTGCGCGAGCACGAGCGCAAGTGCGAGCGGGAATGCTGCCGGCAACCGTTTCATTCGGCCGATTATATCCCCCGGCCGCCGGCGCGACGCGCGCGCCGGCTTGCGATTGAACGCTGGCGCGGCGGCGCGGTCTCGGGGACACTAACGCGAAAATTGCGGGAGCAATGATGAATTTCAGACTCAAGGCGTTGCAACTCCATTTGCTCGCGAGCGCCGCCATTTTGACCTGCGTGCTCGGCGCATTGTTCCTTGGTTGGTATCACTGGCCGGGCTGGTATTTGAGCGGCGCCTTGCGCGTCGTCGCCATGCTGATCGGCGTTGATGCGGCGCTCGGCCCGCTGTTGACGTTCGTGATCGCGAACCCCGCCAAGCCGCGGCGCGAACTGAAGCGCGACATTTCGCTGATCGTCGCGGTCCAACTGATCGCGCTGGCCTACGGCACGGCGACGCTGTGGAACGGCCGGCCGCTGTATTACGCGTTCTCCGTCAACATGCTCGAGCTCGTGCAGGCATCCGATCTCGATCCGGCTGACACCGAACTTGCGCGCCGCGCGCACGATGCGCTTGCGCCGCACTGGTACAGTCTGCCGCGGTGGATCTGGGCGCCCTTGCCCGCGGACGCCAAGGAACGCGAGCACATCGTGCAGTCGGCGATCACGGGCGGCGCCGACGTGACGGCGATGCCGAGCCATTTCCAGCCATGGCGCGACGGCGCCGGCGATCTGCGCAAACAATTGATGCCGGTCGGCGACCTGCGGTTCTTTTCCGGCGCGGAGATTCAGCGCCTGAAACGGCGCATGGGCGCGGCCGGGTTCGCGGCCGGAGAGCGCAACGCGATACCGCTGATGGGCCGCGGCCGGCCCTTGCTCGCCGTATTCGACCGGCAGACGCTGAAATTATTGGCGCTCATCGGCTGCACTCGATAGTTCGTCGCCGCCACGCGTGGCGGCGCGGTCGACGCGCGCGTCAGTCCAGCACGATCCGCGGAAAGTAGAACGACACCGTCCAGTTCGGCGCATCGACGATTTCGCTGATGCGCAAGTCGCCGCAGACGCTGCACAGCATATAGGCGTCGACGGCCGGCATTCCCGCGCACTGCGCGAGCCAATCCACCATCGCGCCGACCGCCGCGCGCGCGGCCGACATCAAGTCGGGACCGATGCCGGTCGTGACTTCGTAGCCCCGTGCGTCGAGATGCCGGGTCACGGGGCCCGGCGTCGTGAATCGCGGGAACGCGAGCGGCGTCCGCTTCAGCAGCTCGAATTTCAGCGCGACGCGCATCGGGCTCTCGATCGCCGTGCCGCATATTTCCCCGTCGCCCTGCGCCGCATGCGTATCGCCGACCGAGAACATCGCGCCGGCGACTTCGACCGGCAACAGCAGTTCCGTGCCGCGCGCGATGTCGCGCACGTCCATGTTGCCGCCCACTCTCGACGGCGGCACGACGCCATGGGTTCCGGGCTCCGCGGGCGCGAGCCCGATCGTGCCCGTGAACGGCTTGAGCGGCACCTTCGCCCAGCGGCCGAACGCGGCCGGCGACAGCGCCTTCGCGTCATAGCTCCACGAATGCAGCGCGGGCTCGGGGAATTGGTCGGCGAGCAGCCCGAAGCCGGGAATATTCGCCGTCCACCCCCAGCCCGACGGGGTGAATTCCAGCAGCGTGACCTTCAATACGTCGCCCCGCTCGGCTCCATCCACATGGACGGGGCCGGAGAGCGGGATGATCTTCGCAAAATCCAGCCGCTCGAGGTCGGCGGCGCTCGAGCCCGGCGTCAACTGGCCGCCGGCGGCATCGATCACGTCGAATTCGATCGACTCGCCGGGCGCGATGCGCGCCGCCGCCGCAAACGAATTATCCCAGCCGTAATGGCGTTGATGTCGATGGATCGTGTGGGCGTGGCTCATGGATCTTCCCCGCGGCTCAGAAGCTCCGCTTCAGCGTGAACTGGTAATTTCGCGGCATACCGGGCTGTCCCTCGATGACGCCGTAGGTTCCGTAGTTCGGATACTTGTCCAGATAATAGACCTTGTCGGCAAGGTTGTTGACCGCGAACGTCGCCGTCCAATTGCTTTGCGATGAAGTCCAGATCAGGCGGGCGTTCGCGAGCCCGTAGCCGGCTTGCGCGGCGAGTTCCGTGTTCGGGGCGTCGTTGTAGACCTTGCTCTGATAGGTGTAATCGAACCGCGGCGTGAGGATGCCGTAGCGGTCGCCCAAGTCGGCGCCGTACTGGACGCCGAGGCTGCCTTTCCACTTCGGCGTCAGGGCCGGCACGCTCGTCAACGTCGGTCCGCCGGAGACGCCCGCCGCGGCGCCAAGATCGAGATTCTTGTAATCGAGGTAGCCGAGTGAGACATCCGCGACCAGGCTCTTCACCGGCTCGACGTCCACTTCGAGTTCGGCGCCCTTGATCTCGGCCCGGCCGACGTTCTTGGTCAGCACGGCGAGATTCCCCGCGGTGTCGACGCCGTTCGCCTGCAACTGCAGATTCTTGTACTTGCTGTAGAACGCCGCGACGTTCGCGCGCAGGCGATGATCGAACCATTCGCTCTTGAGGCCCGTTTCGTACGCGGTCAAGGTCTCGGGGTCGAACGTCGTCGCCTGCGCGGCCGAAATCGGCCGCGTGTTGAAGCCGCCGGCCTTGTAGCCAGTCGATACCTGGACGTAGGTCATGAGATCCGGCGTCCATTGATACTGCAGGCCGATCTTCGGATCGACGCGCGAATAGCTCAGGCTCTTCGTCGTGATCGGGAACAGGAAACTTCCCGCCGGAATTCCGTGGAACGGCGCGAGCAGCAGCCTGTAGTACTCATAGGTCTTGTCTTCGCGGCTGTAGCGGACGCCGAGCTCGGCGCTGAGCTTCTTCGTGACGTGATACTCGCCGTGCGCGAATACCGACTTGTTCTTGTCGGTCGACGGATCGGCGGGAACCTGGAGCAGGCTGATCTCGATCAAGTCGCCGAGGCCGCCCTGGTGATTGTTGCCGTTGAAATAATAGCCGCCGACGGTCCACTCGAGCGCGTCCGCGAGCGACTTGCCGCTGACCTGGACCTCTTCGCTGAACTGGTGGTGCGTGAGCGTCGTGTACAGGTTCGTGAGCGCGATCGGCGCGCCGGAGTAGCTCTGCGAGAATTCTCCGTGCTCGCCGCGGACGCCGGTGATCGACTTGACGTGGAACATCCAAGGGGTATCCCAGTCGACGATTCCGCTGAAGCCGTAGGAATAGAGCGTGTTGTCGGACGGGATCTTGTAGCCGTTCACCGGGTCGTTGAACGTCGCGTAGGTCGTGTACGGATCGCTCGTCATGAACCGGTTGTCGTACGGAATCCCGTAGAACGGCACGACGACATTCTTGTTGAACGACTTCAGGAACAGCGCGTTCGGGTTGATCGCGAGGATCTTGTCCGCGGGGCCCGGCCCCTTGTCGTCGGTCAAATCCGCGGACAAGTTGATTTCCAGGCCCGGCGCCGGCAGCGCGCGCAGCGCCGCCCGCAGGTCGTACACGTCGTCGCCACCGAGCTTGCCGATGTTGCAATTGCCCTGCACGGTCGGCTTGATGTTGCCCGCGAGGCCGGGGTTCGCGCACGCAAAGTCGACGATGTTCATGTAGCCGTCGCTGCGCAACGAGCCGCCGGAGATCCGCATGAACACCTTGTCGGGAACGACCGTGAAATCCATCGCCGCGCGCAGCGTCTCGCGGTTGAAGCTGCCGTATCCGGCCTCGGCGTATCCCGTGTTGCCGCCCTTCGGCCGCACGGTGAATATGCGGATTGCGCCGCCCTCGGTATTCTTGCCGAACAGCGTGCCCTGCGGCCCGCGCAGTATCTCGACGCGATCGATGTCTCCCAGCGTGAACATCGATCCGAACACGGTCGCGAAGTAGACGTCGTCGACGTAGAAGCCGACTCCGGGCTCGAGCGTGAATTTGAAGTCGTTCTGGCCGACGCCGCGAATGCTCGCGAACACCGATTTGCCGAAGCCGCCCGGCGCCGCCTCGAGGCTCACGTTCGGGGCGGACGCGGACACCTGGCTGATGTTCGTGTAGCCGCGGTCCTCGATTTGGCTGCCGGAGAGCGCCGTGACCGACAGAGGCGTTCTTTGCAGATTTTCGCGCTTGTAGCGCGCAGTCACGACGACTTCCTGCAGGGTGTCGCCGAGGCTCGCGGCCGCCGCACCGCCCTGCTCCGCGGCGCGCGCGCCCGATGCGCCGGCGAAGGCGAGCGGCGCGCCGAGCGCGAGAACCTTGATCGACAACGAAAGCGAAGACGCCGAGAGCCGTCGGCTCATTTCGATGCGCATTGTGATGTTTCCCCCAACGGATTTATTTGCCGGCGGGAGTCTACTGACTCGTGCCGAGGCCAGGTACCTGTGTTTTCTCGCGTTCAGTTTTCGCGAATCGAGAAGAATGGGCGTCCGCGCCCGGCGACGTGCGCGAAGCTCAGGCCGACGAGCCCGCAAATCAGCGCGCCGGCGGCGAGCGGAACGGTCGTGCCGTCGAAGCGCGAGCCGATCGCCGCGGCGACGAGCGCTCCGCCGGTCGTCGTGATGAAGCCTTGGAGCGACGCGCCGATGCCGGCGATCGCGCCGACCGGTTCCAGCGCCATTGCGCCGAAGTTCGACGCCGTCAGGCTGAAGAACGCCATGGTCGCCGATTGCAGGACGACGAAGGTCCACAAGGTCTCCAGGCCGAGCGCGGCGACCGCGGTGTGCAAGGCCGTCGTCGCGATGTACGCGAGGAGCGCCGTATGTGATATGCGGCGCATGCCGAGGCGCCCGACGATCCTCGAGTTCAGCAGCGACGCCGCACCCATCGACATCGCGCACAGCGCGAACACCGTCGGCATCAATTTTGGCGCGTGGAACACCACGGCGAATATCTGCTGGATCATCCCGACGTACGCGAGCAGCGCGCCGAACATGAGCGCAATCGCGAGCGAGTAGAACAACGAGGCCCGGTCCGACAGCACGATCCGCACGGCGCCGAAGATGCGGACCCCGGTCAGCGGCACGCGATTTTCCGGCCGCAGCGTTTCCGGCAGGCGCAGGAAGGCCCATAGCCACACGGCCGTCGCGAACGCGCCGAATGCGCCGAACACGTAGCGCCACGGCGCGGCGAGGAGAATCGCCTGACCCAGGCTCGGCGCAACGACCGGCACCATCAGAAAGACGACGAACGTCAACGACATGATGCGCGCCATTTGCCGGCCGGAATATTGGTCGCGGATCACCGAGCGCGTGACGACCGCGCTCGCCGCCGCGAGGCCGTGCACGAGGCGCCATGCGAGCAACGCCTCGAAGCTCGCGCTCAGGCCGCAGCAGACGGCGGCGAGCACATAGAGCCCGAGCCCGGTCAGCAGGATCCTGCGCCTGCCGAATCGGTCGGACATCAATCCCCAGAACAGCTGACCGATGCCGACCCCGGCGACGTACACCGTGACGATCAGCTGTCCGCGGTTCGCGTCCGCGATGCCGAGTTCGCGGACGATCGTCGGCAGCGCCGGCAGCATCGCGTCGACGGCGAAGGCCTGCGTGGCCATGAGCGCCGCGGCAAGCCATACGAACTCGCGGAAGCCGGGTGGTGAGGCGTGCGTGGTCACGCCGGCCGGCGTGCTCATGCCGTCTCCCCCGCCGCGGCCGGCTTCAGCCGCGCGACGCTCAAGATGCCGACGAAGACCGCGAGGCCGGCGGCCACGAATGCAGGCGTGCGGCCGCTGCCGACGCCCATCGCGAGCAGCGACGCGAGCACCGTCGCGCCGAGGGTCTGGCCCATCAGCCGCGTCGTCGAGATCAAGCCGCCGGCCGACGCCGCGCGCTCGTGCGGCACCGAATGCATGATCAAACGCGCGTTCGGCGACATGAAGATCCCGAACCCCATGCCGCAGAGCGCCATGCGCCAGGCGATCGCGAAATGGGTCAAATGCACGGGCAGGAATGCGATCAGCAGCAGCGCGATCGTCGCGATCGCCATACCGATGCCGCCTAGGTATCCCGCGTGCAAAGCGATCCGACAGCGTGCCCGCGAGCGGCGCGAACACCATCATCGCGAGCGGCCACGGCGTGATCGCGGCGCCGACCTCGGTCGGCGAGAAGCCGTAATGCTGTTGGAGCCGGAACGGCAGCGACAGGATCAAGGTCATCGAGCCGAGGAACGCCATGAGCCCGCCGAGCGTCGACAGCGCGAGCACGGGCTGCGCCAGCAGATCGACGGGCAGTATCGGGATCGTCGTCTTCAGCTCG
This sequence comes from uncultured Pseudomonadota bacterium, assembly GCA_963718135.1. Lineage (GTDB taxonomy): Bacteria > Pseudomonadota > Gammaproteobacteria > Steroidobacterales > Steroidobacteraceae > Bog-1198. Next base: position 731,745 of record CAVQYI010000017.1, on the reverse strand, counting down.
CGGCGGACGAACACGACGCCGACCAGCACTCCCGCGCCGACGATCGCCGCGCCGAACGCGGGCGCACGCCCATGCACCGCGGTCTCGAGGCCCGCGATCGTGAGACCGAACGTGAGCGCGCACAGCACGCGCGCCGATCACGTCGTAAGGCGCGTCGAGGCGTTCCGGCGCCGGCAAGGACCGCCTGCCGAGCACGATCGACAGCAGCGCGAGCGGCGACGCGGCGGCGAATATCCACGGCCAGCTCGCGACCGACAGCACCAGGCCGCCGAGCGTCGGCGCGATCGCGTTGGCACTCGCGACGACGACGTTGCTGATCCCGAGGCCTCGGCCGAGCAGGCGGCCCGGATAGATATAGCGGATGAGCGCGCTCGAGACGCTGAGCGACGCCGCGGCTCCGAGCGCCTGGATCGCGCGCACGACCAACAGGAACGGCAGGCTGCGCGCGAAGAAACACAGGACCGTGGCGACCAGGAAGGTCAATTGCCCGTATTGGTACAGGCGCCGGAGGCCGATGCGGCTGCCGAGCGCCGCGAACGGCAGCAGCGTCATGACGAGCGCCAGCTGGTAGACCGTGACGACCATGACCGCCGCCGACGAATCGACGTGCAAATCGCGCGCCAGTGTCGGCAGCGCCACGGTGACGATCGAGCCGTCGATGACGGCGAGCGCGCTGCCGAGCGCCGTCGCCAGAATTGCCAGGTAGCGGCGGGGTGTGGGCAGTCCGTCCATTTTGCATAAGTCTACGATGCTTTCGTCCCCCGGACTCAAGAAAGAAATCGGTCGGCCGATGTCCGTCACGATGAGCGTGACACCGATCGCGGAAAAGCGTGCGCGGGCCGGCGCCCGTGGACGAACGCCCGCGCTCGAATTGCAGCTGCGGATTCTCGCGGGCATCGCTCTCAGCTACGCGCTCGATACCGCCCTGCTCGCGGGCTTCGCCGCGGACGGCATGCTGCCGATGCGCGTCGTGTCCGGGTATTTCGCGGCCGGCCTGCTGAACTGCGCCGTTTTTCATCGGCTGGCGCACGTCATGCCGACCGATCCCGGTCGCGAGGGCGGCTACGTCCTGATCCAGGTCGCGCTCTGCGGTGCCGTGCAACTCGCGTTCATCGCGATCGCACCGCAGCTGGCGTTCTATTTCCTCGGCCTCCTGTTCATCGTATTCGGCTGCGGGAGCCTCGCGCTGTCCGGACGCCAGTCCGCGGTCGCGTGGGCCGCCGTCGCCGCCGCGACCGGCTTCGCGATCGTCGCGCGCGGCGGAAACCTGTCGATTCCGCATGGCGGCGTGCTCGCGAGATTGCTTGTTTGGCTCTGCTTCGCGGCCACCCTCGGGCGCTGCATACTCCTCGGGCACCTGGCCCGCACGTTGAGGCTGCGCCTCGATCGCCGCCGCAGCAGGCTGAGCGAGTCGGTTGCCGCGCTGCAAGAGCGCGATGCCGCGCTCGAGGCAGCCAACGCCCGCCTGCGACACCTCGCGCATCACGACGCGCTCACCGGCCTCGCGAACCGCCCGCTGTTCGTCGAGCGCCTCGAACTCGCGATCGGCGAGCGCCGATCCTCCGCGGTTTGCGTGATCGACCTGGATCGGTTCAAGTTGATCAACGACTCGCTGGGCCATGCGGCGGGAGACTGCCTGCTGCAGCAGGTCGCAGGCCGGCTCGAGGGCGCGATGCGCTTCGGCGACACGCTCACGCGCGCAAGCGGCGATGAGTTCCTGATGCTCGTGCTCGACGTCACGTCGGCCAAGGAAGTCGAGGTCATCGTCGAGCGAAGCTTGCGCGCGTTCGCGCAGCCGTTCGACGTTCACGGCACGGAAATTCATATCTCGCCGAGCGTCGGCATCGCGCGATACCCCGCGGACGGCGTCGAAGCGGAGCAATTGCTGACGCGCGCGGACGAGGCGATGTACCAGGCGAAGCAGTGCGGCCGCAACACCTACCGCTTCTTCGATGCGCGCGCGACCGCGTTCTCACGCGATCGCCTGCTGCTGGAGAGCGACTTGCGGCGCGCGCTCGCGAGAGGCGAGTTCCTGCTGCACTACCAGCCGAAGATCGACGTCGCGACGTCCGCGGTGCGCAGCGTCGAAGCGTTGCTGCGCTGGAATCATCCGCAACGCGGGATGCTGTCGCCGCGTGATTTCCTGCCGATCGCCGAGGAGACGGGCTTGATGGTACCGATCGGCGCCTGGGTGATCGACGAAGTCTGCCGGCAAACCGCGCATTGGCGCCTGCGCGGGCTGAATCCGATCAGGGTCGCGGTGAACGTCTCCGCGGCGCAATTCCTCAAATCCGATCTGGCCGCCGTGGTCCGCGACGCGGTCTCGCGGCACGAGCTCGACGCCTCGGCGCTCGAGGTCGAGCTCGGCGAATCCACGCTCGCGCGCGATCCCGAACGCTCGCGCGGGACGCTCGAACAATTGAGCGCGATGGGCGTCGTCGTGACCGTCGACGACTTCGGCAACGGCTACTCGAGCATCAACCAGCTGCGGCGCTTCCCGATCGACCGGCTCAAGATCGACCGCAGCTTCATTGCGAATCTCGAGTCGAGCGCCGAGGACGCCGCGATCGTCCGCGCGATCATTTCCCTCGCGCACGGCCTGCGCCTCAAGGTGGTCGCCGAGGGCGTCGAGTCCGACGTCCAACTCGCCGCGCTCAGATCGATGGGCTGCGACCAATACCGGGCTTCTACCGCAGCGCAGCGGTTCCGGCGGCGCAGGTCGAAGCGTTCTTAGGTGAACTGGAGCGGCCCGAGAAAGGCTGCAATCGGGTCGATTTCATGCGCACGCACAGCAAATTGGCACGTTTTCCTCGCTGAAACGGCGCGAGCGCCGCGCCGCCGGCCGCCGATGACAGGTCCGCGGTCCCGCCTAGTATCATCAGCGGCCCTGTCTATTGGATTGCACCGGAGGAAGACCCATGAGCGCGAACCCGAAAGCGATGTCCCTTGCCGGCAAGGAATTTCAGTTGCTGATCGACGGCCGGCCGACGGCCGGCGCCGCGACGCTCGAGGTCATCAATCCGGCGACCGGCAAGACGCTGACGCACTGCGCCCGGGCCGACAAGGCGCAGCTCGACGCGGCCGTCGCGGCGGCCAAGCGCGCCTTCCCGGCTTGGTCGGCCACGCCGATCGCCGAGCGGCGCCGCCTGCTGCTCAAGATCGCCGACGCCTTCGAGGCGCGCATCCCCGAGTTCGCGCGATTGCTGACCGAGGAACAAGGCAAGCCGCTCGCGCACGCGACCGGGGAGCTGTTCGGGTCCGTCGCGATGATTCGCGCGTTCGCGGCGATGGATCTGCCGGTCAAGGTCTTGCGGGACAACGACAAGGAACGCATCGTGCAGCACCATGTGCCGCTCGGCGTCATCGCCGCGATCACCCCGTGGAACTTCCCGCTGATCCTCCTGATGATCAAAGTCGCGCCCGCGCTGCTCGCGGGCAACACCGTCGTCGCGAAGCCCGCGCCGACCACGCCGCTGACGACCCTGCTGTTCGGGGAGCTGTGCGCGGCAATCCTTCCCGCAGGCGTGCTCAACGTCATCGTCGACCAAAATGATCTCGGCGGCCACCTCACGCAGCATCCGGACGTGGCCAAGGTCGCGTTCACCGGCTCGACCGCGACCGGCCGGAAGGTGATGGCGAGCGTCGCCGGCACGATCAAGCGGCTCACGCTCGAGCTCGGCGGCAATGACGCGGCGATCGTCCTCGACGACGTCGACGTCAAAGACGTCGCCGCAAAGATCTTCCAAGGCGCGATGGTCAACTGCGGCCAGGTATGCCTCGCGATCAAGCGCGTCTACGTGCCGGAATCGATGTACGACGCGATCTGCGCGGAGCTCGCCGCGCTGGCGCAAAAGGCGGTCGTCGGCAACGGCCTCGATGCGGGAACCGAAGTCGGACCTCTGCAAAACAAGGTCCAATTCGACAAGGTGAAGGAGTTCATCGAGGACGCGCGCCGGCACGGCAAGATCATCGCCGGCGGCAAGGTGCTCGATCGCGAAGGCTATTTCATCGCGCCGACGATCGTGCGCGACATTGCCGACGACGCGCGGCTCGTGCGCGAGGAGCAATTCGGGCCCGTGCTGCCGGTCCTGAAATACACCGACCTGAACGATGCGATTGCGCGCGCCAACGGCACGGAATACGGCCTCGGCGCAACGGTCTGGGCGAAGGACCCCGCGCGCGCCTATGAGGTCGCGCAAAAAATCGATTCGGGCACCATTTGGATCAACAAGCATCTCGAACTGCCGCCCGACATTCCGTTCGCCGGCGCGAAGCAATCCGGCTTCGGCACGGAAATGGGACAGGAAGGTCTCGAGGAATTCACGCAGTCGAAGGTCATCAACATCGCGAAGTGAGCGATGTCTCGCGGGCGTTCGCTCAGAAATTGACGCGAATGCCCGCGAGGTACGCGCGCGGCGCGGCCGGGCTCTGGAAGCGGTTGTCGACGCCCGGATCGTTCGTGCCGGCCCCCGCGGGGATGCCGGGCGCGCCGACGCCGGTCGGATCGCCGTACAATCCGAACGTCGCATACGACTCGTCGAGCACGTTCTTGACCGTCGCGAACAGCTCGACACGGTCGTTGATGCGGTATGACGAGTGCAGCGTCAGTACGTGATATCCCGCGAGCTCCGCGTTCTGATTGGATTCATCGCCGCGGTAATATTGCGCGCCGACGAAGATCATCTCGCCGCCGACGGTGAAATGCGGACCGACGCGGTAGTCGGCGCCGAGCTTGATCCGCTGGCGCGGGATGCCGGGCAGGCGGTCGCCGCGGCGCACGAGGACATTGCCGTTCGCGTCCTGGTGCGGATTCGACGGCGAATGTTCGGTGAATGTCGACAGGAACGTCGCGTCGACGAAGCTGTATTCCGCGTAGCCCGACCAGCGCTCGCCGTGATAGGTATAGCCCGCCTCGAGGCCCTGTCGGCGCGTCGCGCCGATGTTCTGGAAATAGCCGCTGCTGATCGACGCCGCAATCGCGTAGATGTCGTCATCCAGCGTCGTGCGGAACACGCTGAGGTTCCAATTTCCTCTGCCCGGCGACCCGTCGCCGGGGCGCGTGTTGCCGCGCAAGCCGAATTCGATCGTGTGCGCGATGACCTGCTTCAGGTTCGGCGGGTCGCCGGCGAGACTCGCCGGCAGGACGCAGGGCTTCAACGGGTCCGAGCACTCTATCTCGCTCATCGTCGGCGCGCGGTTCGTGACGGCGTAATTCGCGTATACGGTCGTCCGCGGCAGCAGCCGATAGGTCGCACCGAGCGCCGGATTGAAGTGCACGAAAGCGATTCACTCCGTTTCAGGAGAATGCCGCGATTGTCCGCGAAATCCAGGCTTGCACGGTTGTAGCGTCCGCTCGCGGTGACCGCCAGCCGCTCGGTCGCGTCGAAAGTATCGGTCACGTAGTAGCCGTCGTAGCGGCTCCTGGAGCCGACGTTCACCGGCGTCGCCGCGAACGGCGAACTCTCGGGCGTCGAGACGAACAGTCCCGACGGCAGCACCATCAGCGCGGCGTCGATCTGCCCGAGTTCGGCGCCGGAGGAGTAGGCGACCCGCGCCGTGTCGACCGCGACGCCGGCGATGAACTGGTTGCCGTGCCCGAACAGCCGCTTCGCGACGCTCAACTGAACCGACCCGCCGAGACCGCGGGAGTGCGTCGATTCGAAATCGTTCTCGCCGATCGGATTCGCGCCGCCGTTGGAAATATCGGGGATCGAGGCGCCGGCGACGTCATGGAGCGCAGTGAGGCCGTCGTTCTGGCATAGGAGCCCCGCGTATTGCGCGCTCGTGCACGCGGTGTATTCGGTCGTATTGCCGTTCGCGACGGCCTGATCGTAATCTCGGCTGTAGAGCACGCTCTGCAGCGATACCGATTCGCCGAGCGCGAATGATGCGGTCAGCTCGGCGAAATTCAGGCGGTTCGCATTGTCCTGCGGGCCGGTGAAGTCCAGGCTCTTGCTGACGGCGAGTTCCTGCACCGGCGCCGCGCCCTGGCCGAACAGGGAATTGTCGGCGTACGAGTAGCTCAAATCGATCGTCGCGATGCCGGTGCGCGCGCTCAAGTCGGCATAGAATTGATGCACCGAATCGCGGGCGAACCGGCGCCAGCCGTCTTGATTGAGAACTCTGGCGGCGGCGTACACGCCGAACCGGCCGTCGTTCGCGCCGACCTGCACCGAGCCCGTGCGCAGATTGAACGAGCCGCCGGACAGTTCGGCCTCGCGGTCGTGATAGGTGAATCCGTTCTTCATCGTGATCGCGAGCGCGCCGCCCAGCGCGTTGAGGCCGAACGACGGATTGGAACTGACGAGGTCGATGCGCTCGATCGCGAAATCGGGTACGAGGTCCCAGTTGACCGCATCGCCGAACGCCTCGTTGATCCGGGCGCCGTTCTGGTAGACAGCCAGGCCTTGCGAGGCGCCGAGCACCGGGGACGCCTCGAAGCCTCGATACAAGATGTCCGGCTGGAACGGGTCCGCGAGCGTATCGGTGATGCTGATGCTGCCGAGCCGGTTGTTGAGCGCCGCGGTCAGGCTCGCCGTACCGTCGCGCTTCAGGTCCGACGCGACGATCGACTGCACGTTGGTCGGAACCTTCGCCACGTCGATGCCGATTCCGGGCACGGGCGTCGCGCCGATGACGACGATTCCCTGCAACGAGTCCGCTTTCGGCGCGCGGCGGCTTCGCGCGCGGCGGCAGGCAAAGCAGGCCCGATACACGATGAACAGAGGAGGAGCGTGAGCAATCCGCGCGGACGGCGGCGCAGTGATCGAACTTGGTGCATTCAACTTCCAGCGTGGAATCGATTCTTCGCGGCGCGCGTTGCCAGCTTGCCGCCCGATGCGACGTCATGGCGTCGCATCGGGCGGGAACCATCACTTGGCTTCGAGGACCTTCTTCAAGTTGTCGAGTCCGGATTCATAGACGCCGGTGACGGCGTCGATCGCGGTCTTGTCATCTTCCTTGGCCGCCGGCTGCGCGCTCGTATCCTTGCGCTTGAACCGGCCGGACCAGGTCGCCCGGCTCTTGTTCTTGCCGATCGAGCGGACGACGAACGTCGACGAATAATCGCTCACGGGCAGCACGCCCTCGACGATCTTGTAGCGGAACTTGCGGCCCGCGGCGTTGAAGTACGTCAACTCCTCCTTGATCGTACCGCCGCCCTTCAGCGTCAACAGCCGCACCGCGCCGGCCTTGTTATTCGTGCCGGAAACGATCTGATCCGTCGCGACGGCCGGGTGCCAGTTGTTCAGGCCGTCGAAATCCTTGACCTCATCCCAAACTTTGGCGGCCGGCGCATCGATGACGACCGTCTTCGTGACGCGCAGCAGGTTCGCCGCCGCCAAGCTGGTTCCCGATGCCAGCAATAGAGCCGTGCAGGCTATAGCCGTAATCCTTTTCATGGTCTCGAATCCTCATGTTGGTTATTCTCTTCGCCCAATCGCCGCCCGAGGTGGAACACGCCCGTCTCACCATGAGAGCGCCGAAATTCAATTAGGTTCGCCGCGAGCCGAAGGTCGCAGCCAGCGGGCCGCCAACGGCGGTATCAGCAACAGGCTGACCAGCGTCGAGGATACCAGACCGCCGAGGATGACGACCGCCATCGGTCCTTCGATCTCGTGGCCGGGTTGGTGCAGCTGCCAGGCGACCGGCAGCAGCGCGAGCCCGGTCAGCAGCGCGGTCAGCAGCACCGGAGTCAGTCGCTCCTCCGCGCCCCGCAGGGCGGTCGCCAGGCCCCAGGGCTGATTCTCCTCGTGGACGAGATGGTCGTAATGCGACACCAACAGGATCGTGTTGCGCGCGGCCATGCCGAACAAGGCGACGAACCCGACCATGGAGCCGAGCGTCAGCGTGCCGCCGGTCAGCGCGACCGCCGCGACGCCGCCGATCAATGTGCTCGGCAATGCCAGGAGCACGAGCAGCACGTGCCGCGCGTGGCCGAACGCGAGGCCGAGGAGCAGCACGATCAGCACGAACGCGGCAGCCGAATGAAACAGCAATTCGTGAGCCGCCGCGCTCTGCGCCGCCGCAGCCCCGGCGTATTGCAGATAGACGCCCGGCGGCAGCTTGACCTGCGCCGCGATCGCGGCGCGCGCGGCGCGCGCATAGCCCGCCTGATCCGCGCCCTTAGGCGTCGCGACGACGATTTGCCGGCGCAGGCCGTCCTGATGGTCGACGAGGCTGCGCGCCATCACGGTCTCGATCCGCGCGACCTGATCGAGCCTGACCAGCGCGCCGTCGCGCCCGCGCAAAAGGAGCGCGCCGACCGAGCGGGGACCGGCGGCGCGGGCGCCGACCCGCACGACCACGGGCAGGCTGCGGTCGGGCTGATTGATCACGGACGCCACGCTGCCGTGAAACGCGGCGTTGACGGTTTGCAGCACGTCGGCCGCCTGCAGCCCGTAGATCGCCAATCTTTCGGGCCGCAACTCGACGCGCAGTTCCACTTGGCGCGGCGGCACCGTGAGGCGCACGATGCCGCTGCCCGGCAGGCGCTGCAGCACGGCGACGATCTCTCCGCCGACGCGGTCGTCCGCGTCGAGATCCGAGCCGATCACACTGATCGAGAACGGTGCCGATTCCCCGGACAAGGTCTCGCCGATGCGCTCCGCGAGCACCGAGTAGATTTCGACCAATTCATTCGGAAAATTGTCGAACACCTTGCGGATCGCCGCATCGATCTGGTTCGGATCGCGCCCTTGCCTGGGGTCGATCTGCACCTCGAACTCGCTCTTGTTCGGCGCATCCGGGTCCTGGCCGTTCTCGGCGCGCCCGATTTGCTCCGCGACGCTCTTGACGCCGGGAATCGCGATCAAGCCCTTGCTGATCCGCTCGCCGACGCGCGCGGTCTCGGCGAGCGAAATGCCGGGACGCAACGACGCGTGCGCGATCAGGTAGTTCTCGCGGAAATCCGGCAACAGCCTTGCGCCGAGGAGTGGCAGAAACACGATGCCGGCGGCGCCGCTCGCGAGGAGTATCGCAACCAGCGCGCGCGGCCGCGCGTTCAGCCATTCGATCGTGCCGAGCTGCCAGCGCTTGAATCGGCGCAGGAACGCCGCCTCGGGCGCCGGCTGGTGCCGCGCCATCGCGAGCGCGCATAGCGCGGGCGTCGCGCTCATCGCGACGAGCAGCGACAGCCCGACGGCGAGCAGGAACGCGATCGACAACGGGCGGAAGAACGCCCCCTGCAGCCCGGACATCATCAAGATCGGCAGGAACGCGACCGCGACGGCAGCGGTCGCGTACAGCACCGGCCGGCGCACCTCGAGCGAGGCGCCGACGAACAGCGCGCGCAAGTCGGCGCCGCCCGTGGCGCCGCGGCGCCGGCGCAGGATGTTCTCCACGTCGATCACGGCGTCGTCGACGACGACGCCGAGCGCGACGACGAGACCGCCCAGCGTCATCGTGTTCAGGCTGAGCCCGAAGAGTTCCAGTATCCAAACCGTGGTCAGCAGAGTCAGCGGAATCGCGCTGAACGACACGAAGGCGCCGCGCCAGTCGCGCAAGGTCACGAGCAGCAGCGCGACGACCAGCGCGGCGCCGATCAACAGGGAATTGCGCAGCTTCGCGATCGCGTTCTCGATGAAGCTCGCGGGCCGCAGAAGCGCGGGGTGATAGACGACGCCCTGGCGCGCGAGCGCCGGCGCGAGCGCATCGAGGCGCTCCTCGAGCGCGCGCGTGACCTCGAGCGTGTTCGCGCCGAATTGCGTCGAGGTCTCGATCAGAATGCCGGGCTTCGCGCCGATCAACGCGTCGCCGAAGCGCGGCTCGGCGCCGTCCTCGACGGCCGCGACGTCGCCGAGCCGCACGGGCACGTTCGCGTGCGTCCCCAGGAGGGCCTGCGACAGCTGCGCGGCGGTGATGCCCGACGGCTCGACCTGGATGACGATGCGCTGCGAAGCGGTCTCGACGTAGCCGCCGCCGATCGTCGCGGTCGCGCGCTTCGCGGCCGCGAGCACGTCGTCGAGCGTAAACTGAAGCGCCGCGAGCTTCACGCGGATCGACGACGATCCGGCGCTCGCGGACCGCGCCGCCGAATATCTGCGCCTGCGCGACGCCGGGGACGGCGAGTATTTGCGGCTTGACGATCCATTGCACGAGATCGCGCAGCTCGATCGGCGACAGGCGGTCGCTCGTGTAGCCGAAATGCACGCAGGTACTCCATCGAGGAGCTCAGCGGCGACAACAGCGGCGGGCCGACGCCCGCGGGCAGCAGGCTCGCGGCCTCGGCGAGGCGCTCCGTGACGACCTGGCGTTGCCGATACGGATCGCCGCCGCGATTGAACACGACCTGGATCGCCGACAGGCCTTGACTCGAGGTCGAACGGACCGTCTTGACGTTCTCGGTGCCGGCGAGCAGCCCCTCGAGCGGCCGCGTCACCAGGGACTCCACCTGGGTCGCGTCGAGTCCCGGCGCCTCGGTTTGCACGAGCACGTGCGGCGGCGCGAAGTCCGGGAACACGTCGAAGCGTGCGGTCGCGAGCGCCGCGGCGCCGAGCACGGCGATCAGGCAGGTGAGCGCGGTGACGATGCGCGGATTGGCCAGCGAGGCGCGAACGATGGCGGCAAGCATGCGTCGCTCGGCCTAATCGTCATCGTCGGCGGGCTGATCGCCCAAGCCTTGCAGCGACCACAACACGGCGGCGCCGTGAACGACGATGTCGTCGTCGGCGCCGACGCCCTCGACCAGCCACCCGTCCCCGTCGGCGAGGAGCGGCGTGACCTTTACGGGTTCGAAGTGCGTTGCCTTGTCGCCCGGCGATTTCGGCATTTGCTTGTACACGTACGCGCCGGCATCGCCGTACAACAGCGCGTCGCGCGGCACGAGCCGGCCGGAACGCTTCGGCATCACGAGCTCGACCGGTACGCGTGCGCCGGCGCCGAGGCCCGCCGGCGGACGGTCGACGTCGACCAAGAGGCCGACGCTCTGCGACTCGCCGATTTGACGCAGCACGCCGAGCACGCGCCCGGGAAGCCGCGCCCCGTCGACGTCGACGAGCGCCCCTCGCGGCAGCAGGCCGAGGCTCTGTTGGCCGAGCACGTCCGCGCGCAGCAGCAGCGCGCGGCCGGTCGAGGCCGCGTCGATGAACTCGCGGCGCGCTGGCATCGGGCAGCGACAGCAGCGGCGCCCAGTGCAACGCGACTTGCGCGCGCGCGGCCGCGGCCTCGGCACCGGCTTTCGCGGCGGCGGCGCGCGCGGCTTCCAGCATTTTCAGGCTTGCGCCGGCGCCGCCGGCATAGAGTTTCTGCAACCGATCCCTTTCCGCGGCCGCGGCATGCTCCGCGGCCCGGGCCGCATTCATCTCGCCGAACTCGCGCACGAGTTTCGCGGGATCGAGCACGAGGCCCATCGCCGGCAGCCGCTCCGGCATGGTCACGAGGGTCGGGCGGCGAACCTCGATGCCGACGGCCTCCTGCTGCGCGCGGTCGAGGGCGGGCAGCGTGGGCCGCGGCGTCGCAGCGGCATCGTCATCGTCGGCTAGCGACCTGCCGGTCGCGATCAGGAAGAGCATGCCGAGAGCCATCGCAGCCAGAACATCGCTTGTCGTCTTCATGAGCCAGCTCCGGCTTGGTTGGCGTAAAAGGTCCCGGACAGCGCCAGCTCCGGGCCCGACAGCGGCGCGTGCAGCGCGTCCTCCAGCGCATCGCGCGCGTTCTGCAGCTGCGCGCGCATTTGCACGACCCCGAGCCGCGCCCGCGCAAGCCCGATCGCCGCGCCGAGGCGCCGCTCCGCGCCCGACTCGCCCAAGCGCACCGCGAGATCCGCTTGTTCGGCCTGGCGCCGCGCCGCGCCGAGCCGCCGCAGGGCGGACTCGACGCTCGCCCTCGCGACGGCCTCCGCATGCTCCGCGGCGGCGATCTCGCCGTAGATGTCGGCCTGCAGCGCGAGCATGCGCTTCGCGGCGACACGCCGGTCGGCGCGCGCCGCGGCGATCTCGCCGCGGTTGCGGTTGAGCGGCAGCGTGAAGCCCAGGTCCAGCGGAAACTTCGCGATGCCGTGATCCCAGTAATACCCGGGCCCGAGCGTGAACTGCGGATATTGGCGCGCGACCGCGCGCTTGAGGCGCGCTTCGGCCGCCGCATACTCGCCGATCGCGATGCCGAGGTCGGCGCGCGACAACAATGCCCGCTCGCCGATCTTGCGTAGCATCGCCGCATCGACCGGCGGCGGCGCGCCCCAGTCGGGCCAGGCGATGCGCACGCCGGCGAGCGCCTGCGGCGGCAAACCCAGCGCGGCGGCCGCGCGACTTCGTCCGGCATCCGCCGCCGCGCGCCAATGCGCCGCCTCCTGCTCCATCGCCGCGCGCGTCTGCGCCGCGACGATGAGCTCGGACGCCGGATCCTCGCCGGCATCGATGCGGCGCCGCTCGAGCGCAATCAGCCGATCCTGCGCCGCGCTCAAGCGATCGAGGAGAACCAAGCCGCGTTGCGCGCCCTGCATATGCCGACAGAGCCGCATCCAGGTTGCGGCGCACGGTCCAGATTCGGTCCATCAAACCAAGCTCCGCGCCGCTCGTGCGCAGCCGCGCGATTCTGATGTCGAGCCGGCGGCGGCCGCTCGAACGGATCAACCAATTCAGGCTGAGCCCGTAGAGCCACGGCTGCGGCTCGTGCCGCGCGTATTCGGAGAGCAGCGTGACGTCGGGATTGGGCCGTTGCGCCGCCTCGATCTCGCGCGCGACCGCGGCCTGCGCTTCGGCGCGCGCCGTGCCGAGATGCGGATTCCGGGTCAACGCGACGGCGAGCAGCAACGCCCGATCCCATTCTTGCGGCGGCCACGAGACGGCCGCCTGCGGCATGAGGCGCGCAACCGCCGCGTGGACGTCGGCGGAGTCGATTCGCCGCACGCCGAAGTCGTCCGCGCTGCGCTGCGCATCGAGCGGCGCAGCGCGGTATGCGGCACAGCCCGCGAACGACATCGCGGCCGCGCCGAGCAATGCGCAAACGCGCGCGCGCCGCGGCGCGCGGCTGATTTGTACACGGCGGGAAATCGATGGCACACTCATCCCGTACGGCTGTTCTAGGTACCGCCAAAGCGTAGCGCATTCAATGAACGAACATCGAGTGCTATATCGGCCCGCGTCGCTCATCGTCTTGGCCGCCGCCGCCCTCGCCTCATGCGCGCACGCGCCGGAACGCTCGCCGGGATATGCGCTGACCCAGGGCCACCCCGTCGGCATTTGGAAGGCCGCGATACCGTTGCGGCCGATGAACGGGGAATTCCGCGACTTCGATCCGGTCGGCCTCGCGGCGGGGGCGCTGATCAAGGCGGACTGTTCGCTGAACTGGACGAATCCGGATGACGGCAGGCTCTATTGCTTCGTGAGCGGAACGTCGCTCGAATTCTTCCTCGAACAACCGCAGGTCTACATCGAGCGCGCGGCGGCCGCCTTTGACAAGATCGGCGCCGACGCGGCGATCAAGGATCGAAGCTGATCGGCGGCGCCTTCCTTGGCGCCGCCGACCTCAACCGCCTAGAAGAACAGGATCGCGCCGAGCGCGAAATCCTTTTCCGTCGCTGAATTGCCGTTCCAGGCATCGGCTTTCGTATGGATGTATTCGCCGACCAGCGTCAGGCTCTTCGTCAAGCTGTAGTAGACACCGCCGACGACCGACGAATTGCGCTTCAACAATTCGGTCGCCGGCAGCGCACGCTCATCGGAAGCTTGCTTGAGCTCCGACATGCCGTAGCTTAAGCCCAGTTTCAATTTATTGATCTTGTAGCTCGCCTGCACGTAGCCGCCGTCCGAATCGCGCTTCTGGCCCGAGGCGGAAGTCCCGAGGATGAACAAGCCGGTCGTGCCGAGACCGGTTCCGCTATAACCGTACAGAACGCCCTCGAAGCCCGCAAAGCCGAGCTTGACGCCGCCGTCGAAGCCGTTGCCGGTGACGCTGGTCGCCGCACCCGGGCCATTGATCGCCTGGTCCGCCGCGGTCGCCTGCATCTGCTGGCTGACGAAGTCGATCCAGACCTTGCCGGTCATGCCGCCGTCCGTACCGCCCCAAGCGTAGCTGCCGCCGATTTGAACTTGCGGCGACGTATGCTTGGTGTACGAGGCGCTGCCGCCGCTGTCGAGCGGCTGAAACACCCCGGCCGATGCGCTGAACCCACTGAAGCTCGGCGTCGTGTAGGTGATCTGCGGTTCCCAATCGGTGTAGATATAGCCCAAGCCGATGCGGCCGAGACTCGTGTTGCCCGGCGCGGCATTGTTCGTCGACGAGCCGACGCCGAGCAGCGTCATGTCGTCGAGAATCGCGTCCTTGCCGAACAGGCCGATGTCGCGCCCCATTTTCACCGTGCCCCAACTCGCATCGCCGAACGTCAGGAACGCCTGGCGCGCATCGATGCCCGGCGTCTGCAGCGCCGACGGCAGGCCCGCGCCGTTGACACCCTGTGCCGCGGAACTGTTGATGCCGGGATACATGCCGATCGTCACGCCGATATCGAGGTTGTCCTGCCGCGTCGTTGCGCTGAATACGAATGCGGCCGGGAGCAAGCCATTGCGCACCGCCGCCGATTTGTCGCCGGTGCACGCCAAGCCGCCGACCACTCCGGTGTTCTGGCCGTCGTCACAGGTGGTGCCCACGTAGAACGCGTTGACGTTGCCCGAAAAATCCAATTTCCAATCGCCAGCCGTGACGTCGATTCCGGCGACCGCGCGGGTCATCGGCATGATCGCAACAGCCGCACTGACCGCGAACAAAAGTTTGGAACGCGTTAGCATAAGACTCCCTCCGCTTTGAGTATCTTTCTTTTCGTCTGGCCGCCGACCGACCGTGCCGATCGACGGGCCTTCCTGAGATTTCCTGCAAAAGACGTACCAAGGCGCAAGCGCGATCGCATCCTATTAAGTGCGGCACCGGCGCGCCTCGTTGGCTAAAAAGCAACGCCCAGTGTCACGCCATAGCTTCAGATTTGTCGCACTTTGTATTGGATTGGATACAAGTCTGCATCGTCGCGCCGCGACCATTCGCCAGGTGAAAAAGCGCTTGCCGCCAGGCAGGGATGAATACACTACAATCCCGCTTTTGGCTGCGCCGCCTGGAGCAATCCCCAATGACCGCGATCGAGACCATTTCCGAGCAACGCTGTTTCGGCGGCGTGCAAGGCTTCTACCGGCACGCGTCCGAGGCTTGCGCGGCGCCGATGCGCTTTTCGGTCTACCGGCCGCCGCAGGCGCAAAACGGCGCGGTCCCCGTCCTCTATTACCTCGCCGGCTTGACCTGCACCGAGGAGACGTTCGTGATCAAGGCCGGAGCGCAGCGGCTTGCCGCGGAACTCGGGATCATGCTCGTCTCGCCCGACACGAGCCCGCGCAATACCGGCATTCCCGACGAAGCGGCTGATTGGGAGTTCGGCACCGCGGCCGGCTTTTATCTCGATGCGAGCCAGGCTCCGTGGTCGCGGCATTTCAACATGTACAGCTATGTGTCGCGCGAATTGCCCAAGCTCATCGCCGAGCATTTTCCGGCGGAACCCTGCCGCGCAGAGCATTTGCGGCCATTCGATGGGCGGCCACGGCGCGTTGACGATCGCGCTGAAGAACCCGGCGCAATATCGCTCCGTGTCGGCGTTTGCGCCGATCGTCGCGCCGTCGCAAGTCCCCTGGGGGCAGAAGGCGTTGCCGCGCTACCTCGGCGAGGATCGTGCGGCCTGGAGCCGATATGACGCCACGGAACTCGTGAAGGGCGCGAAGTTCCCGGGGACGATCCTCATCGACCAGGGCGACGCGGACAAATTTCTCGTCGAACAGCTGCGCCCGCAGCTGTTCGAGGCGGCCTGCCGCGCGGGCGGCCAGGCCGTCAAGCTTCGACTGCAGGCCGGCTACGATCACAGCTATTACTTCATCAGTACGTTCATCGAGGACCACCTGCGCCATCACGCGGCCGCATTGAATGCTTCGGTTTCGTAGCACCCACGTAGTACGCACTGTTTCGGATCAGAAACACCGTGCGCCAAACACGGGGCGCGGCGGCGGCGCGGCATCACAACTTATTGATCATAAAGACTTATTCTTCGTTGGCAGCCGCTGGCACGCAAGCTGCTACCAATCTCGCCATACGGCATGCGCGATCAGAGAATACTAATAAGGAGCTCCATCCAATGAAGACGAGAGCGGCTGTCGCGTGGGAGGCCGATAAACCTCTCAGCATCGAGGAGGTGGACCTCGAGGGCCCCAAAGCCGGCGAAGTACTGGTGCGCATCGTCGCGACCGGCGTCTGCCACACCGACGCGTTCACGCTGTCCGGGGCGGATCCTGAAGGATTGTTCCCGGTGATACTCGGCCACGAAGGCGGCGGCATCGTCATGGAGGTCGGTGCGGGCGTCAAGAGCGTCAAGCCGGGCGACCACGTGATCCCGCTGTACACGCCGGAATGCGGCGAATGCGAATACTGCCTCTCGGGCCGGACCAACCTGTGCCAGAAGATCCGCGTGACGCAGGGCAAGGGAGTCATGCCGGACGGCACCTCGCGCTTCTCGCTCAAGGGCAAGCCGATCCTGCATTACATGGGCACGAGCACGTTCTCCGAACACACGGTGTTGCCGGAGATCTCGGTCGCGAAGATCAATCCGCAGGCGCCGCTCGACAAGGTCTGCCTGCTCGGCTGCGGCATCACGACCGGCATCGGCGCGGTACTGAACACCGCGAAGGTGCGGCCGGGCTCGACGGTGGCCGTATTCGGCCTCGGCGGCATCGGCCTTTCGGTCGTGCAGGGCGCGGTGATGGCGAAGGCGTCGCGCATCATCGCGATCGACCTCAATCCGAGCAAGTGGAACATGGCGAAGGCGCTCGGCGCGACCGATTTCGTCAATCCGAAGGACTACGACACGCCGATCCAACAGGTCATCGTCGACCTGACCAACGGCGGCGTCGATTATTCGTTCGAGTGCATCGGCAACGTCCACGTGATGCGTTCGGCGCTCGAATGCTGCCACAAGGGCTGGGGCGAATCGATGATCATCGGTGTCGCCGGCGCGGGACAGGAAATTTGCACTCGCCCGTTCCAGCTGGTCACCGGACGCGTCTGGCGCGGCTCGGCGTTCGGCGGCGTCAAGGGCCGCTCGCAGTTGCCGGGCTACGTCGACCGGTACATGAACGGCGAGATCAAGATCGACGAGATGATCAGCGAAGTGGTGCCATTGGAGAAGATCAACGAGGCCTTCGAGCTGATGCACGAAGGCAAGGTCATCCGTTCGGTGATCAGGTATTGATGGTCGTCATGGGGCGAGGCGCCCGGCGATTGATCGTGAAGGACGCCGTATTTGCGGCTGTTAGCAAACATTGGGAGTGAATATCATGGCAATTTCAATCCATCCGTCCGTCGACAACGGCGTCAAGCAAGGTTCGAAGGACTTTGCCGGCGGAACGTTGGTCTGCAAGTGCGCGGACAAGCCCGTCAAGGTCTCGATCAAGTCGCAAACGGCGCACAATCACGTTTGCGGCTGCACGAAATGCTGGAAGCCGAGCGGCGCGCTATTTTCCATGGTCGCCGTCGTGTCGAAGGACAAGGTCACGGTCATCGAGAACGGCGACAAGCTGAAAGTGGTCGATCCGTCGCGCGACGATTCAGCGTCATGCGTGCAAGGCCTGCGGCGTGCACATGTACGGCCGCATCGAGAACACGAAGCACGCGTTCTACGGCCTCGACTTCGTCCACAGCGAATTGTCGAAGGAGTCCGGCTGGTCGGCGCCCGAATTCGCCGCGTTCGTCTCCTCGATCATCGAGAGCGGCGCCGATCCGAAGAACATGGGCGCCGTGCGCAGCCGGCTCAAGGAACTCGGCCTCGAGCCCTACGACTGCCTGAGCCCGCCGTTGATGGACGCGCTCGCGACCCACGCCGCGAAACTCTCGGGTGTCTTGAAAGCCTGAGGACCTCGAGGGGTCGAATTGATCCGGGGCGGAGGGATGACCGCCCCGGATCTGTCGATTCACTGCCCGAGGACGATGCGGTGCTTGTGGATCTTGCGGTAGAGCGTGTTGCGGCTGACGCCGAGCGCCTGCGCGGTGCGGCTGATGTTCCAATGCATGCGCTCGAGCTCGCGTATGAGCGCCGCGCATTCGGCCTCGCGCAATGCCGCGCCGGGTAGATTGGGCGCCGGCAGCGTCGGAGCTCGGCGCGCCGGCGGGCGCGTCGTCCGGATTCGCCCGCGACTCCATGCCGAGGATCTCCTGCGGCAGATTCGCGAGCCGGATCACCCCGTCGCGGCATAGCGCCGAAGCGGTCCTGAGCGCGTTGCGCAACTGGCGGATGTTCCCGGGCCAATCGAATTCCAGCAACTTGCGGAATGCGTCGTCGGCGATCTCCGCGGATTGCTGACCCGGATTTTCCTCGCGCAGCAAGGCGTGGATCAGGTCCGGCAATGTCCGAGCGGTCGCGCAGCAGCGGCAGGTAAAGCGTCATGCCGTTCAAGCGATAGTACAGATCCTCGCGAAACTCCCCATTCTGGCACCATCTTGCGGATATCGCGGTGGGTCGCGCTGATCACGTGCAAATTGACCGGAATCGCGTGATCGCTGCCGACGGGCACGACTTCCCGCTCCTCGATCACGCGCAGCAGCCGCGTCTGCAGCATCAACGGCATGTCGCCGATTTCGTCGAGGAACAGGGTGCCGCCGCTCGACTGCAGGATCTTGCCGACACGGCCTTCCTTGACGGCACCGGTGAACGCTCCGCGCGTGTAGCCGAACAATTCGCTTTCGATGAGGTTTTCCGGAATCGCCGCGCAATTGACCGTGACGAACGGCTTGTCCGACCACAGGCCGCCGCGGTGCAGCGCCTTCGCGAACGCCTCTTTGCCGGTGCCGGTCGCGCCGTGTAGCAAGAGCGGCACCTGTTTCGCGAACAGCTGGCGGCCGAAGCTCATGTTCCGGTGCATTGCGGGGTCTTCGCCGACGTGCGCCGAGCCGCGCTCCGGCGGCGCGGCGGCGTCCGCCGCGCGCGCGGGACTCATCAATGCCGCCGGTTCCGAGGTCTCCGCGTTCCGGCGCAACGGCGCTCGCACGACCGCGAAAAAGCGGCGGCCGTGGGCGAGATCACGCACGGGCCAAATCGCGCTGGGATCGGATTTGGCGCGCTGTTCCAGCGTACCGAAGTCGAATTGAAAAAATTGTTCGATCGGCTGCCCGACCACGGCATGGCGGGTCGCACAGCCGAGCTGCAGGAGCGCGCTCTCGTTGACCGCGAGGATGCGTCCCGAGCCATCCATCGCCACCAGTGCTTCGTGCAGCAGACCGACGAATTCCGGGCGGCTGTGGAATCTCAAGATCCACGACTCGCCGAATTCATGCATGAAATTCCAGCGCGAAATCAAATTCGCCGACATGTTGACCAGGGCCATCGTGTGGCGCTGTATCAGGCGGCTGTCGTTGGAATTCGCGGTCGACGCGTCGAGGACCGCGATCAGCGTACCGTGCGCATCGAGGATCGGCGCGGCCGAACACGAGAGCGACATATTGTAGCCGCGGAAATGCTCCTCGCGATGTACGGTCACCGGCGTTCCCTCCGCGAGGCACGTGCCGATGCCGTTCGTCCCTTCATGCCGCTCGTCCCACAGGGCGCCGACCGACAAGCCCGCCTGGCGGAATTCGCGCTGCAGGGAAGGATCCGTGATCGTGCTGAGAACCGTGCCGCGCGTGTCGGACAAGATCACGGCGAAGCTCGAACCCGCGATCTGTTCGTAGAGGCTCTCCATTTCCGCGCGTGCGATCGGCAGCAACTCGCCCATGCGCTCCTGCAATTCCTTGACGGACTGGGGATTCAGGACCGCGCCGCGCCGCGGTGCGGTGGGCTCGATGCCGTATTCCCGCAGGCAGCGGTGCCAAGAGCGGGTGACGTGCGCTTCGATGCCCGCCGGCTGAACGCCGCTCTCGACGACGCGGATGATGCGCGAGGCATGACTCGTTGCAAGATGGCGGTTCATCAAGTGATCACCTTGGAGTTAGCGTCATCATGTCGAGCCGCGCATCCCCTGCGCGGTATTGTCGTCGAATTGACGGGTCCTCACCCCCCGCGTTCGATCTCACCGAAGCCTGGTCCTTTTCGATTCCCTACGCAATCTGCACTGCAGCATTCACCGGCATGATCCGCCCGCCGCCGGACGGATCGGCGCGCCGCGGCCCGGCGCGCTGCCGGCAAACTCTCCGAACCTGCCGGATACGCTATTGTCCCGGCGGGTTGCCGTATTTGTACGCCGGATCGCCGTGGTATTTTGATCGCACGAACGCGAAGATCTTCCACAGATCATCGGCATTCTTGATGATGCCGCCGAACGGGGGCATCGGCCCCACGACATTCTCCGCGCCCTGGCGCGTGTAGCCCTGCTTCTGCAGTTCGATGCTGCCGAGCGTGACGAGCCGGAAAATGGTGTCGTCGTCGCCGTTGTACACCCAAACGTCGTTGATCAAGGGCGGGCACATGCCGCCGCCGCCGCCGCCGCCGTGGCAGCCGTTGCAGCCGTAGGCAAAGAAGTGTGCCTTTCCCTGGGCGACCATGTCGGCCTGGGTGTCTTTGTAAGGATTGTGCAGCTTGCCCTTCGGCGTCTCCTTGACGAGCTCGATCGGCGTTATTTTCGAGTAATCGATCGGCCCGCCGGCCGCGGGCGCCGCCGCCTTGACGACTGCCGGGGCCGCCGCCGCCGTCGCGGCAGGAGCGGGCTTCGCGGCCGCCTCGTTGCCGTTGGTCGCCACCGCGGTGCATGCCGTCGCCAATATCGAGGTGACGATCATCATGGAAACTCTTCTCATCACTTCAACTCTCCTTGAACAAGCTACCCTGCAATTTCCCGCTCGAACCAACTTCGTCGATCATCCGGATTTCGCGCCTCCGGCCTGCGCCGCGTTCTCGAGGACCTTGATCATGGCTTCGTAGTTGTTTTCCTTCGCGATGCTGAGCGCCGTGCGGCCATCGGTGCTGTGCGCGTGAACGTCCGCTCCGGCCTTCAGCAGTATTTCCGCGAGCTCCGCGTGGTTCTTGGCGGCGGCGATCATCAAGGCGGTGACGCCGCCCGGATTCACGGCATTGACCTTCGCACCGTGGCGAATCAGCGACTGCGCCAGTTCGCTCGAACCCGAGATCGACGCCAGCATCAACGGCGTATAGCCGCCCTTGGCGACCGGCGTGTTGACGTCGGCGCCCGCGGCAACCAGCGCGTCGAGCGCATGGCTCTTGCCATTTTGCGCGGCGATCGCGAGGGCGGTGACGCCCGTGTTGTCCTTGGCGTTGATGTCGGCGCCCTTGGCGACCAAAATTTTGACCAACGCCGGATCGTCGTCCCACGCCGCATACATCAACGGCGTCCAGCTGCCCGTGTCGCGTTGGTTCACGTCGGCCTTGTGGTCGATCAGGTACGCCGCAACGTCGTTGAAGCCGAAGCGCGCCGCATTGATCAGCGGCGTGTAGCCGTCGCCGTCGCGCCAGACGACGTTCGCGCCGACTTTCACCAAGTAACGGACGCGGTCGATGTCGTTCGCGACGATCGCATCGCCGAGCTCATGATTCGGATTCGCGCCGTGCGCGAGCCACTGCTTCAGTTCGGCCATGCGCTTTGCCTTCAGCTGCGCGATCATCGCCGGGGTCATCTCCGGCCGCTTCACCGGATGATAGGGACCGTGCGACGGCAGGTCGCCCGAGATGATGCAGTCGTCGCACTTGACGAGCGGCACGCCGTAATCGTCGAGAATCTTGTGGATTTCGGCCGCATTGTCGACGAGCGCCTTCTCGACTTCGTTCTTGATGTCGTACCGTCCTCTCGGCACGGCGAGCGACATGTCGAACTCCAGCTGCACGTTGTTTTCCATCAAGTTCACGGGCTGGATCGACGAGCGGCGCGTGCAGCACCTTCTGGAAGTAGCCCGCCATCGGACCCCAGGCGGCCGCGACGTCGAGGCTGCCGTCGATGACTTGCTTGACCTGGTAGGACGGTTGATTTTCCAGGACCATGTCGGCGTTGTGGCTCAAGTAGTGAACCACCGTGTTCGCGATCACGTCGTGATCGGCGAGGGCTTCGCGGACCGCCGACACCTGAAACACGCCGATGCGCAGCTTCTTCAGGATCGGATCGTCGAAGCTCGTGATATGTATGCCCTTGTCGTTCCGATAAGCGAAAACGAACGTCGAGCGGTACAGAGGCTTCAAGACCATCGCGCCTTCGGTGCCCATGGCCATGTCGAGCCACAGGTCGCAGTCGCCGGAACTCAAGGTCGTACGCATCAAGCCGCGTTGAACCGACGGCCGCCAGTAATAGTTGACGCCGGTGCCGAGCGCCTTGCCGATGACTTGCGCGATCTTGTTCTCGAAGCCTTCGCCCTTGTCGTTGGAGAGCGGCATGTTGCCGGGATCGGCGCAGACGGTCAGCGTGCCGAGCTGCCCCGCGTATGCCGCGGTGCTCGCGACCAGCAACGTCGCCGCCAAGGCCGCGAATCGGGTGAGTGTTAGGGACCTGGTGTTCATGCTGGCCTCCATCAAAGGGTGATCGCATCGACGCCGAATTGGCGCCGGGCGGCGAGCGACGGGTTGCGCGCTGGCGCGCCAAGGCACGAGTGTGCCACACAACGAGAAAGCCCGGTGTCTTGCGACACCGGGCAATTTCTCGACCGGCAATTCGCTGTCAGTCGTTCACCACCCTGAACGTGTACAGCATGCCGCCCTGCGGAATATGGTTCAAGCCGGACGCCTTGGCCATCGCCGTGGCGCCGATTGCACCGAATTTGTCGCTCAAATCGAGGCCGGCGGTCACGGGCAGACCGATCCAACCGCCGATGCCCGACCACACCGAAACGTACTCCTTGCCCTTCACGGAGTAGGCGATCGGGTTGCCGATGATGCCGGAGCCGAGTTTGCGCGACCACAGCACCTTGCCGTTCGCCCGGTCGACGGCGCGGAAATCGCCGCCGAAGCTGCCGTAGAACGCCAGTCCGCCGCCCGTCACGAGCGCGCCGCCCCAGTTCGGGTACGGATCGGGAATCTCCCACTCCGTCTTGCCGGTGACGACGTTGAACTTCTTGAACTTGCCGGTCACGCCCGGCTTCTCCGGATACATGTACACGTTCGCGAAGACGTACACCGTACCCTGTTGCGTATCGGCGCGCGTTTGCGGTTCGTCTTCCATGCACCAGTTGTTGGTCGGCACATAGAAGTCTTCCGGATGCATCGGATCGACCGCAACCGGCTGCTGGTCCTTGCCGCCCATCGCCGACGGACACGCCTGCGTGTTGTCGCCGACCTTCAGCGGAGAATGCGCATAGACCTTGACCGGACGGCCGGTCTTCATGTCGATCTTCTCCGCCCAGTTCACGGTCACGAACTTGTGGGCCGCCAACAGCGTGCCATCCACGCGGTCGAGCACGTACGCGAAGCCGTTGCGGTCGAAGTGCACGAGGGTCTTGTGCATCTTGCCGTCGATCTTCATGTCGACGAGCACGGCTTCGTTGATGCCGTCATAGTCCCACTGGTCGAACGGCGTCATCTGGTACGCCCATTTCGCCTCGCCGGTGTCGACGTCACGCGCGAAGATCGTCATCGACCACTTGTTGTCGAACTTGCCGGAATTGCAATGTTCCTGCGTGATCGGCGGAGCGCAACGATAGCTCGGCGACCACAGCCCCGGGTTGCCGGTTCCGTAGTAGATCAAGTGCAGCTTCGGATCATACGCATACCAGCCCCAGGCCGCACCGCCGCCGCGCTTCCACTCGTCGCCGGGGTAGGTGTTGATGCCGAGATCCTTGCCGTACGTGCCGTACTGCGGATTGGCCTTGTTGGTCTCCGGCGTCAAGCAGACATCCTTGTCGCTGCCGGTGGAGTAGCACTGCCAGGCCTTCGAGCCGTCCGCCAGGTTGTACGCGGTCACATGGCCGCGGGCCGCGAACTCGTCGCCGCCGAAGCCGATGATGACTTTGTCGTGGGCGATGATCGGCGCCGGCGTGATCGTCTCACCCTTGGCCGGATAACGCATGCTTGACGACCCAGTCTTCCTTGCCGGTCGCCGCATCCAATGCGATCACGTAGCCGTCGAGGGTGCCGAACACCAGCTTGCCTTCCGCATAGGAAAGACCGCGGTTGACGGTATCGCAGCACGCGCGCGGCACGGCCGATTGGTCGCGGCCGCTGGTCTTGGTGTAGCTCCAGACCTGCACCGGATGATCCGGGTCGCTCAGGTCGAGGGCTTGGACGATGTTCGGCCAGCCGCTCTCCATGAACATCATCGGCTTGCCGCCGACGTTGTCGATGACCAGCGGTTGGCCTTCATGGCCGCGCAGCGTGCCGCTCGACTGCGACCACATCATCTGCAGACGCTTGACGTTGGCGGTGTTGATGCCCTTGAGCGCGCTGTAGCGGGTCAAATCCAAATTGCCCGCCGGCGCACCCCACTGCGCGGGGTCCTTGAATCGAGCAAATTGCTCGCGTGTCCGTACCGGCAATCGCGACGCCGCATACGGTCACGAACGCTACGGCGGCGATAAACGGTTTAAGTGGAAAATTCGCTGTCGGCCATTTCATCTTATTTCTCCTCCTGCTGGGAATCAACGCTCGTCGCCGCTGCGTTACAAAGCGGTGCGCACACAGCGGAAACGCCGGGTGCTTCGCGAAAAAAATGGATATTAGTTTTCGTCAATTGCAAACCTCCCTCATTGCAATGCGCGCCTATTACTTTTATTTGGCTGGTCGCAAATCCATCGGCACCACCAGAGGCACCCCGCCTTGGACCGCAACTAATATGTAGCAATGCTTATGCCATCATGGGCGGGCCCGGCGGAAAATCCCATTAATCTCAAAATACTTTTTTTATCATGCACTTATCGAATGATGACATCCTCGTAATGATGCTATGCAGCAAGGACTGTTCCTCGATCGTGACAGTGGAGCAGTCGCAGTTGCGCCATTGCTGAGGCGACCGTTCCGCCCATCGTCCCGACGGCCCGTTACGGGATATCGACGCCCCAGGGCAATTTGCCGACCGGTATCGTCTTGATGACCGCGAGCTTCGCGGTATCGATGACGCTGACGTCGCCCGTATGGCCGTTCGCGACATACAGCTTTTTTCCATCGTGCGTGAGCGCCATGTTCCAGGGCCGTTTGCCGACCGGTATCGTCGCGATCACTTTTTCGGTCGCGGTGTCGATCGCGGAGATGGTTCCGGCGCCGCCGTTGCTCACGAACACCCTCTTCCCATCCTGCGTCGCGATCACGTCGGCCGACCTCAAGCCCGTCGGGATCAGCCGCAGCACGCGGCGGCCGGGCACATCGACGACGTTGACGCCGTTGGAATTCTCCTCGGCGACATAGGCGATTCGATCGCCCGGAAGCCAGGCGACGCCGCGCGAGCGTCCCGTGGTATGCACCAATCCGACCGACCGATCCTTGGCCAGATCGATGATGTCGGCGTCGTCCGAATTCTCGTTGCCCGTCATCAGCCATTTTTCGTCGCGGCTGAACACGCAATGCTCCGGATTCCTGCCCTGCGTCGGAATCACGTGGGTCGCCGCGGCCGTCGCCACGTCGACGAGCACGACTTGATTGTCCTCCTCGACGCACACGGCGATCGTCTTGCCGGAAGGCGACAGCGACGCCCCTTCCGGCGCACGTCCGACCGGTATGTGCTTGACGATCTTTCCCGACGCGGTATCGATCTCCACCAAGTCGTTGCCATCCGCATCGACGACGAAGACGTGCTTCTCGTCTCGCGCAGCCACGACCGCCTGGATTTTCTTCCCGATCTTGCCGTGATCCGGCAAGGTGCGGACCACCTCGTCGGTGGACGTGTCGATCACCGACACCGTGCCGCTGACTTGATTGCCGACATAGGCGTAGGCAGCCGCCGGCGTCGGCGCCGCGAGCGCGCCGGCACAAAGCAAAATCATTCCGGGGACGCGTGACCGTCAACTTGTGCCGAAATTCTGCGGTTCATGGCTTGCCTTGTGCGGATTGAAGTCGAGGCAAATTACCACCGTGGTCGCGCGCGCGCAACGAGCGCGGCGGCACGAAAACACCGGGAACTTCAGGCCTCGCGCGCTGTCGGCCTATTTCGGTTTCGGCGCCGGCGTGAGCACGCTCGAAGCGCAGGTCGATCCCCCAGGGATTGGCCTGATGCGGCACGCAATTCATGTGATTCTCGACCTTGCGCGTCGCAAGCGCCGGCAAAATCCGCTGCGCGAATTGCTCGACGAGTTCGCAGTCCCCACCCTCGAGGTCGTGCGGCGAACCGACACGCCACGCGACGTCCCGCCACACGCCGGCGGCCGCCCCGTGCGCGTCGGGGACGAGCGCATGGAACGTCAGCCGCGCCATCGAACTGCGCTCCGGCCTGCCGGACAGCGACGTGCACGCGACGCGGACCTTGGCATCGGGTCGCGCGCCCGCGAGACGCAACAGAAGCTTCAACTTGCCTTCCAAGCCGTCGCACGAGTAATACGACGTGAAGCCCATGTAGGCGAAATTGATGTCGTGCTTCTGCCAGTGCGCCCCGACCGTCATTTGCGGCGCCGCGAAAGCGAACGCGGCGGGCGCAATACCGAGGATACAAGCCGCCGCTCGGACCAGGAATTTCATCTTCCCTCTCCCAGGACTAGGTACCACTTCCAGTGGACCGCGCCTGCGTCGCGCAGTTCACTCATCCTCGATGGCATCGGTCAACACCGCCTTGCGCGCGGCCATGAACGCCAGCATGGCTTCGTCCGCCGCCTGATCGATGCCGGGGTCCTGGTAGTCGGCGAGCATCTTCTTCCATACGCGGTTCGCGCGCTGTTCCGCCGACAGGCTGCCTTCGATCGACCACTGTTCGAACGAGGAATAGTCGGCGATCGTCGACTGGTAAAACGCCGACTCGAAATTCGCCTGCGTATGCTCGCAGCCGAGGAAATGGCTGCCGGGACCGACTTCCCTGAGCGCATCGAGCGCCTGCCCCCGCTCCGTCAAATCCATGCCGTCGGCGAGTTTCTGCATCATCGCCAGCTGGTCGGCGTCCATCACGAACTTCTCGTAGCCCGCGACCAGTCCACCCTCGAGCCAGCCGGCCGAGTGCGTCACGAGATTGACGCCGGCGAGCAACGTGGGCAGCAGCGTGTGCGCGCTCTCGTACGCAGCCTGCGCATCGGCGGTCTTCGACGAGCACAAGGAGCCGCCGCTGCGGCAGGGAACGCCCAGGCGCCGCGCGAGTTGCGCGGTCGCGAATATCATTTGCGTGGCCTCCGGCGTGCCGAACGTCGGCGCACCGGTGCGCATCGATATCGCGCCGACGAACGAACCGAGGATGACCGGAGCGCCCGGCCGCACGAGTTGCGTCAAGGCGAGTCCCGCCATGGTCTCCGCGAGTATTTCCGCCATGCAGCCCGCGACGGTGACCGGTCCCATCGCGCCCGCGAGCACCGCCGGCACGACGATCGTCCCCTGGTTCGCGGCCGCGAACTCGCGCAGCGCACCCAGCATGCGCCCGTCGAACACCAGCGGCGAATTCGAATTGATGTTGCCGAGAACGACGGTGTGGTTGGCGACGAACTCGGCGCCGAACAGCACGCGCGCCATTGCGATCGCGTCGCGCGCATGCCCCGGCGTCTCCGGCGTCGCCTCGCAGCCTTGGTCGCTGTAGCGGAAGAAGGAGTACTGGACGTCGAGGTGGCGCTTGTTCGGCGGTATCTCCATCGGCTCGCACATGCAGCCGCCCGAGAAATGGATCGCCGGCGCCATATGCGCGAGCTTGATGAAGTTCTGCAGGTCCTCGAGCGTGCCGTAACGGCGACCGCGGTCCAGATCCGTCACGAACGGCGGTCCGCCGACCGGCGAAAACACGGTGGCGTCGCCGCCGAAACGAACGTTGCGCGCGGGATTGCGTGCGTGCAGCGTGAATTCACGCGGCGCCGTCTGCAACAATTGCCGCGCCAGTCCGCGGGGGATGTGCACCCGCTCCCCTTGCACGTTCGCGCCCGCCTCGCGCCACAGACGCAGGCTTTCCGGGTCGCGCCGGAACTCGATCCCGATCTCCTCCAGAATCGTCTCCGCATTGGCCTCGATGATCTCGACGGCCTCCGAACTCATGAGTTCCACCACCGGCAGCTTGCGGCGGATGTACGGAAATTTCACGCTCCGGGCTTGGGCGCGCAACATGCGAGCTTCGCGTCCACGGCGCGGAACGGCGGCGGCTTCGGTCATGAGTACCCCTGGTCGACTGCTGGGAAGGTGATCGGCACTATGCCTGGACCGCGGACGCCCCACAACAGCCGGCGCGGTGAAATAATGCGCGCGGAAGCTCTGGATCGGCTAGAACCAGCTGTAATTGAAGCTGATGCTGACGCGTTCGGTGCGCGACATGTTCGCCGGCACCTCATGGCGCAGCCAGCTCTCGAACAGCACGAGGTGCCCGGCGCGAGCCGCCGTGGTGGCCCACGGCAGGACGCCGCGCGCGGCATCCGCGCGCCGCGGCGGCGCCGCCATCATCCGCTCGAGGCGCGGATCCTCGAATTTCAACCCCGAGCAGCCGCGCGGAGTTTGCACGTAATAGGTCCCGCTGATCGTCGACAAGGTATGCAGATGCGAACCGTGGGTGACCCCGTGCGGCATGATGTTGACCCAACAATCGGTCATCTCGAGTGCGCGCCCCGAGACGTCCAACTCGAGCACGCGCACGAACTCGGCGACATGCCGGGACAGGAGCCGCCCGAGCCGCTCGAAGGTCGGCGACATCCGGTGCATCTTGTTCGCCGAACCGTACGAAGTGTATCCGCCCGGATAATTGGCTGCGGACCAGCGCCGTCCGGCGCGGTCGTCGGCGCACAACTGGCGGCACTCGCGCAACAGGTCCGCGTTGAGGCTCCCCGTCCGCCGCGCCTGCAGCGGCGCCGTGTATATCGGGGTCGCGAATAGCGCTTCGATCGGCAAGATGCGCCCGCGCCTCAGCCGATTCCGCGCTTATTGCGCATTGTCCGCCTCGGCCCTCGCGACCGCGGGCCGCGCCGACACGCGCTCGGCGTGCGCGCCGAGCGTCGGAAACCGCGCATGGAAAGCGGATTTGTCCCCGGGGAACCAGGACGCGAGCATATATAGATAAGGGTCCGCGACCGTGTATTCACCCCCCAGGACGTAAGGCCCGAGGCGGCCGGCGATCAGCGCCAGATGCTGGGTGAGGTCGGCGGTCGCCTGGTCGCGGATGGCGGCGGCGTCGGCCTCGCCGCGCGCCGAATAGCGGCCCGCGTAATACACCCGCAGCACCTCTTCGTAGACGTTCGCCGACAGGAACACCATCCATTGCAGGAACTGCGCGTGCCCGGCGGTGCCGGGCGGCGGCGCGAGCCGCGCCGCTGGATGGGCGAGCGCAAGATGGATCAGTATTGCCGCGGATTCGAACACGACCGTACCGTCGGGCAACGCCAAGGACGGCACGCGTCCGGCCGGGTTCACTTCGCGATAGCGCGCAACGTCCTGCGGCTCTTGCCCGACCCAGATTCGCTCGTACGGCGCGCCGATTTCTTCGAGCGCCGCTTGCACCGCGAACGAGCCCGACCCCGGACGTCCATATAGTCTGTATCCCGTCATCGCCGCCACCGTATTGCCTGATCCGGCGGCAATCATACCGCGTCGCGTTCCGCGGTCGGCAATCACACCAGAGATGGGCTCGTCGGCACGCGCACGACGACCGTGCCGGCGATCTTGTCGTGCCACGCCTGCTTGTTCTCATCGAACGCGATCCAGATGAACCCTAGGCCGGCGACCGCGAGCGACAGGAAGCAAGCCAATGCGCGCACGATCGCCGTCGCCCAGTCGACTTCCCGGCCGTCGAGGCGCACGACCTGAAGATGAAACACCGTGCCGCCGACCGTCGAGCCGCGCAACTTCCACATCGCGGCACCGTATATGGCCAATACCAAGAGTTCGGCATTGCGCATGCCGACGAGTCCGATCAGAACGCCGACGAGTACGGCGTCCAGGAACAGCGCAGCCATGCGGATCCAAAAGCCCGCGCGCGGCAGACTCGCGGTGATCACCGGCTGCGCCGCGCGGTTCGGCTCGGGCGCGGCCGCTTCCTCGCTGCCGGCCGCGGGCGCAACCGGCGGCGGCGCTGCCGCTGCCGCTGCCCGCACGGCGGTCACCGCCCCCGGCGGTCTGCCACATGCGCAACTTCAAGATCAGCGTATAGGCGACGGCCCCGAATCCCAGCAGACCGAATACCTGGTGCGCGACGAATCCGGCGACCGGCACGATGTACAGCAGGAGAAGGATCGCGCCGCCGATCAGCACCGCGAGCGCCGGGTTGCCGAGCGCGCCCGTGTCGCGGCGGCCGAGACAGAGCCTGCCGAGCCACGCCAGTATCACCGCCTTGCCGAACAGCGCCGCGCAAAACAATCCGAGTAGTACGAACGGCACCGCCGCGATGCCGATCACCGTGACGCACAGCAGGACCAGAAAGATCGGCATCAACAATATCGTCAGGAGCGCGGCGACGACGGTCCGTCCCGGCTTCGTCTCGATCGTGCGCACGCATTCCATCAAGCCGTCGCGGAACAGCAGCGTGAACAGAAGGTAGAGCGCCAGAAAGAAGAGCGCGACGCCCCAGGCCCAGGCGAGTCCGGGACCGACGGCGAGCGGACGCGCATAGAGCAGACACTGCTCGACCCACGGATGAAACCACTTGAAATCCCCAAACAGGCCGATGCGCACGTTCTGCACGTGGCCGCGAACGATCGCTGCGGGATCGCGATGGAGCGCACCGCCGACGACGACGGCGTCCCCGCCGATGTCGGCCTCGGGGCCCAGCGTCATGCTGCCGAGAACCGTGACCGCGTCGCCGCCGATCGTGCTGTTGATGTACGTGTCGCCGAGCACCGCGACGGCCGAATCATCCACGGATCCGGTGACGTGCGTGCTCCCGAGAACCGACACGACCTCGCCCGCATGCCCCGCGTTCGTCGCCGCACCGAAGATCGAGACGACCGACTCGGCCGTCTGGCCGCCGGCCAACGTCGCATCATGGCCGATGCTCACGACCGCGTCGTCGCCGCCCGCCGGCGTCGCCGAGCGCGCCAGGGGAATGACGGCGAATGCGCATGTCAGGATCGCTGCGAGCGCCGACCATCGTCCTCGAATTGCTGTGTTCATGACTTCTCTCACCGATGATTCATGCATTGAGATAGAGCGTTCGGTACAAGGCCGCGCAAAGCCCGAACAGCGCGGCGTAGAGGATCGACGCGAACGCGATGCCGCCGACGATCCAGATCGGCGGGATGACTCCGGCCAGCAACCTGAGGACCTCGCCCGCGGCGTTCAACGCCGTGGCGATGTCGTAAATCCGCGCGATCGACGACGAACCGGAACGGCCCAAGGTCTCGAATCCCGCCCCCGCCCAAATTCCCGCGAGCCACGCGAGCCGGACCGATCCCGCGCACAGCACGACGAATCCCGCCTGCGCGAGCCCGGGCCAATGCGCGATCGACCGGCGCCACCACGGCAACCCGGCGCGCCGCTCGAGTTCGGCGATCACGCGATTCTCGAGCGAACGCGGCGCCCGACGAGGCGGCAGGCCGCGCAGCGCGCGGGAAACCCGCGTTTCGAATTCATCCGGCGATTTCTGCGGTACGTTCATTGCTGGCTCAATCTTCCAGGGCGTCGCGGACCAGGCCGCAAGTCGCGAGTATCGGCGCGAGCGCCGCGCGCGCGCGCCGTATGTCCGTCTTGACCTTCGCCAGCGAGATGCCGAGGCGCGCGGCGATTTCCTCGTACGAAAGATCCTCGAAATGGTAGAGAACCAACGGCAGCCGCTGATGATCCGGCAATCGGCGCAGCGCGTCGTCGATGAGTTCCCGCCGCCGCTCCGCATCGAGGTCCGCGGCGAGCGTGTCCGGCATCGGGGGATCGAGAAGCGGCGATTCCGGCGCACCCTCGGCCGGCGCGAATTCGGAGAACAATCGCCATCGCCGCCGATGCCGCGTCAGGTGATTGATCGTCAGGTTCGTGGCCACCGTCTTGAGCCAGCCGCCTGCGCCGGCATTCGCGCGCAGGCCGGCGAAATTTTCGTAGGCCTTGGTGAACACTTCCTGGGCGATGTCCTCGGCCTGCGCATCGTTCCCGGTCATCCGGGCCGCGGTCGAGAAAACCATGTCCTGATAGGCGCGCATGAACATCGTGAATTCTTCCGGGCCTGCAGGTTCCTTGGGTTGAGTTCGCACAGCAATTGTTTCGTTTAAACCAATAACACCGCTGTCCGCGAAAAGTTGCAGGCAGCCGGACCCCGCCGCCCGCCGCCGCGGTTGCCGGAGCGCGGCCGCTCCATGTTAACTTCCCCGGCGCGCTCGCTAAGCGCCCTTGGGGAGATCAACGTGTATTCATATCCGTCGGCGCCGCGGACCATCGGCGGCGTGCTGGACGACGCGATCCACCTGTTTCGGGAGAGTCTGCCGCGCAGCTGGCCGCTCGCACTCCTGGCGCAATCAGGGGCCATTTTCGCGAACCTCAACATGAGCCCCGAGATTCGCGACGGCGCGACGATCGACCCGCAAGCTGTGCTGCACGCGCTGCCTTCGGGGGGAATTCTGCTGAGCGCCGCGGTCGGGATGATCCTGGGGCTGATCGGCAACTGCGCGGTGATCGACCACGTGCACGGCATCGCGACGGGCAAGCGCGCGCTCGCCTCGGCGAATCGCTCGGCATCGGAATCCGGCGCCTCCCGCACGCGTTCTTCGCGACCCTGCTGATCGCGCTGATCGTCCTCGTCGGCTTCGTGCTGCTCGTCGTGCCAGGCATCTATTGGGCCGGTGCCCTGACCTTGACGCTCGTCGCGGTCGTCGTCGATCGCGCGGGCATCTTCGAGTCGATGAACCGCAGCGCCAAACTGGTCAAGGGGTATTGGTGGCGGTCGACGACGATTTATTCGGTCTCCCTGATCATCGGACTCGTCGCCTATTTCTTCCTCGGTTTGATCATCGCGGCGTTCGCCCGGGCTTTCGGCACCGGCGATTCCATCGCGGCGGGCGCGCCGAGATTCGTCATGATCGCGGCCGGAGCGCTCATGGTCATGTGGCTTCAGGCCACGACACTGTCGATTTACTACGATCTGAAATTGCGCCATGACGGCGCGGACCTGTCGCGGCGGGTCGATTCCCTGCCTGCGCGCTGACGCGCGGCGACGCGCAGCCGTTCGCGCAACTCCCGATCGTCCGCGGCCGCGACCTGCGCAGGCTCGGCGGCCTCGCCGAGGCGCCCGAGCAGCGCAGCGCGCGATCTCGCCGCGCCGCCGCGGCTCGAGCGACGGCCAGCGCTCCAGCAACTCCTCGACCAATGACAGCTCCGCGGACACGCCCGGCTGCCGCGCATCCGCCCGGGCGACATCCGCAAGCACGAGGACGGTGCCCGCGACGATGTCGCCGATGCGCACGCGCTTTTCGGTCACGGCACAGCTTATGAGTCCGACGCCGTAGAACAGCGGCAGACAGTCGATGAGACGAAACGCGTTGCGGATCAGCACCGCGCCGCGACTCGGCGCGCCGCCGTCGCGATTTACGATGCGCACCTCGGCGATCCGCTTGCCCGGCGACTGCCCGCGCAACACGGTCTCGACGACCGGATGATAGAGAAAATAGATCGCCGCCGCCGGCACCCAAATGACCCAGGCCGACCCCGGCCGTATGTGCAACCCCTGATGCAGTGCGACGAGCGCCGCCAGCGCCCAGAGGAGTGCGAGAAGCAGGCGGATGTGCCAGTCGACGATGAATGCGTAACTGCGGCTCCCAACGCCGGCGCTGGCCGTCATGCGGCCCCGCCGCCCGACCTGTGAATGCGGTCGTCGAGTTCGCCGATCGACGCGGCGACCGAGTTCGCGTTGTCGCGTATCTCTGTCCGCAGGCCGTCCTGCAATTGCGCGATATGATCGCTCAAGCTCTTGAACTCGCCGCGAACGACCTCCCGCAATTCGGTGATGCGCGAGGCCTCCGCCTGATCGGCGAGATCCCGTTGAGTTTGCAGCTCTTTCGCGTGGCGGCGCGACTCGAGCAGCATGGTGCTCTGCCAAACGGCGATATAGGCGCCGAAAGTCGCGATTACCAGACCGAGGAGCACGAGCATCACGAGCCCGACCGGCGCTTCGATCGTCGTGAACACCAGGCGGAATTTGGCCGGCGCGGTGATCGCCGGCCAGTTGACGGCCATGAAAGCGCCGACCAGGGCGAGGATGACGATTACGATCAGGGTGCGAGTCCGCATGTTCGATCCTCCGTTGCATCGATGATTGCACGTATGTTCCGATCGCGGCAAATACCGGCAAATGGCGCCGTCAATATTCGAACTGATACGACAGGCCGACGCTGCTTCCCGGGTCGTTTTCCGGCGTCGTGCCGGGCGCGATCGCGACGCCGTTGCCGATTCGCGTCTGGAATTTCAGGTGTTTCGTCAAGTCGACGCTGACCTGGACCTGACTCGACCCGGTCGTGCTTTGCTTCGCCTCGAGGTAGACGCGGTTGGAAATGTAGCGCCCCGCCGTGATGCTCGCGCCGGTGGCGGCGGTGCCGGACGTCGTGCCGGTGCCTGCGGCGGCCCCGACCGTCAAGCGGTCGAGACCAAACACCCGCTGTAATTTGACGAGGGGATTCAATTCGCCGTCGCCGCCGGCGCCGGAGAGCGTCGCGAGCGCGGCGCCGAGCTGGGCGGCTTGCAGCGCCGAGAGCTGCGCGGCGTTGGCGCCGTACAGGAGCCGCGCCATGATCTCATCGGGCGGCAGCGGCGGCGTGCTCGTGAAGTCGAACCGCGGCGCGTCCGCGAGGCCCGTGATCCGCAGGGTCGTCGTGACGTTCGCGGTCGTCGCTTGTGCCGTGAAATCCAGTGTCGGATCGATTTTGTGCTTGAGCCCCGCCCCGTTGAAGCTGACCCGGCCGCGCGTGAACGACAGCCGCGTGCCCGCCAGGGAGAAGCTGCCGCGCTGCAGATCGAAGCCGCCGCTCACCAGCGGCACGTCGGTCGTCCCGGCCAAATGCAGCTCGCCGCCCAACTCCGCGTCGAGGCCGCGGCCCCGAACCAAAATTTGCCGCGGCGCGGACAGCGTCACGTTCAAGCCGACGACCAGTGGCTTCACGGCGGCCGGCGCCGCCGCTCCGCGGCGGCGCACATCCAGCACCGCGACGTTCGGCGGCATCGCCTTCGGAATGCCGATGACAGCCCTGTGCAGGTTCACGACTCCGTCGACGTCGATCCGCTCGCGCGCGGTGCCGCCGACGTGCAGCTTCGCGTCGAGATTCGCGGTGACGAGGTTGCTGACGATCGGACGCGCGTTCTTGGCGACGATGTTCAGGTCGAGCGGTATCCCGCGCTTCAACACGCCGACGCTGCCGGTCACCGAAATCGTCCCCGGAGCGGCGGTCGCCGTGAAGCTCTCTATTTTCACGCCCTCCGCATCGCCGGCGAATTGCGCATTGATGTTCTCCAGGTTCACGCCGCGGCCGTAGTCGCGAAAATGGCCCCCGGCGAGCTTCATGACGCCTGCGATCCGCGGGCTGTCGGTATCGCCCGTGATCTGCGCGGTGACGGTGACCGCGCCGCTCGCCGACAGCCCGTGCGCCTCGAGCACGGGACCTGCGAACGCCAAATCGGTCTTGCCGTCGATTTTGAGGTCGAGCGCGCCCCCCGCTCGAAGCGGCGCATCGCCGGTGAGCGTCACGGCCGATTCCTTGCCGGCGCTCGCGCGCGCGTCGATGGTCGCCGATGTGCCGTGCAGTTCGGCCGAACCGCGCAGGTCGACGCCGGGCAGGCCGAGCGACACCTGGTCCCCGCTCGCAAGCCGGTGGCATTGAAGGTCACGGTCCCGAGCGGCGCGCCGACCTGGCCATGCAGTTCCGCGCTCGCTTCGATCTTGCCGCCGCTCAGCGATCCCGGGGCCAGCGCGTCGATGAGCGCCGGCGTCAGGTCGCGCAAGGAGGCGCGCAAGTCGAGCTCCGGCGCGATCCGTCCCGCGAGATCGAACCGGGCGTCGCGCGCGCCGAGGCGCAGATCGTCGACGGCCACGCCGTCGGCCAGAGACAGCACGGCCGGCCGCAGCAAGCGCGCGGTTTGCCCCCGGTAGTCGAGCGCCGCGGCGGTGATCCGCAATGCACGCGTCGTCAGGTTCAGACTCGCCGTCGACGACAAGGCGGCCGGGCCGCCGGGCAATTCCGGCAGCTGCGCGGCGATCCGCAGCGAGAGCGCATCCCAGGGCCCGCCGCCCGAGATCTGCGCGTCCGCCACGAATCGTCCGATGCGCATCCCGCGGACGGCGCACTGCACCTGTGTCTGCGGCCGGCCGCCGACGGGCGCGAAGGTCGCGCCCGCGGAGACGCCGCCGTGCATTTCGATGCCGGTGACGCCGTCGAGATCGGCAAGATCGCCGACGCGGAGCTGGAATCGGCCGCGGCTTTGGGAAAGGGGCGCGCGGACCGTCGCTTCGCCGTCGAGGCGCACGCTCTTCCAATCGGCCCGCCGAATGATCGCAAATACTCCGGCATCGCCCTCGCGCCGCCAATCGACCGCCATTTTGAGCGGCGCCGCCTCGAGCGTGCCGCCGACCAAGAGCGAGCCGCTGAGCGCATCGGGTGGCCCTTGAGCGCCGCCGGACACCGTCAAGCTGCCGGCAAGGGACGGCGAAACCGCGGCGAGATCGAGGATATCGAGGTTCCACCGGGCATTCAGCGATGCCACGTACGTGCCGAGGCCTCGACGGCCGCCGGGCGCCGGCGTATTCGCGGCGCGCCGCCGCGCATCGGCGTTGAGCGAAAGCGACCACGCGCGTCCGGTCGCCCGCATGCTCGATATCGTGATGTCGCGATCGTCGAGCCGCGCCGCGACGCGCATCGAGACGCGGCCGCCCGCGGGCTCGAGCCAGGGTTCGGACCCCGCGAGACGCTCCGCTTGTATATCGGCGGCGATGGTCGTTACCGCCTTCTCCCACGCGAGCGTAAGACCGATCCGCGCAGCCCCGCCCACGTCTTGGTGTACGAGCGCCGCGAACGGCGCCAGGTCCGGCAGCACGATCGCCGCCGTCGCGGATCGGTGCCCCACGGTGATCGCGCGGCCGCGAATCGAGAACAGCCGGTGCGTCACGGCGAACTGCAACGGTCGCCCGGCGCTCGTCAGTCGCATCGAGGCGTCGATGCCGAGCGGATCTCGCGCGAGGAGCGCAGGATCGACGCCGGGCAGCTGCAATCCGGAGGCGCCGCCGTGCACGGCGAGCCTGTCGCCGTCGGCGGTCAAGTCCAGGTGCAGAGCCTGCAGCGCCGCGCCCCCGCGCCCACGCGCAAATCGGCGACATCCAGCTTGCCGTCGGCGCGCGGCGCGTCGATCCCGCCGCGCCAATGGCCGCTCGACTCGATGTGCCCCCACGCAAGATCGGCGCGCGGACGCATCGCGGGCGCCCGCAGCGAATAGGTAAAATCCGCGGTGCGGCGGGCCAGATTCGCGCGGCCGTGCGCGCGTGCGCGCAGCTCGCCGGCGTCGATCTTCAAGTCGAAATTCTCCGCCGTGCGCGCGCCCTTCAGCGTCAGCGTCGCCGACAAGGCACCGAGACCGGGAAGCCCGACGATATTTTCGAGCGGCCCGCCGGCCGGTTCACGCACCTCGAGATCGGCGTCCATGCGCTGCGGATCGAACGCGAGACGCAGCCGGTAGCGGCCGTCGCCGCCGATGCGGTCGGCGTCGAGCCGCGCCTGCAGATTATCAGCCGACTGCAATAAAATGCCGCCGCGCACGACGAGCGTGGCCGGCCGGCCGGCGAGCCCGGCTGCGAGTTCGAGCCTATCGATCGACGCTTGCGCCACGGCGACGCGCGGAATGCGCCGAGGCGTGGGTCCGCCGGCCGCAGATTGCGGCAATCGGATGAGGACAACCTGATCCGCGTGCAGACGTTCGATGCGCACCGTTCGCCACAGCAGATCGAACGGCGTCCATTGCAGGGAAATGGTCTTCGCGGTCAACCAGACGCCGCTGCGATCACTCAGCGTGAGCCCGGCCAGCGTCAACCGGCTCGGCCAGGATCCGCCGAGTCCCGCGAGCTTCACGTGTCCGGCGGTCAACGCGAAGGTCGCGCGCTCGATCAACGCGCGCCCGCGCGCGGTCATGCCGGCGACATAGATCGCGCCGCCGGCCGCAATGAGCAATAGAACAATCGCACCGACCGCCACCGCCGCGATTTTCCACGAGCGACGCATCAGAATGCCTGTCCGAGGCCGACGTAAATCTCGAATCGGTCCGTATTCGCGCCGCAACGCGCCGTGGGCACGGCGGCATCGAAGCGGACGGCGCCGATCGGCGTGTAGTAGCGCAGTCCCGCACCCGCGCCGACGCAAATAATGCTCGGCAGCGGCTTCAAGCTCGCGCTGACCTGGCCGCCGTCGACGAACACGGCGGCGCCGAATCGTTTGCCGAAGCGCTGGCGGAATTCGATGCTGCCGGCGATGATCGCGGTGCCGCCGATCGGCTTGCCGCTGTCCGGAAACGCGGGTCCCACCGATTGATAACGAAAGCCGCGGATCGTTCCGACGCCGCCGCCGTAAAATCGTTGGTCGGGCGGCAGGCTGAATTCGCCCG
This sequence comes from uncultured Pseudomonadota bacterium, assembly GCA_963718135.1. Classification (GTDB taxonomy): domain Bacteria; phylum Pseudomonadota; class Gammaproteobacteria; order Steroidobacterales; family Steroidobacteraceae; genus Bog-1198. The sequence continues at coordinate 693,224 of CAVQYI010000017.1, read as the reverse complement.
CGCCGCGTGCGAGGCCGGCGAGCCCGCGCGCCGCGATCACGCTGCGGCCGGCGGGCGTCGGCAGAAACGCGTGAAGGTCCAGGTATGCCGCGGCTTTCACCTGCGTTATCAGGAAGGTTGCACTCGTCGCCCCGATCGAGCGCGTCGGCGTGACGGTTACCGAGTCGCGCATGCCGTGCACGGGATCGTCGAGCGGCGAACTCGTGTTGGTCGAATCGTAGGTCAGGCCGATCGGAGTCGCGATCAAGGTATAATGGGTTGCGACCAGGGCAAAGGGGGCAAATCGATCCTCTTGCACGATCGTCTCGTTCGCCGTGGAGACTCCGACGCTCGCGCTCCAAACGCTCGACAATCTGCGGGTGAGCGAAACGCCGGTCGTGACGGCGGTCTGTTGATACGCATCCAGCGACTGCTTGACCCCGGTCACGGCGAACTGCAGCGACTGGTCGCGGCGCCCGAAATCCGGTTTCAACAATGTCGCGCTGGTGTTGTAGCCCAATCCGGTCGCCGCGCTGCCGCCGATATTCGTGACGGACGCGGACAGGTCCAGCCGCTCGGCCCCGCCGAAGACGTTGCGATCGGTCCAGGCGACGCCGCCGCTTGCGCCCAGGTCGCTCGAGTAGGCGGCGTTCAACGACACCGCATGCCGCCGCCGCTCGCGGACATCGAACGTCACCGGCACGCCGCCTGCGGCATCGGCCGCCGCGCCGGCCTGAACGCTGACCGTGGCGAACACGCCCAACTCCAACAGGTCGCGCCGCGCGCGCTCGATCGCGCTCAGCGAATACCAGTCACCCGTGTGCAAAAGGAGGCGCGTGCGCACGAGCGATTCCCGCACCCGCTGCAAACCGTCGACGCGGATAGCGCCAATTTTCACGCGCGGCCCCACGCTCACGTGAAACCTCACGTCGAGCAGCGGCTGGGTCTGGTCTTGATAGGCGACCGGCGGATCGACCTTCGCAAAAGCGTAGCCCCGCTCCTGCAGCGCCGTCTGCAGCCGCGAACCGGCGGCGAGAACGGCGGCGGCGACCGCCGGCGCGCCCGGGGACAACCCCAAGAGGCCGCGCGCCTCTTCCGGCAGACTCCCGTCGATGTCGATGCGCCGCAGGTGATACAGGGGACCCAGGGCGAAGTTTACGGCAACGCGGGCATGGCTCCCCTTCGGCATCGCGTTCAATCGCTCGCCGAGTTGCGGATCGTTGAGTTGCCGGCCGTCGATCGCGATCGCGACCGTGGATTCGTAATAGCCGAAGCTCTCGAGGACGGTCTTGAGGCGGTCACCGTCGGCGCGCGCGCGCACGATCAGCCCGAAGGGACTCACGGGCGCGGTGTCCTGCAAGGACTTGAGCTCGGAGGTGGCCTCGAGCGTATTGTCGAGCGAGTCGCGGCCGGTCGACGCCAATTCGACGCGATAGGCCTGCGGATCGCGGCGCGCGCCGCATTCGGCGCAACGAGCGCAAGCGCGGCTGCAACGGCGGCGAACGCAAGCCGACTCGAGATTCGCCGGCACGCAGCGCGGATGATGACAACTCTGGTCAAAGCGCGGCCTCGTCGCTGAACGGCCGAACTCGGGTCCGGCGCGGGGTGGTCATTGTCCTAAATTCCGCGCTCCGAAGATACGCGGTGCCCGGGGGTGCGCTATCATCGGGGCGCTAGGGTTCGTTTCACGCTCCGCAGTCGATGATCGCCGGACAATGAGGGGGTCATTGGTAGTATGAAAGTGGTCCTGTTCTGCGGTGGTCTCGGCACTCGCCTACGCGAGCACTCCGACACCGTCCCGAAGTCGCTCGTGAATATCGGCTACAGGCCGATCATTTGGCATTTGATGAAATATTATGCCCACTTCGGGCACAAGGACTTCATCCTATGTCTCGGCTATCGCGGCGACTTGATCCGCGAGTATTTCTTGAATTACAAGGAGGCGTTGACGAATGACTTCACGCTGAGCGACCGCGGGACGCGCCTCGATCTGCACTCGCGCGATCTCGACGACTGGCGCATCACGTTCGTGGATACCGGGCTGCATAGCAATATCGGCCAGCGCCTGCTGCGGGTCCGCCGCTATCTCGACGGCGAGGCGATATTCCTCGCCAATTATTCCGATGGCCTATCCTCGTTGCCGCTCGACGCGCAAATCGAGGAACTGAAATCGAGCGCCGCGATCGCGAGCTTCGCGGCTGTGCACACGCCGCACAGCTTTCATGCGGTCAACTGCGATTCCGGGGGAGTCGTCACCGACTTGCACACGATGCAGGGCGCGGATATTTATATCAACGGCGGATTCTTCGCGTTTCGCAACGAGATGTTCGACTACATCCGCGAGGGAGAAGAACTCGTGGAGGAACCGTTCGCGCGTCTGATCGAGAAGCGCAAGCTGCTTGCCTATCGTTGGAACGGATTCTGGCAATGCATGGACACGTTCAAGGACAAGATTACATTCGACCGCATGGAAGCCAAGGGCCCGTGTCCGTGGAAACTCTGGGATACGAGGACCGGCTGACCGAAGCGACTCAACGCCCGATGCCTTCGTAGCGATCGAACGATGCGGGATCGAGTACGCGCCGCCCATCGACGACCAGGGGACTGCGGCCGCTCGCCCGCAGCGCGTCGGCGAGCGCCGAAAATTCGGGCCACCGCGTGACGACGACCACCACCTCGGCGTCGGCGACCGCCTCGCGCATCGACGTTGCAAGCGTGACGCCGGCCAACTCTGCGTTATCGCTCGGACGGGCCACGGGATCATAGGCCGTCAAGCGGGCGCCCCGCTCCTTGAGCCTGCGAATGATCGGGAATGCCGGGCGACTCGCGCACGTCGTCGGTGTCCGGCTTGAAGGCGATGCCGAGCACCGCGACGGCACATCCCGCAGCGAGTCGAAATGCCTTCCGATCAGGCCGAGGACTTCGTCCGGCTGGCCGCGGTTGACGTCGAGCACGCTCTGCAGGAGATTCAGCGAGCAGGCCCATTCGCGGCCTTGGCCGACCAACGCCGTGACGTCCTTCGGCAGGCAGCTGCCGCCGAAGCCGCAGCCCGGCTCGAGGAAAGCTCGCGATCGGCGCGGTAATGGCCTGTCCCCGCGCGGCGCGTCGTGAAATACGTGGCCTGATGCACGCCGCGCATGACGTCGATCGCGTCGACACCGCCGACGGCCGTGCACAGCCGCGCGATCTCGTTGGAAAAGGAAATCATCGTCGCGAGCACCGCATTCGAAGCGTACTTGATCATCTCCGCGGTGGTCGGATTCGTCACGATGCGCGGCACTTCGGGATCGAAGCCCGCATACAGCTCGCGCAGCGCGCCGTGCGTGCGGGCGTCGATGCCGCCGAGCACCAGCCGGTCGGGCCGGGTGAAGTCGGCGACCGCGGTGCCCTCGGTGAGAAACTCAGGGTTCATGCCGAGGCCGAAGCCCGTCGCCGGCCGCCTTTCCCGATGCGGCTTCCACCGCGGTCCGCACGACGCCCAACGTCGTCCCGGGGATCACCGTGCTCTTCACGATCACCGCGTGATATCCGCGCTTGTGCCGCAGAGCGGCGCCGATCTCGGACGCCGCCCGCTCGACATAGTGCAAATCGATCTTCCCACCGGAAGCCGGCGTGCCGACGGCGATGAACGTCAGGTCGGTGGCGGCGACCGCGGCCGCCAAATCGGTCGTCGCCCGCAGCCCGCGGCCCGCATGGCGCCGCAACAGCTCCGGCAAACCCGCCTCGTGAATCGGCGCGCGCGCCTCGTTGATCATCTCGACCTTGCGCGGTTCGACGTCGACGCAGACGACGGTGTGCCCCGCCTCCGCGAGGCACGCGCCGGTCACCAGACCCACGTAGCCTGTTCCGACGATCGAGACCTTCATCAAGCCGCCGCCGCCGTGCGATTGTGGCTGTACCAGATCAGGGACCGGTAGATGCCTTCGTCGACGAGAACTTTCGGATCGAAGCCGAGTTCGGTCCGCGCCTTGTCGATCACCGGACATCGGCGGTTCGGGTTGTCGATCAGGTAATCCGCCTCGGCGCTGCGGCCGAGCACCACCTTGCCGCGATAGCCGAATAGATCGCGCGGCCGCCGTCACGATGAGTTCGGCCAGCGCCGCGATCGATATCTCGGGCCGGTCGATGCCGATGTTGTATGGTTCGCCCGCGCCGCCGCGCACCAATACCTTGTAATAGCCGACGATCGCGTCGGTCGCGTAACAGAACGTGCGCTTTGGGCTGCCGTCCGAGAGCATCACGACGTCGCGCCCCGCGAACACGTCTTTCGCGAAATCGGGGATCACGCGTCCATCGGTGATCTTCAGCCCGGGGCCGTAATTGTTGAACGGCCGCGCGATGCGCGACCGGCAGGCCCTCCTGCTTGCGAACGTGACGCACAGCGTCTCGCCGAAGCGCTTCGATTCGTCGTAGCAGGCGCGTGGGCCGGTGCAGGATACGTTGCCCCGGTAGGTTTCCGGCGTCGGGATCGCGGCGGCCGCCGGGTCGCCGTAAATCTCGCTCGACGAATAGAACAGAAAGCCGCGCAACGGCCGGCCCGCATCGCGCTCCGCCACCGCGTAGTCCAGCAAATTGCGCAGGCCGTTGATGTTGGCGTCGATGCACTTGAGCGGGTGCGCCCGATAGAAAATCGGCGACGCGATCCCGGCCGCGTGGACGACGTAGTCGAAGTGGCCGATGTCCCTCGGCAGAGGCTCGATCATGTCGTGCCGGCGCAGCGTCAAATCCGGCCGCCCGCGCAGCGCCTCGAGCCAGTCCGGCACGCCGCGCATATAATTGTCGTAAACGGTCACGTCGATCGGCCGGCTGCGCGCGCGCGTCTCGTTCCAATGCAGGGCCGCCTGAACCAGGTAATAGCCGAGGAACCCGCCGCCGCCCGTGACCAATAGCCGGCCTCCGGACATTTCGCCGAATTCCCGGGCCAAATCGGCGCAAACCGACTCCAGGTCTTCGTCGAGGAGCCGCCGCAAGTCGATCACCTGTCGATATTTCTGCATGGCCTCACACTAGCAACTTGCGCGCGTGGAACGCCTCGGCGTATCGCGAAGGCGAATTGCATTCGACGCCGCGCAGGCGCAGGTGGCCGCGGAACAGATCGGCGTCGAACCATTGGCGATCCCGCTGCGACGGAAAGCACTTGAGCAAGGTTCCGACCTTCCGGTCCACCGCCGCCGGCGGCAACGGAAAATATACGCCGGGATGCCCAAGATCGCCTTCGTACTTCGGGATCTCGTATTCCAGTATCGCGTGATCGCGAAACGTGTTCCAGGTCAACTCTGCGACGACTCGATGATCCTGATGGCGATCGCCGAGAAAGTGCGTCATCACCAGATCCGGCTCGACGCGTTTTCGCACCGACTCGAACGCGTCCTTGATCTGCGCGCCGACATGGGGGAAGTAGCTCGCGCGGAAACGATGGACCTCGACCGTGCAATGAGCCGGTGTATCCAATAATTCGGCGGCGGCGGCGCGCGTTTCGGCTTCGCGCACGGCATCGCCCGAGAACACCACCCAGAAAAAGCGCAAATTCGGGTGGCTCCTGCGCAGTTCGACGAGACTCCCGCCGCAGCCGATCTCGATGTCGTCGCAGTGCGCGCCGAGGCACAACACGGTGCCGTTCGCCGGGAAAGTCGGGCCTGAACCGCAGCGTCATCGAACGTCACCGCCTCCGCTCTGTTGATCGAATGTCACACGATGATCTCGGGCCTGGGGATCGGAACGATGAACCGACAGCCCCAATCGCGGACGAAGGCCATTTGCGTCGTGATTTCCTCGCGCAGATTCCACGGCAAGATGAATATGTAATCCGGCCGGGTTTTGCGGATCATATCCGGCGAATGGATCGGTATATGAGTGCCCGGCGTGATACTTGCCCTGTTTGTACGGATTGCGGTCGACCGTGTAATCGAGGAAATCCGTGCGGATGCCGCAGTAATTCAACAGCGTATTGCCCTTGCCCGGGGCGCCGTATCCAACGATTTGCTTGTTCGCGCGCTTCAAGGCGATCAGGCAGTCGAGAATATCTCGTTTGGTCGCCTTGACCTGCTCGTCGAATTTCCGGTACGTCTCGATCTTGTCGAAGCCGAGGCTGTGCTCGCGCGCAAGCAATTCCTCGACTCGGCGCGCGCGCGGCTTGGAGGCATCTTCGGCATGTCGTCCGTAGATTCTCAACGAACCGCCGTGCGTCGACAGTTCGTCGACGTCGAACAAGGTCAAACCATGCGCCGCGAACACCCGTTCGACCGTCAGAAACGAGAAATAGCTGAAGTGTTCGTGGTAGATCGTATCGAATTGATTCTGCTCCATGAGCCGCTGCAGGTGCGGAAACTCCATCGTGACGACGCCGTCGGGCTTCATCAAGACCTTGCATGCCGGCCACGAAATCGTTGAGATCGGGCACGTGCGCGAGCACGTTGTTGCCGAGCACGAGATCCGCTTTGCCGTACTGCGCAACGATGCGCGCCGCGTTCGCGCGGCCATGAAACGACACGTCGGTTCGTATCCCCTTCGCGGACGCCGCCTTCGCGACGTTCGCCGCAGGCTCTATTCCGAGCACCGGCACGCCCGCCGCGGCGAAATGCTGCAACAAATAGCCGTCGTTGCTCGCGATCTCGATGACCAGGCTGCGCGCGCCCAGCTGAAGTCGCGCGCGCATCGATTCGGCGTACCGGCGCGCATGTTCCACCCACGAATCGGCGTAGGAGGAAAAATAGGCGTATTCGCTGAAGATATCCGCCGGCGCCGCGAATTCGCCGAGCTGCACCAAGAAACAGGCGTTGCAGACGCGCGGATGCAGCGGAAAGAATGGTTCCATCGCGTTCAAGTTCCGCTTCTCGATATGCGTCTGACAGAACGGCGACATGCCGAGATCGACCAAGGTCGTCATGTCGCTCGCGCCGCAAAACCGGCATTTCAGGCCGGGCTCGCGGTCGATTTCTTCGTGTGCCGCACTCATCGTCGATTATCCTGATCGTCTCCGCTGACGGTCGAAGTATAAAGAGATCGTCGGTGACGGCGCCATTTCCTCATCGTAATGCGCCGACCGTCCGGGAACCCGAAAAAAACGGTAGGTTGCCGTCAGTTTACTCGCGCCCGAGAGCGCCGGGTCGAGGATTTCGAGTCGGCCGTTCGCCTGCTGCGGCCGCCGCGCGCAGCGCTGCCTCGTCCATTCTGCGGTACGGTCCCCACGGCTTCGTATTCCTCGAGCATCCCGAGAATCCCCGTCGGCGTACGTACTTCCACTGAGTCGCCGCGCCGCAAGGGCGCACTGACCATATACTCCAGGTGTCTGCAAACATCGGCGTAGGCCTGCTCATCGGCGCCCCGACCGGCTGCAAGCTCGAGTCGCGGAACATCCGCTTAAGGGTAAACGCGAATCGCCGATCTTCCGATGGGTAAAAGTCTGCATCGAAACGTCGGGGAAATCGGGTTACATTGGCATCTGACTCGAAAGGACGTCGGTCAACATGATGCGATCGGAAGCGAAAGACAGCGTCGACGGACAGGGAATGCTGCACCGTGGCCGCGGCGGCGACGTACTCGTCATGTCGCTGCGGCGCCGCGCGGATTTGGTCGCGTATTGCACCTATTACGAGTTCGAGGACATCATCGTCGAGTTGACCGGCGCCGACCGCTTCGATATCGGCGAAGTGCGCGCGCCGGAACTGTCGCGCCGCGTGTTCAAGGCGCTGCGATACCTGTCCGGATCGCGGGATCTGGCGTGGCGCTGGGCGCCGAAGCCGTCTGCGGTCGCCTTCGACCGCCATTACGAACTTTTCTTGCCCATATTCACCCATCCGCACGAGTTGTTCGCGCTGGCGAGCGTACCCCAACTGGCGCAAATCCTGCCGCGTGGCGGCATGCTTCATCGCCGAGATGTGGGAGCATCTGCTGCCGGGGTATTTGCTCGAGTTATTGAAGGATTTCGACCACGTCTTTATCGGAGTGCAGCACCCGGTCAAGGCCGTCGCGAAAATCACCGGCCGGCCGTGCAGCTACCTGCCGCTCGCCGCCGATGTCATGCAATTCTCGCCGTATCCGCATTTTCCCGAGCGCGTGATCGACGTCTGCAACATCGGGCGGCGCTCGCCGATAGCGCATCGGGCTCTGATATCGCTTGCCCATGCCGGCAAGATTTTCTATTACTACGACACCGTCGCCGCGAGCGGCGTGGACGGCAAACAACGCACCTTCCACGTGCAAGACGCCGGCGAACACCGGCTCCTGTTCGCGAATTTGCTGAAGCGCAGCCGGTACTATGTCGCGAACCGTTCCCTCGTCAACGACCCCGCATTCACGCGTGGACGACAGGAGATATCCGGAAGATTCTACGAGGGCGCGGCAGGCGGCGCGGTGATGATCGGCGAAGCGCCGGAATCGGCAGAATTCGAACGGCAATTCGATTGGGAGGATGCGATCGTGCACATGCCGTTCGATACGCCGGACCCCGGCCGGTTGCTCGACGAGCTGGACATGGATCCCCAGCGTATCGCCGCCATTCGCGAGAACAATTTTCGCAACGCCGCGTTGCGGCACGATTGGGTTCACCGCTTGCGCAGCGTGTACGAAACCCTGGGCCTGCGGCCGACCTCCGCGATGCGCGCCCGCGAGCAGCATCTGGCTGCGTTGGCGGCCGCGGCGGACGCGGCATGGCCGCGCTCCGTTGTCGGCGGCATCGTAAAGCCCCATTGCCGATGCCGTCGTCGGCAATGGGGAGCTGCGTGAGCGTGCCGTCTAGAACTTGTAAATGCCCTCGATCGCCAGCGAATTGACGTTGTCGTTGTAGGTCATTGCTCCGCTCGACGGGTCGACGTGCTTCACGAACGCATCGTGAATGTTCGACTTGTCGTAGCGGCCCTCGAAACGCACCAGGAAGTTCTTGGTCGGCGCGTATCCGAGAGTGACCGTCGCCTCCTTCCATTTCTGGCCTCTTGCCCGAGACCGGGTCGAGGACTCCCGTGCGATAGCCGTCCTTGTCGTCGAAGTACTCGCCGCGGACCGAGACGCTCCATTGATCGCTGAGCTGGTAATTGACGTAGCCCGCGAAGCCGTCCCACTTGTATTTGCCGATCGCGGCGCCGGCGGTGTCGTCCTTCTGCGAGCCGTTGTCGTAGTTCAGGACGAAGGTCAGCTTGTCGGTCGCGTTGCAGGTCGCCACGACGTCGACGAGAAAGCGCTGCCCCTCGCGCGCCGGTCGGCGCGTTGTTCACGATGCCAAGCGGCTCCTTGCCGGCATAGCCGTCGACGACGAGCGTAAAGCTCTTGATCGGGGCGTAGGTCATCCCGAACTCGATCGTCTTCTGCTTGTTCGCGTCGCTGATCTGGTCCCAGCCGTTGTTGACGCCCAGTATCAAGGACAGCTGGTCGGTGACCGCGTACGTGGCGCGCAGTCCCGTGTGCGTGAACGGAATCGCGTAGCCGAACAGGATCGAACGTGAAAAATTCGAATCACCCGTCGGCGAGATCACTTCGGCGCCCGACAGCGTCACGAATTTTCCCATCATCAGCGTCAGCGGGCCGGTCGCGTACTGCACGAAGGCCTGCGTGACGTCGAAGTTCGATCCCCCCGTGATCGGATAGGACTTGATGATCTCGGCATCCTGGCCGGCCGTCAAATTGACGACCGCGCCCCAGCCTTCCTTGGGCTGCTTCGCGATCGTGACCGACGCCTGATGCAGCGTGAAGCTGTTCGCGCGCGCGTCGAACACGCGCGCCGCCGTGCCGCTCGAGAACATACCGGTGTCGGACTGGTATTCGTACGCCGCGTCGACGTAGCCCGTGATCGCGATTCCGGACGCATCGAGCACATCGGACAGCGTCGGCGCGGCTGGTTTTGCCGGCGCATCCGCCGAAGCGGCCGCGGCGCCGAGCGCCCCGATCAACAGCGTGGCGGTCGGGGATGGCATATCCGTTTCTCTTCATAACCTGATCACTCCTTAAGATTAAGACTGGCAAAGGCGCTAACGCATCGACTCGGATGCAGGTGGAACCCCGGAAGCCCGGCGGCGCTCCGGCCGCCGGGCCCCGCCGCGGTTACTCCATGCGCTCGCCGTGCAGCGAGATATCGAGGCCTTCGCGTTCCTGCTCCTCGGAGACGCGCAGCCCGATCGTCATGTCGATCAATTTCAAGAGAATGAAGCTGACGGTGAAGCCGTAGATCACGGTCGTGCCGACGCCCCAGAGCTGCGTGATGACCGAGCCGTCGACCCGCTGATCTCCTTGCTCGCGAACACGCCGGTCAGCAGCGCGCCGATGATTCCGCCGATGCCGTGCACGCCGAACGCGTCGAGCGAGTCGTCGTAGCCCAGCGCGCCCTTCAGCGACGTCGCCGCGAAGAAGCACAACACGCCGGCGACCACGCCGATCACGACGAGGCCGCGGTCGGTCCGACGAAGCCCGAAGCCGGCGTGATCGCGACCAGTCCGGCGACGGCGCCCGACGCGATGCCGAGCACGCTCGGCTTGCCCTTCGTCGCCCACTCCGCGAACATCCAGCCGAGCGCGGCGGCGGCGGTTGCGATTTGCGTCGCGGCCATCGCCATGCCCGCACGGCCGTCGGCGGCCACGGCGGAGCCCGCATTGAAGCCGAACCAGCCGACCCACAACAGCGATGCGCCGATCAAGGTCAACACCAGGTTGTGCGGCGGCATCGGCTCCTTGCCGTAGCCCAGGCGCTTGCCCAGCACGAGGCAGCTCGCAAGGCCCGCGACACCCGCGTTGATGTGCACCACCGTGCCGCCCGCGTAGTCGAGGACGCCCTTGGCGGCGAGCCAGCCGGTCGGCTCCCACACCCAGTGCGCGATCGGCGCATAGACGATCAGCGACCACAAGGACATGAACACGAGCATCGCGGAGAACTTCATGCGGTCCGCGAACGCGCCGGCGATCAGCGCCGGCGTGATGATCGCGAACGTCAGCTGGAACATCGCATAGACGGTCTCCGGAATCGTCAGCGCGAGATGCGAGACCGTCAATTTGCCCGCGTCATGCATGAAGGTCATGCCGTCGAACAGCGCGCGCGACGTCCCGCCGAGGAATGGAGAGCCCGGCGTGAATGCCCAGGAATAGCCGATCAACCACCACAGGATCGTGACGACGCAGGTGATCGCGAAGCTCTGCATCAAGGTCGCGAGCACGTTCTTCTTGCGCACCATGCCGCCGTAGAAGAGCGCGAGCCCGGGTATGGTCATCATCAAGACGAGCGCGGTCGACGTCAGCATCCACGCCGTATCGCCCGAGTTGATCTTGTCGGTCGTAACCAAGGTGGGTGCCGTCGGCGCCGGCGGCGCGGCGGCCGGGCGGCTGCGCCGGCGCCGGTGCTGTCGCGGCGGACGCGGTAGCGGTCGTCGCCGTGGATGCGGATGACGCGTCGTCGGCCCAGACGGCCTGCAGCGGCAGCATCAGCGCGCATAGAAAGATCAGTCGAGACAGTTTGGTCATCAATGCGAATCCCCCTTTCCTTCAGATGGCGCTCGCGTCCCGCTCACCCGTGCGGATACGCACGACTTGCGCGAGATCGAGCACGAAGATCTTCCCGTCGCCGACCTTGCCGGTATGAGCGGCCTTGCTGATCGCTTCGATGACCTGATCGGCCAGCGAATCGGCGACGGCGATTTCGATCTTGGTTTTCGGGACGAACTCCACGACGTACTCGGCGCCGCGGTAGATCTCGGTATGGCCGCGTTGCCGGCCGAAGCCACGCACCTCGGTGACGGTGACGCCTTGCACGCCCACGTCACCGACGGCCTTGCGGACGTCGTCGAGCTTGAAAGGCTTGATAATTGCTGTGATCAGTTTCATCGCTGCACACCCCTCCCCTTGAATTGGCCACGACTGAGTCCCGTTAGTTGCCGGGACGTCGCTGCATGGAGCAATGCACGTGCCAACGAAGGCGAATCCTTCAAGATCAGCGAGTTGCGCCGTAAAGCGCGATCCACGGGTGATCCCGCAAGCACCCTAACGGTGCGCGCGCAGCCGGCGCTGCATCAGTAGAACGCACGGCCGCGTCACGCCGGTCTGCGCGGCGATCGCATCGAGCCACGGCGTCGTGTTTGTCCTTCCATACAATGCGCGGCACACTTCATCAATCGGTCTCGGACCGGAGTGCATCCCGATGGACCCTGGTGATCTTGCGATTCTGGCATGGTGCGATCTTGGTGCGATCTTGCGCACGCGCCCCATCCCGCTCGACCATCTCGTCGCGAAGCGGCGCCACGGAATGGGATTCGCCACCGCCGGGGCGGCGATAACGCCGTTCGACGGCATCGTTCCCAACCCCTGGGGACCGGTCGATGAAATGCGGCTCGTGCCCGTCGAGGGAGGCTCCGCGTTCGTACCGCCATGGGATCGCCACCCGGCGATGCACCTGCACCTCACGCGCGCGCTGTCATTGGACGGCGAACCGGGAAACTGGTGTCCACGCAATTTTTGTGAAGCCGCGCTGCAAGCGCTTGATCGAGAGAGATCGGCTGGACGCTATGGTCGGCCTTCGAACACGAATTCACGATCATCGAGCCGGCGATCCGCTTCGGCGGCGTCTACTCGGTCGAGGCGCTGCGTGCGGTGGCCCCGTTTGCGCACGCGGCGACCGAGACGCTGCGGCCGCTGGAACTCGAGTGCTTCGAACCGGAATTCGGCCGCGGGCAATTCGAAGTCAGTTGCGCGCCGCAGGGCGGCGTGGGCGGCGCCGATCGCGCCGTCTTGACGCGCGAAGTCCTGCGCGAGGTCGCGCGCCGCCATGAAATGCGGCTGACCTTTTCGCCGAAGCCCGCCGCCGACGCGGTCGGCAGCGGCATGCACATCCACTTCAGCTTCCGCGACCGCTCCGGCAGGCCCGCGCTCCACGACCCCGACCGCCCGGCCGGCGTCACGGCGATGGCGGCAAGCTTCATCGGCGGCGTTCTGCGTCACGCAGGCGCGCTCACCGCGATCGGCGCGCCGACGCCGGTCTCGTACCTGCGCCTCGGACCCGGGCATTGGAGCTGCGGATATGCGGCGTTCGGCGTGCAGAATCGCGAAGCCGCGCTGCGCGTTTGCCCTTCGCCCGACCCGGCACGCGATGCGGCCGCCGCCGCGACCAATCTGGAGTTGCGCATACCCGACGGAACCTGCAACCCGTACCTCGCGCTCGGCGCGATCGCGCTCGCGGGTCTTGCCGGGATACGCGAGAATCTTCCGTTGCCGCCGATCCTCGATCAGGATCCGGCGCGGCTCGCGGACTCCGAGCGGCGCCGGCTCGGCGTCGAAGCGCTGCCGGCGAGCCTGTCCGCCGCGCTCGATGCGCTGGAGGCGGACCCCATCGCGAGGCAATGGATGCCGGCGCCCCTGCACGCGACCTTCGTCGCGATCAAGCGCTTCGAAGCCGAACGGTTCCGCGACGCCGCGCCGTCGGATCTGACGCGCGCTTACAGCCAAATCTATTGAGGAATGACCCGATTGCGCGCACCCATCGACTTCATGAACGAGATCCCGCTCATCGACCACCATTGCCACGGCGTGGTCACTGCGGAACTGACCCGTGCTCATCTGGAAGCGCTGATGAGCGAGAGTTATCGCCCCGCCCCCGCGGGAACCAGCCAATTCCAGAAGCCCCTGGGTCTCGCGATCCGGCGATATTGCGCACCGCTTCTCGATCTCGAGCCGCTCTGTTCGGCCGATGCGTATTTCGAGCGCCGCGCCGGACTCGGGGCCCTTGAAGTCAATCGCCGCCTCCTGACCGCTGCGGCGGTCGATGTGCATCTGATCGACAGCGGGCACCGATCGTCGGAAATTACCAACCCCGAGGAGTTTGCGAGGCTGTCCGGCCACGCGGTGCGCGAAATCGTCCGCATCGAAGCCGTCGCCGAGGAAGTTGCCGCATCCGGCGTCGATGCCGCCGCATTTCCGGCGCGATTCGCGGCGGCGCTGCGCGCGCGCGGCGAGAAAGCCGCGGGATTCAAGAGCATCGTCGCCTACCGAACGACGTTCAAGATCGACCAAACCGCGCCCGCGCACGCCGATGTCGTCAAGGCCGCCGGCGTCTGGCTGGCATCGTCGGCGAACAAGCGGCCGCGGCTCGCCGACCCCGTCGTGATCCGCTACGGGCTGTGGACCGCCGCGGAAATCTGCCGGGAGCGCCGCTTCCCGATCCAGCTCCATGTCGGCTTCGGCGACCCCGATGTGTACATGCATGCCTGCGATCCGACCCACTTCACCGACTTCCTGCGCGCGATGGAGGCTTGGGAGGTGCCGGTCACGCTGCTGCACAACTACCCATTCATCCGCGAAGCGGCTTGGCTCGCCGAGGTCTTTCAAAACGTTTACTACGATGTCGGCGTGATTTTGAATTTCACGGGACCGTCCGGCGAGCGCGTCCTGCGCGAAGGCCTGGAGGTCGGACCATTCACCAAGCAGGTATTCAGTTCCGACGCATTCGGGCTGCCCGAACTGCATTACCTCGGCGCCGCACTTTTCCGCCGGCACATGGGCGCCGTCCTCGATGAGTGGATCGGCGCCGGCGACTGCGGCGCCCGCGACGCCGAAGAGATCTTCGCTGCGATCGCGCGTGGCAACGCCGCGCGCATCTACCCCATGGGCTAGCGGCGCGCATGGTTTTCAGCCCGACTCGGTGCGGCTGGGCGCAGCTTGCGCCCTGGAAGTCGAACGCTAGGCGAAAAGCCGGTACGCGCCGAACAGCACGACCGCCGCGGCCGCGGCGGTCAGCCCCAGCGTGATGTAGGCGCCGCGCATGATGCCCTTGATCGTTTGCTTGACCGCAGCGCGATCGTTGAGGTTGGGAAAATCCCCCCGGGGTTGCGCGACGCCGAGCCAGGCGCAAAGCGGCGCCCAGCCGTCTGTGACCTTGAAGATCAACAGCTTATCCGGGGGCACGGCGGCCCTGACTTCCTCGATGTGCGCGTTGTAACGGGCGATCGCGCGGGCCTTGTCCGACATCGTTCCCCGCAGTGATCGCTGCCAGATGAGCTTTCGCGATATGGCGCCGAATTTGCGGCCGAACGGCGTCAGCCATTCCAACACCTTCCATTGCCAGAGGGTCTCGGTGAAATAGATCGTGTCGACCGTGCTTTCGTACCACGCCTCCGCGCCGCGCGGGTGAAGGGTCAGGAGAACCTTGGCGTCGGGATACGCGGCGATCAGTTCGCGCCATACGCAACATCCGGGGTTATCCACGGTCGCCGTGTATTTTGCGAAGACTTGGTTCCACGCATGCTGCGTTCCCGGCGGCGAATTCGCGACGTCGCGCCAAAAATCCACGTGCGACTTGTTCTCCGCGTTGAGAAGGACCTCTTGCATGTGATAACAGGGAAATCCCAGCTGATTGAGCGCGGCGAACGTCGACCACGTACCGGTTCTGCCGAAACCCGCGCCGATGATTTTCAGTCCCATGGTTCGTCGATTGTCCTCGCTTATCATGTTATCCCGCCGCCCCGGCGTCCGCCGGTCACCGCCGGCCGCCCTCCCTGCCAAATTCGGCCCCGGAATCATGCACCATCGCGATGACTTGGGCCATGCGAACCCGATGGCGTCCGCAGTGGGGGTCGCCGCGCCGCATGAGAGAATTTTCACCGTCCTGGATAATTCATCGTTTGTCCCGCGGGGCGGACGCGCCTAGTGTCCTCGTCTGAGTCCCGTGACTCGATTTGGAGCCAAGATCATGTACCAGCCTTCAGTGAGAAAGACCGCGTTGTCCCTGGCCGTGGCCGCAGCCTTCGGCGCGGGTGCGCCGACCGCTTCCGCGGCCTCGGTCTCGCTGGCGCAACGACCCGTCGTCATGCGCCTGAGCGCCGATGAGTTTCGAATCGCCTTCGGCATCAATGCCGCAAGCTGCGTCGCGCGCGGCTGCAGCGGCGCGATCCGCTACCGGGTCGACTGGAAGACCGAGGACGGCGTGCTGCATTCGGAGACCAAGCGCGTCGATTACATTGCCGAGCCGCGCGCAAACCGCACCATCACGGTCGATCGCGCGCGCTTCGACACCGCCGAGGGGGCGCATACCACCGACGTCGTCGACGTGCGCGTCGAGCGGATCACGTGCCGCGCGGGAACGCCCACCGCTCTGTAGGGACCGCATCCTGGCACGATCGTCCGCGTCCGCGGCGCGGGCGGTCGCCGGCCCATGACTCGCGGACCCCGATCGGCTAGGATCGGACGCATCGAAAATTCCAGGGATGCGCCGATGAACCGACCACCGTTGATTTGGGCCCCTTTGCTGCTCGCGCTCCTCGCCGCCGCGCCGCCCGCATTGCCCGCCGAGCCGAACGTCGACATCGCGAAGCTGCAGGACGAAGCCGTCGCGCGAATCGAACAGTACATCCGCATCAACACGACGAATCCGCCCGGCAATGAGGAACAGGCGGTGCAATTCTTCGCGCGAATCTTCAAGGCGGAGGGGATCGCATACCATACCGCCTCGTCGGCGCCGGGGCGCGGCAACATCTGGGCGCGCCTCAAGGGCGGCCCGGAGCCCGCGCTCGTGTTGCTCTCCCACATGGACGTCGTGCCGGCCGACCCGAAGTACTGGCATGCCGATCCTTTCGCCGCGACCGTCAAGAACGGCGTCATCTGGGGGCGCGGCACGCTCGACACGAAGACGCTCGGAATCGTCGAACTCGAAGCCTTTCTCGCGCTGCACCGCGCGAAGGCCCCGCTCGACAGAGACGTGATCTTCATGGCGACCGCCGATGAAGAAGCCGGCGCCGCGTTCGGCGCCGGCTGGATGATGCAGCATCATCCCGAATCCTTCGCGGGCGCCGGCTTCGTGCTGAACGAAGGCGGCGGCGGCGACGTCGACCAGGGACGCGAGCAGTTCGGCATCGAAGTCACGCAGAAGGTGCCGTATTGGCTCAAATTGACTGCGACCGGCACGCCGCGCCACGGCTCGGATCCGCAGGTCGCATCGGCCGTGAACCGCCTGATCCGTTCGCTGTACCGCTTGCAGACCTACGAGTTCGCGCCGCGGATCGTTCCGGCCGTCGACCGCTATTTCAAAGGCCTTTCGGCCACGGCCTCGCCCGAATGGCGGGACGCGTTCGCCGACATGGCGAAGACCGTGCAGGACCCCGACAAGCTCCTGCGGCTGCAGACCGAGGACGCGGGATTGGCGGCGCTGACGCGCAACACCTGTTCGATCACCATGCTGAAGGCGAGCGACAAGATCAACGTGATACCACCGGAGGCCGACGCACAACTCGACTGCCGGCTCCTGCCCGATCAAGACGTCTCCGAGTTCAAGCGCGAGTTGCGCGCAGCGCTCAACGATCCAAACATCAAGGTCGACGAGATACTCGGTTTCAAACCCGCGGTATCATCCACGGATACGCCGCTTTATCGCGCGATTGTCGACGTCACGCACCGACACTATCCGCAGGCCGCAATCCTGCCCGCGGTCGCGACGGGCTTCACCGACAGCCATTTCTTCCGCGATCGCGGCATCGCCGCCTACGGCTATGCGCCGTTCCTGATTCCCCATGCCGACGAATCCGGCATCCACGGCAATGACGAGCGCATCTCGATCCAGAACGTGCGCACCGGCACACAGATGATGCTCGAGATCGTGCACGAGATGGTCACGAGGTAGGTGACGGCGAAGGACGAGCGAAATGCCCACGCCATCCGCATCTTCCGCCTACCGCAAGGAGGGCGATCACACACTGATCGAGATCCGGCTGAAGGAGGTCCGCCAGCTGTTTCATACGCTCGACCCGGCGCCGTTCAGCGAAAAGGACCTCGACGACGGCGCGGAGCGCTACCTCGTCGAGGCCTGCACGGAGGCCGGCGTCCGCCGCCCTCTGCGCCTGCTCGTGCATTTGCCGGCCGCGGAAGCCGCGACCGAGGGCGCGCGCACGCTGCCGGAAGCCGTACACAATTATTTTGCGTACCGGGCGAGGCAGCTGCACGCCGAGCTGCTTCGATTGCTGCGCTATGGCGCGGTAAGCCTGGGGATAGGCGTCGCGTTCCTCGTCGCCTGCCTCGCGCTGCGGCGCGCGCTCGCGTCGATCGTGCCGCTGCCCGACCGGGCGATCGTCGATGAAGGTCTCCTCATTCTCGGTTGGGTCGCGATGTGGCGGCCGATCGAAGTGCTGCTCTACGATTGGTGGCCGCTCGCGCGGCGCAAGGCGGTGCTGGACAAACTCGCCGTGATCCCGATCGCCGTCGCGGCGGCCGGTTGATCGGCGGCAGTTTCGCGCGCCGCACGCCGGCCATCGACTTGCGGCTTCAGGCCGGCATCAGCCGCGGTCCCGGCGCTCGCGCACACCGAAGGAATCCGCGATCATCCCCTCGTACCAGCCTTCGGCATACGAGGCTTCCTGCGCGCGCACGGCGGCGGACGCCTGTACCGGGCTCGGCCCGCCGGCGCCCGGCACGAGTTCGATGCCGCCCTCGCCGACGCGATAGATGCCGGTCGTCGAGGCGGCGTAACGCGGCGCCATCATGAGGTAACAGGTGTTGTGCAGCGACGGCTGGGGCGGAGCGTGTCCGGCGAGTCCGGCGGCGATCGCGAGTGCGCACTGCTTGGCCTGGCTGTTGGCGCTGGATGCGGACCGCGGCATCGGGTCGGCGATGCAAGCATCGCCGATCACATGCACCTTTTCGACCAGCGACGACTCGAACGTATGCGGATCGACCGGGCACCAGCCGCGGCCGGACGACAGCCCGAGTTCGCGCGCGAGCGCGCCGGGCGCCTGCGGCGGGATGACATTGGCGACCGCAACCCGGTGCGCGCCGGCCGCGGTGTACAGCGTCAGCGTCGCCGGGTCGACGCGCAGCACCGCACCCTGCTCGGTCATCGGAATCCACTCGATCATGCCGGGGTAGAACTCCCGCCAGGCGGGCGCGAACAGATCTTGATACGGCATTTGATTGTTCGCGTCGAAGATCAAGATTTTCGACCGCGGCTTGTGGCGCTTGAAGTACCAGGCGAGCAGGCTCGCACGCTCGTACGGCGCGTGCGGACAGCGGTACGGCGCCCGCGGCACGCTGATCGCGAACACGCCGCCGTCGGCCATCGCGCGCAGCTGCGCGCCGAGCAGTTCGGTTTGCGTACCGGCCTTCCAAGCGTGCGGCATGCGCGCCGCCGCGGCACGGCCGTAGCCCTCCGGCGTGTCCCACAGAAAGCGAATGCCGGGCGCAACCACCAACCGGTCGTATGTCAGCGTAGCTCCGCCCGCGAGGCGCACGCGCCGCGACGCGAACTCCACGGCTTGCACGCGATCGCGCAGCACGTGCACGCCGGCGCGCCGCAGCCCGTCGCGCGACACGGCGAGCGACGCGATGGGTCGCAGGCCCGCGAGCGCCTCGTTGCTCATCGGACAGGTCACGTAGTTCGCGGCCGGATCGACGAGGATCACGTCGATGGCCGGCTCGAGCATCCGCAAATAGCGCGCGCAGGTGGCGCCGGCAAACCCTCCGCCCGCGACGACCACGCGACCGCCGGCCCGCCGTGGTCGCGCGAGCGCGGATGCGCCGCCCAAGGTACCGAGCAGCCCGAGTTGCAGGAATTGCCGGCGGCGCATGCGCTAGCGCTCGTCGCGGCGCAGGTTGCGCGCGGCGATATAGGCCGCGATTCGCCGCAGTTGCGCGTGGCTGTAGCCCTTGGCGATGCGGCTCATCACGGTCGCGCGGTCAGGATCGCGCTGGTACGCGATGAGCCTGCGCAGCAGCCGGTCGCATGGTCCACCCGCGGATGTCGGGGATCGTGCTGCGTCGAGGCGCCGCATGGCAGGCGTAACAGTTGAGTGCGAGCGCCTCGTCTTGCGCGGCATCGGCGCCGGCCGCGGCGGCAGTCGCCAGCGCACTGCAACAGAGAAGCGCGATCCACGCGACGCGCATCACTGCCATTCCAGCTCCGCGT
Source organism: uncultured Pseudomonadota bacterium (assembly GCA_963718135.1). Lineage (GTDB taxonomy): Bacteria > Pseudomonadota > Gammaproteobacteria > Steroidobacterales > Steroidobacteraceae > Bog-1198. Next base: position 673,397 of record CAVQYI010000017.1, on the reverse strand, counting down.
ATGCCCGCTCGACGTTGCGCGGATTGACGTTGTCGAACAGCGCCCACCGCGAGCGTTCGGCGGCGCCGACGTCTTGCATCGCCTGCTGCATCGACCGGCCTTGCTCGAGATCGCGGCGCACGCCGTCGACGAGCGCCTTAAGGTAGCGACGCTCCGGCACGAGCGCCGCGGCCAGGTCGCGCGCGACCGGCCCATGCCCCGGCACCGCGAGTTCCACGTTCTTCATCTGCGCGAGATGCTCGATCGCCGCGAGCCAGCCGAGAACGCTGCCGTCGAGTGCGGGCACGCGGCCGCGGAACAACAGGTCGCCGGTCCACAAGGTCTCGGTGCGTTCATCGAGCACGGTGAGATCGCAATCGGTGTGCGCCGTAGGCCAGGCGCGCAGTCGCAGCCGCCGCCCGCCGAGATCGATGGTGAGCGGATGCCCGATCGCCACCAATCGGGTCGGGCCGATGATCCCGCCCGCCGTCGCCGACGCAGCCAGATCCGCCGCGAAATGCTGCAAGAAGAACGCGCGGCTGCGCACCATGGCGCCGGCGAGCGCGGCGTGGCCGACGAACACCGGCCGATCGCGTCTCGAATGCGGCATTGCCGAGCACGTGATCGTAATGCACATGGGTGTTGATGACGTAGCAAATCGGCAATCGCGAGCGCCGCCGGATCGCGGCGCGCAGCGCGCGGCCGGTGCCGATCGACCCGCCGGTGTCGATGACGGCGATGCAGCGGCTGCCGACGACGAAGCCGATGTTGGCGATGTCCTCGTGACCCGGCGCATCGGGCAACACCTCGCGACCGAGATGGACGTAAACGCCGGGGGCCACTTGCCGCAAATTGAACGCAGCACGCGCGTCGGCGCCGAACGCCCGGCCCGCGAGCAAGCCGCCGACCGACAGCGCCAAGCCGTACGCGATCGCAGCAGCGCCGCGTCTCAAGCGCCGCTCCGACACCGGTTCAAGGCGCGCGAGCTGCGTCCGCCGCGCCGTCCGCGGCGACGTCGCCATGACTCGAAGTACCGTCCCAGGTGGCGGCGTAGTGCCCGCCGTCGGAGTCGATCGCCGCGACCGTCACCGGCATCGGCAGTCGTCGGTCGGCGACGATGCGCAGCGTCGGATTCTCGGCGATCGAGACGCCGGTATCGGCATCCAGCAGCGGCTGCCCGCCGGCTCGCAAGCCGATGTGAGTGATGTAGAACTGGCGGATCGGGTTGCCGGTGCGCGGATCGATCTGGAAACCGGAGTTGTTCGGGTGACGGATGCTGACCTGCAGCGACTTGTCGTCGGGCGAAGGCCGGAAGCGGATCTCGCCGGGTCTGCCGGCGGAGGCCGCGCCGGACGCCGCCGAGCAGCCGCCGCTCGCCTGCACCCAGACGCTGCGCATCTCCAACCGGCCGGTCGTGGTCTCGGCGATCGCGCGCACCGACGTGAAGCGGTCGACGCGCACGCGCAGGTCGATCGCGGCGATCGGCGCGCCGGGGGCGAGATTGAATGTCGCGGCGAGCGGAATCGGATTGTTGTCGATGATGACCCGGATCTGTTTGATGGTGCCGACCGCGCCGGGGCCGAAGCGCACGCTCACCGGCGTCATCGCCGGATCCGGCGTATTCGTCGGCGCCTGCATGCTCATGAACTTCTCGTCGACGTAGCCGATCGGCCGATCGCCGTACAATTGCGGCTGGAGGTATTCCCAGGCCCCGACTCCCGGCGACTGCGGATCGGCGAACGCGGCCGCCGGCGCGGCGCTCACCGTCGCCGCAAGCAGCGTTGCCAGCAGTCCGCAGCCGCACAGGGCGGCTGCCGCGTATCGTCCGCCGTCGATTCTTCGTCTGCGCATGACCGCTCCTCGCAATCAATATAGGACGCGCGAGTCTCCCTTGGCAATCCAGGCCGGAAAGTCATCCGCCGAACGTCGGCGCGTCAATTCACGTCAACGCGGCAGGGCGTAAGCGATCACATAGTCGCCGCGCGGACTCGCGTCCTTGTACCCGCCGGCGGCGATCACCAGGTACTGCCGACCGCCTGCGGTGTAGGTCATGGGCGTCGCCTGGCCGCCGGCCGGAAGCTTCACTTCCCAGAGCACTTTGCCCGTGTCGACGTCGAACGCGCGCAGGCGGTCATCCAGGCTCGCGGCGATGAACACGAGACCGCCGGCGGTGACGATCGGTCCGCCCAGATTCGGCATGCCGATGTTCATGGGGATATACGGCGCATCGCCCAAGGGCACTTGCCACTTGATGGTCCCGCGCACCATGTCCACCGCCGTGAGCAGGCCCCAGGGCGGCTTTACGCAGGGAATGCCAAGGGAGGAAATGAACGTCCGCCGGCGCATGGCATAGGGCGTGCCGCGCATGCGGCCGAACTCATAGCCGTCGTACTGTGGATCCTTGAGTTCGGCTTCGAGCTTGGCGCGCGGCACGAGTGCGACCAGAAAGGGAAGGCTCATGGTGTTCGCCACGGCGATCTGATGCGTGGGATCGAAGGCTATGCCGCCCCAATTGGAACCGCCGGCGTCGCCAGGCAGCTGGATGGATTCCTTGAGCGAGGGCGGCTGGAATATGCCTGCCGAGCGGTCTGCCTCGATGCGCCGCCGGCAGGCGCGGGTGTCGAACCAGGCGATGCCCCAAGCATCGGCCGGCGTGACCGGCGATTGCCGCACCAGCGGCGGCGGCGCCGCGGGAAAGGGCTGCGTCGGCGACGGGCTTTCGCCGGGCGCGGCATCCTGGGGCACCGGCTTTTCCACGATCGGAAAGATCGGCGCGCCGGTCTCGCGGTTCAACGTATAGAGGAACCCGGATTTGGTGGCCTGGATCACCGCGGGCACCCTGGTCCCGTCGTGAATCAAGTCCACGAGCGTCGGCTGCGAGGCCACGTCGTAATCCCACAGGTCGTGGTGCACGAGCTGTCGGCCCCACGCCAACTGGCCGGTGTCACCGTGAAGTGCCACCACGGAATCGGCCCAACGGTCGTCGCCGGCACGCTCGCCGCCGAAGAAGTCCGGGCTCGCGGACCCGGTGGGTACGAACACCAGATGACGCGCAGGGTCGACGGACAGCGGCGCCCAGGCATTGGCCGCGCCGGTGATCTTCGCCGCCTCGGGGCTCCATTGCCGGTACACGGGATTGGAGGAATCCCGCGGAATCGGATCCCAGCTCCACTCGAGCCGGCCGGTCCGGGCATCGAACGCCCGAACGATGCCGAGTTCCTCCTGCACGGCGCGGTTGTCACCGACGGATGAGCCCACGATCACCTTGTCGTCCAGGATCGCGGGCGGCGAAGTCACGAGGTAGTTGCGCCAACCCTCGCCAGGTTTGTCGATGGAATGCACGTCGCGCAGCAGATTGATCTCGCCATGATCGCCGAAATCCAGGCAGGGCCTGCCGGTGGCGGCATCGAGCGCCAGCAAGCGGCCGTCGAGGGTGGGCGCGAAAATGCGCGCGGCGCAGACCGCATGGGCGGGGCTGTTGCGATCCACCCAAAGCGATACGCCGCGGGACACCCCGTCCGAATAGTGCAGGTCCTTGCGGGTATGGGAGTCGAAGCGCCAGCGCAACGTTCCGCTCGCCGCATTCACGGCGACCACATTCGTGCCGGGCGTCGTGAAGTACAGTAGCGCCGTCGTAGAGGATGGGAGTGGCCTCGAACGCCGAGCGCTTCCAGTCCTTGACGCCGTTGCCCAACTCGCCGGTACGGTAGGTCCACGCCACCCGCAGGTCGGTCACGTTCGACCGCGTGATCTGGGCGAGCGGCGAATAGCGCATGCCGCCGGCGTTGCCGCCGTATGCCGGCCAGCCCGCCTCCCGCCCCGGAGCGGCGGTTGCCGTCACGGCGAATCCACACAAAAGCGTCAATAGAACCGTATTCATGCCGGATTTCGCGGATCTGGCCTATGCGCGATATCGCACCGATGCCGTCTCACGATGATTGCTGCACCCGGTGCGCTCACGGCAGGATGTCGAGCACGACTTCCGACGGCCGACACAGCTTCACGCCCCGGGCCGTCACGACGATCGGCCGGTTGATCAAAATGGGATGCGCGAGCATCTGGTCGATGAGCTCGTCATCGCTCCAATGATCTTCTGCGAGCTTAAGCTGCGCATACGGAGTACCTTTCTCGCGCAACAAATAACGTGGGCGCACTCCCATGCGCGCGAGCAATGACCGCAGCGTCGCGCGGTCCGGCGGGTCCTTCAAGTATTCGATCACGCGCGGCTCGATGCCGGCGTTGCGGATGAGCGCGAGCGTGTTGCGGGACGTGCCGCACGCAGGGTTGTGATAGATCGTCACGTCGGTCATGGATGAATCCCGTTCCAGCGCAGCGTGTCTCAAGTTCACTCTGAATTCAACTCTCGTCCGGCATGATCGTCGCAAGCAAGCGCACGGCGAATTTTGCCGCGATCCGCGTTCCCGTGTCATCGAACCGTCATGAGTCCGGTTCATACTGGCGTCATGCGAACGCCGTTCTTTGCCGCCATTGTTGCACTCGTCGCGCTGCCCGCACAGGCGCAACCGATCCGATCCGCCTGGGTGCAATACGCGCCGGGCGGCGCGGCCGAAGCGCGCGCCACGGTCGACGGGCAAACCTGCCCGGCGCTGACCGTCGACGGCGTCGACGCGCGATGACGGTGCGCGCCGTGGGCGACGTGGCTTTTCCGACTGTCTGCAGCGCACCGATTCCCGCGGGTGCGAAAGCGGTGTCGATCGGCGCGCACGTGTTGCCGATTCCAGTGGCGAACCCCACACGCATCCTGGTGATGGGCGACACGGGCTGCCGCATCAAAGGCAGGAACGTACAATCTTGCAATGATCCGCGGCAATGGCCATTCCCCGGACATGGCGAAGGAAGAGGCGAAACTCGAGCCCGATCTGGTCATCGACGTCGGCGACTATCTGTATCGCGAGAACGCCTGTCCGCCAGGCGTCTCGGGATGCGCGGGGACACCGCACGGCGACAACTGGCCGACCTGGAACGCCGATTTCTTCGCACCGGCCGCGCCGCTGCTCGCCGCCGCGCCGTGGGTCGTGGTACGCGGCAATCACGAGGACTGCGTGCGCGCCGGCAACGGTTGGCTGCGCCTGATGGGGCCGCTGCCGTTCGATCCGAGCGCGGGCTGCGTCACGCATCTCGCGCCGTATTCGGTGCCGATCGGAGCAGTCACTCTCGTGGTGCTGGACGACGCCGATGCGCCCGATACCAGCGTCGCCGCCGACATGGTGCCCGTCTATCGCAGCGAGATCGCCTCGCTCGCCGACGCCCCGGCGCCCAGTTGGCTGCTGATGCATCGTCCGATCTGGGGCGCGATCGCGGGGCCCTTCGGTATTCCCGTCGGCGGCAACCGAACCTTGATCGCCGCGATCGGCAGCACCGGCATTCCAAAGCCCGTCGAACTGATGTTGTCCGGACACATCCATAGCTTCGAAGCAATCAACTACGCGGCCAAGAATCGCGTACCGCCGCAAATCGTCGCCGGCTTCGGCGGCGACAAACTCGATCGCACACCGCGAGTTCTGCCCGGAACGGTCTTCCAGGGGTCATCCGGCGTTTCCGTAGGGCACGGATTGTCGCTGCCGGGATTCGGCTTCCTGATGATGCGCAAGTCCGCAAGCGGCTGGGACATCGACGTCCACAACGTGCGCGGCAAGATCGAACGCCGCTGCTGGTTTCGTGCGGGACACGTGGGCTGCGATTCACCGCGTTTTCCAATGAAGCGTTCGATGCCGGATCGAGCTAGCTGACGCCGAAAGTTCGCTGGAACCACCTTCTCACGAGGTGCGTGAGGACCAGGTAGACGGCGAGCATCGTCCCGATGATGGGCCAGTAGCTCATGGGCAGCGGCACGAATCCCAGCGGCACTGCCAGCGGCGAATACGGCAGGTATGCGCCGACGAGGCAGATCACGACGCTGGCGAGAATGAGCGGCGTGCTCGCGCGGCTCTGGACGAACGGGATTCGCGACGTGCGAATGACGTGGATGATCAGTGTCTGCGACAGCAGCGACTCCACGAACCAGCCGGTCTGGAACAGGGCGGCCTTGTCGGGCGTGCGCGCATCGTAGAAGAAGTACATGGTGAAATAGGTTGCGTAGTCGAAGATCGAGCTGATCGGCCCGATGAACAGCATGAAGCGGGCGATATTCTCGATCTCCCACCGCCGCGGCCTTTGCAGATATTCCCGATCGATGTTGTCGGTGGGAATCGCCGTCTGCGAGAAGTCGTATAAGAGGTTGTTGGTCAGGATCTGTATCGGCGCCATCGGCAGGAACGGCAGCCAGGCGCTCGCGCCGAGCACACTGAACATGTTGCCGAAGTTCGAGCTCGCGCCCATGCGGATGTACTTGATGAGATTGCCGAAGACCTTGCGCCCCTCGATCACGCCCTCATCGAGAACCAGGAGGCTCTTCTCCAGCAGCACGATGTCCGCCGACTCCTTCGCGATGTCCACCGCGGTGTCGACCGAGATGCCGACATCGGCCGCCTTGAGCGCGGGGGCGTCGTTGATGCCGTCGCCCATGTATCCGACCACATGCCCGCGCCTGTGCAGCGCCTCGATCACCTCGGCTTTCTGCGCCGGCGAGAGCTTCGCGAAGACCTGGCCGGACTCGGCAAGCGCGCTGAGCTCGGTCGGGCTCCAGCCCCTCCATCTCGTGGCCGAGCACGACCCGGTTCACCTGCAACCCGACCTCCCGGCAGATCTTGAGTGTGACGATCTCGTTGTCGCCGGTGAGAATCTTGACGCTGATACCGTGCCTGGCGAGCTTGCGCAGCGCCGCGCGCACGCTGTCCTTCGGCGGATCCAGGAACGCGATGTATCCGAGGAGGGTCAGGCCCGATTCGTCGTTCACCGAGAACCTCGTCTGGCCGGCGGCGATGCGCTTGTAGGCGATCGAGATCACTCGAAAGCCGTCCTCGTTCAGGCTCTTCGTTTGAGCCTGCAGCTCCGCGAGGTGGCTCGCGTCCAGCGCGAACGACGTCGCGTCGACCTCGCCGGTCGCGCAGACGCTGAATACCTCCTCCACCGCGCCCTTGCAGATGAGCAACCGCTCGCTCTGGCGTCTCGCACGATGACCGACATGCGCCGGCGCATGAAGTCGAATGGAATCTCGTCCACCTTGTGATAATTGCCGGCCGAATGCAGCTTCTCGTGCACCTCGCGTGTATTTCAGCACCGCCACGTCCAGCAGGTTCTTCAGGCCGGACTGGTAGTAGCTGTTGAGGTACGCATAGTCGAGAACCTTGTCGCTCTCCTTGCCCGCCAGATCGACGTATTTCTCGAGGATGATGCGGTCCTGCGTGAGCGTGCCCGTCTTGTCCGTGCACAGGACGTCCATGGCGCCGAAGTTCTGGATCGAGTTCAAGCGTTTGACGATCACCTTCTTGCGCGACATCGCCAGCGCGCCCTTGCTCAGGTTGACGGTCACGAGCATGGGCAGCAACTCGGGCGCCAAACCCACCGCCACCGCCATCGCGAAGAACAGGGCCTCGAGCCAGTCGCCCTTGGTGACGCCGTTGATGATGAACACGAGCGGCACCATGACGGCGATGAATCGGATCATCAGCCAGGTGAAACGCGCGATGCCCCGATCGAAGCTCGTCGATCTCGCGCTCGCCGGCGATGGCGCTGGCGATCGCGCCAAAGACGGCGCGCGGACCGGTGTGAATCACGAGCGCCGTCGCCGTCCCGCTGGACACGCTCGTTCCCATGAAGCACGTATTGCGCAATTGCAGGCAGTCGGTCCCCGCCGGCTCGACGAGCGGGCACTTCGACGCCGGCATCGCTTCGCCGGTCAACGCCGCCTGATTGACGAACAGATCCTTCGCCGAGAGCAACCGGACATCCGCCGGCACCATGTCGCCGGCCGACAGATGAATGACGTCGCCGGGCACGAGTCGCGCGAGCGGGATCTCCCGGGACACGGGCGCCTGGTCCGCGCTGCCGGGGGCGGATGACGGTCGCCGTCGTATGCACCATCGCACGCAGATCGGCGGCCGCGCGGCTCGATCGGCGCTCCTGAAAGAGCGCGAGCGACACGCTGACGACCACCATCAAGGAAATGATCGTCGCCGACTCGATATTGCCCGTGGCCAGCGAAACGACGGAGAGCGTCAGGAGCAGGATGTTCAGCGGATTGCGCAGCTTCAGCAGCACCTGCATCGGGATGCCGCGCTCGACCTCTTGCGCGATGGAATTCGGGCCGAAGCGCAGCAGGCGTTGCTCGGCGTCGCCGTCCGTGAGCCCGAGCAGGCCGCAGTTCAGCCGTTTCGCCACCTCTTCGGTATCCAGCGCGGCGAGTTCGATCAGCTGCGCGCGGTATTGCGCATTGGGCTCGCCGGACGCGTCGGTCCGCGCCGCGATCCTGCCGAGGTGCTGATCCAGCGCGCGTCGCAGTTCGCGGAACGGTCGCATGCCTATCCCCAATTCGATGGCCGCCGTTCAGGGAGGTGCGACGCGCGTCAACGACGGCTCGTTGCGCGAAGTCGCGGCGGCGAGCCCGCGATTACTGCCACGGGCGCAGTGATCGCGAACGCATTTTTCGACGCAACCGGCGCAAGACCGTCTAACTCCCTTGCAAGGTGCGCCGCGCCGCCGCGAGGCGCTCGCGCAAACCCGGGATCGCACGTGCCGCCGCCGGATTCGCGGCGAGTTTGTCGATGGCCTGATCGACTGCGTCCAACCCGAGCGTGAGTCCGGAGCGCGCGGTAACCCGCTTGAGGGCGCTCTGAAATCCAGGGTCCGCTTGTAGTTCGGTCTCGCCGAGCGCCTGCGCTTTGGAAATGATGTCGGTGAGAGCCGTGACGGCTCGCGCCGCGTTCGCGGGCGACGTGAGATCGCGCGCGCTCGTGAACTCGCTCGACTTGCGGCAGGCTCGTCGCGAAGCGGCGCATGGCCGCGGCCTGCCGCGCGTTGCGTGGATGATCCTGATGCATCACGGCCTGTGCGGCTCCCATGATCGCAAACGGCGCGAGCGCCGCGTGGTTCAGCAGCGGCGCGCCGGAAATGACGCCGCCGAGCGACAAGCCGGCGAAGGCGAGTCCGCCGACTCCGTGCACGAGATGTAGCGCCTTGCCTTCGAGCTCGAACAATTCCCCGATCAGAGCGCGCACCGGTACGAGCGCAAAGCCGCCCGCGGCGAGCAGTGCGACGAGCGACGGCGTCGTCTGTCCGTGAAGACTGAAGTGCTGGTGGGCGATGAAGGCGCCCGCCGCGATCAACAGGCAAAAGCCGTGCAGAAATATTCTGCCGATGAAGGAACGTATGGGAGCCTGTCGCGCAGGCAAGTCTTCCGTGTCGGGTGCTTCGGCGGCATTCATGTTTCGATGCCTCGCAAAATGCGCTCGATCATCTACGCCTCTCCCGAGAGGCTCGCAGCTCCTCGGTAGACCAAGGGGAGTCTACAACACCGCGCGGACCGCTACCAGAGAGGCGCTTGCGAAGCACCGCAGCATTCGCTCCCCTCGACATCTTGCACCGGAGATGTGATCCGATAAGCTGGATGCGCATGCATCCCATGATGATCGTGAAGGCGCTGATGCTCGCGACGCTCGCGAACGGCGCGCCGGTCATCGGCAAGAAGATCATGAAGAACCGGTTCGCAGTTCCGCTCGATGGCGGCTTGCTACTGACCGACGGCCAGCCATTGTTCGGCGCGTCGAAAACGCTCCGCGGGATTGTGCTGTCTCTCACCGTGACGGCCGCCTTGGCGCCGCTGCTCGGCGTTTCCTGGCGAACCGGCGTCTTGGCCGCGGCCGCTGCCATGATCGGCGACCTGTTTTCAAGCTTCGTGAAGCGCCGGATGAAGCTGCGGCCGAGCAGCCGGGCGCTCGGTCTCGATCAGATTCCGGAAGCCCTGTTGCCGATGATCGCCTGCGCCGGTCCGCTCACGCTCTCGATCGCGGACATGACGGTCGGCGTCGCGCTGTTTTTCTTCGGCGAATTGCTGCTCTCGCGGCTGCTCTTCAAGGTCAAGCTCCGCGACCGGCCATATTGACGCACTTCCGCGCCTACGCGCGGTGCAATTGATGCAGCGTGATCTCCGGCGGGCAGTTGAGGCGCACCGGAATAATGCAGGTGCCGGCGCCGCGCGAGGTGTAGCCGATCATGTCGTGATGCTTCCAAGCGCCCGCACCCATATGCCTCGGCAAATCGGCATCCAGGATGATCGGGATCGAGCCGGGGAGGCAGATTTGCCCCCCATGGGTGTGGCCGCTCAGCGTCAGATCGAATCCGGCATGGGCGGCGTGGCGGTAAATTTCCGGCGTATGGGAAAGCAAAATCGAAAATTCGCCCGCGGGAATTTTCGCCGATGCCTTTTCGATATTGTCCATGCGGTAATAATGGGCGTCGTCGATGCCGGCGAGATGAATCCGCTGATCGCCGCGGGCGATCGTCTCGCATTCGTTGAGCAGCATCCGTATCCCCATCTCTTCCATTGCGGGGACCATGCGGATCGTGTCGTGATTGCCGAGCACGCCGTAAACAGGATCCTTGAGATGGGAGCGCAGCGCCCTCAACCCCTCGAGTGTCGCGTGGTACGGCCCATGGGTTTTGTTGCGGTAATCGCCGGTCAGAACGCAGATATCGTAACTTAGCGAAGGCGCGCGTTCGATGACCCAGCGGATCGCGGCGTGGCTTATTTCCACATGAATGTCGGTGATATGGAGGATGGTGAACCCGTCGAAATTCGGCGGCAGATTCTTGAACACGATCGGGTTGTACTTCACTTCGACGCGCGCCGCATTGCGCCGGCCGCGCCAATACAGGCCGAGGAGCATCAGCACGCCGCGGATCAGGGCACGGGCCTTGCGCAAGTTCTCGGGATGGAAGAAGACCAACCCCTGGCCGAAGATCCGGGCTTCGTGATCGCTCTCGATGCCGAGCCGCTGTTTCGCGTGCAGCGGACCGAGGCGTTTCTCCAATTTCTTCAGAACTTCGCGGTCCATGGGGAGCGGCTTGTTGTGTCGGGATTCGGCGGCACGAAGAATGATCCCCCCGCTGCAATCCGGTCAAGGTGCCCGGCCGGCGCCGCACGCGATGAACTTATGCCGCCGTCCGCGGGTCTAGTTCGGTGAGCCTACAACAAGACCACAGGAAGAATCCCGATGGCAGTCGTCACCCCGCGCGGTCATGCGCCCGCCAATCTGCATCCGTCGCCGGTGTGGGCCTGCGCTCGCAAGGATCTGGTCGGCACCGCCATCGGCAGTAGTCGCGTCTGGTTCACCCTCGCCCAGGGCGTGCTCAGCGAGGTCTACTACCCGCGCATCGACATCCCGCAAATCCGCGACTTGGGCTTCATCGTCGCCGACAACGCCGGCTTTTGGTGCGAGCTGCGCCGTCATGGGCAATACCGCGTAGAGTGGGCCGAGGATGACATTCCGGCCGCAACGATCATCCACAGTCATCCGCGGTTTACGTTGACGCTGCGCGTCTGCACCGACCCGAGCCGCGACGTCCTATTGATCGACTACGTGCTCGACGGCGACGAAACCCTGATGCCGCACGTGCTGCTCGCTCCGCGCCTCGGCGGCGACGCCGATCAGAATGAAGCATGGGCCGAGGACTGGCGCGGCCATCCCGTGCTGTGGGCGGAGCAGGGACCGTTCGGGCTCGCAGTGCTCGCGCGCGATCCGCAAGGCGCCATCCAGTGCGGTCAGCGGTCCGTCGGTGCGGTCGGCGCGAGCGACCTGTGGCAGGATTTCTCTCGTCACGGCCGCACCTGCTGGTCCTATGCCGCGGCGGGTCCCGGCGAGGTCGCCCTGGGCGCGGCGCTGGCGCGGCGCGGCTGCCTCGCGGTTGGCTTGGCCACGAGCAAAGAGGCAGCCGCCACGCTCGCGCTTTCCAGCCTGATGGAAGGCTTCGATGCCGCCTGGGCCAAGTACCTCGGCGGCTGGCGCGAGTGGCGCGCGACGCAGCGCTGGCGCGACCGACTCTCGCCCGAGCTCGACGCGGACCAGACGCGGCTGCTCGCGCGATCGGCGAGCGTGCTGAAAGTTCACGGCGACCGCACGTTTCGCGGCGCGATGGTCGCGAGCTTGGCCGTGCCCTGGGGCGAAGCGAGCGCGAGCCGCGGCGGCTATCACCTGGTGTGGGCGCGCGACCTCGTGGAGTCGGCTGGGGCGTTGATCGCGCTCGGCGCGCTCGACGAAGCTCGCGACGTTCTCGCCTATCTCGCCGCGACTCAGCAGGCTGACGGCCACTGGCTGCAGAACCAGTGGCTCGGCGGCCGGCCGTTCTGGCAAGGCGTGCAACTCGACGAAACCGCATTGCCCGTGTTGCTCGCTGCCGCGTTGAAGGAGCGCAATGCGCTCGGCGATATTCCAGTACGCGACATGATCATGCGCGCGCTGCGCTTCATCGTGCGCGAAGGCCCGGTCACGAGCCAGGATCGCTGGGAAGAGGACGCCGGCATCAACGCATTCACGCTGGCGGTCACGATCGGCGCGCTCGTCGAGGGCGCGTCTTTTCTCGACGGCCGCGCGGCCGCGGTCGCGCTGCTGGTCGCCGACGATTGGAACGCGAATATAGAAGACTGGTGCTGGGCCGAAAACACGCCGCTCGCAAAGCGCCTGGGCGTGCCGGGCTATTACATGCGCACCGCGCCCGCCGACGTGCTGATCCATCGCGACGGCGCGAAGCAGGAAAATCTGCTGATCAAGAACCGCCGCGTGGAGCGAGATCTTGCCGCCGACGAACAGATTGCCACCGACTTTCTGCAACTGGTTCGTTACGGCCTGCGCAATGCCTCCGATCCGCGCATCGTCGCGAGCGTGCAAGCGATCGACCGTCTGCTCATGACGCAGACGCCGAGCGGCCCGGTCTGGCATCGATACAACGACGACGGCTACGGCGAGCACGCCGACGGCCGGCCCTTCGATGGGTCCGGACGCGGCCGCGGCTGGCCGCTCTTGACCGGCGAGCGCGGCCACTATGGCTTGCTCGCGGGCGAAGACACGCAGGTCTATTTGTCGGCGATGGCGGCGATGACCGGGCCCGGCGGGCTGCTGCCGGAACAGGTCTGGGACGGCACGGCAATTCCCGAATATGGATTGGAACCGGGGCGCCCCAGCGGCTCGGCGATGCCGCTCGTCTGGGCGCATGCCGAATTCGTCAAGCTGTGTCTGAGCCTCGGCTTGGGCCGTCCGGTCGATGCGCCGACGCAAACCTGGCAACGCTACGCCGGAAGCCGCGCCGCGCCCGCGCATCTACTGTGGCGCTTTCGTCATCCGCGCCGCCATCTGCGTGCCGGTCAGGAGTTGTGTATTCTCACGGAGGTACCCGCTCGCATTCGCTGGGGCGTCGACGGTTGGCGGAACCCGGGGGACTGTGCAACCGAAGATTGGGGTCTCGGCCACGTCGCGCGCCTGCCGACCGGCGGCCTGAAGCCCGGCGACAGCGTGCAATTCACGTTCTACTGGCCGGAAGCCGGCCGCTGGGAGGGCCGCGACTTCTCGATCGCCGTCGTCGCGCCTCGTGAGTAGAAAAGTCCAAATCGCGGCGATCTACGGCGCACGCCGGCCAGGCGATCAGCCTGCGGCGCAGCGGCGGCCCGGCCTCATCAGCCCGGCTGCTTGAAATCCTGGTCGCGCAGGTTGAACAGCTGCTTCTTGTCGGCATCGGACATCGGCTGCGCGAAGCTCGTCAAATCCTGGCCGACCGCGGCGCCGCGCTGCACGGCCGGCCGGGCGCCGACCGCCTCGAACCAACGCTTCACGCTGGGGAAGTCGTTCAGGTCCTGGCCTTGCCAATCGTAACGCGTCACCCACGGCCAGGCCGCGATGTCGGCGATCGAGTAGTCGCCGGCGATGTATTCGTGCCGCGCGAGCTGGCCGTCGAGCACCTTGTACAGGCGCGCGACTTCCGTCTGGAAGCGGTGCATCGCATATTCGATCTTTTGCGGTGAGTAGCGCAGAAAATGGTGCGCCTGACCGGCCATCGGCCCGAGGCCGCCGACCTGCCAATACACCCACTGCAGCACGCGGAATTTGCCGTGCAAGTCCTGCGGCAGGAGCATGCCGAACTTGCCCCCGAGGTATTCGAGGATCGCCCCCGACTCGAAGATCGTGATCGGCCCGCCGGGGGCATCGTGGTCGACGATCGCGGGCATCTTGCCGTTCGGGCTGATAGCCAGGTATTCGGGCTTGTGCTGGTCGCCCTTGTTGATGTTGATCGGGATGACGTTGTACTTCGCCCCGCACTCCTCGAGCATGATGGTGATCTTCTTGCCGTTGCCCGTGGGCCAGAAATAGACGTCAATCACGCGCGCCTCCGTCAGTGCACACCGCGAAAACGGCCATGATAGCCCAAGGGATGCGTCGAACTTACCCATGAGCGAACAACCTCGCGAGTTTCCGCCCCGCGCGGATCGCGTATGATTGATGGTATTCCACCCGGAGTGAGTGCCTGACGTGAACGATCCAATCGCGGCGGAGCGTGCCGCAGCGCGCTATATCGCCGGCCTCGCGCTCGGAGTGCTCGCCGTCGCGCTCGCCTGGTTCGCCTACATCGACGCACCGATCACCGATCAGGTGATGATATGGGTCGCGTGCGCGGTGGCGGCCGGGCTGACCGCGGCGCTTGCCGCGCTTTGGGGCTACGCGTCGACGTTGCGGGCACCCGTGGACCAAGCCACCGCCGTCGTGCCGCGGCGCGTGGTCCGGTTGCGGCGGCTGGCGATGCTCGCGCTGTCCGCGCTGCTGCTGATCATGGCCCTCGCCATGGTCGCGACCTTGAATGTCAGGGGCGCCGATTCCGGGGCGGACGGCGAAGGCACATCCGGTACGGTTTAAATTCAGAGAAGGACATATATGAAGGACTACAAGGGCAAACTCGCGTTCATCACCGGCGGCGCCTCCGGCGCCGGGCTCGGCCAGGCGAAGGTATTCGCCGAAGCCGGCTGCGACCTCGTGCTCGTCGACGTGCGTCCGAAGCCGCTCGACGAAGCGCGGGGCTACTTCACGGCGCGCGGCGTGCGCGTGCACACGATCGTCCTCGACATCACCGACCGCGCGGCCTATGCACGCGCCGCCGACGAGGTCGAGCGCGTATTCGGCACGCCGCCGCAATTGCTGTTCAACACCGCGGGCGTCAACACCTTCGGCCCGGTGGAAAAGTCGACCTATGAGGACTTCGACTGGGTCATGGGCGTGAACTTGGGCGGCGTCGTCAACGGCATGCAGACGTTCGTGCCGCGCATGATCGCGGCCGGCAAAGGCGGCTACATCGTGACGACCGCCTCGGTCGGCGGCTTCCAGGGCAGCGCGATGGCGTCGATCTACTGTGCGGCCAAGGCGGCCGCGATCAGCCTGATGGAGAGCTACCACGTGGCGTTGCGGCCGTACGGCATCGGTGTGTCCGTGCTGTGTCCCGCGAACATCAAATCGAACATCGCCGAGGCGACGTTCACGCGTCCGGCGCACCTGGCGAAGACCGGGTACAACGTCAACGAGGATACGATCGCGTCCCTGCGCCAGATCCATTCGCACGGCATGGACCCGGAAGAACTCGCGCGCCACACGAAAGCCGCGATGGCAGCCGACCAGCTCTACATCATTCCCTATCCCGAGGAGAAGGAGCGCCTCGAGCGCCACTTCGCCGACATCGTCAACTCGATCCTGCCGATGTCGGCGGACCCGGAAGGCGCGCGCAAGCGGGTCGAGGCACTCGCGAACTGGAGCAAATCGATGGCGGAACGCAACGCCGGCGCCGCGAAAAAGTGATCCTCGGCGTGCGCGCCGTCCCGGGCATGGTCAACTAGGGCGCCGTTGCCGATCGCCCGGACTCTTCGCCGGGGAATTCTCCAGCGGCTCCACGTCATGGAACTTGCCGTAGTCGAAGTGCAGCGTGCCGTCCTCCTTGACTTCGAGAATGTCGCGGAAGGTTTCGTTCCAGCGAATGTCCCCGCCGCGATACTCCGCCCTCGCCATCAGAACCTGGCCCGTCGTTTCGTCCGTGCCGCTGACGCTCAAGATGAACGCGGCCTCCGAGGCGCGCAACGACTCCGGCGTCTCCCGCTGCAGCGGGCTGGCATCGTCGATGACATGCATGATGTTCCAGCCGAGGACGAACAGCGGATGCTGGGAACGCACCAGCGGCAGATCGGTGATGCGGCGTATGCGGTAGCCCTCCTCGGTCGCCTCGTCGCGCAGCATGCGCAGTTGCGCCGACGCCTCCTGCACGATGTTCTGACGCGCATTGGCCGCGCGGAACATCAGCGTCGGCTTGCCGTCGATTGGCCGCACGACCGCGCTCTTTGCGAACAGAAAACGCGCCCTGGGCCGGGAGAATCGCGCGAACATGATGCCCGTGATCAGCGCGAGCGACATGAGCCCGATGAATATCTCGATCATCGCGACGACGTGGCCATAGAGGGTCTGCGGATGCATGTCGCCATAACCGACCGTCGCCAGCGTTTCGACGCTGAAGAAGAATGCGCCCGGAAAGCCGGGCGGATTCAAGTTCGCGATGCATCCGGGAACGAGGAAGTAGATCAAGCCGAACAGAACGTCGAACGCCAGAAAGAACGCGGCGAACGTGCCGAACAGCTGCGGCCAGCTGACCGTCATGAAATAGTGGTAAAGGTCCTGCAGCACGGCGGGCGCGATGCCCTGCGTGATGACCTCGCGTTCGCCGAGCTTGACGCGCCGGAGTCCAACCGGCCGGCGCCGCGCGGGACCAGGGCGCCCATGCGGCGGTCGCGTCATGCCGGCTTCGACGGCAACGCCTGCAGCAGCGGCTTGATGAGATCGAGCGGCAGCGGGAACACGATGGTCGAAGCCTTGCCGCTGCTCGACATGTCGGCGAGCGTCTGCAGGTAGCGCAGCTGCAGCGCCTGCGGCTGCTGCGACAGCATTGCGGCGGCATCGCGCAGCTTCTCTGCGGCCTGCATCTCGCCCTCGGCATGGATCACCTTGGCGCGGCGTTCGCGCTCGGCCTCGGCCTGGCGCGCGATCGCCCGCACCATGGTGTCGTTGAGGTCGACGTCCTTGATCTCGACGTTGGCGACCTTGATGCCCCAGGGATCGGTCGCCTCGTCGAGTATCGTCTGCAGCGTACGGTTGATCGATTCGCGCTGCGACAGGATCTCGTCGAGCTCATGTTGTCCGAGCACCGACCGCAGCCGCGTCTGCGCGAGCTGGCTCGTGGCCTGGAAGAAATCCATGACCTGCAGCACCGATTTGTCCGGTTCGACCACGCGGAAATACACCACCGCGTTGACGCGCACCGACACGTTGTCGCGCGAGATCACGTCCTGTGGCGGCACGTCCATCACCGTGATGCGCAGATCCACCCGGATCATCCGCTGCACCACGGGGATGAGCAGCACCAGCCCCGGCCCCTTGGTGCCCGTGTAACGGCCCAGCGTCAGCACCACGCCGCGCTGATACTCCGGCAAGACCTTGACCGATGCGAACAGCAGCAATGCGCCGAACAGCACCAGCATACCGCCAAAATAGAACATGGCCATCTCCTGTGTATCGCCATCGATTGCCGCTCAACGCGGCGCAACCCAGAGCAGCAAGCCCTGCCGCCGCACGATGCGAGCCTGCGCGCCCGCCGGCAACGCGCTCTCGCAGCGCACCCGCCAGCGCTCTCCGCGCACACTCGCCCAGGCTTCGCCGCCGGCGGCGATCGGCTCCAGCAGATCCGCGACCTCGTCGAGCATCGCCTGGTCGCCGATGAACTGGCGTGAATGCCGTGCGCGGACCACGAGCCGCACGATCAGCGCGAGAACCCCGGCGGCGCATACCGCGATGGCGGCGATCACGCCAAGATTGACGCCGTAGCCGGGCACGCCGGCATTCATGAGCATCAGCGAACCCACGACGAACGCGATTGCTCCGCCGATGCCGAGTGCACCCAAGGTCGGCGTCACCGCCTCGGCCGCGAGCAGGCCGATGCCGAGCGCCATCAGCGCGAGTCCCGCGTAGTTCACCGGCAGTAGCTGTAGTGCGTACAAGCCAACCAGCAGGCAGATGCCGCCGGCGATGCCCGGCAACAGCACGCCCGGATGGGTCGCCTCGAGGAACAGCCCGACGATACCGGCGAGGAGCAGCAAGTAGGCGATTGTCGGGTTGGTGATGATCGCGAGGAAGCGGGAGCGCGCGCCCGGCGGGTAATCGCGCACAGACATCCCCGCGCAACCGCAAGCGCACCATGCGATCCCCGACCTGCACCTCGCGGCCATCCGCCTGCGCCAGGAGATCGGAAACGTCGGTCGCCACGAAATCGATCACATGCAACTTCGCCGCCTCGCCGGCGGTCAGCGTGGCTGCGCCGCGCACCGCCTGTTCGGCCCATTCGGCGTTGCGTCCGCGCAGTTGCGCCAGCGAGCGGATGTAGGCGATCGAATCGTTCAATACCTTGTGCGACTCGGCGTCGCCATCGTCGGCCGGGGTCGCCGGTGGGTCCGCGATTTTCGGCAACCGCATCGGCGTGCCGCCGGTGAGACTGACCGGCGTCGCCGCACCCACATGAGTCGCCGGCGCCATCGCGGCGATCTGCGCGGCATAGAGGATGTAGGTGCCGGCGGAAGCGGCGCGCGCACCGCCCGGCGCCACGTAGGCCAGCACCGGCACCTTGCAGGCGAGCATGGCGGCGATGATCTGCCGCATCGAGTCCGACAGCCCCCCGGGGGTATCCAGGCGCAGCACGATCGCCGCCGCGCCGTCGGCCACCGCACGCTGCAAGGCGTCGTCGAAATATTCCGCCACCGCCGGGCCGATGGGACCATCCAGCGCGAGCTGCGCCACCACGCGGGTGGATGCCGCGTGATCGGCGAGCGCAGGCGTCACAGCGGCACACGCCATGCGCGCCGACAGCATGCAGAAGACAACGGCCCACGATATCCACAGCCGGCGCGCCATCACAACGCCCTCGCGATTACCTCAGCGTGAAGGATAGACCACCCTTCCCGGAACCGCACGACGCGTTGCATCGCGGCACCGCCGCCGCAGGGTATCGGCCATGATTGACTATGTGTGCCAGCGCACGGTGTCGCAAATGGACACACCTTAGTGTGCCCACGGTCGCCCAGGTTGCTCGAGACCAATCACGGCTCGGCGGCGCCAATCCAGCATCCATGCATTGAGGAAGATCGCGATGAACGAGTTACGCGGGGAAGGTACGAGCGTCGACGTGCCGGCAGACGAGGCACGGCCACTCGTCGTGAACCGGTTGACCGTCGCAATTCGTCGGGAAGTCGAAACGCGTGAGGGCCGCTCAGCGGGGGCGCGTGTGACGGTGACATTCGACTTGCCCGTGCGCGTCCCGGAGGATCGCGCCGTCTGCGTTCTCTACGAAATCCCCGGCGGCGTCGGGCCGCATCGCGTGGCTGGCGTTCCACGACTGACCCACACCACGGAAGCACCGAGCGGCAGTTCTTATCATTATCGCATGTCGCATTGGCTCGCGGCGTTCTCGGCTCCGCCGAGCGTCAGCTGCACATGATGGGTGATGCCATCGTCCCGCAATGAAATTCTCGATTCCCCGGGGAGCAAAGACTCGCCGTCAACGGCTGCGCATGCCACGCCGCAGCTGACCGCGCCGGGATTCAAGACGACGATGTCATAGCGAGCGGACCGATACCTGAACGATATCTCGAAGCGTGGCCACGCCTTCGGGACACAGGGCGTCAGCAGCAGCTGATCACCCTGCAGATGGAAGCCAAGAATTCCCTCGAGTCCGGCCCGGTACAGCCAACCGGCCGCGCCCGTGTACCAGGTCCACCCGGCTCTGCCGACATGCGGTGCGACGGAATAGACATCCGCAGCGATTGCGTACGGCTCGGCTTTGTAGCGCCGCAAGCCGGTGCGTGTGTTGGTATGGTTGATCGGATTCAACAGAGAGAACAGTTCTGCCGCCTTGTCGCCCTGCCCTAGTCTCGTGAACGCAATGACCGACCATGTCGCGGCGTGGGTGTACTGTCCGCCGTTCTCCCGCAGTCCCGGCGGGTAGCCCTTTATGTATCCGGGATCATGCGAACCGCGGTCGAAAGGCGGCGCAAACAACAGCGCCACGCCGTCGGCGCGCCGGATCAGCTGTTCATCGACCACAGTCATCGCCTGTGCGGCACGGATGGGATCCGCCGCACCGGAAATCACCGCCCACGACTGGGCAATCGAATCGATTCGGCACTCATCGCTGTCCGCCGACCCCAACGGGGAACCATCGTCGAAATACCCGCGTCGATACCACGCGCCATCCCAGGCGTTACGCTCGAGCGATTCACGCAGCGCCGCCGCATGCGCGAGCCATCGCGCTGCGCGCATCGTTTCGTTGCGCGAATTCGCCACCGATGCGAAGGCCGACCAGAGTCGCGTGCAAGAACCAGCCGAGCCATACGCTCTCGCCGCGTCCCTGCTCGCCGACGCGGCTCATGCCGTCGTTCCAGTCGCCGGTGCCGAAGAGCGGCAGGCCGTGCTGGCCGGTGGCAAGACCGTCATCGAGGCCGCGCGCGCAGTGCTCGAAAAGACTCGCGGTCTCGTCGGTCCTCACGGGCTCGAAGAAGGCGTCGTGCTCACCGTCCCGTAGCGCGGCCCCGTCAATGAAGGCGACGCTTTCCTCCAGAACGGATGCATCTCCGGTGACATTGAGATAATGAGCCGTCGCGTACGCAAGCCAGATCCGATCGTCGGCGATGCGGGTGCGCACTCCCTGCCCCGTGGGCGGCAGCCACCAATGCTGTACGTCGCCTTGCGGAAACTGGCGCCCTGCGGCCCGCAGCAGATGCTCGCGGGTGATGGCCGGCTTGGAAATCACGATCGCCATGCCGTCCTGCAGCTGATCGCGAAAACCGTATGCGCCGCTCGCCTGATAGAACGCGGAGCGCGCCCAGATCCGGCAGCTGAGCGTCTGATACAGCAGCCATCGATTGAGCATGATATCCATCGACAGATCGGGCGTTTTCACCTGAACCGCGCCCAGGACTTCATCCCATCGGTCGATGACCAACTGCAATTCGCTGTCCAGGTTTGCCGATCGATAACGCAGCAGCAAGGCTTGCGCTTCGCCGGCCGAGCCGGCTTCGCCCAGCAAGAAGACGATTTCGGTCGTTGCGTTCGCGCCCAGCGTGATCGGCGCCTGCAAGGCGCAGCAAGGGTCGAGCCCGGCGCCGACCCGTCTCGACAGCGGCGCCCTGGAGGCAAGCGCGGCCGGACTTTCGAGTCTTCCATGGCGCCCCAAAAACTCCCGCCGGTCTGCGGTCCATTGTGTTTGCCGACCGGCAAGATCCGCGAACGCCACGCGCGAACCGAAGACCCGGTTCCATGGGTTGCGTGCGAACATCGCGCCCGTTTGCGGGTCCATCTCGGTGACGATGTGCGGCGCCGATGCGAGCCGCGTCGCACCGAGCACCCATTCCACGTATGCCGTCACGGAAAGCCGCCGCCGGCGGTTCGACAGGTTGCCGACGGTCAGGCGACAAATCTTGACCGAATCGGCCAGCGGCACGAAGCTCACGAGCTCGAGTGAAATGTCGTGGGCGCTGTGCTCGAAACGGCTATACCCCTGACCGTGTCGAACGCGGTAGGGTGCCGTCGTGTCGCGCACCGGCGAGACCGTCGGCCCCCAAAGCGCTCCGGACTCTTCGTCGCGCACATACAGCACTTCGCCCGGTCGGTCGACCACCGGATCATTGCTCCAATGGGTCAATCGATTTTCGCGGCTGTTGACCGACCAGGTATAACCGCCGCCTTCAACCGCGACCTGAAAGCCGAACTGCGGATTGGAGATGACGTTGATCCACGGCGCCGGCGTCGGTTGCTCGGCGGTGAGGCTGGTCACGTACTCGCGTCCATCGGCGGAGAATCCGCCAACGCCGTTGAAGAACTGCAATTGCGCCGGCTCCGCCGCGCGCGGGGAGTACTTCAGATCCATCCGCGACGGACCGGGTGCCGTGGGCGACGCTCCCGGGCTTCGTTCGGCGCTCGAGCTGCTCGGCAAGGCTGCCGCGCTGCCCGACGAACACCACGCGAGCGGCCGACGCCAGCACGCCGCGCGTTTCCGCAGGCAGCAAGTCCGCGCGCGCAGCACGAACACCGAGCCCTTGGCTCCGTCATTGCCGATCCTCGGTCGCGACTGGCTCATGCGCACCAAGGTCTCCAGCGCCACCTGCAAGTCCTGCACGTAGGAGGACCCTCGTTCATTCACAATGACCAAATCGACGGTCAGTTGCTTGAGCCGCCAGTACTCGTGCGCCCGCAGCAACTGCCGAACGACGGCGATATCTTCCAGGTGGTCGATTCTCAACAGTACGATTGGCAGGTCGCCGGAGATGCTTTGGGCCCAGAGCGCCGCGGCGGTGCCGGCGCCCCGTCGAATTGCTTCCGAGGAGGGCCGCATGGCCGCGTCCGCGTAGATCACATGACCGGCGATCTGCTGAAATAGAATCGCCTCTTCGGCCGTAACGCCCAGATGATGCAGCTGCACCTGCCCCTGAGTCCACGCCAGCGTCGCCGCGCGCACAAACGCATTGCTTTCATGATGTTTGTCGTACAGCGCCAAGGCGGCGGCGCGGGAGGATGCCGCCGCCGTCCAGAACGAGAGGCGCGCCGTAGCGCCCGGCGCGATTCGCACCCGGTAGCGCAACGCGAAAATCGGATCGAGGACCGTGCCCACGGAATTGGACAATCGCCCGCCATCCATGACCGCAACGGGACCGTGGATTTCGTGCCCTCGACCCAGAAAGCGGGCTCGATCGGTCTCGAATTCCGGCGGTCCAGTGTCGCCCTCCACCACCGCATGGTGCGAAACCCAGATCTCGGGCTCGTTCGGGTCGCGCCGCCGCCGCGTCGCGAGCAACAACGAACCCTTGGCGACGCATTTCGGCTGCACGAACATCTTGGAAAACGCCGGATGCGCCGTGTCGGCCGCGGGCGGCGCCAGCACGAGCTCGCTGTACGAGGTGACGTCGATGTCTCGAGATCCGCCGCCGGTGTTCGCGATCGATACGCAACGCACTTCCGCATCGACCTCGGGCGATACGACCACGTGCAGCGTCGTGATGAACGCGCCGTCGGTACGGATCATTCGGCGCGATCCTCGGTGAAAGTCACTTGATAACCGTCGGGCTCGACGCCGATCGGCTGAAAGCCCGCGGACCAGACGGCTCCGTCCGCGATGTCGCGCAAAAAGATGTAGCTGCCGGCGTCATCGCGCGTCACATCTTCGCGCCAGCGCGTCAATCCCAGATTCTGCCATCGGCTGTAGCCTGGAGCCCGCACTCGTGACCATGACGGCGTAGCGTCCATTCGACAAAAGATGCGTCTGCGGAGTGGCGTCGTCCACGCCGTGCAGCCGTCGTACTTCGGCGGATCGTTCGTCGCCGACCCGCGCGGCGTTGGCGAGCTCCTCGGCTCTGGGGTGGGCAATCGACACATCGCGCGGCGTACGCTCCTGCAGCAGCAGCTCGGTCGCGCGTACGCTCGGCTCGCCGTGGAAGCGCGCGCGCATCAGGCCGTCAAACAGCACGTTGCCGATGGCCACGATCGTCATGCCCTGGTGATGCGCCATGAAGGCGCGAACGATGACGACATCGGCGCCCTCCGGAAGCCGGGATCGCGTGAAATCCAGCGCCTCCGTAGAAGCCATAGCGGCCGCGCGCACCGATCGCCGCGAGTCTCTCGAATTCGCGCGGCCGCCGGCGGGTCGACCATTGCCGCAAGCGCCGTCGCGTACGGCGCGACGACGACGTTCTCGCTCAATCCACGCTTCAGCCCGAGACCTGGAACGCCGAAGTTCGAGTATTGATACGTGAACTCGAGGTCGCGCGCGCTGTAGGCGGACTCGGAAATACCCCACGGAACGCCGAGCGACTCGCCATAACTCATTTGTCGGCGCACGATCAATCGGCTGGTCTGCTCGAGGAGGCTGCCGGCCGGAGCCCGCATGACGAGCGAGGGCATCAAGTATTCAAACATGGATCCGGACCACGAAATGAGCGCCGCTCCTGCCCGACCGAAGTGACCTCGCGACCGAGCCGAAACCAATGGCGGGTCGGCACGTCATTTTTCGCGATGGCGAAAAAGCTGGCCAATCGCGCCTCCGAGGCCAATAGATCGTAACAGCTCGGATCGAGCGTCCCGTCCACTGCACGATAGCCGATTGCGAGCAGCTTTCTCGCGGATCGAGCAGGAAGTCGAATTCCATGGACAGCGCGATGGCACGCGCATCCGTTTCGATTGCGAGCAGCCGTACGTCCAGTGCCGCGCCATGCATCATCCGATCGCGTCAGGTCGCGCCGCCAACTTTGACCCGCTGCGCGCGTCGCCTCGGCCCAAAAGAGCATCTCGGCGTGCGCCGCATCGTCGTGTTCGCCCGCCAGCGCCCGCGCGCCGTCTTCCAAAGCGCCGCGATAGCCGCGACGGCCGCCGATCCGGTGACGAGGTCGCTTTCGGCCGCGCCACGGTCCGCAACGCACGGCCGAGGATGTCGGCGAGTCCTCGAGTTGATACCGGGTGATCGTTTCGACTACGTCGGTCATCGGCGACCACGCAGCGCCTGGCGCGTCAGGAGCATCGCGTCCTCGACCTACCCGCGACGCCGGCCGCGGCGCTCGGGACCGCTCCCAATCCAATACCGGCACGCGTTGGCAACCGCGATCAAATGGGCCGCAGTTGCCGCTGTCAACCGTGGAAACGTACTGCGGGTCCAAGGGACGCAGGTCAGCGTGTCGTACCGAATTCTAGACACTGCCCGCCGAAATCGCTGCAACCGGTGCATCGTCGCCAGCGTCGCCTCCAGCCGCTCGATTGCCTCGAGCGCGCCTCTCCAGCCGATATCGCGTGCGCTGACGGCGCACAGCAGGTAAAGGCCGATATTGGTGGGGGATGTCCATTGGCGACCACCGGCTGCGGATCTTCCTCGAAGTCGTCGGGCGGCAGCATCTGATTGGCCGGCGTACGAAGGCTCTCGAAGTACCGCCAGGTGCGTCGCGCAACCAGACGCAACGCCGGCAGGCATCGACTGCAGACACCTGCAATCGACCTGCAACCAGCGGCGAGACACTGATATGGCGGCCACCGCCGGGGCCGCGATCCACAGGATCACAAATGGCATGGCGACCCACCACGCTTCCCGCCGACCGCGCCGATTGCAATGAGAGCCAGGATTGCGGTGGATGCACGCTCGGGCTCATGCGCCGGTAAACGCCGCAGGTCGAGGCGATCGCTGGAGCTGTGCTGAGCCGCCGTACCCACTCCGAGATCCCGCCGGCTCACGAACAATCGATACAGCGTGCGCCCGACGGCGTCCGTCATCAACCACGCTTGATGCGGGAGAAAGGTGACGGCGAGCGCCGTCTGCAGGATTGCCAGCCAGGCATCATCCCGGAGTGCCCGCAGGTGACTGCGGGCGATCACGCCGCCGCGCCGCGGGACGATGGCGGCGAACACGGGGAGCAATGCCGGCAACGCGAGGTCGTGACCACGACGCCGGTCCAAAGCAGGGCGGCGTCGAGCGGCAACGACCAGGCCCGCCAGATCAAGCGCCACCACGCTGCTCAGCGCAGCAGCCGTTTCGACGCAGATCCTGCAACATCCACAGCACGGACAACGGCAGCCAACCCATGCCTGGTCGGCTCGCGGCACCGACGATCCACGAATCATGCCCAATCTCCACGCGCCCACCGATCGGCGCGCGCCACGGCGACGTCGTCGCGCCGGGAAGCTCCTCGACCACTTCGATGTCGGACCAGCCCTGCACGGGCGGATGCCCTCGAGCAGTCTCGTCGCTCAGCGATCGACCATCCGGAACCCGTCCGCGAATCCCGGTTGCGATACCGTCGATGCGTCGATCCCTTTGCCGGCGTCGACGCGCCGAACAGGTCCTGGTTCACGTCGGCACCACGGCACTGTACCAGGTCGATCCCGTCATGCTGGAGCGAAGGCGCTGGAAGCGATCAACCCTACCAAGCAATGGGCGGCGAGCGGCGCCCGCAGGGCTGCAAAATGGCGTACTGCCGCGGTGATCCGCCCGGTCGCCGCGTCGAACAACGACCGATCAGTCGGCCATGTTGCCGATCAAGCGCCGCACGACTGTCGCGGCGGACGGTATCGGCGTCGACGGTGACCACAAGCGGTACCGGCGGCGGCACAGGGCAATCTCCGTCTCGGCCGACGAAGCTGGGTGTCGGTCGCCGCCGCGCAGCAGCCGTTCATCGTGCCAAGCTGCCGCGTTTGCGTTTCCACCCCGTGCAGCGCCGTTCGCTGGTGCTCTCCACCAGCGCCGGCGGTGGAACCGGATCAAGCCGCTCGCCGACCGACGCGGCCACCCGCGCGGTTCGAGCGCACGATCCTCGGCGGCCGTCCTGCCCGGCTTGCGGATCGTCCGCTGTCCCTCAGGTCGCCTGCATTGGTCCAGTCCGAAACCTCGATGAATGTCGCCGCCGGCCGGAGAGCCAGATGATCCGCCTCCAGCCGATCAGCTGAGCTTCGAGCGCAGCAGGCGGATCGTCGGACGGCGTCGGTAGGACAGCGGTGGACGAACTGCACCCCGGAGATCCAGTACCACGATCGCCAGACCAGCAACAACGTCACGGATAATCCCCGCGTGACCACGCGTCGCAGCGCGCCACATCGATGGCGGATCACCTTCGACCATCGCCGAGACAGCCAATCGCCATCACCAGATCCCGGTCCGATCGAGCCCGCTACCGGCGCGATGACGACGCACCAGTCTCGGCGCGGGCGCCGATGTCGCCGCCGGACCGATCACGGCGTCGGTGGGCTGACCACGCATCGCTGGCGATGACCGACGTGCAAGCCGAACGCGCCGGCGACCAGCGGGACGGCGCGGTGGTCACCGCTCGCGTTTCTCGCTCCGGCGCATCTTCGCCGCGCGCCGAGCGCCACCACGGCGCGGGCGACGTCCGTTCCAGTTGCCCCCAGCCGCACAACTCCTCGTCGCGCTCCGGTATCGGTTCCGGTGACGAATCCATGCCGAATGCTGACTACGACAAGCACATCATCGACGGCTCACGTCTTCGAAGATTCCTGCCAGTCGATCCGCGACCGGCGCATGCTCGGTGATGATGTTGCGCGCCGTAGTTCGACACCCTGCCGCTGGTGCTCGTCGGCGCCCATTTGCTCCGACATCGTTTCCTGCGCAGCTGTTGTTCGAGCCATTGCAGGCCAGTTCGTCACTCATGATACTGATCGCGAAGTCGCTGACCACCTGCGCCGCGGACACATCCGATACATTTCGGCGCATCGTCGCGCCGAGGCGCATTCAGCGTCTCAGACCGCCCCATCGTACCAGTGCGCCGCCGAGCGACTCATCCAGCTACTCGATCCACGTCCACGCACGCGATCACCCGCTACGATGCAGCCACCACCACCTGGTGTCCACGAGCACGATCCACCAGCGTGATCGATCACGATCCCCGATGGTCGGCGGCTCGATCTTCTGATACACGTACGAAGCGGCGCAGCATCGATCGAATCGGGCTCTGGCTGTGGGCAACATCGCCCACGCGATGCCGAACACCCGCGGATATCCAACCAACAGGGCGCCCACCGCTCGAGAGCTAGCCGTGGAAACTGCCGGCGACAATCATCATCATCCGCCAGGATTTGGTCATCCACCAAATGATCGTTTTGGATCGGCCATCTGCGGCCGGCGTCGATCACGTCATCCAGGGCCGACGCAGCGCGATGCTGCGATAGGCCACCGCGACGCGCTTTCGTCCCGCGGTGACCGCGCATCGAGCGAACGAGGGCCGGCGGCTGACGGCGACGGCTTGCGCCCGCGCGAGAAGCTCGTCGATCTTCCTCGACGCTGATGCTGAACAGTTCCTCTCGATCGAATCATCGATACCCCACGGAGAACGGGTCGATTCGATGCAAAAATTCGCGCAGAAGCCGATCGCCGGAATCTTCATTTACCGCCAACGCGGCGCATGGCGCGGCGAACCGAGCGTCCGCTCGTACATTGCCCTGCCATCCGAGTAGCACCGGCACGTCGCCCGTTCCAGCCCCGCGACGTCGAGGATTTCAATTTGACCACGGGCGTAATTGATCAGGCCACCCGCCTGCAGCGAGCCGGCGGCCCGCGTGATTCCGACCCGCCGCACCCCCAGCATGTATGCCAGGAATTCATGCGTCAGGCGAAATTGATTGGAGTGCGCTCGGTCGCGGGTCGACAACAACCAACCCGCAAGCCGCTTCTCCACGAGGTGAAAATGCTTGCACGCCGTGGTCTGCGCGAGCTGTCGCATGAGCACACAGACATAACGCTGCAACGTGCGCCGCAGAACGTCATCCGTGTCGAGTACCCGCGGGAACGCCGGCGCCGTCATGCGCATTGCGGCGCCGGCGCCCTGCACGACGGCATGCTGCGGCGACCGACGGACCCCCAGGATCAGCGACGTGCCCAACATGCCTTCGTCCCCGACGATGCCGACTTCCATCCGCGAGCCGTCCGCCAGAGTCGTCACCAGCGAAATGAGCTCTCCAGGGGAAAGCAAGCGTATCGAGTCGGCTCACCGGGCTCGCACAGGACGGTCGCGAAACGCAGATCAACCAACTCGCAATCCCTGAGAAATCGCCGTCTGCTCCCGTCCGCCAGCGCGGAAAGCAGCCGATTCGTTGGAGCGGCACCTTTCGAACCCGACATCGACCCCCCCGCACGCAGTGCCGGTTCACTGCTCACGCTCGGCGATCAAGCGAGCCCGACGGTGTGCCACGACGAACGACGCGAATCTCCGCCGATCCGCGACCATACGCGAAGCGGCGCGGATGCTATGTGCGGCGGCAGACACCTGGCCTGGAGTACCCGCGTGCCGCGCAATTACCATAGGCGGCCGGCCGGCGGGGTTGGGTAAAGGACCGGAACCGCCGGACAACAAACGGTCGGATCCCTTTTGACCACCGCGTAACATTCGCAGGTGCGTGCCTCGAGCCCCGCGCGATCGATGACCGCGATGTGGCCACGGTCGCTGATTGATGGTCCCGCATCTTGCAGGTTTCCCGCCGCCTCGGTTACCCCCTCGCGCGCACGCCGACCATATTGGCCATCAACTCTTGCGTCATCGCCAGCTGACTTCGTCGGCACGCTTCGACTCAGCAGCAGCCAGCGGCATAGCTGCTGATCCAGCGATGGTGGCGATTGCAGACCGCGGATTGCGCCAGTTGCGTCAGGAGCGCCTGCGTGTAGCGAAGGAGCAGATGCTGCATCGCTCCGGCTCGCGTAAATTCCTCCTTGAAGGACCCGGCCGCTGAGTTGATAGGCACGGCCGGCGCTCTGCACCACGGCCGGACTAGGCGTTGCTCGCCGCCATGAAGAGAGAGACGCCGATGACGCCGTCATTTCCCACCCCGCAATTTCCGCCGTCGAACCAGCCTGCATCACATACAGCAATGAACGATCGAGTCGGCCGGGAAGTAGACATGACCCAGATGCGCGCCCGACTCGTACAGCACCCTGCCCAGCGTCAGCGGGGCCGGTTGGCCGATGCGGCAACAGCCGTTCATACGCCGATTCGGTAGCGCCGCCAAGAGACGGTTCCGTCGCGGGCTGACGATGTCCGGCATCCATTGTTTCCGTGGGATAGATTGATCGGCCGGCGGGCGTCCATCGGTTCGTGTGGATGGCGTCGCCATCATGCGCCCTCTGCATTTGGTTCGCCAGCGCATCGATCGCGCCGCGCTAGCCGCCGCCGCAACGCACGACGCGGCGCCGACGGACCATGCCGGTATGTACGGTGGCAGACCGACGCCGCCGGCGTCAACCGCATATGCGCGTTATTCACTCAACAAGGACATCGATGATGAAAAGCATCGCAACAACGCTCCTCGTCATCGGCACGCTGATCGCCCCATCGCGGCCGTCGCCGGCAGTGACTCGGACATCGATCGCTCCGAACCGAAGGCATTCGTCAAGGATTCGGCCATCACCGACGAAAATACCGACGAAGCTCGCCGCCGAGCACATTACGCTGATTCATGTCGATACCGATGCCAACGGCGTGGTTTGGCTCCACGGCACGGCTCGTACCCAAAAAGTGGCCAACGAAGCCGTGGAGATTGCCCGCGCGACCGAAGGAGTCAAGGACGTACACAGCAGGATCACGGTCAGAAAAGACAGTTATTGACGGCAAGGCTACAGTCCCCGGCCTCTCCCCGCCGCCCGCCCCGATGGCGCGCGGCGGATCGCGATCCTCGATCCAAACTCGACAATCCCCCCATCGACTCGCAGCAACGACAGTGGACGCGCCCATCCGCTGCCAGGCACTGCGCGCAGGCTCGCGGCCGTATTCGATCGATTTTCCGGTCTCCACCGTATCCCATACCAAATGCGGTCTCCCACCGGCAACCGCCGGCGCCGGCGCAAGCAACCGGACCGCATACGCGTTTTCAGGCGTCACCATGGCGTCGAAACGCATCATGGTCTCGGCGGCGAGTTCCGGACTGTCGATGATCACGCCGACTTCGGTGTTCAAATGCCGCGACCTTTGGTCGAAATTCATCGAGCCGTAGAACACGCTCCTGCGGTCGAAGACGAACTGCTTCGCGTGCAGGGGGAACAATCGCCGAAGCGCGATATCCGCTTGGTTTGGCCGCTGCCCTTGGTATTGCCGAGGCGTGCGCGTAGCTCGAAGATTTGGACTCCCTCCTCGAGCAGCGGGATGCGATAATGCATGTAGCCGGACTGGGGCAAGAGCGCACGCGCCGATTCGAGCGAGTTCGTGAGAATGCGAATCGATACGCCGCGCCGCCGCATGTCGGCCAGCAGTTTCATCTCGTCGGGCGCCGGCACCAGTACGGAGTGATCACCAGCATCTCGGACCTTACGTTGCCCGCAGCGACCGCGACCGCGCGTTCCATCAGTCGGCCGCTCCGTTCCCCGCTGCGCACGAGCTTCTTTTCCGACTGTCGCAGATCACCGTCGCCGTGGCCCACACGAACGGCAGACGCCCGGAGACCATGTCGGTATAGGGATCGCCGCTGTCGATTTTCGCCGTGTAGTCGATGCCCGGCGACGCCAGCGTCCGCATTTGATGGCGCCGGCGCTGCCTCCACTGATGGTTGGTGAGCTTGCCCGGCGGTGCGTCGCAGGCGCCAGGGCGCGCGCGGGGATCGCGAAACGACTGTTCCAATACTCGCTCGAAGTCGCCGAGAGCTGTTGCGACGATCGGACCCGCCGAGAAGACGTCGTCATCGGCGACCTGCGATGCGGGGTCCATTTGGAAATACTGATTGCCGATGTTGCGCCCGCCGACGAGCGCGATCGAATCGTCCGCGATGAGAAGCTTATTGTGCATCCGGTAATCGAGTCTGGAGGCGTCGAGCAGGAACTCGATGCCGCGCCGCAGCCGGCCATGGCCCCGATACGCGAACGGATTGAAAACCCGGACCTCGATCATCGGACGTCCGTCGACGTGCCAGGATCTGCTCATCGCCGGCAACCGTGTCGCCGTCGTCGACCAGCACGCGCACGCGTACGCCGCGCGCCGCCGCGCGCACCAATGCATCGGTCAACAGACGGCCGGTTTGATCGCCGCGGAAGATGAAGTACTGCAGGTCCAGCGTCCGCTCGGCAGCATCGATCATTTGCACACGGATCAAAAAGCCGTCGACCCCGTCGCTGATGATACGAAATCCCGACTGACCGTCGTGGGCATTCGCCGCGCCGATGGACTCGTTTGCCGAGGCGGGTCTTCTCGGGATGAAGGAGTGCCACGGACGCGGTCCGCGGGATAATCGGCTCCGGGCATCGCTGTCGAACATGCCGCCACCAGCAAAACGGCAATTGCGAGCGCGGCACGGCACCCGGCCCGAGCGACGAGAACGCGTATGACGGAGATGGACGAGATTGGGGCGATTCCTTGCGATCGGCGGTGGTCGCGCCATTGTCGCAGCCACGTACGCCCGGTCTGGACGGTACCGGACTCAATCGCCCCGGATGCGCCGCTGCGTGCTCCACCGAACAGAGCCGGCGCCCGCGTTGCGCGCACAACGCTACCGCCATGAAAACTGCTCGTTATCTCGTCGCGGCATCGGCTTTGACGGGTCGGGTGGCGTTTGCAGGCACCCAGCCGGCGACCGCGCCGGAGACCCTGAAGATCCGGTATCTCATCTCGGCCATCGATTCGTTGAAGGATGCAGCCTTCTTCCGCAACGGTGTGGCCTACGGCTCCAAGTCGGCCGCGGACCACCTGCGATTGAAGTGGCGTCTGGCGGGTTCGCGATGCAAAACCGCAGAGGCATTCATCCGTTATTGCGCATCCGGCTCATCGGTCACCGGATTGCCGTATTCGATACGCTTCGCCGACGGTCATACGGCGACCTCGGAGGTCTACTTGCGCCGCGAGCTATCGGAGTATCAGGCTGCCGGTCCGCCGGGCGGCTAGCGGCTCACCATCAATTCGCATGAGTCCAATCCGCCTGTTGGCGATTCCCCTGGCGGCACTGCTGGTCGCCTCCTGTGGCGGTAGCGGCGGCGTCCCAGGCTCCGCGCCGACGCGAATCCGACGCGCGGAACGTTGCTGCAGACCCCGCCCGAGCTTATCGCCACGGTGACGGCGCCAAATTTGCTGCTCGAACTCAACGCCTTGACCAATACACAGCTCCTGTCTCTCAGCGGAACGCCGACCTGCGACATTCTCCTCTATCACATCGAGTACGCGACGGTCGGGGGCGCCAACGAAGCCACCACGGGATCCAGCGCACTCATGGTTCCCACCGGCTTGGGTGCAAACTGCACCGGTGCGCGTCCGATCATCTTGTACGCGCATGGCACGACGACGGACCGGGCGTTCGATATGGCGAATATGCAGAATACGGAAACTCTTTTCCTGGCGGCGCTATTCGCATCGCACGGCTACATCGTCGTGGCGCCGAACTACGCAGGCTATGACACTTCGACGCTCCCTTACCATCCTTACTTGATCGCCGACCAGGAATCGATGGCGGCAAGCTCTTCATTACCGGCTACTCGGAAGGCGGTTACGTGGCGATGGCGACCCACCGCGCGATGGAATCGGCCGGCATGAAAGTGACGGCCTCGGCGCCGATGTCGGGACCGTATGCTCTAAGGAGTCAGCTGTGTGCACAGGGGAAAGCTTCCCGAATTTGCGCTCTTCAGCTTGACGCCCCCCAGTCCGGCGTTCGCCGACATGACGCCGCCGACGGTACCGGCGAACCTGGCAGCGGTATTCGCTCTCGGCTTTGGTGACGGTAAGTCTGCTGAAGAACAGCTATCGCCTCAGCTACCTGCAGGATGCAGAGGCAAATCCCGATGGCGGCTTCCCAACGATGACCACGGGAACGGCGGCCCCGGCGGCCGGCCTGCCGTTTCGCCGGGCGTTGCAACTGAACGATCTGCGCAACTGGGTCCCGACGGCGCCCGTACTACTATGCGGAGGTGATCTCGACCCGATCGTGTTCTGGTTCAACACGCAACTGATGCAGGAATATTGGGCGTCACATGCGCCGACGTCCGCTTCGCTCGATGTGCTCGACCTCGAGTCCACGACGTCGGGCAATGACCCCTATGCGAACCTGAAGAAAGGCTTCGGGCTGGCGAAAGATCTCGTCGCCGCGACCGCCGTCGCGCAAGGCGCCACCGACGGCGGCGCCTTTGCGGTCGCCGAAGCGTATCATGCGACGCTCGTGGCGCCGTTTTGCTTCGCCGCGGTCAAGTCATTTTTCGCGACTCGCTAGCACGAGGAGGAATAGCGCGGTGAAATCGACATACTCGGTCGCCGTCTTGGTCGGCAGCCTGCGCAAGGAATCGATCAATCGGAAGGTCGCGCATGCGTTGGCGTCGCTCGCGCCCGACGCGCTGAAGCTGAAGATCGTCGAGATCGGTGAGCTGACTCCGTACAACCAGGACTGCGACGCGAGTCCGCCGGCCGCCTGGACCGCGTTTCGCGACGAAATAGGATCCGCCGATGCCGTTCTCTTCGTGACTCCCGAATACAATCGCTCGGTTCCGGGTGTGCTGAAAAACGCCCTGGACATCGCATCGCGGCCCTACGGCAAGAGCGTATGGAGCGGCAAACCCGGCGCGATCGCGAGCGCGTCCCCCGGCGCCATGGGCGCCTTCGGCGCGAATCACCACCTCAGGCAATCGCTGGTCTTTCTCAATGTTCCGGCTATGCCGCAGCCGGAGGTCTATACGGCGGCGCGGACAAGCTGTTCGATGCGGCCGGCAGTTGCCCACGATGGGACGCGCGCATTCCTGCGGACCTTCATGCAGGCATTCGCGGCTTGGGTCGCCGCCAACGCAAAGCCCTGAAGGTTCAGTCGCGGCCGACCGTCAGCGGTGCATCGAGCACCAGATTGACCGTGGTCCCAGGCGGCAGTTCAACCTCGTTCCCGGTCTTCTCCGCGACCACCGCGCCGGCCGCGCCGCCGAGCACGCCGCCGATCAGCCGACCCCTGGCGTCACCGACCTGTTTGCCGAGCACCGCCCCGGCGAGCGCGCCGCCGAGATCTTCGCCGTGTCCTCCTTCTCCGCCCGCCCTGGGCTGCCGTGCTGGAGACCGCGGTCGATCGGCTTCCCGGTATCGCAGTCCAGCCCATCGAGGTCATGCCAAGCGCCGCCGCACCGCCGATCTTGTGGCTCCCGGAAATGACATTGGTCACCTTGCCGTGAACCAATGCGCCCGCCGCGATCGCGCGCCGGCCGTCGATCATGAGGTCGTCGGCAACCCGAGCCTCCACCGGATCCCCGACTCGCGCCGTCTTGGTCGACAGGGCGGCGGTCAAGGCCGCGGCGAATTGCGTACCGGCGGGAACGACGAGCGGCGGCAACGGCGCCGCGGCGGCCGGCCCGGCGCCGGACGACGCCGCGCTGTCGTTGGCCTGCTTGGCCGTACTCGCTACGCGGGCTTTCGCGGCCAGGCGCTTCGCGCTCGCGGCTTTCGCCTTCGACTGCGCTGCGGCGGCCTCCTTCGCGGCCATCTCCGCCTCGCGCTGCGCCACCGCCTGCTCGCGCTCCCTGAGCGCGAGATCGCTCTCCCGCTTCGCCAGCGCGGCCTCCTGTTCGGCGATTGCTGCGTCCCGATCTACACCGGCCTGCGCGCTCGAGGCCGCGGGCGTGGGTGCGGGTGCGGGTGCGGGCGTGGGCGTGGGCGCAGGCGAGCCGCCGCAGCCGGCGACGCAGGCCGCGGCGAACGCGGCGAGCAGCGCGCCGGCGGTCGAAGAGTCGGATGGATGGCGCATGGTGAAAATTCCGTCCCGTGATGACTATCGGTGCTTGCGACGATTCGACGAGCCTAACGGCCGCGATGGCGCGCCTCAATGCGGGGTTGTACTGGCGCCATAGCGCCGAGCGCTGGCACGCCGCGGCGGCCGCGCGAATGCGGCGATTCCGCCGGTCACCGCGATGCCGGTGTCGGTGTCGGTGTCGGCGGCCGTTCCGCATGGCCGCTCAGCAGGCGTACGACCTGCTCGCGATCCATGACCTCTTTCTCTTGCAGCGCCGCCGCCAACGCCTCGAGGCCCGCTCGGTGCGCCGACAGAACCTCGAGCGCGCGCCGCTGCCCTTCCTCGATCAGCGCGCGCACTTCGGTGTCGATCAGGCGGGCGGTATCTTCACTGTAATTGCGTTCTTCCTCACCGGTGACGCCGAGATAGACCAGCTGCTGCCGCCGACCGTAGGTCAGCGGTCCGAGTTTCTCGCTCATGCCTAGCTGCGTGACCATGCTGCGAGCGATCTCGCTCGCGTGCTCGAGATCGTTTTGCGCGCCGCTGGAAGCCTCGCCGAGAACCATTTCCTCGGCGGCGCGCCCGCCGAGCAGAATCGCGAGCTGATCCTTCAATTGCTGTTCGGTGGCGAGGAATTTCTCCTCGACCGGGAGTTGCAGCGTGTAGCCGAGCGCGGCCACGCCGTGCGGAATGATCGACACCTTGTGCAGCGGCTCCCCTGTCGGCACATTGAGGGCGACCAAGGTGTGTCCCGATTCGTGCACCGCGACCCGCCGTTTTTCCGCCGCGTTCAATACGCGATGTTTCTTCTCCGGTCCGGCGATGATGCGGTCTATCGCCTCCTCGAAATCGGCCATCGTGACCGCCGCATGTCCATGGCGCACCGCCCGGGATCGCCGCTTCGTTGGCGACGTTGGCAAGGTCCGCACCGACGAAGCCCGGCGTGCGCTGCGCGACGACGCGCAGATCGACCTCCGCGCCGATTTTCATGCGGCGTGTATGCAGGCGCAGGATCGCCGTGCGAGCGGCCAGGTCCGGCTTGTCGACGACGATCTGCCGGTCGAACCGGCCGGCGCGCAACAAGGCCTTGTCCAGGATCTCGGGCCGGTTGGTCGCGGCCATGACGACGACGCCGGTGGACGGGTCGAAGCCGTCGATCTCCGACAAAAGCTGGTTCAATGTCTGTTCGCGCTCGTCGTGCCCGCCGAATCGCGGACCGACACCGCGAGCGCCGCCGACCGCGTCCAGTCTCCGTCGACGAAGATGATGCACGGCGCCTCGGCGTGCCTGCTCGAACAACTCGCGGACGCGCGCCGCGCCGACGCCGACGAACAACCCGACGGATCCGCAGCCGCTCGACGCCGAAGAACGGCACGCCGCACTTCGCCGCGACGGCCCGCGCAGCAAGGCCTTGCCGGTGCCCGGCGGTCCGACCAGCAGTGCGCCTTTGACCATGTGGCCGCCCAGGCTCCTGAATGCGCGTGGGATCCTTCAGGAAGTCGATGACCTCTTTCAGCTCCTCTTTCGCCTCCTCCGCTCCCGCGACGTCGTCGAAGGTCACGCGCACGCCCGTTTCCGCATGGATGTGGATCCGGTTGGCGCCGAGGTTCAGGAGGCCGCGGCTGCCGCCGCCCATGCGCCGCGCAAACCAATTCCACAACAGGAACATCGCGCCGAACGGCAATACCCAGTTCAGCAGGAGGCCGACCAGCCAGGGGCTCTGGCGTGCGGCCGAGAACTTGACGCCATGCGCGGCGAGGGACTGCGCCAAAGCGTCGTCGTTCGGCCGCTCGGTCACGAACTCGCGCGGCCGATGCGTCCTCGGATCGGTCACGGTCAAGGTGCCGCTGACGATTTGGTCGCCGAGCGTCGCCTCTTTGATTTCGTGGGCGTTCAGGTGTTGCAGGAACTCGCTGTAGGGAATTTGCACTCCGGCCGAGCGCTGCGCCGCCTCCCACAGCCACATCGATCCCAGCATCGCGATCAGATATAGCCACCACAGGTTCCGCGGCTGCCGCCAGAACCGCCGCGGCTCCGGCTTGTTGATCTCGAGTTCCGGCTTCTTCGGGCCGATACCGAGTGCGGACTTGCGTACATCAGCCACGCCGAAGCCTCCGAACGATGATCAGCGCCAGTGCTTGGACGCTCATCATGCACCAGTCGGATGGTGCGTCCATCCGTATATTCCGTGGGCACCTCGGGCAGCGCCGGCGCGCGCGGCTATGGGCCGCTTCAGGCCGCCGACCTAGAGCGCGTTGAAGATGCTGCTGACCAGATCGTTCGCGAGCCCAAAGCCTGCGCCGAGGCCGAGGCCCGACATGACGTTGCCCATGAAGCCGCCGCCGCTCGCGGCGTAGGGCTGACTGGCCCAGCCGCGCGTCTGAAAGCTCGGCTGCTGCGCGGAATTCGAGTGCGTCTCGAGCGCCCGAATGTATTGCGCCATCTGCTCGACGAGCATCAGGGTCGTCTGGTTCTGCTTCTGCACGGCGAGCGCCGCCTCGCGCAGGTCGAGTACGAGCTCGCGCGCGAGCCCCGGGTCCGCGACCTTCGTTTGCAGCTTGTCCGCGAGACCCTTGATCCCCTGCGCCACCTGGTCGGCCTGGGTTTGCAGTTGAACGACTTGATTTTCGGCGGTCTGGTAGTCCATGGCGCGATGCTCTCCGTTGATTGTGGAATCCGACCGCTTGGATCGCCTCGGGCGCCTTTGGTTCCGGGCGGCCGAGCGGCTTCGGGTTCGCGCTCGCGTGCTATGATTTTGGGGCCGTCATCATAATAAGTGGGGGGAGAAACCATGAAATTCGGCGACGCCGTCAAGCTGTGCTTCACCAAATATGCGGAATTCAACGGCCGGGCAAGACGTCCGGAGTTTTGGTGGTACGCGCTGTTCATCATTCTCGCGAGCTTTGCGGCCGGCGTCCTCGGCAGGTCCGCCTCCACGCTGGTCTCGCTCGTGACACTGGTGCCTTCCCTGGCGGTCGGCGCGCGCCGCCTGCATGACACGAACCGCAGCGGCTGGTGGCAACTGCTCGGTCTCATTCCGCTGATCGGCTGGGTCATCCTGATCATCTTCCTGGCGCAAGAAGGGAATGCCGCGGAAAACCGGTACGGCGGTCCTCCTCGCCAATTAGCCAATGACCCCTGAACTCAGCCCGTTGGCGCAAGGCCGAGCGCGAGGCCTTGCTCGCGCGTCGCCTCGCCGCGTCCCCGGCCGATCACGCGCGCTGGAGCGAGGCAATTGCCGCCCAACTGCGCGCGGCATTCTCCTTCGGCGCCGGTTGGGTCGTGGGACTATGCTGGCCGTTCCAGGCCGAGTTCGACGCGCGGCCGGTAGCGGCCGGGTTTCGCGCGAGCGGCGCAACCCTCGCGCTGCCGGTGGTCATTGCCGAGGGACAGCCGCTCGAGTTCCGCGAATGGTGGCCGGGGGCCGCGATGACCACCGGCGTTTACGATCTGCCGATCCCGGTCGGCACCGCGGCGGTCGTGCCGGACGCGCTGCTCGTGCCGCCGGTCGGGATCGGCGGCCGCGGCGATCGCCTCGGCTACGGCGGCGGATTCTTCGACCGGACGCTGGCGGCGCTCACGCCCCGCCCGCTCGCGATTGCGCACGCCTTCGAACTGTCGCGGATTCCGACGACGCACCCGCAACCGCATGACATGCTGATGGACTTCGTGGTCACCGAGGCCGGCATCGAGGCGGCGGTGCCCGGCGGGCTCGAGCGGGTTTCGATCGAGGAATGCCGTCGCCGGGCCGAACGGCTGGCCGCGGAGCGCGGACTGCCGCGCGGTGTGCCGCTCGGCTGATTTTCGTGTCACCATTGGCGCCGTGCCGCCCGGTACACTCTAACGAAGACGCTCGACCATCACGAGCCTGACGGGAGATGTCACGTGCTGTCGGATATCGAGATCGCGCAACGCGCCACGCTGAAGCCCATCACCGATATCGCCTCCAGGCTCGGCATTCCACCCGAGGCGCTCGATCTCTACGGCCGCTACAAGGCGAAGATCGCGCTCGAATACACCGACAGCCTCGCGCCGCGGCCGAACGGCAAATTGATCCTGGTGTCCGCGATCAGCCCGACGCCGGCCGGCGAGGGCAAGACGACGACGACGGTCGGGCTCGGCGACGCGCTCAACCGAATCGGCAAGAAGGCGGTGATCTGCCTCAGGGAGCCGAGCTTGGGGCCGGTGTTCGGCATGAAAGGCGGCGCCGCCGGGGGCGGATACGCGCAGGTCGTGCCGATGGAGGACATCAACCTGCATTTCACCGGCGACTTCAACGCGATCGCGCTCGCGAACAACCTGCTGGCGGCGCTGATCGACAACCACATTCACCATGGCAACGAGCTCGACATCGATGAACGGCGCATCAGCTGGAAGCGTGTCATGGACATGAACGACCGCGCGCTGCGCGAGATCGTCAACTCGCTCGGCGGACCGGGCAACGGCTACCCGCGCCAGGACGGCTTCGACATCGTGGTCGCCTCCGAGGTCATGGCCATCTTCTGCCTCGCGACCGGCCTCCAGGATCTCAAGGGACGGCTCGGCAACATCGTGATCGGCTACACGCGCGACCAGAAGCCGGTGCGCGCACGCGACCTCAACGCGCACGGCGCGATGACCGTGCTGCTGCGCGAGGCGCTGAAGCCGAACCTCGTGCAGACCCTGGAGAACAACCCCGCGTTCATCCACGGCGGCCCGTTCGCGAACATTGCGCACGGCTGCAACTCGGTGCTCGCGACCCGCACGGCGCTCAAGCTCGCCGATTACGTGGTGACCGAGGCGGGCTTCGGCGCGGATCTCGGCGCCGAGAAGTTCGTCGACATCAAGTGCCGCAAGGCCTCGCTCAAGCCGGCGGCGGCGGTGCTGGTCGCGACGATCCGCGCCCTCAAGTACCACGGCGGCTGCGACCTCAAGGCGTGCGATCGCGAGAACCTGCCGGCGCTCGAGAAGGGCATCGCGAACCTCGAGCGACACGTCAACAACGTGCGCAGCCACTACGGATTGCCGTGCATCGTCTCGGTGAACCACTTCACGTTCGACACGCCGGCGGAGTTCGATCTGCTGCAGAAGCGGCTGTCGTACCTGCAGGTACCGGTGATCCTGGCGCGCCACTGGGCCGACGGCGGCGCCGGCGCCGAGCAAGTCGCGCGCGCCGTGGTCGACCTCGCCGAGAGTCGGCACGACGGCTTCAAGTTCGTCTACGAGGACGCGCTGCCGCTGTGGGACAAGATGCGCGCCGTCGCGACCAAGATCTACGGCGCGAGCGACGTCACCGCCGACAGCAAGGTGCGCGCGCGGATCAAGCGGCTGCAGGACGAGGGCTACGGCCATTACCCCATATGCGTGGCGAAGACGCAGTACTCGTTCTCGACCGACCCGCAGCTGCGCGGCGCGCCGTCCGGGCACATCGTGAACGTGCGCGAGGTTCGGCTCGCCGCCGGTGCCGAGTTCGTCGTCATGGTCTGCGGCGACATCATGACGATGCCGGGCCTACCGAAGACACCCTCCGCCAACCACATCGACATCGACGCACAGGGACGGGTGGTTGGGCTGTTCTGAAGATGCGTACGCCCGGTAATCCTGCATGAAGACCCGACGCGAGGCCGCATTCTATCGGCCGGAACTCGACATTCTCCGTTTCTGTGCATTCCTCGGCGTGTACGCCGTCCATGCGGTGAGCATCCCGCAACGGACCTTGACGGATCACCACATCCCGACGTTGATCGGCGAAGCGATGACATCGCTGGTCAGGGCGGGTTCATATGGGGTCGACCTGTTCTTCGTGCTCAGCGCCTACTTGATCACGGAACTCCTGGAACGGGAAAAGACCGCCACCCGGACGATCAGCCTAAAGTCGTTCTACATTCGCCGAATACTGCGTATCTGGCCGCTGTATTATTTCTTTCTCGCGCTGGCGGCGGCCGTCCCGTTCTTGAACCCGGGCCGCGAATTCGGCTCGCCGCAGGTGCTGCTGTTCGCCGTGTTCCTCGGCAACTGGAGCTTCTATTTCCTCGGCTGGGCGGGATACGTCGCGATACCCCTGTGGAGCTTGTCCGTGGAGGAACAGTTCTATCTGTTCTGGCCGCCTCTCATGAAGCGCCTGCCGCGACGCGGCCTGATCGCGGTGGCGATCGGCCTCATCGTCATCGCAAACCTCTCGCGTTACCTCGCCCTTTGGCGTCACGATGGCACCCGGCATATCTGGACCAGCACGTTCGCCCACCTCGATTCCATCGGCGCCGGGGTGCTCGTTTCAATGTGGCTGAAGGGCAAGACGCCGAATTTGCATGTCGCGACCCGCATCGCCATGTTGCTCGCGGCGGTCGCCGCATTCGCGGTGCGCGGACATTCGGTCGGCCTGGAGCCGGCCGACCGGCTCTATCCCTGGGAAACCATCATCCAGTATCCGCTGGTGGTGGTCGCGTGCGCCGCGACCCTGGTCGCCTTCCTCGGCATGCCCGTCCGTGCGCCCGCGCTCGTGTACCTGGGCAGAATATCCTACGGCTTGTACGTTTATCACCTCACCTGCATTTTCATCACCGACCGGCTGCTGCGAGGCGATCCGGGCATCCTGCACGC
Source organism: uncultured Pseudomonadota bacterium (assembly GCA_963718135.1). GTDB lineage: Bacteria > Pseudomonadota > Gammaproteobacteria > Steroidobacterales > Steroidobacteraceae > Bog-1198. Next base: position 631,683 of record CAVQYI010000017.1, on the reverse strand, counting down.
GTCGTTGCGCATCGTCATCTCCCTGGGGATGACGATCGCAATATCCGCGCTGTCATACGCTTTTCTCGAAAAGCCGTTTCTCAGGATCAAACGGCGCTTTACGATCATCGAATCGCGCCCCGACGGCGCCGCTGCCTCACTCCCGCTGCAACCGGTCACCTGAGAGGGCGGCTCGCCGGCACACCGGACCGCAACAAGGCCGCGTCGAAAAAATCCGTGACGCGACTCACATATTCGGACCTCGCCGCCTGCAGGTAGCGTCCGTGTTGCGCTCCCGGGACGATCCAGAGGGATTTCGGTTCGCCCGCAGCCGAGTAAAGTTTGCGCACCAACGTCGCCGGAACCTCGGTGTCGCGGTCGCCGCCGATCAGAAATACCGGTCGCGGCGCGACCTTGCCGATCAGGCGGTCCGGAGCCAGCGCCTCGTCCAGCAAATCCGAATTGCTCAACGCCAGGCGCGCGGGCCACTCGCTCAGCGGACCCCAACGCGTGTAATGATAGGCGACGTAGTCCTCGAAACTCGAAGGCGTCCCTTCGAGGACCAAGGCGCGCACGCGTCGATCCGCCGATGCAAACCGCACCAGCATCACGCCGCCCATGGAAAAACCCAAGGCGCCGATCTTATCCGCGTCGACGTCGCGGCGCGCAGCGAGCCAGCCCGCCGCCGCGGCCAGCGCTCTCTGCGCCCCGGAATCCCAGCGAATGGCGCCGCTGCTGGCGCCAAGCCCAGGCCAATCGAAGGCGAGCACGCCGAAGCCCGCGTCCGCGAGCAAGCGAACGTCCGCGAGCATGCTCGAGCGATCGTCATTGGTCCCATGCGTGATGATGACCGCGGCTCGGTTTTTCGAGCGCACGTACCATGCGGCGATCGTGTGTCCGTCTCCCGACGAGAACGAAACGTCCGTCAATCCTTGCACGCCGGTTGCTTCGGGGTGACGCAGGAGCGGAGAGGCGACCGCCGGCGCGAACATATCGCGCGCCGCTCTATAACTTCGTTCGGCGACGACCCCTGCCGGCAGCAGGATCGCCGCGAGCAGGGCCGCCAGCATCAATCGGCCAGGCTTGGCTTCGAACCGTTCGAAAAAGGCATTAGCCGCCGCGGATGTATGACACAGGTCTTACTTCGGATGGGTCATTGCCAGTATAGTCTGAAAACATCGAGACTGGAGTTGTTATGGACGCGGGAACCGCTCGACGAGAAGACCTACACCCAAGCGCGCAGGAGCGCGTGCGAAGCGTATTGAATGCACACGGCCGCCTGGGACGGCGCGTCGACGAGCTGGCCGACGGGGACGATTTGTACGCGGCCGGGATGACCTCGCTCGCAAGCGTCAACGTCATGCTGGCCTTGGAGAGCGAGTTCGACATCGAGTTCCCGGATCAAATGCTGAATCGCTCGGTATTCGCCAGCATCGATGCGATAGCCGCCGCAATCGAACGAATCCAAAAGGCCTGAGCATGCCCCCGTTCATCGCCCGCATCCCGCGCGATGACACTGAGGGCTCATCGAGGAATCACGACGTGATGCAAGAATCAGCTGTGATCCCCGATCCGCGATCCGGGCTGCTCGACGACATTCGCACGAGCATCGTCGGCATCGCCGCGAAGCATGCGGAAGACGTGGACGCCCGCGCGCGGTTTCCGGAAGAGACTTTCGCCGCCCTGCGCGACTCCAAGGCCCTGTCGGCCGCGGTCCCGCGGGAACTAGGAGGCCGGGGTCTCGGGTTGCGCGAACTCTCCGCACATTGCGCGGCTCTCGCCCACGGCTGCAGTTCGAGCGCCATGATCCTTGCAATGCACCATATCCAGGTAGCTTGCATCGCGCGCCATGGAATGCATTCGGCGTACCTTCGGGATTTCTTGCGCCGCATTGATCGCGACCAGTTGCTCATCGGTTCGGTGACGTCCGAGGTAGGCACCTTCGGCGACACTCGCGCCAGCGTCACCTTCGTCGAACGGCAGGGTGAGCGCTTCAACTTGACGAAGGACGCGACGACGATATCGTACGGCAAGGAGGCCGATGCGCTGCTCGTCACCTGCCGCCGTGCCGAGGACTCGCCCGCGAGCGACCAAGTTCTGGTGCTGCTGCACAAGAGCGACTATCGGCTCCAACAGACCTCCGGTTGGGACACCCTTGGCATGCGCGGAACCTGCAGTCCGGGCTTCAAGATGACCTCGAGCGGATCGATCGACCAGATCCTCCCCGGTTCGTTCGCGGATTCGTCGGCCCAGACGATGGTTCCGTACTCGCACATCCTGTGGTCCTCGCTCTGGTACGGCATCGCGAGCGCCGCCGTGGCGCGTGCCGCCAGCCATGTGCGCGGCGAGGCGCGCAAGAGGCCGGGCAGCGTTCCCGCATCGGCGACCCATCTCGCAAAGGTCGCGGCGCAGCTGCAGTCCGTGCGCCACAACTGGCAGGCCGTGGCATCCGAATTCGATGCGCTCGGCGCGAGCGAGGCCGACATGCAGGCATTGCTCGGCATCGGCTGGGCGCTGAAACTCAACAATCTCAAGGTCGGCGTTTCCGAGAGCGCCGCGCAGATCGTGCATCAAGCGCTGCAGATCGCGGGAATACTCGGGTACAAGAACGATTCGCCGCTGAGCATCGGCCGATTCTATCGCGACGTGTTGTCGGCGGCGCTGATGATCTCGAACGAACGGATCGCGACCAAGAGCGCGTCGATGCTGCTGGTGTTCAAAGACGATGGCTACCGGGAATAACGGCGAATCGTCCGCGGTCGGTGCGGATTTTTACGCCGGACTGGTCGCCGCCGGCTTGATCGTGCCCGGCGGTGTCGACGGCGCCTTCGGCCGCAGCCACCGGTTCGAGGTCGTTCTCGACGCCGTCAACGGCTTGATCTCGCGCGCATCGGCGAGCGACGCCGCCGAGTATTGCGTCTTTCCGCCGGTCATCGACCGACGGATCATCGAGCGTGTTCATTACATGGATTCCTTTCCGAATCTATGCGGCGCCGTTTGCAGCTTCTTCGGCAAGGATGCGGAGGCTCGCGCATTGTCCGAGCGCATTCACGCCGGCAAGCCCTGGGGCGACGCCCTGGAAATGACGCAGGTCGTGCTCAATCCGGCCGCCTGTTACCCGCTATATCCGACTTTGACGGGCACCGTCCCTCGCGGCGGACGCACCGTCACGATGCTCAACTGGGTATTCCGGCACGAGCCGTCGCGCGAACCGACCCGCATGCAATCCTTCCGCGTCCGCGAGTTCGTGCGCATCGGCGAAATGGAAGAAGTGCTCGCATGGCGCGACATGTGGCTGGCACGAGGTTTGGAGTTGTTGACCTCCCTGGGCCTGGACGCGACGCCGGACGTCGCCTCGGATCCTTTTTTCGGGCGCGGCGGCAAGATGATGGCCGTGAACCAGAAGGAGCAGAAGCTCAAATACGAGGTGCTGGTGCCGGTCAATTCCGTCGATGCCCCGACCGCCGTTTCTTCCTTCAACTTTCACCAGCAGCATTTCGGCGAAACCTTCTCGATCCTCAATCCTGGCGGCGACCCCGCATATACGGCGTGTCTGGGTTTCGGCCTCGAGCGTGTCGTGATGGCCTTGTTCAAGGCGCACGGCTTCGACGCGGATCGTTGGCCCGCCGATGTGCGAAGACGCCTCTGGCCCTGACGGGAGTGCGAGGATGGAGTTGCGACGCGCCTCGGCGCTGAATGCGGATGCGGCCCAACTATCGGCGGCACTCGCTGCATGCGCCCGATCGCGTGTGGGTGGAAAAGAATTGCTACGTCGACGTGTGGATCGAGTTGCTGCATGCGCTCGGGCTCGATCCCATGGCGATGCTGGCGTTCACCGTCGCCGTCGACTTCGAAGGCGACCAGTGGACCTTCTTCAAGCCACCGCACGAGGACCTGCGCCACCTCTACGGCATCGACGTCCAGGAACTGTACGTTTGGCGTCCGTTGCTGGATCACGCGTTGGAGCACCTGGCCGCGGGGAAGTTCATCAGCACGGAGGCCGACGCGTTCTGGCTGCCCGACACCGCCGGGACGGACTATCGCCGCCAGCACACGAAGACGACGATCATCCTCGGCGCCGTCGATGCCGATGCGAAGCGCCTGAGCTATTTTCACAACGCGGCCTACCACACGCTCGAGGGCGAAGATTTCGCCGAGACGTTCCGCCTCGACGCGCTGCCGGATCCGGCGTGGATGCCGTTGTTCGCTGAAATCATACGGCGCGATCGACTGCGCGAAGCTCCGCCCGAGGCGTTGCGCGAGCTCTCCGCGGCGCTGCTGCGCAAGCACGTAGCCTGGCTGCCCGCGGAAAATCCCGTGCGGCGCTTCCAGCGCCGCTTCGCCCTGGATTTGCCGCAACTCGCCCGTCAGGGCCTCGCGCAGTACCACGCGTGGGTGTTCGGCACCGTGCGGCAGTTGGGCGCGGCCGCGGAACTGTCGGCGCTGTATCTGCAATGGATCGAGCGGGCGCAGGGCGATGGCGCCGGCCCCGCGGCGACCGCATTCGCGCAGATCTCGGACGTCTGCAAAACCTTGATCCTCAAGACGGCGCGCGCGGTCAACGGCAAGCGATCGCCGGATTTCTCCGAGAATTTCGAGGCGATGGCCGATGCCTGGGATCGCGCAAGTGCCGCGTTGCGTGCCTGGCGATGACCGGCCGGATTCGCGTATGCAGCGGCCACGAGCGCAGCGTCCTTGCCGATGAGTGGGAGTTTGCGGCGGGCGAGCCGTCGACGCGCGAGTGGCGGCGCGCGCAAGTCCCCGGAACGGTCGCCTCCAGTCTGCGCAGCCTCGGGTTTTGGAGCCTCGATGACCCGCCGCGCGACTTCGACGCCGACGACTGGTGGTATCGGCTGCGGTTCAATGCGGCTCCTGCCACGGACGGGGAGCGCTTGGTTCTTGGCTTCGAGGGTCTCGCGACGCTCGCACAAGTGTGGCTCAACGGCGTTCTGCTGTTCGAGTCGAGCAACATGTTCGTCGGGCACGAATGCGACGTCACCGCATCGCTGCGCCGAGCGAACGAACTGTTGATTCGCTGCCGGTCCTTGGCCGTGGATCTGAAGACACGCCGCGCGCGCGCGCGCTGGCGGACGCCGATGGTGGCAAACCAGCAGTTGCGCTGGATCCGAACCAGCCTCCTGGGCCGTACGCCCGGCTGGTCGCCGCCGGCCGCGCCGGTCGGACCCTGGCGTCCGGTGTGGCTGGAGAGGCGCCGCCTCGTCGATCTCGACGACGTGCGCATACGCGCAGGCGTTGAGCGGGATCGGGGCGTGTTGAGCTTTTCGTGCGAGCTCGTGCCGATCGGCGACGTGGCGGTGCAATCGGCAAGCCTCGTCGCCGAGGCGGGCGATCAGCGCTTCGAGGGACGATTGACCTTGCGGCATGACGCCAAAGGCGTCGAAGGCCGTCTGCCGATTCCAAACGTGCGTCTCTGGTGGCCGCATACGCATGGAGAGCCTGCGCTTTATCACGTGCGGCTCGAGTTGACGATGCGGCGAGCGGATACCGGAGAAGCCGCCGCGGTCGTCGCCGAACTCGGGAGCGTGGGCTTTCGCGAATTGTCGCTCGACCGAACGGACGGGGATTTCGCATTGACCGTCAACGGGCGCGCCGTTTTCTGTCGCGGCGCCTGTTGGACGCCGCCGGACTGCGTCAGCCTGCAGGCGTCCGCGGAGGATTACCGCGCCGCCCTGGCACATGTGCGCGAAGCAGGCATCAACATGCTGCGCGTCGCCGGTCCGCTCGTCTACGAGAGCGACGAGTTCCTGGATCTCTGCGACGCCGAAGGAATTCTGATTTGGCAGGACTTCATGTTCGCCAACATGGACTACCCGGCGGACGATGCGGCTTTTCGCGCGGACGTCGAACGCGAAGCACGTCAACAATTGCTGCGTCTTCAGGCACGCCCCGCGTTGGCCGTTCTGTGCGGCAACAGTGAAGCCGGCCAGCAGGCGGCGATGTCCGGAGCGGCGCGCGACTGCTGGCGGCCGCGATTGTTCGAGGATGGACTCGCCATGCTGTCGGCACAGATTTGCCCGGATGTGCCGTATTGCCCCTCGAGCACGCATGGCGGCGCGTTTCCCCACGAAAGCGGCGCCGGGGCCGCCTCATATTATGGCGTCGGCGCATACCGATTGCCGCTGACCGATGCCCGACGCTCGGAGGTCAGGTTTGCCTCCGAATGTCTCGCGTTCGCCAATGTTCCGGAAGACGAAACCTTGGCCCTGTTGTCGGCGGATCAGCCGATACGCTGCCATCATCCTCGCTGGAAGGAACGCGTGCCGCGGGATCGCGGCGCCGGCTGGGACTTCGACGACATCCGCGATCACTATCTGACGCAGGTCTATCGACTCGACCCGATGGCGTTGCGTTACGCCGAGCATGATCGATACTTGAGACTCAGCCGGGCCGTCAGCGGCGACGTCATGGCGGCGTGCTTCGCCGAATGGAGGCGCGCGCGATCCAGCTGCCGTGGGGCGCTGGTCTGGTTCCTGCGCGATCTCTGGCCGGGCGCGGGGTGGGGTATCGTCGATTCGACGGGCTTGCCGAAGGCGCCGTACTTTCATCTGAAGAGGGTCCTGCAGCCCTTGCTCCTCGCGATATCCGACGAGGGCACCAACGGATTGAAGATACACCTCGTCAACGAGGGCCCCGCGCGGCCCGCGGTACGGCTTGAGGTCGCGCTGTTCCGTCGCTCCGAGCCCGTCGGCGCCGCCGTCTCGCGCGACCTCGACATCGGCGCCGCCGCCGGGATCGAACTGTCGGCCGCCGACCTGTACGAGGGCTTCATCGACCTGTCGTACGCGTACCGCTTCGGCGCCCCCGCTTATGACGTGATGCATGCGCGACTCCTGCGCCCCGACGCCCAGACGATCCTCGCCGAGGCGTTTCATTTTCCTCTCGGCCCGCCGAACGGCGTCGAAGACGACATCGGCTTGACCGCCGTCGCGAGCCGCCGCGGCGACGGCGCCCTCGTAGTCCATGTACGGTGCAAGAAGTTCGCCCAATCCGTTCATCTGGAAACACCAGGGTTTGTCGCGGACGATCAATATTTCCACATGGCGCCGAACGCTTGCCGGCTCCTGACGCTGCGGCCGCGCGCCGCAAACCCGCCGGCCCGCCTGGACGGCACGGTCCACGCGCTCAATTCGTCGCGCATCGATCGAATCGTGCTCGCGTCGTGAACGCCGATTCCGTACCCATGTATTTCGGGCCGGACAACGAATCGTTGTTCGGCTGGCTGCATAGGCCGCCGGACGGGAGACCTGCCGACGTCGGTCTGGTGATTTGCCAGCCGTTCGGTTACGAGGCGATTTGCGCACATCGGAGCATTCGCGCGTTCGCGCACGCGGTTGCCGCGAGCGGCATCGCGACGCTTCGATTCGATTATTCGAGCACGGGCGATTCCGCAGGCGCCGCCGCGGATGGCGACCAGATCGCGCATTGGTGCGATGACATCGTCGCCGCGATTCACGCCCTGAAACAACACGCCGGTGTCACCCGCGTCTGCCTTCTGGGGATGAGACTGGGGGCGCTGCTCGCGGGTTTGGTCGCGGCGGAACACGACGTCGAGGCGCTCGTCGCCGTGGCCCCCGTGGTCACCGGGCGGCGCTACCTGCGTGAACTGCGCACCTATCAGGCCGCCGCGGGCGCCGCCGGATCCGCCGGTCGAGACCGAGGGTGGCATCGAAGTCACGGGGTTCTCGCTGTCGCCGGCGACGGTCGAGCGGCTCGCGGCCATCGACTTGACGACCATGGCGCTGAATTCGCCCCGTGTACTGATCCTCGACCGCGACGACCTGGCCACCGCGAGCGCCTGGCAAGACAGGCCTGGCCCGGCGCGGCGCGAACGTCGATTATCGGCGCTTGCCGGGATTCGCCGAGTTGATGTCCACGCCGCACGCGTCCCAGATTCCGCAACGGATGCTCGCAGCGACCGTCGAATGGGTTGGCGCCCTGATCGGACCACGGTTGCCCGATGCCTCCACGGAGCATGCGGCGCCTCGACGAATGCCGCCGCCGGCGTCGCTGCATCTAACCGGTGCCCGGGGAATCCGCCTGCGGGAAAGCGCTTGTTTCGTCGATGACGATCGAACCATCTTCGGCATCGTCACGACCGCCGCCGGCGAGCGCGAGTCCGTTGGCGCCGTGCCCAAGCATGGCGCCGTGATGCTCAATTGCGGCGCGACGTATCACATCGGGCCGAGTCGCATGCACGTGGAACTCGCGCGGCAATGGGCCGAGCGCGGCTATGTCGTGCTTCGCCTGGACCTGGCGGGCCTCGGCGACAGCGCGACACGTTCCGGCCGGCCGGATAACGAGGTCTATCCGCCGGATGCGGTTCTGGATGTCGGCCGTGCCGTCGATTATTTGCGTCGCGCGCATGGAGTCACGAACGTCACGCTGATCGGCCTATGCTCGGGGGCCTATCACGCGCTGCGGGCGGCCGTCGCCGGCATCCCCGCGACCACCCTGTTGATGATCAACCCCCTCACCTTTTATTGGGAGCCTGGATCGACCTTGAGCGACCTGCAAATCTCGGAGGTCGTCCGCAACCCCGGCGTCTACTCTGAGCGTGTCTTGGATGTCAGCGCCTGGCGTAGATTATTGCGCGGCCGCGTCAATGTCTGGCGTATCGCGACCATATACGCACGGCGCGGCGCGCTCGCCCTCGAAAGCGCGCTGCGCGACCTCGGGCGGCTGTTTCACATTCATCTCCCGAACGATCTCGGGCGCGACCTGGAACTGCTCGCCGATCGCGGCGTCAAGATCGTCTTCGTATTCGCTCGCGGCGACGGCGGCGAAGAACTCCTCCGGCTGCAAGGCGGCGTGACCGTGAAGCGGCTCGGCGATCGGTGTCGCGTCTACGTCATCGACGGCGCCGACCACATCTTCAGTCAAAGCGGGCCGCGAAAAGAACTGATACGGTTGCTCGACAGCGAACTGCCGGCCTGACAGTCGCTCGAAGCGCCGCCGCCTGTATCGCGTCAGGCCGAACCAGCCGTCGCGCGCGCCCGGCCACCTCAAAACTCCTGGGCGTCGACCTCCACCCAGATGCCGCGCTCGCAGCGCAAGAACGTGCTGCCGCTCGCGACGAGCGCGCCATCCTCGTAAGACATGTCGTTGAACAGGCAGCCCGCGGTTTCGTCCCCGACCTGCTCGCGCAGCAGTTCGAACGACTGGCCTGGATCGGTCTGTAGCGGCGAGCTGCGGCGTTCCGGATCCACGGTTCCAACCTGTGGCGGATGCTCGGACGCCGGCGTCTTGGACACTTTCGTCACCATGGTCACTCCTTCCGGTTGCCCGTCGAACAGGCACTGATGCCGATCGGTAACCCGCGGACGAGCAGGATAAACCACCTATTCGCTCCGGCGCACTACGCGGTTCCCCGGGTTGCGCGCCGGCGCCGCCGCATTCAATAGCGCCGGAACACCAAGGCGGCGTTGGTGCCGCCGAAGCCGAAGCTGTTGGACATGACGGTATCGACGCGCCGGCGTTCGGTCGCTCGCAGAATCGGGTAATCGACGCACGCGGCGTCGAGCTCGTCGATATTGGCGGAACCCGCGACGAAGCCGTCGCGCATCATGAGCAGGCTGTAGATCGCCTCCTGCACGCCGGCCGCGCCGAGCGAGTGGCCGGACAGGGATTTGGTCGACGAGATCGGCGGCATCGAGGTGCCGAACGCCTCGCGTACCGCCTTGAGCTCGATCACGTCGCCGAGCGGAGTCGAGGTGCCGTGCGTGTTGAGGTAATCGATCGGCGAAGACACGCCGGCAAGCGCCTGGCGCATGCAGCGCACCGCTCCCTCGCCGGACGGCTGCACCATGTCCTGCCCGTCCGCGGTGACGCCGTAGCCGACCAATTCGGCGTAGATGCGCGCGTTCCGCGCGCGCGCATGTTCGAGCGACTCGAGCACGATCATGCCGCCGCCGCTTGCGATCACGAAGCCGTCGCGCCCCGCATCGTAGGCGCGCGACGCGGCTGGCGGCGTGTCGTTGCGCGCCGACGATAGCGCGCCCATGGCGTCGAACAGCGCGGTCAACGACCAGTGTTCCTCCTCACCGCCGCCACAAAACATGACGTCCTGATTTCCCCAGCGGATCTGTTCGGCCGAGACGCCGATGCAATGCGCGCTGGTCGCGCACGCGGAAGTCACCGAGTAGCTCACGCCTTTGATGTGGAAGCTGGTTGCGAGGCAGGCGGCGACCGTGCTGCACATCGTGCGCGGCACGCGCGTCGGTCCCACTTTGCGCACGCCGCGTTCGCGCAGGATATCCGCGGATTCGACCACGTTGGCCGGCGAGCCGCCGCCGGTGCCCGCGATGAGGCCGGTGCGCGGATCGCTCACCTGTGATTCCGTGAGACCGGCATCGGCGATCGCGGCCTTCAGTGAAATCGCCGCGAATGCCGCGGCATCGCCCATGAAGCGCAGATCGCGCCGGTCGAGATGTTGCCCTATCTCGATTTGCGGAATACCGGCGACTTGACTGCGCAAGCCCATTTCCGCATACCCGGGCGCCACGCGGATGCCTGGCCGACCCTCCGCCAGCGAGAGGCTGACGGCATCGAGATCATTGCCCAGACACGAGACGATGCCCATGCCGGTGACGACGACGCGGCGCATCAAACAGCCCGTACCCGAATTGGAGGCCTGAAGAGCATTGGCGCCGTCGAACAAGCCGACACGCAAACCGTGCGCGGTGTAGATCGTCTGTCCATCGGCGGCGAGCGAACCGTCCGCGGTCGCCATGATGAGCCGGCGCGTGATGACCCGCTTGATGTCGATCTGATAGCTCACCAATTTCACGTTCGGCTGCACCTGTCCGGAAAAGCGGACTTCTTCGACACCGAGTGCGCGACCCAACCCGCGGTGACCGCTCCATGCGAGGAAAAAGCCGATCAACTGCCACATGGCATCGAGGCCGAGGCAGCCCGGCATGACCGGATCCCCGGGGAAATGGCAGGCGAAGAACCACAGCGACGGATTGATGTCGAGTTCCGCGCGCACCTCGCCCTTGCCGTACGCGCCGGCGTCGGCGGATATGCGCGTGATGCGATCCACCATCCGCATCGGTCCGCTCGGCAGCCTCGGGGAATTCGGACCGAAAAGTTTGCCTTCACCACAGGCAATCAGTTCTCCGACGGAAAAACTCGATTGTCGCGGCGCGGCCGTGGCGGGGTCGCTCAATATTGCGGTGGTATCGGACATGGCGCTTTTTGATGGTTTCGCAATTGATACAGAGTGCATACGTGACAAAAGTGATCCAAATCAAACAAGGACGATGCCCACCGCGGGCCCGCCGGCATCTAGATCGTCATCGCGGGGTTCCCATCCGTCGCTGTGCGGGACCAGTTTCACCACGGATCGGTCGATCGAAGCATGACAGCGATTCGACATGACTGCAATTCCGCGCGGCCCGTCGGCGTGGCGAAGGCGTCGGGCACGAGGTCCGCGGGAAAATGAGCGCCGACTCCGATCGGGTATCATGTCGGCGGGGCCTCGACCCCACGGCGAGTTGGATCAACCAGCGGCCGCCGATTAAGTCAAAGGGATGCGCTGCAGCCGTCTATTTCCTCGGAGGGATGTCCATGAGTCGATTTGGATTTCGGGTCTTTCTCGCGTCGATCCTCGCATTGACGCTGCCCGCATGTTGGGCAATGGCCGCCGGCGCGCCGGACAAGAAAAGCGATCACGGCATCGAACGACCGGAGCCCGACCAGCGCAAGCCGTTCGAACCCACCGCGGTGACGAGCACCGGCACGGTGACGATCGGCGGACACGCGATCAGCTATGAAGCTGTCGCCGGCACGCTGGTCGTGCATCCGCAGGGCTGGGACGACGTCGCCGATGCGAAGAAGCCGGGCACCGAGGCGTCGATGTTCTATGTCGCGTATTTCAAGAAGGGCGGCGGCACCCGGCCGGTGACCTTCTTGTACAACGGCGGTCCGGGCTCATCGACGGTCTGGTTGCACATGGGCGCTTTCGGCCCGCGGCGCATCGTCACCGCGACGGATACGCATACGCCGGCGGCGCCCTACACGTCGTCGACAACGCCTATAGTCTGCTCGATGCGACCGATCTCGTCTTCATCGACGCCCCCGGCACTGGTTTCAGCCGCGTCGCCGGCAAGGACAAGGAGAAAATGTTCTTCGGCGTCGACCAGGATGCCCATGCCTTCGCACAGTTCATTGTCGAATTCCTCTCCAAATACGGGCGTTGGAATTCACCCAAATATCTGTTCGGGGAAAGCTACGGCACGCCGCGCTCGGCCGTGCTGGTCAATCAACTCGAAACGGAGCGCTCGATCGATTTCAACGGCGTGATTCTGCTGTCGCAGGTACTCAATTTCGACCTGAGCCCCGACCGGCCGACGCGCAATCCCGGTATCGACCTCCCCTACGAGACCGCGCTGCCGACTTATGCGGCAACCGCCTGGTATCACCACAAGCTGCCCCGGGAGCACCAGGACCTCGACGCGTTCCTCACCGAGGTCGAACACTTCGCGATGGGCGACTACGCGCAAGCGCTGGCGGCGGGCTCGGACCTGGATGCGAAGCAGCGCAGCGCCATCGCCGAAAAACTGCACGAGTACACCGGTCTGCCGGTCGACTACCTATTGAAGGCCGACCTGCGCATCGACGGCGGCGAATTCCGGCAGACGCTTCAGGGTGATGAGGGCATGACGACCGGGCGGCTCGATACGCGCTTTTCAGGCCCCGAAATCGATCCTCTGAGCCAGCGCGCGGAGTATGACCCGCAGGCGGCCGCGATCGGCTCGGCGTACGTCTCGGCGTTCAACGATTACGTCCGCAAGGACTTGCACTACGGCGCGGACGAGATCTTCAAACCGGGCATTCCGCTGTACAAGACGTGGAACTTCGAGCATCGGCTGCCGGGAGAGCCACCCGGATCCGCCTCGGCGCGCCAGGGCGCCAACGTCATGCCGGACCTCGCAAATGCGATGAAACGCGACCCGAACCTCAAGGTGCAGCTGAACGCCGGCTATTTTGACCTTGCGACGCCGTTCTACCAGGGTATCTACGAGATGCATCATCTGCCGATGCCGGCGAGCCTACAGGCCAATATCGAATACCACTTCTATCGGTCCGGCCACATGGTCTATGCGAAGGAGTCGTCGCTCGCGGAACTGCACACGAACGTCGCGGCGTTCATCCGCAAAACCAGCAAGTTGCACGACTAGGCAGGGTGCCGCGCCTGCCGCGGCCATCGTCAAGGCAACATGCGCGAGAATACGCCGTCACGACGCAAGGCGTGGCGAGCGGCGGCAAGCACGTGCGCGACGATGAGGGCGACGAAGGCGTACGAGGCGAGCACGTGCGTCGTGTTGAATATCGCGTAGATCCGATGATCGTCGCTGCCCCACGGCGGCAGCGCGACGGCGTTGAACAGCTTCACGCCGTACTTGCTGAAATTGGACGCGATATAGCCGGAAGACGGCATCACGATCATGACCACGTAAAGGGCCAAATGGCTCCATCGAGCCGCGGCACGCTCCCACGCGGGCATGAACGACGGCGGCCGCGGCGCCGCATGAGTGAGGCGCCAAACGACCCGCGCGAGGATGAGTACCGCGATGGTCAGTCCCGTCGACTTGTGCAGGTTGACGTAGAACCCACGCGCAGGCGTGCCCGCGGGAATCGTGCGCAGGAACCAGCCGAAGCCGATCTGCCCCACGAGTAGTGCGGCGACGAGCCAATGCAGGACGATGGCGCCCAACGTGTAGCGAGTCGGGGCATCGGCTGCGGGACGGTCGGAATCGCTATGCACGGTGGTACTCACTTTCTTGGCCGCGACTCGGGAAGAATAAACCATCCACTTGCCGGCGGCGCGCTGCGTGCGGCGGGAGCGCCTGCAACGGCCCCTATTCCGTGTCGTCCCGGCGATGAGTCTCGGGCAGCAAGAAGAGCGTGACGATGAACCCGAGCGCGGCCACGCCGACCGGATACCAAAGCCCCGCATAGATATTGCCGGTCGCCGCGACGATTGCGAAGGCGGTGGCCGGCAGGAAGCCGCCGAACCAGCCGACGCCGACGTGATAAGGCAGGGACAGCGCGGTGTAGCGGATGCGCGTCGGGAACAGTTCGACGAGGGCCGCCGCTTGCGGACCATAGAGCGCGGTCGCCGCGACCAGGAACACGAACAGAATCGCGAGCGTCAGCGGCACGTTGATCTCGCTCGGCAGCGCCGTCGTCGGATACCCGGCATCCTTGAGTGCCGTACCCAGCCGCGCGTCGAAGCGCCGCGTCTGTGCGGCCAGTGCGGCCTTGCTCAAGCCGCGCGCCTCCACGCTCGCAACAGCCACGCCGCCGATGCGAATCATCGCCGGCGTCCCCGGAGGCACGGCGCGGTTCGTGTAAGCGACACCGCGATTGGTCAAGGCCGCTTTGGCGAGGTCGCACGCGGTGACGAATCTCGCCTTGCCGATCAGATCGAATTGCAGTGAACAGTCTTCGGACGGCGCCACGACCACCGCGGGCGCGCGCACGGTGGCGCGCGCGAGCGCCGGGTTCGCGGCCTCGGTCAACAGATGAAACCCCGGAATAAAGCCCGCCGCGGCGAGGCCGAGCCCGAACAGCATCACGGGCTTGCGTCCGATGCGATCCGACAACCAGCCGAAGAATATATATAGCGGCGTCGACGCAATGATGACGACGAGCAGCAGGAGGTTCACCATCGCCGGCGGCACGCCGATGATGCGTTCGAGGAAGAATTGGCTGTAGAACTGCGCCGTGTACCAGACGACACCCTGGCCGGCGAGGATCGCGAACAGGACGATGAGCACGAGGCGCAGGTTCTTCCAGCGCAGGAACGACTCGGCAAGCGGTGCATGACTGAGCGCGCCCTCGGATTCGATCCGGCGAAATTCCGGGGACTCCTCGAGCTTCAGACGGATCCACAACGACAGTGCGAGCAGCAGCAGCGACACCGCGAACGGCACGCGCCAACCCCAGGCCTCGAACGCCTGTTCGCCCACGACGGTGCGCACGATGAGAATCACGATCAACGCGAGCGCGAGCCCGATGCCGGCCGCGCTCTGTATCCAGCTCGTCGCAAGTCCCCGGCGGCGCGAGGTCGTGTGCTCGGCGACGTAGATGGCGGCTCCGCCGTATTCGCCGCCGATCGCAAAGCCCTGCAGCATGCGCAAGCCCACCAGCACATAAGGCGCGGCCACGCCGATGGCCGCATGGTCGGGCAGGACTGCGACAAGGAAGGTCGCGAGGCCCATCACGGTGATGGTGACGAGGAACGTGCGCTTGCGGCCGGTGCGGTCGCCGAACCAGCCGAAGACGATCGCGCCGAAGGGCCGCACGGCGAAGCCTGCGGCGAACGTGAGCAGTGCGAAAAGGTAGCCTTGCGCTTCGCCGACGCCGACGAAGAAATGCCGCCCGATGATCGCGGCGAGCGAGCCGAAGATGAAGAAGTCGTACCATTCGAACACGGTGCCGGCCGACGACGCGGCCACCACCAATGTCAGCCGGCTGCGCTTCGCGTGCGCCGTCGTGGATGTTTCCTGGGCCGTCGTCATGGTCGCTGCGAAATGCACCGGTTCGATTGCGCGGGGCCGGATCGGCGGTCGGTCAGCGCTCTTGCCAGGACTCGGTGGATACATCCGCGGGTGCGCGCAATGATCTCAAGTAGGTGACCAGCACCCACACGCCGCGCACGCCGAGCACGCCGCCGAAGGCCGGCATGCCTTTGGGCCGCCCGTAGAACACCGAGTTGAACACTTCCGCATCGGAGCCGCCGTAGCGCCAGCGTCCGTCGCCGAGGTTCGGCCCCACCCAGCCTGCGCCGTCGCCGCCGTGGCAGCCGTCGCAATTCATCGAGGTGAACAGCGTCGCACCGGCTTTGGCGACGGCGGCGTCGCCGCGCAATGGATTGCGCAAGCGCGTGCCGGGCGGCGGCATTCCGTCCGCCGCGAGATGAGCGGCGGCGCGGATTCCCGGCGCGGCGGCGTGCGGCGACTTCGCGGGCGTGGCGCCGTAACCGGCGCCGAACGCGAGCAGTAGCGCGACCGAACCTACGAGCCGCGCCATGGGCTTTTTCTCGGGCTCGCGGAGCTGATTTTCACGGGTTGCTCATGACGTGATGCAGACCGATGCGCCTACAGACCGAAGATCCAGACGATGCCGCCCTGGCTCGTGCGGCGCGCGAGGTCCTTCATGAAGTCCGCCGGCGCACGCACGTCGGCGGGGTCGTCCGAGCGGGTATCGCCCGCGAGCAGCGCCCAATCGCCGCCGATGCCCGCGTACACCGCGACGTATTGCTTACCGTCGGGACCGCGGTATGAGATCGGATTGCCGACGACGCCCGAACCGACTTTGAAGCGGTACAGCAATTTGCCGGTCTTCGCATCGACAGCCTTGAACCAGCCATCGAGCGTGCCGTAGAAGACGACGTCGCCCGCCGTCACCAGCGCGCCGCTCCAGCTCGGATACGGCTCCTCGTCCTTCCAGATCGTGCGCCCGGTCGCGGCATCCCACGCGATGAACGCGCCGAGCTTGCCGCCGGGACCCGCAGAATACGGACTGGTCACGCCGATGTACGGAGTCCCCTTCAGATAGGACACATGCGAGGCCGCGTAGTCCATGCAGAGATTGTTGGTCGACGTATAGAAGAGGTGCGTGCGCGGTGAGTATGCGGCAGGCGACGAAGGACTGACTCCGCCTTCGAGGCTCGGGCAGATTCCCTTCACGTTGCCCTTCGAGACGCCGGTCTGCATCGCGGGATTCAGCACCGGGCGACCGCTTCGAAGGTCGATCGACGTCGCCCAGGTGACGTGCGCGAACGGCGACGCCACGAGCACGCGGCCGGTCGCTCGATCGAGCGTGTAGGCAAAGCCGTTCTTATCGAAGTGCACGAGCGCGTCGACCGATTTTCCGGCGATATCGAGATCGGCGAGGATCATGGCCCCCGTGGCATCGTAGTCCCAGCTATCGTGCGGCGTGAACTGATAAGCCCATACCAGCGACCCGTCCTCGGGCTTGCGCGCGAGCACGCTGCTCGTCCAGCGGTTGTCTCCGCGACGCGCATCCGCATCGTATGGGCCGGCGTTGCCGGTGCCGTAATAGATGAGATCGAGCTTGGGGTCGTAGGAGATCCAGCCCCACACGGGCGCGCCGCCCCGCTTCCAGGTGCCATCGGCCCAGCTGCGCGCGCCGAGCTCGGCGCCGCTGACATACGGTGGGTTGAACGTTCCCGGCCGCACGAGCATTCCGTCATCCGGGCCGAGATTGTGCGCCGTCCAGACGATGCGGCCGCTGTGAAGGTCGAGCGCCTTCAGCCAGCCGTAGATCCCGAACTCGCCGCCCGAGGCGCCGACGATGACCCGGTCGCGAACGACCAGCGGCGCCATGGTCGTGGTTTCCCCATCGGCGACGTCCGCAATCCGCGTCTTCCACACCTCGCGCCCCGAGGCCGCATCGACGGCGACGGTGTGCCCGTCGAGCAAGTTGTAGACGATCTTGCCGTCGGCGAAGACCGCGCCGCGATTGACCGAATCGCAGCAGGACGTTCCGATCGCGTTGGCGCTGACGTCGGGACGGTATTTCCACTTCAGCGGGTAGCCCTCGCGCGTCAGGTCGAACGCGTAGAGGACGTTCGGCCACGGCGTGACCACGTACATCGTGCCGCCGACGACGAGCGGTTGCCCCTCGTGGCCGCCGAGCACGCCGGTGGAGAATGTCCAAGTCGGGTGCAACCGGCCCGCGTTGTCGGCGGCAATCTGCGTGAGCGGGCTGAAGCGGGTCGTCGCATAGTCATGCGCCGGCATCGCCCAATCGCCGTCCGCGCGGCCGGCCGTTGCCGGCCCCGGAGGGTTCGCGGCGCGGCCGTCGCGGGGCGCGAGCAAGCCGAGCGAGACGATTGCAACGACGACGATGGCGCGCATGCGCGAACATAGCACGGACGCCCCGATCGCGACTAGCCGGCGGACTTTTTGCCTGCGCGCGCGTTGTCGCCGGCCCCACCCCGCACTACCCCGATGGCGCGCGCGTCTGTTAGCTTGACCACGTGATGAGTATGGACAGATCGACATCGTGCCCGCATCGCCCGCCTTGCCCGGGCTGCCCGCGATTCGGCGAGCAAGGGATCGACCCGGCGGCACGCGGCGTGCTCGATGAGTTCGCGCGCGCCCATGGGTTGCCCGAGGCTGCGGTGATCTGCGGGCAGACTGCCGGGTTTCGACACCGGGCGCGGCTTGCGATCCGGGGCCGGCTGGGTTCGCCGAAGATCGGACTGTTCGAACTCGGCACCCATCACGTGGTTCACATCCCGAACTGCCGCGTTCAGCACCCCTTGATCAACCGCGTCGCCGCCGTCGTGCGGGGTGCCCTGGTTGACGCGCGAGTGACCTGCTACTCCGACAAAGCCCATTTGGGCCTCGCGCGCTATCTGCAAGTCGTGGTGGAGCGCAGCTCGCAAGCCGCGCAGATCGTGATCGTCGCCAACAGCGCGACCGCAGAGCCTCTCGCCGCATGCTTCGAGCTGATTCGCGAGCGGCTTGGACCGCAGCTGCACAGCCTGTGGTTCAACGCCAATCGCGAGCGCTCCAACACGATCCTCGGTCCGGACTTCGAGCCCTGGTGCGGACCGGCCAGCGTGGTCGACCATTTTGGCGGTGCCGCGGTGCACTACCCACCGGGCGCATTCGGGCAGAGCAATCTCGAGATCGCGCAAGAGATCGTCGATCACGTGCGCGCGCGGATCCCCGCCGGTGCGCGGGTCGCCGAATTCTATGCGGGCGTCGGCGCCATCGGGCTGTCGGTGGTGTCCCGGGCCTCCGAATTGCGAATGAACGAACTCAACCCGCATTCGCTGCACGGCCTCGAACTCGGGCTCGCCGAACTCGAGCCCGCGAGCCGGGCCAAAATTTCCATCGTTCCAGGCCCGGCCGGCGCGGCGCGCGGGGCGGCGTCGGGCGCCGAAGTGGTGATCGCCGATCCGCCGCGCAAGGGCCTCGATCCCGAGCTCACCGATTACCTGCGAGAGTTCCCGCCCGCACGTTTCGTGTACGTGAGCTGCGGGCTCGACGCGTTCCTTCGCGACGCTGCGCGCCTGACCTCGAGCGGCACGCTACGCCTCGGCGAGCTCACCGCGTTCAATCTCTTCCCCTTCACCGAGCACGTGGAAACCGTCGCGATCTTCGAACGTCAAGGAGCCGAACAGCCGTGAGTTCCTCCCCCATTGGAGCGATGAATGGCGAATAATCGAGCAATCGGGTTCGGGATGGATGAATTGCCGCGCATCGCGCGCGGCCAAGGAAGTTACCTCTACGACGAGACCGGCCGGCGCTATCTCGACGGCTCGGGCGGGCCCGCGGCGTTTTGCATCGGGCACGGCAACGCCGAAGTGAATCGGGCGATCGTCGCGCAACTCGATCGGGTGGCGTGCGGTTATCGGTACCTGTTCACCAGCACGGCGCTCGAGCGCCTGACGGAACTGATCCTGAATGCGTGCGGAGCGGACTTCGGCCACATCGTATACACCTCGAGCGGATCGGAGGCGGTCGAGTCCGCGCTCAAGGTGGCGCTGCAGTATTTCGATGCGCTCGGTCTGGTGACGAAGCGTCACTTCATCGCACGCGAGCGCTCCTACCACGGCAACACGCTCGGCGCCCTGTCCGTATCCGGTTTCGCCGAGCGCCGCCGCCCGTTCGAAGGCAGCCTCCTCGAGGCCTCGTTCGTCGCGGCGGCAAATGCGTACCGGCCGCCGCCGGGCGTGGCTGAGCCGGAATTGGTCGCGCACCTGGCACAGGAACTCGAGCAGAGGATTCTCGCCGTCGGCGCGGACCGGGTCGCCGGATTTATTTTCGAGCCCGTGGTCGGAGCCGCGGGCGGCGTCGTTCCGGCGCCGCCCGGTTACGCGCAGGCGATCGGCGCCGTCTGCCGACGCCACGACGTATTGTTGATCGCGGACGAGGTCATGTGCGGCGCGGGCCGCTGCGGCACCTGGCGCGCCCTCGAGCACGATGCCGTCGTACCGGACATCATGACGGTCGCGAAAGGCCTCGCCGGCGGCTACATCCCGCTCGGTGCGACGATATTCCGCCGCGCGATCGGGACGGCGATACTCGAGCGCCAGGGCTCGATCATGACCGGACACACCTACTCGGGGCACACCGCGGCATGCGCCGCGGCGCTCGCGGTTCAAACCATCGTCGCGCGCGACGCGCTCGTGCGCCGCGTACGCGATCGGGGCGAGGTTCTGAAGGAGAGGCTGCGTGCGGCACTCGCCGGGTTCGAGGAAGTCGGCGACGTGCGTGGGCGAGGCTTTTTGATCGGCGTCGAGTTCGTGCGCGACCGGCGTTCGAAAACGCCGTTCGCGCCGGAACGCCGCTTCAGTCACGAGCTGGGTCGGCGCGCCTTCCAGGATGGATTGATCGTCTATCCTTGCGCCGGAAACGTCGGCGGCGATCTCGGCGATACCGTCATCATCGCCCCCCCGTACAACGCGAGCGACGATGAATTGGCGGAGCTCGTGATGAAATTCTCGCTCGCGGTCACGCGAACATTGGCTGCATCGACTTTGCATCACGGCGATCGCCGCCGATGAGCGCGCTATCATAGGAGCCACCATGCCCCCACCAAACCTGCCATTGCCGGTACGCATTTCCTTGGCCGTCTTGGGCCTTTGCCTCGCGGCCGCAGCCGGCGCGGCGACGGGCGGCGCTCAGCCGCAACGCGCGCGCGACCTGGGAATTCCGTTCGAAGGCGCGCCGGGACCATTCAATGCGATCACGGATGTCCCGGGCGTGGAAGTCGGCCAGGTAACCAAGATCCGCGGATCGGGCGCTCTCCGAGTCGGCGAGGGTCCGGTCCGCACCGGCGTAACCGTCGTGCTGCCGCTCGGCAAGCGCAGCGATGCTCCGGTCAATGCGGGATTCTTCAATCTGAACGGCAATGGCGAGATGACGGGGCAGTCCTATCTGCAGGATTTCGGCGTCGCGTACGGACCGATCGGCATCTCCAACACGAACGCGATCGGTCAGGTCTACGCCGGCATCATGCAATGGACCTCGCGCCGCTTCGGCAGCGCGATCTGGCCGGTCGTGTCGGAGACCTGGGACGGCTATCTCAACGACATCGAGGGATTCCACGTGCACGCCGCCGACGCCATTGCCGCGATCGACGACGCGCGCGGCGGACCGGTTGCCGAAGGCGACGTCGGCGGCGGAACGGGCATGGTTTGCTTCGGCTTCAAGGGCGGCATAGGCACGGCGTCGCGCGTGGTGCGCGTGCGCGGACGAGCCTATGTCGTCGGCGTGCTCGCACAATGCAACACGGGACTTCGCGACGTGCTGCGCATCGCGGGCGCCCCGGTCGGCCATGAACTCGCCACGCGCTGGCTTGCCTGTTACGACCCGGCGGTCGCGCCGGCAGGCAAATCGCCGCCGTGCCGCGCCGATGGCATGGGCGGCGTCCACAGGCCGGATCAGGGATCCATCGTCATCATCGTCGGGACGGACGCGCCACTGTCCTCCACGCAGCTCAATCGCGTCGCCCGCCGCGCATCCATGGGCCTCGCGCGCTTGGGATCCTTTTCGGGCAACAGCTCGGGCGATCTCGTCCTGTCCTTTTCCACGGCCAAAGGCACGAACGACCCGGATCAGACCGAGCCCGTGATGGCGGCGCAGATCGCCAACCGCGACATCGATGCCTTGTTCGAGGCGACCGTGCAGGCGACGGAAGAAGCCATTACCAATGAGTTGGTCGCCGCCAAGACGATGACCGGAGCCAACGGTTACACCGTGTTCGGACTGCCGCACGACGAACTGATCCGCATCCTGCGAAAATACGATCGGCTGACGCGCTAGGCCTGCCCGTTCTTCGGCGACGCCGCGCGCAAAAACGTGCGTCGGTTCTCAATCCGGCGCGCGCGGCGGGTGCTAGTCTCCGGCGTTGGTAAATCCTGGAGAGCGATGACATGAATAGATTCACCAATGCCGCAGCCATGCTGGGATGCGCCGGGGCATGTATCACGGCTGCGCAATCCGCGGCCGCCGCCGCGACGATCAACTGCATCGGCAACAATGCCGCGACGCCGATCCATCTCAAGCTCGTCGATTACCAACTCGACCTCGCCAGCCTGACGACGAACATCGGCTCGCAGAGTTCCGGAGCCGGAGCCGGCAAGATCACATTCCAGCCGTTCGTGGTCGACGCCGTGATCGATCAGAATTTGATGCCGATGTTCTCGCAATTGATCCGTGGCCTCGCCTATTCGAGCTGCACGATCGATTTCGGCGGCCACACCGGACTGACCGCGGCGATGAAGTACGTCGAACTGACGGACCTCAAGATCGTCAGCGACGATCTGGACGCCGCGGGCGGACATGAAGATGGCCTTGGGAACGGCCGGCCGCCGGTGGCGCGCGTCACGTTCGTGTACGGCGCCATTCGCCTCAGCGACGCGAGCGGGGCGACGGAGTCGGTGTCCGCGCTGCCGTAGCCGGCGCGTCGTCAAGTATCGGTGCCGAGCTGCCTTTTCAGCGCGTCGATCGCCGCGCTCGTGAGCGGCGTGCCATTGAGGCGCGCCGCGTACAAGGCGGCGCCCGCATCCGGAGGAAGCTGCGGATCGACGAAGCGATAGGTCCGGGAGCCGCGGCCGAGCGCTGCTCGCAGAGGCGCCAGCAACAGTTCGCCGAATGCGAACATGCCGCCGGAATAGGACAGGGGAATCGCAACCGCCGCCGGGATGGCCAGCCGGTCGCGAACCGCGTGCACGATCTGCGCCAGTTCCTCGGCGGCCGTTGCGAATACCTGCACGGCCGCCTGATCGCCTTCAGCCGCGGCACGGGCGACGGTCGGGGCCAGCTGTGCGACGCGGCTGCGGTCGACGCCGTCGGTGGAGTAGATGGCGGCGCAAAGGTCTAGATCCTCGCTCAGGTCGAATTGCGCGCGGATCAATTCATACAACCGGCCGCGTTCGGTGCGCCCGTCGCTCATTCGCGAGAACAGCCGCAGACCCTCGCGGGCGACCCAATACGCGGATCCCTCGTCGCTGAACAATTCCCCCCAGCCGCCCGCGCGCGCGCTGCGCCCGGCGAACTCGCCGTAGGCGATCGATCCGGTCCCCGCGACGATGTTGATGCCGTCGCCGCCCGCGAGCGCTCCGGCCCAGCCGCATACCATGTCGTTGCCGCAGCGGAACCGGGCCCGCTGCAGGGCGGGCGCCGCGATCGCGTCGAGCAACTCTCTCGAATGCGGCTGTCCTCACCGTAGGCCGGCAGCCCGATGAATGCAAAGCCGAGAGCGGACGGCGGCACCGAGGCCGCGTCGAGCACCGCGTGAATGCCGCGCTCGAGCATCGTGCGCAGCGAGTCCAGTCCGGTCTCCAGATGGTACGCCGGGCCCTCGCGGCGGCGCGCGAGAATGCGCCCGTCGGCGTCGATCAGCAGAAAGTCCGTCTTGGTACCCCCGCCGTCCACACCCAGCAGTATCGTCACGGCGCTGGATTCCAGGGGTATATGCTGACCCCGCGCACGACCCGGCTGACCGTACCCGCGGCGTTCGGCGTATCCGGCCGGTTGCCGGCGGCCAGCGACTGCATGAACGCGAGCACCTGCGCAAACACGATGTACGGCAGGCAAAGACCGAGATCGCCCGCGGGCACGAGTGCGGGCATGCTCAGCGTGTCGGCGTGCTCCGCGGCGTCCGCGTCGGTCAGCGCCACGACGCGCCCGGCGATGCCGTCGGCCCGCAGTTCGTCGACGAGGTCGCGGTCGTAGCGGCGCGTGTAGCGGTCGGCGGCCTCGAACACGACCACCAAGGTGCGGGAGTTGATGAACGTCTTGGGGCCATGGCGGAATCCGAGCGGCGTATCGGCGACCGCGACGACCTTGCCGTCGGTCAGCTCGAGCGTCTTGAGCGCGGCCTCGCGCGCCAATCCCTTGAGTTCCTTGCTGCCGAGATAAACGATCCGCTCAAAACGTTCATCGGCCAGGCGCCTGGCCAACGGCGCCATCTGCTGCAGCACCCTCCGGCCGGCGTCGGCCAAAGCCGCGGTCGTCGCGGGCTCGGCCGGAATCGCGTCGAACGCGAGCCCCGCGGCCAACAGCATCGCCGAGAAACTCGACGTCATCGCGAAGCTGCGATCGTTCGCCTCTTCGGGCATCAGGATCACATGCGCGCTCGGCAGCGACCGCGCTCGCCGGGCGAGTGCGCCGTCGGCGTTGCAGGTGACGATGAAGTGGTGACTCGCCGGCACGTACCGCTCGGCCAGTTCGAGCGCCGCGACGCTCTCCGGACTGTTGCCGGAGCGCGCGAACGACACGAACAGCGTGGGTTCGTCCGGCAAGAGCCAGCTGTCCGGGCTCGCGACCAGATCCGTCGTTGAGACCGCATCGACCGGCAGGCGCCAGCGCCGGCGCAGCGCCGGCGCCAGGCACTCCCCGGCGAACGCGGAGGTACCGGCGCCCGTGAGGATCACCCGCGAGGCGCGCTGCGACAGCAACGGCCGCAGGAACCGGTCCAGCGGTTCCCGGCCGGCGGCCACCGATTCGCTCACCTGCGTCCAGATCCGCGGCTGCTGCGCGATCTCCCGCGCCGTCCAATAGCCGCCGGCGGCCTGCAGTTGCTCCGTCGTCAACCCGGGGAAATCCATGGTGCGCCTCAATTCGATCGCGACGGCCGCGGATCCGCGCCTGCCGAGGACGATCCGCACGCCCCGACATAGTCGCGCAGAACCTGCTCCACGCCATGCAACAGCACCGCGCGCGCATCGTTGTCGAGCGCGCCGGCCCGGATCGCGGCGTATTGCACCGGCCGGTACTGGCTGAGCAGCGCCAACGGCATGCGCTCGCCGGCGAAGAAACCCAGCAGGGACTCCACTGCAGCGCGCACGCCCGGTGAATTCCAGTAGTAACGCAAACGATCGCTGAGGCTGTACTGCAACTCGAAGGTTTCCTGCTGTGGCACGGTGTAGTAGGCCCGCCAATGGCGCGGATCGCCGCGCATCGCGTCGAGCATCGACTGCTTCAATGATTGCGCGGGCCGATGCCCCATCTCGTGCGCAATGTCGGAGAGCGCCCAGAACGACTCGCGCAGCGCGAACGTCAGAGCCGGGCCGACCTTGAGGATCGCGAAGTGGTCTTCGACCAGGGCGCGCAGCGCCGCCGCCGTCTGGTAATCGGTCGAATGCGCCTCGTAGATGAGCGTTGCCTCGCGCTCGATTCTGGCGGACAAGGCGCGCGCTTTGGCGCGCGCGTAATCGACGACCTTGTGATTGTCGAACTCGACGCCGGGCTGCGCGACCAATGCCACGACGCGCGGCCACACCGCCTCGAGTCCGCGCGCGGCGAACGCATGCCTGTGGGCGGCGAGCGTCACATCGACCGCGGCCGGCGTCGTCACGGCCAGCGCATCGAGCGGCTCGGTCGCGCCGCCGGGCGCGGGGACTTCCGTGCCGATCACGTACAACGGCGGCTCGCCGCCGGCCGCGCTTGCGGCCCGCTCGGCGGCCGCGCAAAGATCGGCGGCGCGCGCGGCGATCACTTCGTCGGACAACGCCGCCGGATCGTCCGCGCACGGCATCGAGCAATCCAGATGCAGCTTGCGAAAGCCCGCATCGACGTACGCCGCGACCATTTCCGTGGACCGTTCCATCGCGATCGCGGCGCCGGCGGTCCGCCAACAGGTCGGCCCGAGATGATCCCCGCCGAGCAGCAGCCGGGATGCCGGCAGCCCCACCTTGGCGGCGATCCCGGCCGCGAACCCATGGAATGCGGCGGGAGTCATGCCGGTGTAGCCGCCAAACTGGTTGACTTGGTTCGCAGTCGCCTCGATCAACACGCCCGCGTCGCGGGACGCGGCTTCGCGCATCGCCGCCTCGAGCACGAGCGCGTGCGCCGAGCAAACGGAATGCATGCCGACGGATCCGCCCGCCTTGTGGTCGCGCACCAATTGCAGCACCGCCCTCATCGGCCCCTGGCTCCCATGCACTTCACTCCGTCTGCAGCGACAACAGCAACGCGCCGGAGAGCGCGAGCGCGGCGCCGGCGAGTTTGTAGGGTCCCGGCAGCGCACCCGCGACGACCAGCGAAATCGCCGCCGTCAGAAACGGCGCCCCGGCGTTCACGAGCGGCGACACCACGATCGCCTTGCCGTAACGGAACGAGTAGACGAGCAGCAGCGCGCCGACGGCGTTCAGCATCTGCACGCCGGCCGCCAGCCAGGGGCCCGTCAACCCCAGGTTGATCGGCTGAGTGAAATCCGTCAACCGCAAGGCGACGGGAATGAACAGCAAGCCGGTGACCATCATGTAGAAGAAGATGCTTTCGGCGCTCATCGATGCGTTCGCGAGCTTGATGTAGTAGGCCTGTATGCCCCAGGAGAGCATGACCGCGAGCGACAGGTAGAACCACGGGCCGTAATGATGCCGACCGGGCTCGGCGGAATAATCGAACAGCGGCAGCGACAGCACGGCGAGCGTGATCCCGGCGACGCCGAGACGCCCGGTGCGTTCGCCGAGGAACAACAGCGACAGCACGATCGTGATGACCGGCGAAAGCGAGACGATCGGGAAGATCAGATAGGTCGGCCCGAGCGTGACCGCGTGAAACAGCAACATCTGCCCGCCCGCGCCCAGCAGGCCGATCGCGAGGCCGAGCGCCACCGACCGTCGATCCCGCTGCAGCGGCTGCCCCGAACGCCACATCGCCCAGACGGCGGGCACGATCATCGTCAACGCCCAGACCACATACGTCAGCGTATCGGGGAACCCGTGCTCGCTCGGCAAGCCCGTGAACGCTCCCCAGACGCCCCAGAAGAGCGTGGTCAGCAGCGCATAGCGCAACCAGTGAGTGGCGGTCATGGTCGTCCTCAGAACCGGTAGCTCACCCCGACCGTGAACGTGCGCCCGAAGGCGCTGTAGCCCTGGCCGACGCTGCTGCTCGTGCCCGTGAGGCCGCCGCTCCAGATCGCATCGGAACGGCCGTTGAGATACGACTTCGCGATCGCATTGGCCAAATTCTTGCCTTCGACGTAGACCCGCAGGCCGTCGATCACCTCGATCGACGCCTGCGCGGTCACCCAGGAGAAGGGATCGGTGATCGCGTCCATGCCCGGCACTTCGGTGAAGGTTTGCGCGACGAATTTGCCGGCGTAATCCCAAGTCACGCTCGAGCTGATGCGTCGGGTCTCGTAGATCAAGCCGAGCGACGCGGTCGAGGGCGATACGCCCTCCAACTGTCCGACGTATGCTCCCTGAACCCAGGCCTTGCTCGACGTGTGCGTGTACTGCGCGCGCACGCCGAAGCCGTTCGCCAAAACGTGTTGAAAGCCGAATTCCATGCCACTGACGTCCGCCCGGTCGCCGTTGATCGGCTGGTAGACCGTATAGAGGATGGGCACCGGCGTCGTGCTGCCGTTGAAGTAGCCCGGCACGCCGAGGTCGACGTTGTTGATCGCCTGCTGGGTGATGAAATCCTTGATCCGCTTGCCGAACAGCGCGACGGTCAACGCCGAATTCGGCCGGAAATACCATTCGAGCGACACATCCGCCTGATACGAGCGGATGGGCTTGAGCTGGGCATTGCCGGAGTAGTCGATTTCGTAGACGCGATTGAGCGTGTTGTCGGTGCGAGTCGGCGCCAATTGGTTCAATTCCGGGCGGGTCATCGTTTCGCCCGCACCGAACCGCAACTGCAGGTCCGGCCGGAACCGATACATCAGGTTGATCGACGGCATCGCCAGAGTGTACGAGCCGGTCGAGGAAGTCGGGGTGGCTTGACTATAGGTGACGAGCGCGGGATCGGTCGGATTCGAGGTGTTCGCGATCGTCACCGACTCGATGTTGTTGACCGCCGTGCCCGCGGACGTGTTCGTGTGGACGAGGCGCAGTCCCGCGTTGCCCGACCACCGATCGGCATCCGCGAACGTTCCTTCGAAGTATGCCGAAATCGTGTTCTCGCGCACGTCGTAGGAATTGACGGCGTTGTACTGCGGCAGCGTCGCGTTGAAATCGTAGTTCGGCGCCCCGGAGCACGTACAGGTTCGGCTGGCCATTCAGCGCTTTCAGCGCGTTCAGCAGCGCCGGCACGTCGAACACCGCCACGGTGGTCGGGAACGAGCCGCCGGCGCCCTGCATGTAATTCGGCAGATGCGCGATCGACACCACGTTCGCCCCCAGCGAGCCGAACGTGATCGGATTTGCGCCCACCGGCGTCGTGTAGAAGTCGTACTGACTCGAGCCGCCGGTCCAATCGTTGCTGATGTCCGCGCGGGTCTTTTCGCGCCGCGTTCCCGCGATGCCGAACTGCAGCTTCCGGACGATGCTTTGGTCGAACTTCAACGTGGCGTCGAGCGTGCCGCCGGTCACCACATCGTGGATCGAATAGCCGCTAAGCCCCGTGTAGTGCGCCGTCCAGAAGTTGTTGTTCAACGCGCCGGAGGCGAGCGCGGCGCCATAGTCCTGGCCGTTCGGCAGCGTGACGCTGATGTTCGGCAGCCCGCCGGCGGTGTTCGTCCAGGAAATCGTGTTCTGATTGTAGGGCGTCGCGGACTCGAGGCCCGCCGTGACGAAGGCATCCTTGCCGCCCTCCGGCCGATTCGCATCGGAGCGGTAGAGGTCGGCCGCGATCGACAGATGCGAGGTCGCCTGCCACGCGACGTTCAAGCCGATGAGCTTGGTGTAGACGACGCGGTCGACGGTCTGATTGACGAGTTCCGGCGTGAAGGTGTTCGCGGTGAACGACGTGATCATGCCGTTGTTCACGACGACGTTGGACCACTCGGGATTGCCGTTGGCGTCGTAGTTGAAGTCCGGGTAGTACGCTTGATCGTAGGCGACCTGCGGATCGCGCAGCCGCGTATACAAGCCGTCCACGGCCACGTGGATCGCATCGGTCGGAACCCATTCGAAGGTCGCGGAGAAAGCCTCACGCTTTTTCTGATCGATGACCGAGCCGAACGAAATGCAGCATGCGGCCACGACCGGTTGGCTGGCGGCGCCGGAGAGCGGCCAGACGCCGGGATTGGAGGCGTCGTAGGTGTTGTAATTCAGCGCGTCGGTCCGGGTCTTGGCGTTCGAGAACACCGTGCCGAGCAGCAATCCCATCGTGCCGGACTTGTTCGTGTCGCTGATGAAGGCCGACCCCTTGCTTCCCCAGAACTCCGACATGTCGTTGTAGCTGCGCTCCAACCGCACCGCCGTATGCAGCCCGGGATGGTCGAACGGGCGCGCCGAGCGCAGGTTGACCGTACCGCCGATGCTGCCCTCGAGCGCCGAAGCCTGCGTGGATTTCAACACATCGGCGCCGGAGATCACATCCGCCGGCAGGATGTCGAACGCGAGGTCGCGGCCGTCGTCGTCGGTCGCGAGAATGCGATTGTTCAACGTGACGATGTTGTACTGCGAGCCGAGGCCGCGCACGCCGACGTACATGCCCTCGCCGCCCGTGGTCCGCGTGATGGAGATGCCGGTGATGTGGCTGAGCGAGTCCGCGACGTCGTCATCCGGAAAGCGGCCGAGCTCGACCGCGTTGATCGAGTCGAGCACGATCGGCGCGTCTTGTTTGATGGCGAGCGACAGGCGCAAGCTCTCGCGCAGACCCGTGACGACGATCGCCTCGAGACCGTCGTCCGTTGCGGCGGCGTCTTTTGCACTCGACGGCGCGCTGCCGGAGTTCGCAGGTTCGGCGGCCGTGGCGGCATCGGCGGCCCAGGCCAGCGGCGCGCCGCCCACAACGATGGATAATGAGAGCAAAAGAAACCTTGAGCGGTGTATGCGCATACTCGTGACTCTCCCAGCAAAAACGACGGCTTCGTTGTGAAACCTAAAACACCCAACTAGGGGTGCATTCGAAAGTAAACGCCATCAATCATCCCGTAAGAATTTCGTTCTCTTTCGTTTAGTATTGCGTTATCTTATTTTCATGTCAACAGATGGCCCGCGCTTGGTACAGCGCGCGGCTGCTTCGCTACACTCGCCACTCGACGCGCTGCGTCGCGGCGCCGATCGTCGCCGCCAGCGAGCGACCGAGGTCCTAGGAGGCCGATGAGATGAAGCTGCCGCAGGTATCGAGACGCCGGTTCGTTCAACTCGCCTCCGGCATCGCGGTTGGCTTGCGGGCGGGATCGAACGCGGTCGCCGGCGAAGCGGCCGCCGGCCGCACGCCGCGCGCGTCCTCGGCGAGCGTCGCGTCGCTCGGCGATTCGCGGATCAGGCTGCAATTCGACCGGCGGATGCGCTGCCGCGTCTCGCACGCGCAAGGCACCCGGTATCAGCCGTTGACGCGCTACCGCTGCAGCGATTTCCTGATTCTGGCCGACGGCCGCCGCATCGCCGATTTCGACCTGCAGCAGCACGCCACCGAAGCGGTGACCGGCGTCCACGGGCCCGGCACGCGCCTGCGGATGACCGGCCGATCCGCGGACGGCATCGAGAAGAGCGTCGACCTCGAACTCTTCGAGCGCTATCCGGGGTTCGTTTTCAGCCGCGTCACCTACCGCAATCGATCGGCCGCGACGATCTCGGTGCGCGGCTGGCGCAACGGCGACTTCTTGATCGCGGCGGCCGATGCGCGCGGCGGCGACGCACCGGGTTTCTGGTGCTTCTCCGGCGGTTCGCACGCCGATCGTCGCGATTGGGTGCAGCCGGTCAAGCGCGGATTTGCTCAGAAGGATTTCCTCGGCATGACGGCGTCGGATTACGGCGGCGGCACGCCGATCGTCGACGTTTGGCGGCGCGATTGCGGCCTGGCGGTCGGCCACCTGGAGCTCACGCCGAAGCTCGTCTCCCTGCCGATACAGGAGCAGCGCGGCGCCGTTCGCATCGCCGTCAGCGCGCAGCACCGCCGCGAACTGGCCGGCGGCGACCACTTCGACACCTTGGAGACTTTCGTCGCGGCGCATCGCGGCGACTATTTCGCGACGCTGGATGCTTACCGGCGCATCATGGCCGAGCGCGGCATACGAGCCGCCGCTCCGCCGGCTCCGAGCTACGAATCGATCTGGTGCGCGTGGGGCTACGAACGTGCCTGCACCTCGCAGCTCATCGAGGCGACGCTGCCCAAAGTGCGGCAGCTCGGCTTGCGCTGGGCGGTCATCGATGACGGCTGGCAGTCCGCGGTCGGCGACTGGCGGCCGAACCGCGCGCGCTATCCGCGCGGCGACGACGACATGAAGAAACTCGTGCGGTCGATCCGTTCCCATGGGCTGAAGCCGCGTTTGTGGTTCTCGCCGCTGTCCACGGCGCCCGGATCGGATCTGCTGCACGATCACACCGACATGCTGCTGCTCGACCGCGACGGCGCGGTTCAGGAAATCTCCTGGTGGAACAGCTTCTACCTTTGCCCGGCGTACGCACCCACGGTCCGGTACACCCAATCGCTGGTCGCGAAATTCATCGGCGACTGGGGTTTTGCCGGCTTGAAGATCGACGGCCAGCATTTGAACGGGGTCGCGCCCTGCTTCAATCCCGCTCACAACCACCGGCGCCCCGAAGAGTCCGTCGAGCAGCTGCCGCAGTTCTACCGCGCGATGTACGAGACGGCGACGGCGATCGATCCCGACGTGGTGATGGAATTGTGTCCCTGCGGCACCTGCTATTCGTTCTTCAATTTCCCGTACATGAACCAGGCGCCGGCCTCCGATCCCGAATCGTCGTGGCAGGTCAGACTGAAAGGCAAGACTTTGAAGGCGTTGATGGGCCCGAGCGCGGCGTATTCCGGCGACCACGTCGAGCTGAGCGATCACGGCGATGACTTCGCCTCCACGGTCGGCATCGGCGGCATCGTGTCGACGAAGTTCACCTGGCCGGTCGATCCGAAGCCGCGCGACTCGTTCCTGCTGACGCCGCCGAAGGAGGCCGAATGGCGGCGGTGGATCGGCATTTACCAGGACCGGATGCTGCCGCTGGGACGCTATCGCGGCGAACTCTACGACATCGGTTTCGATCGGCCGGAGGCGCACGTGGTGGAGAAATCCGGGCGGCTCTACTATGCGTTCTTCGCGAGCCGATGGCGCGGAGCGATCACGCTGCGCGGTCTGGGCGCCGGCGCCTATCGGCTGCGCGACTACGTCAATGATCGCGACCTCGGAACGGTATCCGCCGAACACAACCGCCTGGATCTTGCGTTCGAACAGGCGTTGCTGCTGGAGGCGATACCGGCCTGAGGAGCGCGGACGGCAAAAGCACACCCACACAGCCGCTCACCATCATGCACCCAACCGACATCCGAGACGCCCTCGCCGCGCGCGCCGCCGCGGACGAACCGCTCGAGCACGGCCTGCTGGTCGCAGAGCGCCGCCGCCGCATTTGCGACCTGCTGCAGGAACAGGGTCGCGTCACCGTCGAGTCGCTGACGCATCGATTCGGCACGTCGGCGGTCACGATCCGCATGGACCTGACCGCGCTCGAGCAGGCGGGCGCCCTCGTGAGGACCCACGGCGGCGCGCTTCTGCGGCGTGACGACGACGATCAACCGCTCGCCGTCAAGCAGACGCTGCATCACGCGGAAAAGGTGAGGATCGCGCGGGCCGCCGCCGCGTCTGATCAACGACGGCGAGACGATCGTCCTCGATTCGGGCACGACGACGGCGGAGATCGCCAAGCAGATCCGCAAACTCGAACTCCGGTCGATCAACGTGATCACGAACGCGCTGAACGTGGCGTCGCTGCTCGCAGCGGTGCCGGCGGTCCGTCTGATCATGCCGGGCGGGATATTGCGCCCGGAATCGAACTCCCTCTCCGGATACATGGCGGAGGCGGCACTCGCCAATTTGCAGGCGGACCGACTGTTCCTCGGCGCCGACGGCATCGACCCCGAACTCGGCCTGATGACCCCGCATCTGCCGGAGGCGCAGCTCAACGCCAAAATGATCCAGATCTCCCGGCAGGTGATCGTGGTCGCCGATTCCTCGAAGCTGTTGCGGCGGAATATCTCGCTGATCGCACGCATCGAGCAATTACACATGCTGATCACGGACACCGCCGCCGATCCCGCGGTCGTCGCCGAAATGCGGCGACGCGGCGTCGAGGTCCTGCTCGCGTGAACCGGGCCGCCATCCGCGCCGCGCGGCGGGTATCGCCGGCGCTGGCGGCGCTGTGGCTGCTGTTCGGCATGCGGCCCGCGCTCGCGGCGCATGAATACTACTCGCTCGCGGACTTCCGCAAAGTCGACAAGATCGACGCGCACATGCACGTGCATGGCCCGGCGGACCGCCTCATGGCGCGGGTATTGCGCGACAACTTCCGCATCCTGACGATCAACGTCGATTACCCGGACTTTCCGCCGATCGCACGCCAGTTGCGGGACGCCGTCTCGCTGCGCCGTCGCTATCCCGGACGCGTCGCGTTCGCCGGCACGTTCTCGGTGGAGAAATTCTCATCGCCCGACTGGCCGCGCCCCGCTCTGCGGGAAATCGACGCCGCGCTCGCCGACGGCGCGGTCGGCATCAAGATCTGGAAGAACATCGGGATGACCCTGCGCGATGCCGACGGCCGCTACGTGATGCCGGATGACGCGCGCCTGGAGCCGATCTACGCGCAACTGCAGCGCGAGCACGTCGTGCTGCTCGGCCATCAGGCGGAGCCGCTCGATTGCTGGCTGCCGTACGCACGCATGACCGTCCGTTCGGACCGCGAGTACTACCGCGAGCATCCGCAATACTACATGTACCGCCATCCGGAAATGCCGTCGCACGACGAGATCCTGGCCGCGCGCGACCGCATGCTGGCGGCGCATCCGGCGCTGCGCTTCGACAGCGTGCACCTGGCTTCGCTGGAATGGGATGTGAGCAAGGTGGCCGCATTCCTCGATCGCTTCCCGAACGCGAGCGTCGATCTCGCGGCCCGCATGGTGCACCTGGAGTATCAGGCCGCGCGCGACCGCGACAAGGTCAGGCGATTCCTGATCCGCTACCAGGACCGGATTCTCTACGGCAGCGACGATGAGTATGGCCCGTCGGATTCGGACCCGGCCGCGGTCGAGGAAATTCACACCGACTGGCTGCGGGACTGGCGCTTCCTCACGACCTCGGACCGGATGCATTCCGCGGATTTCGCGGCGCCGTTCCGCGGCTTGCGATTGCCGAAATCGGTCGTCGACAAGATCTACCGCCGCAACGCGCTCGCGCTGTTTCCGGCCGCCTGGCCGGCCGAGCGTTGACTCCGCCCGGACCGGGCTCCGTCGGCGAATCCTGCCGCGAGTCTGCAACAAAACACGCGCTTGTGGGTTATATGCTCCGAGGGAGGCGCGGAAGCTACACTGTCGAATCGGCGTCGCGGCTAGTTTCCTCGCTTGGTGTTTGCTGTCGCTGCCGCCCATCGAACGGGCGCAATCCGGGGATTCTCAGTTATGGACCAGTCGGTTGTCTCGGAACGCTGCACGGTGGTTCGCCGCCGTCATCCGCAGAGGCTCCTTGCCGGCGTCGGCGTTGCGCTGGTCGGCGCATTCGCGCTCGTGGCGTGGCTGCTCTTGCGGACGCATGCCGGCGCGGCAGGGACCGCGAACGACGCCGCTGCGCCGCCGCTCGTGACCGTCGTCGTGCCGAAGCTGGGCGAGATCAAGTCCTCCGTGTCCTTGACCGGGCTGATCAACGCGCGCAACGACGTGCCGATCGGCAACGAGGGCGATGCCGCGCGCGTCACCGAGGTATTGGTCGAGGCAGGCGCGCACGTGCGCAAGGGCCAGGTGCTTGCGCAGCTGAACGCGGTCAGCGCGCGGTCGCTGGTCAACAGTGCCGAAGCCGCGCTCGACGAAGCGCGCGCGGGATCCGCCTTGGCGGAGGCCGAATGGGCTCGCGCACGGCACGGGCGCGACTTGTTCTCGAAGGAAGAGAATGAGCAACGGCGCACGGCTGCAATCAGCGCACAGGCCAAAGTCGAAGCCGCCGAAGCGCAAGTGGCGGATGCGCGCAGCCGGTTGGCGCACACGATCATTTCCGCGCCCGCCGCCGGCATCGTGCTGACGCGCACCGCGGAGGTGGGCCAGATCGCGGTGCCGGGCACGACCGTGCTATTCCATCTGGCCCGCGACGGCGAGATCGAGATGCGCGGCCAGGTCGCCGAGGTGGACATGCCGCGGCTCGCGGTCGGCCAGAAGGCGCGCGTGCGGCTCGACGGTGTCGCCCGCATCTTTACCGGCACGGTCTGGCAGGTCGGCGCCGTCATCGACCCGGCAACTCGCCAGGGAACCGTGCGAATCTCCCTGCCCGCCGGGGATCCGGACTTGCGGCCGGGCGCCTTCGCACGCGCGGACATCGCGGTCGGCAGCACGCTGGGCGCGACGCTGCCGCAGACCGCCGTGCTCAACGACGACCGGGGTACCTACGTTCTCGTCGTCGGCAATGACAACAAGGTCGAGCGGCGCGCGGTTCGCGTCGCCGGCGCGCGATCCGAGGGCTGCTCCTGGTCAGCGCCGGGCTGACCGGCACCGAGCGCGTCGTGGCCATCGCGGGCGCATTCCTGCGGCCGGGCGAACTGGTGTCGACGGTCCTCGCCAAGGCGACGACCTAGCTCATGAAGAAGATCTCGGCATGGGCGATCACGCACCCGGTGTTCCCGCTCGTGCTGTTCGCCGTGTTGTTCGTGTTCGGCATCGTCGCGTTCATTCGACTGCCGATCACGCTGAATCCCGACGTCTCGGCGCCGTTCGTGCAGGTCACGATCAGCGAGCCCGGCGCGGCGCCGAGCGAGATCGAGACGCAGATCCTGCAGAAGGTCGAGGGCGCCGTCGCCGGCATCGGCAACGTCAAGAACATCACGTCATGGGCCACCGAAGGCGTGGCGCAGACCATCGTCGAGTTCCGCATCGGCACCCCGATCGACCGGGCGACGTCCGACGTGCGCGACGCGGTGGCGCGCGTGCGCGCCGATTTGCCGCAGGGCATTCAAGAGCCGCAAGTCCGGCGCATCGATATCGACGGTGGCCCCATCGTCTATTACGCGGTCAGCTCGACCAGCATGAGCGAGGAGCAGCTATCCTGGTTCGTCGACGACACGATCACGAAGCGTCTGCTGGCCGTATCCGGCGTCGCGCAAGTCACGCGCTCCGGCGGCGTCAATCGCGAGATGCGCGTCGACCTGGATCCGGCGCGCATGGAGTCCTACGGCATCACGGCCGGCGAGGTCAGCCGGCAGCTGCGCGACGTCAATCTCGATGCCGCCGGCGGCCGCTCTCAAGTCGGCGGCTCCGAACAGTCGATACGGATTCTGGGCGGCACCCACACCGCGATGCAGCTCGCGGATCTGCGCCTGACGATGCCGGACGGGCGCGTCGTGCGACTCGGCGACATCGCCGACGTGCGCGACGGCACGGAGGAGGTGCGCAGCATCTCCCGGCTGAACGGCCGTCCGGCCACCACCTTCGGCGTCTACAAGGCCAAGGGCGCGTCCGACGTCGAGACCCTGCGTCGAGTGGAGCAAGAGCTCGGCAAGATCCGGCGGGAGACGCCGGGCGTCACGCTGAAACAGGTTTTCACGACGGTGACGTTCACGCAAACAGTCCTACGACGCGTCGATCGAGTCGCTGATCGAAGGGCGCTCTGTTCGCGGTCGTCATCGTCTTCCTGTTCCTGCGCGACGGCCGGGCGACCGCCATCTCCGCGCTCGCGATTCCGCTCGCGGCGCTGCCCACGTTCGCGTTCATGCAGTGGTTCGGCTTCACGCTCAACCAGATGACCTTGTTGGCGCTGTCGTTGATCACCGGCGTGCTCGTCGACGACGCGATCGTCGAGGTCGAGAACATCACCCGCCACATGAGAATGGGCAAGAGCGCCTACCGCGCGGCGATGGATGCGGCCGACGAGATCGGCCTCGCCGTCGTCGCCTGTTCGATGACGATCATTGCCGTGTTCCTGCCCGTGAGTTTCCTGGGCGGCCTCGTCGGTCAATTCTTCATCCAGTTCGGCTTCACGGTGGCCGTCGCGGTGTTCATGTCGCTGCTGGTCGCGCGGCTCATCACTCCGCTGTTGGCCGCATACACGCTGAAGCCGCACGCCGGATTGCGCGGCGCGGACGGACCGGTCATGGACTGGTACCTGCGCGCGCTGCGCTGGTCCGTCGAGCACCGCGTCAAGACGCTGTTCGCGGGCCTGCTGATATTCGCACTGTCGGTGGCCGGTCTCGCGATGATTCCGAAGACCTTCACGCCGGACGCCGACTTCTCGTCCTCTACTCTGCGCGTGGAGCTGCCCCCTGGCGTGCTGCTCCAGCAAACCGCCGCGGTTTCCGCCCGGGCGTACCAGATTCTCCGCCGCCACCCGGAAGTGGCCAACGTCGTCGAGTCCATCGGCGAGGACGAGGACGGCGAGGTTCGCTCCGGCAATCTGTATATCCAGCTCGTCCCGCCCGCGCAGCGCAAGCTCAGTCCAGAAGCAGTGGGAAGCCGAGGTCATCAAGGAGTTGCGCGTGATACCCGACGCGCGCATGACGTTTCAGAGCCAGTCGGACGGCGGCGGGCGCGATCTGACCCTGTACGTGGTCGGCAGCAACCCGCAGCTGGTCGAGCGTACGGCGCACGAGGCCATCGACGAGATGCGCACGCTCAAGGAGCTGCGCGACCCGCGCATCAACGGCGACATGGCTCGGCCGGAGCTGCTCGTGCATCCGCATTTCGCCGAGGCCGCGCAGTTGGGCGTGACCGTGGCCGCGATCGGCGACGCGGTGCGCGTCGCGACGCTCGGCGACCTGCCGCAGAACGACGCCAAGTTCTCACTGCCGGGTCGACAGATCCCGATTCGCGTGAGCTTGGTCGAGTCGGCGCGCCGCAGCCTGTCGACGATCGAGAACCTGCCCGTGCGCACGTCGAGCGGCGCGACGGTGCCGCTCAAGGCCGTGGCCGATGTCACGTTCGGCCAGGGTCCGTCGCGGATACGCCGCTACAATCAGAACCGCCGGATCTCGCTCGAAGCGGACCTCAACCACGCCGCAGCTGGGCACCGCACTCGACAAGATCCGCGCCCTGCCGATCTACAAGCACCTGCCGAGCGGCGTGCAGATCGTCGAAATCGGGACCGCCGAGTACATGCAGGAATTGTTTACGAGCTTCATGCTCGCGATGGTCGCGGGCATCCTGTTGGTGTTCGCCGTGCTCGTGCTGCTGTTCGCGCGCGTGTTTCAACCGATCACGATTCTGTCGGCCCTGCCCCTCTCGATCGGCGGCGCCGTGCTGGCGTTGGTCGTCACGCATAGTCCGTTCTCGCTCGCGACGGTGCTCGGCATCTTGATGCTCATGGGTATCGTCGCGAAGAACTCGATCCTGCTCGTCGATTTCGCGATCGAGGAAATGCGCGCCGGCAAGGACCGCCTGACCGCGCTGCTCGAAGCCGGCCACAAGCGCGCGCGGCCGATCGTCATGACTTCGGTCGCGATGATCGCCGGGATGCTGCCCGTGGCGGTCGGCATCGGCGGCTCCGCTTCGTTCCAGGGGCAGATGGCCATCGCGGTCATCGGCGGCCTCGTCGCCTCGACCGCCCTGACGCTCGTCATGGTGCCGGCCGCATTCACGTGGATCGACGATCTCGAACGCGCCATCGGACGACGGGTCGGCCGCCGCCTGATCAACCCCGGGGCGGCGGCGGCGCCCGCGCTCGCCGAGACCCTCGCCGATGCGCCGCGCTCCTGAGGCTCGCCGATGATGCGCGCAGTTCTCGCGGGCGTTGCGGTCGTGCTGGCGGCGGCGGGCTGCGCCGTCGGCCCGAATTTCCGGACGCCCGCGGCGCCTGCGGTGGACGGCTACGTCGCCGAGGCGCTGCCTGCAAAAACCGCGTCGACCGGCGCGTCCGGCGGCGCGGCTCAGAGCTTTCAGTTCGGCCGCGACCTGCCGGGCGAATGGTGGACGTTGTTCGGTTCTTCGAAGCTCGACGCGCTGATCAAGGAAGCGATGGCGAACTACCCGAGTATCGCCGCGCAGCAGGCGGCGCTGCGCGCGGCCCGGGAGGATGCCCGCGCGGGTCAGGGCGTGTTCTTGCCCAAAGCGCAGGGCATGCTCGGCGGGCAGCGCGCCCAGGTCAGCGGTGCCTCCATTGCGCCTGGGTTTCCCGGATTCATCACGAACGTTTTTCAGGCGAATGTCGGCGTATCGTACACCTTCGACCTTTTTGGCGGCGAGCGGCGCGAGCTCGAACGGCTAAAGGCGCGGGTCGAGCAGCAGAATTTCCTGCTCGAAGGTAGCTATCTGACGTTGACGGCCAACGTCGCCTCGACCGCGGTTCAACTCGCGTCGGTGAGCGAGCAGATTGCCGTCACGCATGAAATCATCAGCCTGGAACAGAAACAGCTCGACCTCATTCAGCGGCAATACGCCATCGGCATCCGCACCCACGCCGATGTACTGCAGCAGCAGTCGAATCTTGCGTCGGTTCGCGCATCGCTGCCGTCGCTGCAGCAGCAACGCTCGGCCGCGGCGCACGCACTGGCCGTGCTGAGCGGCCAATTGCCGCACGATGCGGTCGCCATCGAAATGGACCTGTCGAATTTGAAGCTGCCGGAAAACGTGCCCGTCAGCTTGCCGTCCACGCTGGTCGCGCAACGCCCGGATATCCGTGCACAGGAAGCGCTGATGCACGAGGCCAGCGCCGCGGTCGGCGTCGCGACGGCGAATATGCTGCCGCAACTGACCTTGAACGGCTCGGCCGGCGGCGAATCGCTGTCGCTCTCCAATTTACTGACGCCCGGCGCGGGAGTTTGGAGCCTTGCCGCCGGCCTCACGCAGCCGATCTTCGCGGGCGGCGCACTGAACGCCAAGCGGCGCGCCGCAGTCGCCGCGTTCGATCAGGCCGCGGCGCTATACCGGCTCACCGTGCTCAATGCCTTTCAGAACGTCGCGGATACGCTGACGGCGCTCGACAACGACGCACAGGCGCTGAAAGCGGAAAACGACGCCGTCGGCGCGGCACGGGCCAGCCTCGATCTGATCAAGCGGCAGTATGACGCGGGCGCCGTCAACTACGTTTCGCTGCTGGCCGCGCAACAGATCTATCAACAATCGCGCATCGCTTATGTACGCGCCGTGGCAAGCCGCTACACCGACACGATCACGCTGTTCCAGGCGCTCGGCGGCGGCTGGTGGAATCGCAACGACGCCGGCACGCTGCGGGCGGCGCCGTCAGGGAGTCGCCATTGAAGAACAGGCTGCGGCCGGGCGCGCCGCAGCGGTCGCCTATCGCCGGTCTCAGCAGTAGACCGTCTGCGAGACCGTATATTCCTTCAGACCCTCGGTGCTGAACTCCACGCCGATGCCCGATTGCTTGACGCCGCCGAACGGTGCGTTCGGCTGGATCCCGCCGTGCTTGTTGACCCAGGCGGTTCCGCACTCGAGCCGCTGCGCCAGCTGCTTGGCCTTCGCCGGGTCGCCGCTCCACACCGAGCCGCCGAGGCCGAGCGGATTGTCGTTCGCGCGGCGTATCGCGTCGTCGACGTCGGTGTAGCGGATGATCGGCAGCACCGGCCCGAACTGCTCCTCGTCGACCAGTCGCACACCTTCCTTGACGTCGGCGATGAAGGTGATCGGGTAGAAATAGCCCTTGCCGACGCGTGGCGCGCCGCCGAGCAGCACACGGCCGCCGGCCTTCTTCGCCTCCTCGACCAGCGTGGAGACGCGGTTGAACTGCATCTCGTTCTGGATCGGGCCGAGCTGCGCGTTCTCATCCATACCGTCGCCCATCGGCACGGTCTTCGCAAAATCCACCAGTGCCTGACAAACCGCGTCGTAGATGCCGTCGTGCACGTAGAGGCGCTTCAGCGCCGCGCAGGTCTGGCCGCCGTTGATGAACGCACCCCAGAAGATGCCCGGCGCAATCGCCTTCGGGTCCGCGTCGGGCAACACGACGCCGGCATCGTTGCCGCCGAGCTCGAGCGTCAGGCGTTTCAGCGTCGGCGCCGAGGCTGCCATGATCTTGCGGCCCGTGGCCGTCGAGCCGGTGAACACCATCTTCGCGATGCCCGGATGCGAGGACATCGCGGCGCCGAGCGAATCGGGGCCCGTGACGCAATTGACGACGCCCGGCGGCAGCGACTTCGTTCATCAGCTCGACCATGCGGATCGTCGAGAGCGGCGTGTACGGCGACGGCTTGATCACGATCGTGTTGCCGGTGCGCACCGCCGGGATGATGTGCCAGCTGCCGATCAACATCGGCCAGTTCCATGGCGTGATCGAGCCGATGACGCCGATCGGCTTGCGATGCAGTTCGATACGGCCGTCAGCCGTGTCCTGGACGACTTCCACCGGCAGCTGCAGGTCCGCGGTGGCATGCGTCCAGGCGACCGTGCCGCCGACCTCGAAGCGCGAGCCCAGGCCGTTGAGCTGCTTGCCCTGCTCGGCGGTGATCAGGTGCGCCAGCTCCTCGGCGTGCTCCTCGACCTTCTTGGCGATCGCGTGGCAGACGGCCTGCCGTTCGGCATCCGCGGTGACGCTCCAGGTCTTGAACGCCCGCGCGGCGGCCGCGACCGCATCGTCCAGGTCCTGCGGCGAGCCGAGCGGCATGCGCCCAACGACCTCGAACGTAGAAGGGTTCTTGACGTCCTGGTAGCCGGCTGCTCTTGCGCGGCTTGCCGTCGATGATCAACGCATAGTCCATCGGTACTTTCTCCCGCCCGGGAAGCCCCCGTGTTGTTGAGCGGGGCAGTTTACACCGCCGCCGCGCGGCGCATGGCGCGTCCGCGGCTTGACCGCCCGCACGACTGCCGATACCTTGATTGCGAAACTTTTTTCGCTCTGCGAATTACTTGAACGAATCAATCGCGACCGCGAGTCGAGGGGGAGAATCGCCACATGCTGTTTCCGACGACGACCGTAGGAAGTCTTCCCCAACCGGATTGGCTGATCGACCGCGCGAGCCTCGCCGCACGCTTCCCGCCGCGTGTGCGCCTGAAGGAACTGTGGCGCGTGCCGGAACCCTGGCTCCAACAGGCCCAGGACGACGCCACGCTGCTCGCGATCCTGAGCCAGGAGCGGGCCGGCATCGACATCATCACCGACGGCGAGATCAGGCGCGAGAGCTACTCGAACCGCTTCGCGACCGCGCTCGACGGAGTCGACATCGACACCCCGGGAGTTGCTCTCGACCGATCCGGCCATCCGAATCCCGTGCCGCGGATCGTCGGCAGGATCCGCCGCCGGCATGCCGTTCAGGTCGAGGACACCCTCTTTCTGCGCCGGAACACCGATCGCCGGATAAAGATGAGCGTGCCGGGCCCGTTCACGATGTCCCAGCAGGCCGAGAACGTCTACTACCCGACGCTCGAGGC
Organism: uncultured Pseudomonadota bacterium; assembly: GCA_963718135.1. Classification (GTDB taxonomy): domain Bacteria; phylum Pseudomonadota; class Gammaproteobacteria; order Steroidobacterales; family Steroidobacteraceae; genus Bog-1198. The sequence goes on along the minus strand of CAVQYI010000017.1, from coordinate 589,492 downwards.
CGCCGCGATGGACTACGCCGAAGCGGTGAACGCGGAAATTCGCGATCTGTTCGCCGCCGGCGCGGACATCGTGCAGATCGATGAACCCTACATGCAGGCGCGTCCCGAGGCGGCGCGCGAGTATGGCCTGAAGGCTCTGAATCACGCGCTCGCGGGCATCACCGGAACGACCGCGATTCACATCTGCTTCGGCTACGCGGCGATCATCCACGAGCGGCCGAGCGGGTACTCGTTCCTGCCGGAACTCGCATCCTGCAGCTGCCGGGAGATCTCGATCGAGACCGCGCAATCGCACCTCGACTGCAAGGCGCTCGAGGGCTTGCCCGGCAAGAAGATCATGCTTGGCGTCGTCGATCTCTCGGATCCGGCGGTCGAGGATCCTGAAACCATCGCCGCGCGCGTGCGTCGCGCGCTACCGTTCGTGCCCCGGGAGGACATCATCCTGTCGACCGACTGCGGCATGAAATACCTGCCGCGCGAGAGTGCGTTCGGCAAAATGCGCTCACTCGCGCAAGCCGCGCGCATCTTGAGGCGCGAGCACGGCGGTCAGGCGGGTGCGCCGCCGACCACCTAGCAGCGTCCGCAGCGCGACCCGCTGCTCCTGCATGGTTTGTTCGAGACTGAGTAACTCCAGACGCCGGTCGCACCAGGACACCGCGACGTTCAGTTCGTCCGCTGCCGATACATCGCCCCGCGCGATGCCTGCATGCAGCTCGCGCGCGGTTCGCGCGCCGATCCGGACGTCCTCGGCAAGCTGGTCGCGCCGGCGTTCGAGGAGCCGCTCCTCCTGCAGAATCCGCTCGACGCCGGAGCGCGCGTCGGTGAGGCGCACCGCGTATTCATCGTGCAGCGTCCGGCGGGTGGCCTTTTCGACGGCGATATTGCCGCGGTTGCGATTGAAGATCGGCAGGGTCAACGCGATCTTGAAGCCGCGCGTGCTCACGCGATCCGTGCCCCGAGCGCGCGTAAGTCCGATGTCGATCGCGGGAAACTGCCTCCAGACGGCTTGCCGGTAGCGCGCATCCTCGCTCCGGTAGCCGGCTTGCAAAGCGAGCAAGTCCGGGCGCCGCGCGGGCAATGTGTCGAGGTCGCGATCGATCTCGGCCGCGCTCAGGTCAGGCACCCGCGTGGGCGCTTTCAGCCGGAGTTTGGCGCGCGGCGACAATCCGAGCAGCGCATTCAAGCCCTGGCGCGCGCGCAACGCGCGGCGCTCGACCTCGTCGCGCCGGGTGCGTACGGACTGCAGGCGCGCAAGGTCGGCGTTCACCGACGCCAGGGAAACGTCGCCGTGCCGGTACGCTCGCAACAGCGCCGCATGATGTTCTTCCAGCCGGCGCGCTTCCGCGCGCGACAGGGCGAGCATCCGTTCTTCGTACCAGTCGCGGACGAACAGCTGACGCGAAGCGCCTACAACCCGCCACTCCATCCACAATAGATTCAAGTCGACCGCGTGCGCCGAATCGGCGGCAGCGCGTTTGGCGAGGGAGTGCGTGAGCAGCGTCATTGATGTCGTATGCAAGCCCAAGGCCGTACGCGGTCGCTTCGGCCGGACCGCTCGTCGGAAACGCACGCGAGACATCCAGTACCGGATCGGGCAACAGGCCGGCGGCGAACGCCTGCGCCGCGGCGATGCCGCGTTCGTCGCGTGCGACCTTCAACTGCGGATCGTTGGTCACCGCGAGCATGGCGACGTCCGTCATGTCGAGGCCTTGGGCAGGGTCGAACACATGATGGCGCGGCGCGAACGCCATCACCCCGGCGTCGATCGTGACGTTCGCGACATCGCCGGGCGCCGTCGCCCGGGTATCGAGCGGCAACGGCCGATACACGGCGCAGGCGCTTTGCAGCAGGACTCCGAAGCAGACGACGAGGCGCTTCATGGCCGCCGCCCCAGCGTAGGTACAATGCCGGCAGGAGATTCGTCGACAGGACCGAACTCCATGCCACGCCGCCGAGGACGACGATGGCGAGACCCTGTTCGGGCGCGGCGCCGGTGCCGAAGCCGAGCGCGGTGGGCAGCATGCCGAGCACCGCCGTGAGCGTCGTGAGCACGATCGGACGGAAGCGTTCGCGGACCGCGCGCCGCACCGCGTCGCGCGGCGGCACGCCGCTCCAGTTCGTGCGCGCGCACATAGGACAGCAGGACGATGCCATGGTTCAAGCTCACGCCGACCAACGTAAGAAGGCCGATCATTCCGGTCGCATTGAGTCCCACGCCGGAAAGCGCCAGCGCGAGCGCCGCTCCGGTGAATGCCAGCGGCGCCTGCAACAACAGAATGAGCGGCACGCGCCAGCCGCCGAACTGCAAGGCGAGGATGCCGAACGTGAGGCACAAGGCGACGATGACCGCGACGCCCATGGCCTCCGCCGTGTGCACCAATTCCCGGTACAAACCGCCGAACGCGATGCGGTAGCCCGCGGGCAGATGTACCCCGGCGAGCGCCGTCTTGGCGGCCGCGATCGTGCTGCCCAAGGGTCCCTGCGGCGTCGCGAGGATGTTCAACGCGCGCTCGCCGTTCCGATGCTCGATCTGGTTCGGTTGGGTCCGCAGTCGCAGCGATGCCAGATGCGACAGCGGCACCCAACCGCGCGGCGTTTGAATCGGTTCACGCCCGAGCGACGAAATATCCAATACGGCGCGTCGGCCGTGCGCAGGTACAGATCGAGATGGCTCGCGCCATGCGGCAGCTGTGCGAGCACGCGGCCGCGCAGCAGCAGATCCAGTTGATCGGCGAACCGCGCCGGCGTGAGCGACACGCTGCGCAGTACGTCGTCGCGTGGGCTGATGTCGAGTTGCGTCACGGGGTAGGCATCGTTGTTGAAGATATCCGCGAGCGCCGGCACGGTCTTGAGCCGTGCCGCGACGGTTGCCGACAGCTTGCGCAAGGTGTCGAGGCGATTGCCGAATATCGTCACCTCGAACGGCTGCGGCAGGCCGGACAAGCTTTCGCCGACACGTTCGATCGTCGGCGTATCGAAGCTCTGCTGTACGCCCGGCTGCGCGGCCAGGTCGCGCAGGTGCGCCGCCAGGCGATCGAGCTTGTTCGTGCCGGCACCGGTACGGAGCACGACCTGCATTTCGCCGGCGAAGCTGCGCTCCGAGTAGGCGGTATCGCTCGCCGAGCCTACGCGCGCGAACACGTGTGCGACGGCCGGATCGGCACGCAGCGCCGCCGCCATTCGATCCGTCGCGGCGATGGTCTCGTCGAGCGAGGTGCCGGGCGCGAGCGTAAAGCTGTCGAGCAACACCCCCTCGTTGGGCAGCGGCAGGAAGTTCACCGGCACCCCCAGGAGGGCGACGACGGCAACCGCAAACGCCGCCAAGGCGGCGAGCAGGCTCGCGCGCGGACGCCGCAACGTGACGTCGAGCAGTTTCTCGTTGGCGCGCGCGAGCGAGGCGAGAAAGCGCCGGCCGCTCGCGGGCGCGGCGCCGCCGTAGGCGCGCCGCCCCAAGATAAACGGGATGAGCGTGAGCGACACCAGTAATGAGGCAAGCAGCGCGAGGCTCATCGCGAGCGCGAAGGGCCGCATGAAGAGACCGGCGAGGCCCGCGACGGCGAGCAGCGGCAGATAGGCCGCCACCGTCGTCAGCGTGCCCGTGATGTCGGCGACGGCGATGTCCGCGACGCCCGCCCGCACGCCATCCCAACCGAGCGCACCGGCGTCCCGACGATGCTGGATGGCTTCGAGCACGATGATGCCATCGTCGACGAGCAATCCCACGGCGAGCGTGAGCGCGCCGAGGGTGATGAGGTTGAGGCTCTGCCCGAGCGCATACAGGCCGCCGATCGCGAACAACAGCGCCGTCGGGATGCTCATTGCCAGCACGCCGATGCCTTGATGCCGGCCCAGAACCCAAATGAGCGCGAGAATCGCGAGCAATCCACCGACTGCCAAGTTGCGCGTGAGGTCGTGTCCGATCAACGACACCAAGTGCGCCTGGCGATATACCGCGATCCAGCGAACGCCGGCCGGCAGTTGATTTTGCAGCCGCCGCAGCGTCTGCGCGACCGCGGCATCGACCGGAACGGTGGAAGCATCCGGCTGCTTGAAGACGATGAGCCCCAATCCCGGCTCGCCGTCGAGTTCGAGACCGTAATGCACGGGCGGCGGCGTGTTCACCACGCGAGCGAGTGCGCCGAGCGGCACGGGGCCGCCGGGCGCCGGCACCGGAATGACGAGCACGTCGCGCGCGGCGAGCGGCAGATGACGCACTTCGAGCACGACATCTTGATGACCCTGGACGAGCCTGCCGGCGGGCGCGAGCACGACATCGTCGCGGACGGCGCGCACCAACGCGTCGACGCCCACATGATGTTGGATCAATGCGCCGGTATCGGGCTGAATCCAGAGCGTCGGCGCCCCGGCACCGAACAGCTCCACGCGCTGCACACCCGGCAGCGCACGCAAGGCGGGCAGCACGCGCGTGCGGATCGCGTCCTCCGTCCGCCATGCAGGCACATCGGCCGGAAGTCTCACCCCGTAGTCGGCCACTTCGTTGACCGCGTTGCCCATGATCTCTGCATACGGCCTGACGTCGGGCGGCAGGTTGGCGCGCGCGCGATCGATCGCGCCGTACACGGCTTGCAGCGCGAGCTGCGGATCGGTACCCCCGACGAATTGCGCCGTGAACTGGGCGGTTCCCTGAGCGAGCGACGCGCGCAGCGTTGCAAGCCCGGGCAGACCCACGAGCTGTCCTTCGAGCGGGCGCGCGATCAGGGATTCCATCTCGCGCGCGGAGTTGCCCGGCGCGTGCACGACGAGGCTGATCTGCGGAAAGTCGAAGCGCGGCAATACCTCGGCGGGAATCTGCCAGAGCGCATAGGCCCCGTACGCCAAGAGGCCGGCGTAGACCATGATCCACAGCAGAGGACGACGTAGTAGGGACGGCAGGCGCATCAGTCGGGTGGCGTGTACCGAGACGCGATGTCGCGGTGATAGAGCAAATACGCCCGACGCACGACCACCGGAACGCCGGCCTTCAGTCCCGCCAGGATCAGAACGTCGGCGCCGCGCGCAGGTCCCGGCGTAACCGGCCGCGCCGCGAGCCGGCCATTTGCGTCGGTCAACACGAACCACCGGCCGGCGTGGAGCACGAGCGCACCGGCGGGCACCGCTACCGCGGCGCGCGGCGGTCCGCTCAACATCACGCTGCCGGATTCGCCCGCCTGCCAGGACGGGCTGCCGGCGGGTGCGAAGTTCATCACGCGCGCGCCGTCGGCGGCGCGCGCCGGCAAGATGGCGACCGCTCGGACCGGAATCGACGGTCCGCCGTCGGCAGGTTCGAACTGCGCCGCTTCGATGTCGGGCTGCGCCCCGGCAACGAACAGCTCTGCCCTGAGCCACAACTGTCCCCTAGGCAGCAAGCTCAGCACGGCCGTGCCGGCGGGCAAGTCGGCGCCCGGCGCGGCATCGACGCTGCTGACCACCGCCGCGGTCGGGCTTTGCAATGACGTTTGCGCTCGAAGGCTCGTCACCGTCGCTTGCGCGTCCGCCAGATGACTCTGCGCGACGGCGAGCCCGGCTTGTGCCGCCGCGAGCGTCTGTCGGTTTGCGACGACGGGATAGATTCGCGCGACCGAGGCCTCGCTGCGTCGCGCCGCGTCGAGTTCCCGTCGTGCCGCGCGCAGCCGCGCGCGCGCAGATGCCGATGCGGCGATCAATTCGCGGACCACCCAGGTTCACCAAGGGTTGGCCTGCCCGCACCTCTTGTCCGGGAACGACGCGAATGGTGGTCACCCGCGCCGCGCGCGGTGCACGCAGCACCAGGGAGGCGATCGGCTCGACGCGCGCCCACGCGTACTCGACGGGCCGGTAGGTCACCGCGCGTGCCGGCAGCGTCACGGGAGCGGCGGCCGCGACCAGCGGAACGAAGAATCCGAGAGAAACGAGGTTGCGCAGTCGAACGATTGCCAAGACGCCCCCAAAGCTTGAGTGCGCGAGCACATCGGAAGGCACCTCGAGTCTAGCGAAGTGAGCCTGACGTAAGCCGATCAATCGAGTGACAGAACTGTCATGGAGGATTGACCCACCCGTTCGCGAACGACGCGGCGGTTGTCGCTGATGGTACATTTCCCGCGTACGGGTCACGTCGCTCGGTCGTGCCAGGAGTTTTCGTCATGCGTCCAGTTTGTTTGCTGTTGGTCGGCTCGTTCCTGGCCCTACCCTTGGTCGCGGCCGGTCAGCCGCGGGCGGACTCGGCTCGCATCCTCGCGGTCATGCGCAAATCCGCCGCGGACTGGAACCGCGGAGATATCGAGGCGTTCGCGAGCAGCTACGAGAATTCGCCTGACATCCTTTTCATCGGCCGCACGGTCAGTCGCGGGTACGCACAAATGCTGGCGGCCTACCGCAAGCATTATGCGTCGCGCGAGCAAATGGGCACTTTGAGCTTCGCGCAACTCGAAGTACAGCCGCTCGACGAGCATTTCGCGACCGTCACCGGTCGCTTCCACTTGCAGCGGACCAAAGCGGGCGGCGGCGACTCGGATGGTTACTTCCTGCTCGTCTTTGCCAAGACTTCGCATGGCTGGAAGATCGTGCGCGATGATTCGACCGAGCTGCGGGGGCACTGACCGGTAGCGGCGCGGACGTGCAGGGCATTCACCGATGCGCCGCGGGTCAGCCGAAGGCTTGAATTCACCATCGTAATTCGCCGGAAACCGGGCTTGCGCCCGGTGGCGCGTACTGAAATCATCCGCGGGTGACGGAATCGAAATGCAATACACCGGATGACGTGCTTGCCGAGGCGCGGTCGTTGGCGAGCCTGCCGCTCGATGCGGCCGAGCCCCGGCTCGAAGCGCTGCGCAGCCGCTACCGCGCCGCGCCGCGGCTCTTTACGGACGAGTCGCTGCAGTTACTGCGGTTGGTCCGCGACGCGCACGGCTGCCGGCGAGGGCGAGAGCCGCGCGCAGGCGGTGCTGCGGGACGTATTCGGTTACCCGGATTTCCGGCCCGGCCAGCTCGAAATCATCCGGGCGATACTGTCGGGGCGCGATTGTCTCGGCGTCATGCCGACCGGCGCCGGCAAGTCGGTCACCTATCAGATTCCGGCGCGACTGCTGGGCGGCGTGACGCTGGTCGTTTCACCGTTGATCTCGCTGATGCAGGACCAGGTCGAATCGATGGGCGAGGTCGGCATCCGCGCGACGTTCCTGAATTCCTCGCTCGACCCGGCCGAGCGGGCGCGGCGGACGGCGCAGCTGCGCGCCGGACGAGTTCGAACTGCTCTACGCGGCGCCCGAGGGGATCGACGCGTCCATCGGCCGTCTGCTCCACTCGCTCGACCTGAAAATGGTCGCGGTCGACGAAGCGCACTGTATCAGCGAATGGGGACACGACTTTCGGCCGTCGTACCGCAATCTCGCCGGGCTCAAGCAGCGTTTCGCGGGATTGCCCGTGCTCGCACTGACCGCGACCGCCACGCCGAGCGTGACGCGGGACATCGTCGAACAACTGGCGTTGCGGGAGCCGCTGCTGGTCCGCGGCTCCTTCTTTCGTCCGAACCTGCGCCTGTTCACGGTCAAGAAGGGCCAAGGCGACGGCGTGCGGGAGATGATCCTGCGGCTGATCCAGGCGCGCCGCGGCGATCCCGGTATCGTCTACTGCCTGTCGCGCAAGGCGGCCGAATCGACCGCGGAATTCCTGGTCCGCCACCGGATTCGCGCGGCTCCCTATCACGCCGGATTGACGCCGGATCAGCGCGCCGCGACTCAGGACCGGTTCCGCCGCGACGATTTGGACGTCGTCTGCGCAACGATCGCGTTCGGCATGGGGATCGACAAGTCGAACGTGCGCTTCGTGATCCACCGCGACATGCCCCGCTCGATCGAAGGCTATTACCAGGAGATCGGCCGTGCGGGCCGCGACGGCGCGCCCGCCGACTGCATCCTGTTCTATTCATGGGCCGACGTGATCTCGCTCGATCGCCTGAGCGAGCGGTCCGGGACGCAGGACGGCGACCTCGTCGACCAGCAGCGGCGCGCCGTGCGCCGCGTCTTCGATCTCGCGGACGGCGCCGCATGCCTGTGGCGCCGGCTGGCCGCTCACTTCGCGGAGACGATCGCGGACTGCGGTGAATCCTGCGGGCGATGCGGTGCGCTCGACATCGTCGCTGCAGGCCGGTCGGCGTTCTCGATCCGGCCGGACCCAGAGCCGCGGCGAAGATGACGCCGCGCCGCTCTCGGGTGCGGCCGATGAGCAAGCGACCGATCGGAGCCTGTTCGAGCGGTTGCGCGCGCTGCGCAAGGCACTCGCGGACGCGCGCGGCGTCCCGGCCTATGTCGTGTTCAATGACAGGACGCTGCAGGAGATGGCTGCGCGCGCGCCGCAATCCCGCGACGAATTGCTGGCCGTGCACGGCGTCGGCCAGAAGAAGTTGGACGAATACGGCGCCGAGTTTCTCGCCGCGATCCGCGGCGCAAACTCGAACGAATGAAATCTTCCCGAATCGGATTCGTCATCTTTGGCGTCGCTGCCGCGGCCGCCGCCGCCGTCGGCGCGTTGATTTTTTTCCACGATCGTCCTCGGCCGGCGTCGTCGCCTGCCGCCCCGCAAGCAGTGCAGTCACCGCCCGCGTCGTCCCCGACCTTCTTGAGCCACGGCCGATTCGAGACGCTGAGGGTCTATTCCCCTGCGGCGACGCCGACGAGTTTCGTGCTGCTGCTATCCGGCGACGCGGGGTGGAACGGCGCGAACGTCGAACTCGCGCACCTGTTCGTCGGCGAGGCGCGCTGGTCGTCGGCGTCGATCTGGCGAAACTCGAAGCCAATCTCGACGCGGACGGCGGCGACTGCGTGTTTCCGGACGGTGACCTCGAGAATCTGAGCCATTTCGTGCAGGCGTACTACCGCCTGCCGGCGTACCTGTCGCCGATCCTGGCCGGCGACGGCGAGGGTGCCGCCTTCGCCTACGCGATGCTCGCACAGGCGCCGGCGAACACGTTCGCCGGCGCCTTGAGCCTGAACTTCCGTCCGTCGCTCGCAATGCGAAACCCCTGTGCCGCGGCTCCGGCGTCGAGTACCACGAACGAGCGCGCGGGCGCGGCGTCGAACTGTTGCCGAGTGCTCGATTGCACGGCCGCTGGATCGTCGTGCAAGGCGCCGGTATTCCGGCCGGTCGACGCACCGCCGTGCGTGATTTCGTCGCGCACGTTTCCGGCGCGGAAATCTCCGAAACGGCGGATACGGTGCCGCGATCGCCGGCGCCGCGATCTCCGACGCCCCCGCGCCGTTGCTCGCCGCGTTCGCGAATCTGCGCGCGTCTGCTCTCGAAGCCACGCCTCCGGCGCCGGCAGCCCTCGCCAATCTACCGCTGACCGAGATACCGGCGCCGGGCGGAGGCTCTTCCGACGCCTTCGCGATCATGCTGTCGGGCGACGGCGGCTGGGCGGGACTCGACAAGGACGTCGCCGCGGCCCTCGTCGCCGCGGGCATACCGGTGGTCGGACTGGATTCGCTGCGTTACTTCTGGGGAGCGCGGACGCCGCAGGGACTCGCGGACGACCTGGACCGCATGATTCGCTTCTACCTCGCGCGCTTCGGCAAGAAACGCGTGCTCCTCGTGGGATATTCGCAGGGCGCCGATGTGCTGCCGTTCGCCGTGAACCGCCTGCCGGCCGTCAGCCGAACCGCGGTTGCGCTGGTTGCGACGATCGGTCTGTCGGAGCACGCCTTGTTCGAGTTCCATCTCTCCAGCTGGGTTTCGAACGACGACTCGGGACTGCCGACGCGGCCGGAGATCGCGCGCATCGCGCAGATTCCGGTGCTGTGCATCTACGGCAAGGACGAGGACGATTCTGCTTGCCCCAAGCTCGACCCCGCGAAGATCCATGTGGTACCGATGCCGGGCGGCCATCATTTCAATGGCGATTACACCGGTCTCGCCCGGCGGATACTGCAACAGGCGCGCGGCGGCCTCGCCGGTTCCTAGACCGTCGCTTTGCCGACCCCTTCGCGCGCGCGGCTGTTGTCGACTTCGATCGGCTTGCCCGTCACCGGGTGAGTGTAATGGAAGGGCACGATATCGGTCGCCGGCCACAGCATCGGCTGCGGATCCATGAGTTCATCGGGTCCGAGCGGATCTTGCGGATGAGCAGATCTTGGACATCGGGATGAACTCGCGGCTTCGTATAGGCCCAGCCATGTTCGAAAGCTGCCATGCCAGTGGGCGCGATAGTCGAGCCGCTTGATCCGCCAGATGCCGTCGATGCGGACATATTCGTTCTCGTAGATGCCGCCTTCCCACCACTGCGCGCGTATTTCCGCCGACGTTGGCGTGCAGGCCGGCCTGCATCATCGAGCGACCGCGCACTTTGGCCGTTTTCCGGTCCGGCGCCACGTCCACGATCATCTGCAGCTGCGGATGGTCGAGCAGCCAGCCATAGATCGGGCCGTTGTGATCGTTGGTGAAATTCTTGCGGAACCGATCCACATAGAGCCTGCGCACGCCCGCCTTGCCCTTGTACTTGCCGCCCAGGAACCAGACTTCGCCGTCGTCGGCGAACAAGTCGACGACTTCATCGTATTGCGTCTTGTCGATGAAATAGCCGTACGCGTATTGCACCCGGCGAACGGCGTGGATGTCCTGTTGAATGCCGAGTTCGTGCTCCAGCCTGTCGAGGCGCGTCTTCAGGTCGGCGAGTGTTGATTCCGTAGTCATTGCATACCTTCCGTTGTGTTGATGTCAGGCGGGCTCGTTGTCGAGCCCACCGCGCTTCATCGCTTCGCCATAGGGGCGCATGCCGAACCAGAACGCGTAGATCGCCGGCACGCCCAAGCACGGCGCTGGTGAGCATGATCGAATAGCGGATTTCGGCTTCCGAAAAGACGTATTGCGAGAGCAAGGCGACAAACAAAGGCCCCAGCCCCATGCCGACGACGTTCATCGTGAACAGGAAGAGGAACGTCATCTGTCCGCGCATGCGATTCGGCGTGACGCTCTGCAACGCCGCGTTCTCGACCGGTGCCGCCATGCCGAGAAATACCCACGTGATCATGCTCACGCCGGCGAACAGCCAGGGCGAGGGCAAGAGCGGTGCGAATACGCCGAGCGGTACCGACACCGCCGTGCTGATGACGACGACGCGCATGTTGGCGTCGTGCCGGCCCGCGCTTCCAGTAATATTCCGCGAGCCAGCTTCCCAGGAACAGCCCGATCGGCATCGCCACCATGAGGCTGGCGCCGCTGACATAGCCGATCTGCGTCGCCGACCAGCCATAGGTGCGTTGGTAGAAGGAGGGGCCCCACATCTGCAGCCCGAACATCTGCACCGAGCGCAGAGCAAGCCCGGCGAACATCGGGATGAACACGCGCCAGTGCCGCACCATCAACATGAATACCTCCGTCACCGGCTGGCTCGCGCCCGCGGCATGGCCGTGGTGGCGAGGCGGCTCGCGCACGCTCAGCATGATAGCCGCGACGATCAGCCCGGGCATGCCGACGAGCAGCAGGACGACCTGCCAGCTGCGGAACGTACCCAGCACGGGCACCACGATCTCGGGCCGATTGCCGACAAAGCCGATCGCGGCCGCCCCCAACACGAGCGACAAGCCCGAGCCCGCGACGAAGCCGATATTCATCCCGGCGATCGCGCGCGGCAGCTTTTCCGGCGGAAAATAGTCCGAGAGCATCGAATAAGCCGAAGGGCCGCTCGTCGTCTCGCCGACCCCTGCGCCGACACGCGCGAGGAACAATTGCCAGAAGCTGCCCGCAAAGCCGCACAGCGCCGTCATCGCGCTCCAGACGGCGATGCCGATCGCCATGATGCGTTTGCGGTTGCCGCGGTCGACGAGCCGGGCGACCGGCAGGCCGAGAAGGACGTAGAAGAAGGTGAACGCGAAGCCCATGATCAGACTGACCTGGACATCGCTGAGATGAAGATCCGCTTTGATCGGCCGCACGAGCAGTGCGAAGATCCCGCGGTCGAGGAAGTTGACCATGACGGCGAGCGCCAGCGCGAACACGGCGTACCAACCCTGGATCGCCGGCGGATAAGCCCGCGTCGCGCCGGTTGCCGCGGCGGCTTGCGCGTCCGGCGACCGCCGTATCGGTCACCGGCCTATTCGTGCGCTCTATCGTTTCGACACTCATTTCGCCCCCCCCGTCCACCATCCGCCCGCGGTCCGCCGACCGAGCGCACGGGCAATCCGCCGGCGCATCATGGGCCGCCGGTCGTCGCCAGCATCTGCAGCGATTGTAATTTCCGATCCCGCGCGATCGCGAACGGCGCGCGGAGTGATCTCCTCGACATCGCTTTTACGTCAGATGTTCCCGATGCGTCAAGGACTTGCGATCTTGGCGATGGGCGGTGCGTCGTTACTTCGCCCGGATCCGCGCGCCGTCGGCAAGATCGTTCGGCGGGTGCAGGATCACGCGGTCCCCGGCGCGCAGGCCGGAGGAGATTTCCACCTCGCTCGGGTTGCGATGGCCGATCACGACCCGGCGCTGCCTCGCGCGCGCACCGTCCGCGACGAACACGCACCAATCGGCGCCGCAGCGGAACGACGACGACAGCGGCGCGACGAGCGTGCGCGGCGAGCTCCAGAGGACGATCCGGCCGGTCACGCGAAAGCCGTCGCCGAGCCGACCGGGCGGATCGACGAAATCCAGGATCACGTTCGTGCGCTTCTCCTCGACGCCGAGCGCTGACACCTTCGTGAACGCGTACGGTTCGACGCTGCGCACGCGCGCGCGCAGCGCACCTTCGCCGCCCCATCCCTCGAGCGCCGCCCGCATACCGGGCGCCACGTTCACGGCTTCCGAGGAGAGCATCTCCATGACGACTTCGAGATGATCGAGGTCGCCGATCACCATGATCGGCGTCCCCGCCGCGACCACTCGTTCGCTCGGCTCCTGCACGCGCAGCACGCGTCCCGCGGCCGGCGCGCGCACCTCGACCGTTGCGGGCGCTCCGGCGCGGCGCTCGGGCAGCGCGACCAGGCCGGCTTGTGCGGCACGCAACTCCGCGGCGGCCGTGCGCACGCGGAAGCGCGCGGCCGCCGCGTCTTTTTCGAGCGTCGTCTCGGCGTTGCGCCCCTGCTCGAGCTCCTGGCGCGAGGCGACCTCCTGCGCGTACAGGCTCTCCAGGCGCGTCCGCTCTCGACGCGCCTGCTCGAGATCCTCGAGCACGTGCTCGCGCTGCGCGCGGCTCGCGCGCAGCGCGGCCTCGGCCGCCGCGACGCGCGCGGCCAGTTCGCTCCGCTCGCGGGTGCCGAGCGGCAGCGGCGCGATCGCCGCGACGATCTGGTTCGCCGCGACCGGATCGCCTTCGCGCAGGCCGAGACGCAGCAGCCGGCCCGCGACCGGCGCGGCGACGACGAAGCGATCGTGGCTGCGGGTCTCCCCTTGCTCCTCCACGGCGACCTGCATCGGCGCGAAGCGGACCGTGCCGATCTCGACGGGTATCGGCGCCGGCCGCGTCGCGATCGCGATCAAAATCGCGCCGGCAGCCGCGGCGGCGGCATAGATCATCGTCTTGACGCGCCTTTGCATCGACCTCACTCCCTCGACTTCAACACCGCGATCAGGTCCAGCTTGCCGATCCGCCTCGCGACCAGGACACCCGAGGCGAGCGCCGCCGCGACCGTCACGACCGTCGCGAGCCCATAGGTACGCGGGCTCAGCACGAATGACAGCCTGAACAACTCCCGGTCGAACACCGGGTACGAGCAGCCGGCAGATCGCGTTGCCGACACAGAGGCCGAGCGGAATCGCGGCCGCGGTCAGCAGCGCCTGCTCGCCGAGCAGGAGCGTGGTCACCTCGCTCTTGTGGAACCCGAGCACGCGCAGGCTCGCAAGTTCGTCGCCGCGCTCCGACAAGGCGATGCGCGCGCTGTTGTATACTACGCCGACCACGAGCACGACGGCGAAAGCGGTCATCACGACCGTCATCAGGATGAAGCTGCGGTTCATGCCATCGCTGATCGTCTGCAACGCCGTCGCGCGGATGGTCACGCCGGCGACCGCCGGCGTGCGCTTGAGCGCGCGGTACAGCGCCTGCTCATGCGATGGGTCGACCCGGATGAACGCACCGGACACCTGGCCTTCGTCCCGCAACACGCGGGAAAGAGCGCGTGCATCCATGTACCCGGCGATGCCGAGCGGCTCTTCGGACAACTTCACGATCGGCTCCTCGAACACCAGGCGGCGACCCTCGAGTTGCTCGACGGTGACGACGTCGCCGACACGCGCGCCGAGCAGTTCGGCCAGCTTGCGCGTGAGCACGAGGCCGTCGAGCGGCACGTCGATCGGCCGGCGCCGCGCGTCGACGAGCCGCACGAGATCCCCGGCGGCCGGGATTCCGAGGGATCGCGGCGCGTTTGTGCCGATGCTCGAACGTCAGGCGCACCGGCAGCGTGCGGAACGGCTCCACGCGCAATACGCCGGGCAGATGCGCGATCGCGCGGATCGCGGCCGCGCTGCCGGCGACGCGCAGGTTCACGGTCGCATCCTCACGCTGCACCGCCCCGAAGTGCGCAGCGACCAGATCGTCGACGGCGTCGAACGCGAAGCGCCCGGCGACGACCGTCGCCACGGCGGCGGCGATGCCGACGATCGACAAGCCGGCCCGCCACGGACGGCGTGCGATGTTGCGCAGGATGACCCGGCCCGTCGGCCCGATGTGCTGAAACGCGCCTGCGGATTCCCACCGGCCGGCGCGAAAGCTCTTCGGCGGTTCGGGGCGCATCGCCTCGGCGGGCGGCAGCTTCGCGGCCCGACGCACGGAGGTCAGCGACGCGACGAGCGCGGAGCCGAGCGCGATCAGAGCCGCGGTCACCGCGACCGGCCACGGCAGACGGAAGCGCAGCGACGGAAAATGGAAATAGTCGCGATAGATGCCGATGAGCCCGCCGCCGAAATAAGCCCCGAGACCGATGCCGACGATCAGGCCCGCAGCGACGACCACGAGCGCGAACTCCGCGAAATGCAGGCCGATGCGCACGTTCGCATAGCCGAATGCCTTCAGCAGCGCGATCTGGCTGCGTTCGGTCGCGACCAGACGGGAGAGCAGCGTGTAGATCAGGAATGCCGCGACCGCGAGGAAGATCGCCGGCACGTAGGTGGCTTGGACCTCAATCTCCGTGAGTTCGTCGTTCAGGAACCGGTTCGAGGTTTGCTCGGACCGGCCGTAGGCACGCAAGCCGCCATACGGCGCGAGCACCCGGTCGATCGCCTCCTCGACCCCTTCGAGCGACGCGCCGCGCGCGATCCGCACGGACACGTCGTTGAATGCCCCCTTCATGTCGAACGCCGCCGCAACCGCTTCATGATCCATCCACAACACGCCGAAGCGCCGGTTGTCCGGAAAGATCATGCCGGGGGCGACCTCGTAGATGTATTCCGGCGACAGCGCGAGGCCGACGATCGTCAACTCCTTCCAGCGACCGTTCAGAATCGCGCCGACCCGGCTGCCGACGCCGAGCGCATTGGCCTGTGCGAACGTCTCGCTGGCGACGACCTCGTCGGACCGGCCGGGATCCGGCCGGCGGCCGCGGCGCACGAACAGATCGTTCAACGCCGGCCGGCGGCTCGACGGCAGCGATATCAGGCGCCCGGCCGCCGGTTCCGCAAGCCCCGGCACGTTCAAGTTCACCTCTTTGACGACGCGCAGGTCGACGGCCGCAACGCCCGGTATGCGCCCGATATCGGCGCCGAGCGCCACGGGCGCTCGTTGCAACTGCGCGAAGACGTCGGCGAAGCGGTACTCGGCGTAATAGTCGTCGCGCGCCCGCTCGAGCGACCGATAGGCGCTCAGCATCGTCACGAAAGCCGCGATGCCGCAGGCGGTCACGAGCGCCGCTGCGAGGACCTGGCCGCGCAGGTGCCACAGGTCGCGCAGCAGCGCCCGGTGCAGCGGGCTCACCACGACAACTCCGACGGCGACAGCCGCGTCGCGTTGCGCTTGACGTCGACGATCTCGCCGCTGCTGATTCGCAGGACTCGATCGGCCATCCCGGCGATCGCGACGTTGTGCGTGATGACCACCGTCAGCGTCCCGAGCTCGCGATTCGCGCGCTCGAGGACCTCGAGAACGACCTTGCCAGTCGGGTAGTCGAGCGATCCCGTGGGCTCGTCGCACAGCAGGACATCCGGGCGCTTCGCGAGCGCCCGCGCGATCGGCGACGCGTTGCTGTTCGCCGCCGGACAGCTGCGCGGGAAAATGCCGCAGCCGGCCGGCGAGGCCGACCATTCCCAGGGCCTCGGCAGCGGGAATCGGGTTCTCGGCGATCTCGGTGACGAGTTCGACGTTCTCCAGCGCGGTGAGACTCGGCAGCAGATTGAAGAACTGGAACACGAAGCCGACGTGCTCGCGTCGATAACGCGTCAGTTCACGATCGGTCGCGGTCGTGAGAACGTGGTCGCGGTACAGCACCTCGCCGCTCGTCGGCACATCCAGGCCGCCGAGGATGTTGAGCAACGTCGACTTGCCGCTGCCGGACGCGCCGAGCAGCACCACGAACTCGCCGGCGCGCAAATCCAGGCTCACGCCGCGCAAGGCGTGCACCTCCACGTCGCCGAGGCGGTAGATCTTGGAAATGCTCCTGCCGAGCAATACGGCTGCCGGCGGCGCTTGCGAGGCCGAATCCGTCGAGGTGTTCACGGGGCCGCGTGCTCCTTGCGGCCATTGTGCCTTGCGGCCGGGCGAAAGGCACCTGCGAAGCGCCACGTACCGTCGTTGACGGATTGAATTTCAGGCCTTCGCGAGCGCCGCGACCACGCGCGCCGGAGTCATCGGCAAGCGGTAGAGGCGCGCCCCGGTCGCGTCGAAGACCGCGTTCGCGATCGCGGCGCCGGTCGTCGTGATCGCGGGCTCGCCGCCTCCTTGAGGCGCGAGCTCGTCGTTCTCGCACGAGCACGGCTTCGATCGACGGCACCCACGAGAACCGCGGAATGTGGTAGGTGCCGAAGTTGTTGTCGAGGATGTTCGCCGCCGCGGAATTGCAGCTCTTCGGCAAGCGTATAACCGAGGCCCATCGTGATCCCGCCCTCGATCTGCATCTTCGCGCCATCCGGGTTGACGACGACTCCCATGTCGTGCGCGCAGACGACGCGCTTGACCGTGATCGCGCCGCTCGCCGTGTCGACGTCGACCGCGGCGATCGTAGCGACGCACGTGCCGGCGTCGAGGCTGCATGCCATCCCGTAGCCCCGCTTGCTCGGCGCCGGCGCGGCGCTCCAGCCGAACTTGGCGGCCGCCGCTTCGAGCACGCGCCGCATGCGCGCATCGCCCAGGTTGCGCAAGCCGAAACGCGAGTGGATCGACGCCGAGCGCCGCGGCCATGATGTCGATCTGCGACTCGATCGCATAGACGTTCATGTTCGCGCCCGGTGCGCGCCACGGGCCGACGGCGAACGGATGCACGCTCGGTGCGCCACCGGCCGGCTCGTAGCCCAACTCGCTGCCCGAACGAACGCGCAAGTTCGCGGCACCGTAGCACGGCACGGCGGCGCGATCGCCGGCGCCGTGCACCGCGTAGTCCCACAATGCGACCCGGCCAGATGCATCCACCGCCGAAGCAACCTTGGCGACAGCGGCCGGATCGAACGTATCGTTGAAGAACTCCTCGGCGCGCGTCCAGGAAACCTGCACCGGCCGGCCGGTGATCTGCGCCAGACGCGCCGCCTCGACGGCCTGCAGGTCCGCGCTCTTGCCGCCGAAGCCGCCGCCGAGAAACGGCGTGATCACATGCACGTCGCGATGCGACATGCCCAGCGCGGCGGCGACGCGGTCGCGCGTCGGAAACGGCGTTTGCGTCGACGCCCAGACCGTCATGCGCCCGTTCTTGAGTTCGGCGACGGCCGCATGCGGCTCCATCGGCGCATGGGCGACGTAGCCCTTGAGGAAGGTCGATTCGGTCACGTGCGACGCGCGTCGCGTCGCGTCGCGTCGACGTCCCCGCGATGGGCAACGACACGCAGCGAGCCGACATCCGCGGCGAGGTGTTGGTAGATCGACTCCGAATCCACGGTCGTCGCGGGCATCGACCAATCGGCTTTGATCGCAGCGACAGCCGAGGCCGCGCTCTCCGGATCGGCATGCAGCGCAGCGATCAGGCTGTCGCGATGCACGATCGTCGCGCCCGTCATGGCGGCGGCCGCGGTCGTGTCGAGCCGCATCAACATCGCGCCATGCATCGGCGGCCGCAGGATGCGGGCGTACAGCATCCTTGGCAGCCGGACGTCGGCCGCATATTTCGCAGCGCCGGTGACCTTGGCGTCGCCGTCGATCCGTTTGACCGATCGGCCGATCACGCGAAACTCCTTGACCGTGCGCAGCACGGCGTCGCGGTCCGCGATCCGCGTGATCTTCGCGCCGCCCGCGAGCTCGGCGTAAGTCGCATGCCGTGAGGGCGCGCCCGCGACCGAGACGACGCCGTCGTCGACGACGAGATCCTTCGCCGGCGAACCGAGCCGCTTCGACGCCAGCTCGAGCAGCGCGGCGCGCGCCTTGGCGCCGGCCGCGCGCAGCGCGGGTCCGAACATCCGCGTCGTCAATGAGCCCCACGTCCCCATGTCGTACGGGCACAGATCCGTATCGCCGAGCACCATGTCGATCGAGTCGACCGACACGCCCAATTCCTCGGCGAGCATCTGCGCCTGAGAAGTCAAAACGCCCTGCCCCATTTCGATCTTGCCCGAGTACACCGTGACCCGACCGTCCTTGCCGACCCGCAGATACGCATTGAAGTCCTCGGGATACTTCGGCGCGCCGTTGCCCCTCAGCGCCAACCGCAAACCCAGCGCGACGAACACGACGACGCCGCCGGCGCCCGCGAGCTGCATGAACCGGCGTCGGCTGATGTCGGTGCCCGCGCTCATGGCGGCGGATCCCTGCGTTCGGCAACCGACTCGATGGCGGCAATGATCCGCTGGTGCGCGCCACAGCGGCACAGGTGATGATCCAGCGCGCGAACGATTTCCTCGCGCGACGGCTTCGGATTGCCCGTCAACAGCGCCAGCGCCCCGAGCAGCATCCCGGACGTACAATATCCGCACTGAAACCCGCCGTGATCGATGAAGGCTTGCTGCAGCGGGTGCAGCGTCCCGCCGGTCGCCAGACCCTCGACCGTGATCACGTCCTTGCCGTCGATCGCGCCGACCGGGATCTGACAAGCGCGCACCGGCGCACCGCCGAGGAGCACCGTGCAGGCCGCGCAATATCCCTCGCCGCAACCGTACTTCGTGCCGGTCAACGCATAGTCGGTCCGCAGCACCCACAGGAGCATCCGCCGGTCGTCCGTCTCCAGGCTCTCGGCGCGACCGTTCAGGTGAAAGTTAATCGTCCGTTTCACGATGATCGGATTCGAATCGGATCATGCACCGCGCAACCATAAGGCATGCCCCTCCTCGAGGCGCCCGCAGTCGGGCTCGGCGTCGGCGATTCGATCAGCGCACCGGCGTCTCGCCGATGTCCCGCAGCGTAAGGCCGCGCGGTCGCCGGCGCAAGCGAGGCAGCAGGGTCCGGCGCCGCGGCTGCGATGCGTAACGGATGCCCCCGCCCCGGCAGCCCATCGCCGGCTGTGAAATAATCGCGCCCATTCATCACGCCAGGATCCGCGCATGACTCCTCGTCCGCTCAAGCTGATCTCCTCCATGGCGACGCGCGAAGTGCTCGCCGAACTCGCCGCGGCATTCACGGCGGTGACCGCCCGCGCGGTGAGCGCGGAAGCCGCGGGCGGCGTCGATGTCGCCAAGCGCGCGGCGGCCGACGAACCGATGGACGTGGTGGTGCTCGCGAGCAATGCGATCGACAATCTGCTCGCGGCGGGCAAGCTGCTCGCCGGTAGCCGCGTGGATCTGGTCAAGTCGGGTGTCGCGATCGCCGTGCGCGCGGGCGCGCCGGTGCCGCCGCTCGCGGACGAGGCAGCGGTCAAGGCCGCGGTACTCGCGGCCGGATCGCTGAGCTATTCCACGGGGCCGAGCGGGGTGTATCTGGAGAAGATGTTCGCGCGCTGGGGCATCCTCGAGCAGATCCGCGACCGTATCGTCGTGCCGCCGCCCGGCGTCCCGGTGGGCTCCCTGGTGGCGAGCGGCGCCGCGGAACTCGGCTTCCAGCAACTCAGCGAGTTGATGAACCTGCCCGGAGTGCGGGTGGCCGGGCCGCTGCCTGCGGAGATTCAGACGATCACGGTCTTCGCGGGCGGCATCTCGGCGAACTGCGCGGAGCCGGCGGCGGCACGTGCGCTGCTCGATTACCTGGCGTCGCCCGCGGCGACCGCCATCAAGGAGCGCTTCGGCATGCAGGCTGCGTGAGCACCGGGAGCGGTGCGCAACGCGCCTCCAGCCACGCGCGGTCGGCGTCCGCGACGCGCGGCGACAGCGCGGCGAGCACCTGTGCATGGTAGGCGTCGAGCCACGCCCGCTCGGCCGCATCGAGAAGGCCCGGCTCCAGAGCGCGCGTGTCGATCGGACACAAAGTCAGCGTCTCGAAGCCTAGGAACCGGCCGAATTCGGAAGCACCCGCGTCGCGCACGACGACGAGGTTTTCGTGGCGCACGCCGTGACGGCCCGGGCGGTACAACCCGGGTTCGATCGAACTGATCATGCCGGGTTCGAGTGCCACCAGCGCTCCACCCACGGCCGGCGGGCGAATGCCGTGCGGCCCCTCGTGGACATTGAGGAAATAGCCGACCCCGTGGCCCGTGCCATGGCCGTAATCCGCCGACGCCGCCCAGAGCGGCGCGCGCGCGAGCGCATCGAGTTGCGGTCCGCTCGCGCCGGCCGGGAACGTCGCGCGGCTGAGCGCGATCAGGCCTTTGAGCACGCGCGTGAAGTCCGCGCGCTCCTCGACCGTCGTCGGCCCCAGCGCCCAGACGCGCGTGATATCGGTCGTACCGCCGAGATACTGGCCGCCGGAATCGACCAACAGCAGGCCGCGCGCGGCGAGCACGGAGTGGTGATCGCCCGTCGCGCGATAGTGCGGCAGCGCGCCGTTCGCGCCATAGCCCGCGATCGTCGCGAAACTCGGCCCGACGAAATCGGCCTCGCGACTCCGTTCCGCCGTGAGGATCGTATCGACGTCGAGCTCGCTCAAACGCTCGCCGTCCCGCAGACGCGCGTCGATCCGGTGAAATCCGCGCACCAATGCCGCGCCGTCGCGGCGCATCGTCTCGCGCCAGTGATCGAGTTCGCCCTTCGATTTGCGCGCTTTCGAGGCTGTCGACGGATTGGCTTGCTCGACGCGCTCGACGGCCGCGGGAATGCCGGCGGCAAGCGCCGCGGCGATGCGCGCGGGGTCGAGCAGCAAGCGCGCGCCCGCGGGCAGCGCCGCGAGCGCCGCGCCCACAGCGGCGTAATCGGCGAGCTGGATGCCGTCTTTGCCGAGCGCCTCGGCGAGCGCGCCGTCGATCTTGCCCGGCGGTACGAACAGCGTCGCAAAGTCGAGCCAAGCAACAGATGCGCGCAGAAGACCGGGTTGTACTCGACATCGCTGCCGCGAAGCAGCGTCAGCCACGCGATGTCGTCGAGACTGCTGACGAGGTGATGGGTCGCGCCGGTCGCGCGCATCGAAGCGCGCAGATGCGTCAGACGCTCGCTGCGCGTAGCGCAGGCGAATGCAGCCGGATGCGCGCTGATCGGTCCATCCGGCAGCGCCGGCCGGTCGCTCCAGATCGACGCCGGCAGGTCGAGGTCGAGACGCAGACCGATCGCGCGCGCGGCAAGCGCATTCTCGAGCGCGCGCGCCTGGGCGAGGCTGATCGAGTCGCCGGCGACGGCGACTACCGCGTTGGACGACAAGTGTTCGGCCAGCCATGCGACATGCTCAGGGGCGTGCGGGACGCGCTGTCGCATCAACGCAATGCCGCTGCCGGCGAGATCGCGTTCGGCTTGATCGAAGTAACGGCTGTCCGTCCACAGTCCCGCGAACGCGGCGCCGACGACCAAGGTGCCTGCGGAACCCGTGAATCCCGACAGCCACTGGCGCGCCTGCCAGCGCGGCGGCAGGTATTCCGACAAATGCGGATCGGCGCTCGGCACGAGGCAGGCGTCGCTGCCGGCGGCCGACATGGCGGCGCGCAGGTCGACCAAACGTTGTGAGATGGTCATCATCAACCCATGTGGGCGATCGCGTAGCCGCGTTCCTGCGCGCGATTGAGCGCGACGATCCCCGCGGCCGCCAGATGCGCATTGGGAATCATCGCGGCGATCAATTCCCCGCGGATGCCTTCGGTCCTGCCTTTGTCGGCACCGGCGAGAAACTCGGCGATCTTTTGCGTCGCCATGCCGCAAACGGCGAAGTGCACGCCCTTCTTCGTCAATGCCGACAGGGTCGCCCCATTGTCCTTGGAACCGCTCGTGTTGTCGGCGTAGTAGATGTTTCTCGCCGGCGGCGCCTTCGTCTTCGGATCGTTGAATTTCAGCATTTCGCCGAACCGCGCGCCGTATTTCGCCCAAATCCCGTCGTCATAGGCGAAGACGGTGGCGAAATGGCGCAGGATGATGAGCACCGCGAGATCGGACGACGAGAGCCGGTAGCCGGTTTGATTGGCGGTGAAGTAGGTGTCGGCGAACGCGAGTCCGTCGCCGGCGCCGGTCGCGCTCGTGCAGTCGAATACGAACCGGTGGCGGCCGGGCAATTCCATCCAATCGTCCTGCGGTTCGAACACCGGCTGCCAGCGCGCGGGCGTCGCCCACGCGCTCTGCGCGCGCGCCTCGCCGAGCCCTGCGCCGAGGACCGCCGTGGCGCCGCCGACTGCCGTGACGAAAACGCGTCTGCCGACCGTATCGAGGTTCTTGCTCATCGACATCCCCTTCTGCCGCCGAAGTAATCATTGCACGCCGCCGCCGGCCGTTGCCCGACCGAATGGTAAACAATAAACCGCTCTTTCGCGACGAATCGACTTCGCCGGTTCGATCCCGCGCGCAACAGTGGTTTAATGCTCGGGTCCGCCGATTTCGATTTTGAAGGACATCGATGATCCGGGAATTGCTGAGATTCTTTCTGGTGTTTCTGGTCGTGGTCGAACCGATCTCGCTGATCCCGGTGTTCGTCGCACTGACCGCCGAGGCCAGCGAGACGCAGCGCCGTCAAATGGCGCGGCGCGCGGTGTTCATCGCGGCCGGGATCCTGACGCTGTTCGCCGTCGGCGGCGGACCACTACTGCGCCTGATGCACATCAGCATCGATTCGTTCCGCATTTTCGGCGGACTGCTATTGTTCCTGATGGCCCTCGAGATGGTGTTCGCGCGCTCCTCGGGGACGCGCACCTCGGAGCCCGAGGAGGCGGAAAGCCGCATGCGCCAGGATATATCGGTGTTTCCGCTGGCCTTTCCGTTCATCGCCGGGCCCGGCGCACTCGCGACCATCCTGCTTGCTTTCGGCGAGGGGGCCGGCCGGCCGGCGCTGTTCGCCGGCTTGCTCGTCTGCGTGTTCCTCGTGCTGCTGATCACCTTCGGCGCGATGTACCTCGCGAGTCCGGCGATGCGGGTGCTCGGCGTGACCGGCGCCAACGTGATCAACCGGCTGTCCGGCGTCCTGCTCGGCGCCCTGGCGGTGCAGTTCGTCGTCGACGGCCTGCGCGGCAGCTTCGGGTCCTAAAGAATCCCGCTTGGCCCGGCGCGATCAGCGGGGATTCAGCGGCAGTTTCGCGCTCAGCGACAACGCCGCCAGCGCACCGCCCGCCGCGAGCAGCAGCGTGCCGCCAATGCCGAGGTGGGCGGCGAGCCTGCCCCCAGAGAATGCTGCCGAACGCAAGGCAGCCGTAAAACACGGACGTATAGAGCGCCATGCCCCGTGCCCGCAGGCCGTCGGACACCGCGAGCTGGGCCGCGAAGTTCAGCGAGGACAGCGACGCGATCCACGATGCGCCGGCGAGCAGGCTTGCGAGCATGCCGAGCGCCGGCACGTGCAGCAGCGCGAAGCCGCTCATCGCCAACCGCAGTGCCGATCGTACCGGCGTTGACGACCCCGTCCAAGCCGACGCGGCCGCGCAGCCGCGGCAGGAACACGGCGCCGGCGACGGCGCCGACGCCGATGAAGCCGACGAGCACGCCGAACAGCCGCGCATCGCCCGCCAGCTGCACGCGTGCGATCAGCGGCAGCAGCGCCCAGTAGGCGCTGCCGAAGAGATAGAACAACGCGGACCGCGTCAATGCGTTACGCAGTGCGCGATTGCTCCCGACGTGCCGCAGGCCCTCGAACATCGCATGCATGAAGCCGCCGGCCGGCGTCCGCCGTGGCGGATCGCCGTCCGAACGCCACCACAACAGTGCGGCGATCACGCCGATGAAACTCGCCGCGTTGAAGAAGAACGGCCACGCGAGACCCAATGCCACGATGATCGCGCCGCCGAGCGCCGGCCCGATCGCGCGGCTGATGTTCACGCCGACTGCCTGCAGCGCCACGGCGGGCTGCAGTTGTTCGCGCGGCACGAGGCGCGGCAGGATCGACTGCCAGACCGGCGAGAGTATCGCCGTGCAGGCGCCAAGACCAAAGGTCACGGCGAGGAGCAGGCGCTGCGTGACCAGACCGCGCAGAACGAGCAGGCCGAGGATCGCGGCCAGCGTCAGCATCGCGGTTTGCACGACCAGGAGCAGACGGCGCTTGTCGACGCGGTCGGCGAGCGTGCCCGCCGGCAGCGCCAGTAGGAATACCGGCATCGTGGTCGCCGCCTGCACGAGCGCGACCATCAGCGGGGCCGGCGCGAGCGTGGTCATGAGCCAGCCGGCCGCCAGATCGTGCATCCAGCTGCCGATGTTGGAGACGAGTGCGGCACCCCAGAGCACGGAGAAGGTACGGAACCTGAACGGGCTCCAGGCGCCGGCGGCGGCCGGCGCGCTCACGGGCGCCGCAGCGCGCGGCCGCGCTTACGCGTCATGAAGCCGTGAAATACGCAGCCATCGTGGTCTCCGTGTGTTTGCGCATTTCAGCGCGAGTGTTTATTACTTGGTGCCGGCGTAGAGGTCGGCGGGTAGGTAGGATAAACCACCGATTTCCGCAGCGCACGATGCGTGTGGTGCCGTTGGGCAACGCGGGCCTGCAGAAACGGCATTTGTGCATTTTCACCCCGCGGCGAAGGCGGGCGCAATGCAGCCCGGCACCGTCCGCGCCGAATAGACGTTGGTGTGCCATCACAACGAATTAGGCGTACGCTCCATTACCCGCCGGTCATGCACGACTTGCAGGCAATTTCCCTGGACCCGAGGATTTATGCTGCAAGCAAGAACGATCAAGCACGAGCACTCCGACATCTTCAGGTTTCTGCACGGCGACCTGGAGGCGACTGCCGCCTTCTGCCGGCGGCCGGAGGACACTTGCTCACGGAGCCTCGTGTACGCCAGCGAAGCGGAACAACTGCGGCAAGCGCTGCGCCTCAAGGCGGCGATTCTCATCATCCACGACAAGCTTGTCGATCAAGCGGCGCCGTTCGCCGCGAGCGCCGGCTGTCTTTTTTCCGTCAGCGCGGTGCCGATGGCGATGGCGACCTTGCTCAAATACTTCGACAAAAAGTGCGAACGTTTCACGCAATGGGGTGCCCGTCATCCGACCGCGCTCGTGCACGACCGGGCATCGCTCGGTCAAAACGTCGTGTTGGGACCGTACTGCGTGATCGGAGCCGATGCGGCGATCGGGGACGATTGTGTCATCGGCAGCCACACGGTGGTGGAAAGCCATGCCCGAATCGGCGCAAGAACGATCCTGCATCCGCACGTCTTCGTCGGTTCAGCCTGTGAGATCGGACGAGACTGCGAGATTCATCCGCATACCAGCATCGGCAGCGACGGCTTCGGCTACGCCGTGGATGCCCGTGGCAAGGCGCAGAAGATTCCGCAGTTGGGCAACGTCAATATCGGCGATCACGTCGAAATAGGCAGCAACTGCGCCATCGACCGTGCAACCATCAAATCCACCTATATCCGGTCCGGCACCAAGCTGGACAACATCTGCCATATCGCTCACAACTGCGACCTAGGCGAGGACGGGCTGTACACCGCGGGCTTCATGATGGCGGGCTCGACGACGATCGGCCGTCGCTTCGTGACCGGCGGCAATTCGGTGGTTTCCGCTCACCTGACTCTTGCAGACGATGTCATGTTGGCGGGCCGGTCCACGGTCACGAAGGACATCACCGAGTCGGGAGCCTACGGAGGGCACCCGCTGCAACCGCTCAAGGACGCTCTGAAGACGATCGTCAACATCGCCCAGGTGAGCGCCATGAGGAAAGATCTGCGCAAGGTGATGCAGCACCTGCAGCTGCGTGGCAAGGACTGAAGGCTGCGGGGTTCGCGATCGCCCAAGCCCAACGCGGTCGGTTCCTAGCGGCTACCGCTGGCCTCGACCTTGGCGTGGGTCTCCTGCCCGCCGACCGAGTAGATGACCTGCGCGTTGCGCGTCTTCTGGAACTCCTCCAGCGACTGCCCGCGCATCGCCGCATAGACGTGCAGGTTGGAGACGCCCTTGACCGCGGCCAGCTTCTCCAGCACGAAGAAGATCGCCCCGTACCGCATCAGCGCCCGCCAGTCGAGGCGGCGGATCATGTCGCGCTCCTCGGTGCTCAGGCCGGCCTTCTCGAAGCTCCCCTCCGGATCACTGTTGAATTCCGCGCGGTGCGCCGGAATGATCAGGTCGTGCAGGTACTTGTTGAGCCGGTAGTGCCCGACACTGCGATCCAAGTCGAACGGGTAGGTGCCTTCGAGCTTCTCGATGCCGACGAGCTGCTCCTTCGCCCGGGCGCGCGTGGCCTCGGCCGTGCGCACCGACATCGGCGCGGCGTAGTTCTCGTAGATTGCAGTCGCGATCGCCGTCATCGACGGCAGGTAGTAGCTCTGGTGCACGCACTTGATCTTCGCCGACAGTGCGCCGCGCACGGCGAGCCACATGATGACCTCGGCGCTCTCCATGCCGCCGAGCGTCGCATGATCCGCATGGGTCATGCGGGTCAGGGCGATCGGGTCGTTCTCCAGCAGCTCCAGGAACCGCTTGTCCCACGGCGGGTTGTTGAAGCCGCAGCGCTCGCCGTGCACCTGGTGCGAGAGGCCGCCGGTGGCGACTACGACTACGGAGAGGTCCTCCGGATAACTCTCGATCGCATTGCGCATCGCCTGGCCGAGCTTGTAGCAGCGCAGTGCGCTCGGCACCGGGAACTGCAGCACGCCGAACTGCAGCGGCACGATCGGCACCGGCCACGTGGGCTCATGCGGCAGCAGGATCGACAGCGGCGAGAAGCAGCCATGGTCGAGCGGCTTCTCCTGGAAGAACGAGATGTCGAATTCCTGCGCGATCAGCGAATGGCCCATATGGCGCGCGAGCGCGCCGTGGCCCTTGATCGGCGGCAGGTTGCGTGGTCCGCCGCCCTCGTCGGCGACTGCGTATTGCTCGCCCACGCCGAGGCAGAATGGCGAGTAGTGGTCGAAGAAGAACGACGTGACGTGGTCGTTGTAAATGACTACCAGCGCGTCCGGCTTCTTCTCGGTCAGCCATGCCTTGATCGGCTCGTAGGCCTCGAAGATCGGCTTCCAGACGGGGTCGTTCTGCTTCTTGCCGTCGTAGGCGAAGCCGATGGTGGGCGTGTGGGAGGTGGCGATTGCGCCGACGATGCGTGCCATGAGAGTTTCCTTGCACCAAGCTGCGGTTGACCTTGCGGCGGATTCGGGACTAGTGTCGGTCCCGGGCAGAGAGTTTAGCTCCGGATGACGAGAGTTCACCAACGACAGGGGCGCTCATATTCAATCGCCACCCGGCGCTTCGCGAGACGCCATCATTGCATCGACGGAGGGATCCGTGACCTCGTTGGCAACAACACAGCCCACCGTCCCGACCGCAGCGCGCAAACTGCTCGAGGCGAGCCTCGACCCGCTGGCCGCCATCCGCGCCGATGGCAAGCTCGCCGATGTCAACGAGGCAATGGTGCAGGCCACCGGTGTCGCCCGTGACTCGCTGGTGGGAAGCAACTTCGCCGACTATTTCACCGATCCGGAGCGGGCAATTGCGGCCTATCGGCAAGCTTTAAAGGCCGGATCGATCAGGGATTACCCATTGGTCCTGCGCCACGTGTCCGGGACGCTGATGGAGCTATCCTACAATGCCTCCGCTTACCGGAACGACGAGGGTGAGGTGGCGGGGGTTTTTGCGGCAGCGCGCGATATCACGGCGCAGAAGCGCGCAGAAGATGAGCTGCGCCGGGACCGCGAGGACCTCGAGGAGCGCATGAGGGAGCGTGCCGAGGCATTACAGAAGAGCGAAGAGCGGTTCAGGATCATCGTCTCGAACACCCCCGATCACCTCATCGTCCAGGATCGGGAGTTGCGCTACACGCTGGTGGTCAATCCCCAACTTGGTCTCACCGAAGGCGACATGATCGGCAATACGGACCAGGACATTCTGCAGCCGGAGGAGGCGGACCACCTGACCAGCTTGAAAAGACGGGTACTCGAAACCGGCAAGCCCATGAACGTCGAGGCCTCTCTGACGTCCGCGACGGGCGAGGAGCAATTCTTCGACGGGTCTTACGTGGCGAAATTCGGCGCGCACGGCGATATCGACGGCGTCATCGGCTATTTCAGGAATGTCACCGAGCGCAAACGACTCGAAGCGCACATCCGGCGGCTCAACGTCGAGCTTCATGCTCGTGCGGCTTCACTGGAGGTGGCCAACCAGGAACTGGAATCCTTCGGCTATTCGGTCTCGCACGAGCTGCGCGCGCCGTTACAGGCGATCAACGGCTTCGCGCAAATCCTGAAAGCGGATCACGGCGACAAGATCGGCGAGCAAGGCAGGCATCTCATCGACGTAATCCGCGCGAATACCGTGCACATGGCGCAGTTGATCGACGACCTGCTCGAATTCGCGCACATAGGCCGCCGCGAACTGGCGGCGCAGCCGCTCGACATGCAGGCCCTGGTCCGCGGCGTGGCCGAAGAACTCACTGCGGCCGAGAAGCAGCGGTCCATCGAAATTACCGTGTCGCCACTGCAGCCCGCGTTCGGCGACAGCGCCATGCTCAAACAGGTCTGGATGAACCTGCTCGCCAACGCCATCAAATTTTCCAGCCGCCGCGCCGCTGCCCGCATCGAGGTGGGCAGCCGCATGGATGACGGACAAGTGGTCTACTGGGTCAGGGATAACGGCGCGGGCTTCGACATGCAGCATGCGGGCAAGTTGTTCCGCGTTTTCGAGCGGCTTCACCGCCAGGATCAGTTCGAGGGCACGGGCGTCGGTCTCGCAATTGCCCAGCGCATCGTTCTGCGGCACGGCGGCCGAATCTGGGCAGAGGGTCAGCCTGACGCGGGAGCCACATTTTATTTCAGTTTGCCGGCAGCCGACGACCGTTCCGGTTTGCCACATTTGCCTTACGAGATATAGTGCGCGACCGGCTCTCGCAGCAGCCTGGCCGCCGGCGGCGGGAATCGCGCGTCGGTTCTCTGCCGGTGGACGGGCGCTTCGGTTAAAGTCGAGCCTCTTTGCGGCTGTTCTGGCCGAATTATCGGCTCACACCTGGAGGTTACTCGATGCGCGCATATCAAATCGTCGCCGGCAGCAATTCTTTGGACGGCCTGCGCCGCGTCGAGGTCGCGGACCCCGTGCCCTCGCCCACCCAGATTCTCGTGCGCATGCGCGCGGCCTCGCTGAACTACCGCGACTTGATGATCGCGCGCGGCCTCTATGCCGGCGGACCGGTCGCCGCGAGCACCGTCGCTCTGTCCGACGGCGCCGGCGAGGTCGTCTCGGTGGGCGCCGCCGTGACGCGCTTTCGCGTCGGCGACCGCGTCGCCGGCACGTTCTTCCGCGACTGGGCCGACGGCCGTCCGCCGGCGAGACCCCTGGTCGCGCTCGGTGCTCCGCCCGCCGACGGCGTGCTCGCGGAATACGCCGCGTTTGACGAGGAGAATGCCGTCGCGCTGCCGGCGCATTTGTCGTTCGAAGGAGCGGCGACCTTGCCCTGCGCCGGGGTAACGGCCTGGCATGGCCTCGTCGAGAACGGCCAGGTCGCGCCGGGTGAATCCGTGCTGGTCATCGGCACCGGCGGCGTATCGATCTTCGCGCTGCAGTTCGCGCGGCTCGCGGGCGCACGCGTGCTCGTCATCTCCTCGAGCGACGAGAAGCTCGCGCGCGCCCGCGCGCAAGGCGCCGACGGCTGCGTCAACTACAAGGCGACGCCTGAGTGGGAAAACGAAGTGTTGCGCTTGACCCAAGGCCGCGGCGTCGACCACGTGATCGAAGTCGGCGGCGCCGGCACGCTCGGCCGTTCGATGGCCTCGATCGCGGTCGGCGGGCGCATCGCCCTGATCGGCGTACTGACCGGCTTCGCGAGCCTCGTGAGTCCGTACGCGCTGCTCGGCAAGCAGGCGAGCGTACGCGGCGTGTTCGTCGGTTCGCGCGGTCACTTCGAGCGCATGAACGCCGCGATCGACTCGGCGAAACTCGAGCCCGTGATCGACCGCGTATTCGGCTTCGACGAAGCGGCGGCCGCTTACCGCCATCTCGAAAGCGGCGCGCATTACGGCAAAGTGGTGATCCGCATTTGAGCGGCGCGGCGTCGCCGGAAGTCACGGTGCGGGAAGCGGTCTACGCGTTCCTGCGCGAGTGCGGCATGACGACGGTGTTCGGCAACCCGGGCTCGACCGAGTTGCCGATGTTCCGCGATTTTCCGCCGGACTTCCGCTACGTCCTCGGGCTGCAGGAATCGGTCGTCGTCGGCGACGGCGGACGGCTACGCGCAGGCCCGCGGCGAGGCCGCCCTGGTCAATCTGCATTCGGCGATCGGCGTCGGGCACGCGCTCGGCAGCATTTTCACGGCCTTCAGGAATCAAACGCCGCTCGTGATCACGGCGGGCCAGCAAGCCCGCTCGATCCTGCCGTTCGAGCCGTTCCTCTACTCCGAGCAAGCGCCGCAGCTGCCGAAGCCGTACGTCAAATGGAGCTGCGAGCCGGCGCGCGCCGCCGACGTTCCCGCGGCGATCGCGCGCGCGTACTACGTCGCGATGCAGCCGCCGCGAGGCCCGGCCTTCGTGTCGATTCCGGTCGACGACTGGGACCGGCCGGGCATCGCGGTCGCCTTGCGCGAGGTCAGCCGGCGCGTCGCCGGCGATCCGCGGCTGCTCGAACAGGCGGCGATCGCGCTCGCGCGCGCTCGGCGGCCGATCATCGTCGTCGGCGCCGTCGGTTGCGCGCGACGACGCCTGGGACGAGGCCATCGCGCTCGCGGAGCGGCACGAGGCGGCCGTCTGGGTCGCGCCGATGTCCTCGCGCAACAGCTTTCCGGAAAATCATCGATTGTTCGCCGGATTCCTGCCGGCCGATCGCGGCGCGATCGTCGACCGGCTCGAAGGCGCGGATTTGATCCTCGTGCTGGGTGCGCCGGTCTTCACGTATCACGTCGAGAATCCGGGCCCGCGCGATTCCATCCGGCGCCCGCTTGGTTCAACTGACCGACGATCCCGCCGCTGCGGCCTGGTGCCAGGTCGGCACGTCGATCCTGACGAGCCTCAAGCCGGGCATCGCCGCGTTGATCGCTCACGGCGCCGCGCATCCGCGGAACCGCAGGGCGCGCGGCGCCGCGGATTGCGCCGCGTGCCGCCCCGCGTCGCACCTGCAAGGCTCACGGATCGGTATCTCCTGCAGCGCATCGCCGCCTTGCGCCCGGCGCGCAGCATCATCGTCGAGGAAGCCCCGAGCAGCCGCGGCCCGATGCACGACCATCTGCCGATTACCGAACCCGGCACGTTTTTTACGTGCGCGAGCGGCGGGCTCGGCCACGGCTTGCCGGCCGCGGTCGGGGTCGCGCTCGCACGCCCCGACGCCAAGGTCATCGGCTTGCTGGGCGACGGCTCCGCGATGTACTCGATCCAGGGTCTGTGGTCGGCGGCCGAGCTCGGGCTGCCGATCGCGTTCATCATCGTCAATAACGGCAGCTATCGCGCGCTCGAGGATTTCGGCCGCCACTTCGGCATCGCGTCGCTGCCGGGCGTGCGGCTGCCGCACCTCGACTTCTGCGCGCTCGCGGCGAGCCAAGGCGTGGCCGCGATCCGTGTCGATCGCTGCGAGGACCTCGATGCCGCGCTCACGCGGGTCTTTGCCGCGGACTCGCCGATGCTGCTCGAGGTTTGCGTCGCCGCGTGATGCCGCGGCGGCGCCGCCGCGGCCTTCGCTCAGATGAACGAGCGCACCGGGTTCGATCCGTCCCAACCGATGCTTTCGCGGTAGAAGCGGCTGAAGACGGGCTCGAACATGCCGCCGGTCTCGATGAATTCGACGTAGCCGGGCAGCGTCGCGGTCGTATCCATGTACGCGACGCGTCCGCCGCTCGGCACGCCGGCGAGAAACGCAAGCTCGTGTCCGGCCGCGCGGTATTGCGCGACATCGCGATCGAAATTCGACGTCGCCCGCCCCCAGTGATGAAAACCGTAGCCGCGGCGATCGATCCATTCCTTGTAGACGGACGGCGCGTCGTTGTTCGGCTGAATGAGCTCGATGTTCATGTGGCCCGCGAAGCTCATCGCGAGCGAAACGTCCGCCTTCGAGTCGGCGCCGCGGTATTTCGGATCGTTGCCGGTGAAGTGATCGAGCAGGAACCACGGGCCCACCTTGAGCTTGTCGACCCAATGCTTCATCGCCGCCTGGATATCGCTGACGACATACGCCATCTGGATGATGCCGTCATCCGGCTGGCCGAATCCTACGAGTCCCATCGCCTTCTCCCGTTGAAATGTTCAGTCCGCGACGCCGAGCGTCCAGCCGCCGTCGATCGATATCTGTTGCCCCGTCAGGTACGCGGACGCCGGCGAAGCGAGGAACAGCGCGAGGCCCTTGATGTCGTCGCCGAAGCCGACTCGATGCATCGGAATCACCTTGCCCATCGCCTCTTGGGTCGCGGGCTGCTTCGCGTGCCCGCCGCCGATGTTGGTCGCGAAGAATCCGGGCGCGATCGCGTTGACCGTGATCTGGTAGGCGGCGAGCTCGTGCGCGACCTGGCGCATCAGGTGCGCGGCGCCCGCCTTCGCGGTCATGTAGGCGGCGCCGATCGCCGGCTCGCATTGGTAGGCCGCGACCGAGGTCGTGACGATCATCCGCCCCGAGCGCTGCGGGCGCATGAACCTGGCGCCTGCGCGCAAGGTCGCGAAGATGCCGTTCAGATTGATGTCGATCACGCG
This sequence comes from uncultured Pseudomonadota bacterium, assembly GCA_963718135.1. GTDB lineage: Bacteria > Pseudomonadota > Gammaproteobacteria > Steroidobacterales > Steroidobacteraceae > Bog-1198. The sequence goes on along the minus strand of CAVQYI010000017.1, from coordinate 556,402 downwards.
ATTCCAGCGTTCGTCCGTATAGCGCTCCAAGGCGCCTTCGGGGTTGCGCGAACGCTGCGTCCCGACCCAGCTGCCGACGAAGCCCGGCCCGGAATCGATGCCTGCGTTCGCGAACACGACGTCCAAGCGGCCGTGCGCCGCGACCGCGGCGTCGAACGCATCGTCGATCGCCGCGTGGTCGCGCACATCGACGACCTCACCGCGCACGGCGAGCCCCTGCGCCTGAAGCCGCTTCGTCTCAGCCTCGATGCGCGCGGCGTCGACGTCCAATATCGTCACGCGCGCGCCGTTCTCCGCAAGCGCCTCCGCGTAGGCCAGCCCCAGGCCGCTGGCGCCGCCGGTGACGATCACGCCGTAGCCGGCGACATTGAATAGCTCGGAAATTTTCAATTTCTTCGCTCCGGAATCCGTGACTCTAGGCCCGCGCCGCCGACATCGACGAGGATCTTCAGCCCTTCCTGTCGCTTCAGGCGCTCGAGGCCGCGTTCGATGAGCGCGTCGAACGGAATCGTCTCGACCCAGCCGTCCTGCGGATAGCTGCCGCGCGCCATCTCCGCGATGACGCTCGGGAAGGCGTGCGCGGACATCGCGACGCCGGTGATGTAGACCTCGGGCATCAACATGTCGAACGGCGGAATCACGATCGGCGCATGATGAATCGCAACGACGACGGTCGTGCCGTCGACGCGCGTTCCGTGCAGCGCCGCGCGGAACGCCGACGGCACGCCGGCCGCATCGACGGAGGCGTGCGCACCGCGGCCGCCGGTCAAGTCGCGCACCGCGGACACCGCATCGCAATCGGCCGGGTCGAGCGTCCAGCGCGCGCCCAAGCGCTCGACGACGGCGCGCCGCAGCGGCGACGGGTCGATGACGATGACGTCCACGCCGCGCCGCTTCAGCGTCAAACAAACGCCGATGCCGATCGGCCCGGCGCCGTGGATCGCGACGGTCTGGCCCGCTTCGAGGCCGCAGCGATTCGCGGTATTGAACGCGATGGCGAGCGGTTCGATCAGCGCCCCCTGCTGCGCGGTCATGCCGGGCGGCAGACGGTGGGCCATATCGCGGCGCACGACGGTGTATTCCGCCAAGCCGCCCTGGCGATTGTAGCCGTGCAGCGCGACTTGCGGGCAATGCGGGTACTGGCCATCCTTGCACCAGACGCAATGGCCGCAGGACTCGAGCGGGTCGACGGCGACCAGACAGCCGATCGGCAGGTCCTCGACGCCGTCGCCGACGGCGACGACTTCGCCGCAGAGCTCGTGGCCCAGGATCACGGGATTCTTGACGCCGGTCAGCGGATGCGGCGTCGTGCGCGTCGTCACCGGGCCATCATAGTATTCGTGCAAGTCGCTGCCGCAGATGCCGTTGTAGAGCACGCGCAGCTTGACGTCGCCGGGACCCGCTTCGGGTTCCGGAACAGATTCCAGCCGCAAATCGCGCGGACCGTGAAAAACCGCCGCTCGCATAGACACTCCGTCCACTTCAAGCCCTATGGGAACCCGCCGCCGGACCCGTCACTCAACCCAGCACGCAGCCCGACTCAACCGCTAGAGAATATGCGCAAACGCCCGGTTGCGAAACACGGGATGGCCGGTGAGAATCCGCGGCATGTCGAACTACATCCTCGTTCACGGCGCCTGGCATGGCGGCTGGTGCTGGCATCGTGTCGTCGCCGGCCTCGAGCGCGCATCGCATCAAGCCATCGCTCCGGACCTGGCCTCGCTGGGGCGCGACCGCACGCCGCCCGGCGAGGTTTCGCTCGCGCTCTGGACCGACCAGATCGCCGCTCTCGTCGCCCTGCAGCCGGAGCCCGTGGTACTCGTCGGCCACAGCCGCGGCGGCATCGTGCTGTCGGAAGTCGCCGAACGCATGCCGGAGAAGCTGCGCGCGCTGGTCTACGTGACCGCGTTCCTGCTCGAGGACGGACGGTCGCTGCGCGAAGAAGCCGCGCTCGACCCTGAATCGCTCGTCGGCCCCGCGATGGTCATCGCCGACGACCATGAAACGGCGTCCGTGCGCGACGCGGCGGTTCGGGACGCGTTCTACGGTCAATGCAGCGACGAGGATGTCGTGCTCGCGAAGTCCCTGCTCGTACGGGAACCGCTGGCGCCGCTCGCAACGCCGGTGCGCGTGAGCGCCGGCCGCTTCGGCCGCGTGCCGCGCGTCTATGTCGAATGCACGGCCGACCGCGCGATCACGCTCGCCGCGCAGCGCAAGATGCAGGCCGCGCTCCCCTGCGCGCACCGCATCACCCTCACGAGCGATCATTCGCCGTTCTTCAGCCACAGCGAGGCGCTGACGGGCATACTCGCCGGCATCTGACCGCGGCTAGCCGCCGCCCGGCGTGTTCCGCGACAAAAACCGCGCGAGCGCATCGAGTTCGTGGTCGGTGATCTCGGTCTTGCGAAACGGCGGCATCAACAGAATCCCGTGCCGAACCATGTATTTGACGGTGCCCGCCGGCAGGTCCGTCCACTCGAGCAGCACACCCGACTTCACGCCCTTGTATTTCGTCATCAAGGCATGAGTGCCGGGATGGGTGATGCCGGGATCGTGGCATGGCGCGCACCACTTGCGGTAGACGGCGCGGCCCGCCGCGTAATGCTCCGCATTGTTTTGCGCGAACGCCGGCGCGACGATGAGACTCATGACGGCGGCCGCGGCGAACAGGCCGAACGCCCTGCGCACGCGAATCATGACCGCACCCCGCGCAGGTTCTTCGGCCAGATCGCGTACCGCCCGGGCGACATGATGCCGTTCGGATCGATCGCGTCCTTCAAGGTTTCGTGGAAGCGCTGCAAAGCGTGGTTGTTGTACGAATATTGGTCCATGACGGTTTTCTGGAATACCGGCGCCGTCCGATACTCGCCCCAACCGTGCTGGCCGCCGATTTCGATGAGCTTCTTGAATCCTTCCCGATAGCGCTTGTTTGTCGCCGGGTCCTCGGTGACGGGAGTCGCGAGGATGAACACGAAGGACCGCTCCCAGAAACAGGCCGGCAGCGTGAAAGTCTTGAACAGCGGCATGCCCAAATCGCGCGCCGCCGCGCTGAAAACGCGGTTCGCCTCGATGATCGCCTCCGCGGTGCGCGGAATGATCGGCGAAAACCACATGTGGCCGTGCGAGGGCGTCGGATTCCACGGCGTGCGCGCGCCGATCGAGAAAACCCGCAGCGACGGCACGCCGAGCTCGGGCTCGTGATATTTCTCCACCGTCTTGGGATCGATCGGCAAGTTCAACCGGTCGACGACGCGAAATTGCACGCCGTCGATCTTGCCGTAGTGCCGCTGCGTCGCCCGCCACGACGCCTCGATGACTTCCATCGGCCCGTAGAAACTCAGCCAGAGCTCCCAGTAAGGAATTCCCTCCTTCATGCCGTAGGCCTCGAGTTCGGGCGAATAGCCTTGATCGACGCCCGCGAGCAGCTTCGTGTGCTCGTCCGACATCGCCGGCGGGCCGTTCTCGTTCCAGAGCTGAACCTGGCCGATCGGCGGATAGCCGAGCAACGGCGACGAGAAATCGGGGAAGCCCGTCGTGATGCGGGCGTTCTCGAGGTAGCTCAAGGTGTCGACGAGCTCGCTCAAGTCGCTGAAGCGCGGCGCGCGCACCGTGCAGCGCATATAGGCTTCGGGCTGCGGCATGAGCCAGAAGCCCATCTTCGTGACGACGCCGTAGTTCGACTGCGAGAAAATACCGTCGACCCAGGGACCGCAGCCGGTCTTGTAGGCCTGCCAGGTCTTCGCGTTCGGGATCGCGCCCATGCCGGTGCGCAGCAGCTCGCCGTCGGCAAGCACGACCTCCATGCCGCAATGCGCGTCGAAATGGTTGCGGTAATTGGCGTTCGTATAGCCGCCGCCGCGGTCGGTCGAATTGCCGACCGGGCTGCCCCAGCCCGGATCCGGGCAGTCGATCCAAACTTTCAGCTTGTGTTCCTGGATGTAGTTGTACAAATCGAAATAGCTCACGCCGGGCTCGACCAGCGCGTAGGCAAGCTTCTCGTCGACCTCGAGGATGCGGTTCATGCGCTTCAGGTCGACGACGACGCTGCCGGAATACGCGGGCGCCGCGCCGCCGTAGCCTAGGTTCCGGCCCGTGGAGATCGGATAGATCGGGACCTTGTAGCGATTGGCGACGCGCACGATCGCCTGGACTTCTTCGGTCGTCGTCGGTGCGACCGCGGCCGAGGCGACGCGCTCCTCGGGCTCGTTGAGGTACGGCGAGTAGGCGTCGCGATATAAGTTCAGGTCGTCGTCGCTCGTGAACACCCAATCCTTGCCGACGATGCGCTCGAACTCGGCGATCGTCGCCGCGAAATCGCTTTCGCTGACCCCAGGCGGCACTCTCATATCGCAATCTCCCCCATCGACAATTTCATGATTTCGCGCATCCGATGGGGTGCCGGGCGCTTCACGCGCCGATGACCCAGGAAACGAGGCCCGGTTCGGGCGCCGCGAAACGCGTTGCTTGCGCGCAAGCAAACACACCGGTGCGCCGCTCGCCGCCCGCGGGCGCGAGCGCGGTCAGCGCCTCGGCGACGCGCTCCGGCCAGGCCGCTCCGTCCGCCAGCGCGGCGGCGAGCCGCGGCCAATTCGACGATGCCGCGGTCAAGCGGTGCGCGGCGACGTACCCCGCGTCCGCCCGGTGGAGGATGCGCACCGTCACCGGCAGCCAATGATCCTTCGCCATCTGCTCGAGGGAAAAAAGCGCCGGCATGGTCGTCAAGCCTGCGACCGCGCCGCCGCCGCGCGCCCAATGGGAACGCAGGTCGTGCAGCCAGAGTGCCGTCACGTCGCCTTTGATCGCGCCGGTACGAACGCCCCGGCGCGCCGCCGCCGCGCCGAAACTGCGGCTCAGCTCATGGCGCTCGTCGAAAACCACCTTATAAACGGCAGTCGCCGCGGAATATGGGGGAACCGCCGCGAGGCCTCGGCCGATCGGCAGCGACATCGCGCCGGCCGCACCCAAGGACAAGGCGGTCGCGCCGGCAGTGCAAAATTGACGACGGTCCATGGTTCTCCCTCTCCCCCGCGCGCCCGCGGTGCATGCCTTTGTGTTATAGCCGCGCGCCGTGCGCAACACTCTATCAAAAGGGAACCCGCCTGCGTCGACCGGGGAACGTGGACGTGCGTCTAAAGCCCCGCGAGCCAGACGCCGAGCGCGCTCGCGACGGCATCGGGCTGTTCGGTCGGCGCCATGTGTCCCGCGTCTTCGATCGCGACGAGCGTCGCGTCCGGAATCCGGCGCCGCATAGCCTCGTGCTGGGCGATCGGCGACCACGCATCGGCGGACCCGGAGACGAGCAGCGTCGGCACGCGGATCGTCGGCAGAACCGGGTCCGCGTCGGGCCGCGCCAGCAAGGCCTGCTGTTGCGCGGCGAAGCTGTCGGGCGTTTGGCGCTCAACCATCGCGACGAGGCGCGCGGCGACCTCCGCGCGCTGCGCGGTGGGCGCGCCCAACATCGGCGGCAACCAATCGCCCGCGACTGCCGCCATGCCGCGCTCGCGCGCGAGCTGCACGAGACGGCCGCGCGTCACCGATTCGTTCGCACCGCGCGGACCGCTACCGGTGTTGAGCAGCGCAAGGCCGATGATGCGATCCGGCGCTTGCCGCCAGACCTCGAGTGCGACCCGGCCGCCCATCGAATGCCCCGCGAGCGCGAATCGGCGCGGGCCGGTCTCGAGCACGTGGCGCGCCATCGCTTCGATCGAGGAGAAATTCGGGAACGAGACGATATGCACCCTGGCGACGCCGGCGAGGCGCCCGGCGACCTCCGACCAGACGGTTTCGTCGGACAGCAAGCCGCAGAGCAGGACCAGATCGATCATCGGCGGCGCTCAGGCGCTCTTTTTTCGGCCATGCAGGCGCGAAATCAAATCCGCTTCGCCGCGGCTCAAGCCGAAATTTTCCGTGAGCTTGCCGGAATCCGCGCCGTGGCGCGCCGAGTCGATCGCTTGTTCGAAGAAACGCGGCTCCCCGCGCGACTCGACGAGGTCGATGCGCTCCACCATGCGCGCATGTTCCTGTTCGATGCGCTTCAAGCGCCGTGCGGCGCGCGCCGCGACGGAGGTCGCCGACTCGAGCTCGCGGCGCAGCTTCTCGACGGTCGATTCCAGGATCAGCGATTGTGCCCGCGCGCGGGTGCCCCGGCGCAGCGCGACGCCCGCGAGCGCGATCAGCGCAATCACCGCGATCGAAGTGGCGGCCGCCGCAAGCAGAGAATCCAGGCTCATATGGAGTGTGATCATCACGCGTACTCGTCGATCAGGGATTTGGGAATTCGGTGTATACCGGTCTGCGCGGACTTGTCGGCCGCGGGCGCCGCGCCTTCGGCCGGGGACTTGTCCGCGGCGTCGCCTTGCGGCGTACGGTCGTCCTGCCCCTCCCGGCGTCTGCGCTTGTCGGCGAGCGGCAGCGCGGGATAAAGACCCGAATTGCTCAAGCGATCCACTTCGCTCATGTCAATGCCGTCCCCTCGATTCGGTCGATGCGTTCCGGTCGATCCCTCCCGGCTGGACTTGCACCAGGAGGCGATTCTCGGCCCCCGCGGCATCGGCGATCTTCGGATCGGCCGGTGCATTGGTATTCATCATGATATCGCGCGCTTGCGCGGTCAACGCGTCGCCGTGCGGCGACTCTTCGAGAATCAGGATGGAGACGCGGCGGTTGGCGTTGCGCCCCGCGGCCGTCTTGTTCGACTCGATCGGGTGGTACTGGCCGAAGCCGACGATCTCGAGCCGCAGCGGGTCGACGCCGTCCCTCGTGAATTCGTGCACGACGCTCGCCGCGCGCGCCGCCGACAGTTCCCAATTCGACGGAAACGCGGCCGTGTGGATCGGGCGATCGTCGGTGTGCCCTTCGACGCGGATCGGATTCGGAAACGGCTTCAGCACATCGGCCAATTTCTTCAGCACGGGCATCGCGGCCGGAGAGAACGCGTCCGAACCGCTGGGAAAGAGGATGTCGGTGTTGATTTCCACCTCGAGCCACAGGCTCTGCCGGCGAACGGTCACGAGCTTCGCGTCGATCAATCCCTTCAGCGCATCCTGCACCTGGTGTTCGAGGCGCACCAGGACGCCGGGGACCATTTCCGCCGGATTCTTGACGTTCACGGCCCGCGCGTGCCGAACGGGCTCGTCGGACGCCGCCGCCGCGTTCTCCGGCAACTTTATCAACGTGGTCGGTGCGATCGCGGCGAGGCGCTTGTTGCCGCCTTTGCCGGCTTCCTTCTCGCCGATGTTGATCGGATGCATGCTCTTCGGTGCGCCGCGGAACGCGGCGATCAGCGAATCGGACAGTACGCGGAATTTTCCCTCGTTCACGGAGGACATCGCGTACATGACCGTGAACAGGGCGAACAGCAGTGTCACGAGGTCGCCGTAGGGAATCGCCCAGGCTTCCGCGTTGACATGCTCTTCGTGTTTTTTCTTCCGCGCCATACTTTAGTGGTGGAAATAACCTTTGAGCTTGGTCTCGATGTTGCGGGGATTCTCGCCTTGCGCGATCGCGATGATGCCCTCGATGACCATCGTGCGCACTTGCACCTGGTCGTGAATGATCGATTTCAGCTTGTTTCCCATCGGCAGGAACAACAGGTTCGCGAAGGAAATCCCGTAGACGGTCGACACGAAGGCGGCGGCGATGCCCTTGCCGAGCTTCGAAGGATCGGCGAGGTGCTCCATGACGGCCATCAATCCCATGACCGCGCCGATGATCCCGAGCGTCGGCGAATAGATCCCCATGCCCTCGAACACCTTCGCCGCCTGGGTGTCGAAGTGTTCCATCGTGTCGAGCTCGATCTCCATGCTCGATCGAATCGCGTCCGGCTCACCGCCGTCGACGAGGGACTGCAGCCCCTTCTTCAGGAAGTCGTCCTTTTCCTGCTCCACCGCGGACTCCAGTCCCAACAGGCCCTGCTTGCGCGCGATGTTGCTCCATTCGACGATCTTCTCGATCATCGCCGACGGATTGTCCGACGGCGGCATGAAAACCCACGAGACGATCCTCCAGGCGCGCAGGAAGGTCGGAAGGCGCGTCTGCATGAGGCTCGCCGCGAAGGTGCCGAGAACGACGATGACGAACGCGGCGCTGCCGACCAATGCGCCGGCGCTGCTGCCCTTCAGGATGGCGCCGCCGATGACGGCGATCAGCGCTAGCACGAAGGCGATGATGCTGAGGAAATCCATGGGATCAGTCCGGCGTCAGCCACTCCGCGAGGCGGGCGCGCAGGCGCACGAGCGCCTGGCCGTGGATCTGGCAGACGCGGGATTCGGAGACGTCGAGCACTTCGCCTATTTCCCGCAGATTCATCTCGTCGTCGTAATACAGGGAAAGAACGAGCTTCTCGCGCTCGGGCAATTGTTCGATCGCCGCCGCCAGCGCGTCGCGGAATCCCTCGTCCTCGATGTGATCGAACGGTCCCGGGCGCTCGTCGCGCGCGTGATCCGCCGGACTCGACTCGTCGTCGCTCGAGCCCATTTGCTCGAAGCTGAACAGCCGGCAGCCGGCGGCGTCCTGGACCAATTTGTGGTATTCGTCGATCGGTATGCCGAGCGCCGCCGCGATGTCGGCGCCGGTCGCGTCCCGGCCCTTGGCGTTTTCCAGCTTGCGCACGACGTCGGCCATCTCGCGCATGCTTCGGTGTACCGAACGCGGGGTCCAGTCGGACTTTCTCACGTCGTCGAGCATCGCGCCGCGGATGCGGATGCCGGCGTAGGTCTCGAAATTCGCGCCCTTGGTCGCCGAGTAATGCTTGGCCGCATCCAGCAACCCGATCATGCCGGACTGTATGAGATCGTCGACCTCGACATTCGGCGGCATGCGGCTCACCAAATGGTAGGCAATACGCTTGACCAGGTCGGCATATCGTACGACCAATTCCTCCTGCGGCACCTGATCCATGGGGACGTTGTCGCCCCCCAACGGCTTCGAAGTGCGGGTCTGCGTGCTCGAATACTGTGTGCTTGCTCTCATTGCAATACCGCCGAAGGACCTATCCCGGCCCCCACCATGCGTTCGACGAAGAACTCCAGGTGGCCACGTGCGCCTCGTGGCACCGCCCACTTATCGGCCTTCAAGGCCAGATTCTTGAGGGCCTGGGACGAAATTGACGACGGGTACGCGTCGACGACGGCGGTTTGCCTCTGTACGGCGCGGCGCAGGTAGTCGTCGTACGGCACGGATCCCGCGAATTCGAGCGTCACATTGAGAAAGCGGTCACAGACGCGCTGAATCTTCTGGAACAGGTCGGGCCCTTCGCCGGCGCGGCGCGTCTGATTGGCGAGGATCTGGAAGCGCTGCACGCCGTGCTCCCGGCTCAGAACCTTGATGAGGCCGTAGGCGTCGGTGATCGACGCGGGCTCGTCGCAGACGACGACCAGCACGTGATGCGCCGCCTGCGAGAACGTGACGACGCTGTCATGGAGCCCCGCGGCGGTATCGACGACCAGGACGTCGATGCGGTGGTAAAGGTCGCTGAATGCGCGGATCAATCCGGCATGTTCTGCGGCGGAGAGATTCGCCATCTGCTTGCTTCCGGCGACGGCGGGCACGACCTGCAGCCCGTGGGGGCCGGTGACGATCGCGTCCTCGAGCGTGCAATCTCCTTTCAGCACGTGGCCGAGATGAAAGCGCGTGTGCAGCCCGAGCACGACGTCGACGTTCGCCAAACCTAGGTCGGCGTCGACCAGCATGACGTCCTTGCCTTGCGCCGCGATCGACACCGCGAGGTTCGCGGACACCGTCGTTTTGCCGACGCCACCCTTGCCGCCGGTGACGGCGAGCACCTTGACGGGCCGCGTGGCGTTGAGTCGGGCCAGCTTTTCAGCTTGGTTGCGCGGCAATTTGAAATCATGCATGGGCTGGTACTCGACCGAAATGACGTGCGAAATAGGATTCGTCGCGCGCGCGCGGCGTGCCTTGCTTCAATCGCTCCGCCGCGCGCGCGATCCACACGCGGCGGCGGTGGGCCGAGTGCAGGTCCTCGGGGACACGCTGGCCGTTGCACAAATACGCGATCGGCAGACCCTGGCGGACCACGGTCGACAGCGCGGCGCCGAGGCTCGCCGCCTCGTCCACCTTGGTCAGGATGCAGGCGGCCGGCTGCAGCGGCGAGAAGGCCGCGCTGATCTCCCGCAGCGCCTGCGCCTCGCCTTGCGCCGGCAGCGCGAGGAGCACGCGCGCACCCGGCGCACCCGCGCGCAAGCTCGCCATTTGCTCCGCGAGCCGCGCATCGCGCGGCCCGAAGCCGGCGGTATCGATGAGCACGAGCCGCTTTGACCTCAACTTGTCGAGCACCTGCGCGAGTTCCTTGCCGCTGGTCGCCGAATACATCGGCACGCCGAGGATCCGTGCATAGGTCAGCAGTTGTTCACGCGCGCCGATGCGGTAGGCATCGGTGCTGACGAGCGCGAGGCCGCCGCTGCCGTGATGGACGCTGAAGCGCGCCGCGAGCTTCGCGATCGTCGTCGTCTTGCCGACGCCCGTGGGGCCGACGACGGCGGCGATGCCGCCGCGCAGGCACGTCTCGTCCTCGACCAGGGGAATGAACTTCGCGAGCATCGCGAGCGCGATGCGCGCGGGGCTCGTGGATCCGGTCTGCCGTGGCGTCAGCGCGGCGAGCTTCATCGCGACGTCCGGCGCGACGTCGAGCGCCGACAGTTCCTCGAGGACGCGCGCTTTGAGCGGCTCGCGCAATCTCTTGTCCTGCCAGGTGAGGCTCGCGAGTTCGCCTTCGAGCAGCCGGCGAAGATCCTGCAGCTCGCGCTGCATCGCGCGATACGGCGCGTCCTCGGGCCGCGGACCCGCGGGGCGCGCGCTTGCGGGGCGTTCGGCCGGCGCCGGCGTCTCCTCGACCGGCGCGGGCCGCGCCGCGGGCGCCGGCGCGCGCTGTCGGCCGGCATCCGCAATCAGCGTCTCGTCGTAATCAACGGCGGCGATGACCTCGATGCCCTCGTCGATGCGGCGGCTCGACAAGATCACCGCGTCCGGCCCCTGCTCGTCGCGCACCTGGTCCAGCGCGAGCCGCATGCTCGCCGCCGTGTAGCGTTTAATCTTCATATAGACCTCGTTGAATCAAGCGGCATTCCATCAGCGTCCGACCGCCGCGATCACGCGAATCCGGCGGTTCTCCGGGATCTCGTTGTAGGCGAGCACGGCGAGGTTGGGCGTCGCGAAACGCATGAGCCTCGCGACCCATGGACGAATCTTCGGCGCGACGAGCAGCACCGCGGGCTCGCCGGCGGCTTCCTGGCGCCGCGCGCTGTCGATCAGCGATTTCTGTATGCGATCGGCGAGGCCCGGCTCGAACCCCGGTCCCGATTCGCCGCCGCCCGACATCGAATCTTGCAGCGTTTGCTCGAGGCCGGGATCGAGCGTGATCACGGGCAATTCGTCGCGCAGCCCGCCGACGCTCTGCACGATGCTGCGGCCGAGGGCGACGCGCACCGCGGCGACCAAGGCCGCGGGATCCTGCGTCTTCGGCGCGAATTCGGCGAGCGCCTCGCAAATCGTGCGCACGTTGCGGATCGGCACCTTCTCCTGCAGGAGGTTCTGCAGAACCTTGACGACGACGCTCATCGGCAAAAGCTTCGGCACCAGGTCCTCGACGAGCTTCGGCGCCGCCTTGCCGAGGCGGTTCAGCAATTGCTGCACTTCCTCGTGGCCCAGGAGCTCATAGGCGTGCGTCTGCAGCAAATGACTCAAGTGCGTGGCGATGACGCTGCTCGCGTCGACGACGGTGTAGCCCTGCGTCTGCGCCTGTTCCCGGCGCGCTTTGTCGATCCACACGGCTGCGAGACCGAAAGCCGGATCCTTCGTCGCCGCGCCGGGTATCGAGCCCGACACCTGGCCCGGGTTGATCGCGAGTTCCTTGTCCGGGAACACCTCGGCCTCGCCGACCGGCGCCCCGAGGATCGTGATGCGGTAGGCGTTCGGCGCGAGATCGAGGTTGTCGCGGATGTGCACGGCCTGCACGAGGAATCCCATTTCCTCGGACAATTTCTTGCGCACGCCCTTGATCCGGCCCATGAGCTCGCCGCCTTGGTTGCGGTCGACGAGGGGGATCAGGCGATAGCCGACTTCGAGGCCGATGATGTCGATCTGCTCGACGTCGTCCCACGACAGCTCGCGCTGGTCCGCGGGCGGCTTCGCCGCTTGCGCCGGAACCGCGGCCGCGGCCGCCTCGGCGGCCGCGCGTTTCTTCGTGAGGGAATACGCGCCGGCCGCACAGATGCCGGCCATCGACAAGAACACGAGATTCGGCATCCCCGGTATGACGCCGAGCAGCGTGAGAATTCCGCCGGTCACCGCGAGCGCGCGCGGCTGGCTCAGCACCTGCGACATGATCTGCTGGCCCATGTCGTGGGGCTTCGTGACGCGCGTCACGAGGATCGCGACCGCGACCGACAGCAGGAGCGCCGGAATTTGCGCGACCAGGCCGTCGCCGATCGTCAACAGCGCGTAGGTCTTGCCCGCGTCCGCGAGCGACAGGCCGTGCTGGGTCGCGCCGATGACGGTGCCGCCGAACAGATTGATGAACACGATCAAGATGCCGGCGACGGCGTCGCCGCGCACGAATTTGCTCGCGCCGTCCATCGCGCCGTAGAAATCGGCCTCTTCGCGGATCTCCTGGCGGCGCACGACCGCCTCGGCCTGGGTGATGATGCCCGCGTTCATGTCCGCGTCGATCGCCATCTGCCTGCCGGGCATCGCGTCCAGGGTGAACCGCGCACTGACCTCCGAGATGCGGCCGGCGCCCTTCGTGATCACGACGAAATTGATGATCACGAGGACGATGAACACGACGAGTCCGACCGCGTAATCGCCGCCGACGACGAATTGGCCGAACGCCGCGATCACGTTGCCCGCCGCATGCGCGCCCGTGTGGCCGTTCATCAGCACGATCCGCGTCGACGCGACGTTCAGGCCGAGGCGCAGCAGGGTTGCGCCGAGGAGCACGGTCGGGAAACTCGCGAATTCCAGGGCGCGGCGCACATAGATGACCGCGAGCAGGATCACGAGCGACAGCGAGATGTTGAACGTGAAGAAGACGTCGAGCAGGAACGGTGGCAGCGGCAGGACCATCATCGCCAGCACGATCATGACGACGAGCGGCACGCCGAGGCCGTTGCGGGCGAATTCCCCGAATGTGGCGACGACGCCTCGCATGCTCATGCGTCCGCGTACTCGTCGCCGACCGCGGGATCGGGGCGCTTCATGCGCGCGGCGGCCGTCGGATTCATCGTGCGGATCCGGAACACGTACGAGAGAACCTGGGCGACGGCCATGTACAGACCCGGCGGGATCTCACGATCGAGATCGGTCGAGCGGTACAGCGCGCGCGCGAGCTTCGGCGACTCGAAGATCGGCACCTTGTTCTCTTCGGCGATGCCGGCGGATGTTGCGCGCCACCTCGTCGACGCCCTTCGCGAGGAGGCGCGGCGCGCGCATCCGCTTCGCATCGTACTTCAGCGCGACCGCGAAGTGGGTCGGGTTCACGATCACGACGTCGGCGCCGGGAACCTTGTGCATCATCCGCCGGCGCGCGAACATCTGCTGCATCTGGCGGATGCGCTGCTTGGTCTCCGGCCGTCCGTCCGTTTCCTTCGCCTCCTCGCGCAGCTCCTGGCGGCTCATGCGCAGCGAACGGTGGTACTGAAAGAGCTGCAGCGGCACGTCGATCAGGGCGATCGGCGCGAGGGCCGCCGAGAGCCATACGAACCCCCAGCCGAGCACGACGGCGCCGTGGCCGATCGCCGCCCGCGGCGTCATGTGGCCGAGCTCGAGCACGTCGCCGAACAGATGGACGGAGACGCCCGCGCATACGCCGCCGACCACCGCCACTTTGAGCAGGGCCTTGCCGAGCTCGGAGAAGCCCTCGAGACCGAACACGCGCTTCAGGCCGGCGAGCGGGCTCAGCCGCGAGAAGTCGGGCGCAAACGCCTTCGGGCTGAAATTCCATCCGCCGAGCGCGACGCCCGCGAGCAGGACCATCGCGATCAGCACGCCGAAGACCGGCAGGAGCGCGACGAGCGCGCCCGCCGTCGCCGTGGCGAGCGAGGACTGCATCGAGTGCACGTCGGCGAGCGCCGCCGGGTCGATCGTCAATCCATGGCGCAAAATCTCCGCGAGGCGGCCGCCGATCGATCCGCCTGCGGCCGCGAGCACCGCGCTGCCGCCGAACATCGCCGCGAACGTGCCGAGCTCGCGCGAACGCGGCACCTGCCCGCGCTCACGCGCATCCTGCAGGCGTCGTTGTGATGGCTCTTCGGTTCGTTCGCCCTGATCCGTCTCGGCCATCACGGCACCCGCGCGGCGGCGGCCGAGGTCATTTGCACGACGGCGGTCAGGGCGCTGTGGATCACGCTCGCGATACCCGCCATGATGCCGTCCATGCCGGCGTACAGGACGACGAAGCCCGCGAGCAGCGTGATCGGAAACCCGATGCCGAACAGGTTCAGCTGCGGAGCCGCGCGCGTGACGACGCCGAGCGCCAGATTGACGATCAACAGGGCGATGACCGCGGGCAGCGCGATCATGAGCCCGGTCTCGAATATGCGTCCGCCCCAGGTCGCGACCGCGAGCAGCCAGCGCTCGTCGACCCGCGCCGCGCCGATCGGCAAGCTCTGGAAGCTGTGCGCGAGCGCGGCGATGAGCGCCAGCTGGCCGTCCGTCGCAAGGTAGGTCAGGACCGCGAACACCATGAACAGCTGGCCGAGCACCGCCGTGTTGGCGCCGCGCTGCGGGTCGACGAGCGTCGCGAACCCCAAGACCCATCGTGGTCGCGACGGTCTGGCCGGCGAGCGTCAACGCTTCGAATGCGAGCTGCACGACCATGCCGATCGATACGCCGATCAAGAGCTCCTGCGCCGCGGTCAAGAAGCCGGCCGCGGAGAAGATCGACAAGTCGGCGGGAGCGTGCGCCGCCGGCGCGAGCAGGAATGCGACCGCCACGGTCAGCACGGCCTTGACGCGCACCGGCACGGTGGCCGCGCTGATGACCGGCGCCGACGCCACGAAACCGCCGATGCGGATCACCGGCCACCACAGGCGGCTGACCCACGAGGAGATATCGGCGGCGTCGACGACGAGAGGCTGCATGAGGATGCCGCCCGTCACCCGATGACGCTCGGAATGCTGGTATAGAGGTTGCGCGTGAATTCGACCATCACGCGCAGCATCCACGGGCCGGTGACGAACAGCGCCAGGACGAGCAGCAGGAGCTTTGGAATGAAGCTCAAGGTCGCCTCGTGGATCTGGGTCGCCGCCTGCAGCATGCCGATCACGAGCCCCGCGATCAACGCGACCAGCAGCAGCGGCGCCGCGACCAGCGTCGTCACGTACAGCGCCCTGTGCGCCAAGTCCATGACCGCATCCGGCGTCATTGATGAAAACTCGCCGCCAGGGTGCCCATCAACAGCGTCCAGCCGTCGACGAGGACGAACAGCATGATCTTGAACGGCAGTGAAATCAGCATCGGCGACAGCATCATCATGCCCATCGACATCAAGACGCTGGCGACGACCAGGTCGATGACGAGGAAGGGAATGAAGATCATGAAGCCGATCTGGAAGGCGGTTTTCAGCTCGCTCGTCATGAACGTCGGTATGAGCACGGACAGCGGCACGTCGTCGGGCGATGCGAAGCCGGGCTTGCCGGAGAGTTTCGTGAACAAGCGCAAGTCGTTTTCCCGGGTCTGCGCGAGCATGAATCGCTTCAGGGGCGCAACCGTGCGGTCGATCGCGACCTCGCCCGCGAGCTGCCCGTCGAGATATGGCTTGATGCCGGTCGTGTAGGCCTGGTTGATCGTCGAGCTCATGACGAAGAACGTCATGAACAACGCGAGCCCCGTGAGCACCTGGTTCGACGGCGTGGTCGCCATGCCGAGCGCCTGGCGCAGGATCGACAGAACGATGATGATCCGCGTGAACGCCGTCGTCGCGAGCAAGATCGCGGGCAGCAGCGTCAACACCGTCATCAATATCAGTACTTGGAACGTCAGCGAATACGTCTGGACCCCGTTCGTGCCGGTCTGGATCGCGACCGCGGGCAGCGCGAGTGCGGCGGCGACGGTCATGCCGGACCCCCGTGTCGGCCCAGCAGATCGCGCAGGCGATCGGCGAAGTTCGGTTCCCTGTGCGCGGCGTTCACCGCGATCGGCGTCGCGAGCGGCGCCAGGCCGACGATGCCGCCGGCGCCGATGCCGATCAGCACCTGCGCATCGCCGACGCGCAGCAGCACGATGCGTTCGCGCGGCGTCACCGCGAACTCGTCGAGGATGCCGATGTCGCCGCGGCCGCGGCCGCGGCCGGGCGCGACCTTGAGGCGCCGCAAGAGCCAGGAAACCGCGAATATCAGGGCGACGACGAGCGCGAGGCTCAAGGTCACCTGGAATATGCCGCCGATCGACAGCGGCGAGGCCGGCGGCTGCATCGCGGTCACCCGACTTTTTCCATGCGCTCGGCCGCGCTGACGACCTCGGTCAAGCGGATGCCGAATTTGTCGTCGACCACGACCAACTCGCCGCGCGCGATGCGCACGCCGTTCGCGAGCACGTCGAGCGGCTCGCTCGCGAGGCGGTCGAGTTCGACGATCGCCCCGGGCGCGAGCTGCAGGAGATCGCGCACCGGCATGCGTACGCAACCGACCTCGAGCGAGAGCGTGACCATGACGTCGAGGATCAGGTTGAGGTTGACTTCCTGACCGCTGCCGGCCGGCGCATTGGGGCCGAGGTCGCCGAATTGCGCGCGCGCGACGTTGCCTGCCTTGGGATCTTGCGTGTTCATCGTACCGGCCCTCGCGCTGTGATCTTGACGGCGTTATGCCCTTGGGAGACGCCGAACCTGCCGCGGTACAAAGGCACATTCCCGGCCAGCAGGACGACCTGCTGCGGCGGCTCGATCGGAATGATGTCGCCCGGCGTCAGGCGCACGAGTTCGCCGAGGCTGATGCGCGCCTCGGCGAGAACCGCCCGCGCCTCGAGTTCGGCGCGTTGCAGCGAGGCTCCTAGCGCGGGAGCCCATGCGGGCTGCGGGCGCGGCGCCTTCCCGCCGCCGTCGGCCGCGAGCGCTTCGTGGATCGGCCGCAGCAGAGCCTCCGGCAGCAGCCAATTGAAATAGCCGGTGTGCGCGCCGAACTCCACGCTGAATCTCGCGACGATGGCCATGTCCCCGGCATCGCCGATCTGCAGGAGGCGCGGATTGATCTCCGACTTCACGAATTCCAATTCGACGGGCGCGGCCGCGGCCCACGCGGCCGAGAAATCCGCGCCGATCGTGCGGATCGCGAGCCCGAGGAAGCGCTGCGCGGCCGGCGAAGCGACTGCTTGCGGGTCGGCCGCTGCGCGGCCTGCGCCGCCGAAGAAGCCGTCGAGCATCGACAGCAGCAGGTTCGGCTCGACGCTGATGAACGCGTGGCCTTCGAGCGGCTTGATGCGCACGACGGCGATGCCCGCCGGCGACGGCAGGGACGCCTGCAAGTCGCTCCCCTTGAGGCGCTGGAGTCCTTCGAATCGCATCACCGCGTCGCGGTTCGCCATCGACGACAGTGAGGCCTGCGCACGCTCGGCGAAGTTCCGGCACGCCAATTCCAGCATCGGCAGCTCCGTGCGGCTCACGCGGCGGGACGTCAGATCGAATGCCTGCACGGAATTCTCGGCGCCGTTCTCGAGCAGCGCGGAGACTTCCTCGTCGGAGATCGCCGACCGCGCCGGTGCTTGCGCGGCTGCGCGGTCGGCGGCGGTAGCCGGTGTCGCCGCCATCATTGCACCACGAAACTGGTGAACAGCAGGTCCTCGATCTGCGGACCGCCGACTTTCTGCTGCACCGCCTGGATCGCCGCCAGGGCCTCCTTGCGCAGTTCCTCCTTGCCTTCGCGCGACATCAAGGTCTTGTAATTTCGATTGCTCATCAGCAGCAGCAAGTTGTTGCGGATCAACGGCACATTCTTCTGCACGCTGTCGATCGCGCGTTGGTCGCGGGCCATCACTTGCATGCTGACTTGCAGGAATCGCACGGCATCGCCGTCTTCGAAGTTGACGATGAGCGGCGGGTCGATCGCGAAATAGATCTCCGGCTTGCCCGCCTCGGGGTCGCCATGCGCGGCCGCGACCGGGTGGATCGCCGTGATCTTGCCGTCGGCGCCCAGTTTGAAGTCCGGCAGCGGGTGCAGAGAGTCGTTGATGTACCCGCCGACGACGACCGCCGCGAGGCAGAGCACGAATATACCGAGTCCGCTCAACAGCTTGCCGACGAGCCCGCCGGATTTCTTCGGCGCGGCGGCCGCAGTGGTCTCACCCGCATCAGCCATAGTGTCGATTCCTCTTGCGGCTTGAGTGCCGCAGGAGGAATCGAGCAAGTTCTATGCCACGCGCGACGGGAGTGAATTATCCCGTCGATTCAGATAGTTAGCCGGCGATGCCGCGGCCCGCGCGGCGGCATCGTCAGCGAAGCGTCGGCTTATTGACGCTTACCAGATCACGACGCGACGGTCGGGAGCGAGGTACATCTTGTCGCCGGGCTTCACGTCGAACGCCCGGTAGAAACCGGGCTGGTTGCGGATCGGCACCACGCCGCGGATATCGCTCGGCGAATGCGGATCGCTCTTCAGCCGCATGATCTCCTGGGCCTCGCGCGTTTTGCCGCGCCATCCTTGAACCCATCCGTAGTAGAACCGCTGCGCACCGGTCATGCCGTCGATGACCGGCGCCTCGCGGCCCGCGAGCGACAGCTGGTAGGCCTTGTACGCGATCGCGAGTCCGGAGTTGTCGGCGATGTTCTCGCCGAGCGTCAGTTGGCCGTTGATGTGAAAGCCCGGCACGGGTTCGTATTGCGCATATTGCGCGACGAGCGCGCGCGTCTTGGCCGCGAATTTCGCGTGGTCCTGCGGCGTGAACCAGTCGTGCAAGTTGCCGTCGGCGTCGAATTGGCTGCCTTCGTCGTCGAAGCCGTGGCTGATCTCGTGGCCGATCACCGCGCCGATTCCGCCGTAGTTGACCGCGTCGTCCGCCTGGACGTTGAAGAAAGGCGGCTGCAGGATCGCCGCCGGAAACACGATCTCGTTGAGCAGCGGATCGTAGTAGGCATTCACCGTCTGCGGCGTCATGCCCCATTCGCTGCGGTCGATCGGCTTGCCGAGCTTCGCGAGCTGGCGCCGGTACTCGAACTCATCGGCACGCTCGATGTTGCCGTAGAGATCGTCGCGCCGGATCTGCAGCGCGCCGTAGTCGCGCCACTTGTCCGGGTAGCCGACCTTGATCATGAGTTTGTCGAGCTTCGCGAGCGCGCCCTTGCGCGTCGGCGGGCTCATCCAATCCAAGGTCGCGATCTCGCCGCGATAGGCCGCGATGAGGTTGTCGACGAGCGCGCGGATTCGGGCCTTGTTCTGCGGCGGGAAGTATTTCGCGACGTACAATTCGCCGAGCGCCTCGCCCATCGAGCCGTTGATCAACGCGAGGCCCCGTTGCCAACGCGGCCGATTGGTCGGAATCCCCTGCAATACCGTGCCGGTGAACGCGAACCGCGCGTCGACGAACGGCTTCGACAAATACGGCGCGGCGGCCGACAGTACGCGCCATTTGAAGTACGCCCGCCACACGGGCAGCGGCGTCTGCGCGATCAAACGCCCGAGCGCGGTGAAATAGCTCGGCTGATTGACGATCACGTAATCGACCTTGCCCGCCGCACCGACGTCGTCGAAGTAGCCATTCCAGTCGTAATTCGCCATCAACGCCGGCAAATCGCGGATCATGACCTTGTTGTAGGTCTTGGCCGGATCGCGGTTCTGCACCTTGGTCCACTGGATTCGCGCGATCGAGGTCTCGAGAGCGAGGATCGCCGCCGCATCGCGGTGCGCATCGGGTATGTTCGCCAAATCGAACATATTCTCGATATGCGCGAGGTATTGCGCGCGCACCGCCTTGAGCTTCGGCTCGTCGCCGAGATAATAGTCGCGGTCCGGCATGCCGAGCCCGCTCTGCCCTATGATGACCGCATAGCGCGTCGAATCCTTGCTGTCCTGTTCGATGCCGAAATCGTAAGGCGCCCCCGCCTCGCCGCGATTCAGATGCGCGATCAGCGCCGCGAGACCGCTCTTCGCGCCGAGCGCGTCGATCCGGCGAAATTCCGCCCGTACGGGAGCAAGCCCCAGGGCGTCGAGCCTCTTTTCGTCCATGTAGCTCGCGTACAGATCGGCGACCTTTTGCGCCGTCGCGTCGCGCTTGCCCGCAGGCGCCGCGAGCGCATCGACGATGCTCTTCAATTGCCGCTCGGTCTCGTCGGAGACCTTGGTGAACATGGTGTAGCTCGCCTTGTCCGCGGGGATCTGAAAGCCATCGAGCCACTTGCCGTTCAGATGACGGTAGATGTCGTCCTGCGGCCGCACGGCCGGATCGACATAGCGCGTGTCGACGCCCGATACGGGCGCGGCCGCCGCGGACGACGCCGCGATCGCGATCGCGATCGCCGCGACGGGGAACATGAGGGTCTTGATCGCCTTCATTCGTGGAATCATCGCTTTCCTCGCTTTCATCGAAACTTCAACGCGACACGCAAACCCGGGTCCGCGTCCGTGAGAACCAGGCGCGCACCGTGCAGTTTGGTCACAGCCGCGACCAAAGACAATCCCAGGCCGGAGCCCGGGAGCTTGCGCGCCTCGTCGAGGCGCACGCGCCGGCCCAGCACGAGTTCGCGCTTGTCGGCCGGAATTCCCGGGCCGTTGTCCTCGACGATCACCTCGGGCCCGCCGAACTCGTTCCTCAGCATCACGCGGATGTGCCCGCCGCGCGGCGTGAACTTGACCGCGTTGTCGAGCAAGTTGGCGAGCGCCTGCGCGAGAAGCTGCCGGCTGCCCTGGATGTGCGCGCCCGGCGCGACGCCGCTCTCGAGCGTGAGCCCGCGCTCCTCCGTGACGGGAGCGTAGAGCTCGACGATGCTCGCCACCAATTCGGACAGGTCGACCGCTTCCCGCGCGACCGTTCCGGTCTCGGCGAGCGCGATGCGCAGGAGCGCATCCAGGGTGCCACGCATGCGGTCGACTTCGGTCGTCACGCTCTCGAGCACGCGCCGTTCGGGCGAGGCCGGGGCGAGCTGGACCATCGCCGCCTCGGCGGTGGTCTGCAGCCGATTTAGCGGCGTGCGCAGATCGTGCGCGGCGCTGTCTAGCACCGTGCGCATGCCGAGCGTCAATTGCTCGATCTTGTCGAGCATGCCGTTGATTTCCCGCGCCAAGGTGTTGAGCTCGTCCTCGGCGTCGCGGACCGGCAGGCGTTGCGACAGATCGCCGCGCATGATCTGGGTCGCGACCGCCGATATCGCGCCGGCGTGCGCGAGGATGCGCCTGCCCATCCAGATTCCGCCGCTCAATCCGAGCAGCATCGTCAATACGACCGCGGCCACGAGGCCGCGCATCATCACCATCTTGACGTCCTGTCGCTCCTGCACGTCATGGCCGACGAGCATCCGGTAGCCGCCCGGCAGCGGAAAGCGCTGCGCCCTCACTTCGTGAACGCGGGTTTCGTCGCCGTACGGCACGGCGACCTTGAATTGGATCCATTTGCCCTCGTCGGCCGCGATCTTCGGCCAGGATGGCACGTTGCCCGCGACCGGGCGCAACTGCGGATCGACCATCAGATAGACGGCGCCGCGGACGTCCTGATCCTGCGAACGCTGCTCGATGAGCTCGATGAAGTCGCTGCGCGACAGGACGAGCACCTGCTCGCGCAGGCCTTGAACCTCGGCCTCGATCAGGTTGTCGGTGCTGCCGTCGATGACGCGCGACACCGCGTAGTAGACGCCGCCGAGCAACCCAACCGCGCCGAGCGCGAAGACGATCGAATAGAGAATCGCGATGCGAAACGGAGAACTCGTCAGTACGCCGAGGAACCCCTGTTCCTGGTCCACCGCTATTCTTCTTCGCTCAGACTATATCCGGCGCCGCGCACCGTGTGCAGCAGCGCCTTGTCGAAGTCCTTGTCGATCGCCTGGCGCAAGCGGCTGATGTGCACGTCGATGACGTTCGTCTGCGGGTCGAAGTGATAATCCCATACGCCTTCCAGCAACATCGTGCGCGTCACGACCTGCCCGCTGTGGCGCATCAGGAATTCGAGCAGCTGAAATTCGCGCGCGGTCAATTCGATCTTCTTGCCGTTGCGCGTGACGCGCCTCGTCATGCGATCGAGCTCCAGATCGGCCAGCTTGAGCTTGGCCGCAGTTTCGGCGCCGCCGAGCTCGCCGCGCCGGGCGAGCGCATCGACGCGCGCCATCAATTCGGACATGTGGTACGGCTTCGTCAAATAATCGTCGCCGCCGGCGCGCAAGCCGGTGATGCGATCGTCGACATCGCCGAGCGCGCTCAAGATCAGCACCGGCAGCTTGCGGCCCGTCGCCCGCAGGGATTGCACGAGCGCGAGGCCGTCGAGCTTCGGCAGCATGCGATCGACGATCGCGAGGTCCAGCGCGATCGACGACGCCATTTGCAGCCCCTCGAGGCCGTTCGCGGCGACATCGACGGTATGTCCGACCTCGCGCAGCGCCTTCGCCAGGTAATCGCGCGCGACCTGGTCGTCTTCAACGATCAAAATATGCATGGTCACTCATATTACAGAGCTTCGGCGGGTCGTTGGACCCCTATTTGGCGGCGAGATAGACTGGTCAATCTATGACGCCGGAGATCATGCCGCAAGCCGATCCGAACCGCGCGCGCGCGGGCGCGCCAGCGGCAGGCGGGCTGCGCCCCGGGGATTTCCGGGCGCCGCTGCCGGCCGCGCTGCGCGCAGCTTACGAATTCTTAACACTCTACCTGGCGCTCGCGCTGCTCGCGGCGCTTTGCCTCGCCTGGACGACGCTCGCATTGCCGCTCTTTTTCGCGCTTCCCGAGAAGTCCGGCGCCGCCATCGGCCGCTACGCCATCATGATCGGATTTCGCGCCTACGCGCGGACGCTTGCCGCGGCGGGCGCCTATCGATTCGACCTCGAGGAACTGGACGGACTGCGCGACGATGGGCCGTTGATTCTCGCGCCGAACCACCCGAGCCTGATCGACGCGCCGATGATCATGACCCGCCATCCGAACGTCGCCTGCGTGATGAAATCGACGTTGATGAACAGCCCGCTGCTCGGCGCCGGCGCGCGCCTCGCGCGCTACGTGCGCAACGACCCGCCGCGGCAGATGATCAAGGAGTCCGTGGAGCACCTGCGCCGCGGCTGCGCGCTGCTGCTCTTTCCCGAAGGCACGCGCACGAGCCGCGCGCCGGTCAATGCGATTTCCGCGGGCATCGGCCTGATCGCGAAACGCGCCGGCGTGCCGGTGCAAACCTTGCTGATCGAGACCGACTCGCCGTTCTTGGGCAAGGGACGGCCGATCCACCGGCGGCCGCGGCTGCCGATCACTTATCGCGTGCGGCTCGGTAAGCGCTTCGCGCCGCCCGAGGATCCCGGCGCGTTCGCATCCGAACTCGACCGCTACTTTCGCGGTGCGCTCGACGCGGCGCCGCAAACACGGTGGCTCGCGAGCCGCTGACCGATGCCCGAACGCTCATCGACCCACCTGGTGCTGATCCCGAGCTACAACCCGGGACCCAAGGTATTCGACACGGTGCGCGACGCGCGCCTGCACTGGGATCCGGTGTGGGTCGTCGTCGACGGCAGCACGGACGGCACCGCCGAGCGACTGTCGGCGATGGCGGCCGTCGATCCCGGCTTGCGCGTGTTCGTCCGCGCGAAGAACGGCGGCAAGGGCGCCGCGGTGCTGCATGGTGCGCGCGTTGCGCTCGCGGCAGGGCTACACCCATGTCCTCGCGATGGATTCCGACGGCCAGCATCCGGCGGAACGCATCCCGGCGTTCATGGCGGCATCGGCGCGCGACGCCGCGCGCGATGATCCTCGGCCGCCCGCTGTTCGACGCGAGCGCGCCGCGGTTGCGCGTGCAGGGCCGGAAAATCTCCAACTGGTGGACCAATCTCGAAACCCTCTGGGCCGGGATCGAGGACTCCTTGTTCGGCTTTCGCGTCTATCCGATCGCCGACCTCGTCGCCGTGATGCGCTGCCAGCCGTGGATGCGGCGCTTCGACTTCGACGTCGAGGCGGCGGTGCGCCTGTGCTGGCGCGGCATCGAGCCGATCAACTTGCCGGCGCCCGTGCGCTATTTTTCCGCCGGCGAGGGCGGCGTATCACATTTTCATCTATTGGCGCGACAACGCGCTGCTGACCTGGATGCACGCGCGCCTCTTCTGCGGATTCCTCTGGCGCCTGCCGCGGCTCCTGGCCCGGCGCATGCGGCAGCGGGGCTAATTCATTATAATGAGGGCTGGTGCGAAAGCCGCTTGGCGCGGAAGCGAAGATTCAGCCTATGTCCGAAGACGCGTCGCTCATGCAGGAACAAGCGCCACTGGCCGATGTGGGTCTGCTGCGCGAACTTGCCGCACTGTTCGTGCGCGCCTTGAACCTGGAAATCCCGGCCGGGGATATCGATCCGGATGCGCCGCTCTACGGCGAAGGGCTCGGCCTCGATTCGATCGACATATTGGAAGTCGCGTTGCTCGTGTCGAAGCAATACGGCATACAGCTGCGTGCGAATAGCGAACAGAACCAGCAGATATTCCGCTCTCTGCGGCATCTGGCGCAATACATCGCCGCGCACAGAACGAAGTGAGCGGGCGCCCCGCGCGTCCGCACGCGCCCCATGGCTGACATCCCGCTTCTCGCGCATCGGTCCCCGTCCGCGCCGCTTGCATGGCGCAACGGCAGGCAGATCACGGCGCTCGATTTCCTCGGCGACGTGCGCGCACTCTGCGAGCGCCTGCCGCCGGTCGGCCACGTTCTGAACGTCTGCGCGGATCGCTATCGATTCGCGGTCGGACTCGCCGCTTGTTTGCTCGGCGGGCGCGCGACTCTGTTGCCGCCGACGCATACGCCGGAAGTCATCCGGCAAGTCGCGGCGTTTGCGCCGGACGCGATCTGCCTGACCGACGATCCTCGTTGCGAGATCGATCTGCCGAAGGTCCATGCCGGCACCGAGTCGCGGACCGCCGCGTCGGCCTGGGACGTTCCGGCGATCGACCCACGGCAACTCGCTGCGATCGTGTTCACGTCGGGATCGACCGGCGTGCCGGTTCCGCACCGCAAAACCTGGGGCCGCCTCGCCGCGTGCGTGCGAGACGGCGCCGAGAGGCTCGGATTGCAGGACGGCCGCCGGCATACGCTGGTCGGCACGGTGCCGCCGCAGCACATGTACGGCCTCGAGTCGACCGTATTGCTGCCGCTGCAGAGCGGCAACGCGTTCGTTGCGGAGAGGCCTTTCTATCCGGCCGACGTCGCGGCCGCACTCGCCGCGGCGCCGCGGCCGCGCGCGTTGATTACGACGCCGGTACATCTGCGCGCGCTGCTCGCGGCCGACATCGAACTGCCGGCTGTCGATCTGATCGTGTCGGCGACGGCGCCGCTCGCGGGGGATGTCGCGGCGCAGGCGGAGCGGCGCTTTCAATCGGCCTTGATCGAGATTTACGGTTCGACGGAAACCGGCCAGATCGCGACGCGGCGCACCGTCGCGACCGACCGGTGGCGCCTATGGCCCGGCGTGAACCTCGACGATCGCGGCGACCGCGCGTTCGCGCAAGGCGGACATCTCGAGCAGCGCACACCATTGTGCGACGTCGTCGAGCGCACCGGCGGGGATGAGTTCCTGTTGCACGGCCGCACGGGGGACCTGGTCAACATCGCC
Organism: uncultured Pseudomonadota bacterium; assembly: GCA_963718135.1. Lineage (GTDB taxonomy): Bacteria > Pseudomonadota > Gammaproteobacteria > Steroidobacterales > Steroidobacteraceae > Bog-1198. The sequence continues at coordinate 530,691 of CAVQYI010000017.1, read as the reverse complement.
GGCAAGCGCAGTTCCTTCGCCTATCTGAATCATCAGCTGAACGCGATACCCGGGGTCGTCGACGGCGTGTTCTTCCTGCGCGAGGGCGAGCGCACCGGTACGACCGGCGTCGCGCGCCTCGCGGCCGTGGTGGTCGCACCGACCCTCGACGCGGCGACGCTCACCGAGCGCCTGCGCGAGCGGATCGACACCGCGTTCTTGCCGCGGCCGCTGCTGTTCGTCGAGCGCCTGCCGCGAAACTCGACCGGCAAACTTCCTCGGCATGCGCTCTCAGCGCTGATCGCGGGCGAACGGTAGCTCGAGGTGACCGCCGTGCCTCAGGCCGCCGCAGTCCGCGAGATCCGCATCGCCGGCGATCACCCCGCCTATGCGGGTCATTTTCCCGGCCTGCCGATTCTGCCGGGCGTCGTCCTGCTCGACGCCGCGCTCGACGAACTGGCGAAGGCGCGCGGCGCCGACGCGGCATGTTTCGCGATCGATGCCTTCAAGTTCCTGAGCCCGGTGCGCCCGGGTGATCCTCTCTGCGTGGAATTCCTCGACCTGGCCGACGGCTCGGCCCGACTGACGCTGCGATCCGGTGAACGCATCGTCGCCGCGGGGACCGTCGCCGTCGCCAAGCCGCGCGATTCGGCGCCCTGAGCCTGCGTGCGGGCCGGAGCGGAAAAACCCCACGAGCGCGCCGAATGGCTCGCGGCGCCCGAGCGCGGCAGCATGTGCCTCCTGCGGCTGATGGCGATCGCGTCGCTGCGGCTCGGCCGCACCTTGAGCCGCGTCGCTCTGTACCCGATCGCCGGCTATTTCTTCTTGTTTGCGCCACGCGCGCGCCGGCACTCGCGGCGCTACCTGCGCCTCGCACTGGGCCGCCGGCCGACCATGCGCGACCGGTTTCGCCATTTGCTCTACTTCGCCTCGACGATCCACGACCGGGTGTATTGGAGCCATGCGCGCGAGGACCTCTTTCAAATATCCGTCGAAGGAGCCGCGCCGATGCGCGCCCGGGCGGCGGCCGGCGAGGGAGCGCTCCTGCTCGGCGCTCACCTCGGCAGCTTCGAGGCGATCGGGGCGATCGGCAGACAAGTGCCCGGCCTGCGAATTGTGATGGCGATGTACGAGGAGAACGCGCGCAAGATCAGCGGCACGATGTCGGCGATCAATCCCGCCGCCGCCGCCGACATCATCCCGCTCGGCCGCGTCGACGCCATGCTCGCCATTTCCGAGCGGCTGCGTGAGGGATACTTCGTCGGCGTTCTCGGCGACCGCACGCTCGCGCAGGAGCCGATGCAGGCGGTCACGCTGCTCGGCGAGCGCGCCTATCTGCCGACCGGACCGATGCGCCTCGCCGCGATCCTCGGCTGTTCCGTGATGTTCATGGCCGGCCTGTATCGCGGCGCGAACCGCTACCATGTGCTGTTCGCGCCGCTCGCCGATTTTTCGCGCGTCGACCGCGCGGAGCGCGACGCGGCGGTGGCCGCGGCGATCGACCGCTACGCGGCCCTCCTCGACAGCTGTTGCCGCAGCGACCCGTACAATTGGTTCAACTTCTACGACTTCTGGCGCGCGGGCGCGGACCGCGGAGATCGCTGATGTGCAAGCGCATCGCCGTTGCGGCCCTGGCCTTCGTCGCCGCGCACGTGACCCTCGCGGCGGGCGCGCCGTCGGCCGCCGGCGCCGCGGCGCGCGCGGACGACTTCGACCGCGTCATGCAACTGCTCATCGACCAGCCGCACCGGCGCGCGCGCTTCGTCGAGCACCAATTTCTCTCGATCCTCGACCGGCCGCTGGTATCGAGCGGCGAGCTGCTGTTCGACGCGCCGAATCGCCTCGTGAAGCGCACCCTCGAGCCCCGCCCGCAGACGATGACCGTCGTCGGCGACGAGCTCTCGATCGACAGCGGCCGCAAGCACCGGGTGCTCGACCTGCGGGACTATCCGCAAATCGCGCCGTTCGTCGACAGCATCCGCGCGACGCTCGCCGGGGATCGCGCCGAGCTCGAGCGCCATTTCGAGATCGAATTCGACGGCGGCGTGGACCACTGGACTCTGCGGCTGACGCCGAAGGACCCGGTGCTCGCGCGCAGGATCTCGCGCATTCTGATCGCCGGCGCGCGCGGCGACCTCACGGCTGTCGACATTCGCGAGACCGACGGCGACCATTCATCGATGCGCATCGACGGGGACGGCGCGCCGTGACCAAGCGCGGCATCTTGCCGGTCGCGCTATGGCTGGCCTTGCTGGCCGCATCGGCCTTCGTCGCCGCGCGCGCACGCTACATCGCCGACTTGTCGGCGTTCTTGCCCTCGCATCCGTCCGCGAATCAGCGATTATTGGTCGATCAGCTGCGTGAAGGACCCGCCTCCCGCCTGATCTTGATTGCAATCGAAGGCGGCGACCCGTCCATGCGCGCGCGGGCGTCGATCGCGCTTGCGCGGCGGCTCCGGGCGGACGGCGAATTCCTGTCCGTCGGCAACGGCGAACAGATCACGAAGGACCGCGACCGCCAATTCCTCTTTCGGCATCGTTACCTCTTGAGCTCCGCGGTGACCGCGCGGCGATTTTCAGCCGAGGGCTTGCGCCGCGCCATTCAGGAATCGCTCGACGCTCTCTCCTCCCCCGCGGGTCCATGGCTCAAGTCGCTGTTGCCGGCCGATCCCACCGGCGAAATGCTGCAGATCGTCGATCAAATGGACCGCACGTCGGCGCCGCGATCGCAAGACGGCGCCTGGGTTTCGCGGTCGGGAGACCGGGCCCTGCTCGTCGCCGGGACGCGAGCCGCGGGATCGGACACCGACGCCGAGCAGCGCGCGCAGGACGCGATTCGCAGCGCGTTCGACCAGGCGGTGCGCGAAGCTGCGGGTCCGGCCGGCGCGGGGCTGCGGCTGCGCATGAGCGGACCCGGTGTCTTTGCGGTCGCCGCACGCGCGAAAATCGAGCGCGCCGCGTTGCGGCTCGCGACCATCGGCAGCGCACTCGTCGTCGCCTTGCTGCTCCTCGTATACCGCTCGCCGCGCGCCGTCCTGCTCGGCCTCGTACCGGTCATCACCGGAGCGCTGGTCGGCGTCGCCGCCGTCGCGCTCGTATTCGGCGCCGTGCACGGCATGACTCTGGGCTTCGGCGTCACGCTGATCGGGGAAGCCGTGGACTACTCGATTTATTTCTTCATTCAGTCCGCCGATGCCGCCGGCGGGGCCGGCGGCTGGCGGCGCACGCTTTGGCCGACCGTGCGTCTGGGCGCTCTGACGTCGATTTGCGGGTTCGCATCGCTGCTGCCGTCGGGCTTCCCCGGCTTGTCGCAGCTCGGCGTCTATTCGATCAGCGGACTCGTCGCGGCCGCACTGACGACGCGCTTCGTTCTGCCGGCGTTGATCCCGAGCGGCCTGCGGCTGCGCTCGATGGCGCCCGTGGGCGAGGCGCTCGCCCTGCGCATGCCGCGCATCGGCATCGCGCGCGGCCTCTCGGTGATCGTACTGGCGGGCTCCCTGCTCACGCTGTGGCTGCACCGCGATCTCTTGTGGAATCACGATTTGTCCGCCTTGAGCCCCGTGTCCGCCGCGGACCGCGATCTCGACACCGCGCTGCGCGCCGACTTGGGCGCGGCCGACGTACGCTACATCGTCGTTGCGCCGGGCGCGACGATGCAGGAGTCGCTGCGCGGCGCCGAGCGCGCGGGCGCCGCGCTCTCGCGCCTCGCCGACACGGGCGCCGTCGGCGGCTTCGACAGTCCGGCGGTCTACCTGCCGAGTCTCGCCGTGCAGCGCGCGCGGCGCGAAAGCCTGCCGGATGAGCGCACCCTGAAGGAGAACCTCGCGATCGCGACCGCGGATCTGCCGCTCAACAGCGCGCGCCTCGGGCCGTTTCTGCGCGACGTCGCCGCCGCGCGCGCGGCGCCGCTGTTGACGCGCGCGGATCTCGATGGCACGTCGATGGCGATCGGCTTCGATGAACTCATGCTGCATCGAAGCCGCGGCTGGGACGCGCTCCTGCCGCTCCACCCCCCCGCGGCCGCCGAGCGCATACGGCATGCGCTCGGCGGCGGTGCCGTCGTTCTCGATCTGAAGAAGGAAGCGGATTCCCTCTACGCCGAATATTTGCGGAATGCGCTGCGCGCATCCGTGGCCGGATTCGCCGCCCTGGCACTGTTGCTCGCGATCGCCCTGCGGATCGCCGCTGAAGGCCGCACGGATCCTTGCGCCGCTCGTGCTCGCGGTGCTCGCCGTGAGCGCGGCGCTCGCGCTCGCGGGCGAGCGGCTCACCATCCTGCATCTGGTCGGACTGTTGCTGATCGTCGCCGTCGGCTCGAATTACGCGCTGTTCTTCAACCGCGACGGCGCCGTGGACGAGGTTTCGGCCGCCGCGACGGCCGGGTCGATCGTGATCGCGAACGCGGCGACCGTGATCGGCTTCGGCCTGCTCGCGTTCGCCGACGTGCCGGTGCTCAGGGACCTCGGCATGACCGTCGCACCCGGAGCGCTCCTCGCGCTCTTCTTTTCCGCAATCCTCGCGAGGCGCGGATGAATCGGTCCGCGCAGCCGCCGGGCCGGTGGATCCCGTCGAAGTTCGTGTCGGCGTCGATCGCACTGCATGTCGGCGCGGGCCTTGCGCTGCTCGCGCGCCCGCGCATCTGGCCGATCGCACTCGGCGCCGTCGTCGCCGACCATCTGCTGTTGACGGGCGCGGGTCTTTGGCCGAGGAGCCGCCTGCTGGGGCCCAACTGGACCCGGCTGCCCGCGGCGAGCGCGCTGCGCAGAGAAATCGCGATCACGATCGACGACGGCCCCGATCCCGAGGTGACGCCGCGCGTCCTCGCGATATTGGACGAGTATCGCGCGCGCGCGTCGTTCTTCTGCGTCGGCAACCTGGTCGAGCGCCATGCGGCCCTCGCGCGCGAGATCGTGCGCCGCGGCCATGCGATCGAGAACCACAGCCACACGCATCCGTTGTACTTTTCCTTGCTCGGACCGAACGCGCTGCAGGGGCAAGTCGCGCGTGCGCAGGACTCCATCGCCGACGCGACCGGCGAGCGGCCGGCGTTCTTTCGCGCGCCCGCCGGCCTGCGCAATCCGTTTCTCGACCCCGTGCTCACGAGGCTCGGCTTGGCTCTGGCGAGCTGGACGCGGCGCGGATTCGACACGGTCAACCGGGACGCGGACGACGTGTTCGGCCGTTTGCGCCGCAAGCTTGCGAGCGGCGACATCCTCCTCTTGCACGACGGCAATGCGGTCCGCGCCGACCGTGGACCGCCGGTGATACTCGAGGTGCTGCCGCGCCTGCTCGCCGCGGCGCGCGACCTCGAGTTCGCGCCGGTCACGCTGCGCGCGGCACTCGAGCCCGCGGCGGCGCGCGGTAGAATCCACCCATGACCGCACGAGCAATGGCGCCCTTGGTTTTGACTTCGTTCACGGCCGCGAGCTGTATCGGCCGCGGGTCGACGCAGACGCTCGCGTCGCTGCGCGAGCGCCGCAGCGGCCTGCGACCCTGCGATTTCGAAACCGTCGACCTGCGCACTTACGTCGGCATCGTCGACGGCGTCGACGCGACCGCGCTGCCGGCCGAATGGAGCCGGTACGATTGCCGCAATAACCGGCTGGCCGAGCTCGCGCTGCGCGAAGACGGCCTCGACGCAGCCGTGCTGCGCGCCGCGGGCCGCTACGGCAGGCATCGCGTCGGCGTGTTTCTGGGAACGAGCACATCCGGCATTTTGCAGACCGAGCTCGCCTACCGGCGGCGCGATCCGGCGACCGGCGCGCTGCCCGAGGAGTTCGATTATGGCGCGACGCAAAATTCGTTCTCGGTCGTCGACTTCGTGCGCCGCCGCCTGCGGCTCGAGGGTCCCGCCGCCGCCGTATCCGCGGCGTGCGCGTCGAGCGCCAAGGTGTTCGCGATGGGACGGCGCATGATCGAAACCGGCCTGATCGACGCGGCGCTGGTCGGCGGCGTCGATTCGCTGTGCCTGACGACGCTCTACGGCTTTCATTCGCTGCAGTTGCTGGCGCCGGGCCCGTGCCGCCCGTTCGACGTCACCCGCGACGGCTTGTCGATCGGCGAAGCGGCGGCGTTCGCGCTGATCGAGCGAGCGCCGGAGAGTTTGGATCGCGACGCGGTGCTGTTCCTCGGCGCCGGCGAATCGAGCGATGCGCACCACATGTCGGCGCCGCACCCAGAAGGCCGGGGGGCGCGCTCGGCGATGCAATACGCGCTCGACGACGCCAGGCTCGACGCCGCCGCGATCGATTACATCAACCTGCACGGCACCGGAACGCCGAGCAACGACCGCGCGGAGAGCCGGGCCGTCACCGCCGTTTTCGGCTCCGCGGTCCCGTGCAGCTCGACCAAGGGCGCGACCGGCCACACACTCGGCGCCGCGGGCGGACTCGAGGCGGTCATCGGCGCGCTGTGCCTGCGCGACGGCCTGCTGCCCGGAGGCGCGCAGACGCGAAACCTCGATCCGGAACTCAGCCTGCAACTACATCACCCGGAACCTGCGGGCGCGCGCGGGACGCATGCTGAGCAACTCGTTCGGCTTCGGCGGCGCGAATTGCAGTTTGATCTTCGGGCTCGCCGGATGAGCTTGAGCGCCTTCGTCGACGGCATCGGGGTCCTGGGTCCTGGCCTTGCGGATTGGCCGGAAGCGGCGGGATGCCTCCGCGGCCGCCGCCCGTACCTGCCCGCGGCCACGGTTCTGCCGCCGCCGTCGATCCTGCCGGCCGCCGAGCGGCGTCGGACCGGCCGCGTCGTGCAACTCGCGCTCGCCGTCGCGGTCGAGGCGACCGGGCGCGCCGGCATCGAGCCCGGCGATGCCGCGAGCGTGTTCTCCTCCTCCGGCGGAGACGGCCGCAACTGTCACGAGATTTGCGCCGCGCTCGCGGCGCCCGGTCGGGAGGTGTCGCCGACTCGCTTCACCAATTCGGTCCACAATGCGTCGTCCGGCTACTGGAGCATCGCCGCCGGCGCGACGGCGCCGTCGAATGTCTTGTGCGCGTTCGACGCGAGCTTCTCGGCGGGCTTGCTCGAGGCGATGGTGCAGGCCACGCTCGGCTCGCGGCCGGTGCTGCTCGTCGCCTACGACGGCGATTATCCCGAGCCGCTCAGAGCCAAGCGGCCGATACCGGACACTTTCGGCGTCGCGCTCGTGCTGTCGGCGAACCGCGGCGCTCGAAGCATCGCGCGCATCGAAGCGAACATCGCCGCGGCACCGGCCGACACACTCGCCGATCCGCGCCTCGAGGCGCTGCGCACGGCGATCCCCGCGGCGCGTGCCCTGCCGCTGCTGCGCGCGCTCGCGGCGCGGGTACCTAGCCGCGTTTCGCTCGATTATCTGGACGACACCGCGCCTGATCGTGGACCTCGCCCCATGCATCTAGATCGCCGCTGGATCGCCGAACGGATTCCGCACGACGGCAGCATGTGCCTGCTCGACGAAGTGCTCGACTGGAATGCGCAGCACATTCGCTGCCGCACCGCCAGTCATCGTCTCGCCGACAACCCCCTGCGCTCGCACGGCCGCCTCGCCGCGGTTTGCGCGATCGAGTACGCCGCGCAGGCGATCGCCGTGCACGGCGCGCTCATGGAGCCTCCGTCCGCGGGCGCCTCGCGCTCCGGCTATCTCGCGAGCGTCCGCGGCGTATCGCTGCGAGTGCCGCGTCTCGACGATATCGAGGGCGATTTGATTTGCGAGGCGACCCGGATCGCCGGCAATCGCGGCATCGTCCTGTATGATTTCTCGGTGGCCGCCGCGACCTCGCCCGGTCCCGCCTTGGCGACCGGCCGGGCGACGATCGTACTCGACACGAACAGCCTGGACCCTGCATGAACGAAGCATCCCGACGCGCACTGGTCACCGGCGGCAGCGGCGCCATCGGCTCGGCCATTTGCCGCCGCCTCGCCGCGGCCGGCCACGAAGTCTACGTGCATGCGCACCGCGGAACGGCGGCGGCTGACGCGGTCGTCGCCGAGATTCGCGCCATGGGCGGACGCGCGCATGCGGTCAGCTTCGACGTGACGAGCGAGGCGGCGGTGCGGGCGGCGCTCGAGCCCCTGGTCGAGGATGCGGCGATACAAATACTCGTCAACAACGCCGGGGTTCATGACGACGCGGTGTTCGCGGGCATGAGCGCGGCGCAGTGGGGCCGCGTGATCGATGTCAGCTTGAACGGCTTTTTCCACGTGACCCAGGCGCTGATGCTGCCGATGATCCGCACGCGTTGGGGCCGCATCGTCAACATCACCTCGGTCGCCGCGCTGATCGGCAACCGCGGCCAGGTGAATTACTCGGCCGCGAAGGGCGCGCTGCACGCGGCGACGAAATCCTTGAGCCTCGAGGTCGCGAGCCGCGGCGTGACCGTCAACGCCGTCGCTCCCGGCGTCATCGCGACGCCGATGAGCGAGGGCGCGTTCGACGCGTCGCGGATCGCGGAGCTCGTGCCGATGCGGCGCGCGGGTACGGCCGCGGAGGTCGCGGGACTCGTGGCGCTACCTCGCCTCCGACGAGGCCGCGTACGTCACCGGCCAGATCATCGCGGTCGGCGGCGGCCTCGGCTGACCGACGGCGCTACGCCTATGCGTACGCGTCGAGCGCGCCTTGCGCCTGCCGCGCGCCGCGCACCGAGCCCGTGGGAACCGCCGCGCGCGAAGCTCGTCGCCGCCGGACGCCGCGGTCCACGCATCCTTCTGCGGATGAGGCCGAGCGGTCTTGGAAGGATCGCTGTGAGATGTCGACACTGACCTGGCCGAAGCCCTGGTTGCCGAGCATCTCCCGCAGCTTCGGCGCATTCGACTGCAGCGCATCGAGCGTCGTCGCATTTTGCGCGCTCATCCACACCGCCGCATGGCCGCGCTCGACCGAGACCCGCAGCTCGATCGGCCCGAGATGCGGCGGATTCACCTGCAGGCTCGCGCCGTTCAGGCCGTGATCCACCATCCAGGTTACCCGATCCGCGAGCTCCCGCGAGAATTCGGGAGTATTGATGCCCGCGTGCAGCGGCAACGTGGCCGCGGACGCGCCGTCGTGACGCGCGCTCGGCGCGACTCCGGGCGCCGCGAACGCGGCCGCGGCTCCGGCCGCGCCATCGGTCGACATCGCGGACGGCGACGCACCGTTCGCGGCATGCGCCGGCTTGTCGGCGGCCGCGGTGGGATTCGGCGCGATCGCGGCGGTTCGCGCCGTCGGCGCAGTCGATGCGGGCCGGCGCGCCGACGCGGGCGCGACCGGCGCCGAGCTCTGCGGGCGCGGCGCGGTCGATCGGCGACGGTGATTTCGGTTGGACGCCGTCGTTCGCGGCCGCGGCCGCTGCGACCGACGCAGGCGGTCGGATTCACGGCCGCCGTCATCTGCAGCGCGCGCACCGCCGCACTCGGCGGCGGCGCCGCGGACGCTTGCGTCGCCGGGTATGCCGGCGTCGCCGACTCGGCCGCCGCTGCCGCCGGCGAGCGCGCAGTCGACGTGGGCGGCGCTGCCGTGACGGCGTGCACGGCCGCGGCGCGCGGGGTACCGTCAGCCGTCGCGACGAGTCGGCGGCTTGAATCCAAGACCTCCGGCCGGCCGCGCGCGGCCACGTCCGGCGATGCGGCGGCGGCCATGTCGGCGTCCGCGCGGTGTTCGCGGCCGCAGCGGGAGTCGCAGCCGCAGGCGCGGACGACGCGGTGTTCGTGCGGTCGCCGATCGGCCCGGGTGGCGCCGCGCCGGCTCGTCGGGCTGCGCCGCGATGTCGGCGAAGCGCGAGCGGGCATCGACATTGGCCGCGGCTCCGGGCAACCGGGCCCTGTGCCGCCTGGCGGCAGGCGCGACCGCCGCTTGCATCGTCGGGGATGGTTGCGGCGATGCCGGCATCGCCGCTGCGGCACGGCACGAGCGGCGGCGGATTGCCGGTCACCGGCAATTGCATGCCGAGCATGGCGAGATCCGCGGCCGTCGGCGCCGCGTGCGGCGCCGCCCTATGGCCAGTCGTCTTTCTCGGCCGCCGACAACGCGGCCCTGAAGTCCTTCGGCTCGGCGTCCTTGGCCGTACCGGCGGGCGGCACGGTGCCGCCTGCCGGCGGCATCGCACCGCTCGTCGGCGCTCCGGGTGAACTCGGAGCTGGTGCGGCGACCGCGGCGGCCGCGGGCAGGATCGGCAATGTTGCGTTCATGTCCGAGCAACTTGCAAACGCCATGCCATACGGCGAATCAGTAATTGTCGAACGACCCCCGTGCCGCGAGCGCGAGGCGCATCGCGGCCTCATCGCCGTCGCGTTGTTCGCGCCGGTCCGCCGACTGCCGCTCCTCGGCGCGAAAGCGGTCGATGACCCGGCCGAGCGATTCGGCTTCGACGCGCTTCGCGCTCCACTGCGCGCGGCGCGACTCGTATTCCGCGCGTGCGAGCCCGAGGCTTTGCGTCTGCAGCCGCACCGCCTCGCTCAAGCGTTCGAGAAACGCTCTGTAATTCTGCAGACGGACCGCGTCCATCGAGCCGACCGACTGTGCGCTGTCGCGCACGTACTCGTCGCGGTAGGTCTTGAGCCGTCCCATCTGCTGTTCGATCTCGGCGACGCGGCGCTCGGCCTCGACCATCGCGCGACTCAAGGCCGCCGCCGAGTTGGCGGCCACCTCGCGAATCGGTTCGAATCGTTTGGATTTCATGGGCGGCACTCGCACTATCGGACCACCGCGGCCGCCGGCGCCGCGAACTGGGTCACGAGATTCTGTAGATCCCGGTAGCTATGTTCGATGCCGACGGGATCGAACATGTCCTGGCGCAGGAAATCGAGCACTTTCGGCCACTGGTCGACGGCGAGGTCGATCCGCGGATCGGCGCCGCGCCGGTATGCGCCGACCGCGATCAGGTCGCGGTTCTGCTGATAAGTCGAGTAGACCTGCTTGAACCTCATCGCCATGTCCAATTGCTCCCGCGTTGAAATCTGATGCATCGCGCGGCTGATCGAGGCCTCGATGTCGATGGCCGGATACAGGCCGCTTTCGGCGAGACGGCGCGAAAGCACGATATGCCCGTCGAGGATCGCGCGGGCGGCGTCGGCGATCGGGTCATTCTGATCGTCGCCTTCGGCGAGCACGGTGTAGAACGCCGTAATCGATCCTTCGCCACGATCGCTGTTGCCGGCACGCTCGACCAGTTGCGGCAAGCGCGCGAATACCGACGGCGGATAGCCCTTCGTCGCCGGCGGCTCGCCGATCGCGAGCGCGATCTCGCGTTGCGCCTGCGCAAAGCGGGTCAGCGAATCGAGCAGGAGGAGGACCTTGAGGCCGCGATCGCGGAAATATTCGGCGATCGCGGTCGCGAGCCAGGCGCCGTGCAGCCGCATCAACGGCGGATTGTCCGCGGGCGTCGCGACGACGACCGCGCGCCGCATGCCGTCGGGACCCAAGGTGTTGCTGACGAAATCCTGCACCTCGCGGCCGCGCTCGCCGATCAGGCCGACGACGGTGACGTCCGCCTTCGTGTAGCGCGTCATCATCCCGAGCAGCACCGATTTGCCGACGCCCGATCCGGCGAACAAGCCGATACGCTGTCCGCCGCCGACCGTGAGCAGCGCATTGATCGAGCGCACGCCGACATCCAGGGGATCGCGGATCGCGCGGCGCATCAGCGGATTCAGCGGCTCTCCGGTCAGCGTCACACGCTCGGCGCAGCGAAGATCGCCGAGGCCGTCGAGCGGCCTGCCGGCGCCGTCGAGCACCCGGCCCAGGAGGCCGTCGCCGACCTGCACGGCCGAGACCGTGCGCGTCGGCATCACGCGCGCGCCCGGCTTCAGGCCGCGGATGTCGCCGGTCGGCATCAGGAACAGCTTGTCGCCCGAGAAGCCCACGACCTCGGCTTCCACCTGCTTGCCGTCCGCGGTGTCGACGAGGCAGCGGCCGCCGACGGCGGCCTCGCAGCCGACGGCCTCCAGGGTCATGCCGACCATGCGATTCAGCGTTCCCTCGACGACGATGTTGCCGAGATCGGCGAAGCGCTCGCGCGCCTGCGCGAGGGAGGCCGCCCAGACCTTCGGCCGCGGCCGTTCTTCGGCATTCCGGTTCACGGCGCGCCGCCGTTGCGCGCGGCCGTCGGCGCGCGCTCCGTACCGAGCAGTTCGCTCAAGATCGCGCCGAGCCGCGTCTCGAGACGTGCATCGATCCGCGATGTCGCGGTCATGACCTGGCAGCCGCCGCGCGCCATGACCGGATCCTCGACGATCGCCCACGCGCGCTCGCTCTCCGTCGGCGCCAGGTGCTGGCGGATCACCGCGGCGTCCTCGGGATGCAAGTGCACGCGGATCTCGCGCGCCGCCACGGGCAGCGCCGCGATCGCGTCGCGGATGACGCCGATGATCTGCGTCGGATCGGCCTTGAGCTCGCGCCGCACGATCTGCCGCGCCAAGGCCATTGCGAGCGTCAGCAGCTCGCGCTCCACCTCTTCGTCGAGCGCCTCGAACGGCTTCGCGAGGTCGTAGAACATGCCCGCGAGGCGCTCGACCTGGGTTTTGACCTGCGCGCGCCCGGCCTCGCGCCCTTCGGCCAGGCCCTGCTCGAATGCCTCTTTGTAGGCTTCCGCTTGCAGGTCCGCGAGCCCGCCCGCCGTCGCCAGCGGCGCCGCGGCCGCGGCGCCGGTCATGTCCGGCGGCGACCAGACCTGCGCCTTGCCGGCGGCCGCGTGCTGCGGGGGCCTAGACATATTCGCCCGCATCCTTGCCGCTCAAGTTGATCGTGCCCTCTTCGGCGAGCCGCTGCGCGACCGCGACGATCTCCTTCTGCGCGGCCTCGACTTCGGCCAGTTTCACCGGGCCGCGCGCCTCCATGTCGTCCTTCAGAATTTCACCCGCGCGCTTCGACATGTTGCGCAGGATCTTGTCCTGAACGTCCGGTTCCGCGCCGCGCAACGCAACCGCGAGCGTATCGGAGCTCACCTCGCGCAACACCGTCTGGATCCCGCGGTCGTCGACGTTCAGCAAGTTGTCGAAGACGAACAGGAGATCCTTGATCTGCTGATGCATCTCGCCGTCGGCCTGCTCGATCCTGCCGAGTTCCTCGCCGCTCTTGTCCTTCGCCATCGCGTTCAAGATGCTCGCGACCGTCTTCGCGCCGCCGATCTGCCGCAAGATCGGCGTCGACACCGCGTTCGCCTGTTTCTCGACGAGATGGTCGAGTTCGTTGAGCGCCGACTGCGGCACCTCGTTCAGCGAGGCGATGCGCATCAGCACCTCGGTGCGCCTCGCCTCCGGCAGCAGCGGCAAAATGCTCGCCGCGTGGTCGGGCTCGAGATGCGCCAATACGATCGCGGCGATCTGCGGATGCTCGTCGCCGATGATTTGCGCGACGGCCTTGGCTTCCATCCACTTGAGCGCTTCGATGCCCTGGCCCGGCTGGCCGGTCGATACCCGGTCCAGCAGCATGTCGGCCTTCTTCTTGCCGACGGCCTGCGTGAGCACGCGCCGCACGTAGTCGGTCGAGCCCGCGGCGACGTCGGCCTTGCCGTCGGCGACGCCGATGAATTTGTCGAGCACCGAGGTCATCTGGTCGCGCGACACTTCCTTCAGCTCCGCCATCGCCAGCCCGAGCTTCTGCACCTCGCGCGCATCGAGCTGCTTCAGGAGATTCGCCGCATCCTGTTCGCCGAGGCTCATCAGCAGGATCGCGGCGCGCTGCGTGCCTTGGAGCTCGTCCGGCTTGCTAGCCATCGGCGGCGACCCATTCCTTCACGACTTGAGCCGCCCGCCTCGGATCCTGGACCACGAGCGTCCGCGCCGCCGCGATCTGCTGCTCGAAACTCGGGCTCAGCTTGATCGCCTGGCCGTCGCCCTGAGCCGACAGCGTCAACTTGTCGCCGGCCAGATCGCCGGCGCCGCCGCCTCTGCCCGCGATGCGCGGCGCCGGCTTCGTCAGGGATTTCATCAGCGGCCGCAGGATGAGGAATGCGACGAGGAGGACGAGCGCCGCGCCCACGATCTGCTTGGCGAGCTGCGCCACCCAGGGCCTTTGCCACAGCGGCAGAGGCTCGATCGGCGGCACCGGCGCGTCGGACTTGAACGCCTGGTTGATGACCGTGAGCTGATCGCCCCGGCTCGCGTTGACGCCGATCGCATCGCGCACGAGCGCGGTGAAGCGCTTGATGTCCTTGTCGGTCATCGGCGTATTCGTGACCTTGCCGTCGGCGGAAGTCTTCTGCCAGTCGTCGAGGACCACGCCGACGTTCAGGCGCTTGACGACTCCCTGCGGCTGCTTGACGTACGAGAGCGTCCGGTCGATCTCGTAGTTTCGCGTGCTGTGCGTGGAGCTCGAGATCGGCTCCGAGCCCCCGCCCATGGATTGAGCGGCGGCGGTGGCCTGCGGATTGGCGCCGGCCGGCGATTGATTTGCCGCGGTCTTCGGCGCGCTCGCCGCCGCTTGATCCGGCCCGGAAGCTCCCGGTATCGGCGGCGACCCGGAAGTGCCGGGCGGTTGGTTGCTGAGCGCGCCCGGAATGCCCTCGGGCCCGCCGCCCGCGCGGCGCATGTCGCTGCTCGTCTGCTCGCTGCGCACGGCGGTGTTCTTCGGGTCGTAATTCTCGCGGGTCTCTTCGGTCTCCGTGAAATCCAAATCCGCGGTCACGGTCGCGCGCACACGGCCGGCGCCGACGAGCGGTTCGAGGAGATCGACGATGCGCTGCTCGTAGCTCTTCTCGAGCTTGCGCGTATAGCCGAATTGCCGATTGGCCTCCGCCGCCTCGGGGTTCTGGTCGGGGGAATTGAGCAGCGCGCCCTGCTGATCGACGAGCGTGACGTCGGTGGCGGCGAGATCCGGCACGCTGGAGGCGACCAGATGCACGATCGCGGCGACTTGCCCCGGCTCGAGTCTCCGGCCCGGGTACAGCTGCAGCAGCACCGACGCGGTCGCGCGGTGCGCATCGCGCAGGAACACCGTGGGACGCGGCAGCGCGAGATGCACGCGCGCGCTCTCGACGCCTTGCACCTTTGCGATCGTGCGCGCGAGCTCGGTTTCCAGCACCGCTTGATAGCGCACGCGCTCCATCATCGAGCTCATGCCGAACGCCGAGTCCTTCTGGATCGCCTCGATGCCCATCGCGTCGCTCTGCGGCAGGCCCTGGCTCGCGAGGCGGATCCGCGCATCCTGCAGCTTGGATTCCGGCACCATCACCGCGCCGGCGGGATTGAGCTTGAACTGGATGCCGGCGGCGGTCAGCGCGTCCATGACCTGCCCGCTCTCGCGGTTGGACAACTGGCCGTAGAGCACGGTGTAATTCGGGCCCTGCGACCACATGACGAGCCAAATCGCCGCCGCGACCGCCGCGGCGACGCCCGCGAGCAGACCGACCTGCTTCAGTCCCGGTATCGTCTCGAGCAGCCCGCGGGCCGGGTTGGGTACGATTTCAGCCATGGTTCACGCCTCGTCGATCGATCAAACCGACATGTTCATCACTTGGTTGTACGCGTCGATCAACTTGTTTCTGACTTCGGTCATCGCGCGGAACGCGAGTCCCGCCTTTTGCACTTCGATCATCACGCGCGCAAGGTCCACGCTCTTGTCGCCGGACTCGTAGGCGCTCGCGAGCGCGTCCGCGTGGTTCTGCATGCTCGCGACGCCGTCGATCGAATGCTTCATCATCGCGGCGAAGTCCGGAACGCCGGCGGCCGCCTTGGGAGCCTCCGCCGGCACGCCGCCGATGCGCGCCTGCAGCGCGCGCATTTCGGCGAGAACTTGGGAGATTTGCACGCTGCTCATGGGTCAAAGCGCCGCAAGCTGTGATTCGTGCGCGCGCGGCACGCGCACGCCCGCGGCCTTCAGTTGCTGCAGCTTGTGGCGCAGCGTGCGCGGGCTGATCCCGAGGCGCTCCGCGGCGAGCTTGCGGCTGCCCGCGGTCGAGGCGAGGGTCGCGAGGATGATCTCCCGCTCGCGCTCCTTCAAATCTTTGTCGAGCGCGGCCTCGGGCTCGGTGGCCGCCGCTGTCCCGGGGTCGGCGCCCGCGTCGCGCACCGTGCCGAGTTCCAGCGCATCGGCGGCGATCCGGCCGCCGGATGCGAGCCAGGCGGCACGCTGCACGATATTGGCCAGCTCGCGCGCGTTGCCCGGCCAGTCGTATTGCAGGAGCGCGCGCTCGGCCTCGTGCGTCAGCGTCAGCGCCGGCTGGCCGCCGCGCGCGCAGGCTTGGATCGCGCGGCGAGCGAGCGGCAGGACGTCGCCGCGGCGCTCGCGCAGCGCCGGCAGGCGCAACGACATCACGTTCAATCGGTAAAAAAGGTCCGCGCGGAATCGTCCCGCGCGCGCTTCCTCGGCGAGGTTGCGGTTCGAGGTCGCGATGACGCGCACGTCGAGGCTCAAGGTGCGCGTGCCGCCGATCCGCTCCACCTCGCGCTCCTGCAGCACGCGCAGCAGTTTCGCCTGCAGCCCCAGGTCCATCTCCGAGATTTCGTCGAGCAAGAGCGTGCCGCCCTGCGCTTGTTCGAACTTGCCGGCGTGCGCGCCGAGCGCGCCGGTGAAGGCACCCTTCTCATAGCCGAACAGCGTCGCCTCGAGCATGTTCTCCGGGATCGCCGCGCAGTTGATCGCGACGAACGGCCTGCCCGCGCGCGCCGACCGCTCGACGATGAAGCGCGCATACACCTCCTTGCCCGTGCCGCTCTCGCCGGTGATCAGCACCGTGGCATCCGTCTCGGCGATTCTCGTCGCCAGCGCGACCAGGCGCTTGGATTCCGGATCCGCCGCGATCAGGTCTCCGGGCGCGACGCGGCCCGCGAGCTGGCGGCGCGCGAGGTCGATCAGCGACTGCGCGTCGAACGGCTTGACGATGTAGTCGGTCGCGCCGTCGCGCATGGCCGCGACCGCCTTGGCGACCGTGCCATAGGCCGTCATCAGCACGACCGGAACGTCGGGCCTGCGGCGCTTGGCGATGGCCAGGAGTTCGTAGCCGTCGTGGCCCGGCATCTGCACGTCCGAGATGACGAGTGCGATTTTCTCGTCCGTGAGCAGCGAGAGCGCGGCGGCAGCGTCGCTCGCACCGGTCGCGGCAAGGCCGGCGGCACGCAGCGTGTCGATGAGCGCGTCCCGCAGCGCGGCGTCGTCTTCGACGACCAAGACCATATCGTTCGACTGAGTCATGCACCATCCTCCGCCGGTAGATCGATGACGAACGTCGCGCCGGCGGCGGAGTCCGCCAAACGCACGCTGCCGTGATGCGCGGCGACGACCGACTTGACGATCGCAAGGCCTATGCCGTTGCCGCGCGTGCGCGTCGTGAAGAACGGTTCGAAGATCCGCTCGCGCAAATGCCGCGGAACTCCCGGCCCGTCGTCGCTGACGACGATCTCGGCGCGCCCGGCGGCGCCGTGCCGCGCAGCGAGCTCGAGCGCCACTTTTCCGGCCGCGGCCTGCAGCGCATTGGTCGCGAGGTTCAGCACCGCCGAGATCAGCGACGAGGCGTTCGCGCGCACGCAGAGCCGCGGCGCTTCGGTGCGGATCGTGATCGTGATGCCGTCGCGCAATGCGGGACGCAGCCACTGCGCGACCTGCTCGAGGACGGCGCCGAGGTTGACCACTTCGCGCGCGGCGCCGCCGTGCGCGAACGCCAGCATGTCCGTGACGAGACGGTCGAGTTGTTTGAGGCTGTCGGCCGTCCTTTGCGCGCAGCGCGCGAGATCCTTGGGATCGCGGTCCGGCAGCGTCATCTGCGACGCGTACAGGAGCGCCGCGGCGAGCGGCGTGCGAATCTGGTGTGCGAGCCCCGCGGCGAGCTCGCCCAAGGTCAACAACCGCTGCTGGCGGCTCATGAGCGCCTGCATCCAATGCGATTCGGTGACGTCGGCGGCGAGTACGACTTCGCCGCCGTCGCCGAGGTCGCTGCGCGAGATGTTCACGAAGCGCCCGCTCTTGAGTTCCGTATGCTCGGCCGCCCTGACGCCGCCGCCGGCGGCGGCGCGCGTGATCACCGCGCCGAATTCGAGGCCGATCAAGGGTTCGCCGAACAGGCTCGCGGCCGCCGGGTTGCATTCCTGAATGCGTCCGTGCGCATCGAGCACGAGCACCCCGCCGGGCAGAGCCTGCAGCAGCGCGGCGAGGCGCGACGACAGGTGCTCCTTGCCCTGCCGGGCCTCCGCCAGTTCGGCGCCGAGATCGGCGATGCGCGCCTGCAGTGAATCGTATGCGCCGCAAAGCTCGGCCGACGCGCCGCCGAATGCGAGAAACGCCTCGTTCAGGTCGGCGTAGCCGTGTTGCGCTTGTGGATTCGTCGAATGCATGGCGTCATGAGGAACAGCAACTTCCATGCCTCGTGAGGATTCTGGCCGAAATTCAGGAGCTTACGATTTGAGAAGGGCCGCCCGGGAGGACAGCGTCAAATTCTCGACGGCCGTGCTGACGGCCGGCCGCGTGCGCGGCGTCACGCCG
Source organism: uncultured Pseudomonadota bacterium (assembly GCA_963718135.1). Lineage (GTDB taxonomy): Bacteria > Pseudomonadota > Gammaproteobacteria > Steroidobacterales > Steroidobacteraceae > Bog-1198. The sequence goes on along the minus strand of CAVQYI010000017.1, from coordinate 512,346 downwards.
TCAACTGGTACTTGCGCAGTTTTTCGACGAGCGTCGTGCGCCGCATCTTGAGCAGACGCGCGGCCTCCGCGATCGTGCCGTCAGCCTCATCGAGCGCTCTGCGGATCAAATCGACTTCGATCGCGCACAAATGATCCTTGAGGTCGATGCCGCCGCGCGGCAAGGCTTGCGCGTTCGGCCCGTCGATCGCCGCCGCGCGTGGCGCCGGGTCCACCGCGAAGGCCGTCGGCTCCGCTGTGCATGGCGCGGGGCGCGCCGCACGCGGCGCCGGCGCCTCGAAACCGTTGCGCGCCTCGAGGCCGTTGCGTGCGTCCGCGAAATATTCCACGGGCACTGCGAGCCGTGCGGCGCCGCTCGTGCTACCCGTTCTGCGGTCGCCCCGGTACCGCTCCGGCAAATCGGCCGCGCCGACCTCTTGGCCGGGAAACAAGATCGCGAGCCGCTCGAGCAGATTGGCGAGTTCGCGCACGTTGCCCGGCCAGGAATTGCGCACGAGACAAGTCATCGCGTCCTTGTCGAGGCGGATTCGCTGCCGCGTGCCCTGCGCCTGACGCTCGAGGAGGTGTTCGATCAGCAGCGGCAAGTCGTCGAGCCGGTCGCGCAGCGGCGGCATCTGCAAGGGAAACACGTTCAGACGGTAGAACAAGTCCTCGCGGAAGCGGCCCGCGACGATCGCCTGATCGAGATCCCGGTGCGTCGCCGCGACGATCCGCACGTTGCAGTGGATCGTACGATTGCTGCCGACGCGCTCGAAGCTGCGCTCCTGCAGGACGCGCAGCAACTTCACTTGCATCTGCAGCGACATGTCGCCGATCTCGTCGAGGAACAGCGTACCGCCCTCGGCGAACTCGAAGCGTCCGAGGCGCGTCGAGAGGGCGCCCGTGAACGCGCCCTTTTCGTGGCCGAACAATTCGCTTTCAAGCAGATCCGCGGGTATCGCTCCGCAATTGACCGGCACGAACGGCCGTCCCGCGCGCCCGGACAGCTCGTGAATGTGGCGGGCCGCCATCTCCTTGCCCGTGCCCGACTCGCCGAGAATCAGAACGTTGGTATCGAACGGCGCGACCTGTTCGATCATGCGGTGAACGCCGCGCATCGCGCGCGAGGCGCCGCTCGGCCGGAAGTGATGCGTCCCCGGCTGTGTGGGGTGGCCGCCGCGAATATTCTCGGCCAGCGCCAGGACGGCCGAAATCCGACGCTGCTTGACAGGAAGATCGAGCAGCAGCCACGCGAGGTCGCTCGCCGATTCGGCGATCTTCGGCAGGCCGTCGTCGCTCAGGTAGATGATCGGCATCGGCTGCGGCAGCTTGCGCACGAACTCGACGAGCGCGGCGCCGTGCGCCGCGACGGTTTCCTTGCCGACGATGATCGCGTGCCAGTCGGCGGCCGCGTGCGCGAACCCGCGCCGCACCGCATCCAAATCGCGCGCGTGGACCGGCTCGATGTCGACGAACCGCAGTAGCGCGTCCAGGATGCGCGCCTGCGATTCCGAGGGTTCGATCACAAGAACTTTGGCTTCGAGCACTTTCCAGGCTCCTCCCGGATCGAAAATTGTGACGGACCTCACGTAATCTCTGGTTCCGCCTCAACGTTTGCCGCTAACTCATTGACATTGTTCATTCAATGTCCCGTCCCAATTCATACTAACCGAATGAGTCGGGCGAACAGGAGCTGGCAAACACCCGCAACGTTTGTAGGGGGAGTCCGCAAGAAAGACCGCAGTGTTTTGCTGGCCGGGGCTAGCTCGTCGCGTGCCGGGCGCCGGCGACGAGGCGCCGATGGTGCCGGAAAATCAGCTTGTCGATCGATTCGGCGAGCGCTTCGCTCAACCCGACGAAGCGCAGCTGCGCGACGCGCAAATCGCCCTCGCGCCGATCGCCCTCGACCCGGCACGGCAGCTTCAGCGGCTGCGGCAGCGCCGGGTTGATGTAGAGAACAGCGAGACCAGTCGCACCGGCCGCCGGGACTTGCGCGCCCGACCATTCCAGGCCGCGGGCCGACAGCCGTACCGATTGATTGCCGGGCAGCACATTGTGCTGCGCCGACAGCGCCGCCGTCAGCCGCAGGAGAATGTTCAGCTTGAATTCCAGGCGCTGCAGCTCGTGCACGAGCGCCGGCGATTCGTCCTTCAGCGCATCATGCACGCGGGTTTCCTCGAGCGACGATTCGGCGCCGAGCAGCTGGTGATTTTCGGCGTTCAGCCGCGCCAAATTCCAGACCTTCCGGCAGCGGGCCCTCGAGCCACTCGAGCGGCAGCGACTCTTCGAACACCAGACCATCGCCAAAGAGATTTTCCGGCATGGCTCCCGCCGTCGTGATCATTGACCTTGCGATCTCGTGCGCCCGGGTCGCGGAGTACGCGCGCACCGCGCGCTGCCCCACCGTGGCCAAGTCGAGATCCCGCGCCTTGCCGCGCAGGCGATGCTCCATCGCGCCGATCGCGCGGTCGTTGAGTTCTCCGATTTCGCCGAGCAGGCGGCGGCCTTCGTCGTCGATCGCGTGCAATCCGCTCCGCGCCGACTCTAGCAGCCGGCGCCGTTCGGCGTCGAGGCCGGCCGCGCGCTCAGCGTCGCCGCCGGCGGCGATATCCATGATTTCCCGGGAAATTTGCAGCGCGCGCCGGAGGGCCGCATTCGCGCGATCTGCGCTCATCGGCCATCCGCGACGATCTGGTCCCATGCGCTCTTGATCTTGCGCACGAGCCCGGACACCTCGATCACGATCCCGCGGATCGTTGGTCGCGTTCGCGACCGTGAGCCGATCGAGCATGTACTGGTAGAGCTTGCGCAGGTTCGCCGCGACCTCGCCGCCTTTCTCCAGGTCGAGACTCTCGTCGAGGTGGCCGACCAACTGCACCGCCTTGCCGATCGCGCTGCATTTCGCGACGACCTCCGCGAGCGGCAGATTGTCCTCGATGCGTTGCATGCACCCTTGCGCAATCGCGAGGTGCGAAAGAATGTTTTCGAACGCGATCTGGATCAGCCGCGTCGGCGTCGCATCGGCGACCAGGCCGTGCCCGCGGATCGCGCGATAGTGGGCGGCGCCGCCCTGTGAGTACATCATGGTTTCTTAGCCTTAGCCGGTCTTGGTGCTCGTCGTGCCGCCGCTCAACGAGCTATTGCTCTGGTTGTTCTGAACGTTGCCCTGGCTGAACTCGGCGGTCAGGTAGGTTTGGGTCTGCTTCAGCGCGGCGACTGCCGCATCCATCGCGTTGTACTGCGCGGTCAGCGTCGCCGAATAGCTCGCAAGTTGGGCGTCCAAGCGCGGTCTGCCGCTTCGCGACGTCCGACAGCCCTGTCTGCAAGCCCTGCGTGATCGTGTCGAGCAAGCCGCCGACCTGGGTGAAGCCGTTGACCAGATTGTTGATCTTGGTCGCGAGACCGGAAGCGCCGCCGAGCAGGCTCCCGACCGCCGACAGATTCGAGCTCAACGCATTGCCGAGCGTGGTCGTATTGGAGTCGTAGGTGCCCTGTGGATTGGCGGTGATGCCGAGATCGGACAGGGACTGGATCCCGCCCGTGTTGCCGCTTTGCAGCTGGCCGAGGATGTGCTCGAGTTGGTTCTGGAACGACTGCAGCGTTGCGTTGCCGTTCAGCGGTCCCGCCGTCTGCGTCGTCGGATCGTAGCCGGTCAGGCTCTGGATGCTCGTCAGCACGCCGTTCAGCGCCGTGACGAACGTGCCGATCGAGGTTTGCGCCGCGGTCGTGTCCGGCGCTATGTTGAGCGTCGTCGATGCGCCGGCCGCGGTCGGCGCCAGGAGGTGGAGCGACACGCCGCTGATCGCGCCGCTGACGACGTTCGACGCGCTGGTCGCGGCGTAGCCGTTCAGCGTGAAATTGGCGTCCTGTGCCGCCTGGGTCTGGGTCAGATTCGTCGTGCCGTTCGCCGGATCATAGACGAGCGAGGCAAGTCCGCCGTCGCCGCCTGACTGGGTCACCGTGATCGCATTCGCCGCGCCGGTCGCGGTGCCGGAGAGCACCAGCCGGGATCCTGCGGTCGTCGTCAGGATGCTGGCGCTCACCCCCGGGTTGCCGGACGCTTGATTGATCGCATTGGCGATCCCCGCGAGCGTGTTATCGGTCGAATCGATCGCGAGCGACATCGACTTGCCGCCGACCGCGATCGTCAAGGTGCCGGTCCCGATCGCGGTGCCGGAGCTCGCAACCGCAGTCGAGGCCAAGCTGGCGGAGGTCGCAATATTCTGCACCTGCAGCGTGTATTGGCCCGCGGCCGCCGCCGGCGCAGCACTCGCGGTCGCGATGGTCTTGTCGGCGACGGTCGCCGTGAAACCCGCGAGCGCACCGGTCGACAACAGCGGCGTCAGCGCCGCTTGCAGCGTCGACAGCGCGCTCTTGAACGTGCCGTACGCGGAGATCTCCGTCGTCAGTGTGCTCTTCTGCGCCGTCAGCTGGTTGGTCTGCGCCGCGCCGTAGGCCGAAGTCAGCGCCGAGACGATCGCACCGATGTTGAGGCCGCTGCCGATGCCTTGCGAGGTCACCGAGGCCGCGGCGGCGGCCGAGGGTGCCCCGCTCGTGGCCGCGGTATTGGTCGCTGAAGAGATCGCTGAACTCATGAGAACTCCGGAACTCGCTCATTCGGGCCGACATGGTCCGATTTATCGGCGGCAATGCCCCGGACTTAAGCAAGACCCGTACCAACATGCGCCGCCGCGGCGGCGGCCGGAATCGTTCGAGTCCTTGTGCAATTGCTCGACGATCGCCTGCAGGTCGTGGGGCGCGGCCGCGTGGGCGGCGGCGACGCGTTGCCGCCGGCCGGCCAACGCTTGCCGCCTCGGCGCGCTCCATTGACCCCAAAGAAACGGCCCGGGCGCTTGCACGCCCGGGCCGGTTCGCTCACTTCGCTTCGATCTTCCGACCGTTACGGGATCAGTTTCAAGATCAACTGCGGCTCGCTGTTCGCCTGCGCCAACACCGAGATGCCTGCCTGCTCCAACACCTGCGATTGCGTCAGATTCGCCGTCTCCTGCGCGAAGTTCGCATTCATGATCGTGCTGCGCGACTGGGTCAGGTTCTGCGCCGTCGTCGTCAGGTTCTGCACCGTCGACGTGAAGCGGTTCTGCACCGCGCCGAGCTGGCTCTGGAACTGGCTGACGGTCTGCAGCGCCGAGTCCACCGCGTTGATCGTGTTGTTCGCACCCTGTACGGTCAGCACGTTGTTGCCGGCGAGCGTGCCCGACGCGGTGATCGTCGTCGCGGCTTGCCCGATCAACGCCGCGTCCGCGCCGGCGATCGTGATGTTCTGGCCCGCCGACAAGCTCACCTGGCCGTAGAACGTGGTCGGACCGAAGCTCGTCGCGGCCGTCTCGGCGGTGGCGGTGCCGATATCGGCTTTCGTGGTCGCGTCGTACGCGCTCACGCTCGTGATGCCGCCGGCATTGGTTCCCGCGCCGGTGCCGCCCGACGCCGTAAAGGTCTGCTGCAGCTGAATGTTGCTGCCGTCGGCCGCGGTCAGGATGATGTGTCCGCTCGAGCCCGCGGCGGCCGTGACGCCGCCGTCCTGGGTCGAAAAGCTGTTGATCGCGGTGATCACATCGCTCGCGGTGATCGTCTCCGGCCGTGGTCTTGTTCAGCACGCTCACGCCGTTGACCGACAGCGCATACTGGCCGTCGGCGGCGCCGGCGCCGGTGCCCGCTGCGCCGGTCGTGGCCGACGTGAACGACAAGTCCTGGTCGTTGGTGGCCGTGGCCGTCAAGCCCGAGACGCCCGCGGCATTGATCGCGGCGGCCTTCGCGTAGGCCGACGACGCATCTTGATAGGCATAGCCACCCGCGGTCTGGGCGGTCGTCGCGTAGCTGGAACTGGCGCCGATCGTGGTCGCGCTGTTGCTGCCCACGGCGATCGTCAGCGCGCCCGTGGTCGCGCCGGTGGTCACCTCGCCCAGGCTCGAGGCAACCTGGCCGATCTGGTTGGCGCCGACGCCCTGCGCGAGGTTCACCGAGATCGTGTCGCCGACGTTCGCGCCGACCTGATAGTTGGTGACGCCGTTCGTCCCGTTCAGCACGTTCGAACCGTTGAACGAGGTCTGCGACGCGATGCGCGTGATTTCCGAAATCTGCTGCTGGACCTGCTGATCGAGCGCCGCGCGGTCGGACGCGCTGTTCGAGCCGTTCGCCGCTTCGACCGCGAGCGTGCGGATGCTCTGCAGGTTGTTGACCACGGTCGTCAACGCGCCGCCGATCGGTCTGCGCTTCGGAAATCGCGTTGTTCGCGTTGCTGATCGCCTGGTTCGTGCCGTTGATCTGGGTCATGAACCGCTGGCTGATCGCGAGGCCCGCGGCGTCGTCCGCGGCGGTATTGATGCGAAGGCCCGACGACAAGCGCGTCAAGGACTGCGACAACAGCGCCTGGGAACCCGACAAGTTGTTCTGCGCGGTCAGCGAGTCGATATTCGTATTGAGCGTTAATGCCATGTTGACATCTCCTGAAAGTTAATACACCGGCCCGTCGTAGGCCCTATCTGAGCTTGTGTTCACTTCACCCGCCGAGCGGGCGGACCGGTGACCACATTCAGATGGTTTATCGGACGCATCCCGGGGTTCTTTAGGGGAAACTCGCGCACTATTTCTCGATTCCGGGGAACCCGCGTCACAAACCGGCCCGTTGCCGGTTGAGCATTCCCCGCGAAGCAGCACCGTCGAACGGCGCTTATCGGCCCCGGCGGCGCGTTTTTTAGTACAATTTCGCCCTCCCCCGGCTCAAGGCCGGATTTCCGCTTGAAACCGATGATCAGAAAGAGCCCCAAAGTGGGCTTCGTCAGCTTGGGCTGCCCAAAAGCCTTGGTCGACTCCGAGCGAATCCTCACGCGCCTGCGCGCCGAAGGGTATGAAGTCGCCGCGAGCTACCGCGCGGCGGACTTGGTCATCGTCAATACCTGCGGTTTCATCGATGCGGCCGTCGACGAATCCTTGGACGCGATCGGCGAGGCGCTCAACGAGAACGGCAAGGTCATCGTCACGGGCTGCCTGGGCGCGAAGCCCGCAGAAGATCCTCGAGCGGCATCCGCGGGTCCTGAAGATCACCGGGCCGCAGCGCTACGAAGAAGTCGTCGAATCGGTGCACCAGTACCTGCCGCCGAAGCACGAGCCGTTCATCGACCTCATGCCGCCGCAGGGCGTGAAATTGACGCCGCGCCACTATGCGTACCTGAAGATATCCGAGGGCTGCAATCACCATTGCACGTTCTGCATCATCCCCTCCTTGCGGGGGCGCCTCGCCAGCCGCCCGATCGGCGACGTACTGCGCGAGGCGGAGCGCCTCGCGCGCGCGGGCGTCAAGGAAATCCTGGTCGTATCGCAGGATACGAGCGCGTACGGCGTCGACTTGAAATATGCGCGCGAAACCTGGGCCGGCCGGGAACGGCGCGCGCATTTCTACGACCTCGCCGCGGCGCTCGGCGAACTCGGCATCTGGATCCGGCTGCACTACGTGTATCCGTACAAGCATGTCGACGAGGTCGTCGCGCTGATGGCCGAGGGCCGCGTATTGCCGTATCTCGACATCCCGTTTCAGCATGCGAGCGCGCGGGTACTGAAGCTCATGAAGCGCCCCGCGGCCGCGGAGAATACCCTCGAACGGATCGCCGCATGGCGCAAACTCGTCCCGGACATCGCGATCCGCAGCACCTTCATCGTCGGCTTCCCCGGCGAGACCGAGCAGGATTTCGCGCGCCTGCTCGAATGGCTGGACGAGGCGCAGCTGGATCGCGTCGGCTGCTTCGAGTACTCGCCGGTCGAGGGCGCCGCCGCCAACGCGCTCGGCGAGAACTCCGTGCCCGCCGAGCTCAAGCGCGAGCGGCTCGAGCGATTCATGGAGCGCAGCGCCGAAATCAGCGGCCGTCGGCTCGAACGAAAAGTCGGCCGCCGGATGCAAGTGCTCGTCGACCGGATCGAGGACGGCACGGCGATCGCCCGCTCGAGCGCCGACGCCCCGGAAATCGACGGCGTCGTGCGCATCGCGGACGCGTCCGGACTCGCCGTCGGCGATTTCGCGCAGGTCGAAGTCGTCGGCGCCGGCGTCTACGATCTCGAGGCGAAATTGGTCGCGGATGGCGATGTAAGGTCGGGCGCCGGCGCCCAAGAATCGAAGCAACGGAGAAGATAACGTGGAAATTGCGGCGGACCGGGTGGTCACCATTCATTACACGCTGAAGAACGACGCGGGCACCGTGCTCGACAGCTCCGCGGGCGGCGAGCCGCTCGCCTACATCCAAGGTCACGGCAATCTCGTCGCCGGATTGGAAAAGGCTCTCGAGGGCAAATCGGACGGAGTCACCCTCGCGGTCATCGTACCGCCGGCGGAAGGCTATGGAACGCGCGACGAGGCGCTGGTCCAGCGCGTGCCGAAGCGCGCCCTACAGGGCGCCGGTGAAATCAGGAAGGGCCTGCAATTTCAGGCGCGGACCGAGAATGGCATGCGTGTGTTCACGGTCACCGCGATCGCGGGCGACATGGTCACGCTCGACGGCAACCACCCGCTCGCGGATCAGACGCTGCACTTCGACATAGAGATCATCGGCGTGCGTGAAGCGACCGCCGAGGAGCTCGAGCATGGCCACGTGCACGGCGCCGGCGGGCACCATCACTAGAGGTATTTGAACAGGGAGAGCCCCGCGGTCAGCGTGTACGCCTGCATCGCGGCGCTCAGCGTGGTCTGCTGACTCGTGAGCGACGTGATCGCGCTCGGATAATCCAGGCTCTGCAGGCTCGATATCGATTGCTTCAGTTGCGTCTGCTGATTCGTCGCGATCGCGAGTTGCGTCGTGATCGCATTCAAGCGTCCGCCGACCCCCGCCTGAACCGTCGACATGTGGCCGAGGGCCTGGTCGATATCGTTGATCGATCCCGTGATCGCGTTGCTGATCTGGGTCGAATTCCGCGGCGCGCCGGCCGTGTTGTTCAACGTGTCGACGAGGTTCTGGACCGTCGCGAACAGGCTTTGGTTGCCGCTCGGCGCGACCGCGAAGGTATCGCCCGCCGCGGGCGATCCGCTCAACGTGACCTGCAGGCCGGCGAAGCCGATCGCCTGACCGTCGGTATAGGTTCCGGAGGCGACGACGGTATTCGTCGCATCCAGCACCTGGTAGGCGTTCGGCGCCGTGAAGTTGATCGAATAGCTGCCGCCGGCGTAGGCGGCCGGGTTCGCCACGGTCGTCGCGCCGATGAGCCCCGTTCCCGTGTTGTTCGCGTTCGCCGCGACCGTGAACGTACCGTTGCCGGTCGTGACCTGGTTGAAAACCGCATTGCCGTTGTCGCCGACCGGAATCGTCTGCCCGGCGGCGACCTGCGCGAGGATCTGGCCTTGATCGCCCGCATAGGTCGCGCCGCCGGCCGTCAGCGCAAACGGCGTTGTCTGCGATGCAAAGCCGGCGAAAATGTAGTCGCCGTTGCCGTTCTGAGTGTTGGCCACGCCGAGCAGGCTCTTTTGGATTTGCGCCGCCTGCGCCGCGATCGCGCCGAGGTCCTGCCGCGATACGGTCCCGGAATTGGCCTGCAGCGCGAGGCTGCGCAGCGTCTGCAGCTGGTTTTGAATCTGCGTGAGCGCGTTGTCCTCGATATTGAGATTCGACTGCGCGCTGTTCGCGTTCGTCGTGTACTGCTCGCTTTGTGCCAAGACCTGGTTGTAGGTGTTGACGCTGCCGGCGGCCGCGGGATTCTGCGCCGGCGAGGAGAACGCGAGCCCCGTGGTGAGCTGGCTCTGCGTTTGCGCGAGATTCGATTCCAGCGTATTCAACCCGCTGAGGAACTGCGTTTGAATGAGGTTCTGCGTGACGCGCATCAGAGTATCCCGTTCGATAAAGCGGACATCAGGTTCGTGAACATGGTGTTGCCGATCGTGAGAGCCTGCGCGGATGCCTGGAAGGATTGCTGCCATTGCAGCAAATTCGCCGCCTCCTCGTTGAGGTTCACGCCGGACACGGATTGCACGGACTGCAGCGCCTGCGCGTTGACGGCGGCTTGCGCGGTTTGGGCGTTGTTGACCTGCTGGGCCTGGCCGCCGATGCCCGTGATCATCGCGCTGACCGCGGCGTTGACGCTGACCGTGCCGCCGGCGAGAACCCCGAGCGTCTGTGAATTGGCGCTCGCCAGGGCGTTGCGATTGTCGCCGGTGCCGCTCGCGTTGCTCTGAACCGTAAACGCATCGCCGGTCGCCGCCGTTCCCGCGATCTGCACCTGCCAGCCGTTGAGATTGATGTTCGCGCCCGAGCGCATACGCATAGCTGCCGGCGCCGTTTACCGAGTAGGTGGTGGGGCTCGTGAACTGGATGGTCGCGGTCGCGAGCAGGCTCGGGTTGGTCGCGTCGATGACGCTGCCTGCGCTGATCGTCGCGCTGCCGGTATTGGCGATCGACGCGCCGGTCTGGATCGCGCCCGCGGCCGCGATCTGCGACGGTCCGGTGAGCGCCAACTTTGAAGGAGCCCGCCGCCTGCACCGTGGGCTGAATCAGAAACTGATCGCCGTTCGCCGGCGTGCCCGACAGCACGATCGACAAGCCGTCCGCGCTGATCGGGCTCCCGGCCGTGCCCGCGCCCGTGAAGGCGACCGCCGCGCCCGTGCTCGCGTTCGTGAGGTTGTACGCGCCGCCGCGGTAGGACAATAAATAGTCGTTCGCGGTCAGCGCACCGACATTCGCGATACCGACGGTCGCGGTCGTGGCGTCGCCATTGGCGGCGGAAGCGGTCGCGACCGGCGACGCGACCGAGAACAAATCGGCGCCGAGCTTGCCGCTGAGATCCATGCCCACGTTCTGCTGCGCATTCGCCGATAGGCTCACGGCGGTCGCGATCTGGCCGAGTTGGTTCAGCGCCGGGTCCACCGCCTGCGTGCGCGCTGCGACCAAACCGCCCAAATCGCCCGAGGTGATCGACCCGCTGATGATGTTGCCGCCGTTCGTCGCCGTCGAAATCTCGAGCTGCGACGCGTTGAACGGATTCGGCACGGTCGTCAGGTTCGTCACGTTTCCTTGCAGTACCAGCGGCTGGCCATTGCCGACGAACACGTTCAAGGCGCCGGTGCCGTCGACGTTCGTCGTCACGCCGACGAGTTGCGATAGATTGGACAGCAGTTGGTCACGCTGATCGATCAGATCGTTCGGCGGCTGGCCGCCGGCTTGCGCGGTGCCGACGACGATTTGCTGGTTCAGCTTGGAAATCGACGCGCCGATCGAATTGATCTGCCGGACGTCCATCGTGATCGCGCCGTTGATGTTCGCATTGAGGGTCTGCAGCTGCGAGCTCGTGCTCTGAAAGCTCGACGCGACGCCTTGCGCCGCGCACCGAGCTGGCTTGGCGCGTCGCGATCGACGTGGGCTCGTTCGCGACGTTCGACCATGCGGTGTAATAGCTCTGCAGGGCGGCGCTCATGCCGCCGGCGGTCGTGCCGACGATGTTGTCGACCTGGTTCGTATAGGTCTGCAGGCTGGTGAGCTGGCCGAGATTGCTCTGCGAGCCGTTCAGTTGATTGGCGGCCGCCTGGCTGTACGAGCGCAGGATCGCCGTGACCTGGACGCCGGTGCCCACGCTTGCGGATCCGTGCACTTGCGGAATCGCGGTCGTCAGATCGACGCTTTCCTTCGCATAGCCCGGCGTATTCGCGTTCGCGATGTTGTTGCTCGTGGTCGCAATCGCGGTTTGCAGCGCTTGCATCGCCGAAACGTCGATTTGGAACAAATTTGACACTAGTCGTCTCCGGACTCCGCCGCCTGCCGATTGTCGCCTGTCTGCCGCATTATCGGCGGGCTTCCCGATTACTAAAGGACTCGCACCGGCGACGCGCAGCGCGCTGCTGGAAGGTGCCGCTGTTCGCTATCTCATTCAACTTATTCGCGTAATTTGGGTCGGTCGCGTAGCCGGATTTCGCGACGCCGGCGATATAGGCCTGCAGGTCCTTGCCGGCGGCGAGCACGCCGCGGTAGCGCGGCGAAATCTTGCAGCAGCTTCGCGAAGTCCTTGACGCTGTCTTCCACGGAGTCGTAGGCGCGGAACACCGCATTCCGCGGCGTCGCCACGCCGCCCGAATATTCGATGGTCGCGGCCGTCGCGCGCGCGCCCGTCCACTGCTCGTCGGCTTTGACCCCGAACAGGTTCAAACTCGGCGCACCGCTCGCCGTGCGCGCCATGCGCCGACCCCAGCCGGTCTCCAACGCCGCCTGGGCGAGCATGCCGACCGGATTCAGACCGAGGGCCGCGGCGGCCGTGCGGACCGTCGGCAGGATGCTGCCGATGAACGCCGCCGCGCTGCGGCCGATGGAGTCGTCGGGCGCGGTCATGGGCGACGGGCGGATCGCGGACAGCGGCGCTTGTGCGCGGCGACTGCGCGCCTGCGCCTGCCGGCGCCCCTGCGTTGCGAGCTGGCGGGCCATCATCGCTCCCAGCCCCAACCCCCCGCGCTCGCTCATCGTCAAGGAAATCTGCTTGTCGAACAAATCCTGGTACATGCCGAGCTCGTTGCTCTGGGAGTCGCCGATCTCGGCGCCCGCCTCGCGCATGCTCTTCAGCATCATTTGCAGGAACAGCGCGTCGACCTGCTCGGCGATCGCGTGCAGCGCCTGCGGCGAGCGCGGATTGCTCTTCAGCGCCGCGAGGCCGTTGAGGTCGCTATAGGTATTCGCGTTCGACGCGGCGAGCGACGGCAGCGGGCTCATGGCCGGCGGCGGAATCCGGTCGGTCATGGTCAGATCACGATGAGCTCGGCCTGCAGCGCGCCGGCTTCCTTCATGGCCTCGAGTATGGCGACGAGATCGCCGGGGGCGGCGCCGACATCGTTGACGGCCTGCACGATCTGCTCCAAGCGAACGCCGGGCTTGAACAAGAACATGTGGTCGTTCCCTTGATCGACCTTGATCGTCGAATTGTTGAGCACGGTCGTCTGGCCGTTCGGCGAGAACGGCGCCGGCTGACTGACCGTCTGGTCTTCCTTGACGCTGACCGACAGCGATCCGTGCGAAACGGCGACCGGGCTCACGCGCACGTTGCTGCTGATGACGACCGTGCCGGTTCTGGAATTGATGATCACGCGCGCAGGCGCGCTGCCCGGCACCACCTGCAGGTTTTCGACCATCGACAGGAACGCGACCCGCTGCGTCGGATCCTCGGGTGCGCGCACGCGGATCGAGCCGCCGTCGATGATCGTCGCGTCCCCGGCGCCGACGCCCTTGTTCACGCTCTCGACGAGACGTGTCGCGGTCGTGAAATCCGGCTCGTTCAAGTTGAGCACGATCGAGTCCCCCTGATCGAACCGCGAGGCGACCGCCCGCTCGACGGTCGCCCCGTTCGGAATCCGGCCTGAGCTCGGCACGTTGACCGTGAGCTTCGAACCGTCCCGACCCTCGACGCCGAAGCCGCTGACGATCAGGTTGCCCTGCGCGATCGCGTAAACCTGGCCGTCGAGACCGTGCAGCGGTGTCACCAACAGCGAGCCGCCGCGCAGGCTCTTCGCGTTGGCGATCGAATTCACGGTGATGTCGATCGTCTGGCCCGGCTTGACGAACGCCGGCAACACCGCGTTCACGGCCACGGCCGCGACGTTCTTCAGCTGCGGGTTCACGTTCGGCGGCACCGTCACGCCGAGCTGCGCGAGCATGTTCTTCAGAGACTGGACCGTGAACGGCGCCTGGCTCGTCTGGTCGCCCGTGCCGTCGAGACCGACGACCAGTCCGTAGCCGATCAGCTGATTGGTGCGCACGCCCTGGACTTGCGCCATGTCCTTGATGCGCTCGGCGTCGGCGAGCGACCCGCCCGCCAGCAAGAGCAGGATCACGGTCAGTATCTTCGCGGCTGCGGACATGGCTTGCTCGGCTCAGAACGGCATGAACGGCGAATTGAAGAACCGCGCGAGCCAGCCCATGTGGTTCGAGCTCGCGACCGCGCCTTTGCCCGAGTAGCTGATGCGCGCATCGGCGACGCGGTCCGACGTGACCGTGTTGTCCGCGGCGATGTCCGCCGGCCGGATCACGCCGGAAATGCGCACGAACTCATCGCCCTGATTCAGCTTCAAGGTCTTGTCGCCTTGCACGATCAAGTTGCCGTTCGCCTGCACGCCGATCACGGTGACGGTGATGGCGCCGGCGAGACTGTTGCTCTGCGTGCTCGAGCCTTCGCCGTCGAACGTATCGCCGCCCTTCAGCGAGGTGTTCAGGATCGGCACGCCGCCGGTCGTGATCGCGCGGCCGAAAATCGTCGGTCCGGTCGTATCGACCGTCGTCGCCTTGTTCGTCTTCGTGACCGCGTTCTTGCTTGCGTTGATCGATTCGTTCAATTTGATCGTCAAGATGTCGCCGACGCGGCGCGCCTTGAGATCGGCGAACAATTCCATCTGCTGGCCGGCCTGGTAGATCGCGCCGTCGGTCGGCGGCGCGGGCGGCGGCAGCACGCGCGCGAGCGGCGCGTCCGGTTTCTGTTCGCGCGAGTGCAGCATCCCGCAGCCGGACAAGAGGCCCGCCGCGAGCAACGCCGCGACGAACGACGCCGCACGCAGCGTTTGCGCGCCGCCTCCCGCGGAACGAGCTCGGTACGCGCGTCATGCGAGATTCGTCGTCAGGAACTGCAGCATCTGCGCGGTCGTACTGATCGCCTTCGAGTTCATTTCATAGGCGCGCTGGCACTGGATCATGTTGACGAGCTCGGTGACCGAGTTCACGTTGGAGGTCTCGAGCGAGCCTTGCTGCACTGTACCGAGGCCGTTCGTGCCCGGCGTGCCGACCTGGGGCGCGCCGCTCGCGGCCGACTCGACGAGCAGGTTGTTGCCGGTCGGCTGCAAGCCCTCCACGTTGATGAAGCTCGCGAGCTGAATTTGGCCGACCGTCGTCGGCTTCGCGGAGCCCGGCGTCGTCACCGACACGGTGCCGTCCGCGCCGATGGTCACCGATTGCGCGGTCGACGGTATCGTAATCGCGGGCGACACCGGGAATCCGGTCTTGGTCACGAGGTTGCCCTGGGAATCCAACGAGAACGAGCCGTCGCGCGTGTACGCGAGCGTGCCGTCGGGCATCGTGATCTGGAAGAATCCGAGCCCCGTGACCGACAGGTCGAGGTTGCCGTTCGTCTGCAGCACGCTGCCCTGCGCGTAGTCCTTCGCCGTCGCCGCGACCTTCACGCCCGTGCCGAGCGAGAGGCCCGTCGGGTATTGGGTGTTCTGCGTGCTCTGCGCGCCCACCTGCTGCACCGTTTGGTACATGAGATCCTGGAACGTCGCGCGACCGGCCTTGAATCCCGTCGTGTTGGTGTTCGCGAGATTGTTGGCGATGACCGCCATCTGCGTGTTTTGCGCGTCGAGGCCGGTTTTCGCGGCCCATAATGCGAGATCCATGTCGATATCCTCTATGCGCTACTGCAGCGACATCAAGCGCTCGGCGCTCTGCTCGGTTTGGTCGGTCGAATTGATGCTCTTGATCTGCAGCTCGTAGAGGCGCTGCAACTCGATCATGTTGACGAGCGACTCGGCGGCGTTGACGTTGCTGCCTTCGAGCACGCCCGACGACACCGTGACGGTCTCGTCGGCCTTCGCCTTGCCGCCGCTCTTCAGGTGAAACAGCCCGTCGGCGCCCTTCACGAGGTCGCCCGGCTTCGGGTTGACGAGCTTGATGCGGTCGACCTGCGACTGCGCGGACGGCTGCAGGCCGAGCGGCACGACCGAAACCGTGCCGTCGCTGCCGATGCTCACCTGGGTCGCAGGCGGTATCGACAAGGGGCCGGATTCCGACACGACCGGCAGGCCTGTTCCCGTCGTGACCTCGCCCGCCGCGGTCACGCGCAGGTCGCCCGCGCGCGTGTACGCCTCGGTGCCGTCCGGCGCCTGGACGGCGATGAATCCGGGGCCGTTGACCGCGATGTCGAGGCTGCGACCGGTGCTCGTCATCACGCCGCCGGAGAAGTCGACGCCGGCGTCCGCCGCGACCGCGTTGACGCGGGACGCGTAGCCGGGACCGTATACGGGATCGCTCGCGAACTCGACGGTATCGGCGCGAAATCCCGTCGTATTGACGTTGGCGATGTTGTGGTTGTTGACCGCCTGCGCCTGCATGATCTGCTTGGCGCCGGTCATCGCCACGTAAAGGCCTCTATCCACGTGTCAGACTCCGATGTGAGCGAGGCGCTAGTGCGCCATGTTGATCACGGCCTGGGACAATTGATTGCTCGTGGTGATGACCTGCGCGTTCGCCTGGAAGGCGCGCTGCGCGGTGATCATGTTGACGAGCTCCGTCGTCAGGTCGACGTTCGAGCTCTCGAGCGCGCCCGACTGGATGCTGCCGAAGCCGGCGGATGCGGCCGTGCCCTGCACGACGTTGCCGGAGGTGAACGTCTCGGACCAGTTCGTGTCGCCCAGCTGTTTGAGTCCTTGCGGATTCGGGAAGTTGGCGAGCGCGAGCTGGCCGAGCTGCGTCGAGCGGCCGTTCGTATAGACCGCCGAGACGACGCCCGAAGGATCGATCGCCACGGTGCTCAACTGGCCCGTCGCGTAGCCGTTCTGCGTGATCGAGGTCACGCCGAACTGCGCGCCGTACTGGGTCGTCGCGCCGAAATTGAAGGTCAGGTTCATCGGGTTCGCGCCGCCCGGCGGCACGAAGCCGTTGAACGGGAGCGCGCCGCCCGCCGGCGCGGACACCGCGCCGGTGCTCGAGAAGGTCAGCGTCTGCGCGGCGCCCACCTGGGTGCCGTTGACCGTCATGTTCACGTTCCATTGGTTCGGCGTCGCCGTCTGCGTGAAGTAGAACGTCGCCGCGTATGCATTGCCGAGCGAGTCATACACCGTCGTCGACGTCGACTGGTTGTAGGTCTGCGAATTCGTCGGATCGAACGGCGCGACCGTGGGCGGCGTGGAATTCGCCGGCAGGTTCAGGATCACGGTTCCCGCCGAGGTCGCGAGCGGCGCACTCTGCGCCGTCTGCAGGTTGAGGTCCGCCAGCGTGCCCGTGTTGAAGCCGCCGTTGACGAGCGGCGGATAGACCTGCAGCGCCTGGCCCGTCGCGCTGACGATGTTGCCGTTCTTGTCCTCGGCGAATTGTCCGTTGCGCGAGTAGACGAGGCCGCTCGAGTCCTTCAGCGTGAAAAAGCCGTCGCCGCTGATCGCGAGGTCCAGATTGGACGAGGTCGTGGAGATGTTGCCCTGGTTGAACTGCTGCGCCGTGCTCGCGAGCCGCACGCCCTCGCCGACCACCGAGGTGTTGAGGTTCACCGCGCCCGACGCATACACGTCGGCGAACTCGGCGCGCGACTGCTTGAAGCCGACCGTATTCGCGTTCGCGACGTTGTTCGCCGTGACGTCCAAATCCGAACTCGCGGCGGTCAATCCCGACAAGGCAATGCTGAACGAGGCCATCTGTGTCTACTCCCGATTGAATTAGTTTGAGATTCGCTGCACGCCGCTGAACGGCACGCTGCCCTGGCCGGCGACATCCAGGGTCATTCCGCCGGCTCCCGATCCCATCGTCACGCTCTGCACGGTGCCGTTCACATAGGTGCCGACCGCGGTGCCGGAAGCGAGGCCCGCGACCTCGGCGCTCAAGGTGTACTGCCCCGCGGGCGCCTGCGAGCCGTCGCCCAGAGTGCCGTTCCACGCGAAATCCGCGAGGCCGGCGGGCTGCGCGCCCATGTCGATCTGCTTCACGAGCACTCCGGCGCCGTTCGCGATGTTGAGCAGGACCCGGCCCGAGGTCTGCGGCACGTTCACGGCGCCGGTCACGGTCGCGCCCGCGGTCGCCAGATTCGCCTGCGAGCTCGTGACGAGCGCCTGGTGGCCGAGCAACGAGGAAGCCTGCAGCGCCTGGCTCGAGACCAGGGAGTTCGATAAGCCCCGTGAACGAAGTGTTCAGCGACGTGATGCCTTGGACCTCGCTGAGCGCCGCGAGCTGGTTCAGGAACTTGCTGCTGTCCATCGGACTCGTCGGGTCCTGGTTTTTCAGCTGTGCGAGCATCAGCGTCAGGAAGTCCGCGCCGCCCAGGCTCGTCGCGCTCGCCGAATTCGCCGCGGATGTGCCGGCGCCGGCCGCCGCGCCCGTGCCGTATGTGGGGATGTTGTTCGTATTGATCGTCATGATGATTCCCTTGGGGGCGATCAACGGCCCATGGCGATGGTTTTGAGCAGCAAGTCGCGCGCGGTGTTGATCGCATCGACGTTGGTCGCGAACGAACGATTCGCCGAGATCATGTTCGTCATCTCCTCGATCGGGTTGACGTTCGACATGTAGACGTAGCCCTGCTTGTTCGCGAGCGGCGAGCCCGGTTCGTAGCGCATCTGCGGCGGCGCCTGGCTCTCGACGATGCCGAGCACGCGCACGCCCGCCGTCGAGCCTTCGCCGTCGGTGTTCGCGCCCGCGCGATCCATCATCGTTTGGAAAACCGGCTGGCGCGCGCGATAGACCTTGCCTGGATCGCCGCTGACGCTCTCGGCGTTCGCGAGATTGCTCGCGGTCGTGTTGAGCCGGATCGTTTCGGCGTTGAGCGCGCTGCCGGCGACATTGAATACATTGAACAAGGACATCGTGACTCTCCCGATCGCGGCTTCACTGGCCCATGATGGCCAGGCGCAGATCCGCTATGTCGTCGTTGATGAATCCGAGACTTGCCTGATAGCGGACGTTGTTCTCGGCGAACGCCGCCTGCTCGACCGGCATCTCCACGGTGTTGCCGTCCAGGGACGCTTGATAGGGGTTGCGGTACTTGAGCGCGGCGGACGATGGCCCGCCGGCGTTGAGGGCGATGTGCCCCGGCTCGGTGACCGCGAGCGGCAGCGCGGCGCCGGAATCGGTTTGCGCGAGCACCGCGCGAAAGTCGATGTCGCGCGCCTTGAAGCCCGGTGTATCGGCGTTCGCGAGGTTGTTCGCGAGCACACCGACGCGGTCGCCGTAGAGCAGCAGCGCCTTTTCGTGAATGCCGAATATGTTGTTGAACATCGTTGCCAAGATCTCCTCGACAGGGAGGAAGCAAGAGCTGTGCCAAGCGCGCAAATCGCCGGCCAACGCGCTCGGCGGCGCGTTTTCCGCGCCGGGTGCCGCGTCGACGCCGCCGCCGGCGGCGCGGCCGGCCGGCGCCGCGGCTCCCCTGACGGCAAGGATTTGCCGCTTGCGGCGGCGGCGCGCGCCGCTTGCCGCGCGGTGCCCGATCAGGGCCGCGCGCGCCGCCGCCACAGGAACTGGCACGGCGCTTGCTTGATAGTCCTTATGTCTTACCAAGCGCCAAAATCCCGTCGCCCGCGTCTCGCGGCAAGGCTGGCGGCGGTCGCCGCCGCTGCGGTGCTGTCGATGTCGGTGTCCGTGCGCCCGGCCATGGGCGCCGTGGCCGGCGCTGTGAACCAGGACCCGTCGCGGCTCGTGGCGCTCGCGAAATCCGCGGCTCTGCGGCAATTGGCGCCGCTCGGCGCGCGCGAGCGCCTGACCGTAGGCCCGATCGCGCCCGGCCTGCGCCTTGCGAGCTGCGGCCGCGCGATCGATGCGGGACCCGCGCCCGGCCTGCACACACACACCCAGGTCGTCGTCGAGTTGCGCTGCACCGGCGCGACGCCCTGGCATATCTACGTGCCGGTCCGCGTCGTCGGCGTCACGCCGGTTGCGCTCGCCGCCCATGCGCTCGTCGCCGGCACGGTGCTCACGGCCAAGGACGTGCATATAGAAGTGCGCGACTTGACGCAGCTGCCGCCGGGCTATCTCGATGACCCCGCGATCGCCGTCGGACTCACGGCCGCGCGACCGATCGCCGAAGGCACCGTACTGACGAACCAACTGCTGCTCGGAACCCCGGCGGTGCGTCGCGGCCAAACGGTCACGCTCGTCGCCGATGCGGGCGGCATCAGCGTGCGCATGAGCGGACGCGCGCTCGCCGACGGATTCGTCAATCAGCGGGTCAAGGTTGAAAATCTTTCATCTGGCAGAATCGTCGAAGGAGTGGCCCGCTCGGACCAGACCGTCGAGATTTTGCTGCCTTAGCCCTTCAGTGAACCACGTCACAGTCGATAACAGGTCCGAGCCTATGGAATTTGCATAGCCTTCATTAAAGTTCATCCAAACCCTGACGATATATGGGCATGGGTGGACCGATTGCCCGAGGAGATTTCGGTGTCGAACAAAATTACGGGATACAAGGCGACTGAACCCCTCGCACCGATCAAAGGATCGGGCGGCGGCGGTGGTCCGGTCGTCGACAGGTCGCAGGCCGATGCGGCGAGCGCGTCCGCGCCCACGGCGCCGGCCGCCGATCATGTGACGCTGACCGGCTCCGCCCGCACGATGCAGAAGCTCGCCGACGCGGTCGCGGGCTCGCCGGTCGTCGACGCGGCGAAAGTCGCCGCCGTCAAGCAATCGATTCAAAACGGCACCTACCAGGTGAACGCCGGGCGCGTGGCCGCGAAGCTGCTGCAGTTCGAAAGCGGAATGAAATAAGCCCATGACGCCCGACGCCAAGGCTCGCCTCGAGGCCGTGCTGGATCGCGAGATCGAGCTGGGCCGGGAGTTCGCCGCGATGCTGGACGCCGAGCGCGCCGCGTTGACCGGCGACACCGCCGAGAAGGTTGCGGAACGCGCCGCGGAAAAGACGGCATTGCTCGGGCGGCTGGAGGGGCTGGAGGCGGAACGCCGCAGCCTTTGCGACGACCTGCGGGACGCCGGCGCCGCCGATGGGATCCGCGTCCGTTGGCGCTCCCTGATGGCCATCATGGCGAACTGCCGCGCGGCCAACGAGGTGAACGGTTATATCGTCAACGCGCGCCATGGCCAAGTCCGCCAGCTGCTCGACGTCCTCCGCGGCGGCCCGGCGCCGACCTACGGGCCGCAGGGCAAGGCGCTCCAGCCCGCGCTGCGCGCGCTCGCCCGGGCTTGAATCATGCTGGTGCTCAGCCGCCGCGCCGACGAGTCGATCCTGATCCAGCCCGCCGAGGGCGCGGATGTCAGCATGACCTTGCAGCAGTTGTTCGCGAACGGTCCCATCCAGATCACCTTGCTCGGCAGCACCGGCCGGCGCGTGAAGGTCGGCATCGAAGCTCCTGAACAACTGGCCATTCGGCGCAAAGATATCGCCTGATTGGACATAAGGTCCCGCGGTCGCGCGAGGCCTTCCGCTCGACGCGCGTCAGTGTGCATAATGCGGACTCACTCGATCAAGCGAACGAAGGGGATCCGCACCGATGGAGCGCCGCCTGCACACCCGCCACCGCGCACGTACGACCGTGTACGTCGTGATGCCCGGGCGAAAGAGCCGGATTTGCAAGGCGAAGAACCTCAGCGCGAACGGCGTGTTCGTCGAGACCGAGAATCTCGGGCTGCGCAAGGGACAACAGGTGCAGCTCGCCTTCGCGATCAATCTCGGCCAGGTGACCAAGATCCATCGCCGCACCGCGATCGTCGCCCACGTCACGCGGGGCGGCACCGGCTTGATGATGGAACAGTTTGCCGGACGCTGATCCAGCGGCGATCCGCATTCGCGGCGCCCGCCAGAACAATCTCAAGAACATCGATATCGATCTGCCGCTCCACGGCTTGACCGTCGTGACCGGCGTCAGCGGCTCGGGCAAGTCGTCGCTGGTCTTCGACACGCTCTACGCGGAAGGCCAGCGGCGCTACGTCGAAACCTTCTCGCCGTACGCACGGCAGTTTCTCGATCGAATGGACAAGCCGCAGGTCGACGGCATAGACGGCATTCCGCCCGCCATCGCGATCGACCAGCTGAATCCCGTGCGCACGTCGCGATCGACGGTCGGCACGATGACCGAACTCAACGATCATTTGAAGCTCCTGTACGCGCGCGCCGCGGTACTGCATTGCGGCCGATGCGGCCGGCCCGTGCGCCGCGATACCGCCGAAAGCATCCGCGACGCGCTCGACCTGCGCGCACACGAACTCGGCGATCCCCGCCTCGTGCTCACCTTCCCGATCGCCGTGCCGAAGAATTTCTCGGAGGCGGAAGTTCGCGCGCTGCTCGAGCGGCAGGGCTATACGCGCATCCACGAGGAGCGCGGGCGCACGCTGCAAGTCATCCAGGACCGCTTCCGGTGGTCCTCCGCGGATGCGGGGCGGCGGATCGAGGCGATCGAGGCCGCGCTGCGACTCGGCGAGGGCAAGCTCGACGTTTACGCGCTCACCGCCGACGGGGTCGCGCTTGCCCCCTTTAGATTCTCGACCGGCTTGCACTGCGCCGACTGCGATATCGCGTACCGGGAGCCGAACCCAAGCAGCTTCAGCTTCAACTCCCCGATAGGCGCCTGCGAAACCTGTCGCGGCTTCGGCCGCACCATCGGCGTCGATTACGGGCTCGTCATTCCGGACCACGATCTGAGCCTGCGCGGCGGCGCGATCAAGCCCTGGCAGACCAAGTCATACCGCGAGTGCCAAAGCGACCTCGTTCGGTTCGCACGCAAGCGCGGCATTCCGCCGGACGTGGCGTGGCGCGACTTGTCCGAGGCCGAGCGCTCCTGGGTCATCGACGGCGAGGGCGAATGGAAGCGCGACGTTTGGTACGGCGTGCGCCGCTTCTTCGCGTGGCTCGAGACCAAGGCATACAAGATGCACATCCGCGTGCTCTTGTCGCGTTATCGGTCCTACACCGATTGCGCGGCCTGCGGCGGCGCGCGTCTCAAGCCGGAGTCCCTCCTCTGGCGCATCGGCGATCCCGGCGTCAACATCCGCGAGCTTCTGCTGATGCCGATCGAGCGCTGCAGCCGCTTCTTCGCGGACCTCGAGCTGCCGGCGCCGCAGGACGGCGCGGCGGACCTCTTGCTCGGCGAGATCCGCACGCGCCTGTCCTACCTGGCCGAGGTCGGCCTCGGCTATTTGAATCTCGACCGCCAGTCGCGCACGTTATCCGGCGGCGAGGTTCAGCGCATCAATCTGACGACCGCCCTCGGCACCTCGCTCGTCAACACCTTGTTCGTGCTCGACGAGCCGTCGATCGGCCTGCACGCGCGCGACGTCGGCCGCATCACGGCGGTCATGCGGCGCCTGTGCGACGCCGGCAATACGCTCGTCGTCGTCGAACATGACCCGAAGATCATGCTCTCGAGCGACCGCGTGCTCGACATCGGCCCAGGGCCCGGCGAACGCGGCGGCGAAGTGGTGTTCTTCGGCTCGATGCAGGAATTCGCGAAGACGGACAAATCCCTGACGGCCGATTACTTGTTCGGACGCCGGCGCGTCGGCGGCGCGGCGACCGCCGTGGACGCGGATGCGCAGCCGCGCGCGTTGCGCGCCGGCGGCGCGCTGCGCATCGAGGGCGCCTCCTTGCACAATTTGCGCTCCGTCGACGTGGAGATTCCGCTGCGCCGTCTCGTCTGCGTGACCGGGGTCAGCGGCTCGGGCAAGTCGACGCTCGTGCAGGACGTGCTGTACCGCGCGTTGCTGCGCGCGAAAGGGCGGCCGACCGAGAGCCCGGGCGCGCACCGCTCGCTCGCGGGCAGCGAGTTGATCGACGAGGCGATCATGGTCGATCAGAGTTCCATCGGCCGTACGACGCGCTCGAATCCCGCGAGTTTCGTCGGCGCATTCGACGCGGTCCGCCAACGATTTGCGCGCCTGCCCGAGGCGCGCGCGCGCAAGTACACCGCCGGCACGTTCAGCTTCAACGCCGGCACGGGGCGTTGCCCGGGCTGCGGCGGCAACGGCTTCGAGCACGTCGAGATGCAATTTCTCTCCGACGTCTATCTGCGCTGCCCCGACTGCGACGGCCGGCGCTACCGCGCCGAGGTGCTCGAGGTGAAGCTCCCCGGCGCCGGCGATGCGCAGCTGTCGATCGCGGACGTGCTCGATCTCACCGTGTCGGAGGCACTCGGGGTTTTCGCCGGCGATCGCGAGATCGCGCGGCGCCTCGCGCCTCTTGCCGACGTCGGCCTCGACTACTTGCGTCTGGGGCAACCGGTGCCGACGCTCTCCGGCGGCGAGGCGCAGCGCCTCAAGCTCGCGGCGCATCTCGCCGAGCACGCGGCCGGGACCGGCGCGCGGACGTGCGGCTCGCTGTTCATCTTCGACGAGCCGACGACGGGACTGCACTTCGACGACATCGCGAAACTCATGCGCGCGTTTCGCCGCCTGATCGAAGCCGGTCATTCGCTGCTCGTCATAGAGCACAACATCGACGTCATTCGCGCCGCCGATTGGATCATCGACCTCGGGCCCGAAGGCGGCGACGGCGGCGGCACCGTGGTCTGCGCGGGCACGCCCGGCGATGTCATGGGCGTTGCGCAATCGCATACCGGCCGCGCGCTCGCCGAGGCCGCGGCGCCGGCGGCGCAGGCCTCGAGCGTAGCCGAGCCGCCGCCGCCCGCCGCCGCCCCGCGGGCTCGGCGGATCGAGATCCGCGGCGCGCGCGAGCACAATCTCAGGAACGTCGACGTTGCGCTGCAACGCGAACGGTTCACGGTGATCACCGGGGTCTCCGGCAGCGGCAAGAGCACCTTGGCGTTCGACATACTGTTCGCCGAGGGCCAGCGCCGCTATCTCGAATCGCTGAACGCCTATGCGCGCCAGTTCGTGCAGCCGGCCTCGCGGCCCGACGTGGACGCGATCCACGGGATTCCGCCGACCGTCGCCATCGAGCAGCGCACGAGCCGCGGCGGGCGCAAGAGCACGGTCGCGACCCTGACCGAGATCTATCATTTCCTGCGCCTGATGTACGTCAAGCTCGGCGTCCAGTATTGCCCGGTGTGCGCGGTGCCGATCGAACCGCAGCCCGAGGATGCGATCGCCGCGCGCCTGCTGACGGAGTACCGCGGCAAGCGCATCGAGCTGCTGGCGCCGTTGGTCGTCTCGCGCAAGGGCCTGTACACGGCGCTCGCCAAGTGGGCGCGCGGCAAGGGCTTCGCGACGCTGCGTGTCGACGGTGCGCGCCTGCCGACCGCGAAATGGCCGCGGCTCGATCGATTCGTCGAACACCACATCGAACTTCCCGTCGGTGCGCTGACCGTCACGAGCGCGCATGAACGGGAATTGCGCGATCTGCTCGCGGCGGCGCTGCAATACGGCCGCGGCGTGATTCACGTCGAGCTTGCCGGCGGCGGCGCGCACGCGGCGCCGCGGATATTTTCCACACGCCGGGCGTGCCCATCCTGCGGCACGGGATTTCCGGAACTCGATCCGCGGCTGTTCTCGTTCAACTCGCGGCACGGATGGTGCGCGAGCTGTTTCGGCACCGGCGTCGAATTGACCGGATTCGACGCCGATCAAAGCGGCGAGGAATCCCAATGGGCCGATTCCGTGGACGCACCGCCGCCGGCTTGCGCGGCCTGCGGCGGCTTGCGCCTGAATCCGGTCGCGCTGCGAGTGATGTTTCGGGGACGCTCGATCGCCGAGATGACCCGCCTCCCGGTCGAGAAATTCGCCGAGTCGCTGCGCTCGATCGAATTGCACGGCCGCGAGCGCGAAATCGCGCGCGACCTGCTCGCGGAACTCGATGCGCGGACCGCGTTCCTGTGCGCGGTCGGCTTGGGCTATTTGCAGCTCGACCGCGCGGCGCCGACGCTGTCGGGGGGCGAGGCGCAGCGCATACGTCTCGCCGCGCAGCTCGGATCGAATCTTCGCGGCGTCTGCTATGTGCTCGACGAACCGACGATCGGCCTGCATCCGCGCGACAATCACGCTCTGCTCGACACGCTCGATCGCCTGCGCGCCAAGGGCAACACCTTGATCGTTGTCGAGCACGACGAGGACACGATTCGCCGCGCCGACGAGGTCATCGACCTGGGTCCCGGCGCCGGCCGCGAGGGCGGCCGCGTCGTCGCGCAAGGCAGCGCGGATCAACTGCAGGCGCTGCCGGAATCCGTGACCGGCCGCTGCCTCGCCCAGCCACTGACGCATTCGCGGTCGCGGCGCCGGCGCATCGCGAACGCGACGCCCTCGATCGAGGTCGCGGGCGCGGCGTTGCATAATCTGCACCGCATCGACGTGCGCATTCCGCTCGGCAGATTCACGGTCGTGACCGGGGTCTCCGGCTCCGGGAAATCCTCGTTTGCGCGCGAAATCCTGCTCGCGAACCTGAAGCGCCTGGTCGCATCCCGGGGGCGCGCAGGCGCGCCTGCGCCGCTCGGCTGCGACCGGATCACCGGCTTCGAGCCCGTCACGCGCGTGCTGGAAGTCGATCAGACGCCGATCGGCAAGACCCCGCGCTCCTGCCCCGCGACGTATATCGGCTTTTGGGACTCGATCCGCAAGCTGTTCGCGGAATCCACCGAGGCGCGGGTCCGCGGCTATGGCGCGAGCCGGTTCTCGTTCAACACGGCGGGCGGACGCTGCGAGAGTTGCGAAGGCCAGGGCATGCAGCGCATCGAGATGAGCTTCCTGCCCGACGTTCAGGTCCTGTGCGACGCCTGCGGCGGCCGCCGGTTCAACGAAGAGACCCTGAATGTGCTGTTCAAAGGCAAGAGCATCGGCGACGTGCTCGGCTTGAGCGTCGCGGAGGCCGCGGATTTCTTCGCGGCCCATCGCACGGTGCACCACGCGCTGACGCTCCTCGCCGATGTCGGCCTCGGCTACTTGAGTCTCGGCCAGGCAAGCCCTACGCTCTCGGGCGGCGAGAGTCAGCGCATCAAGTTGGTCGCCGAACTCGCCAAGGTCCGCCCCGAGCAGAGGATCCGCGGCCCGGCATCGCACGCTCTCTACGTGCTCGACGAACCGACGGTGGGATTGCACATGGCCGATGTCGACAAGCTGCTGCGGGTCATACAACGCCTCGTGGACTCCGGCAACACGGTCGTCGCCATAGAGCACAACCTGGACGTCATGGCAGGCGCCGACTGGATCGTCGATTTGGGACCGGAAGGCGGCGAGCGCGGCGGGCGTCTCGTCGCCCAAGGCGCTCCCGAGGCCATCGCGCGCAAGGCCCGCGGCCACACGGCGAAATACCTCGGCGCGTTCCTGGAGGAACGCGGTGTCGACTAGAGCGGCGGCGCAGATCGCGTGGCTCTCGGCGGCGATCCTCGCCGCCTGGGTCGTCGGCATGCAGTTCCGCGGATACTGGACGCCGGACGAACCGCGCGAAGCCGATCTCTCGTGGCGCATGAGCCATCAGGCCGACAAGGCCGTGCCATTGCTCGCGGGCGAGGCGTTTTGCGAGAAGCCGCCGTTCACCTACTGGATCGCGGGCGCATCGATGCAGCGCTTCGGCACGTCGGCGTGGGCGGCGCGCCTGCCGAATCTCGTGTATGCGCTCGCCACCGCGATCGCGGTGCTGCTGCTCGCGCGCCGCGGCGCAGGCGAGATCGCGGGGGTCGCCGCAGCGGCGGCGATCAGCACCTTTCTCCTCGCTTATCAGGTGGCGGTATGGCTCGCGACCGACGCCCCGCTCGTCGCCGCCGTGGCGGTCGCGCTGCTCGGTCTCTATATAGGCTTCTATGCGGCGGATCGCCGCGGGAGATTGGGCGGCTACACGCTGATGCACGCGGCGCTCGCGATCGGCTTCCTGTCGAAGAGCGCCGCGGCCTGGATGGTGCCCGCGCTCGCGTTCACGACGCTCGTCGTCTGGGAGCGCCGCTGGCGGGAGTTCCTGCGCTGGGAGTTCTACGCCGGCGCCGTGATTCAGGCGCTCGTGATCGCGATCTGGGTGTGGTTCGTCTACACGGGCGTCGACGGCGTTGCGCACCTCAAGGTGTTTTTTTGGAACAACCTGGTCGGCCGGTTCACCGACGTCAGCGCGCCGACGAAGCTCACCTACACCGCCGGGCACCGCAATACGCCCGGCAAATACCTCATCGAACTTCCGGTTTACCTGTGGCCCTGGACGCTGCTGGTCGCCGCCGCCGTGCGCGGCGCGTGGCGCCTGCGCCGATGCGCGCCCGACCGCATGCGTGCGGTGCGCTTCGCGTTCGCGTGCTTCGTGCCGACGCTCGTCCTGCTGTCGCTCGCCGCGACCGCGCGCAACATTTATCTCGCTCCGGCTTTGCCGGGAGCGGCGCTGCTGCTCGGCTGGTGGGCGGGCGTCGGCATCGATGTGCACGACCCCTGGGACGGGCGCGCGCTGCGCGCGACGGCCGTGCTCATCCTCCTCGCTTGCGTGCTCGCGGCCGCGGCATTGGCCTTGATCGGTTTCGATGCGTGGAATTCGCTCGGCTCGCGCGCCGCCTTCGTCGCGATCGGCGGGTCCGGCATCGCCGCCGCCGCCTATCTCGCGGTCCGTGCATGGGCAGGCACGAAGTGCGGGCGGTTCCAGGGCGCGCTCGCCGCGCTGCTCGCGGCGTATTGCCTGTTGCTGATCGGACCCGCCTCCCAGGCGTACCACCAGGTCGATCGCTGGCATGACCTCGGCGCGATCGGCGGCGAGGTCAAGCGCGATCTCGGCGCCGCGCCGCTCGTGCTGGTCGCGCCCGACGAGACGACCCGCGCATGGGTCGACTTATACACCCGCGCCGCGGTCACGCGCATTCCGCTGCCGGATCAGCCGTCCGCCCTGGAGCGGCTGCGCGCGGTCGTCGCGGACGCGCCCGACAGCCGGTTCCTCGTCGAGCTTTCGGGGCGTGACTGGTCGCCGCGGATTCTGGCGCTCGCCGCCAAACTCGGCGTGCACCCCGCGCGCTCCGGCACGAGCGCGCCGCCGCCGTGGCTCGCGGCCGCGCAGCTTCGCATCGTCAGGACCTATGCGCTGCCGTACGGCAGGCGCTACGCGTTGCTGCAGGCGGCCGATCGTTAGCGCGCGCGCGCGACCCGGCGGAACAGCGCGTCGTATTCCGCAATGCGCCGGCCCCAGGAAAAGTCTTCCGCCATTGCGTTCTTCATGAGCCGGCGCCAAAGGTTCGGATAGGCGAACCAATCGAGCGTCGTATCGAGCGCCCAGGCAACCGCCGGAACGTCGTAATCGTTGAATACGCAACCCGTTCCGGTACCGGACGCGGCATCGAAATGCACGACGGAATCGGCGAGCCCGCCGGTCTTGTGCACGATCGGGATCGTGCCGTAGCGCTGGCTGTACATCTGGTTGAGCCCGCAGGGCTCGTAGCGCGAGGGCATCAGGAACGCATCGCTCCCCGCCTCGATCAAATGCGCCTTGGCCTCGTCGTAACCAAAATGAAACGCGACGCGCCCCGGGAATCTTCGCGTCAGCCGCTCGAAGAACTCGACATAGCGGGCCTCGCCGTCGCCGAGGATCGTGAGCGCGCAATTGCGCCGGTCGAGAAACGCGGGTAGCGCGTCGTACAACAGATCGAGGCCTTTCTGTTCCGTCAGGCGGCCGACCATGCCGATCAGCGGCGTCGCCGCGCCCGAGTCGAGCCCGCTCGCCGCGAGCAGGGCGCGCTTGTTCGCCGCCTTCCCGTCCCAATCCCCGGCGCCGAAATGCGCCGAAATATACGGATCGTGGCGCGGATCCCATTGGTCGTAGTCGACCCCGTTCAGGATGCCGGTGACGCCGTCGGCGCGCGCGCGCAGCGCACCCTGCAACCCCATGCCGAGCGGCTCGGCGAGGATCTCGCGCGCATAGGTCGGGCTCACGGTCGTGACCGCATCGGCGTGGCGGATTCCCGTCTTCAGCGCGTTGATGACGCCGTGTGCCGAGTCGGCCGCATCCAAGCGGACGTCGCCGGGCGCGAGGCCCAACTCGGCGGCCGCGGCGGCCGGCATGACGCCCTGGTAGCCTATGTTGTGGATCGTTAGCACGGAACGGGAGTCCGCGAACAGCCGATCACCGGCATAGATGGTCTCGAGCAGCAGCGGCAGCAGCGCCGTATGCCAATCGTTGCAGTGAAAAATGTCGGCAGCGAAGCCCAACCGTTGACAGGATTCCAGGACCGCGCGCGTGAACAGGAGAAAGCGGCGGTATTCGTCCGCATCGCCCGTATAGAGCGCGCCGCGGTCGAACATCGGCGGGCAATCGACGAAATAGACCGGCCGCCCGGTGCCGGGCGCGGCCGCCGACCGCAGCGAGAATTCGCAGCGCTCAGCGCCGAGCGAGAGCGTGACCCCGCGAACCGCGGGCACCTCGGAAAATTCCCAGGGACCGGCGCGCACCGCGCGGTAAAGCGGCATGAATGCGCGCGCGTCGTGCCCGAGATTGCCGAATTCTCTGTCGAGCGCGCCGGCGACGTCCGCGAGGCCGCCGGTTTTCGCGAACGGCATCATCTCCGAGGCGAGGATGCAAAGTTTGAGTGCGCGCATGCGGTCAGTCTAACAAACGCAGGCGAGCACGCGTTCGCAAAACCGCGTGCGGTGATCGATCGAGTATGGCAGTCTGTGCAGCGAATGCCGCACGAGAATGTCATGACGAGCACCCGGCACGCCGCACGCAGCAACACCGGCCGCTACGTGAGCCGTTTGACCAGCGGCACCTTGGCCGTAATCATGGCGGGCGGCCGCGGCGAACGCTTGAAGGCGCTGACACTGCATCGGTGCAAGCCGGCGACGCCGTTCGGCGGAAAATTCCGCATCATCGATTTCGTGCTGTCGAACTGCGTGAACTCCGGCATACGCCAGATCGCCGTGCTCACGCAATACAAGGCCCAGTCGCTGATCCAGCACATCCAGCGCGGCTGGAGCTATCTGCGCGGCGAACTCGGCGAGTTCATCGAAATGATCCCGGCGCAGCAACAGATCGGCGAGATGTGGTACCGGGGAACCGCCGACTCCGTCTACCAGAATCTGGATTTCATCCGCCAGAACCGCCCGACGTACGTGCTGATCCTCGCGGGCGACCACATCTACAAGATGGACTACGGTCCGATGATCGCCTATCACGAACAATGTGAGGCCGACATCACCGTCGGCGTCGTCGACGTGCCGATCGAGCGGGCCAACGAATTCGGCATCGTGACCACCGACGACACCAATCGGATCCTGAAGTTCGCCGAGAAGCCCCAGAATCCGGATCCGATCCCGGGGCAGGAGAACCTCGCGCGCGCCTCGATGGGCATCTACGTGATCGGCACGGACCGCCTCGCGAAAATGCTGACCGAGGACGCCGCGAACGCCGCGAGCAGCCATGATTTCGGCAAGAACATCATTCCGCCGGCGATCCCGAAAATGCGGGTCTTCGCCTATCCGTTCCACGACGTCGAGACGCGCGCGCAGAGCTACTGGCGCGACGTCGGCAACCTGGACGCGTTCTACGAAGCGAACATGGAGCTCGTCGCGCTCAATCCGGAGCTCAATGTCTACGATCAACAATGGCCGATATGGACCTACCAGGCGCAGCAGCCGCCGGCGAAGTTCGTGCTCGACGAGGACGGCCGCCGCGGCATGGCGGTCAACTCCATGATCGCCGGCGGCTGCATCATATCCGGCGCCTACGTCGCGCAATCGCTGCTGTCGACCGATGTGCGCGTCGAAGAGGGCAGCCGCGTCGAGAGCTCGGTGTTGCTGCCCTCGGTGTCCGTCGGCCGCCGCTGCATGATCAAGCGCTGCATCGTCGACGAGAACTGCTCGATCCCGGACGGCATGCGCATCGGCTACGATGAGGGAATCGACGGCGAGCGCTTCCACATCACGAAGGGCGGCGTGATCCTGGTCACGGGCGAGATGATCAAGGCGCTCCTGTAGCGCCGCCCAATTGCCGCCATGCGTCGATCACGGCGCGGGGCTCGATGCCGAGCATCGACGGCTCGCCGTCGACCCGCCCCGTCAGCACGCGCACCGGGGCGCCGGCGACGCCCCACGGGCGATACAGCGACGGCAGCGCCTTGCCGAACAGCACGACGACCGGGCAGCCGACCGCCGCCGCCGCGTGCGCCGGCCCCGAGTCGACGCTGATCAAGCCTCGTGAGCGCGCGAGCAGCGCGACGAGCCGCGGTATCGGCAGATCGGCGGCGACGTTGTGCAATCCGGCGACGTTCGCGAGCGCCGCGACCTCATCGTTGAGCGCGAATTCGGGTCCCGTACCGAGCATCAAGATCGCGTGACGGGGCCGATCCGCGCGCACGCCGCGGATGACTTCCGCCCAGCGCTCGTTCGGCCAGTATTTGTGGTTGACCGCGAGGCGCCGGAGCCCGCGGCGCATCGTGCGCTTGTTGCCGACCTGAATCGAAATCAAGGGCGTATCGGCGATGCCGCGTCGGCGCAGCCACTCGTCGAGGTCCGCGCGCGCGGCGTCGCCGACCTGCAGGCTACAGCCGGCAAGGCCGGTGAATCGGCCGGGCGGCGCGCGGTTCGCCCAACACGCCGGCGTCGCCTCGGCGAAGCGCCGCCATTGCTCCGTCGCATGCTCGCCGGCCTTCAACGGGTGATCGCGCACGTCGACGATCAGGTCGCCCTCTAGCCCTGCGCGCGTCAACAGCGGCCGGGCGGCGTCGTTCGCGTCGCAGAACCAGGCCGGTCCGGGGCCGCGCGCGCGCAGGCGCCCGACCAGCGTGTGCTGATCGGGCGCCAGCCAATACGGCGTCTTGCGGCTGCGCACCGCGTAGACCTCGCCGACGCCCGGCTGGCCTTCGAGCAGCGGCGCGCTCCACGGCCCCGACGTCACGACGTCGACCGGGCGAGCCCAGCGGGCATGGAGTTCGCGGATCAAGGCCGTCAGCAGCACCATGTCGCCGAATGCTCCGCAACGGACGACGAGCGGACGGTCGCACACGGTCATCGCTTCAGACTCCGGCGGCGGGCGCAACGCCCGCCGTCGCCGCGCCGAAGCGCATATGGCGCCAACCGCCGTATCGGTAATACCCAATTGCCATCAACATGGAAATCACCGAGCCCAGGGGGAAACTCCACCAAATCGCATCCGCGTGCCAGCGATCCAGCATCCAATAGGCGAACGGCAGGCGCACGAGCCACAGGGAAACCACGAGCATGAGCAGCGGCGCGACCACGGCGCCGCTCGCGCGCACGACACCGAAGAGCACCGTCGTCACGCCGAAAAATGCGAACGACCAGACGATCAACGCGTTCAGATGCGCGGAGATCTCGATCGCCGGTCCCGTTGCCGGCAGGAACAAGCCGAGCGCGCTGCGATTGCAGAGGTAGACGATTCCGATCAACGCGCCGCTGAGCAGAAAGTTGCACGCGACCCCGATCATCGCCACCTTGTCGACGCGCCGCCACAAGCCCGCGCCGATGTTCTGCGCGACCATCGAGGATACGGCCGCGCCGATCGCCATCGCCGGCATCTGGATGTAATTCCAGAGCTGCATCGCCGCATTGAACGCGGCGGTCTCCTCCGAGCCGAATCGATTCACGAGCGAAGTCACGGCGATCATGCTCACCGACATCACGAACATCTGCAGTCCCATCGGCACGCCCTTGACGACGAGTACGCGCACCAAGGCCCAGTCGATCCTGAACAATCCCCATTGCGCGCGGTGAATGAACAGGGGGTGCCGGGTCCGGCGAAGGTGCAGGAGCAGCGCCCCGAGGCTCGAGGCCTGGGCAATCATCGTCGCGGTCGCGGAACCGGCGACGCCGAGGCGCGGCACCCATCCCAACCCGAAGATCAGCAGCGGATTCAAGGCGATGTCGAGAACGACCGACATGATGAGGTAGAGGAAAGGCGTCCGCGAGTCGCCGGCACCGCGCAACACCGCCATCACGAAGAAGAACCCGCTCATGAACGGCAGCGCGGCGAATATGATGCGCATGTAGGCGAGCGCCAACGGCAGCGCGTCCGGCGGCGTGCGCATCCACCGCAACAACACATGCGCGGACGCGATTCCGGCGATGCTCACCGCGACCGAGAGCACGACGAAGAACGTCGCGCTCGTGCCGACGACCTTCTTCGCCTCCGCGATGTTGCCGGCGCCGACCCATTGCGCGACGAGGACGGTCGTCGCCATGGAGAAGCCGAACATCGCGCCGAACAGCAGGAACATGACGACGTTCGCGTTGCCGACCGCCGCGAGCGCCGCCTCGCCGAGGAACTTGCCGATCCAGACGGCGTTCACCGAGCCGTTCAGCGACTGGAGGACGTTGCCGAGCAAAATGGGCAGCGCGAAGTACAGCAGCGCGCGCGGGATCGAGCCCTCGGTCAACGAAAACTTCGGTCGCACACACTCTCCGGATCGCGCGGCAGCGCGGGGTCGGGTAGTTTACTAGCTGAGGAGGGAGTAATGATATTCTTGAGCGCTTTATCGCGGCCAGCGGCGCCAACCAAAGTGGTCATAAAACTATGATTCTGGTCATCGACGTCGGCAATACCCGCCTCAAGTGGGCCTGGCTGACGAGCACCGGGCTGTCGGACCAGCAGGCGATCGTGCACCGCGACGCCAAACCCTCGCTATGGACGGCCGCCCTGTTCGACAAGAACCAGAGACCCGAGCGGGTTCTCGTTGCCAATGTCGCCGGGGAAGCCATGGGCAAGATCCTGGCGCGCTTGACGAAGAAATTTTACGGCGTGCAGGCGGAATTCGTCACGGCGAGCCGAACCTATCATGAAGTGACGAACGGCTACCTGGACCCGGGCCTGCTCGGCGCCGACCGCTGGCTCGCGGTGATCGGTGCATGGACGATCGCGCGCTCGGCGCTTTGCGTCGTCGATGCCGGCACGGCGGTCAAGGTCGACAGCGTCGACGCAAGCGGACAGCACATCGGCGGCTTGATCGCGCCGGGGATACACATGATGCGCGAGGCGCTTCTGACCAAGACCGGCGATATCGCCAAGGCCATGGAGCAGAGCACGCCGTCGATGGCCGGCGTGCTCGCGAACAACACGATCGGCGCGATATCGCGAGGCGCCGTGTTCGCGCTCGCCGGCATGGCGGACCGCGCCGCCGAGGCGGTCGAGCAGGCAACCGGCACGAAGCCGCGGCTGTTCATCACCGGCGGCGACGCCGGCATGATCACCTCGGCGATGCGCACCCGCGGCGAGATCGTGCCGGACCTCGTGCTCCAAGGCCTCGCGGTGCTCGCAACGCAGCCGCGCTAGAAGCGGTAGCCGACCTCGATCGGCACGAACTCGATCGGCGTCTGTGCGCTGATCCGGTGATAGCGCGCTTCGACGAACCACGATTGCCCTCCCGGCAGCGCGAACTCGAGTCCGGCGCCCGCGTTCCAGCCGAATTTCGTGATGTCGTGCGACGTCACGATCGCGTCGCCGTAACCATAGCCCGAATCGCAGAAGCCCCAGAACGGATCGCAGTAGTAATAACCGCCGAGGAACGGCACCGTCTGCGTGAGTTCGATGCGCGTGTGATAGACGCCGATACCCGCGATGGCGTACGCGCGGATGTTGTAGGAGACCGGAATGTGGAACACGGCGTTGCCGCTGAAGGACCAAATTTGGCCGGTACCGCTGTCGATTTCGATGTTCGTATTCTGTTGCCCCAGCGCGATCAGCTGTCTCGATGCCTGGTGATTCGCGTAGTCGAGATCGAATCTCCAGTCGAGCGGGCTGTATGCGGACGGCGTGATCGTGAGGCCGCCGCCGAGCGCATAGCCGCCCTGCAGATAATCCGAGGTCGTGCCGACCGTCGCGCTGTAGCCGCCCATCACGTGCCAGTGCGCGCCTGGCGTCGCCGCGACCGCCGGCCCCCAGGCGAATGACGAGCCGATCATCAATAAACACGCGGACAGGGTGACTTTGGCCATTGTCGATCTCCTTTCGCTCACGGTTTCACTAGAACCCGATCCAGGGCCCGCCGACGCCGGCGGCGCTGTTCGACTCGAATGCCACGTACACCGACCGGCCGTAGAAGAACGGCAGGCCCCAGTCGAACGCGTTCGCCGAGACGCTCGCCGCGGGACCCGCGAGATTCGGCAGGGCCGCGAACCCGGTCGCGAAATTCGCATCGGCGTCGTCGATCGAAAACGCGATGCTCGCGCTCGCGCCGTTCACGCCTTGAATGACGGCCGCGAGCCCCAGCGTGGACCGCGGACAATAGAACGACGGCTGATCCGCGCAGGTCGGAATCGTGTCGTCCGTGAAGAAGTATGCGTTCGAGCCCGCGTCGATGAAGCTCGCGCCGAATATGCCGCCGCCGTAGAGCGTCGTCAGCGTTCCGTAATTGGGATCGACGGTGTAGATCTGCGCGGCGGCCGGGAACGCGTTGTCCGCCTGCGTGCCGATTCCGAAGACCAGCGTGCCGGAGACGCTCGCCGCCGGCGCCGAAGCACTCGGCAATTGGATGACTACGCCATTGTTGTCGGCCGCGAACAACGATACCGGGTTCTGCAGCTGCTCCGTGACCGGCAGCGCTACCGGCACGCAACTGCCGCCGACGGGGCAACCGTAGTAAACGCCGGGAACGGCGCTCGTCTCGCAGGCGATCCCGCAATCGGTCAGGAAATTGCCGATGCCGAGAATCGCGTTCGCGCCGAGCGCCGACGCCGTGTTCTCGAGCGGCCCGGATACGCAGGACGCGGGGATCGATCCTGAAGCGGCGTCGCCGATCACTTGAATCGGCACGGCGGCCGCGGTCGAATCGCCGATCAACAAGTCCGCGGTGCGCACCGTGCCCCAACTGTAGCCGTCGGCGAACTGCGCGCACTCGTCGAGCGCAAAGCCGTTGACAGCGGTCGCTTGCGGCAGCTGCGCCGGCACGATGCCGGCGCCGAGCGCGGACGCGAGCACGCGCAAGCCGGTCGACCCGGTATCCACCTGCACATGGTCGATCGTTTGGCATTCCGTCGTACTGCCCGGGGCGCAGATCGTGACCGTGGTATACAAGGTATTGACCGTGCCGCCGGCCGCCTGCGGGCCGGCGTCGACGGTGACCGGCACCGTATTCAGACCGCTGCCGCCGGTACCGCCCGAGCCCCCGCCGCTCGTGCCGCCGCTGATGCCGGCGAAGTTGGCCCCGGAGCCGCCGCCGCAGCCGGCGATCGAGACCAGGAACCCGGCGAGTAGCGCGATCCACGCGGTGCGTCTCATACGGCTCCCTAGCGCAGCACGGCCGGGGTGACGCCGCTCGGCATCAGAGCCGGAAGATAAGCCTGGCCGAAGGCCGCGCGCTGGAAGCGGGTGACCGTCAACACCAGATCCGGCGTGCGGATCGACACGAGGTGATGGCCGGTTCGATGCAATTCGGCGGCGGCGACATAGCGGCCGAAATAACCGCCGAGCAAGAGTTCGAGATCGGGGGTGCGCGTTCCATGCCATGTGACGGCGAAAATCGTGCCGGCGCGGGTCGCGTATTCGCGCACGGTTTGACCGCCGGCGACCTTGATCTCGTGCACGTCGAAGCTCTGCGCGGGCGTCACCGACAATGTACCTTGCATTGCCGCATGATCGCGCGCCACCGAGGCACTGGGCTCGCCGAGCGCGGCGAACGCGGCGGGCGCGCAGCCGAGCGTCAGAGCCATGCCGACCGCAAGCATCGGCGCCCTGGGTCCTACGATGCGCCGGCGCCGCAGCCGCCGATCGAGAATTGGCAAACCGATTCTCATATGAGACTCCGCTGGACGCCATCCACTATTTTCGACCGGGCCGTTTGCCGATGGTTCCTTGAAATCCGGCGCGCCGGGCACAAGTTAACAGCCCAAGTCACGCAGCATTGCGAAGGCATCGGGTAACGTATGACCGGATTCATCCATATCGTTTGCGGCCATTGCGACTCCGTCGTGCGGCTGCCGCATGGGCGGCTCACCGACGCGCCGCGCTGCCCACAATGCCGCCACGCATTGTTCGAGGGCAAGTCGTTCCCTTTGAGCGACACCAATTTCGACAAGCACGTCACACGCAACGACCTGCCGCTCGTCGTGGATTTCTGGGCGCCGTGGTGCGGGCCGTGCCGGACGATGGCGCCATTCTTTGAGGAAGCGGCGCGCAAGCTCGAACCGAAACTACGCTTCGCGAAACTCAATACGGAGGAGGCGACGGGCCCGGCTGGGCAATTTCAAATCCGCAGCATCCCGACCTTGATCGCGTTTCGCGGCGGCCGCGAAGTCGCGCGCGTCTCGGGAGCGATGGACTCCGCAGCGCTCACGCGCTGGCTGCAGGGCGCCGGCCTGCTCAACGCCTCCTGAGGCCGACCGCGACGAGTACGCCGCCGACGCCGACAACAAGCCCGCCGACCCACGGCGGCACGGGGCGCTCTTGGCGCACATTGGCCTCGAAATCGCCGAACTTGACGACGCTCTGTTCGCTCTTGTAGGTCGGCGGCTTGATCAGCACGTAGAACCCGCCGACGATCAGCAGGGCGCCCAGAATCTGCAGAATGCGCATGCGGTGAACCTCTTGGTGGCTTTTCTCGATTTCCGCGCCGCCGATTCTAAGCCTCCGCCGCTCTCTTGTTGACTGATTTGCCGTGCGGGGTCCCGATCGGTACGCTCTGCCTATGAAAATCGATCCGGGGAAATTCCGCGTTCGGGAACGCTCGAAGGTGAATCTGAAGGAATGGCCGACCCGCGTCGATCCCGTCTACAAGAACGATGCCCATTACGACAAGCTCTTGCGCGAGCATGTCGCCGAACTCAGCGACCAGCAAACGCGGCTCTATGCGTCGGATGAATATGCGCTGCTGTTGATTTTTCAGGCAATGGATGCCGCGGGCAAGGACGGTGCGATCGCGCATGTCATGTCGGGCGTCAACCCCCAGGGCTGCCAGGTGTTCAGCTTCAAGCACCCGAGCGCCGCCGAACTCAAACACGATTTCCTCTGGCGCACGACGCGCGACCTCCCGGAACGCGGCCGGATCGGCATTTTCAACCGTTCGTATTACGAAGAAGTCCTGATAGTCCGGGTCCACCCGGAAATCCTGCGCAGCGAAGGCCTGCCGGACTCGAAGCGGCGCGGAAAATCCGTGTGGGCGGAGCGATACCGTTCGATCATCGATCTGGAGAAACATCTCCACGAGAACGGCATGCGCATCATCAAGTTCTTTTTGCACTTGTCCAAGGACGAACAGCGCCAGCGCTTCATCGACCGGATCGATCAGCCCAGCAAGAACTGGAAGTTCAGCAGCGCGGATCTCGAGGAGCGCAAGTATTGGAAGCGCTACATGCACGCGTATGAGAAATGCATCGAGGCGACGAGCACCGAGGTCGCGCCATGGTACGTCGTGCCGGCCGACGACAAGAAATCCGCGCGCTTGATCGTCTCCAGCGTCATCCTCGATCACGTCGCCGCACTGAAGCTGGAATTCCCGAAATCCACGGCTGCGCGGCGCAAGGAGTTGCTCGCCCTGCGCGCGCAACTCGTCAAGTCGGGGTAGACGCGCGGCCGTCAGGGCACGAGGACGGCGGCGCCGTCGAAGCGCCCCGCGCGCAAATCCGCGAGCGCCTCATTGGCGTCGCGCAGCGCGTAAGTTGTCGTCTTCGCCGCGACGCCGAGTCGCTGCGCCATGCCGAGGAACTCCAGGCCGTCTTCGCGCGTCAGATTCGCGACCGTCACGAGCTCACGCTCCTCCCACAGCAGCTTGTACGGAAGACTCGGAATGTCGCTCATGTGGATGCCCGCGCAGACGACGCGCCCGCCTTTGCGCACCGCTTGCAGGGCGCGCGGCACGAGCTCGCCGAGCGGCGCGAAGATGATCGCCGCGTCGAGCGGCTCGGGCGGCCGCTCGTCGGAGCCGCCGACCCATTCGGCGCCCATATCTTGCGCGAACTTCTGCGACGAGACATCGCCCGGACGTGTGAACGCGAACACACGGCGGTGCTGCGACCGCGCGACTTGCGCGAGTACGTGAGCCGCCGCGCCGAAGCCGTAGAGCCCGATCTTCTCGCCGTTGCCCGCGATCTTGAGCGACCGCCAGCCGATCAGGCCGGCGCACAGCAAGGGCGCGAGCGCGGCGTCGGCGCCCATCTCGCCGAGCGCAAACGCGTAGCGTGCGTCCGCGATCGCCGCGGTCGCATAGCCGCCGTCGCGCGTGTAGCCCGTGAACAGCGGCCGGTCACAGAGATTCTCCCGTTGCATCGCGCAATAGGGGCAGACACCGCAAGTGTGGCTCAACCACGGCACGCCGACGCGCTCGCCGACATGCACGCCCTCGACGCCCGCGCCGAGCGCCTCGACGCGGCCGACGATTTCATGCCCGGGGATGACCGGCAATCGCGGATTCGGCAGTTCGCCGTCGACGAGGTGCAAATCCGTGCGGCAGACGCCGCAGGCGGTCACGCGTACGCGAATTTCCCCGGCGCCGGGCGAAGGGTCCGGGAGTTCCACCCAGTCGAGACGCGTCTTGGGTTTTTTCAGGATCATCGCGTGCATCAGGACTCCCCGGCAAACCCGCCATGCGACTCCGCCGCACCCCGCAGCCGGCGCAGCACGCCGGGCAGCATATCCGGCAGGTCCTCGGCGATCAGCCCCGGTCCGAACGCGGCGGCGGCCTCGCCATGCATCCACACGGCCGCGGCCGCGGCCTCGAACGGCTCCATTCGCTGCGCGAGCAATCCCGCGATCATGCCGCCGAGCACGTCGCCCGAGCCCCCCGTGGCGAGCGTCGGCGGCGCGTTCGCATTGATGATCGCGCGGCCGTCCGCCGCGGCGATGACCGTGTCCGCGCCCTTCAGCACGACGACGGCGCGGCTCTCCTGCGCCGCCGCGCGCGCACGTGAGAGTTTGTCGCCCGTGTACGCGAACAAGCGCCGGAACTCGCCTTCATGCGGCGTCAGCACGCAATCTCCGCGGATCGCGCGCATCAACGCCGCCGGCTGCTGCGCGAACCCCGTGATCGCGTCCGCGTCGAGCACCGTGGGCCTTGCGCTCGCGAGCATCGCGAGCGCCGCGGCCCGGGTCTCGGCATGGACGCCCGCGCCCGGCCCGATCAGGAATGCCGAGATCCTCTCGTCGGCGATCAGCGCCCGCAGATCTTCCGGCGCCGCGACCGCTTTGACGATCATGCTCGTCAGCGCGGCCGCATAGACCGGCAGCGCCACGGGCGGCACCGCGACCGTCACCAGTCCCGCGCCGGCGCGCGCCGCGCCGCGTGCCGCCAGCCGCGCGGCTCCGGTCATCGGATAGCCGCCTGCGATCAGCGCGTGCCCGCGCGTGTATTTGTTTCCCTCCATGCCGGGCTGCGGCAGCGCCCGCAGCCACAGCGACGGATCGTTCTCGAACGTGTTCGGCCGGATCTTCGATAGCACGGACTGCGGAATGCCGATATCGGCGACGATGAGTTCGCCGCACAGCGCGCGGCCGGGAAGCAGCAGGTGCGCGGGCTTCTTGCGGAAGAATGTCACGGTCAAGGCCGCGGGCACGGCGCCGAAGGCGACGCCGGTATCGCCCATCAACCCGCTCGGCACGTCGACCGCGACGATTGGGATTCTCCGCTCCGCCGCGCGCGCGAGAACCGCGCACGCGGCGCCGTCGAGCGCGCGATTCAAGCCGGCGCCGAACAAGGCGTCGACGATGAGTTCGGCACCGTCGAGCGCGGCCGGCGCGAGCGTCTCCACCGTTCCCTGCCAGCGCTCCGCGTGTTCGCGCGCGGCGCCGTGCATCTGCGTACTCGATCCCAATAGCGCGACGCGCACCGGCCAGCCGTCGGCCAGCAAGTGCCGCGCGGCGACCAAGCCGTCGCCGCCGTTGTTGCCGGGGCCCGCGAGCACGATCACGGGCCGGACGCTGTAGCGCCTTTCGATTTCAGACGCGACCGCCCGCCCCGCGCGCTCCATCAGGCGGCTCTCCGGGATGTCCGCGGCGACGGCAAGCCGGTCGGCTTCGCCCATCTCGGCGACGCCGAGCAATGCGTGCAAGTACCAGGATGACTGCATGGCCAACCCAGTTTAGCGCGGATGCGGGCTGTTATCGCGGCGCTATACTGCGGCTCTTCCGCGGCACTTCGGGGGCGCGATGATCGACTCGATTCCATGCATAGACGCAGGCGCGCTGCTCGGGCCTGAGTCGCCGCGGCGCGCACTCGCCGACCGCGCGCTCATGGAAGCGGCGGCCGACACCGGCTTCTTTCTCGCCACCAGGTTTCCCGCCGACATCCCCGTCGATGCGCGCACGCGTGCGGCTCTGCTGCGCATCTTTGCGCTGCCCGACGCCGAGATCCGCGGGCTCTGGCGGCGCAAATTCGATCCCGAACACCCCAATATCTATCGCGGCTGGTTTCCGCTGCAACCGGGCTTTCCGACGAGCAAGGAAGGCATCGATCTTGGGCCGGACGTCGCGCACGGCGCCGCCGTCGTGCAGGGCGGCGATCCGCTGCGCGAGGCGACGCCGCTGCCGTCCGCGCAGGTCCTGCCGGGCTGGCGCGAGGCGGTCGCCTCGTATTATCTCGCGATGGAGGATCTGAGCCGGGCGCTGATGCGCGCAATCGCGCGCGGCCTCGGCGTGCCCGAACAATTTTTCGACGGGGCATTCGCGCACGGGGGTTCGTCGACCCTGCGGCTGATCCGGTATCCCGTGCGCACCGATGCGCACGTGTGGATCACGCACCGAGGCGAACGGCGTTGCATCGTCGGCGTGCCGCACGTGGACTCCGGCTTCCTGACCTTGCTCGCGCAAGACGGCGTCGACGGTCTCCAGGCGCAGCACCGCGATGGCCGCTGGATCGACGTACCGCCGGTCGAAGGCGCGCTCGCGGTCAACTTCGGCCAGGTGCTCGAGCGCTGGTGCGGCGGCCGCATCAAGGCAACCCGGCATCGCGTGCTCGGCGGCGGCCGCGAACGGATGTCGATCCCGTTCTTCTACGAGGCGCGCGCCGACGCCGAGATCGCGCCGCTGCCGATCCCGGGCGCCGCGCCGTTCGAGCCATTCTTTTACGGCGACTATCTCTGGGCGACCACGACCCAGTTCGTCGAATTCATGGGAATGGAGAAATTACGGCCGCCCCTGCGGCGATGTGAATCCGCGACAGACGGCGGCTAATTTGTTGCCGTCCGGATCGCGCACGTACGCGGCGTAGAAATCCGGGTTGTACTGCCGGCGCAGGCCCGGCGGCCCTTCGCAGGTGCCGCCGTGGGCGATGGCGGCGGCGTGAAATTCGTCCACCTGGCGCCACGAGCGCGCGGCGAATGCCGCCATCGCGCCGTTCCCCGGCGTCGCCCGCCGCCCGTCGAACGGTCGGCAAACCCACAACGCGATTTCGGTCGCACCGCCGTTCTCGTACGTGCCCCAACCGGCCCAGCCGTCCCAGTTCTCCTCGCCCGGCGTAACGCATCGCGATAGACCGAGGGCACCCAACGCCGCATCGTAGAAGCGGATCGAGCGCTCCAAATCATTGCTCCCGAGGCAAAGATACGTGAACATGGCACTGTTCCTTCCGCGGCTGCCGCCTCATCGCACCGGCAGCACGCGCGCTCGTGGAGCGCGGCAGGATCCGGCGAGCGTGGCGGCGGAACATGCGCGGGGCGAAAGATCGCGATCGAGACAGACGCGCACCTCGGTCAGCCGTGGAACGCCGCCGCGACTGCAGGCGACGACGATATCCTCGGCCCTCAAGGACGGATTGGCGCGCACGAATTCCCCGGCGATCGCGCGCGGCGTCGTGATGCGCGCCACCAGCGGATTCTTGAAGGTGGGCGGAATTCGGATGCTCGCCGCGGCACGCCGCAGCAGCGCGAAGTACGCCGCCGGTTCGAGGCCGCTACAACTACCGTGCGCTTGCCACTCGTGGTACACGAGTCCGCGCGCGGGCATCAAATCCGCGATCCCGCGTGCGACTTCCACCGGAACGCGCGCACGCGCAGCGCAGTACTCGGCCCGTCCGCGATCCCGCTGCGGCCACAGGCCGTGCACGATGAATCCATAAACCGTCGGGCCCGCGCACTCCGCCGCACCGCGCGATTCGGCGCAGAATGCCGGCGACCACGACAGCGACAACAGGTAGTACGAGAAATCTCCAGGCGCCGTGCGACTCGCGTATTCGCGGTGATGCGCGAGCGCGCGGCCGCCGGTCAACGACAGCGCCGCCAGGGCCAGCGCCGACGCAAACCAAATGGCGAGCCGATGGCCGGAACGAGCCGTTAAACGCGTCATGCGGGCACCCCCACTGGATGGAATCCTATTCGCCGGCCCTCGTACCCATCAGATCCCGGTCGCGATCATCGGGCCGCGGCACATAGGGTATAATGAAATCTCTTCGACGCCGACTTAGCACAGCGGTAGTGCAACGGTTTTGTAAACCGTAGGTCGGGGGTTCGAATCCCTCAGTCGGCAAATCCCCGTCTGGCGGTCTGCGGACCGCCGCTTGCGCCGAGTCGATCGACACTGAAAATTCGAACCCCCGACATAAAACGACCGGGGTTCGACAGCGGCGCGCAGCGGCGCTGATCGCCCGCAGGGCGACCCCGCAGGGGCGAGGCGCGCAGCGCCGAGTAATCCCTCAGTCGGCAAATCCCCGTCTGGCGGTCTGCGGACCGCCGCTTGCGCCGGGTCGATCGACACTGAAAATTCGAACCCCCGACATAAAACGACCGGGGTTCGACAGCGGCGCGCAGCGGCGCTGATCGCCCGCAGGGCGACCCCGCAGGGGCGAGGCGCGCAGCGCCGAGTAATCCCTCAGTCGGCACCAAATCTCGAAGACTCCGTCCGCGCCGCGCTCAATGCCGGATGGTCGACAAGGCGCCTCCGTCCACCGCCCAGGCCGCGCCGTTGACGAAACTCGCCGCATCCGAGAGCAGAAACGTCACGACCTCGCCGACCTCGGCCGGCTGGCCGATCCGATCCTGCGTCGCGACCTTGCCCGAGCACGCGCTTGCCGGCGTCGACATCGCCCTTGAACATCATGTGCAGCATGGCCTCGAGCAGCGGTGTGTCGATCACGCCGGGCATGACGGCGTTGACGCGCATGCCGCGCGGCCCGACGTCGCTCGCGGCCGTGCGAGTCAGGCCGATCACGCCGTGCTTCGAGGCGTTGTAGGCGCAGGCGCCCGCGAGCCCGCGCTCGCTCGCGATCGAGCCGGTATTGACGACCGCGCCGTACCCTTGCCGCAACATCACGGGAAGCACGTGGCGCAAGCCGAGAAAGATGCCCTTCAGGTTCACCGCGATGATCTTGTCGAACTCCGCCTCGTCGTACTCCTGCGTCGGCGCGAGCTTGCCCTCGATGCCGGCGTTGTTGAAGAAGGCATCGATGCGGCCGAAGGCGCCGAGTGCCTGCGCCACGTAGGCGGCGACGTCGGCGGACTTGCTGACGTCGGCCACGCAGGTCTCGACCCGGACGCCGAGCGCCTCGATCGCGCCGCGCCGCGTGGCGAGCTTCTCCGGCGTCGATGTCGACCAGCATGAGGTCCGCGCCCG
Source organism: uncultured Pseudomonadota bacterium (assembly GCA_963718135.1). Lineage (GTDB taxonomy): Bacteria > Pseudomonadota > Gammaproteobacteria > Steroidobacterales > Steroidobacteraceae > Bog-1198. The sequence goes on along the minus strand of CAVQYI010000017.1, from coordinate 467,392 downwards.
CGCGCGCGAGCGACAGTGGCCGCGGCATGCCCGATCATGCCCGCACCGCCGGTGACCACGCGCGACCTTGCCCTTCATTGACGGCGTCATGGTTTCCTTCCTTCTGTCGCCGTTGACCGGCGAAACGGCAGCGTCAGCAGAAACAGCAGCCCGCGGCGAGCCAGCAGCTTCAGCGCCGCGCGCACTGCCCGGCGACAGGCGCGCGTTCATCGGCATGGTGCCGAAGACCTTGCCCTTGATCACCAGCGTGTTGCCGTCGCGTTCGAGCGCGGTGACGGTCATCAATTCGCTGCCGTCGGTGGACTGCAGTTTCATGCCGGCTGCCCTGTTTCTCGAAGTCGAGGCCAGCGCCTCGAACATCTTCTGGGCGTGGCGCGACCGGCGCCGAACACGCCGCCACCCGGGTACTGGAACGGTCCGACCAGGTAGAAGCGGTCGAGGCCCGGCACCGTGTTATTGCCCAGTTCCGGCGTGGGCCGGTGCGAGCCGCTCTGGTAGTGGTGGTGGCGATGCCGTGCAGGTCGCCGCGGCGGAAGCTGGGCGACGTGCGCTCCATGTCCACGGGGCTGTCGACATGTGCCTGCAGCACGGCGTCGGGGATGTTCTCGACGAACTTCGACGAGATGCGTCGAGCATGCAGTCTGCCGTATTCCTGCTTGCTCTCGTCCCAGCTGCGGCCGTCGGGGCGCTTGTAGGGCACGTAGTCCCACAGGTGCAGGATGGCCTTGCCTGGCGGCACGCGGCTGGGGTCGAACTGCGACAGCGAGCCCAGGCCCAGCAGCGGGTAGGGCAGGAACTGCCCATAGCGCAGTTCGTCGAAATCGCGGCGCAGGGTTCCGTAGCTGGTGGGCAGCATCTCCATCATCACCGCATTGACCGTGTCCTGTCTGGTGCGGAAGCGCAGCGGCGCGGATCAGCGCCGCATGCACGGTGATGCAGGCCGCGCTGGTGATGTGCGTGGCCTCGGCGTCGGCCCGCGCCCTGGCATCCATCCCATCGATCATGCCGCCCAGCAGGTGCGGATGGATGGCGCCGATCACGGCGTCTTTCGCGGCAGATGACGGCGGCCGTCGACCGTCTCGACGCCGCTGGCGCGCCCATTGCTCACCTTGATGCGCGCGCACTTCGGCATTGGCCAGCACCTCGCCACCATGGTCTCGGATGCAGGCGATCAGCGCGTCGGTGAGCTTGCCGGCGCCGCCGCGGGCCACGCCGAATCCATAGCGCTTCGAGGAACCCGAGGAACACGTACATGCCGATGGCCGTGGCCTTCTCGTCCGGCGAGACCAGGTTTTCGCCGGCCACGCGCGCGAAGTGCATGCGCACGCGCTCGTTCTCGAACAGCTCGCACAGGTAGTCGTGGCTGCTCATCTGCAGCACGCGCCACAGTTCGCGACCCTCGCGGCTCTGGTCGAGCATGGCGTTGGACGCGCCGTTGCGGCGCCGGTGGCACGTACAGCGACGACGCGATCATGGGCAGCCAGGCCGCCGCCTGCAGCGACACCTTGAGGAAGGTCTCGGCATCGCGCTGCGAGAACTTCGCGATCTCGGCCGCCGACTTCTCGCGGTCGCGATACAGCTTCAGCGTCGCGCCATCCTCGAACACCGACATCATCGGCACTTCGGGAAAGATGTATTCCAGGCCGTAAGCGGGTCTTGAGCTTCAGCTCGTCATTCTTCAGCAGCGGATTGCGCCTGGATGAAGATATGGCTCATCGAGTGCTGGTCGTGCCGGAATCCCGGCAGGGTCAGCTCGCGCGAGACCACGCCGCCGCCGAACCAGCCGTTGCGTTCCAGCACCAGCACTCTCTTTCCGGCGCGCGGAGGTAGGCGGCGGCCACGAGGCCGTTGTGGCCGCTGCCGATCGCGACGATGTCGTGGCCGCCAGCTTTCGATTGCTTATCGTTGGTCGGATTGCCTGATCATATGGTCGTCATATAACGGATGCGGGGTTGCCATGATTGCCATGGCCGATCCAGACACCGCAGCGAACGGGTGGTGCGATTTCTTCGAGCGGCTGAACGCCGAGGACCTCGAGGGCATGCGCGCCCTGTTGACCGAGGAGCGCGGCCTGGCTGCCGCAGGCGCGCGACATGCCGGGAGCGGGCGAGTATCGCGGTCGCGATGTCATCGTCGATGAATTCCTGAAGCCGATTCGCGGCATGTTCGCAGAGGGCAGCCCCAGCAACCGCGATCCTGTCGATGGCCTCGAAGGGCCCGCTGGTGCTGGTCGAGACGCACGGCACCGGGCAAGCTTGAGCGACGGCCGTCCGTACGACAACCGCTACGCCTGGGCCTTCGAGGTGCGAGACGGGAAGATCGCGGAGATTCGCGAGTACCTCGACAGCTACTACATCGTGCGGCTGTTCGGCAAGACCTGAGCCAGGTGGCGTCGGCGCGGCGCCTCGCCCGCCGGCATGGCACGGCCGTTCACGTCAGCGACCGTAGAGCCGGATCGGCAGCGTTGCCGGCCCGTGCCCGATCGTCGTCATCCACGGCTCCGGTTCGCCCGCCAATTCGATGCGGGCGATGCGGCGCGTCATTTCAGTCAGGAGGACATGCGCCTCGAGCTGCGCGAGCACGCGGCCTGACGCAGGCGTGCACGCCGTAGCCCCAGCCCACCTGTTTGCGCAGGTCGCGGCTCGATGTCGAACCGATCGGGCTCGGTCCAGGCGCGCGGATCGCGATTGGCGGCCGCGAACATGAGTCCGACGCGCTGGCCCGCCGGCACCCGGTAGCCCTCGATCTCGACGTCGCGCGTGGTGATGCGGCCCGCCATGCGCGAGGGTGAGTCCCAGCGCAGGCTCTCGTCGAAGGCGGCGCGCACCAGCGTGCGGATCGGCCGCGCAGCTTGCGATACTCCTCCGGGAAACAGCGCGAAGGCGCGCATCGCATTCGCCATCGTCAGCACGTGGTGTCCGCGCCGGCCGCAAGCACCGTCTGCAGAAGAAGCTTCGCTTCGGCCTGCGTGAGCACGCCCTCGTCGGCCATCGTATATAGCGCCATGCCGATGCCGCCGGGCCGCGAGATTGTCCCGGTTGCAGCACTCCTCCAGCCAGGCGAGCACCGGGTCGAAGTCGACCATGGCCTCGTGGAACAGCTCGTTCTCGGGACCCATCGTGGCCCACACCATGTGGCTGAAGGCGTACATGTGCTCGCGTCCCTCGACGCGCATGCCGATCGCGTCGGGCAGTGCCTTGTAGACGAAGCGCTGCGTGATATCGCGCACCGCCGTCGATCGGCTCGCCCTGCGCGCTTCATCAGATCGTCCACCAGCTCGACCGCGTCCCGCTCGAACGAGCGGCGCATGCTTCGCCAGTACCTGCGTCGACAGCGCCTGGCCATCGCCTGGCGGACGTGCGTGTGCCGCGGCGGGTCGTCGGTCAGCAGAATTTCCGGCCGCACCGACTTCGGATCGTGCCAGGGCGCGAGCTCGAGGAAAACGTCTTCCAGTCTTGCAGGCCCGCGGCGACGTCGGCGTGGCGGGCGATCATCACGGTGCCGTCCGCGAGACGCACCACCGGCGCGAACTCGCGCAAGGCGTCGTCGACGGCGCGCGCATTGCGCACCGACTCGCGGCTGAACAGGTCGACTTCGTAGTCGGGAATGGCCTGGCCCATCGCGCGCCTCAGTTCGGGTGCGCAGATTTCCAGGCATCGCCGTGGCGCACGATGTAGCCCGGCGCCCGGATCGGCGAAATGGCTGCCGATCACGAGCACCGGCTGCTGCCTGGAAGCGCTTGACGAAAGCGACGCGGGTCTTGCGCGCCCGTCGGCCTTGTCCATGTCGAAGGTGGCCGGGTGCGCCGGCATCGCGAGCTGGATCGGATGGTGCATCAGATCGCCGGTGATCACCGCCTGCTCGCCTTCGCGAGCTGATGTAGCACGCTGACGTGATCGGGCGTGTGCCCCGGCGTCGGGAGCAGCCGGATCTCGTCGCTGATCCGTGGTCGCTGGTGATGAAATCGACCAGCCCGGCTTCCACGACCGGATCGATGGAGTCGTGCAAATGGTCGACCGACGTGGTAGCCGCCCGTCGTCGCGCAGCATCTGCCAGTGGTCGTACTCCTTCCGGCTGAACAGGTACCGCGCCTGCGGGAAGGTCGGCACCCAGCGTCCGTCGACGAGATGCGTGTTCCAGCCGACGTGGTCGAAATGCAGGTGCGTGCACAGGACCGTGTCGACGTCGGTGGGCTCGATGCCGAGCGACGCGAGGTCCTGCAGGAACGTGGTCCGCATGTGCGTGAAGACCGGGAACTCGCGCTCGCGATCGGCGCCGATGCAGGTGTCGATCATGATCCGCCGACTTGCCCGCCTTGATCACGAACGCCTGAAAGTTGATCAGCATCCGGCCCTGCGGCGTCGCGTAGTGCGGCTGCAGCCACGGCTGCGACAAGACGGTCGACGCATCCGCGCCTTCCAGCACCATCCAGATGTCGTCCTCCCAGGCCCATACCTCGACCAGGCGGGTGATCTCGACCCGGCCGATCTGCCAGGTCTTCATGTGCTCTGTCGCCATGCCAACTCCCTCAGGTGTCCCGGCCCGGCGGCGGCGTTCGATGACCGCCGGCGGCGGCGCCGGCCGCCCCGGATCAGGTCCGCGGCCTTCTCGGCAATCATCACCACCACGGCATTGGTATTGCCGCCGATGATCGAGCGGCATGGCGGACGCGTCCGCCACGCGCAAGCCCTGCGATGCCGCGCACGCGCAGCTGCGGGTCGACGACGGCGTCCGCCCCGCCCATGCGGCAGGTGCCGACGGGGTGGTGAACCGTGTACGCGGTTGCGCGGATGAACTCGGCGATCTCGGCATCGCCCTGCACGGCCGATCCGGGCGCGACTTCCGTCGGCTCGATAGCGCGCGAAATCCGGCGACGCCGAGAATCTTGCGCGCCAGCTTGACCGCGCGGATCAGCGGCTCGATGTCGCCGTCGACGCTCGAAGCAGCGCCGGGTCGATCAGCGGCGCGCGCGTGCGGGTCGGGGCCCGACAGGCTGATCGCGGCCGCGGCTCTTCGGATAGAGGCCGACCGGGCTGATCGCAAAGCCGTGCCCGACCGGCAGCGGGAAATTCGGGCTTCGGCCGCGCGGCCGGCTGAAAGACGAACTGCACGTCCGGACGGTCGAGCCCGGGTGCCGTGCGCAGGAAGGCAACCGACTCGAAGACGTTGCTGCTAGCGGACCCGTGCGCGTGATCAGGTACTCGAGCGACGATTCACAGACTCCCGCGCGGCAACGCCCGCACGGAAACCCCGTAGGACGACGGATCGCGCTCCGCATGAGCACGGGGCACGCCAGATGGTCGTGCAAATTGCGGCCTACGCCTGGCAGGTCGTGCACGGGCATCGATGCCGAGCGCCTTGCAGTTCCGCCGCGGGACCGATGCCCGAGAGCATCAGCAACTGCGGCGTCTGCAGCGTGCCGGCGCGTCAGGATCACTTCCCGCGCGGCGCGCACTTCGCGCAGTCGGCCGTCGCGCTCATGAACCACCCCGATTGCGCGCCCGTGCGCGACCAGGATGCGATGCACGAGTGCCTGGTGAAGACCGTCGACATTGCCGGCGCGCAGCGCGGGCCTGCAGGTACGCGCGCGCCGTCGTCTCGCGGCTGCCCGCGCGAATGACTCCCTGCCGCAGGCCGACGCCCTCGGAGTCGGCGCCGTTGAAATCCACGGCCCGGCGGAAATCCGAGCGAGGCCGTCGCCTCGATGAAATCCCGATTCAAGCGGTTCGGGCGGGCGATCGAGCGCACGTTCATGGGACCGCCGCGGCCGTGGTAAACCGATGGCGGATAATCTTCGTTGTTCTCGGAGCGGGTGAAGTACGGCAGCACCTCCGCGAAACTCCAGCCGGTCGCACCGGCGGCCGCCCAGTCGTCGTAGTCCCGCGGATGGCCGCGCGAATACACCATGCCGTTGATGGAACCCGATCCGCCGACCACCTTGCCGCGCGGCTGCGGGATGCGGCGTCCGTTGAGATGCGCCTGCGGCACGGTCTCGAAGCGCCAGTTCACGCGCGGCTGGCGATCGCCGGCGCCGACCAGGGCCGGCGTACGGACGAACGGATGGGCGTCGCTTCCCCCCGCTTCGAGCAGGCAGACCCGTACATCCGGGTCCTCGGCGAGCCGGCCGGCGAGCGCGCAGCCGGCCGTGCCGGCGCCGACGATGACGTAGTCGAACTGCGCGTCCGCCATCGTTGCGCCTACAAGGCCGCGGCGAGCACGATGTCGGAAAGGCGCTGCCAGCGCCAGATATTGTCGATCGTGGGCATGAGGCCGGTCATCAGACCGACGAAGCTGATGTCGCGCTGCGGATCGACCCAGAAAATCGTCGTGCCCGCGCCGTGCGCGCCGAAGGTGTCCGGCGATGCCAGCGTGCCGAACATCGTCGTGCCCATCTGGCGCCGCGCACCGAAAACCCGAGACCGAGGTTCGCGGGCGGAACGATGCCGCCGGCCGCGCGGATGCGCGCCGCGTAGAATTCGTTCAGCTTGTCGCCGGTCCAGATCGTCCTCGCGCATTCGACGAGCGCGCGCGAGATCATGCGCCGCCGTCGAGCGTGCCGCCCCGGCGCAGCATCTCGGCGAAACGCATCATGTCGCCGGCGGTGGAGACGCAGCCGACCCAGGGCATCTCGGCGTCCTCCTCTTCGAAGGCGCCGTTCGGGCCCAAGATTGCTATGCCCCGATGGGCTGATCGGGTAATTGCCGCGGAAATCCGGCACCAGGTGCCGCGCCTTGAGATCGCGGCGCAAGCCCATGGAGGTGTCCTTCATGCCGAGCGGCTCGCAGGACGTCCTCGGTGCAGATCTGCCGGTAACGATCGCTTGCGTGGGATCGACGCGGCGCGCGGCCTCGCCGAGCAGCGCATGATTGAACAGCGGCGAATAGTCGACGCGCACGCCGGCGGCCTCGATCGGGAACGCGACTTCGCAGATCGCCGCGATGACCTCGTCGAGCCGGTCGATGTACATGCCGGGCCGCGGCCGAACAGATGCTCGGCAATCCCGGCGCTGTGGGTCAGCAAGTGGAACACGGTGATACGGTCGCGCAAGCCGCCGGAAAATTCCGGAATCATCTTGCAGATCGGCGTCGTGAGCGTGAGCAGGCCGCGCTCGATCGCGCGAAAGATCAATATGTTGGTAAACGCCTTGGTGACGGAGAACAGGCTGAACACCGAGTCTTCGGTCACGGCGCGCTCCTTGGCTCGCCGTGCTGTGGCCGAACGTCTTGAGATAGGCCGGCTCGCCGCCGCGCCTGACGGCGATCACGCCGCCGAAATACAGCCCCGCGCGATGTCGCGCTCGACGGCGGCGGTCAGGTCCTCGAGGCGCGCAGGATCAAAACCGACTTCAGTTGTCACGGCATCTGTCTCCCGATTGTTCCGCAGCATGTCACACGCCGCCGATTCTCTGTGCCCGCGAGCAGGTCGCAGCCGCACTCGCGCGCCCGCGTTGTCATCCGGCCGCATCGATTTCGGCGAAGGTCTCGCGTGCGATGCGAAAGCTGTCGACCGCGGCCGGCACGCCGGCGTAGATCGCGACCTGCAGGAATATCTCGCCGATCTGCGCGCGCGTCAGGCCGTTCGTGAGCGCGCCGCGGATGTGCGCCTTGAGTTCGTGCGGACGATTCAGCGCGCTGATCATCGCCAGGTTGAGCATGCTGCGCTGCTGCGCTTCAGGCCCTCGCGGCCCCAGACCGCGCCCCAGCAGTACTCGGTGACGAGTTCCTGCAGCGGCTTGTTGAAGTCGTCCATGCCGGCCAGGGCCTTGTTGACGTAGGCCTCGCCGAGCACCTCGCTGCGGATCTTCAAGCCCTTCTCGTACAGTTCGCTCGACATGGTGTCCTCTCTGATGGTCGGATTGATTCAAGCCGGCCGGTCCGGATCCAGTCCGGCGTCGGCTTCGACGATTTTCGCCATGGCGGTGAAATCGGCGTCGGCGCCGAGCGACGTCGACGGTGCGCTCGAGCAGGTCCGCACCGTCGGGCCGACGTGCACCGGCACTCCGAGCGAGCGCGCGGCGGCGAGGCACAGGCGCACGTCCTTGAGGCACAGTCCCGCCGTGAAGCCGAAGTCGAAGCTGCGCGGCAGCACCGCGCGCGGCCACTTGTCCTGGGTGGCGCTGTTGCGGCCGCTCGACGCATTGAGCACCTCGATCATGCGCGCCGGATCGAGGCCGGCGCTCGCGCCGATCGCCATGCCCTCGGCGGTGATCGCGATCGCGCAGGCCCCGAGCAGGTTGTTGACGAGCTTCATGCGTCTGGCCGGCGCCGGGCTTCGCGCCCAGGTAAAACGGGCGGCCGAATTGCTCGAGCAGCGGCCGCGCCTGCTCCCAGGCCGATGCGGGGCCCGAGACCATGAGCGACAGCGTGCCCTCGCGCGCGCCCTTGATGCCGCCCGACACCGGCGCCTCGAGCGAGGCGATGCCGCGCGCCGCGAGACCCGGCGGCGAGCCGGATGGCTGCGTCCGGGCCCGAGGTCGACAGGTCGACGCACAGCTTGAGCGCGCGCGCCGGTGACGAGCCCGCGCGGACCCAGGACCGTGTCGAGCACGACTTCGGGGCTCGGCAGGCTCATGAACACGGTGGCGGCAGCCTTCGGCCACCGCGCCGCGCTCGGCGACGAGGCTTGCCCCGAGCGCGGCGAGCGCCTCGCGCGCCGGTTCCGCCGGGTCGTAACCGATCACGGTATGCCCGGCGGCGAGCAGCCGCGCGCCATGGCGCCGCCCATGCGGCCCAGGCCGACGAAGCCGAGGTGCTCATGCACGCGCTCCGGCAACCGGCATGAGGTCGAGCCGAACGACGTCGGTGACCCCTGGTTCCGCCGGGAATCGCGCCAGTACCGCCGGATCGTGACCCGGGATGATGTGATCGATCGACGGCGCGAGCGCGCGGAGGCGGCGGTGGGAGTCGAGATACGCGGGCACGTCGGCGACGATCGGGAACGGACCGATTCGCGCTCGAGATTGGCCCAGAAGTGCGCGACGTCCGAAGCGAGCACCACCGGCCCGCGGCCGGTTTCGACGCGCACCGCCTGCAGCCCGGGGTGTGGCCAGGCAGGTGATGCAAGCTCACGCCCGGCGCACAGCTCGCTTCGCCGGCGTGGAACGTCGACCCGTCCCTCGAAGACGCGGCGCACGAACGTGGCCACGTCCTCCGCCGCGAAGGGAGCCGACAGGTGCGGGTGCGTCATCGCGCGCCCCGTGCACCAGGCCATCTCCGCATCCTGCAGATGGAAGCGCGCGCGCGGGAACAGTGCCGGCGTTGCCGGCGTGGTCGTAGTGCATGTGCGTGATGACCACGTCCTCGACCGCGCCGGCGTCGACGCCAATCGCCGCGAGGCCGTCGGCCACGGAGCCGCAGGAGCGTGCGGCCGCGCTGCGCCGCGGCGGCGGAATCGAAGCCGGTGTCGACTACGACGGTGTCGCGCCTCTCCGCGCGGACGACCCACACGTAATAGTCGAGCGGCATGTCGGCGCGCATGATCGTCGCCGCCGAGAAAGTTCTGCTCGCTGGTGCGATCGAGGTGCCCGTAGCGGATGGCGTAGATCCGGTGTGCGTCATGCGAGCGCTCCTCAGACCGAGGCGAGGAAGCCGCCGTCGACGTGCAGGATCTCGCCGCTGACGAACGAAGCCGCGTCGCTGAACAGGTAGAGCGAGGCCGCGGTGGCGTCCTCCTCGCGTCCGAGCCGGCGCAGCGGAACCGCGCGCCGCGCGGCGCTCGTACTCCTCCTGCGGCGTGATCGCGACGGCGCCGGGCGTCGGGATCGAGCCCGGCGCGAGCGCGTTGACGCGCACCCTGCCGCGGCCCGAGCTCCGCGGCGAGCGTGCGCGTCAGCGTGCCGAGCGCGCCCTTGACCATGCTGTATACGGCGGTGGTCGGAAAGCCGCGCTCGCCCGACCGGTGAGGCGATGTTCAGCACGACGCCGCCAGTCGGCGGGATCCATGTGCCGCAGCAACGCCTGCACGCCCCACACGGCGCCCTTGATCCCGATCGCGAGCATCCGGTCGAGCACCGGCTTCGTCGACCGCCTCGATCGGATCGTAACGGATCAGCATGGCGTTGTTGACGACCGCCGTCGATCCGCCCGATCCGGCGTGCCGCCGCCGCGAAGGCCGCTGCGATCGATGACGTCGACGACCGCCGTCGCGATCGAGGGAAGCTCCCGGCTGCAGCTCCCCGAGCCGCCCGGCGTCGATATCGAAGGCCGTGACCGCGGCGCCCGAGCGGATCGCACCGATCGCGAGCGCCCGGCCGAGTCCGCGGCCGGCGCCGGTGATCAGGATCGACTTCCCCGACAGGTCGAAACTCGTCGCCATGCACCCGTTCCTTGATTCAGCGACGCCGCGGGGCGCGGCGGTCGAGCTTGCGTATGCTACGCGGCCTGCGCGCCATCGGCGCCCCTCGCCCAATCGGCGCGGATCGCCGCGGAGGTCCGGCCGGTCCCGTCGACGCGCCATCCCGGCGGGCCGAACACGATGCCCGCGGCCTCGCGCAGCGACTTCGCCGCTGCAGAGATCGCGGAACATCGCGATCCATTCGTGAAACGCGATGCGGATCGGATTGAACGTGTCGATGTTCTTCACGATCCCGTAGCGCGGCGGATCCGCGTCGATCTCGGCGGCGAAGGTCCCGAACGCGCGGTCCCATACCATGAGTACACCGGCGTAATTGCGGTCGAGGTAGCGCGGATTGGACGCGTGATGAACACGGTGATGCGACGGCGTGTTGAACAGGTATTCGTACCACGCGGGCAGGCGTCCGACCGATTCGGTGTGGATCCAGAACTGATAGAACAGATTGAAACCCTGTTCGGCGAGGATCATCGCCGGCGGAAAGCCGAGAAAAGCCAAGGGTATCCACGGCATCCAGGTGCCGACGAACAGGCTCGTCCAGGTCTGCCGCAGCGCCGTCGAGAAATTGTATTCCTGCGACGAGTGATGGTTGACGTGCGCCACCCACCAGATGCGGCACTCATGGCTGATCCGATGGAACCAGTAATAGATGAAATCATCGAGAAAGAATATCGCCACCCACGCCCACGGCGATGACGGCGATATCGTCGCGATCCGGTGGTCGTAGGCGAAGGCCAGTCCGCCGAACACGAAGCCCGCCAGCATGAGGTTCATCAGGACGTTGCCGACGTTCATCGCGAGCGACGCGAACGTATCGCGGGCGACGTAGCGGGCACGGACCACCCCGGCGCCGGCGAGCGCCGCTTCCGCCGCGATCGCTGCGAGGGAGATGCCGAGAAACAGATCGGGCAATGCGGGCTTCCAGCTCATACCTACCCCATGCTGAATACATTCATAGTGAACGTCGGGCAAACCCGAAGTCAACCGCGAACACCCTCGTGGGAATCGCGGCGAGTTGCGGTACGATGACCACGTGCACACTCACCCGACCCCGTCATCGCGATTCGCCGCCCGTTTCCCGTGGTTCACGCCGACCGCGCTACTCGCGCTACTCGCGCTGCTCGCGATGCCGCTCGCGTGCGCGACGGCGAGCGCGGCGCCGGCACGAGACGACACAGCCGTCGGCAGCGACGACAACGCCGGCAGCGGCGCCGTTGCCGGCGCCGATCGACGCGCATGAAGTGATTGTCCTGCTCGATCGGACGATCCAGTGGTATCGCACGCGCGGCGCCGGGCGGAATATCGCGACGCAACCGAGTGACTGGTTGATCGTGTCGGAGAACGACCGGACCGCGCGGCAGATTCTGTCGATGGCGTTCGCGATCGCCCGCGCCGACGCGCAGATGATCGCGCGGGCCGGCAGTCGGACCGCCACCGCGGCCGGCACGCCCGCCACCGGTCTGTTCCATCTCAAGGCGAAACTGACCGACGACCAAAAATCAGTCGACGCCGAACTTGCGGTGACTCGACGGGACCTCGGGAACGCGCGCGGCAAGCAAAGAGCCGCGCTCACCGCGAAACTCTCCGAGTTGCAGGGTGAGCGCGACCTGACCGACGCCAGATTGAGCATCATCGACACGATGGCCGACTTCGTCGAGACGAGCGGCGCATTCGGCGCCGGCTCGAACTCCCTGAAGATGCAGATCGATGCAATGGCGCTCGCACTGCCGGGCGTGGAGACCGCCGCGACGGCGGCCGCGCCGACTTCCGCAACCGCGGCGGTCGCGAAGGAGTCGGCGGTGGAAGCGCCGCCCGCGCCCGCGCTCGTGTCGGCCGACGGCGGGCTCTGGCAATTGGCCCACAACGTCGTGCGCTTGGCCGCGAGGAAAAGCGACATCGAGGCGCAGGATCGCGCCGCGGCGGTCGTGCAGGATGCGTTCATCCAGGCTCGCGCGCCGCTGATCGCGCGCGTCAAGTCGCTCGCGGCGCGCGGCGATGAGCTTGCCGCGCTGGCCGACAATGCCGACGCGCCGGCCTTGAACGGCATGCGCGGGCAGCTCGACGCGCTCGCGTCGAAATTCAGGCAAATGTCGACGCTGCTGGTCCCCTTCGGCAAGGCCAACGTGCTGTTCATACAATACCGCGCGAACCTGCGCAGCTGGCGCGATGCGGCGAATCGCCAATATCGCGACGCGCTCTCGGCCCTCGGCGTTCGCCTCGGGATTCTGCTGTTCGTGCTCGCGATCGTGTTCGCCGCCGCGGAGTTCTGGAAGCGCGCGGTGTTCAGGTACTCGCACGACGCGCGCCGCCGCCATCAATTGCTGTTGTTCCGCGATATCGCGCTCTGGTCGCTGGTCATTCTGATCCTCGGCATCGCATTCGCGAGCGAGATCGGTTCCATCGCGACGCTTGCCGGCCTGATCACCGCGGGCATCGCGGTTGCGATGCAGAGCGTGCTCGTGTCGATCGTCGGCTATTTTTTCTTGATCGGCAAATACGGAATCCGCGTCGGCGACCGGGTGCAGATCGGCGACGTCACGGGCGAAGTCATCGACATCGGGCTGGTGAGGATGCATCTCATGGAGCTCGGCGGCCAGGGCAAGTCCGGCCCGACCGGCAGGGTCGTCGGGTTCGCCAATTCGATCGTGTTCCAGGTCTCGAGCGGCCTCTTCAAGCAGATCCCGGGCATCGACATGGCGTGGCATGAGATCAAGCTGACGCTGCCGCCCGACGCCGATCCGGTCGCCGCGAAAGCGCGCCTGCTCGAGGCCGTGAACGACGCCCTGCGGGATTACCGCGGGGAAATCGACCGGCAAGCCGCCGAGATTCAGGCAGCGACCGCCTCGAAATCGGACGGCGGCGCGGAGCCCGCGGTCCAGCTACACTTCGGGCCGGCGGCCGTCGAAGCGCTGGTGCGCTACCCCGTGCACCTGCCGCAGGCCGCGGAAATCGACGAACGTGTATCGGAGGAGTTGATTCGCGCGCTCGGCGGACGGTCCGCGGGTATTCAGAGTCCGAGGTCCGACAGCCCGGGATGACTCTGCGGACGCGGCCCCGCCGGCCAGTGAAATTTCCGCTGCGGCTCGGTGATCGGCAGGTCATTGATGCTCGCGATGCGCCTGTGCATGAATCCGCGCTCGTCGAACTCCCAATTTTCGTTGCCGTAGGAACGGAACCAGTTCCCGGAGTCGTCGTGCCATTCGTACGCGAAGCGCACGGCGATCCGATTGCCGCAGAAGGCCCAGAGTTCCTTGATGAGCCGGTAGTCGAGCTCCCTGCTCCATTTGCGGACCAGAAAAGCGACGATCGCTTCACGCCCCGACAAGAACTCGCCGCGATTGCGCCACTCGCTGTTCCGCGAGTACGCGCGGGATACGCGATCGGGGTCGCGCGTATTCCACGCATCCTCCGCCATGCGCACTTTTTGCGCGGCTGTTTGCGCGGTGAACGGCGGCAAGGGCGGACGCGGCGTTTCCGTTTCGTTCATGGCCGTTCACGCATTCGTCGGTTCGTCGGTCTCGTCGAGTCTGTCGCCGGCGTAGATGAACGCCCAGTTGCCGACCACGCTGAGCGCAAACAACAGCAGCGACGCCGGCAGCGCATCGAGCACGCGATGCCATCCGAGCCAATCCGTCGGCGCATCGAGCCAGCGCGCAAGTTCCGCCAGGCGGCCGGCATCGGTTTCCCTCACGCCGAACCAACCGATCAGAGCGGCCAATCCGTCACTGATGCCGATATGCGTCCATTCGCCGGCGCGGAGCCATCGGTACAGTTGAACCGCGACCAGAGAAAGAAATGCGGCGAGGCCGCCGTACGCAACGATGCCGCCGATGATGCGCAACGCGACCGCGCCCTTCTTCACGGCGCGGGACATCCGACCACCTGCAGCCTGACGATGCGCCCGCTTTGCCCTTCCAGATCTGCCGGGTTCAAATTTCCATCCGTCGGCTTCAGGTCCACGTCGATCCAATATACATCGCCGGTGCGCTTGCGGTCGGCGACCACGGGTTTGAGCCCGAGGGACCGCGCAAGTTGAATTCTGGCCCCGGCTCGCTTCGGCTCGCTGAACAAGCCCAGCGAAACCACCGGCAGATCGTCGGGCCCCGGCATCTCGAGCGCATCCTCGATGCCGCCGGCCTGCAGCTGCGCGCGCAGTTGCGCCGCGGCGGCCGGCGCCGCCGGCATCGGCAGATAGACCCACTCACCCGCCCAGACATCGCCCTCCGCGACCCGCTGCCGCGGCTGATAGCCGCCGCCGCGCAAGGTCGCGGCCGCGCGGGCGGCCTCGGCAACGTCGAGGAACGGACCTATGCTCAGGCACCGGGTCGCAGCGGGCGGTGCGGCGGCCTCCGCCTGCGCACCCCGCGGCGGCGCCGACTCCGCGGTGCCTACGTTGGCGGCACTCGCCGCTTGTTCGCCCGGCGTCCCGGCGGCCGCGGCGCGATCCACCGACGCGGCGCGCGGCGCCTCGGTGGCGAGCGTCAACGTCGGCGCGCTGACGCGCTCGGGCCGAGGCGCACCCGAGGATGCGATTCCACGCGCCCAGAGGAAATAGCCGATGTTGGCGAGAATCAGCAGAAGAACGACGCTTTTTAGATGTGTCACACCGAGTCACCCGCCGGCCGCAAACTGACTTCCCCGGAAACGAACCGGCGTTCGATGCCGTCGATGTCCACTTTCAGCGCGCCGTCGCGATCGATGCCATGCGCCGTCCCGACGACCCGTTCATCGCCGATCAGCCACGACGGCGGCGCGGCCGCGCAGGACATCGAGAGCCGTCCATGCCGGATGGAACGGCGCAAAGCCGTTCCGCTCGAACTCGCCCAGCATACTCAATAATTCGTCGAGAACCGCGCCGGCGGTGGCGTTGCGCGAAGGCGCCGCGTCGCAGGCGTCCGCCACGGCGGCCGCCTTCACGCCGCTCGCCTCGATGGCCGCGCGCGCGGCCGCGGACAAGGCGACATTGATTCCGATGCCGATGACGACGAACGCCGGGCCGTCCGCCTCGGCGCGCAAATCGATCAGGATACCGCTCACTTTGCGTTCGCCGAGCCAGATGTCGTTGGGCCATTTCAGGCCGATGCCGTGCGCACCGACGCGCGCGAGCCCGCGCGACACCGCGACACCGACCGCGAGGCTCAATGCCGGCAACGCGCTCGGCGCGTCGCGAAACGACCAACCCACCGACATCGCGAGACTCGCGCCGAACGGCGCGATCCAGGGACGGCCGCGACGACCGCGCCCGGCCTGCTGCAGTTCGGCAAGACAAACATCGGCGCTTGCCCGGCGGCGGCGGCGCTCGCCCGAACAGGCGGGTACTCGTCGAATCGACCTCGAACAGGACTTCCAGCGTCCGCAATGTGTCGCGCCGCGGCGCGCCGAGCGCCGCGCGGATCCGATCGGCGTCGAGCAGTTCGACCGCGGACGGCAGGCGATAGCCGCGCCGCGCCTGCGCCTCGACTTCGATGCCGTCCGCGCGCAGCCGCTCGATGCCCTTCCATACCGCCGCCCGCGATACGCCGAGCTCTTCGGCAAGCCGCTCGCCCGAGTGGACCTCGCCATCGACGAGAAGCGCCAGCAGGGCGCGCTGGATCACGCCTCCCGCGGCCGAAACAGCCATAAGCGCCTGACGCGATGTTCGCTGCCCGCGCGCATGCGCGCGATATTGCTGCGATGGGTATAGACGATGAACGCCGCGAGCGCGGCGTAAAAGGCGAACAACGGCCAGTCGCCGGGCGCGAGCGCGCATGCGGCGACCGCGAGCGCGACGACGGCGAGCATCGTCGCGAGGCCGACGTAGCCCGTCACCATGACGACGACGAGCCAACAGACCAGCAGCGGCAAGAGGAGGCGGGCATCGAGCGCCGCGGCGACGCCGATGACCGTCGCCGCGCCCTTGCCGCCGCGGAAGCCGAACCACACGGGATAGACGTGGCCGACGACGACGGCAAGGCCGCAGGCGAGCGTCAACCATTCGCGCGACACCGCCGGATCCAGGCCGATGCCGGGGAACACCGCATGCGGCAGCCAATTCATCACCAACACGCCCTTGCCGACGTCGACGACGAATACCAGCAGGCCGAAGAAGCTTGCCTTGCGTGCGCATGGCGTTCGTCGCGCCCGCGTTGCCGCTGCCCAGCGCGCGAATGTCGACGCCCCGCATCGCGCCCACGATGAGGCTGCCGAGCAGTGCGCCGATCAAATAGGCCAACAGCGTCTTGAACCCGAGTTCCAGCATCCGCGGATTATGACATCAGACGCGCGCGCGCCCTATTGTCGCTTCGGCAAATGGATCTCCGCCAACATGCAGCGCACGCCGCCACCGCCCTGCCGCTCGATCGTCGGGATCTCGACGCGCAGGATGCCGCCGTGGCGCGCCAAGGCAACTGCATTGCGACTGTTCCAGCGCTCCCCAGGCGCCGGCCGACATCACGATCGAATTGCGCCCCGCCACCGTCAGCTCCAGGCAATTGCCCGCGAACGCGTGCATCTGGCGCATGGAAATGTCGACGATCTCGTGTCCGCTCGCCGTCAACTTCGCGAACACCGCAGCACGGCCGAGCGGCGCCGCGATCGCCTCGCCGCAAACGACCGCGAAGCGCCCGCCGACGCACATGATGACGTTCGTGTGATAGACGGGCCGCGAAGTCTCATCCGCGGTCTCGAACGTCACGAGTTCGTAGTCCAGCCGCTGCGCGAACTCGCCGAGCACGTCGAGATCGGTCCGCGGCGACAGTCCCGCATAGGCGATATGCGCGGTGCGGTCGAGCACGAGGCTGCCGGTTCCCTCGAGGTAGCGCGCGTCCGCCTCGCGATAGCTCAAGTCGACGGTGCGCGCGACCCGGAATCCGCCGTCGCGCACCACTTGTTCGATCACTTCCTCGCGGCGCTCGGCGCGCCGGTTCGGCGCGCACAGGGGATAGAGCACGACGCTGCCGTCGTGGTGGAAGCTCACCCAGTTGTTCGGAAAGATCGCATCCGGCTTTTCGGGGTCCTTGGTGTCGGCGGCAACGATGACCTCGACGCCGGCGCGCCGCAACGCGCGTACGACGCCGTCGAACTCGGCGAGGACCGGGGCCTGGTCGCGCGCCGCGCTCCCCGAGTCCGGCGCACGCTGAAACGCGTTGCTCGAGGCCGTCTGCGGATTGAAGCAAAAGCACGCGGGCCGCACCATCAATACCGAGCCGGCGCTCTGCGGTTCACCACGGGACATCGAGCGAAGCTATCACAGCCGGGCGCCGGAGTGGGTGCCCGTTGACAGCGCCCGGCCCATTCTCCATCGTAAGCGGTTCCTGCGAGCGGATCGACGGGCCGATCTGGCAACTTAAACGAGGTAGAGCCCTTGCCGGTTTCATTCGCCAAGTCGTTCGCGACGCTCTCGCTGTGCTGTCTTGCGCTGCATGCCGCGGCCGCCGTGCGGCGGCCCGCACCCGGCAAAGCGCCCCCCGCGGCGCCCGCTTTTTCCTTCGAGACCGTGCTCGCGGAAGCCAAGCGCCGCGCAGCGGCGCCCTACGTGCCGCAAAAGTCCAGCGTACCGGCATGGCTCAACCGGCTGAGTCCCGATCAGTTCCGCAGCATCCGCTTCGATCCGCAAGCCGACGTTTGGCGCGCCGGCAATTTGCCGTTCCGCCTGGAACCGTTGCCCGCGGGGTTCAATTTCCAGCCGGGCGTCAAGATCTCGATCGTCGACGACGGCGTCGTGCGGGATCTGCTCGCGACGCCGGCGATGTTCAATTTCAGCAAGTCGAGCCCGCCGCCGCCGACCGCGTATCTGCCGCTGTCCGGGTTTCGGATGCTGAGCCACCTGAACTCGCGGCGCGCTTGGGATGAGTTTCTCGTCTTCCAAGGCGCGAGCTATTTCCGCGCGGTGGCGCAGCACGAGGTTTACGGCCTGTCGGGACGAGGCCTCGCGATCAACACGGCGGAGCCTTCGGGCGAGGAATTTCCCGCGTTCACGCACTTCTGGGTCGAGCGCCCGCGCAAGGATGCGACCGATGCGGTCATCTACGCATTGCTCGAAAGCCGGTCGACCACCGGCGCGTATCGCTTCACGGTGAAATCCGGCGTCGAGACGACGATGGACGTCGATCTGACGCTGTTTCCGCGCACGGAACTGCGTTCCTACGGGGTCGCGCCGCTCACCTCGATGTTCTTGTTCGACGAGACCAATCGCGGCCGCTTCGACGACTACCGGCCCGAGGTCCACGATTCCGACGGCTTGCAGATCACGACCAAGGCCGGGGAGCACATCTGGAGGCCGCTCGCGAACCCCACGAAGCTGCAGATATCGACGTTCACGACCGAGCCGCCGCAAGGCTTCGGCTTGGCGCAGCGCTCGCGGCAGCAACGCGATTTCGAGGATCTGGATGCGCAATACGAGAAGCGGCCGAGCGCCTGGGTCGAGCCGCGCGGCAATTTCGGGCCAGGCGCCGTCGAACTCGTCGAAATCCCCTCGACCAGGGAGACCAACGACAATATCGTCGCCTTTTTCCGGCCTGCCAAACCCTTGCCGGCCGGCGCCAGCGCGCACTACGCGTATCGCGTGAATTGGCTGGCGGAACCCGCGCTGCCCAAGGGACTAGGGGAGGTCGTCGCGACCCGCTCCGGCGCGAGTGTCGACGGCAAACGGCGCGTATTCCAGATCGATTTCGTCGGCGCGGGAGACAACGTCGACGGCCTGCGCGTCGCGCTATCCGCGTCGGCGGGTAGACTATCGCATGTGATGCTGGTGTCGAACCCTGAAATCCATGGAATTCGCGCGAGCTTCGAACTCGACCCCAGGGACGCCGATCTGATCGAACTGCGGCTACAGGTCACGAGTGACGGCCACCCCGTCACCGAGACTTGGCTGTACCGATGGACCGCGCGATGAATTCGGCCGTCGCCATCGAAGCTCGAGCGCAGCAGGGTGGCATGCCGCCCGAATCGCCGCTCGACATGCCCGAACAGGACCTGTATCCGCAAGCCGCCGCGCGAGCATCCGGCGACGATCGCGTTCGCAGTTCTGTTCGCGCGGATCATCCTCGCGAGCGTTGCGCTCGGCGTCAGCGCGTACGGCATCCATCAAATGCTGCAAGTCGTTCGCTTCGCGAGCATGACGCTGCTCCAGGGGCTCATGATCTTCTTCTTCGCGATATCCTTGAGTTGGATCGCGTTCGCCGCGGGCTCGGTGTTCGCGGGCTCGTCCAAGCGCCGCGAGCCCGCGCCTCGGCCGAAGCCCGGAGCGCCGGCGACGCTGACCGCGCTCGTGATGCCGATCTACAACGAGGACCCGCTGCGCACGGTGACCTCGCTGCAGGCGATGGCCGAGGGGTTGACGCGAATCGGCGCGAACCGCCGGTTCGAGATCGTCATCCTGTCGGATTCCACCGACGCCGACGCCTGGATCCGCGAGACCCTCGCCATCGACCGCCTGCGCGGCGCGCTCGCCGGCGTGATGCCGGTCTGGTACCGCCGCCGCTGGCGGAACATCGCGCGCAAATCCGGCAACATCGAGGACTTCGTCAAGCGCTGGGGCGGCCGCTACGACTACATGATCGTACTCGACGCCGACAGCCTGCTCGACGCGGCGACACTCGAGGGACTCAGCGCGGCGATGGACGCGGATCCCGCGCTCGGCATCCTGCAGACGGCTCCGGTGCTGATCGGCGCGCGCACGTTCTTCGGCCGGCTGCAGCAGTTCGCGGCGCGCGTCTACGGACCCGTGGTCACGCGCGGCCTCGCCGCCTGGTCCGGCGACAGCGGCAACTACTGGGGCCACAATGCAATCATCCGGGTCGCCGCGTTCGCGCAGAGTTGCGGACTTCCACAACTCTCGGGGCGCAAACCGTTCGGCGGTTTCGTACTGTCGCATGATTTCGTCGAAGCGGCGCTGCTGCGGCGCCGCGGCTGGAAAGTACGCATGACGACCGCGCTCGCCGGCTCATGGGAGGAGTCTCCGCCCTCGCTGTTCGACCTCGCGGTCCGCGATCGGCGTTGGGCTCAAGGCAACCTTCAGCACACGAAGGTGATCGGCGCGACCGGCCTGTCCTTCACGAGCCGGCTGCATCTGGCGATCGGCATCATGAGCTACTTGTCGTCGCCTCTGTGGCTCATCCTGCTGACCATCGGCTTCGCGCTCGCGCTGCAGTCGCACCTGATCCGCCCCGAGTATTTCACCCAGGACTTCCAGCTGTTCCCCACCTGGCCGCGATTCAACACGCAGGTGATGACGAATCTGTTCTGGTTCAGCATGGCCGTCCTGCTGATTCCGAAGGCGATCGGGTTTTTGCGGGCGCTGCTTTGCGCGCGCATTCGACGCGGCGCCGGCGGGGTGATCGGCGTCACGGCGAGCGTTCTCTTGGAAGTGATCCTGTCGGCGCTGTACGCTCCCATTCTCATGCTGATCCAGTGCCGCCACGTGATCGAGATCGTCATGGGGCGCGACTCCGGCTGGAAGCCGCAGCGGCGCGATGCGGGCGGAAACACGTGGCGCGAGGCCTGGAGCTTCCACGAGCGGCATTTCATCCTCAGCTGCGTCACCGCGATCATCGTCTGGTTCCTGTCGCCGCCGATGCTCGCCTGGGTCTCCCCCGCGCTCCTCGGCTTGTTCTTGTCGGTGCCGCTATCGCGCATGAGCGGCAGCGAATCGGTCGGGCGCCGGCTCGCGCGCGTCGCCTTGCTGCGCACGCCCGAAGAGGCCGACCCGCCGCCGATCGTGAGGCGCCGGCAGGAGCTGCGCAGCGGCGCGGCCGCGCTGCCGCGGGACGGCTTGCGGCACCTCGCGCGCAATCGCGAGGCGCGCTGGGCTCACATCGACGGCAACCTCGCCCGGCCCGCCGAACCGCGCGGCGAGCCGAATCCGCACGCCTTGACCGCGGAACAAAAAATTCGCGATGCACGTTTCCTCGAGGAGGCCCTCGAGTGGCTGACGCCGCACGAACGCATAGAGGTCGCGGGCGACGCGCGCATGCTCGCGCGGCTCGCGCTGCTGCCGGATGCGCCGCGCCCGAATTTTTTCATCTGAGAGAGCCAATGCACCGAGGAAAATCATGTTGCGTCGACGCGAGATATTGAAGACGGCCGTGGTCGTCGCGGCCGCGCGGCTGCTGCGCGGCTCGCGCGCCGTGGCGGCGCAGGCGACGGACGCCGGCGTCGCGACGTCGGCCTTCGACTTCGCGTGGCTCAAGGGAAAGGCGCGTTGGTCGGCGAACCGACCGTACACCGCCGCCGTCGCGCCGCTGCCGGCCGCGTTGGCGAAGCTCGGTTATGATCAATTTCAGTCGATCCGGTTTCGGCCGGACCACTCGCTCTGGGAGGCCGACGGCCTCGATTTTCGGCTGCAGTTCTTTCACGTCGGCCGCGGCTTCATGGATCCGGTGCGGTTGTTCGAAGTCATCGACGGCGGCGCCCGCGAGATTGTATACGACCCCGGCCATGTTCGACTTCGGCGAGAGCGGCATCGACCCGGAGTCGATGCGCGGAAAGCCTGGATTCGCCGGCTTTCGGGTGCAATTCGTCACCGATTGGAAGGCCGACATCGCCGCGTTTCTCGGCGCGAGCTATTTCCGCGCCGTCGGCGAGGATACGCGTCAATATGGGCTCTCCGCGCGCGCGCTCGCGGTCGATACCGTGGTCGCCGACCGCAGCGAGGAATTCCCACGGTTCACGGCTTTCTGGTTCGAGCGGCCGGCGAAGGGCGCCGGAACGTTGACCTTGTATGCGCTCATGGATTCGCCGAGCGTCGCCGGTGCGCTGCGCATGAAGCTCTCGCCCGGAGGCACGCAGATCATGGACATCGATGCCGCATTCTATCCGCGCAAGCGCATCGAACAGCTCGGGATCGCGCCACTGACGAGCATGTACTTCTACGGCGAAAACGATCGGCGCGAAGCGTACGATTGGCGCCCGGAAATCCACGATTCGGACGGACTGTCGCTGTGGACGGGGACCGGCGAGTGGATCTGGCGGCCGCTCACGAACCCGTCGCAGCTGCGCGTGAACTCGTATTTCGACAAGAATCCGCGCGGCTTCGGCCTACTGCAGCGCGACCGAAACTTCGACCACTACCAGGACGACGGCGTGTATTACGACCGCCGCCCGAGTCTCTGGGTCGAACCCCTCGACGCCGGCGGCGGCTGGGGTCCGGGCGCCGTGCAGCTCGTCGAGATCCCGACGGTCGACGAAACCTTCGATAATATCGTCGCGTTCTGGAATCCGGAGCGAAAGCCGGCGGCGGGCGAGGAACTGCTGTTCAGCTATCGCCTGTATTGGGGCACGAAGATGCCCTACGGTCCGCCGCTCGCGCACACGATCGCGACCCGCACGGGTCTGGGCGGCACGATCGGCCAGAAGCGCAGCTATTACTCCTGGCATTTCGCGGTCGACTTCGCCGGCGGCGAACTCGGCGCGCTCGCGCCCAATGCGCCCGTCGAAGCGGTCGTCACCACGTCGCGCGGTTCGGTGGAGCTCGTCACGGCTCATTACGTGCCGGAATTCAAAGGTTATCGGGCGCTGTTCGACATCAGGCCGGACGAGCGCGTCGATCCGATCGACCTGCGCCTGTTCCTGCGGATTCGCGGACACGCGTTGACGGAAACCTGGATTTACCAATGGACGCCGCCGTCGCTGAAGGAACGCAAGATCGCGCTGCTGCGCGCTTGAGCCGCGGCGGACCCTATAATTCGCCGCGCAGAATGGGCAACCGCACGGTGTCGCCGGTCGCATCGCGCGCGCGGGCGTCCTTCTGCAAGCGCTCCAGGTGGACGTGCGGGCTCATGATCGCGGCGCGGCACTCTTCGAGCTGGTACTTCAGCAAGGGCAGCAGCGCCGATTGCGGCACGAGGTCCTCGGCGGATTCCGCCATGAGCTGCACGCTGCAGAAGATCTGGAAATACTCGGTGTAAAGGGATTGGTAGCGCTGCATCGGGTCGAAAAATCCGATGTCCTGCACGACCCGGCCGCCCACGTGACTCGTGCAGAGGAAGCTACACGCCTTTCGCAGGTACAGCCCATGTTCCGCGATGAGGGCATGGGAGAAGTCCTGCGTCGGATGGAACACGGCCACGACGCGCCTGCGTTGGTCACCGCGAAGGCGGGCGTCGCGCAAGTACTCGAACAGCGCTTTGCGGTGGATCATGCGAAACGCCGCCTTCTTCAGCAGGACCGCTTGCGTGCGGCGAAAGCCATGATTGGCGACTTCGCGCATGATGTCCGAATGTTCGCTCTCCCATCGCCTGAACGCGACAGGACTTTCGAGCAATCGGCTCGCGATGAGCTGCTCGCGCGGATTGTCACTGTGCAGAGCGCTCTCCACACGGTCCGTCGACTCGCGCATCAGGCGCCCATGGTCGATCGCATTGCGGTGCACCGCTTCGATCTCCTCCGTGATCTCCCGTTTATAATCGAGCGCAATCCGTTCGCGCTTGGGTGATACATTCAGGTTTTTACTGATGCCTGTCAACGGCTTTTGATTAAAAATCCACCAACCGCGGCGACGCGATCGTAGGAGATCCCGCAATGCAGATCGGATTTCTAGGCCTCGGCCAAATGGGTGCCGCGATCGCGATGAATCTCGTGCGTGCGCGCCACGATGTCGCCGTCTGGAACCGTACCGCCGCGAAGGCGCGAGCGTTCGCCGAAGCGGGCGCCACGTTTGCGGCAACGCCGCAGGACGCCTGCATCGACCGGGAAATTGTCTTCACCATGCTGAGCGACGATGATGCGTTGCGCAACGTGCTGCAGGGTGAGACGGGCCTCATGGCGGGGCTCGCGGCGGGCGCGCTACACATTTCCATGAGCACGATCAGCACCCGCACCGCGGCGGAAGTCTGCGCGCGCCACACCGAGCGCGGGCAACGATTCGTTTCGGCGCCGGTATTCGGCCGTCCCGACGCGGCGGCGGCCGCGAAATTGTTCATCGTCGCGGCGGGCCACGACGAGGATCTGGCGCGCGCCGCGCCGGCGTTCGCGGCGATCGGACAACGCGTGTTTCAGGTCGGCTCGACGCCGTCGGCGGCCAATCTCGTGAAGCTCTGCGGCAATTTCATGATCCTCGCGGCGATCGAGGCGCTCGGCGAGTCGTTCGCGCTCGCGGAGAAGGGCGGCGTGGAAAAGGCGACTCTGCTCGAGGTGCTGACGAATTCTCTGTTCGACGCGCCCGTGTACCGCAACTACGGCGCGACGGTGCTCCAGGGAAAATATCGGCCGCCGGGATTCGCGGCGCCGCTCGGCCTCAAGGACATGCGACTCGTCGGCCAGTCCGCCGAGGACCTGCGCGTGCCGATGCCGTTCCTGTCGGTATTGCGCGATCATCTTCTGCAGACGATCGCGGTCGAAGGCGCCGACGTCGATTGGTCGATGATCGCGCGCGTCGCCGCGCGCAATGCCGGGCTCTAGGGAATTCGGCGGTTCGGCACAAAAAAACCCCCGCCGGTTGCCCGACGGGGGTTTTTCCTTCCTCACGGAAATCAAGAGCCTGGCAGTGACCTACTTTCGCATCGACAAAGTCGACACTAGCATCGGCGCAGAGCGTTTTCACTTCCGAGTTCGAAAAGGGATCGGGTGGTTCCCGCTCGCTATGGCCGCCAGGCAAACCAGCTGCGATGGGGGCGATTCATGCCTCGCCCCCGCCGCCAATTCGGACAATTTGTTTCGACTTAGTCGCATTCAAGTCAGTCATTACCCAACGGGATTTGCACGTTAGGACAAATCGCTTGGGTGTTATATGGTCAAGCCTCACGGGCAATTAGTACTGGTTAGCTAAACGCATTACTGCGCGTACACACCCAGCCTATCAACGTCGTAGTCTTCGACGGCCCTTTAGAGACCTTAAAGGTCTAGGGAGAACTAATCTTGGGGGGGGCTTCCCGCTTAGATGCTTTCAGCGGTTATCCCGTCCGTATATAGCTACCCGGCAGTGCCACTGGCGTGACAACCGGAACACCAGAGATACGTTCACTCCGGTCCTCTCGTACTAGGAGCAACTCACCCTCAATTCTCCAACGGCTACGGAAGATAGGGACCGAACTGTCTCACGACGTTCTGAACCCAGCTCGCGTACCACTTTAAATGGCGAACAGCCATACCCTTGGGACCTGCTACAGCCCCAGGATGTGATGAGCCGACATCGAGGTGCCAAACTCCTCCGTCGATGTGGACTCTTGGGAGGAATAAGCCTGTTATCCCCGGAGTACCTTTTATCCGTTGAGCGATGGCCCTTCCATACAGAACCACCGGATCACTATCACCTACTTTCGTACCTGTTCGACATGTCCGTCTCACAGTTAAGCACCCTTATGCGATTGCACTCTATGCGCGATGACCGACCGCGCTGAGGGTACCTTTGCACTCCTCCGTTACTCTTTGGGAGGAGACCGCCCCAGTCAAACTACCCACCATACACTGTCCCCGACCCGGATTACGGGCCAAGGTTAGAACTGCGAAGTTGTCAGGCTGGTATTTCAAGGTTGCCTCCATGAGAACTAGCGTCCCCACTTCGTAGGCTCCCAGCTATCCTACACAAACAAATTCAAAGTTCAGTGTAAAGCTATAGTAAAGGTTCACGGGGTCTTTCCGTCTTTCCGCAGCTACGCCGCATCTTCACAGCGATTTCAAGTTCACTGAGTCTCGGGTCGAGACAGTGGGGCCAGCGTTACGCCATTCGTGCAGGTCGGAACTTACCCGACAAGGAATTTCGCTACCTTAGGACCGTTATAGTTACGGCCGCCGTTTACCGGGGCTTCGATCAAGAGCTTCGCCTTGCGGCTGACCCCATCAATTAACCTTCCGGCACCGGGCAGGCGTCAGACCCTATACATCCACTTTCGTGTTCGCAGAGTCCTGTGTTTTTGGTAAACAGTCGCAGCCCCCGATTATCTGAGACCTCTATCAGCTCAGGGAGTAAATCCCTTCACCAACAAAGGCACACCTTCTCCCGAAGTTACGGTGTCAAATTGCAGAGTTCCTTAACCCGAGTTCTCTCAAGCGCCTTAGAGTTTTCCTCTCACCCACCAGTGTCGGTTTGCGGTACGGTCGATTATTACCTGAAGCTTAGAGGCTTTTCCTGGAAGCGTGGCATCAACGACTTCGGTTTCCGAAGAAACCTCGTACTCGCGCCTCGGGATTAACGAGCCTCCGGATTTACCTGGAGACCCTCCCTACACGCTTGAACCGGGAACCAACCCCGGATCGTTTAGCCTTCTCCGTCACCCCATCGCAGTAATAATCGGTGCAGGAATATTAACCTGCTTTCCATCGACTACACCTTTCGGTCTCGCCTTAGGAACCGACTCACCCTCAGCTGATTAACATAGCTCAGGAAACCTTGGGTTTTCGGCGTGCGGGTTTTTCACCCGCATTAACGTTACTCATGTCAGCATTCGCACTTCTGATACCTCCAGCAAACCTCACAGTTCACCTTCGCAGGCTTACAGAACGCTCCCCTACCGCGTGACGATCCGAAGACCGCCACACCCATAGCTTCGGTGCTCGGCTTGAGCCCCGTTAAATCTTCCGCGCGGGCCGACTAGACTAGTGAGCTATTACGCTTTCTTTAAAGGATGGCTGCTTCTAAGCCAACCTCCTAGCTGTTTTAGCCTTCCCACATCGTTTACCACTTAGCCGAGACTTTGGGACCTTAGCTGATGGTCTGGGTTATTTCCCTCTTCACGACGGACGTTAGCACCCGCCGTGTGTCTCCCGTGATAGCACTCCCTGGTATTCGGAGTTTGCATAGATTTGGTAGAACGGGATGTTCCCCTAGTCTAAACAGTGCTCTACCCCCAGGGGTGAATGACACGAGGCACTACCTAAATAGCTTTCGGGGAGAACCAGCTATCGCCAGCCTTGATTAGCCTTTCACTCCTATCCACACCTCATCGACGCACTATTGCAACAGTGGTTCGTTCGGGCCTCCGGTAGGTGTTACCCTACTTTCACCCTGGACATGGATAGATCGACTGGCTTCGGGTCTACTCCCAGCGACTGAAACGCCCGATTAAGACTCGGTTTCCCTACGGCTCCCCTATTCGGTTAGCCTTGCCACTGAAAGTAACTCGCTGACC